>NZ_JOCT01000006.1 GCF_000717875.1 Streptomyces sp. NRRL S-455
GCGTACGGCTACCCCCAGCAACACCCCCAACAGCACCCCCAGCCCGGCCCCCAGGGCGCCGCACCGTCGCACCACCCCGCCTACGGCGGCCTCGGCTCCACCCCGCCCTACGGCCCACCCCCGTACGGCACGAACCCGCCGTACGGTCCGCCTCAGGAACCGCCGCGCAGAGACGGCCGTTCCACCGCGCTGCTGGTGGCGATCGCCCTGGTCGTCGCGCTGGCCGCGGGCGGCTCGGTGTACGCGCTGATGCAGGGCGGCGACGGCGACCGGGCCGCCGACGACCCCACCCCCTCCCTCTCGCAGGGCACCAGCGCACCCCGGGCCGCCGGCCCGTCCCCGGCGCCCTCACGACCGGGCGACTCCGCGTCCCCCTCGGACGGCGCGATCCCGACGGCGTACCTCGGCACCTGGACCACGACCATCGACAACGCCGACGGACAGCACACCCGCCGGCTCACCATCAAGCAGGGCGAGTCCGGCGACACGGTCCTCTCCCTCGTGGCGGACGGCCCCACGAACGGGGGCGGCACCTACCACTGCGTCTTCGAGGGCGACCTGACCGACGCCCCCGACGGCGACGGCCCGCTGAGGATCGGCCCGTCCACCGTGACCGTCGGACAGCCCCGCACCGCCTGCACCCCGGGCGCGGCCACCGAGATCACCCTCCTGTCCGACGGCACACTGCAGCGCGTGAACACCAGCAGCGGGGAGCGGCTGGCCTACACGAGACAGTGACCAACGCACCTTTCCCGCCCGGAGGTTGAACGTCGGGCGAACTCACGCCGACGACTCCCTGATGCCCCTCCTCCCACCCTTACGGTGTCCGGACACATCGATTTCGTCCGGGGGCGGGGGCACCGACGATGGAGTGGTTGAGCACGGAGAACGTCGTGGCCGTCGCGACGGCCGCACTCGGCATCGTCGCCTCGGGCGTCATGGTCTGGTACGAGCGCCGGGTACCGCGCCGCAAACGCATCGGCTACCGCGTGCAGATGGACAACCCCATCGGTGACGACGTCCGCTCGGGCCGCGCCAACCGCCGCCTCGGCCTGTTCGACGAGGGCATGGCCGACGCGACCCTGGTCCTGCTGCGCATCGAGAACGACGGCTCGCAGGGCATCGACCGCGACGACTACACCGGACCCGAAGTCCACGGCCTGACCGCGGTGTTCGCCGGCCGTACCGTCCGCGGCGTGTCGGTGACGCAGCCGTCGGACACCGACCACCTCATGGACCACTTCACCGCGGAGCGCGGCTTCGCCCACGACGGCAACACGCTGCGCATCCCGCGCGTCCCGCTCAACCGCGGCGACCACTTCAAGCTGCTCGTCCTGCTGTCCGGCGGTGATGTCGGTGACGAGATAAGGCTGGTCGGCGGCCTGCGCGACGGCGAGGTGCACCCCAACCGCAGTGCCACGCCGGACGACACACCGCCGCTGTTCAGCCGCGCGGCGCGGCTGATCACCATCGCGCTCACCGCGAGCGTGGTCACCCTGGCGGCGATCGTCGTCGCCCAGGACGACACCCCGCCCCCGATCGGCTGCGCGAGCGGCACGCTCACCCTCACCGGCTCCACCGCGTTCGCGCCCGTCCTGCGCGAGGTGGCCCGGAAGTACGAGCGGGACTGCGGAGGCGACCCGGCCATCGAAGTGGACACGCACGGGTCGACCGCCGGGCTGCGGGAGCTCGCGTCGGCCGGCGCCCGGGCCGCACGGGACGGGCAGGGCTCCCCGCCAGTGGTGGCCCTGTCGGACGGCCCCAAGCCCGCCGGCCTGCCCGCACTCCGGGAGAACCGGGTGGCGGTGTCGGTCTTCACGCTCGTGGTCCACGACGACGTACACCTGAAGAACCTGTCCACGGACGACGTACGGCGCCTCTACCGGGGCGAGATCCGCAACTGGCGGCAGCTCGGCGGCCCCGACCTCCGTGTGCACCTGGTCAGCAGGGACGCCAACTCCGGCACCAGACAGGTCTTCCAGCGCCGGGTGCTGGGCCGGGGCGAGATCGCCAACTCATCCGTCGACTGCGTCCACAAGGACGATCCGACGGCGGCCGTCATCCGCTGCGAACTCGACTCGACGCAGCAGGTGCTGACCACGGTCGCCGCCCTCCCGGGCGCCATCGGCTACAGCGAACTCAACCTGGCCGCCCGCGCGAAGGGCCTGCACACGCTGCGCCTGGACGGCGACCCGGCCTCCGTCGACGCCATCGAACACGGCACCAGCGACTACCCGTACCGCGAGATCGAGTACGCCTACACCTACGGCCGGCCCCCCGCCGACTCCCTGGCGTCGAGTTTCCTCACGTACCTGTCCCGGGGCAACGGCCAGGACGTCATCCGCACGCACGGCCACGTGCCGTGCTGGACCCCGGAGGGCCTGACACTCTGCGCGCGGGACGACGGCGTCTGACGACCGCGTCACCTGGGCTCCGGCGGCCGCTGCCGGGGCATGTTCGGCCTCGCACCCCCCGGCGGCACGGAGAACCGCCCGTTCACGCCACCGGCCTCGGCCCCCCGCCCACTTCCCGAGAACACCGCCGTCTGCACCCCCACGGGCGCAGCCCCGCTCCGGAACTGGCCCGCCCACTCCGCCGTCTCCCCCCGCACCAGCTCACTCAGATCCTCGGAGAACCGCCGCAGCACCCCGAGACACCGCTCGGCCGCCTCCGCGGCCGTCCCCTCCGTCGGCCCCAGAACCTCCCGTACGCTCTCCGCCGCCCAGTCGAACTGGAGCGCCTGCAACCGCCGCTGCACGGCCTGCGCGGTGGCCACGTCCCGCATCCACCCCGACGTCACCCCGAAGTACCGGTCGACGGCCACACACGCGACCCCCAGCAGCAGCGCCAGACACCCCCAGGGCGCGAGGCCGTCCGCGATCCCGGTCAGATCCAGCAGGGGCAGCGCCACCCCGGTCACCGCCCCCACCGCGGCCCCGCAGCGCAGCGCCCGCGCCCACCGCCGCTTCCACACCCGGTCCACGAGATACCAGGCCGCCGTCCGCAAGGCCCCGTTCTCCACCCACCGGTACAGCTCGTCCAGCCGTACGGCCGGCTCGCCCCAGTCCCCGAGCGGAAAGGACCGCCCGGTCAGATCGCCCGGCCGCAGCCGGGCCGCCCGCTCGCCCCGTTCGCCCTGAGGCGGCCCCTCGGGCTGCATCTCCGGCTGACCCACCCGGCACTCCCAACTGACCACGCTGCGTGACAGACGACACGCAGGACGTACAGGACGCATCCCGTGCCCTGCGCGCCGGACCCTTCCTACCCCCCGACGGGTGGCGAAGATGTAGCTTTCGCCGCTTTTCCGCCCGGAAGTATTCCTTGATCAGATATCGGGTGCGAGCGGAAGTCACTCGAAAGAGTGCTGGGGCACAGGCGGGCACGACCACGTAGGCTCGTGCCGAACGGGAAAACCCGTACCGAGCAAGGAGCTGATCGTGATCCCCGGTGGTGGCCAGCCCAACATGCAAGAGCTGCTCCAGCAGGCCCAGAAGATGCAACAGGACCTGGCGCGGGCGCAGGAGGAACTGGCGCAGACGGAGGTCGACGGGCAGGCCGGCGGCGGCCTGGTGACCGCGACCGTCACCGGCGCCGGCGAACTGCGCGCTCTGAAGATCGACCCGAAGGCGGTGGACCCGGACGACACCGAGACCCTCGCCGACCTGGTCGTGGCGGCCGTCCAGGCGGCCAACGAGAACGCGCAGGCGCTCCAGCAGCAGAAGCTGGGCCCGCTCGCCCAGGGTCTGGGCGGCGGCAGTATTCCGGGACTGCCGTTCTGAGACGCGTACCGCCTTCCTCGAAGAGGCGGCGGACAACTACGGTACGTACGGGGAGGCCGTACGCAGCGAACGACCTCGAGGAACCGGGAAGGGCAGTCCGTTGTACGAAGGCGTGGTCCAGGACCTGATCGACGAGCTGGGGCGACTGCCCGGCGTCGGTCCGAAGAGCGCCCAGCGGATCGCTTTCCACATCCTCCAGGCCGAACCAACGGACGTACGGCGGCTCGCCCAGGCCCTCATGGAGGTCAAGGCGAAGGTCCGCTTCTGCGCGACCTGCGGCAACGTCGCGCAGGAGGAGCTGTGCAACATCTGCCGCGACACCCGCCGCGACCCCGCCGTCATCTGTGTGGTGGAGGAGCCGAAGGACGTCGTGGCGATCGAGCGCACGCGTGAGTTCCGGGGCCGGTACCACGTGCTGGGCGGCGCGATCAGCCCGATCGACGGGGTGGGCCCGGACGACCTGCGGATCAGGGAACTCCTGGCCCGCCTGGCCGACGGCACGGTCACGGAGCTCATTCTGGCCACGGACCCGAATCTCGAGGGCGAGGCGACAGCCACGTACCTCGCCCGCATGATCAAGCCCATGGGCCTGAAGGTCACCCGCCTGGCCAGCGGCCTCCCGGTGGGTGGGGACCTGGAATACGCGGACGAGGTCACGCTCGGCCGCGCCTTCGAGGGGAGACGACTCCTAGATGTCTGACGCCACGCTGCACGCGACCGACCAGAACCCGGACGACTTCGCGGTTCAGATCGCGGACCAGGTCGAGAGTTTCCTGGTCGCCGTCACGGAGGTCGCGAAGGGCGACGAGCCGGAATCGGCCGTGCCCTTCCTCCTCCTGGAGGTCTCCCAACTCCTCCTGGCCGGCGGCCGGCTCGGCGCGCACGAGGACATCGTGCCGGACGAGCGCTACGAGCCCGACTCGGGCCCCGAGCCGGACGTCGACGAACTCCGCGAGAACCTGGCCCGCCTCCTCGACCCGATCGACGTCTACTCGGAGGTCTTCGACCCCTACGAGCCCCGCAAGGCCCCGGTTCCGGCCCGTATCTCCGACGACCTCACGGACGTCATCACGGACCTGCGCCACGGCATGGCCCACTACCGCGCCGGCCGCACCACCGAGGCCCTGTGGTGGTGGCAGTTCTCCTACTTCTCCAACTGGGGCTCCACCGCCTCCGCGACCCTCCGCGCCCTGCAGTCGATCCTCGCCCACGTCCGCCTCAACCAGCCCCTCGCCGAACTCGACGGCCTGGACACGGACCAGGGCATGGGCGACGACACCCTGGAGTTCGAGGCGGGCAGGGTCATGGCACAGGAGATCGCCGGCCCGCTCGGCATCCGCCCGGCCACGTAACCGGCCTCACCGGCCTACCGGCCCACGGCGGCGGCCAGCGCCTCCCCGTCGACGTACGGGGCGGTCGGCGTCGGCTCGCTGTACCACCTGAGCGGCCAGGTGTCGCCCTCCAGCGCCGGGATCCCGACGTACGTGACCGCGACCGCACCCGGCTCCCGACCGCCCAACCGCTGCACGCCGAGCGGCCAGTCGCGTCCCGGTACCGCCCCGGGCGCGAGCAGGAAGTACACCCACCGCGACCTGCTCGCCTCGCACACGATCGGCCCCGCGTCCCCGTCCGACGCCTCGATCAGCCACTCGGCGACCAGCTCCCCCCGCAGGCCCTCGACCCGTACCGCGTCGAAGTGCACTCCCGCGACGTGGAGTTGATGACCTGCCGCCGGAACCCACTCGGGTCGGTGAATCGCGTTCTTCATGGCCACACTCTCGTGCTCGCGCGGCTACGGTCGGTAGCGACTGTGGTGGTACACGCCACGCTGTAACCGACGGAGGTGGGCGCTGTGCCGGGCCAGTACGACTCCAATTCCCAGCCGCCGGTCGCCTGGCGCTACAGCGGCAACCAGATGAAGCGCTGGCGCACCAAGGCCAACGTCAGCCGTGAACAACTGGCCGCCGCCGCCAACTACTCCCCGGACACCATCAAGTCCATGGAGCAGGGCGTCCGCATGCCGACACCGCGCGTCCTCGACGCGGCCGACGAACTGTGCCGGGCCGAGGGCTTGCTGAGCGCGGCCAAGGAGTACCTGCAGAGGGAGAAGTTCCCGGCGCGGGCGCAGGACTTCATGGAGAGGGAGCGGGAGGCGATCAGCCTCTGGTGGTACGAAGCCATGTACATTCCCGGCCTGTTGCAGACCAAGCGCTACGCCCAGGCACTCATTGAGAACCATGTACCGCCCCTGGATGCGGAGACGGCGGCGGAACGGGTCGCTGCCCGCCTGGAAAGGCAGGTGATCCTCACCGAACGGAAGCCGCCGGTGGCCCTCTGCTTCGTCATCTACGAGGCTGCGCTGCGCAGTTCGCAGGTGGACGTGGAACAGCTGCACCGCCTGCTGGAAGTCTCCCGCCTGAGGAACGTCGTGGTGCAGGTCCTGCCCTTCGACCGGGCCATCACCGCAGCGCTTCTGGGGCCCCTGGTGCTGCTGGAAACCCGTGACCACGAGCGTTTCGCCTACGCCGAAGGTCAGTTGGGGAGCGAGATGACGGCCGATCCGGGGGCTGTCAGTCGCGCCACGGAGCGGCTTAGCATGATCCGCGCGCAGGCTCTCAGTCCGGATGAGTCGGCGCGTTTCATGGAGCGGATGGTGGATCAGTCATGAGTGACCAACTGCGCTGGATCAAGTCGAGCTACAGCGACTCCGAAGGCGGCGCCTGCGTCGAAGTCGCCAGGTCCACCGCCGTCCACATCCGCGATTCCAAGCTTCCTGCGAGCCCAGAGCTCCAGGTCACCGCACCCGCCTGGGCGGCGTTCGTTGCCGCAGTTCAGCCCGGGGCTTGAGCCTCGGGCTTCGAGCCCTTCCCTGGGTTTCTGGGCTGGGAAAATCCAACCCAACCAACCAAGGCTGTAGGTGAGTTGCAGCCGCCTACCTCGAACGGGTGACGTTCCGTGACCGGCTTGCGCCGCAGCGTGAAGCGCCTCTAGGTTCGCGGCAATAGATCGGCCCCGGTCGGTGCGCCAACACCGGCTCCGGGGCCTGACCGACGAATCGAAACGGACTCGATCGTGGCTTACTCACAGCCTAGCCCTGCCCTGCCGACCCCGTCCCACCCGATGGCCAAAACGGGCTACGGCAAACGCCCCGCGGGTGACGAAGACCCGCACGCGGACCCGGACTTCGCACACCTGAGCCCCCGCGACCGCGAGATCGCCGTCTTCGTCGACCATCTCGAAGAGGGCCACGCGATGGGCTACAAGGCGATCGCCTCCGTGCACCCCCGCTACGGCCAGCAGGCCGTCCGCACCTCGCTGCGGAGCATCAGCGACGCCGGCCACTCGCGGCAGATCCGGGAGCACATCACCGTCGAGGACAACTCGATGCGGTGGGTGACGCGGACGTACTGGTCGCGTACGCGCAGGTCACCGGAGTGGTGGGCGGAGTTCGCGCGGGAGCGCAAGGGACGGATCGTCACCGACGACTACCGGCCCGGGCTGGCCAGGACGGACGAGCCCGAGGCGCCCATCGAGGAGCCCACCGAGGAGCCCGCGCCGCAGGAGACCGGCGAGCAGCCGGAGCCCGAGCCCGAGCGCACCGCCTACCGCACCCTGGCCCAACTCCGCGACGCGGACCCGCGTATGCCGCTGTCCGACTCCGACTGCCGGTCCCTCGAAACGCTCGTGGGGGAGTGGCTGTCGCGCGGCTCCACCCCCGGCGACATCACCAAGGCACTGACGGACGGGCTGCCGCCCGCCGTGACCAACCCGGGCGGCCTCGCCCGGAGACGACTGGAGGACAAGATGCCCCCGAAGAAGGCGAAGATCCGGCAGAAGGCCGCACCGCGCCGGGCCCGCGTGGACCGCGTGATCATGTGCTGCATCTCCTGTGACGCGGACGAGCTGACCACGAAGATCGACGGCGGCGGCATGTGCCCGGACTGCCGCGCCGAGTACGAGGCGGACCTGGCGGCCGAGGCGGCCGGTCAGCTGGACGCCGGATACGTCCCCGCCACCTTCCTGGCCGACCCCGACCCGGTGTACGAGGTCGTGGACGTCGCACGCCGCGCGGCCGAGGTACGGGCGGCGGGCGGCCTGCGCGCGAAGGCCGAGAGGGCGCTGTGAGCGTGCAGGAGGCCCCGGTCAGGGCACCATGGTGTCGAGGAGGCGACGCCATGACCCCCAGGACCGAACACCGGCCGCACATGACCGTCGAGGAGTTCGAGGAGCTGGAACGCCATGCCCCGGAGACCGTGTGGCTGGAGTTCATCAACGGGAAGGTCGTGGTCAAGCCCATGGCGGACGGCAATCACCGCGAGATGATTGCGTGGCTGCAACGAGTGTGTATGCAGCATCGGCCTGACCTGTGGTTGCACGCGGAGAGTGGGCTGAAGACCGAGCGCCACCGCAAGGGGCGCGCTCGTGCCGACGGCGTGCTGGTCCGGGTGGGCGGACTCAAGGGTCAGGGCGAGTGGTCGGAGTCCGAGGGCGCCCTGATGGCTGTCGAGATCACGTCGTACGACTCCGACACGAACCAGCGCGACCGCGTCGAGAAGCCCGACGGCTACGCGGCAGCCGGTATCCCCGTCTACCTCCTCGTCGACCGGGACGACGCGTCGGTCGTCGTGTTCAACCAGCCCGAGAACGGCCGCTACCGTCACGCGGAGAAGCTGCCCTTCGGCGCCACCGTCAAGCTCCCCGACCCGGTGAACTTCGCCCTGGACACCGAGCCGCTGAAGGAGTTCGCCGACTGAGGCCGGCCCGGGGCGCTCAGAGCCGTACGGCGGTGCCGGTCACGCCGATGCCCGTGTCCGGCTCCGCCGGTACCGTCACCGTGATCGTGCTCGGGCGGCCCATGTCCACGCCCTGGTGAACGGTGAGGGTGGCCGGGGCCCGCACGAGGCCCAGTTCCCTCAGGTACCCGCCGAACGCGGCTGCCGCCGCCCCCGTCGCCGGGTCCTCGACCACACCGCCGGGCGGGAACGGGTTGCGGGCGTGGAAGACGGTGGGTGATTCCCGCCAGACCAGGTCGATCGTGGTCCAGTCCCGGCGGGCCATGAGGGCGGTGAGCGCGGCCATGTCGTAGTCCAGACGGGCCAGCCGGTCCCGGCTCGCGGCGGCGATGACCGGGTGCCAGGCTCCGGCGAAGGCCGCCCGGGGCGGCAGCGCCGGGTCCAGGTCGTCGGCCGCGGACCAGCCCAGGATGGCCAGCAGCTCGGCCAGGTCGGCGTCCTCGATGGGGGCCGTCCGCGGTGCGACGCTCACCAGGGTCGCCACCAGGGTGCCGTCCGCCGACCGGTCGGTGGTGACGGTGACCGGGCCCGCCGCCGTGCGCAGCCGCAGGCGCCCGGTGCCGTGCCGCTCCGCGTGGGCCACGGCCGTCGCGATCGTCGCATGGCCGCAGAACGGCACCTCGGCGAGCGGGCTGAAGTAGCGCACGTCCAGGGCGCCGTCGTCCCCCTCCACCACAAACGCGGTCTCCGAGTAGCCGACTTCCGCCGCGACCGCGAGCATCGTCGCGTCGTCGGCCCCGCGCGCGTCGAGCACGACCCCCGCGGGGTTGCCGCCGTCGGGATCCGTGCTGAACGCCACGTAGCGCGATATCTCCATCCCCAGACGGTAGCGCCCGCCTCGCCGTCACGCTGGGTGATTTGGGGGCTCCCTGTACGTCCCCTGTACGCGGGCTGTACGACCCCTAACCGGTGAAAGGCGAGTCTGGAGTCACTTCCACCGCAGAGGAAGCGGAGGCAAGTCAACTTCCCTCTCACTCACTGGAGATGCCATGAACCGTCGCCCCGTCCGCCGGCGCATAGCCCTGGCCGCCGCGGTCGCGGTCGCCGCCGCCGGTACCTTCGCCCTCGGGGCGGGGGTTGCCGGGGCCGACTCCGCGAGCGAGTCCGCCAAGCACACCAAGCCGGTGACCAAGGCGCAGGTACTCTCGCTGTTCGATCAGTGGAACGCCGCGCTGCGGACCGGCGACCCGAACAAGGTCGCCGACCTGTACGCGAAGGACGCGGTCCTGCTGCCGACCGTCTCCAACAACGTCCGTACGGACAGAGCCGAGATCGTCGACTATTTCGAGCACTTCCTGCAGAACAAGCCGGTGGGGACGAAGGTCGAGTCGGTCGTCAACGTGCTCGACCGGGACACCGTCATCGACACCGGTGTGTACGAGTTCGCGCTGACCGACCACGAGACGGGCGAGAAGAGCACCGTCAAGGCGCGCTACACCTACGCCTACGAGAAGCAGCGGGACGGGAAGTGGCTGATCGTGAACCACCACTCCTCGAAGATGCCGGAGGGGTGAGCCTCAGCCGCGGTGGGCGGCCCGGAGCGTGATCGTCACGCACAGGCCGCCGCCCGGGGCGTCCGTCAGGGACACGGTCCCGCCGTCGTCCGTCGCCAGCTGCTTGACGACGGCGAGACCCAGGCCGGAGCCGGCCTTCCCGGTCAAGCCCTGGCCCCGCCAGAAGCGGTCGAAGGCGCGGGACTTCTCGGCGTCCGACATGCCGGGGCCCTCGTCCAGGACCGACACCCCCACCACATCGCCCCCGGGGTCCAGCCGCACGGTGATCGTCCCGCCGTCGGGTGACACCTCCAGGGCGTTGGAGAGCACGTTGTCCAGCATCTGGTCCAGATGACCGGGGCTGGACAGCGCAGACGGCCGGCCGTCGGTACTCCCCCTGAGCGCGATGGTGACTCCGCGCTCGTCGGCGGCCGGCCTCCATACGGCGAGCCGCTCCCGCACGATGTCCATCAGCGGGAGCGGTTCCGCCGCCGTCACCTTGGCCTCGGCACGGGCGAGTACCAGCAGGCCGTTGACCAGGCGGCTCATGCGTACGACCTCCGCCGTGGCCTGCTCGACGTCCTCGCGGACGAACTCGTCGTCGACGCCGTCCGCGATGTTGTCCAGGGACAGCCGCAGAGCCGTGAGCGGGGTGCGCAGCTGGTGGGAGGCGTCCGCTACGAAGATGCGCTGGGCCGCGATCAGGGTGTCCAGGCGTTCCGCGCCCTGGTTGAGGGTGCGGGCCAGGGTCTGGGTCTCCGGAGGGCCCGTCACGGGGGAGCGGGCCGTCAGGTCGCCGTCGCTGAACTTGCTGGCCATGTCGTTGAGCTGGCGCAGCGGGCGGGTGAGCCGGCGGGCCGCGACGACGCCGAGCACGGCTGCCACGCCCAGGACCAGCACCGCCAGGACCGCCCGGAAGCCCCAGATCTGCCACAGACGGCCGGTCATCTCGTCCGTGGAATAGAGGATGCGTACGGCGCCGACGACCCGGTCCGTGCCGGCCGCGCGGGCGGGGACCGTGATCACCAGCTCGGGGCCCCAGATGAAGGAGGAGCCCCAGTCGGTCGTGGGCCTGCCGTCCTGAAGGGCCCTGGTCAGTGCCGCGTCACGGGTCAGCCGGGGCAGGTCCGCCGCGCAGCTCGGGGTGGTGGTGACCTGGATCTCGTCGTCGTAGGCCTTGGCCATCTCCTCCAGGGCCTGGCACGAGGCGGCCCGGCCGTCGCCCAGCAGCAGCGCCATGGCGTCGGCCTCGCGCAGGACCGACGCCTGGGTGTCGCCCCGCAACTGGTCCGTGAGCGTGAAGGCCACCGGCACGGTGAACAACGCGATGGCCACCGCGACGAGCAGGACGTAGCTGCGGACGAGTTGGCGGATCATGAGGCGCCGCTGTCCTCGTCCTTGACGATCTCCAGGCGGAAGCCGACCCCGCGCACCGCCTCGATCGTGATCGCGCCCGCCAGCTTCCGCCGCAGCGCCGCCACGTGCACGTCCAGTGTCTTCGTCGGCCCGAACCAGTTCTCGTCCCAGACCGCTTCCATGATCTGCTCGCGCGACATCAGCGCACCGGGCTCCTCGGTGAGGAACGCCAACAGGTCGTACTCCTTGGGCGCGAGCGGTACCTCCTCGCCGTCCAAGCGCACCCGGGCCGCCTTGCGGTCGATGGTCAGACGGGTGCCGTAGCGGTCGGGGCCGTTCTCGGGCGAGCCCGGGGCGGAGCTACGGGGCTGTACGCGGCGCATGACCGCGCGAATGCGGGCTATGACCTCACGGACGCCGAACGGCTTGGAAACGTAGTCGTCCGCGCCGATCTCCAGGCCCACCACCCGGTCCGTCTCGTCGCTGCGGGCGCTGATCACGATGATCGGGACGTCGCCGCGCTCGCGCAGCGCCTTGCAGACATCCAGGCCGTCGGTGTCGGGCAGGCCGAGATCCAGCAGGACGACCTCGTACGGTCCCTCGTGCCTGAGTGCCGCCTCGCCCGTGGTCACCCACTCGGCCTCGAAGCCGTAGCGCTTGAGGCCGCGTCTGAGGGACTCGGCGACCGGTTCATCGTCTTCCACCAGGAGTACGCGCACAGCCGAACCCTAGTACTTGAAAGTTGAGCCACCGGGGCCGGTCCGTGTGCGATTGTGACGCCGGGCACTTTTCCGCGTGTCCCGTGCCCAGATGGGCATGAGCAGCCCTGAGCGAGTACCCCGGAAATCTCACCATGCGATATCGCGGAAGTGGATTTCGGACGCTCGCTAGACTGAGCCGACCGCAGTACGAAGGCGTATGAGCGGATAGAGACGGATTGAGCGAGGAGCGCACGTGGGCCTTGTCGTGCAGAAGTACGGAGGCTCCTCCGTAGCCGATGCCGAGGGCATCAAGCGCGTCGCCAAGCGGATCGTGGAAGCGAAGCAGAACGGCAACCAGGTGGTTGCCGTCGTTTCCGCGATGGGCGACACGACGGACGAGCTGATCGATCTCGCCGAGCAGGTTTCCCCGATGCCTGCCGGGCGCGAGCTCGACATGCTGCTGACCGCCGGAGAGCGGATCTCCATGGCACTGCTGGCCATGGCGATCAAAAAGCTGGGCCACGAGGCCCAGTCGTTCACCGGCAGCCAGGCGGGTGTCATCACCGACTCGGTCCACAACAAGGCCCGGATCATCGACGTCACGCCGGGCCGGATCAAGACCTCGGTGGACGAGGGCAACATCGCGATCGTGGCGGGTTTCCAGGGCGTCAGCCAGGACACCAAGGACATCACCACGCTCGGTCGCGGTGGCTCCGACACCACGGCAGTGGCCCTCGCCGCCGCCCTTGACGCCGACGTCTGTGAGATCTACACCGACGTCGACGGCGTGTTCACCGCCGACCCGCGCGTGGTGAAGAAGGCGAAGAAGATCGACTGGATCTCCTTCGAGGACATGCTCGAACTGGCGGCGTCCGGGTCGAAGGTGCTGCTCCACCGCTGCGTGGAGTACGCACGCCGGTACAACATCCCGATCCACGTCCGGTCCAGCTTCAGCGGACTTCAGGGCACCTGGGTCAGCAGCGAGCCGATCAAGCAAGGGGACAAGCAGGTGGAGCAGGCTCTCATCTCGGGTGTCGCGCACGACACCTCCGAGGCCAAGGTCACGGTCGTCGGTGTGCCGGACAAGCCGGGCGAGGCGGCCTCGATCTTCCGCGCGATCGCCAACGCCGAGATCAACCTCGACATGGTCGTGCAGAACGTGTCCGCCGCCTCCACGGGGCTGACGGACATCTCCTTCACGCTGCCGAAGACCGAGGGCCGCAAGGCCATCGACGCGCTGGAGAAGAACAAGGCCGCCATCGGCTTCGACTCGCTGCGCTACGACGACCAGATCGGCAAGATCTCGCTGGTCGGCGCGGGTATGAAGACCAACCCGGGTGTCACGGCCGACTTCTTCACGGCCCTGTCCGACGCGGGTGTGAACATCGAGCTGATCTCGACCTCCGAGATCCGCATCTCGGTCGTCACGCGTGCCGACGACGTCCCCGAGGCCGTCCGCGCCGTGCACACCGCGTTCGGGCTCGACTCCGACAGCGACGAGGCCGTCGTCTACGGAGGCACCGGCCGCTGATGGCCGGACCCGGGCAGACGGGCCGATCAGGCCGGCCCACGCTCGCCGTGGTGGGAGCGACCGGAGCCGTCGGCACGGTCATGCTTCGCATCCTGTCCCAGCGGGCGGACATCTGGGGCGAGATCCGACTGATCGCCTCCCCGCGCTCGGCCGGCCGCAAGCTGGCCGTGCGCGGGGAGGAGACCGAAGTCGTGGCGCTCACCGAGGAGGCCTTCGACGGGGTCGACGTCGCCATGTTCGACGTCCCCGACGAGGTCGCCGAGCGGTGGGCGCCGCTGGCTGCCGCCAAGGGCGCGGTGGTGGTCGACAACTCCGGCACGTTCCGGATGGACCCGGACGTGCCGCTCGTCGTGCCCGAGGTCAACCCGCACGCCGTGCGCAGACGCCCGCGCGGGATCATCGCCAACCCCAGCTGCACCACGCTCTGCATGATCGTCGCCCTGGGGGCTCTGCACGCCGAGTTCGGGCTGCGCGAGCTGGTCGTCTCCTCCTACCAGGCGGCCAGCGGCGCCGGCCGCGCGGGCGTGGCCACGCTGCGGGAGCAGCTGTCCCTGGTCGCCGGTACGGAACTGGGGACCAGCCCCGGTGACGTACGGCGGGCCGTGGGCGACAGCACCGGGCCGTTCCCGGAGCCCGTCGCGCTGAACGTCGTGCCGTGGACCGGTACGGCCTGCGAGGACGGCTGGTCCTCGGAGGAGCTGAAGATCCGGGACGAGTCCCGCAAGATCCTCGGGCTGCCCCGCCTTCCGGTGGCCGTCACCTGTGTCCGGGTGCCGGTGATCACCGCGCACTCGGTGACCGTGCACGCCCGCTTCGAGGGCGAGGTCACCGTGGACAAGGCCCGCGAGATCCTCGCCACCGCGCCCGGGGTCGTGCTGTTCGACAACCCGGCCGCCGGGGAGTTCCCGACCCCCGCCGACGTGGTCGGCACCGACCCGGCCTGGGTCGGCCGGGTGCGCCGGGCGCTGGACGACCCCACGGCCCTGGAGCTCTTCGTGTGCGGGGACAACCTGCGCAAGGGCTCCGCGCTCAACACCGCGCAGATCGCCGAAGTGGTGGCCGCCGAGCTTTCGTGAAGTTTCGTGGCGCCGAAAAGTCCGGACCGGTGTCATAGGGGGTTTGTAGGATCTGTGTAGGGCATGTGATCCGGTCGATGGCCTGATCACTTGTCCCAGGCGCTTCGGCAGCAAAGAATTACCTCCCCGCCCTCCGCAACCGTGCGGAGGGCGGGGAGCGTCTTTGCGGTCGCCCTTCGGCCGTGGGAGCGCTTCAACAGGCGTGGGGACGCCTGGACCGGGCGTGGGGACGTCCGTTCACATTTGGATATAAGGGAAGAGCGGGACGCATGAGGGCATTTGATGCACCATCGGATGTGCTGCCTGACGCGGGTAGACCGTCGACGGCGACGGTCGGCGTGAAAGTGATGCCCGGCACGTACAACCCTGACGGGGGTCAGCGTGTCCAACAGGCGTGGCAGAGGTACTCGACTTCAGCGCGGCACGCGGCACGGTCCTGCGACCGCCCCGTCCGGCGGCATTCCGACCCCGCGTGCCCGGTGGCATGCCGGTGATCGCGCCCGTGCCCGCAGCGCGGCCGGCCCGCATACCGAACCAGCGTGACGGCGCCGAGGACGGTGTCGCGGCCGGTACGACCGTCGACCACCTCACCGAGACCTACCGCGCGCACTACCGCTCGCTGCTGGGTCTCGCCGCCCTCCTCCTCGACGACACGGCCTCCTGCGAGGACGTCGTCCAGGAGGCCTTCATCCGTGTCCACTCGGCCCGCAAGCGGGTCCGCGACCCCGAGAAGACCCTGGCGTACCTGCGCCAGACCGTCGTCAACCTCTCGCGCTCCGCGCTGCGCCGCCGCATCCTCGGCCTGAAGCTGCTGTCGAAGCCCATGCCCGACATGGCCAGCGCCGAGGAAGGGGCCTACGACCAGCTGGAACGAGACTCCCTCATCAAGGCGATGAAGGGGCTGCAGCGCCGCCAGCGCGAGGTGCTGGTGCTGCGCTACTTCGCGGACATGACCGAGGCGCAGGTCGCCGAGACCCTCGGCATATCCCTGGGCTCGGTCAAGGCCTACGGCTCGCGCGGCATCGCGGCGCTCCGGCTGGCCATGGAGGCGCCGGCATGAACGGCGGAGGCGGCGAGCGTCGTGACGGGCCCGACGGGCCCGAGCCCATCGAGCGGCACGAGCCGGCAAGGCTGCACGCGCACCATCCGAAGCAATCGCACGCTGGGAACGGAACTGTGAACCACGGCCCCGACGACCAGGGCCCCGAGAGGCCCGACTCGGACGAGCTGGACCTGCGCACGATGCTGCAGCAGGCGGTACAGGACGTGGAGCCGCGCGACGGCACCCTCGAATACCTGCGGAAGGCGGTGCCCCAGCGGCGGACCCGCAAGCGGCAGGCCGTCGTCGGCGTGGCCGCCGCCGCGTTGTTCATCGGCACCGCCGTCCCCGCTCTCGTGCACGTCTCCAACGCCACCGGCTCCGACGCCAACCCCTCGGCCATAGGCCACGCCTCCGAGACCCAGGGCGGCGCCGGCGAGGGCAAGGGCCCGGACGGCGGTGAGAGCACCCCGGGCGGCACCGCCGGCAAGCCGGAGAGCAAGGACAAGGGCGACAAGAAGGAGAAGGAGAAGGGCAAGGGCACGGGTCCGGGCACGGGCGCCTCCACCGGCACGTCCCAGGGCGCCGACCCGTCCGCCACCACGGCCGCCGGCATCCAGGCGTGCACCGCGGCTCAGCTCGGCCCCGCCGCGGCAAGCAGCGCCGCCCCCGACTCCACCGGCGCGGTCTACGGCTCCTTCCGCGTCACCAACGTCTCCGGGGCGAGCTGCACGGTCACCGGCCCCGGCTCGGTGAGCGCGCTGCCGCAGGGCGCGGCCGACGCCACCAGGATCAGCACGGCGCGGCACGTGGCCGGCGACGCCGCGGTCGGCCTGCCCGACCCGTCCCTGGAGGCGGCCCAGCTGGTGCTCACGCCGGGAGCCGCCTACGACGTGAAGTTCGCCTGGGTCCCGTCGGAGACCTGCCCCCCGGCCGGCGGCAGCAGCGGCGGCGGCAGCGTCGGCGGCTCCGACCCCAGCCCCACCCCCACACCCTCGGAGAAC
The DNA here is from genome assembly GCF_000717875.1 of Streptomyces sp. NRRL S-455. Lineage (GTDB taxonomy): Bacteria > Actinomycetota > Actinomycetes > Streptomycetales > Streptomycetaceae > Streptomyces. The sequence goes on from NZ_JOCT01000006.1 coordinate 16,773, forward strand.
AGCGCGGACCCGGGCGGCACCTCCACCGGCGGCGAAACGGGCACGGCCCCGCAGCTGGTCAGGGAGGACGGCACGGTCGACGGGAGCGTGGCGGTGACGTACACCCCGGCGACCGGCTCGGGCGCGGGCTCCGTCACCGTGACCAACGCGTGTGCCGGGACCGTGTACTGGACGGGTGTACTGGCGGGTTCGTAGGCGACAGCCGGGGTTCGGAGACGGCAGCCGGGTTCGGAGACGGCAGCCGGGTTCGGAGACGGCAGCCGGGCTCGTAGGTCGACAGCGGGGCCGCGGTCAGAGGGCCGGCGCCCGCTGCTGCTCCTCCTCCGGGACCAGGCCCAGTGCCGCGTCCCGCGCGAACTCCACCTCGCGGCGCAGCAACCGGAACCACATGAAGATCACGAAGCCGACGAAGGCGAACCACTCGGCGGTGTAACCGAGGTTCTGGAACGCCTTCAGGTCGAGCCCCGTGTCCGGCGGTGCGCTCGCGGGCACGGCCTTCATGCCCGAGTCGCCCTCGGCGAGCGTGACCCACGCGTCGTACACGTCGTACGGCACCAGGTTGACGAGCGACGCCGCGCTGATCGCCGCGGTCTGCCCGGACGGCAGGCCGCCCTGTGCGCTGACGCCGTTGTCGCCCGGCGTCTCGGACGCCTGGAGCGCACCGGTGACGGTCACCTCACCGCCGGGCGGGGCGGGCGCCCGGTCCGCGTCGGCGGCACCCGGCAGCCAGCCGCGCACCACCGGCAGCGCCTCGCCGGAGTCGGTGCGCAGCAGTGTCAGGACGTAGAAGCCCTGCTTGCCGTCGAGCTCCCGGCCGGGCACCAGCAGCTGCTTGCCGTAGCGGCCGGTCGCGGTGACCTGCTTGCCGGACGTGGCCTTGGTCACCGGCAGGAGCTCGGCCAGCGGCCGGGGCGCCTCGTCGCGGGCGGCGGAGACCTGCTCGGTCGCGGTGCGGTGGTCCTGCACACGGTCCTCGAACCGGCCCAGCTGCCAGGACCCCATGAAGACGCAGAAGGGGATGGACAACAGTACGAAGACGTTGATCCCCCACCATCGGGGCGTCAGCAGAAACCGGTACACACCCATACGGTACGGGGCTGCCGGGCGGGCCCGGCCACGGGGTGGGCCCGCCCGGCGGCCCGGGCGCCGTTTCAGTACGCGCTTTCAGCCCCTGCCGACCCACTGGAAAGGGGGGACCGGTGGAGGTTGTCCACAGGCTGAGGACCTCGCCAGCGCAATGTCGGCCAGGGCGTGCAGACTGGGGCCATGACTGAGAGCAACGGGTCCGACGCGCGCGATCCGCGGGACCAGGACGAGCGAGTGGAACAGGCGGGGCAGCAGGAGCGGATGCCGGACTGGGAGAAGCGCTTCCGGGCGCCCCGGGTCTCCCTGCCCGACTGGGCGGAGGACGCGCCCGACCGCTCCCTGTTCGTGTCGAACGCGACGGGGACGTACGAGCTGTACGCCTGGGACCGGTCGACCGGCGAACAGCGCCAGGTGACCGACCGGCCGAACGGCACGACGGACGGCGTGCTGTCGCCGGACGGCGCGTGGATCTGGTGGTTCGACGACAAGGACGGCGACGAGTTCGGCGTCTGGCGCCGCCAGCCCTTCAAGGGTGGCGAGGACGAACTCGCCGCCGAGGGACTCGCCGCCTCCTACCCGGCGGGCCTCGCCCTCGGCCGCGACGGCCGTACGGCGGTGGTGGGCCGCTCGACGGACGAGGACGGCACGACCATCCACCTGGTCCGCACCGGCGAGGACCCGGTGGAGATCTACCGCCACCGCGAGTCGGCCGGCGTCGGCGACCTCTCCCACGACGGCTCGCTCATCGCCATCGAGCACACCGAGCACGGCGACGCGATGCACTCGGCCCTGCGCGTCCTGCGCCCCGACGGCACGGCGGTCGCCGGCCTCGACGACACCGAGGGCGGCACGCGTGAACTCGGCCTGGAAGTCCTCGGCTTCGCCCCCGTCGACGGCGACACCCGCCTCCTCATCGGCCACCAGCGCCGAGGCCGCTGGGAGCCCCTCGTCTGGGACGTCGCCACCGGCGAGGAGACCGACCTGGCGCTGGAGCTTCCCGGCGACGTCAGCGCCGAGTGGTACCCGGACGGCACCGGTCTGCTCATCGCGCACAGCTTCGAGGCCCGCAGCGAGCTGTTCCGCTACGACCTGGCGAGCCGCGCCCTGACGGAGATCCCGACCCCGCCCGGCACGGTCTCCGGCGCCACGGCCCGGCCCGACGGCAGCGTGGAGTACCTGTGGTCCTCGGCGGCCGAGCCGTCGGCGGTGCGCTCCACGGCGGGCGGTGTGGTGCTCGACCCGCCCGGCATGAAGTCGCCCGGCTCGGTGCCGGTGGAGGACGTGTGGGTGGAGGGCCCCGGGGGCCGCATCCACGCACTGGTCCAGAAGCCCGCGGGCTCCACCGGCCCGCTCCCCACGGTCTTCGACATCCACGGCGGCCCGACCTGGCACGACAGCGACTCCTTCGCGGCGGGCCCGGCGGCCTGGGTCGACCACGGTTACGCGGTGATCCGTGTCAACTACCGCGGCTCCACGGGCTACGGCCGCGCCTGGACGGACGCCCTGAAGCACCGCGTCGGCCTCATCGAGCTCGAGGACATCGCCGCGGTCCGCGAATGGGCCGTCACCTCCGGCCTCGCCGACCCCGACCGCCTCGTCCTCACGGGCGGCTCCTGGGGCGGCTACCTGACCCTCCTCGGCCTCGGCGTCCAGCCCGACGCGTGGACGCTCGGCATCGCCGCGGTACCCGTCGCCGACTACGTCACGGCGTACCACGACGAGATGGAAGCGCTGAAGGCGATGGACCGCACGCTCCTCGGCGGCACGCCCGAGGAGGTGCCCGACCGTTTCGAGGCGTCGTCCCCGATCACGTACGTCGACCAGGTCAAGGCCCCGGTGTACATCTCGGCCGGCGTCAACGACCCCCGCTGCCCCATCCGGCAGATCGAGAACTACGTCAAACGGCTCGAGGCGAGGGGGGCGGTTCACGAGGTGTACCGGTACGACGCCGGGCACGGGTCGCTGGTGGTGGACGAGCGGATCAAGCAGGTGCGGCTGGAGCTGGAGTTCGCGGAGAGGCACCTGAAGAGGCGGGGGAGCGCCCAGTAGCTCGGAAGGCGGGGGCGGTGTGGCGGCTGCGGGTGCGTCGTGGCTGATCGCGCAGTTCCCCGCGCCCCTTGGGGACGTCAACCCGCCGCGCGCTACCCGCGGGCAGTCGTGCCGCTGGGGCGATGGGGCCCCCTGCTCGAGCGAAGCCGAGAGCTTGGGGGAAGGTGGGCGGGCGGCACCCCGTAGCGCCCGGGTTGCGCAGCGCCCCGGCCTCAGACCGACGCCGGGCACCTTGTAACGCCGAGCGTTGAGAAGCACCGCTCGGCGTCACGCCCCCGCCCGCTCCCGCCGCCTCCGCCCCAGCAACTCCGCAAGCCCCCGCCGAGTCGCCGCCAGCAGCACCCGGTCCCCAGCACCCAGCACATACGTAGGAGGCAGATCCCACACCAGCCCCGAAGCCGGCACCCTGGCCTCCTCCGCGCCCTCCGCGTCACCGCGCCGCCCCCCGGAGGGCGCCGTGTTGAGCGCCAGCACCCGCCACGCCCCGGCCCGGAACGCCTCACCCACCGTCCGCCCCTCCAGCTGCGGATGCCCGGCCACATCCACCTCCGCGAACAGCAGCACCCGCCGCTCCACCGGGATCGCCCCCAGGATCTGCCGCCCCATCATCGCCCCGGCGAACGCGGGCGCGGCCAGATGGGAAACGCTCCGGCTCCGGGTGAGCGCGAACGGGTGCGCGGCCCGCAGCGTCCGGTACACGGCCGTCGCGAAGTCGTCGTCGTACAGCCGCAGCACCACCCGCAGGTCGGGCCGTACGGACCTGGCGTACAGCGAGGCCTCCAGGTTCGTGGTGTCGGCGCTGGTCAGCGCCAGCAGCGCATGCGCGCGATGGATCTTCGCGGCCTCCAGCACGCCTTCCTGCGTGACGTCCCCGATCACCACCGGCACCCGCAGCCGCCGTGCCGTGGCGATCCCCCGCGCCTCCGGATCGGCCTCCACGCACACCACGGGAGTGTTCAGCTCGCGCAACCGCGTCAGCACCCGCGTCCCGATCTTCCCGAGCCCGAGCAGCACCACATGCCCGCCGAGCCCTCGCGGCGGCTTCCGCAACGCGGACGCACTGCGGAACGTGCCCAGCGCTTCCAGCACGGCGGCAAGCAGCACCGGCAGCAGCAGCAACCCGACCAGCCCCGACAGCAGTTGAAGCACCTGCTCACCGGTCGACTCGTGGAACGCGGGATCGTTGATGCCGAACAGATCGAGCAGGGTCACGTACGTCGCGTACAGCGGATCCTCACCGGTCACGATCGTCAACGCGACGGCGAGCGCGAGCACACACCCCACCAGCCCCGCCAGGGACCATCGCAGCCGACGCGAGAACAGCGAGGCGAACGGCGGCACACCGCCCCGTCCGGCGGGCAGTGACGGCCCGGAGTACGACACCTGCTCCAGGACCACCGTCCCGCGCCCGGTCGCCGCCGCCACCGCCGTCTCGTCCGGCAGCAACTGCGGCCCCTGTTCCCCGCTGCCCTCGGAACCGTCCGCGCCCGCAGGGTCGTTGCTCGTCGCCGACAGCAGCGCCAGGGTGCACAGGCCCGGGTCGGCCACCTCACCCGGCCGCGGCGGTTGCCGCTCCACGGCCCGCAGGAAGAGCCCCTCGGCCTGTACGACCTTGCTGGTGCCGACCAGGGCCGTGGCGGCCAGCGCGGGCGCGGCCGTGTCGGCGTCGGACAGCACGGTCGTCGAGGTGTCGAGTCCCGCACCCGGTTCCGTCCCGGAGGCCACCGCGGCCGTCTGGTCGAGCAGTTCCTCTATGTGCTGACCCAACCGCCGGTTGTAGAGCCGGAGTACGAGCCTGAGACGGGGGTTGAGCCGACGGGCGGTGAGGGCGGCGCGGATGTTGGTCTCGTCGTCGTCGTACACGAGCGCCAGCGCCGCGGCCCGGTCGGCGCCCACGTCGGTGAGCACCGCCTCGGTGACCTCGGCGGCCTCGACCACCTGCTCGATCGCGGACGGTTCGGCTCCGCCCGCGGCACCCCCCGCGCCCGCCCGGTTGACGGCAGCGCTGACCCGGTCGATCAGGGCCGCCGAGGCGGCACGGGCCCGTCCGACCACCGGCTGCCGCACCCGGCGCCCCGAGGGCGGCACGACGAGTGTGACCTGTTCGCCGTAGACGCCTCGGAGTTCGGCGGCCAGCCGGTGCGCGAGCCCGTCGTCACCGCACACGATCATGTGCGTGGCCGGATCACCTGGCTGACCTTGGTTCGGAACGCTCCCCACAAGGGAGAAGACTGCCTCACCGGTGCGGCTGGTGCCAGAACGGAACAGCGGTGGCTGAACGGCCGCCGGTACCCGGCCGTATGGAAGGGGAGGCAATACCCGTGCGCACGACCGGAGGTACCGGGCCCGTGGCCACCACGAAACCCGCCCCGCAGGCAACCGACGAGACCCCCGGGAACGAGCCCACCAAGCCGGCATCGGGCGACGGACCGGCATGGTCCCCGGGCGACGGGCCGGAATCGTCATCGGCCGACGGGCCGGAAGACGGCAGGCACCTCAACCCACCCCTCCTCCTCACCCTCCTTCTCCTCACGGCCGTGATGCTCCAGGACCCCATCCGCGCCGCCCTGTCCGCACCGGTGATGCAGAGCTGGATGACGGTGTTCGTCGCGGTCATGGTCCAGGCGCTGCCGTTCCTGGTGCTCGGAGTGCTGCTGTCGGCGGCGATCGCGGTGTTCGTACCGCCGTCCTTCTTCGCCCGGGCGCTGCCGAAACGCCCGGCCCTGGCGGTCCCGGTCGCGGGCGCGGCCGGCGCCGTCCTGCCGGGATGCGAATGCGCGTCGGTGCCGGTCGCCGGAGCCCTGGTCCGCCGAGGGGTCACCCCCGCCGCGGCCCTGGCCTTCCTCCTCTCCGCACCCGCCATCAACCCGATCGTGCTGACGGCGACGGCCGTGGCCTTCCCCGGCGACCCGGAGATGGTGCTGGCCCGCTTCGTGGCGAGCCTGCTCGTGGCCTGCGCGATGGGCTGGCTCTGGCACCGCCTCGGCCGCACGGACTGGCTGCGGCCCCCGGCCAGGACGACGGACGAGAACCAGGGCAAGGGGGCCGCCTTCTGGGGCTCCGTGCGGCACGACGTCATGCACGCGGGCGGATTCCTGGTGGTCGGCGCCATGGCCGCGGCGACGCTGAAGGCGGTGGTACCGGCCGAGTGGCTGCAAGCGGCAGCCGGCAACCCGGTGCTCTCGGTGCTGGCCCTCGCGGCGCTCGCCGTCCTGCTGTCCATCTGCTCGGAGGCGGACGCCTTCGTGGCGGCCTCCCTCACCCAGTTCTCCCTGACGGCCCGTCTGACGTTCCTGGTCGTGGGGCCGATGATCGACCTGAAGCTCTTCGCGATGCAGGCGGGCACCTTCGGCCGCGCCTTCGCCCTGCGCTTCGCCCCCGCGACCTTCGCCCTGGCCGTCGTCGTGTCGGCCCTGACCGGAACGGTGCTGCTGTGAACCGCGTGGCCCAGTCGGCCCTCCTCTTCCTGCTCGGCGCGACACTCCTGCACGCCGGCACCACCGACCTCTACCTGCGCTACGTCAAGTCCGGCCTGCGCCCCCTGGTCCTGCTCGCGGGCGTCGTCCTGATCGCGACGGCGGCGGCCACACTCTGGTACGACCGCCGCCGCGCGGACTCGCGACAGCACCACCACCACGAGCCCCGCATCTCCTGGCTCCTAGCCCTCCCCGTCCTCGCCCTGATCCTGGTCGCCCCGCCGGCCCTCGGCTCCTACAGCGCCTCCCACACCGGCACGGCCCTGACCAAGCCCTTCGGCTTCCCGGACCTCCCCGCCGACGGCCCCTTCCGCCTCGGTGTGGCCGACTACGCCGGACGCGCGGTCTACGACGAGGGCCGCTCCCTCCGCGACCGCGAGCTGAAGATCACCGGCTTCGTCACACTGGACCGCTCCGGCGCCCCCCACCTGGTCCGCATGGGCCTCAACTGCTGCGCGGCGGACGCCCAGCCGGTCAAGATCGCCCTGACCGGCAACCTGCCCCCGGTCCTCGCCCCGGACACCTGGCTGGAGATCACCGGCCGTTACACGCCCCGCCGGACCAAGGACCCGGTCAACGACGGTCCGATCCCGTACCTCGAGGTCACCAGGGCCAAGCCGGTTCCCGCGCCGACCGACCCCTACGACGAGACGGGGAACACGTGAACTCCGGCGTGACACACCTCTTCCCGGGTACTCGGGAAAGCCGCTGAACCGCGAGGGGAGGGCGACGCACGCATGACCACACTCGAAGGCGAGCGAGCGGCGACGGAACCGAATCGGGCGCTGCTGGCCGAGGCCCGCGAGAAACTCGCGAAGGCCGACAGCCGGGCCGGACTGACCCTGGCCGTCCTCGGCGCGGCCCTGACCACCCTCCTCGGCGCGATCACCGTCGGCGTCATCACGCCCGCTCAGTACGCCGTGGTACCCCAGCTCCTCGTATGGACCGGCTGCGCGGCCTGCGCCCCCTCCCTCGTCCTCCTGAGCCTGGCCGCGAGGCCCGGGCCGGGCACGGCCGACGAGACCCGGCCGGAGACTCTCTCCCGCGCCGCCTGGCTCAAGTACCGCTCCATACGCCACGCGATGGCCTGGGGCGCGCTCTTCCTCACCCTCACCCTGGCGGGCACGCTGGCCGGGCTGCTGTCCTAGCGGCACTGCCACAGCGGCAGCGCCACCGGTGGCCACCCAGCTCATCCCGGTGAGCCGTAAGGAATTCGTCATCGGCCAGGCAGCCCACGACGGCCGCCCCGCCCGTTGAATGGTCGAGAGACGAATCACTCCTCGGGAGGGCAGGGGCTATGGGGCGGGAACGACGCGCGCGAGGCAGGACGTTGACGGTCGGCGTGCTGGTGATGGCGGTCGCCGGAGCCGGTTTCGGGCTGTACTGGTTCCAGCCGTGGAAGCTGTGGCAGGACGAGACGGTCCAGGAGGCGCTGCCCGTGACCGTGGACGCCTCGAAGACGCCTGCCGAGGCGCCGTCGTCCAGAAAACCCTCCCCGCCGGCCCCGGCCGGATCGGTGACGCTGGCGCGCGGCGAACTGATCAGCCACGAGCACGAGACCTCCGGCACGGTGCGGCTGCTGCGCCTGGCCGACGGCACCCACACTGTGCGGCTGGAGAACCTCGACACCAGCAACGGTCCCGACCTGCGCGTGTGGCTGACCGACGCACCGGTCAGGGAAGGTCAGGCCGGCTGGCACGTCTTCGACGATGGGAAGTACGTCAGCCTAGGCAAGCTCAAGGGCAACAAGGGCAGCCAGAACTACGCCCTGCCCGAAGGCGTGGACTCGGCCCGCTACAGCAGCGTCAGCATCTGGTGCGACCGCTTCGACGTCTCCTTCGGCGCCGCGGAACTCGCCCGTACCTGAGCCGAAGGCGGAGTTCTCACGCGGTCGAGCTGGACCCGTCGAACCAGAGTCCGACACGAAGTCAAGCGGCGCTCGGGCGTGGGGAGCCCTTGAAGACCTGGCTCGTGTGCCAGGTGCGGTGGGTTGCCGCGACGGGCCGAATGCCGGGCTGGGGGCCGATGAGCGGGCGGCCGGCGAGTGCGGTTACCCGATCGCGGGCGGTGGCGCTGCGACCGACGAAGTGCTGGGAGACCAGGACGCGGTGGCTGTCGCCTATGCCGAGGACGCCTTTGTCGAAGGGCTTGTGGTGCAGGGAGCACAGGCACAGTCCGTTGCCGACGTCGTCCGGGCCGTCGTAGGCCCACCAGCGCACGTGTGCGGCCTCCAGCGCAACGGGCGCGCTGCCGATCATGCCGTCGTAACCGCAGAAGGCGCATTGGCACTCGTAGGCGGTCAGGACCAACTCCCGCATACGGCGGTCGCGCCGGCGTCGCTCGAGGGCGGTGAGGGCGTCGGTCTCCGCCGGCTCCAGTTCCAGGCCCACCGCATCGCACAGGTCCGGGTGGAGCGAGGGTGGGAAATGCATGTCCAGCAGGACCCTGGCCATGCGGCCCAGGAGTGAGGGCTCGCGGTGCAGTGCCGCGCGCAGGCCGGGGGCCAGGCGCCCGGTGGCTCCGCTGGCCCGCAGTTCCGTGACAGCGGTGCCGGGGCTGCCGGGACCGCGGTCGGTGCGCACCTCCCACACCTCGTCGTTGGCCAGGTGGTGGAGGGGGTAGGCGGGGGTGGACCCGCGCGCGGGGCCGTACTCCGCCAGCAGGTGCTTCAGATCGGCCTCCACCGCGCTGTAGCGCAACTCGCCTTCGGCGTCGGCCTGGCACAAGGACCTGGGCCGGCGTCAGCTGCCGGGTTGAAGCAGTGCGATCGAAGCCGAAGCGGCTCGTGGCGCGGCCGCCCCCGCCCTCGTACCGGGTCACACCAGTGAGCGCCGTGCCCCCCGGGCCAGGGCGGCGGCCTCGCCACGTGAATCGACCTTCAGCTTCTCCAGAATGTTGCGGACGTGGTACTTCACGGTGTGTTCGCTGATCTGCAGCGCTTCGGCGATGTTCCGGTTGCGGTGTCCCTCGGTGATCTGCTCGAGAACCTGCAGTTCGCGCGGGTTCAGGGCATGCAGGGCGTCGGCCGACGGGGCCTCCCGGGCGGTAAGCGGCAGTTCGACGGTGATGTGCGTGCCCCAGCCCGGCACCGCGTCGAGGGCCACCTCGCCGCCGAGCGACGCGACCCGGTCCGCGAGCCGGTGCATGGTGAGCGCGTCCGCCGCGAGCCCTCCGGGCCCGTCGTCCCGGAGGGAGATCAGCAGCCCGGCACCGGTGAGTTTCCACTGGACGCGGATACGGCCGATCCCGTCCTGTTCCAGCATCAGCAGCACGCCGCCCCGTGCGACAGCACGCGCGGCATGGGCGATGTCGCTGGGAAGCAGGCGCGTTCGCAGACCGGGATCCGGAGGAACGAGCTCGAGGGTCACCTCGCTGTATCTGGTGAGAGGGGCGAGACGTTCTTCAAGGCGGGCGAAGGCCCCTTGCCCGGTCTCCTCGGTGAGGGACCGGTCGAGATCTCCGGCGGCGCGCAGCTCGATGAGCGCGGAGACCGCGATGTCCGCGGCCGTACGCCGGGCGGCTGCGTCGTCGAGCGTGCGGGAGCGCAGCGCACCGAGGAGCGCGGACAGCGCCGCCGTGTGCGCGTCGGTCAACTCGGCGATGACCCTGGCCCGTTCCTGGGCTGCTATCCGGTTCCCGGCCAGCGGGACGGGGTGGGCCTGCGCCGCGTACCCGGACAGCTGAAGCGAGATGATGTCCCACAGCTGCTGCACCAACTGCCGGGTGCCCGGGGCCGGTTCGTGGCCGTCCGTCATCACGACGGCCAGCAGCGCCCCGGAGCGCTGATGCGGGGCGGAGGCCACGGACAGCACGCGGCGCTCCTCCCCACCGATGAGGGCGACGGCGAAGCGCGGCATACCGACGTCCACCGCGCCGGCCAGCCGGGCCAGTTCCGCGCTGGAAATCCGGTCGGCGACACCTGGCTCACCGACCCTGCGCATCGGCGAGCGCGAGCAGTCACCCGTGAGGACGGCCAGCGCCCGGTGCGGCAGCGGCCCGGAGAGGACCGCGGACAGCCGCTCGGCGGTGCCTTCCGGCGGCACCTCGAGTACGGATTTCGCGGCGCCGAGCACCTGCGCCGGGTCCGACCAGTCACCAGCTTCCATGACCACCCACCCTAATGAGCGTTCGCCGCCATCGGCCTGCTCTTTCGAGCAGTCCGTTCCGGCCGGAATGACGGGTACCTGCCGCACTCCCTGGCGCAAAGCTGGACCCATCGCATCCACCTGTGGAGGAGTAAGACCCGTGAAAGCACTTGTCGCCCCGTCCTACGGCCCGCTGGACCAGCTCGTCGTCACCGAAGTGCCCGATCCCCGTCCGGGCCCCGGTGAGCTGCTCGTACAAGTGGAAGCCGCGGGCCTGAACCCTCTGGACGGCGCCCTGGTGACCGGCGCGATGCGCGCCATGATGCCGGTCGAGCACCCCTTCGTCGTGGGCATGGACGCCGCCGGAGTCGTGAAGGCCGTCGGCGAGGGCGTCGCGGGCTACGAGATCGGCGACGCCGTGGTGGCCTACACCCACTTCCACCCGGGCACCATCGCCGAGTACACGACGGTCGCAGTGGGCCCGAACGTGGCCAAGCGGCCAACGGGCCTGGACGCGGTGCGCGGTGCCGCGCTGCCCGCCACCTCCCTGACCGCCGAGTGCAACATGGCGGCGGCCGAGGCCGAGGCCGGCCGGACGATCCTGATCATCGGGGCCACCGGCGGCGTCGGTTCCTTCACCGTGCAACTGGCGGCGCAGGCGGGTCTGCGGGTGCTGGCCACGGCTGCGCCCGCCGACGCCGATTACGTGCGCTCCCTCGGTGCGCACGACGTCATCGACTACACCTCGACCGATCCGGTGAAGGAGGCCCAGCGGCTGGCCGGCGGACGGCTGGACGTCGTACTGGATCTCGTCAATCGCGGTCCCGCCCTCCTGGACACGGCGGACGCGGTCAAGGACGGCGGTCGGCTGCTGTCCACACTGATGGGCCCAGAGACCTTCGACCGCGACATCACCGTCGTGTACGTGCGGATGTCGGCGCCCGAAGGGAAGCTGCAGCGTCTCGCCGAGCGCGTCGCCGCGGGCACCCTGTCCGTCGAGGTCGCGGCCACCTACCCCCTGGACGACGCCCCCAGGGCCCTCGCCGAGTTCGCGTCGGGCCGGTACTCACGGGGCAAAGTCGTCGTCACCGTCTGACCCGTCCACGGCTCCAGCCATCCTTCCCGGTCCGGACACGCTGCTCAACACGTACTCGGAGAAGGAGTTCATCAGCACGCCGCGCACTGCCCATGAACGTGGTGCAGTTGATCCAAGTGCATTTGCTTTTGGGCCTCTATCCGAGCGCATCCCGCAAGGGCACGGACAAGCCTCTCGACCGACCTGGCCACCGGCTTCTCGCCCCAACACCCGTTGCCTCACCCTCCCGCAGCCCTGCCGCTCCGGGCACGGTTCTGCCGCACGGCGAGAGCGGCCTCCGCCGGTGCCCCCAAGATGGCTGCCGACGGCGGGCGACCCAAGTCCGTCCGCCGCCATGCTGCCGGCACTGGGCTGGGGCCGCCTCCTGCACCACCGGTTCGCGGGCCAGGCGGTCAAGGCTCGGCGCCACGATGCCCTGGGCCTTCTTCTCCTCGACCCACAGCAGGGCGATGGCCAGCTCGGCCGGCCAGGCGGGAGATGCGGCAGCTCCGCTGCGTGAGGGCTTGTACCAGTAGATGGTGTCCTGGTTGAGGGGGCGGTGGAGACCAGGCTGGCGCGTGACAGGCCGGGACGCTTCCAACCGTTCCTCAGCGGACTTTGGCGGCTCTCTTAAGGCTTCTTGAAGATGGCCTTCGAACGCATGTCTCTGCCCTGGCCGGGTCTTAGGCTCTCGAACACCCCCCACAGGTCCGGTGGCTGCGATCGCGGCCACCGGACACGGGGCCGAGTCAGCCGACCGACAGACCGAGGTGTCCTGCATGGGTTCCCGCCGAGCCACTCGCTCGTCCCGCTTCCACGCCCGCCCCCGCGGTGGGCCGAAGACGCGCGGTCGCGCGCTGGCCATGGGAGCCGTCGCTGCGATCGCAAGCGTCGGGATCACCGTGGCCGTCGTCAGCGGCGAGGACGGTGACGCGTCAGACCGGGTGGTCGCGAACAGCACGGACAGGACGCCGGGCGCCGGGGACCCCGCTGGCAGTGCGGCGCCGCTCGCCTCTGCTTCGGCCACCCCGAGCACTACGGCGAGCAGTTCGCCGAGCGCGAAGGCGAAGGAGAAGCGGAAGCAGTCGGCGAGCCCTACCCCGCGTGCACGGAAGACGACTGTTCCCGCGTCGAAGGCACCCGCGGGGACGACGGCGAAGGGCAGCGGCGGCGGGGCGGCGAGGGGTTCCGGCGGCGTGCGGTCGGGCAGCACCGGATCGGGCTCCGGGTCGGGTTCTGAGTCTGGTGGCGGACCCGAGGGCCAGGTGCTCGCGATGGTCAACAAGGAGCGGGCCGCGGCGGGATGCTCGCCGGTCACGGCGAACGACCGACTTACCCGGGCCGCCGACGACTACAGCGACGTCATGGCGAGCAGCGGCGTGATGTCCCACACCGGCCCCGACGGCTCGACGATGACGACCCGGGTCGAGGCCGCGGGGTACCAGTGGTCGACCCTGGGCGAGAACATAGCCCGGGGCCAGGCGGACGCAGCCTCGGTGATGAAGTCCTGGATGAACAGCCCCGGACACCGCGCGAACATACTCAACTGCTCCTTCAATGAGCTGGGCGTGGGCGTCCACTTCGGCGACGGCGGCCCCTGGTGGACGCAGAACTTCGGCGCCGGTCGCTGACCCCGGTCACCGCACCCCGCCGCCGGCCCCGCCCGCGTCAGCCAGTACGAACGACACCCTCACCCGGGCGCCGCCCAATGGCGCCCGGGTGATCGTCAGTTCGCCGTCCGCCGCCCGGGAGGCCCGGGCCACGATGTCCAGGCCCAGCCCTGTCGAGCCTCCGACGCTCACACCCCGCGTGAGCGCTGCGTCGGGGTCCGCCACGCCCGGTCCCGCGTCGTCGACCGTGAGGAACACGTGCCGATCAGCCCGCTCCACGCGCACGGCGAAGGCGGTGCCCTCCGGGGTGTGCCGGAAGACATTGCCGATGAGGGCATCGACGACGGCCGCGAGGTCATCCTCGGTGAAGGCGACGGGCACCAATCGCGGCGTGAGGGAGCGCTCGTGGGGTCGTCCTTGCTTGGCAGCGAGGACCGACCAGAAGTCCAGGCGCATGGCGACCACCTCGGCGACGTCGCAGGCCTTCGCCGCGCCGGCCGCCGCACGGGCCGACTGCGCCGACGCCAGCGGTGTACGGGCCGCGGCGATGATCGAGTCCAGTTCGCTCTCCAGTTGGCCGGCCGCCTCCGCGACCCGCCGGGCGCTGGGTGTCGACCCCATCCGGTCGGCCTCCAGGTAGAGAGCCGTCAACGGGGTGCGCAACCGGTGTGAGAGGTCGGCGACCAGCTCGCGTTCCACGGCGAGCAGGTCGAGGACGCGGTCGGCCATGGTGTTGAACGCCGCACCGGCCTCCTGCAGTTCGGGCGGGCCGTCGGGCTCGACACGAACGTCCAGGTCGCCGGAGCCGAGCGCCAGTGAGGCGCGCTTGAGACTGCGCGATGACCTGACGACGCGGGCGCCGAGCCGGTCGGCGACCAGTACCGAGCCGCCGACCAGACCCAGCGCGAGCAGCGCCATGACGCCCCAGGACGCGGCCACGCCCCGGGTGAGGTCTGCGGCGGGCACGAAGGCTTCCACGACCGCGACCCGGTCGCCCTGCAGGACGACGGGCTGGAGGTAGACCCAGCCGCCGGCGGTGTCCACGGCTAGCGTCTCGCGCCCGCGCACGGCCCGGTCGAGCGCGTCCCTGGGCGCGTGCGGGGTGCCGACGAAGCCGCCGTCGGGCAGACGTACGACGAGCTGGTCGGAGGAGCCGAGCTCGGCGGCGGCCTGCTGCACGTCGGTGCGCCGGGTGGTGAGGGCGAGTACCGGAGACAGGGCGGACGCCCGCTGCTCGGCGGCCGTGGTGGCCCGGTCCCGTGCCTGTTCGCGCACGAGGAGGGCGAGGGGGATGAGGAAGGACAGGGCCACCATCGAGGTGACGGCCAGGGCGATCCCGGCGAGGGCACGTCTCATGGCGAGCTGACCAGCTTGATGCCCAGGCCGCGAACCGTGCGCAGATAGCGGGGCTTTCGCGCCTTCTCGCCCATTTTGCGGCGGAGCGCGGAGAGGTGGACGTCGACCGTCTGGTCCTCGACGTACGGCTGCTGCCACACCTCGGCGAGTATGCGCTGCCGGGTGACGACCTGGTCGGCGTGGGCGGCGAGGTAGGCGAGCAGATCGAATTCGCGGCGGGTCAGGGGCAGTTCCCGGCCGGCCAGGTGCGCGGTGCGCGCGGTCGGGTCGATGCGCAGGTCTGCCACCTGCAGGACGGGCCGCCGGGCCGCCTGTACGTCAGCGGGCACGGACCGGCGCAGCACGGCGGCGAGCCGGGCGGCGAGCTGGCCGCCGGAGAACGGCTTGACCAGGTAGTCGTCGGCCCCCGCGTTGAGCAGCCGGATGATCTCGCTCTCGTCGTCACGGGCGGTGGCGACCAGGACCGGCACGCGGGAAATGCCCCGGATCATGCGCAGCACGTCGAGGCCGTCGAGATCGGGCAGCCCCAGGTCCAGCACCACGATGTCCGGGGGGCTCTGGGTGATCTCGCGCAGCGCCTCGAAACCCTGGTGGGTGGTCCTGACCGCGTAGCCGTGCCCGGTCAGGACCTCGATCAGCGCGGCCCGGATGACGGGGTCGTCCTCGACGACAAGTACAGAGGCCATGAGCAGGCACGTTAGCCGGTGCGTCACTATGGTGCCGTGTCCCGCCTCCTGCGCTACCTGTTTATATGGCTGGCCTGCACGGCAGCCAGTGTCACCGCTGTCATCCTCACGATTCACTTCGTGGTGGGGTCGACCCGGCCGACCGCGCCGGTCGCGCAGTCCGCGCCGAGTGAGCCTCTGAAGTCCCCGCGGCCCAGCCCCACCACCGCGAAGCCCTCCCCGAGTCCGTCGGCGAGCAGCCGCAGGCCCGGCCCCCCGCCCCGAAGCAGCCAGCCGGCGACCGATCCCAGCCCGACGCCCACGCCGACACCCTCGGCCCGCACCAGTACCCCTGAGGCGCCGACTGGCGCGGACGGCTCGGGGTGCCAGGAAGGCGGCGCCGGTGTCTACACGGTGCCGTCCGAGGGCGGCAAGGCCACCGTGCGGTTCGGCGACGACGCGGTGTGCCTGATCTCGGCGGTTCCGAACCGGGGGTTCACGGTGAGTACGAGCCGCACAGAGGCGCAGACGCTCGCGGTGACGTTTTCGGCGAGCCGCCACCGGTCGGAGATCACCGCCACGATCCAGCCGCAGAGCCGGGCCGACGTCCGCGAGGTGTCGTGGTGACGCCCCCCTAAGTGAACAAACCTTGGTCGTTCGGGCTCGTCCTGAAGAGGTGAGGACACCGAACATGATTCCGTTACGGCCGGACCGCGAACTGACAACGAGCCCATGTGGCTGGGCAAGGCCAGAGAACTCCGGCGTGAGGCCGACCGCCTGGAGGCCGTTGCCCGAAGTATGTGTGCCGGGGCAAGCTCACATCGCACAACTGCGCTCAGGAGATCGATGACCGCCCCGCGTTCCCTACGGAGCCCCCGTGTGATGTGCGCGCCCCCTCCGCCTACTACCGGTTGACGGACCGCATGCCTGCCTCGTCGTACCGTTCACCGGCCGCCTCGGGCAGCTCCGCCTCGATGCGGGCCAAGTCGTCCTCCGCCAGGTCGATGTCGACGGCGGCGGCGTTCTGCTCCAGATAGGTGCGACGCTTGGTACCCGGGATCGGCACCAGGTCCTCGCCCTGGGCCAGCACCCAGGCGATGGCCAGCTGAGCCGGCGTCACGTCCTTCTCGGCGGCGATCTCCTTCGCCGGTTCGTGGGTGGTGGCGGTCGCGGAGGTCACCGGTGCGGCTCGCGTGCATCCACGCCCTGCTCCGCACCTGCCCCAGGAAGACTCAGCCCCTCGCCGGTTTCGTCCCCGCCGCCGACCTCTGGTCTGACGCCTCCCAGGAGCCCGTGCCACGCTCGCCCCCCCGCTCAGGCCAGGAGGACATCCTCACCCGCCGTCACAGGGACGATCTGCTCGGCCGACGGCGCCTTGGCCTTCACCGGCGTCCCGAAGTTCGACAGCGTCATCGTCGTCATGGCCTTCACACCGCCGAAACAGGACAGCCGGACCTGAACGGCGCGTCCCTTCCCATCGACCCACACGTCCGCATAGACGGGCATGTCGTCGCCCAGCTTATCGCGCAGGTCGTTCAGCCCTCGCTTCGTCTCCGCCGTCATCCGGAGCGTCGCGGTGGCGTGGTCGATCGTGCCCCGGTAGTGCATCGCAGGGGCGCCATTCACCTGTTCCTTGCCCTCGTTCGACACCTGCCGCATCGCCTTCACTTGGCGCAGCAGGTGCTCCGGGTCATTCAGCGGCGCCCGCAGGAAATAGCGGGTGAGTGCCTCGCTGCGGACGGCCGAGGCCCACCTGTCCTCGCCCAACTCCCGCGAAGCCCGCACATAGACAGTGTCGCCGACAAAGACCTCCTCGACGGGGTCCATGCCACTGTCCTCGAAATCCACCGTCAGCCGGCCCCTGTCACCTGCCAAGTCGAACGCGCCGGCGATCGTGAACACGTACGTTCTGGGGCTGTCGGCAGACTTCAGCTCGATCTTCTCGTCCACGCGGGCGCTGTCCGCGCTCGTCCTCTCGATCGCGGCACGCACGGCCGCCCCGTGATCCATACTCTTCTCCGCACTCTCCTCCGCGTCACTGTCCGCACCGCCGGAACAGGCGGTGCACAGCAGGAGGACAGCAGCGGAGAGGAGGTGGGCGCGGCGCATGAACTCTCCGGGGAATCGGAACTGCGGCAGGGTGGAGCCCGAGAGGGCCTGTAGATCGTCGCACGAAAACGGTTGCAGGGCCCCAGAATTTCGGCCTTGAAGCCCTGTCCCGTCAGTCGGAGGTCGCCGCCGCCCCGTTCCCTCATCCAGTCGGCGTGTCTGGAAGAGGTGGTACTCAACGTCCACCAGGGCGGTGCCTGGAGGTGCTGGCCCTGAGGGCCTTGCCCGCATCGGTGTTCTGCCTGGCATTGACCATGCGGCAATCAGCTTCGGGTTGGTCACCGTGCCGGTCTCCGTGGCCAGTGCTACCGAGGACCACTCGATGCGGTTCGACCTACCACCTGGAGGACATGGGTTCTCTGGGGGTAACCGTGTGGCGCGAGGCGAGTGGAAGCCAATTTGTGCAGCTCGGCGCACGTGTGGGCGACATGTCGTGTGCAACACGTGTGGCACAAGTGCTGAGAGCGATGGTGACGATCATTGGCCCACGGTGCCGCCGTTGGACGGATTCACGGCGACAGCCTTAAAGAACGTGTAGTGGAAGGTTCCATCGGCCTGCGCGGTGCGGTACAGGTCCGTGATCCCGCGATCCCATTGGGCCGCGGTCGTGAGCCCAGCGGTCAGTGCCTCATCCCGGACGGATTCAACCATGGCGATGAATGTGTTGCGGGTGAAGCCGTCGACCAGTGCGGGCCGGGTCTGGTCGGCGTAGACCGTGCGAGGACGGACCACGATGTTGTCGTATCCGGCCCGGGTCAGCAGCGGTTGCAACTGTCGGCCGATCAGGGCATTCCCGCCGGCGACTGACTGCAGCTGGACCTGGCATTCGATCACTGCTTGGGCGTACTCGCTGTCGGGATGGAAAAGCGCCGAACCGTGATCCCCTTCGACCACGGTGATGGTGCCGTCAGGCCGCAGCACGCGCCGCAGTGCCGCCAGCGCTCGCCGGGGGTCCGCAAGGTGCTCCAGGACGAAACAGACGAAGACATGGTCGAACTCCGCGTTGGGGAAAGGGAGTTCTGCCAGATCAGCGTGATACCACTCCACATCCGCCCCTGGCGCCTGGGCAGCGACACGGGCACGGGCCTGTGCAAGGGAATCAGCGGAGTGGTCGACAGCGGTGATGCGCGCCCCGGGGCTGGCTTGGGCCAGGTGGACCGTCTGGGCGCCAACCCCGCAGCCGATCTCCAATACCCGGCTGCCAGCCGGATAGGCCGTGCCCGCATGCACCAACGCCGCCAAAGTGTCCGCCTGGTCGCCGAGCCGAGCCGCCTCGCGTTCGGAGTACCCGTGCACGTAGCCGGCCGTCGCTCTCGCTTCAGGAGATGCCATCGCTGTATCCATACGGCCACCCTGCTGCGACTATGGTCCGATGAACAGGTCCAATCGACGCCCACCTGACCAGTCCATAGTCTCCGGGTCTGATTTCCTCCAGCTGAACATCCTTGATGCGCCGGTGGGCAAGCGATCCGACTGGCTGGCCCAACAGCTTCGGCTCGCGATAGCGGATCGCCGTTTGCCGATAGGGAGCAAGCTGCCGGCCACCCGCGTTCTGGCCGGCGAGCTGCGGGTGTCCCGTGGCGTGGTCACGGAGGCATACCAACGGCTGATCGAAGACGGGCACGCGGCAGGACACGGGCGCAACGGAACGATCGTCGTCGCCGCTCCCGCCGCGCCACCGGAAGCGCCCCAGGCCAGGCCGGTGGCTTCGCCGCCGCCGGGTGCGTTGTTCGCCGCCGTACCCGGCGCGGACATCTTCGACTCGATGCGAGCGGCACCCGCCCGGATTGATCTGTCGCCGGGCACGCCTGACCTTGCCGCGTTTCCGCGATCTGCTTGGCTGCGCGCCGAACGCTCCGCACTATCGAGCCTCTCGGCGTCCGACCTCGGGTACGGAGACCCGCGCGGGACACCTGCGTTGCGTCACGCCATTGCCCACTGGCTTGCCCGCAACCGCGCGATCAGGGTGGATCCAGACGACATACTCATCGTCGCCGGCACCGCCCAAACACTCAGTCTGCTCGGCCAGGTGTTGCGCGACCACGGCATCTCCGCGGTGGCCGTGGAGGACCCGGGATCACTCGGGGCCCGCCAGCACCTGCACAATCAGCGGTTGGACACTCCGCCGGTCCCGGTCGACTCCCAAGGCGTGCGCGTCGACGTCCTGCGCGACGCGGCCGCTCGAGCGGTCTTACTGACTCCCGCGCACCAGTTCCCGACCGGAGTGGTGCTCAGCGGGGCACGGCGTCGTGAACTGATGTCCTGGGCCTCCGAAAACGACGGACTGATCATTGAGGACGACTACGACGCCGAGCACCGCTACGACCGGCCTCCGGTCCCTGCCCTGCGATCCGTACTCCCCGACCACGTCTGCTACGCCGGGAGCGTATCCAAGCTCCTCGCCCCCGCACTGCGCATCGGCTGGGTCCTTGTACCGCCGGAATACCGAGATGCTCTGGTAGCCGCCAAACGGTTCGCCGACCTGGGCAACGCCGCACTGCCGCAGCTGGTGCTCGCTCAGTTCATGGAATCAGGTGAGATGGAGCGTCAGTTGCGGCTCCTGCGCACACGCCACCGCCGTCGCCGGGACACCATGGTCGATGCGATCAGAACCCACCTTCCAGATGCGGAGGTACACGGCGCCGCAGCGGGCCTGCACCTGATGATCTCCTTCGACGCCGAGTTCGCCGACACCGACCTCGCTGCCGCCGCGCTTGCGCAGGGAGTGAAGGTGCAGCCACTGTCATGGCATAGCCAACACCCACCACGCCCCGGGCTGGTCCTCGGCTACGCAGCGAGCACGCCCACCGCCATCAGCGAAGGTGTGGCAATCCTCGGTGACGTCCTGCGGCACCTGCTCTGAAGCAGCGGCCGATCGCCCGACAGACCCGGACCGCCTCGCGTGCTGAGACCCGGGCCGGTGACCGCCTCAGCCTCGTTGGTTCAGCGCTCTGGTCAGGTCCCAGCCGGGCCGTCACCGACCTCCGGGAAGCGGCGGCCGAAGTGGTTTCCTGCGCGTGGCCCTCTGCACAGACGACGGCCGGCAGGACGAGCTGAGTGGACCCCGAGCGTTTCACCTCGCCCTGCCCGCCGGCGGCCGGGTGCTGGTGACCGGCTGATGGGCCAAGGCCCGGCCGGCGGTCGAGCACGCCGAGCTCAACGCCATGGTCGAGCGGTGGGATGCCGAGGACGACCGCCGCATCCGGTCGCGGCCCCGGACGATCGGCGAGTACTTCACCGTCGAACGCCCGCTGTTGCAGCCGTTGCCGGACGAGCCGTTCGAGGCAGGCCGGCTGTTCAGTCTCCGGGTGGACCGATACGCGCAGGTCAGTGTCCGTACGAACCGCTACTCGGTGCCCGTGGGGCTGATCGGCCGCACTGTTGCACACGGAGCTCCCGGGGCGTCCAACAGATCAGCCACCTAGGAACGTTCCTAGGTGGCTGATCTGGTGTTTCTCTGTCGGGGTGGCGGGATTTGAACCCACGACCTCTTCGTCCCGAATTAGGCCCTGGAAGATCGCCGACCTGTGAATCATGCCAAAGATGCAGGTCAGAGTGTCGGGATGTGTCGGTCTCCGGCGGCACTCCGGGGTCGTTGTCTCAAGATCGTCTCCAGGATTTCTCCATGGAGGCATGGCAACGCTGGGTGGGTTCGCTGCCTCTGCCGTCCGCGCGCCAACCTGCGCCGTAGTAGACGGCTGGCGGGCGATCAAGACCGACCCGATATCCGTCTACCGCTACTGCTCACGCAGCGCACCGGCGACCTCGCTGCCGGCTTCGCGTATGGCTGCGGCCACCTCTAGGAGAGCACTAGCAACGGCAGCCAGCCCGTACCCGAGAGCCTTCTCCTCGTACTCGATCGCCCTGTCTGATCGCCGATCGGCCATGTTTTCGTTCACACCTGGCAAGGTCCACTCCAAACTCGGCGCCATCATGACCTCGCATCTCTACCTCCGTCGGATGGCAGCCACTCACTCCCGCTGAGGGATGGCCGGATGTCGCAGCGTGGCGCTGTGCTTCTCCGGCCCGCTGCACGGCATGACCCCGCCCTTTGCCCCTTCAAACCTACGAACAGGCAGTTAATCCAATCGAGTCAACATCTATGCAAAATCCTCTTCTCGATGTAAAATGGCCGCCTTAGCTTTATAAGCTACGCGAAGATATAAGGGGGAAGCATGAAAGTTCCGCAGAATGCCTTGCTGCCCCAGTATGAACGCCAAACCGATTATTTCGACTATTTCGGAGGCGTGGAGCAGCAGGTTCAGGAACTTCAAGATAAGAAGCTAAAGGCTGGCTTGCAGAAGACGTATCTGCTCGAAACCGTCGATAGCGGTAGGCCGTCCGATCGACCCCCAGTCCCTCAGATTTTTGAACGAAGTAACCTGAAGGCAGTACCTCTAAAACACGACTCTGACACCTACCTGATTGCGACTGACGCCGGCGAGCACGTCGCCTTGCTCGAAGAGGTAGACTCCCGCTATCTCGCGCTATACACCCTCCTGCCGTCCAACCAATCAGATCAATTGGTCCATTCGGCTGTATCAGTGAATCCTTTCTTGGATCACCTTTGGCTCTCGTCTCAGAGTTTCCTGTCTCTCTGGTCTCAGGTGCTGAGTAACAATAGCGGCAGGAGATACGGGAAAATTACCTTCGAGCACGAGTCGGTGTACGATGCGCCGGAGGCTGAAGAGGGAGAATATCTACCCGAAGAGAGGCGCGCGTCGCGCTTCACGATGGTAGACCGAATTGAAGTCATCAATCAAAAGATGAACCCGCTGCAAGAGCAATATTCGCCTCTCGCGTCGATCACGCAATTGCGTATCCCGGGACAAGGGCGAGGCGGGCACGATCTTTATTTTGATGGGAAACTGACCAATCGAAGTGACTCCTTCTCCGATCACCGAGCGACGCTTTATGGCGTGACCGATCTCTATCGGGCACTCACGAAGCGAGTCGAACAACAGCTTTGGTTGTCAGGGGCAGGAGCGCTCGGTGAATCCGGGTTCGGATCCGTAGCTGAGATCATTTTCAGTAAGAGCTTGCCTGAAGACGTCTTCAAGCGCTGGATAATCAACCTGTTCAATAATCGCCGAAATCGGTTCCGTATCACGGGATACCCCACGTGGCTCAGTGACACGAAGGTACATGCCAATGCGATTGACCAGCACCTATGGCAGCCTCTCGTCCTCGAACTGACTCAGGATCGAGTCGTCGCTGTCCTACCGCATGGGACGTGCGGAAACTCTATCAACCGTCTGGTTTCAAATATTCAGCGTTTCATTGATCCGAAAGTGAAAGCTTATATCGGGGACACGGAATACGGTGCCCTGATCGAGGATGTGGCGGTTTAAGGCCAGGGGGGCCCTTGCTTACACGCGATCCAGTGTTCCAGGTAAATTCGTGCCTCTGGCTCGTAACCAGATCTGCGCCTGTCGAGAACGGTAGTCGCCCGTACTACGACGTTGGCTATAGGTTGCGTTCCCTCGGCGCCAAGCTGGCTTTCAACGCCGCACTTCGGCCAAAGTTGGTTGAGCTGGGATTAGGTGCTAACCCGCCGGAGCCAGATGTCCTCCTGCACCACATCAGTTCAGGTGACCATCTCGTCCTGGAATGCAAGACAACTAGCTTTGGTGCCGAGTCTTCAACAACCAAGCAAGCGCGAAAACTGCTGATATCTTGCTTTGACGCCAACTCGGCACTTGGAGTGAACGGTCATGCGATTGTTGCGTACGTACTGGCCAAAGAGGATTGCGAGCGCCAGCTTGACGCATTGCGTGACATAGCAGCAGAAGTATCTGAGCAAGGATTCAATGTTGCCATCTACGGAACTTTGGGCCTTGAGATTGATGATAAGGGCCTTTGGGCGCACCTGACGTTGAGTGAAATCCCGGAGCAGGACCATGCTCGATCGATCTTGGGCCCTGTACTCATTGCCTCTGGCGCATCCGGCGATGCTCGCCCCTTGTACTTCATTCCGTTCGATCCGACCACGGACGAGAATCAAACGCCGGATGAACGGCTCTACTGCCGCAAGATCCTCACAGAGCGATTCTACCTAGCAGGTGTCGCAGTGATCGGGCAGGCAGAGGTTCCTGACTGCCTCGTCATAAAAGCAGATACTCTCTTCCGTGAGGCAACCTACGGCTTTTCGGATAAATGGCACGCTAAAGAGTTGGTAGGCCTGAAGAGCAAATTGATCCACGGAATGGCGACCATTCTCAACAAGAAGTCACTAAAGGGGAAGGTTGTTGCCTCAAGCGTTAGTCTTGAACTGCGGCTTGGTGATGAAGAAGATCGTCAGACGGCAATCAGTCTTCTGTTGAGAGCCAACTCCGAACAGCTGGCTCTCAACACTTTGAGTGGACAGATCGACATGGACAACCCTGAGTCGTGAGAGTGGTCTGATCTTGGTCCGGGGGGGGGGCAGCCAGTCAGTCTGGGCGCTCATCGTGGCATGAAGCCAGGCTTCTGGTCAGCAAGTGAGCGTAGCCGCGCGAGGTAGTCCTGCGCCCGGTTCGGAGCCGTACCGTCGCCGTATCTCCGCGGCGAGTTCGCGGCTGGTCATAATGTGCGACGGTACCGACTGCCGGTCCCCTTCGAGGGCGCGTTCGCCCATGATGAGCGCTTGTTCCAGGTCGCCCTCACGGGCCGCCGTAACGCCAAGCGTGACGCGAGCTTCTGCGCCCACGCCTTGGCCTCGTGGGCTGCGAGCTGTACGGCTACGCCGTGGTGCTGCGGGAGCTGGAGGTCATGGGCGTACATCCTGCGCCGAAGCTCTGGAGTTCCTCAACTTACCTTCGGGAATCAGCACCTGCGGCGGTACCTGATGTCCCGCCTCTGAGCAGGGGGAGAGCGGTCGGCAACTGTCGTCGTCTGTCGTCGTCGGCTGCCCTCGGACGGCCCACAGACGGCCCCGGCTGTACCAGGGCCGTCTGGGTCTTGTTGAGGCTCAGCCCCCTCAATGCGAACTACGGGCTGGGAAGTTGCTGAGGTCTACTCAACTGGTCAGGTCACTGATGGCAGCCGTTGAGAGTCACCTACGGTCGGGGTGGTTGCTGTACTTCGTAGCTGCACCGGCCGCTGCGAGACAGAGCGCGAGGAACGTTGCTGCATCTGCGTACGCACCGACAATCTCGGCCCACGTCGGCGAAGCGAGCACGACTACGACGATGACCGTGATCACTGCGAGTTGCTGACGCGGGTTTGACACGCAGCGCTCGGCAAGGGGCAAACTCATGTCTGAGCCTCCGGGTTCAGTGGCCCACCTGCCGCTCGGCCTGCCAGCATGCGCGGTCAGGTGGGCTCCGTTGTGACCAGACCGATGCTAGCCGGCGCTAAGGGTGCGTCCTGCGTGGTGCGATCACTCTCGGATCATTCGTCCACGACCACGGATACCGGGCGTCATGGGTAATGCTAGAAGAGATTGCATTACGGAGAGTTGTATGCCCCCCAGGTCATATACCGGCGAGTAATATAACGTAGGGTGTTGGCTGATTTTCGCCTCCGCCTGCTTCGCGCGCAGACCTGCGAGGGTCTGGTCACGATCAACTCGGCTCGGGCACCTGCTGGGACGGGATGCTTGCTCCGGCCCCGTCCCTTGTCTCCTGGATGAGGGACCGAAGGGCGCCGGGCGTGGGCCACGGCGCGCGGCGGTGGATCATCCGGTGGCAGTTGGCGCAGATGAGGGCGAGATCACTGAGCTTGGTCCGCCCCTCGCCTGCCTCGTGCAAGGGCACGACGTGATGGCACTCGATGTATCCGGCGCCCCGCGGACCGTACGTCGCCTCGAAGTCGAAGCCGCATGCCTCGCAGGACAGCCGGCGGCCCTGGCGCAGGACGGCAGCAATCTTCCTCTTACGCAGTCCCTTGTCCCGCTCGCGGCTCTTGTGGCGGCGTATCAGCAACCTGCCCTCGGGCGCGCTGTAGTCGTCTTCCTCCTCGGCCTCCGGCGGTAGGGCCTGGAATTCACCTGCGGTGAGGCCATCCCTGATGTGCTGGGCCACCTTCGCCATGTCGGCCGGCCGGGCAAGGAAGTCGTTCAGGACCTCGACATCGAGCGCGTTGCCGTTCGTGGGCTTCCCGCGGTAGTCCGGGTGTCGGCACGTGATGTCGACGGTCTTGCGAGCCACGCTGTTGGCGTTCCGGAACCGATCGGTACGCACTTCTGCAGGGTGGATCGGCATGGCCTGAAGGAGTGCAGACAGCTCGATTACGCGTGGGTCGTTGTACTCCAGTCGCTTCCAGCCGTTGGCCATCGCCAGATCGCAGGCAAGGATGATCTCGTCCCGCGTCCAGTCGGGATCTCGGGACGAACGGATTACGAAACCGAGTCGGGCAAGCCACCTGGCGGCGTGCGACCTTCCCCCGCTCAACTCATCCGACTCCAGCGCTCGGCCTTGATCGAACTTGTGGGCCACCCCGGCAATGGCCTTCGAGTCGTACGTTCGGTCCTCGTGTAGAAGGAGGTACCCCGTCGCCGGCTTGTACCCGTACTCGGCCAGGAACCGCTCACGGCCCCAATCGTCGTACTCGGCTATGGCCTTGAGAACACCATCTCGGCTGATCGCACCTTTGCGCATGACGGAAGGGTAGGCATCACCACTGACAGCCCGTTAGACGTCCACCCTCCTCAACCACCACTCCGTGGGGCGGCCCAACTCGAAATGCGAGATCAGAGACCCGGACAGAGTGTCCGGGTCTCCTCGCTCTCAGCCCCTCACGCTCGTACTAGCTCGGGTAGTGGTCAAGGCCCGCTACCCGCCCCATCACCGGCTCTGTACCGTGAAACCGGCCCCTCACAACCAGCAGGAGGCAGCACGCAATGCGTGGTCTCGGAGATCACCTCAGCATCGGCGAGCGGATCGCGTTCTACCGCAAGCGTCGGGGCTACACGCAAGAGGTCTTGGCTGGACTGGTCGGCCGAAGCACCGACTGGTTGGCGAAGATCGAAACAGGGCGTCGGAAGCCGCCCCGTATCGACATGCTTGCCGAGCTGGCGCGCATCCTGCGCGTGCCCCTCGGGGACCTACTCGGTCAGACCGTGCTCATGGAGGACGAGAGGCAGCAGGACGACGTTCCCGCCGTGCGCGATGCGCTCATGAGCCCGCGACGGCTGTCGCGCTTGCTCTTCGGCCCCGAGGCTGAGGTACAGCTCCCGACCCCCGCCCCCGTGGCCGTGCGCGTGGAGCAGGCATGGAACGACTACCAGGGAGGGCTGCTCGGAAGCGTCATCGCGGCCCTTCCGGCGCTGCTACAGACCGCGCAAGAGCTGGAGGAGCGAGCGGCACGCCGTGGCGACGACCGGAGCGAATGCTGGGCCGTGTCGGCTCGCACACACCACCTGGCGGCAACGACCCTCGCAAAGATCGGTGAGTCGGACATCTCATGGCTTGCTGCCGAGCGCGCGATGCGGGCCGCTGACGAGTCGGACGACCCGCTCGTTCTGGCATCGGCCGCGCGTTCCGGCACGCACGCTCTGCTGGCCAACGGTCGGTATGACGACGCGCTGGAACTGGGCAACACGGCCGCCGCATGGCTGGCGTCGCAGGTCAACGAGAACGACCCGGCAGCGCTGAGCCTGCTGGGCATGATCCACCTGCGCGCCGCTGTAGCGGCCGCTCGTCACCAGGACCGCCCCACCGCGACGGGCCTGCTGAACCGAGCCGAGGAACTCGCGGACGATCTCGGGTCGGATGAGAACTACTGGCAGACCGGTTTCGGGCCCACGAACGTGCTGCTTCACCGCCTGTCCGTTGAGCTGGATCTCGACAACGTCTCGTACGTGGTGGAGAACGGACGGATCAACGTCGACCACATGCCGCAGGAGCGCAGCGTCTCGCACCGGATCGACTACGCGCGCGCCCTCTCGCTCGCCGGACAGGGTGATGAGGCGTTCACGGCGCTCCGAACGGCTGAGCGCACGTCGCCTCAGCTCGTACGCAACAATCCCAGGGTGCGCGAGACGCTCCGGGACCTGATCAAGCAGTCTCCGGTTACCGGTGGCTCGCGTTCATCCGAGGTGTTCGTGATGGCTCAGCGGTGCAGGGCGGTGCAGTGAGTTCAGGCAGGCGTGGAGTGCTCGGGGTCGTCGGTTCTGCGGCCGGAGGCGTAGAGGCACTGCGTACCGGTCTCGTAGGGCCCGCGATGGATCGCGGGTGGCAGGTGGCCGTCACGCTCACGCCGACTGCGGGTCAGTGGCTGCGGCTCAGCGGCGAGGTTGAGCGGCTGGAGAAACTGACCGGCCTGCCCGTGCGCGATGAGCCGCGGCTTCCCGGTGAGACCCGACCACACCCGCCGGTTGACTGCTACGTGGTCGCGCCCGCGTCGGCCAACATGGTCGCCAAGCTGGCCACCGGCCTCATGGACAACCAGGCTCTGACGCAGGTAGGCGAGGCTATCGGCACGCTCGGGTTGCCTGTCGTCGTCTTCCCGAGGGTGAACGCGGCGCACGCTCGCCATCCGGCGTGGCAACGCCACATCGACACCCTTCGGGAGGGAGGCGTGCACGTTGTCTACGGCCCGGAAGTGTGGTCGCTGTACGAGCCGCGAGAAGCGCCGGCGGGGCGCGCACTCCCGTGGTCAGCTGTACTGGATGCGGTGGACGCGGCAACCCAATGACGAACCGTCAACCCTCCTGACCTGCAAGGAAAGAGGACCCGGACAGACTGTCCGGGTCCTCGGCCGTTCCGGGCCACATCCTCATTGGCATGCCAGGGATCAATGAGCAAAGCGGCGAGCTGGAAGGCATGACTCCCGCCGAACTCGCTTTAATCAAAGCGAGTTTGAGCGAAGCCCGCGCCAAGGTCGAACGACTGCTGAGGCGCGCGGACGAACTCACGGCGACGGTGGAGTCTCGCTACCCACAAGCCGCTCAAGGCGATCAAGGCGCTCGCCAAGTAGGCGCAGGGCGTCATGAATCGTGCTGAGTTCTGCGGCCAGGGCGGTGAACGCCGGGCTACTGCCCGGCTCGCTGCCGAGGGGCACAGAAGGATCGCGGACGAACGTCCCGCGGCCCTGCTGAGTGAGAACCAGCCCCTCGTCACGGAGCTGACCGAACGCGCTCTGAACAGTCATGAGCTGCACGCCAAGTTCCTTGGCGAGCTTGCGAGCGGCTGGGAGCTGGTCGCCCGGCTCGTACTCGCGATCAGGGCCCGCGATCTTCTCGCGGAACTCCGCCGCAATCTCCTTGGCCGTGGGCGTCTGCTTGGGCGCTTCGGGGCTCTGGTCCATGGCATCGAGAGTAACCGGACCTAGGTCAATCTCTGATCCTCCGACGGACCCTCTTGACAGGCAGATTGACCTAGGTCAATCTGAAGTCACGCCGAAACGGGCGGCCCGAAAGGGCTTCACCCGTGACGGCGCTCGACAACTCCACAGCGTGATCCACCGCAGATACGACGGCCGTGACGACTCCGGCCGAGGCGAGTGGAGACCAGTCGGTCATCTCCCGTCAGGGACACGTGCCGACTCAAAAGAACGGATCTGCCCAAGGGCACGCACGCCGCGCGAAGAGACCGAGATGCGATTCCTCGGAGGAGCGGGACTGAGGCACAGATCCATATCGCACAGTACGGGCCGTCACCTCCCGCAAAAGGTGTCCAGCGCGGCTCAGGTCCGCGCATGTCTGACCTTCGCCGCATCCGTGCGGCGGCCGGTTGCCTCCGCTGCTCGTCTCGTACGAGCAGCGCTGAGGGGAGCCGGATGTACCGGTTTCAACGGCGAGCGGTCCCCGGGTGGCACCCCGGGGACCGCGACGGGCCGTTCCTGTCCGAGAGGAACACGACCCCATGGACCCCATCGTTACTGTTCAGGACGCTGTTACCGCGTTCGCCGACTTCATCGAGCCGACGAACGCCGAACTCGACGCGATCGACCGGGAGATGCCCGTGATCCTTGCGGACGTCGACCTGTTGGACGCGCAGATCACGACCCTTGACCGTGTCCCGACCGAGTTCGACGAGCGGCGCATCCGCCGGGCCCGCCGCAGGGCGCTGGCCGCCCGCGTCGCCATGATCAACCAGACGGCCGGTGCGAGCCTTGCCGGGGGTGCCGCGTGAGCGCCACCCGGGAGCAGAACCTGACGGCCGCCCTCGCTGAGGTGAAGGCCGAGATCACCCGCACTGACAGCAAGACCGCGCTGCTACTGGCGTTCGTCGGCGCGGTGCTGGCCGGCATGTGGACCGTCGCGCGGGAGCTCCCGTTGACCGTGCCCGCCTACGTCGCCGGCGGCGCCGGTCTGGTGGCGCTGGTGGGTGCGGCGGGGCTGCTGCTGTTGTCGGTGAGGCCGAATCTGTCCGGCCGCCACGGGTTCCCGCTGTGGGCCACGCTCACGGCCGAGGAGATCAAGGAAGTCACCGACGCCCGCGACCTGGCCGCCGACATCGGCGGCCTCTCCCGCCTCGCGGTGGCCAAGTTCCGCGGCTTGCGTCGGGCAGTCAACCTCACCCTTGCCGGCGGCGCCCTGCTCATCGCCGCCGCCCTGCTCACCGCAGGGGGTGCGGCATGACCGACACCGTCCGTTGCCCGGCCGCTCACCACGACGACCCGACCCCGTGCGACGGCCCGGCCGTCGTGACCGTGCTGGATCAGTACAACGACGGGGCGGACGGCTGCGAGCACCACGGGGCCCGACTGCTGGCGTCGTTGGAGCGCGGCAGGGTCTACGCCCTGCCCCGCGCCCCGGCGGGCGCCGCCCTCCGTGTCTTCACCGCCGCGGACGACATCCCGCCGTTCGCCTGGTGCGAGGGCGCCCCACGGACGCAGCCGAACCAGCGCAGCCGTGCCGAGGACCGCCGCCGGGAGGTGACGGAATGACCACCATCGAGACGACGCAGACCATGGAGCGTGCGGCCGTGCCGCCGCTCACCCGCCCGGAAATGGGTCTCGCCGGTGTCGGCGCGCTGGCCGCGGCCGGTGTCGGCGCGCTCGGTCTGATCTCCTCGTTCGACGCGGTGTCCTCTGCCGCGGCGCGGTGGGGGTTCGGTGAGCCGTGGATGCTGCCGGTCGGTATCGACGTGGCCATTCCGGTGTTCACCGTGGCCAATCTGCTGTTGATCCGGATGGACATGGCGCTTGCGTGGGTGCGGTTCGTGCCCTGGGTGCTCACCCTGGTCACGTGCGGGCTGAACGTCGCCGCCGGGCATGGACTGTGGGCGAAGGTCGCGCACGGCACGATGCCGCTGCTGTGGGTGGTGTTCTCCGAGATCGGCGCCCACATCTACGCCGTGCGGATCGGCGCCGCGACCGGCCGGCGCATGGAGAAGATCCGGTTCTCCCGCTGGTTGCTGGCGCCGCTGTCGACGTTCGCGCTGTGGCGGCGCATGACGCTGTGGGAGGTCACCTCCTACAGTGCGGCGCTGGCGTGTGAGCGTGAGCGGCTGCTGGCCCGTGCGGACCTGCACGAGCGGTACGGCCGCGGCTGGCGCAGGAAGACGCCGCGGCGTGAGCGCGTGATGCTGCGCATGGGCGAACTCGCCCCCGCCGCCCCGCCGGCAGAAATCGACCCGGTCCCGGAGACAGCGCAGCCGCCGGAGCCCGCGGCGCCCCGTCCGGCGCGCAAGCGGCCGGGCAAGGCCAAGCCCGCTCCGGTGCCGCGCACCGCCGCCGAACTGCTGATTGAAGCCCGCGCGATGACGGCCGACTGGACGGACGACGCGGTCAACGCCGAAGCGCTGCGGAAGGCGCTGCGGTGCGGGTCGGCGTCGGCGCGGCAGGTACGTGACGCCCTGCTCGCCGAACGCGCGGAGTCTCGCGTGCTGCGTCCGGCGGACGCCGTTCCGGTTGAGGCTGAGGGGGTGGCGGCATGAGCACCCTGGCCACGGTCCTGTTAGCCGTGCTGCCCCTGCTGGCGGGGTGGGTGGTTCACGTGCGGTGGCTGCACCGCTGCTTGAGCACCGCGCGCCGGGACCCGTTGACGGGTCTGGTCACCCGGGACGGGTTCACCCGCCGCGCGACCGCCCTGTTGAAGGACCCGCGGGCGGTCGTTGTCCTCGCCGACGTCGACAAGTTCAAGCAGATCAACGACCACTTCGGGCACGCCGCGGGGGATGTGCTGCTGAAGGCGACCGCGGACCGGCTCGCCCACCACGTGGGCCGGTCCGGCATCGCCGGGCGTCTCGGGGGCGATGAGTTCGCCGCCGTTCTCATCGACGCACACGGCACCGCCGCCGACATGCTGACCCTGCTGCACGGCGTGCTGGCCCGCCCGGTCGACGGCCACGACCCCGCCGTGCACACCACCGTCTCGCTGGGTTGGGTACGCGCCGCGGACTTCCCCGCCGACGACCTGTCCGGGCTGCTGCGCCGGGCGGATGAGGCGATGTACGCGGCCAAGCAAGCCCGCTCCGGCACCCGCCGGGCGGGCCTGGGACGGCTGTTCGCCACGATCGCCGGACGCCGCTCCGGCCGCACCGGTGCCCGCACTGAGGGGCCCGTGGTGGGGGTGGCGGTCTGATGTCCGCCTACACCAAGTGCTACGACCCCTCGGGGGCCCGGTTCGGGATACCCACCTACCCGTGGCACTTCGCCCCGGACGGCTACGCCACCCGCCGCCAACTGCGCGCCTGCGGGCTGCGCCCCGGCGGGCAAGAGGTGGCCGCGCAGATCATGCGCACGCACCGCGGCCGTAAGGCGGGGGTGCAGGTGGCCTTCCTCTACCGCGTCGACCGCGCCAAGCCGGTCCGCCCGATGACGTCCCGGAAGTGGGGAGCGCTCGCGCTGGCGATGCTGGCCCGCCGCACCTGCCCGAACTGCCAGATCACCTACAGCTACTGCATCCCTACCTCGCTCGGGATGTGCATCCTCTGCGCCTACCCCGAGGAACAGCGCGCCGCCTGAAAACGAGGTGGAACATTTTGTTCCCCGCCACTCCCTAGAACGCCCCCACGATTGACGGGCCCGACCGCTCACCTCCTACAGCGTCGGCCGGGCCCGCTCTCCCTCACACCCGAAAAGTGGAAGGACTCCAAGTGAAGCACCCCGACGACGACAACGAACTCTTCAACCGACTGGAAGCCGAACTCGCCGCCGACTCCGGCGGGGACGTGGTCGACCTGAACGCCGCCCGGTCGGCCCGTGCCGAGTCGGCCGATCCCGGCGCCCGACCGGACGCCGACCGGTCGGCCGACTCCCGCACCGGCGGGTCGGGCATCGAGTCGGCCGACCCGAGTACGCCGGTGTCGGTCGACTCGCCGACGCTGAAGGCGACCGGTCCCGGCTACCTCGGTCGGCTCGCCGGAGCCAAGCGCCGGGCGGTCGTCCCGCTGTGGCTGCGGTCGCTGTCGGAACTCAAGATCGCCTCTGGGTGGGTGGCCCGCCACTACGCCCACACCGCCGGGTATCACGCGCTGCGTGCCCCGGTGTATGCCGCGCGGCTCGCCCTGCAGGCGCCGACCGGCGCCGCGCGGTTCGTGGGCGGCACGATGCGGTGGGTCGCCGACCGCGAGGGCGAACCCGTCCGCCTCGCCGCGGTGCGCCGCGAGGACGCGGCCGAGTACCTGAAGCTGTCCCGCCAGCGTGACGGCCGTGTGCGGCTGCGCACGCTGGTTGCCGTGCTGGCCCTGTTCGTCGGGCTGGGGTCGGCGCTGGCAATCTACGTGCTCGCCCCCGACTGGCTGCAAGCCCTCTCCGCTGGCGCCCTCGTGCTGGCGCTCGGGTCGGCCGGTCGGAAGGCGGACGCGCCGGTCGTCCACAAGGCTGTGGAACTCCCCGAAGCGCCGAAGCTCACCAGTGACATCGTGCTGCGTGCGCTGGGTGCGCTGGGCATTCCGGCGATCAACCAGGCACAGAGCAAGGGGCGGGACGGGTTCACGTTCACCGCGCCGATCACCCGCGACGGGCCCGGCTGGCGCGCGGAAGGTGACCTGCCGTACGGGGTGACCGTCACGGACGTGATCGAGCGCCGTGACCGGCTCGCTTCCGGTCTGCGCCGGCCGCTGGGCTGTGTGTGGCCCGAAGCGGTGCCGGATGAGCACACCGGCCGTCTCGTGTTGTGGGTCGGTGACCAGGACCTGAAGAGCTCGCGCAAGCCTCTCTGGCCGCTGCTGAAGTCGGGCACCGTGGACCTGTTCAAGCCCGTCCCCTACGGCACCGACCAGCGCGGGCGCTGGGTTGAGGTCACCCTGATGTTCATCGCCGGGGTGATCGGGGCGATCCCCCGTATGGGCAAGACGTTCCTTCTGCGTCTGCTGCTGCTCATCGCCGCACTCGACCCGCGGGCGGAGATCCACTCCTACGACATGAAGGGCACCGGCGACCTGGACCCGGTCGGGGAGAAGGTCTCCCACCGGCACGGCGTCGGTGAGGAAGACGAAACCCTTCAGTACGCGCTGGCCGACTTCCGGGCCCTGCGCGAGGAACTGCGCCGCCGCACCAAGGTGATCCGCTCCCTGCCGCGGGACATCTGCCCGGAGTCGAAAGTGACCAGCGACCTTGCCTCCAAGCGGTCCCTGGGACTGCACCCCATCGTGATCGGGGTGGATGAGTGCCAAGTGCTGTTCGAGCACCCCGACTACGGCAAGGAGTTCGAGGAGATCGCCACCGACCTGGTCAAGCGCGGCCCGGCCACCGGGATCGTGCTGCTGCTGGCCACCCAGCGGCCCGACGCGAAGTCCCTGCCCACCGGGATCAGCGCGAACGCGGGCGCACGGTGGTGCCTGAAGGTCATGGGCCAGACCGAGAACGACATGGTCCTCGGCACGTCGTCCTACAAGCGCGGGGTGCGGGCAACGATGTTCGCGTGGGGTGACAAGGGGTTGCACTACTTCGTCGGTGAGGGCTCCGATGCCCGGATCGTCTCCAGCACGTTCGTGGACGCGCCGGGTGCCGAAGCCATCGCCGCCCGCGCCCGCACCGTCCGTGAGAAGGCGGGACTCCTGTCCGGCTACGCCCTCGGGGAGGCTGCCGACGCGGTGACCGGGCCGTCCTACGACCTGCTTGCCGACGTGGCGGCCGTGGTCCCGGAGAAGGAAGAGCGGGTGTGGAACGAGCGGATTGCCGCCCGTCTCGCCGAACTGAGGCCCGACGTCTACGGCGGCTGGAAGGGCGAGAACGTCACCAGCGCGCTCAAGCCCCACGGCATCCGCACCCGCGACGTCGCCGGGACCACCGACGACGGAACCCGCACCACCCGCCGCGGCATCACCCGCGCCGATCTCCTCAAGGCGATTGCGGAGCGTAACGAAAAGCCGGGCGCGGCATAGGCCCGATCCGCTGCTACCGGTAGCAGGCACCCCTGCTACCGGTAGCACCCTCGCTAGCACCTCATCCGCGCTCCCACCTGTGATCTAGCGAATAGCACCCCACCAGCGAAAACCCCTGAAAACCCGCCTGGAGGGCCCTTCATGACCCCCATCCTGGCCGCTATCGCCTGCCTGATAGCCGTCACGTTCAGTTACGGCGGACTGTGTGCGGTCTCGCCGTTCGGCAACTGCCGACGCTGCCGCGGCATGGGCCACGCACTCAAGACCGACCGCAAGGGCCGTCTCAAGCGCGGCAAGGACTGCCGCCGCTGCCACGCCACCGGCAAGCGCATCCGCACCGGCCGCTGGCTCTACAACCGCTGGGCCCGCATCTACCGCGCCGGCACCGACACCCCCCGCCCGGAAGGCACCCGATGATCCTCAACATCTCCGCCGTGCTGCTCTTCGGCGCCGCCTCCGCCCTCGCCGTGCGGACGAAGTCCGCCGGGGGCGGCGCCGCCCTGGTGCTGTTCCTGTTCGGCTTCTTCGTCGCCGGAACCGGCGCCTACGAGCCGATCCACAACCTCGTGCAGGCGTCCGCCGACGCCCTGTCCGCCCTCGGCAACTGAAGGGAGCCACCGGCCGTGAACGAACCCACCACCCACCGCCGGACCGCCGGACACGAGACGACGGCCGTACAAGTCCACACCCCCGCCCCGATCACCCCCGCACCCGAGCAGGCCGTGCCGGTGCAGCCGGGGCACATTCCGGCGGTCGCGTCCATCGTCATGCC
The DNA here is from genome assembly GCF_000717875.1 of Streptomyces sp. NRRL S-455. Lineage (GTDB taxonomy): Bacteria > Actinomycetota > Actinomycetes > Streptomycetales > Streptomycetaceae > Streptomyces. The sequence goes on from NZ_JOCT01000006.1 coordinate 52,254, forward strand.
GGACGGGCGGGTCATCACCGGCTACGCCCTCACCCCAATGCAGCCCGAACCGGTCGTGCCCAAGCCGCCCGTCTCCCGCGCGGCTGTGAACGTCGCCCTCGGGGGCGTCGGGTTCCTCGCCGTGTGTGGCGGGCTGCTGCTGCTCACCACGTTCATCGCTGCGCTCACTGCGCTCATCACCCAGCTCGTCATCCTGGCCGCCGTGATCTTCGGCGGCTGGATCGCCGTGCAGGTGCTCAGTGCGAGCGGTGACCGGGGTGGGACCACGGTCAACATCCGCAAGGCCGTGATCAAGCGCAACCGCTTCTACCAGTAGCTACGCCAAGGGCGACCCCCTCGCCTCGCCAAAGTCGCGGGGTCGCCCTTGTCAGCCAGTCACCCATCAAGGAACTGGAGACATCCAGGATGACGCAACCCACCCCCATCGGGCGACTGCTCGCCCTGCTCGAACCCCTGCGGGTGTTGGACGCCTTCTGCTGCATCGGGGGCGCCACCACCGGATACCGGCGGGCGTTCGGCAACTGCCACATCACCGGCGTCGACCTTCAGACACAGCCCGACTACCAGGGTGACGCCTTCCACCAGGGCGACGCGATCGAGTTCATCCGCGCCCACGGCCACGAGTTCGACTTCATCCACGCCTCCCCGCCCTGCCAGGGCGAGGGCGCCCCCACCAAGGGCACCAACAAGGCCCGCAACGCGGCCATCGGCCGCACCTACCCTCGCCTCATCGCCCCCACCCGCGCCGCGCTGGAAGCCACGGGCCGGCCGTGGGTCATGGAGAACGTGCCCGGCTCCGAGGTGCGCAAGGACATCCGCCTGTGCGGGGAACAGTTCGGCCTCGCCGTGCTCATGCACCGCTACTTCGAACTCGGGGGCTGGACGACCCTACAGCCCGCCCACCCCAAACACCGTGGGTACGTGCGGGGTTGGCGCCACGGCGAGTACCGCGAGGGCCCGTACGTGGCCGCCTACGGCGAGGGCGGGGGCAAGGCCACCGTGGAGGAGATCCGCGCGGCCAAGGGCATCGACTGGTCCACCGATCACCTCCGGCTGCGCGAGGCCCTGCCACCCGCCTACACGGAATGGATCGGCCGCGCCTTCCTCGACACCCTCACCCCCGCGTTGGGGGTGGCGGCGTGAACGAGTATCTGCGCACCGCGCTGCGGCTCGCCGCCTCCGGCGTCCCGCCCCTGCCCCTGCGGGCGGGCAAGCTGCCGTTCGGTAACTGCCGCTCCTGTGCGGACAACGCGTGCGGCGGCCGGCCGAACATGAAGACTGCGGGCTCTTGCGCCTGCCCGTCGCCCTGCCACGGCTGGGCTGCCGCCACCCTCGACCCCCGCGTCATCAACTCGCCGACGTGGGCACGCGTGTGGCGGGAAGCGGCGGCGGTCGCCTACCATCCCGGCGGCGCCGGCCTCACCGTCGTCGACCTCGACAACGCCGACGCCATCGCGTGGGCGCGTGCGAGCCTGCCCGCCACCCGCACCGTGCGCACCACTCGGGGTGAGCACTGGATCTACCGGGGCACCATGGCGTCCTCGAACGCTGTCCGGCCCGGCGTCGACATCAAGTCCCTTATGCAGTACGTCCGTTGGCTCGGTCCGGGCGTGGGCGTCACGGCCGCTCTCCCGGACGCTGTACGCGCCCTGGCAGTAAAGGAGCCGACCCCGGCTCGCAGGGCGCCACAGACGCTCTCAGTGCCCCTGAGGGGCAAAAGTGGAGAATGCCGACACCGCACACCCGCCTACCTGGACCGTGGGATCACCATGGCGGAGCAGCGCATCACCGAGGCCACCAGCGGCGTGCACGCCACGGTCTACCGCACGTTCCTCGCTGTGCTGTCGACGCACGGCCGGTGCGGCTGCCTCACCGACGGCCACGTTGCGCGGCTGTTCACCGCCGCGCAGGCGAAGGGGGAATCGGCCCGGCACTGCACCGACGCGTGGACCAACGCCCGCACCGCACTGGGGATGTGACCGTGTCCGACGACGACGAGAAGACTCCCGCCCGCAAGGTCATCACCGACTACGCGCAAGCGCACTTCCGGTACTTCCGCACCATCGACGGCACCGTCTACGCGCAGAAGAACGGCCACCCCGTCGCCCGTCCCATCCGCTCCCAGGGCACCACCGGCAGCCACCGGCAGGAACTCATGGTCGGCCTCTTCAAGGACGGGATCGGCGTGTTCAACGGCACGGCACTCAAGGAGGCACTGGACTTGATCGAAGCACTCGCCCTGACCGAGGACGTCCAGCCCACCCACATCCGCGTGGCGCCCGGATTCGACGGCGCGACCTGGCTCGACCTGGGCCGCACCGACGGCCAGTCCGTCCGTATCCACCCCACGGGCTGGGACATCCGCACCCCCGACCCGCAGGAAGTCTGCTGGAGGCGCACCCAGCTCACCGGCGAACTCCCCCTGCCCGCCAAGGACACCAACGGCAAGGGCATCGACCTCTTGCTCGGCCTGTGCAACTTCGCCGGCGCCGAGACCGAATGCCTGGCCCTGGCCTGGCTGATCGGCTGCCTGGAACCGTCCGTGCCCGTCCCCGCACCCTTCCTCACCGGCCCCCAGGGGGCGGGCAAGTCCACCGGCGGCCGGATGCTCGTGCGGATCATCGAAGGGATGAACGGCGACCTGCGCCGAGCGCCGAAGGACGAGGAGAACATGATCACGGCCGTGGCTGCCGGATGGGTCACCGCCCTGGACAACCTCTCCCACCTGCCCCCGGACCTGTCCGACCTGATGTGCTGCATCGTGACCGGTGCTGAGAGCATCAAGCGCGCGTTGTTCACCGATGGTGACGTCGTCCGCTCCCGATACCGGCGCCCCATGCTGCTGACCGGTATCGACGTCGGCGTCATCCGGCCCGACCTCGCCGAACGCCTTCTCCCGCTCCGCCTCGTGCGGCCCCGGGTACGGCGCACCGAGGCAGAGCTGTGGACGGAATACGCAGAGATCCTCCCCGTCGTTCTCGGCTCCCTGCTCGACCTGACGGTCAAGGTGCGGGCCGCTCAGGCGGACACCCCCACCGACCTGCGCATGGCCGACTTCGCCCACCTGTGCGCGCAGCTCGACGCGGCCACCGGCTTCGCCTCGCTGGCCGCCTACCGAGCCAGCCTCGACGACCTCAACGACGACGTCATCGAAGGAGACCTGCTGGCACAGACGGTCCTGAAGCACGCCGCCGAACTCGACGCGGGCGCGGAAGTCCGCATGACGTCCTCCGAGTGGCTGCACTGCCTCACCACCCTCTACAGCGGCGAGGAGTGCCGCCCCCTGCCCAAGGGCTGGCCCACCACCGGCAAGGTCCTCTCCGACCGGCTCAAGCGGCTGCAACCGACCCTTGCCGCACGCGGCGTGCTCATCGACTGGGGACGCACCAGCGCCGCCCGCTACATCGAGATGACCCGCGCCGCCGCGCTCGCCCCCCACCAGCAGGAAGCGGCGTTCTGACCCGCCACCGGCGCGGCGCGGACAAGCAAGAGGAGCACCCCCCGGCCGGCAACTGGTGCTCCTCTTGTTGTTCCGGCGGCGTGCCGCCGCATAGACGTGCCGCTGCGCGGCTCCGCATTCACGTCCTGAGCCGCACCACACCATCACAGACACCACCCCGTCTCTTTCCTAGGAGAAGAGACCCTGCGTCACCCACGTCACCAGCCACACGAAACCGATCCCTGACCAGCGGCTACAGCGGTGACGCAGACGGCCAAAACCTGCGTCACCGCCCGTCATCCGCGTCACAGGTGACAGAACCCCGCCCCGCCCTGTGACACGCCCCGAACTGCCCGCGTCACCGCATAACTCCAGGTCAGAGCCACAAATGACGTGCGTGACGCGATGACGCAGAAATCCGAACCTCGGACAGGTCCAAGCGTCGGAACCCCCGAAGCGAGCCCAAGAGGAGAAATGAAAGTGCGTCAGAAGATCACTGACTTGCCTCAGCTCTACTCTGCTGCGGATGTTGCCCATGCTCTCCGTTGCTCTGAGTGGTGGGTGAAGGAACAGGCCCGGAGGGGACGCATTCCCTTCACCAAGCCCGGGGGCAGCTACCGGTTCACCGCTGACCACGTTGCAGAGATAACGCGCATCTTCGAGAGCCGTCCCACCGAAGGCAGTAGCGCTGCCGTACCAGTCTCACAAGCGCCGCGCCGCCGGGCGGCCACCGCAGCGGTGTCCGTCACCTCGCTGAAGGCAAGGACCCCGCGCAGGGCGCGACACGGCCAATCGCAGTCCACCGCAGCCTGATTCCGTGTGCCGCCCGGCCCTCCAGCCGGGCGGCAACCCCGCCGATAGGGAGAGCAAGTTGGGTTACGCCGAGAACCTCGGCAGCTACTGGCGCGGCCGGTACAAGCTCGCGCCCGGCAAGTACGCCACTGTGCGCGATGCCGATGGTGACGCCATCCGCTTCCGGACCAAGGCAGCGGCAAAGAAGGCGGCGGACGCCGAAGAAGCGAAGCTGTTGGCCGGAACGAAGAAGGCGCCTCCTGAGCGGATCACCTTTGGCGCTTACGTGAACCGCTGGTACGCCGCGCAGGACTTGGCGGCGTCCACCATGCAGAACTACCGGCGGCACATCGAGGAGCACCTGCTCCCTGCGTTCGAGGACTTCGCCATTGCCGACATCTTGAGCACCGACATTGCCGCTTGGGAGAAGCGCGAACGCGCCGTTCCCTACGCGGCTACCAGCGTCAAGACATGGCGGGCGACACTGCACCTGATCCTTGCCGACGCCGTTGACGAGGGATTGCGCGATTCCAACCCGGCAACCAAGCGGCGCGGACGAGGGAAGCGCGCCGGCCGCTCCCGCAACCGTGGCCCGGAGAAGGTTGTCACCACAGCGCTCGGCATTCTGCTGCTCGCCGAAAGGATGGCGCTGCTGTCCGGCCGGGACGATGAGTTCGTTGGCGGCATCCTCAAGGGCTACACAGGCATGCGCTGGGGCGAGATCGTTGGCCTTGAGACCGAGTTCGTCCGGCCGACGAGCATTCGTGTTGAGTGGCAGCTCTACGAGCTGGACACCGGCGAACTGCACCGTTGCCCGCCCAAGGACGACTCCTACCGGGACATTGACGCTCCGGATTTCCTCGCGGCACTGGTTGCGAGCCACATCGCCCGGACGAAACCGAAGCCTTGTGAGTGCCACGGACTGGCCTACGTCTTCCGTGGCCACGGCGCTGCCAATGGCTCTGTGAGCCGTCCGGGAGCAAAGCTGGTCGACGTCGCTCGCCGCGCCGGCGTCTCGACAGGCACCGTGTCCAACGTCCTCAACCGCCCTGGCGCTGTGGCGGAGCCGACTCGCCTCAAGGTGCTGGATGCCATCACCGATCTCGGGTACGTGCGTAACGCGGGGGCGGGGGAGCTGGCCGCACACTGGCGACGCTCGGGCTTCGCCACCTGGCTCTTTCGACCTGCCGCCACGGGACGGTACCCCGGACGCGGCAACCAGGAAGAGCACCCTGTGCCGGTCATCGCTGAGCCGTGGCCCGGGATTCCCGCGCGTGGGCGAGGAGCCTCCAAGCGGGCTGAGGCGTGCTGGGTGCCGATCGCTCCGGGGCTGACGCCGCACGGGCTGCGCCATACGCACAAGACCCTGATGAGAGAGGTGGGAACCCCGCCGAAGCTGATGGACGAACGCATGGGGCACGAGGACGGCTCGGTGCAGTCCCGCTATGACCACATCACGGCTGGCATGCGGCAGTCGCTGACGACCGCGCTCACCGGAATGTGGGAGGAGACGTTGGACGCGCGCCGGGCGATGAGCCCCGGCTCGCCCGTGGCTGCTCTGGATGCACTGCTGAGGGCTCGCGGGTAGGGCATTGGTCTGGAGACGATTTCCAAGATCTTCTCCAGGATTTCTCCAGAGAGCCTCTGGAGAACAGTTCAGGGCCGGTGCTGATCTCTCAGCACCGGCCCTGAACTGGTGTTTCTCTGTCGGGGTGGCGGGATTTGAACCCACGACCTCTTCGTCCCGAACGCGATTGCGACCCTGGTGACCTTGATTCAGGGCCCCCGACCTGCTCGTTCGGCTCCGGTGCTGTCCATTACCGTCCGGGACCGTTTCGGCGGAGTCGCTGCGTTTGGCCCCCTGTTTGGCCCCCCATGTGGGGTAGCTGACTGCTATATCTGCGCTGATCAGATGAGGGGCTGGAGAGTGGGGAGGTGGCCGAGGCCTGGTTCGGTCGGGCCCCGCCGTCGTGCTGTTAGACCGCGATGAACAGCTGCGGAAGATCCTTCAGTTGTCGCCACGAGGTGTTGTAGGCGAGGGCTGGGAGGCCGGTGGCGATGCTCTCCGACGTAGCTTCGGGGCCAGCCACATGCCGTACTCGGTGCCAGAGGTTCTCGCCCTCGTCGCGCCGGAAGTAGTGGTTGTGGAACACGGTGAGGAAGTCGGACCGGACTGGCCCGTGGAACTGCACGCCGTGGTATGTGAAGCGCGTGAGGCCCGCTCCGCCCTCTCGCCCAGCCTTCACCACCTGAATGCGATCAGCTCCCCCAGCGCTGCTGGCTCGGGGGTCCCTGTGATCGAGCCCTTCGGCTATGAGGGCCTCGACGTACAGGCCGGCGGTCGGGTGCTTGTACGCGGCAACTGACGGTGCGTACACGGTGGCGCGGCGCAGCTCGTCGCCCTTCTGCCAGACGACATGGATGTGCTCCTTCTCGTCGGCGCACTTGTCTGGGTGGTAGTTGACGCGCCCCCAGGGTTCGCCAGCCAAGCCAGCGTCGAGGGGCTTGATGATTGCTTCGTCTTCGAGCTGCCGGAAGACAGCGAGGGTGACCTGCTTTTTGCCGATGGTCAGGGCCTGCACCTGGATGGTTGCGGTGGTGACCGTCGCGTTCTGCGGTGTGAGCTGCTTGCCTGTCACTGCATTCCCCCGTTAGTGCGGCCGTCTCCGATGGCGGTGGCCCAGGTGACGATGCCTGCGCCGGCGACCTGTTGGCGGCATGCGTCGCTGATGAAGGCCGGGCAGTTCCTGGCTTCGGGGGGCCCGGATCGGGCCACGTACTCGATCACGCTCTCTCCTGGTCGTCTCGGGTGGGTCGGTGCTGTGACGGTACGACCGATGGGGCTTGTCCGTCCGGGAGTTGGATCAGCGCGACACGAGGGAGCCGCCGCTCGCCGAGCCGAGCGATGCACGTTGCCCCCGACGCGGTCGAAGTGCGCCCGGAACTGGCGTTGGTGAGGTGCCGTCACCTACTGACCAGCACCTCACCAAGTTCCAAAAATCGACCCTCATTTGAGGTACGATTCTTGGAACCGACCCCCAACGGAGGCCGCATGGAACCCGTTTGCCACATTGGCGTGCAGGCTGTGGAACGTCTGCGGACGCTTGGCCTCACCCCCAGCGACCTGTACGAGCCGCTGAAGGGTGCAGCCGCAGAGGCTCGCCTGAGCACGCAACTGGACGCGCCCGGCATGGCCGGGTTCACCTTCTGGTCCCGCGCGAACCGGCTCTTCCGGGAGCGGCTGCAACGTCAGGGCTGGACCTACAGCAACGCCCAGAACATCCTCAGAACCTTCCACCCCTCCGGCCTGATGGCGATCACCGCCATCAGCGGGGCAGGAAAGGTGATGGATGAAAAAGCAAGCTGGTCCGGTGAAGTGCGGGCGAAGAATCCAAAAGGTTCGGCGATTCGCCAGCTCGTTCAGCGGAATTTTGAACAGCTGCCGCTGTTTGAAATTCCCACCTGGTTCCTGCTCTACAAGTCCACCGAGAGCGGTTTGCTATTCGAACTGTCCCTGCCAGTTGACATGCACGACGACTATGTCGATACCTGGCGCGAGCGGATTATCCTGACGGATAACCCGCTAACTGGGCCGAAGTACGACATTAAGAAGCTCGATGAAGCCCCCGTAGAGAAAGCGGTGGTCGTGCCCGTGCAGTTCAAGGGGGTCATGTAGACTAGAGACTCCACGAGTCAGGAGAAGAAGAGATTATGCTGACTTCCTCACGGTTGGTGCTTGCTCGGAAAAGGCGTCGCATGACGCTTGCCAGCCTCGCCAGGGAGTCAGGAATCTCGGTACGCAGCCTCACCGCTTACGAAAATGGGCACAAGAACCCGACAGCGGAGACTTTGCAAACACTGGCCCAAGCACTGGAGCTACCAGTGGCCTTCTTCTCCGCGTCCGACGTGGAGGAAATCGAAGTAGACGCCGTTAGCTTCCGCGCCCTGTCCAAGATCAGTGCGTTGGACCGGGATGCCGCTCGCGGCGCCGGCCGGATCGTGGTCGACATTAATCGCTGGGTCGAAGAGCGGTTTGACCTGCCGACGCCTGACGTTCCCACTCTCCCGCATCTAGCGCCCGAGCAGGCCGCTGAACGGGTGCGTGCACTGTGGGGGCTGGGCGAAGCCCCCATCCCCAACATGGTGCACCTTCTGGAGGCGCACGGCGTCCGCGTTTTCTCTTTGGCTGCTGATTGCAGTGCCGTTGATGCGTTCTCTTTCCGCTGGAACAGGACTAAGCCATTCGTTGTCTTGAACCTCGAAAAGAGTGGCGAACGCGGAAGGTTCGATGCAGCGCACGAACTCGGGCACCTCGTTCTGCATTCCGAGCATAGGATTCCACACGGGCCCGAAGCGGAACAGGAAGCGCAGAAGTTCGCCTCCGCCTTCCTGATGCCGCAAGCGGGGATTCTCGCTCAAATGCTTCACCAAGCCGACTCCACTAGAATCCTTAGCGCAAAATTGAAGTGGAAGGTGGCAGCGGTAGCTCTCGCTTACAGGTTGCGAGACCTTGACCTAATTTCAGAGTGGAGCTATAGGAACACGATCAAGCATCTATCGCAGATGGGCTACAGGTCCGGGGAGCCAAACGGAATTCCGCGAGAGACTTCTCAGTTGCTGAGCAAGGTTTTCACGACGCTTAGGGCCAATCATATCTCGTCGTCCGCTATGGCCCATGACTTGAGCCTCACGCTAGATGAACTCAACTTGCACGTCTTTGGCCTGGTTCCGCTGGCCTTGGACGGCGGTCGACAGGAAACCGGTGGCAGGCGTCCAGATCTTCGCCTAATCACGTCGTAGAGCAGGTATCCTTCCGGTCGGGCGCTGGAAAGGGCCCCTGAGCGGCGGTGCGCAAGGTTGGTCGGCGAAGTCATCCACTTGCAGGGTCGCGATCGGCTCACCATTCGCGAACATCAGGAAGCGAACACCCTCCTCTAGTGCCGCTGTGAGCGCTCACTGTGGCAAGAACCCAGGCTTCTCTTGGCCGAGCGCGTGCAGTCGTGCGAGGTAGTCCTGTGCTGCGGGTTCTGCGGCATACCGGCGCTTCATCTCGGCAGCGAGTTCGCGGCTGGTCATGATGAGCGACGGAATCGACTGACGGTCCCCTTCGAGGGCCCGCTCACCCATGATGAGTGCCTGCTCCAAGTCGCCCTCACGCGCCGCCGTGACTCCGAGCGTGACGCGCGCTTCCGCGTTGCGCATGGGTGAGCGTTCGGTGCCGTCGAAGTCAGTTCCTGCCTTCAGCACCTCTTCGGCGAGCGTGCGCGCAAGCTTGTCTTCGCCGACCAGGCGGTAGCAGTCCATCGCGTAGAAATCGAACTTGGCTGGGTCCACCACGAAGTGGTTGTCCAGGTTCTCGGGGTACGGCATCCCTTCGAGCAAACGCCGTCCCTTGTCCAAGGCCACCTCGACTTGCCGGCGGTCCCCGATCCGCGCCCACGCTTTGGCCTCCTGGCCAGCGAGCTGTACGGCAACGCCAGCGTGCGGAGCCCTCTCGGCTCCGGCCTGAGCAGCTGCAATCACGCCCCGGTAGTCGCCGGTAGTGAGAGCGAACCAGGCCCGCATCTCGTGCGCCCACCCGGCGACCTCCGCATGGTCAGCCTCGGTCGCGAGCGAGAGTGCAGCCTGTCGCGTCGACTCGGCCGCGTGGCGTGCGCCCGTGTCGTACTCGACACAGCCGACGAGTAGGGCGAGCCAACCAGACAGTGCGAGCACTTCGCGGTGCTGTGCGAGCGTGAGGCTCTTTGTGTGGAGGTCGACGACGCGGCGCAGCCACTGCCGTCCCTCGATGAGAAGCTGCTCGCTCGGCATGAACGGGTACTCCGAGGCGAGCCGGTCCGCCGTGATCCGCAGGGCATCAAGCGTGGCGTTGTCGACGTCGGACCGGTTGAGACGGCTCACGATCTCCAGCGTCTCCATGCCGGACGCTGCCAGGATCTCCCTGTCTCCATCCCGCCGTGAGGGCGCCGGGAAGAGCGCGTGAGTCACGGTGCCGAAGAGGGCCGCGATGATCGGTTGGTAGAAGTCGTTCGGCGTCTGGCCTGACTCCCAGCGCTTCCACTGGCGAATCATGCTGTCCTCTGCGGGCAGCTCCGTGGGAGCGTGCGCCCGCAGCGCCCTTACCGCGTCACGCTGCGACCAGTCACGGGCCGCTCGTTCGGCAGCGATGCGCCGCGCCCATGCGGGCCTGTCGTCGGTCATGTGCCCTCCTCCGAGTGCCTACTCCGAGTCTCACCCGCGAGCCAGGGGGACAGGGAAGGGGACACAGGGGTGTCACTGGACATGTCCCCACCTCCGCTTCGTCGTCCCCTGGCTGTCACTTACGACACAACTCCCCTTCCTCGCATGCTGGTTGCAGATCACGCACCACCCGGGGCGGAACGCTCTTCGAGCGCTACGACCCGTTCAGTCAACGCCTGAATCTGGGAGCGGATTTCCTTGATGTCGTCGCGCACGTCGCTGGTGGGGGCAGCCCCCTCGCTGACGAAGTTGCCGAGGTTCCCGGCAGAGACGATCAGTCCTTCGGATCGGAGCGCGGCCAAGCCGTTCTGGATGGTCTGGCTCGCGAATCCGAATCGGTCCATCAGCTCTCGCTGTGACGGGAGCTTGTCTCCCGGCTTCATCTTCTTGATGTCGTCGCGAAGTGCGTCCGCGACCTGCACCGCTTTCGGCTTCGGCCCTCCTGTGACAGTCATGCTCTGAGCGTACCCATCACAGCGAACTAGCGCGCATCACCCCACGGGGGTTGTGAACCACAGCAGACTAGTGCAAGCTAGTCAACGAGCGGCGCCTCCCGAATCCTCGGGAAACAGCCGCTTGACCTGCACGAATGCATAGGGCGGGGACGCTGCAATCCCGCTAAAGGCCAGGGGACAGGGCTTCGGCCCGACTGGCGAGGTGGCCCGGTGACCGCGAGCAACGGCCGGAGGGTGGGGACACAGTCCCCCTTGCAGTGCGTATCCCCTGTTCAGACGCCTAAAGGAGTGGCAGTGAGTCGACGAAAGCGATGGGCGCGGCCGTGATCGACCGGCACGGTGGCGCCGTTCCATCCCCGGTCCGCGAGCACCTCGGAGTGCCGCGGCCAACCGGTCACCTTCCACCGAATCGCGGCGGATAGCGCCGCGCCGGTTGCTCGCCTCGTCCGTCCGGGAGCTCTGCGGAGCGGTCCCGTACGGACGGGGTTGAGGGGAGCCGGAGCCCGGTGTCCACAACGACTTTCGAGTCTGACTTTCCCTTCCGCCGCAGGGCGGGCGCCGTCTCTCCAAAGCCTGCGCCCGCCCCGGCGGTCTTCCTGTCCCTCCACCTTCAGGAGCCCTGCCATGCGTGCGTACATCGGCGGTCATCAGGCCGTCTCCGCGAACGACTTCATCGAGCTTGCCCTTGGCACCCCGGTTGAGCTGTGGCTCGGAGTCGAGGGCGAGAACGAGCAGGAGCGCGCGGCCCGCCTGGACGCGGCCCGTGACATCCTCGCCGACAACCCCGGCCTTGCCGACGACGTCGCCCGGATCGCTGCCGAGGTCATCGACACGCACCCGGAGCTGTTCGACGTCATCCCGCTGCCGCGCCCCGCCCGACACCGTGCGATGCGCAAGGGGATGGCGGCATGACGACGCAGACCATCGAGCGTCCGGCCGTGCCGCCGCTGACCCGCCCGGAAATGGGGCTCGCCGGACTCGGAGCGCTCGCCGCTGCCGGCGTCGGCGCGCTCGGTCTGATCTCCTCCTTCGACGCGGTCTCCGCTGCCGCGGCCCGCTGGGGATTCGGCGAGCCGTGGATGCTGCCGGTCGGGATCGACGTGGCCATCCCCGTGTTCACCGTCGCCAACCTGCTGCTGATCCGCATGGATATGGCGCTCGCGTGGGTGCGGTTCGTGCCCTGGGCGCTCACGCTGATCACGTGCGGGCTGAACATCGCGGCCGGACACTCCCTGTCGGCCAAGGTCGCGCACGGCACCATGCCGCTGCTGTGGGTGGTGTTCTCCGAGATCGGCGCGCACATCTACGCCGTGCGGATCGGCGCCGCCACCGGTCGCCGCATGGAAAAGATCCGGTTCTCCCGCTGGCTGCTCGCCTTCCCCTCCACCTTCGCGCTATGGCGCCGCATGACGCTGTGGGAGGTCACCTCCTACTCCGAGGCGCTAGCGCGGGAGAAGGAGCGGCAATTGGCCCGCGCGGACCTGCGCGAGCGCTACGGCCGCAAGTGGCGCTCGAAGACCCCGCGGCGCGAGCGCGTGATGCTGCGCATGGGCGACCTGGCCCCCGCTGCCGAGCAGGAGACGCCCGCACCGCCCCCGGTGGAGAATCCGCCGGCACCCATGGCTGAGCCCAAGCAGCGCCCGCGCCGTCGGCCCTCTGCCAAGGGCAAGGCCAAGACGCAGCGAACCTTCGAAGAGCTGCTGACTGAGGCGCGCTCGGCCACCGCGGAGTGGACCGAGGCGGAGCTGACCGCGGACCGCATCCGCACCGCCGTGCACGTCTCGCAGGCCAACGCCCGCAAGCTGCGCGAGCAGTTGAAGGCAGAGCGCGCCGACAGCCGTCCACTGCACTCCGTGGACGACTCGCAGGGCGACGGCACGACGGCTGAGGCTGCCTGATGTTCGCCAAGTGCTTCGACCCGACCGGCGCGAGGCACGGACTGCCCACCTACCCGTGGCGCTACGCCCCCGACGGACTCGCCACCAAACGGCAGTTACGGGCCCGCGGCTTACGGCCCGGTGGGCAGCCCATCGCGGCTCAGGTGCTGCGCCCGCGCTACCGGCGCGGCCCGCTGGTCGCCTACCTCTACCGCGTCGACCGAGCCAAGCCCGTCCGGCCGATGACACCGGGCAAGTGGGCCGCGCTCGCCAAGGCGAACCGCGCCCGCCGTGTCTGTCCGGCCTGCCGACAGGACGCCGGATACGTCATCCCTACCTCGCTCGGCATGTGCGTGCCGTGCGCCTACCCCGAGGAACAGCGCGCCGCCTGAACACACCGCACAACGATCCGGCGGGGCCCGTCCGCTCACCTCCTACAGCGACGGACCGGCCCCGCCTTCCTCCCATTGGAAGGGACCTTCAGTGAAGCACCCCGACGACGACAACGAACTGTTCGACCGACTCGAAGCGGAGATGAGCGCCGACTCCGGGGGCGAGGTAGTCGACCTCGACAAGGCGCGGTCGGCCCGTACTGAGTCGGCCGACCCGACTACCCGACCCGACTCCGACCCGTCGGCCGACTCCGACACCGCGCGGTCGGGCGCCGAGTCGGCCGACCCGACCGCACCCGTGATGGTCGACCAACCGACACCGACCGCGACCGGTCCGGGCTACCTCGGTCGGCTGCGCGGCGCACAGCGCCGTGCGGTCGTTCCCGTGTGGCTGCGGTCGGTCGCGGAGCTGCGGACCGCCACGGCGTGGGTGGCCCGCCACTACGCGCACGCTGCCGGTTATCACGCGCTGCGTGCCCCGGTCTACGCCGCCCGGCTCGCCCTGCAAGCCCCGACCGGTGCCGCCCGGTTCGTGGGCGGCACGATGCGGTGGGTGGCCGACCGCGAGGGCGAGCCGGTCCGACTCGCCGCGGTCCGCCGTGAGGACGCCGCGGAGTACCTGAAGCTGTCGCGGCAGCGCGACGGACGCGTCCGACTGCGCACCCTCGTGACGGTGCTCGCGATGTTCGTTGGGCTCGGGGCCGCGCTCGCCATGTACGTGCTCGCCCCCGGCTGGCTTCAGGCCGTATCGGTAAGCGCGATCGTGATGGCGCTCGGCTACGCCGGCCAGCAGGCGGACGCACCGGTCATCCACAGGGCTGTGGAACTGCCCAAGGCGGTCAAGCTCACCAGTGACATCGTGCTGCGTGCGCTCGGGGCGCTCGGCATCCCCGCCATCAACCAGGCGCAGGCCAAAGGACGGGACGGGTTCGAGTTCACCGCCCCGATCACCCGAGACGGCCCCGGTTGGCGCGCGGAGGGCAACCTCCCGTACGGCGTCACGGTGACCGACGTCATCGAGCGTCGCGACCGGCTCGCCTCCGGCCTACGCCGCCCGCTGGGCTGTGTGTGGCCCGAGGCGGTGCCGGATGAGCACACCGGTCACCTCGTGCTCTGGGTCGGTGACCAGGACATGTCCCGCGCCAAGCAGCCCAAGTGGCCGCTGCTCAAGTCGGGTTCGGTCGACCTGTTCAAGCCGGTCGCCTACGGCACCGACCAGCGCGGACGCTGGGTCGAAGCCACGCTGATGTACATCGCGGGCGTCATCGGCGCCATCCCGCGCATGGGCAAGACCTTCCTGCTCCGCCTGCTGTTGCTCATCGCCGCGCTGGACCCGCGGGCGGAGCTGCACACCTACGACATGAAGGGCACCGGCGACCTCGACCCGGTCGGCGACGCCGTCTCCCACCGCCACGCCGCGGGCGACGACGACGAGTCCATCGAGTACTGCCTGAACGACTTCCGAGCGCTGCGCGAGGAACTGCGGCGCCGCACCAAGGTGATCCGCTCGCTTCCGCGGGACGTCTGCCCGGAGTCGAAGGTGACCAGCGCCCTTGCCGACAAGCGCTCCCTAGGTCTGCACCCGATCGTGATCGGCGTGGATGAGTGCCAGGTGCTCTTCGAGCACCCCGAGCACGCCAAGGAGTTCGAGGAGATCGCAACCGACCTGGTCAAGCGCGGTCCGGCCACCGGCATTGTGCTGCTGCTCGCCACGCAGCGCCCGGACGCCAAGGCACTGCCCACCGGCATCAGCGCGAACGCGTCGGCCCGCTGGTGCCTGAAGGTCATGGGCCAGCTCGAAAACGACATGGTGCTCGGCACGTCCGCGTACAAGCGCGGCGTGCGGGCGACCATGTTCGCCTGGGGTGACAAGGGCATTCACTACTTCGTCGGTGAAGGCTCCGACGCCCGGATCGTGCGCGCCATCTACGTCGACGGCCGCGACGCCGACACCATCGGCGCCCGCGCCCGCCGCCTGCGCGAGGAAGCGGGCACCCTGTCCGGGCACGCGCTCGGCGAGGCACCCGAGCCGGTCACCAGCGCGTATGACCTGCTGCGCGACATCCTCGCCGTAGTGCCGGCCGATGAGCCCAAGGTGTGGTCCGAGACCGTCGTCGCCCGGCTCGCAGAGCTGCGCGAGGAGGTCTACGAAGGCTGGGACCCCGAGGGACTGGCCGCGGCCCTGAAGCCGCACGGCGTGTCCACCATCCAGGTGGGCCGCCGCGTGAAGGGCAAGGTCGTCAACCGGCGCGGCATCGACCGCTCCCACATCGTCGCTGCGATTGCGGAGCGTGACGGAAAGCGGGACGCGGGCTGAGGCTCCGGGGCCGCTAGCGCTAGCGGCACACCCCGCTAACGTTAGCGGCCCCGCTAGCGCCCCAAACCCGCTCTGATCAGGCCGCTAGCGGATAGCGGCCCACCTGCGGAAACCCCTGAAACCCGCCTGGAAGGGCCCGTCATGACCTCTGCCCTGCTCGCTATCACCCTGGTTCTTGGCGTAACGCTGTGTTACGTCGCGGTGTGTGCTGCCTCGCCGTTCGGCAACTGCCGCAAGTGCAACGGCTGGGGCTTCGCCATGAAGACCGACCGCAAGGGCCGCATGAAGCGCGGCAAGGACTGCCGCCGCTGCAAGGCCACCGGCAAGCGCATACGCGTCGGCCGCTGGCTCTACAACCGCTGGGCCCGCATCTACCGCGCCGGTACCGACACCCCCTGACCGGAAGGCTCCCAATGATCCTCAACATCTCCGCCGTGCTGCTGTTCGGCGCCGCCTCCGCCCTCGCCGTCAAGACCAAGTCCGCCGGAGGAGGCGCGGCACTCGTCCTGTTCCTCTTCGGCTTCTTCGCCGCCGGGACCGGTGCGTACGAGCCCATCCACAACCTCGTGCAGGCGTGCGCCGACACCCTCAACGACCTCGGCTGACAGGAGACCTCAACCATGAACGAGCCCGTCAAGCCCCTCGTGACCGGCCGTCGTGAGGCGACCGTGGAAGTCCACCGGCCTACTCCGCTCGCCCCGCTGCCGCCGACGCCGGTCGTGCCGGTGCAGCCGGGCACGATCCCGGCGGTGACGAGCATCGTCCTGCCGGACGGCCGCGTCGTCACCGGCTACGCTCTCGAACCCGCCAAGCCCGAGCCGGTCGCGGCTAAGCCGCCCGTCTCCCGCGCGGCAGTGAACATCGCTCTCGGGGGCATCGGCTTCGGCGCCGTCTGTGGCGGACTGTTCCTGCTGACCGCGTTCATCACCGCGCTGACCGCGCTCATCACTCAGCTCATCACCCTCGCCGCCGTCATCTTCGGCGGCTGGGTCGCCGTGCAGGTGTTCAGCGCGAGCAGCCACCGCAGCGGGACCACGGTCAACCTCCGCAAGGCCGTCTTCAAGCGCAACCACTTCCACAGCTAGCTACGCCCGAGGCGGGCGCCGTCTCTCCAAAGCCTGCGCCCGCCCCGGTTCTCCAGTCCCTCCAAGAGAGCAGGAGACATCCAGCATGACCCAACGAGCGTCATTCGGCGAGGGCCGTCCGGCCCATGCCACTACAATGAGGCGCGGTCGGCTCCGGCCGCACCTGCTCGATCTGTTCTCGTGCGCCGGCGGCGCCGCCGTGGGCTACGCCCGCGCCGGATTCGTTGTGGACGGTGTCGACATCGCCGACCGGCCGAACTACCCCTTCCCGTGCTACCGGGGTGACGCGCTCGAACGGCTCGCCGCGCTGATCCTGTCCGGTGACATCGAGCGGTACGCGTTCGTGCACGCGTCCCCGCCCTGTCAGCACGGATGTGCCCTCACCGTGGGAACCAACGCCTCCCAAGGATGGGGCGGCGCTCACGAAGACCTCGTGGCGCCCACCCGCGACCTGCTCGACAAGACCGGTCTGCCGTACGTCATCGAGCAGCCCAACGGCCGTGCCGAGATCCGGAAAGACCTGACCCTGTGCGGCGAGATGTTCGGGCTCGGGGTCATCCGTCACCGCAACTTCGAGTTGGGCGGCTGGACCATCGAGCAGCCGGCGCACGTCCCGCACCGTGGGCGGGTGCGCGGCTACCGGCACGGCCGGTTCTACGACGGCCCGTACGTCGCCGCTTACGGCAACGGCGGGGGCAAGCCGTCCATCCCGGAGCTTCAGGCCGCGATGGGCATCACATGGACCGACGTGCGCGAGGAACTGACCGAGGCCATCCCGCCCGCCTACACGGAGTGGATCGGCCGTGCCTTCCTCACCTCCAACGCGCTGGGGGTGGCGGCATGAACCGTCACCTCCTGTTCGCTGCCCTGGACGCCGCGGAGCGGGGATGGGCCGTCCTTCCGCTCCGTCCCGGCGACAAGCGTCCGGCCCTGCACGGTGAAGACGTCTGCCCCGGCATCGGGGACTGCGCCGGCGGTCACCGCAAGTGGGAAGAGCGCGCCACCATCGACCCCGACCGCATCCGCCGCGCGTGGGGCGACCTGCCGTTCAACGTCGGCATCGCGACTGGCCCGTCCGGGCTGGTCGTCGTCGACCTCGACATGCCCAAGCGCAAGAGCAGTACGGACACGCCTAACGGCGTGACGACCTTCACGGCGCTCTGCGAGCGCGCCGGGCACGCCGTCCCCACCACCCGCACGGTGCGGACCGCGAGCGGCGGGGTCCACCTGTACTTCACCACCCCGCCCGGCGTCCGGCTCGGCAACACGGCCGGACGACTCGGCAAGCGCATCGACACCCGCGCGTGGGGCGGCTACGTCGTCGCCCCCGGCAGCCTCACCCCCACGGGTGCCTACGCGGTCATCAACGACGTGCCGCCCGCACCTCTGCCGGAATGGCTCAGCGCTCGTCTGGCGACTCGTCAGAACCCGCGGGCACTAACGGCTGCACCGTCGGCCGTTCGAGCCTCCAGCTACGCCGCAGCGGGCTTGAACGCGGAAACCGCGTCCGTGCGGCAGGCTCCGGAGGGCGAGCGCAACGCCACCTTGCTCCGTGCGGCGCGAGCCCTGGGACGGTTCATCGCGTGGGGCGACCTCCCCAGGGAGCAGGTTGAGGAGGCTCTTCAGTGGGCGGGGGAGCAGGCCGGTCTGTCGCCGCGGTCCTGCGAGGCGACCATTCGCAGCGGTCTGAACTGGTCGATTGCCCGCAACAGTCAGCGGAGGGCGGCATGAGCACCCCTTCCCGCCCCCCACTGAAGAGCCTTCCCGCCACCCCGACCGGCCCGCACGCCGCCGCACAAGCTGCGCTCGTTCCGGCCGTGGGCGAGCCGAAAGGCGCCGCCCGCAAGGGCGTCCCTTCTGCTCTTCGTCCTGACCCGCACTCGGGCGACGGACGGTTCCCGGTCGCGTGGCTGTGCATCTGCGCACCGCGCGGCGCCGTGCCTACCGCCACCTCGAAGTGCCTCTGCGGCAGGGACCGCAGCGCCGTCGGTCACACGAAGGTGCTCGCCCTGATCGACGACCACACCGCCCACCGCAACGTATGCCCGCTCCGCACCAACCAGGAAGGGAGGCAGGCGGCATGAGCGCCAATCCGCTGGCACCCGCCATGGACGGCTCCGCACTGCTCGATGAGGTCGAAGCCTTCCACCGCCGCTTCAACATCTTCCCCCTCGAAGCCGCGTACGTCGCCGTGACACTGTGGGACGCGCACGCGCACCTGCTCGACTGCTTCGACTCCACACCGCGGCTCGCGTTCCTGTCGCCGGAGCCGGGTTCGGGTAAGTCGCGCGCGCTGGAGATCGTGGAAACCCTCGTGCCGCAACCGATGGTCGCGGTCAACGCCTCCGCCTCCGCACTCTTCCGCGCGGTCTCGGGGATGGAGGGACGGCCCACGATCCTGTTCGACGAGATCGACACCGTCTTCGGGCCCAAGGCCGGAGAGAACGAGCAGCTCCGCGGGTTCCTGAACGCCGGTCACCGGCGCTCCGGCGTCATGTGGCGCTGCGTGGGGGACGGCTCCAACCAGCAGGTACAGGAGTTCCCGTCGTTCTGCGGGGTCGCGGTCGCTGGTCTCGGCTCGCTGCCGGACACGATCCTCACGCGCTCGGTCATCGTCCGCATGCGCCGCCGCGCCCCGAACGAGCAGGTAGAGCCGTTCCGTCAGCGCATCCACGAGAAGGAAGGCCACGCGCTGCGCGACCGGCTCGCCACCTGGGCACAGTCCGTGCGCCACCTGGTCGACGGGGTGTTCCCGGAGCTTCCGGAGGGCATCAGCGACCGACCGGCGGACGTCTGGGAACCCCTGCTCGCCGTGGCCGACGCCGCGGGCGGTGCGTGGCCGGAGCGGGCCCGCGGCGCTTGTATCGAGCTGGTCAACGCGGCCAAGACCAGCGATAAGGGCAGCATCGGCATCCGCCTGCTCACGGACCTGCGCGACTACGTGTTCAACGGCATCGACCGCCTGCCCACCGTCGCCATCCTCGACAGGCTGCACAGCCTCGAAGAGGCACCATGGGCGGACATGAGCGGCAAGCCGCTCGATGCCCGCGGGCTGTCGCGGATGCTGCGGGAGTACATGACCGCGGACAACACCCCCATCGCGGCCCGCAACATCAAGGCAGGCGGCAGCGTCATGAAGGGCTACTACGCGAGCGACCTGCACGACGCATGGCAGCGGTACTGCCCACCCCCCGCGGAAAGTGCGCTACTTCCGCTACCTCCGCTACCGGGCAGCTCAGAGGCGGTTTCCGGGTAGCGGCAAGCCGCTCCGCATCCGCTACCGCAACGCCCCATCCGCTACCCGCCCCGTGGTCACAAACCTGGGGCCGGTAGCGGCTCCATCCGCTACCCGCATGCCTATCCGCTACCTCGATCATGCCCCTGACCAGGGAGGTAGCGGAGGTAGCGGAAGTAGCGGACCTGACAGGAAGGGGGCCACCGTCCCCGGAACCCTGCCGAGGAGGCACCGCCGCATGGCCACCGTCGCTGAACCCGCCGAACAGCTCCTCTACCGGCCGGAAGAGGCCGCCAAGGCTCTCAGGATCGGACGCTCGATGGTCTACGAGGAGATACGCCTCGGACGACTTCAGACCGTCCGCATCGGCCGTCGCCGTCTCGTGCCGCCGGAGTACATCGAGCGGTACGTCGAACTTCTCAAGCGCGAGGCAGAAGCCACCGCCTGAACTACCCACCACCCCAGTTCTACAGGGCCGCGTCCGTCAGGGCGCGGCCCTGTCCCATGGAGGCACAACAGAACATGACCGAGACTCAGAAGCGCGCCCAAAGGGCTGGCCACGGTGCTGACACGATCTACTGGGACCCCGTCAAGAAGAGCTATGTCGGGGCCGTTTCCCTGGGGTACGCCCCGAACGGCAAGCGCCGTCGCCCCAAGGTCTACGGCAAGACGAAGACTGAAGTCCGCAACAAGATCCGCGACTTGAAAAAGGAGATGCAGACAGGCGTCAAGGCGCCGGCCAACTACACCGTGGCCGACGCGGTGAACGACTGGTTGGAGCGCGGGCTGAAGGGGCGCGACGAGAAGGGCACCATCGGCAAGAACCGCTCGATAGCGAACAAGCACCTGATCCCGTTCATCGGCAAGGCCAAGCTGAAGGAACTCAGCGCGGACGATGTCGACGACTGGTTGGACGGCAGGGCCGAATTCCTCGCGACGCGGAGCCTGCGTGACCTGCTCGCCATCCTGCGCCGCTCCATCGCGCACGCTCAGCGCCGGGACAAGGCCGCGCGGAACGTCGCCCTACTTGTCACCGCACCGGAGGGGCGCCCCGGCCGTCCGAGCAAGGCACTCAACTTGGAGCAGGCGAAAGCCGTGCTCGCAGCCGCGCGCCCGTCACGGCTGTACGCCTACCTCGTGCTCTCACTCCTCAGCGGTGTCCGCACGGAGGAGGCGCGACCCCTCACCTGGGATCACGTCTTCCTGGAGACGAAGGACGGCATCCCGCCCCACGTCGCCGTGTGGCGTTCGGTGCGCAAGCACGGCGAGACCAAGACCAGGAAGAGCCGGCGGACCATCGCTCTGCCGAAACAGGTGGTCGAAGTCCTCGAAGAGCACATGCGATGGCAGAAGCAGGAGCGGGCATCGAGAGGGATGGAGTGGAGCCCAACGGGCCGAGTCTTCACCACGCGGAGCGGTGAACCGTTGGATGCGGCCAACGTCCGGCGCGACTTCCGCGCCATCCTCGCGAGGGCCGCGAAGGTGCCCGGCGTCGACCTGAAGCCGCACGAGTGGACCCCGCGAGAGCTTCGGCACAGCTTCGTGTCTCTGCTCTCCGATCACGGCATCCCGCTGGAGACCATCGCCCTGTTGGTCGGGCACAGCAGTCAGGCAACCACTGAGGCGGTCTACCGGAAGCAGCTCAGGCCCGTGATCACGAAGGGCGCCGAAGCGATGGACGACATCTTTGCCGAAGATCAGGAAGGGCAGGACGCGGAGGGCGAGGAAGAGGGCGACGCGGTGGCCTGATCAAATTCGTTTGGCCCCCTGTTTGGCCCCCCGGGCATGAAAGAGGGCCAATCGCGATCATGCGATTGGCCCTCTGACCTGCGTCGGGGTGGCGGGATTTGAACCCACGACCTCTTCGTCCCGAACGAAGCGCGCTGCCAAGCTGCGCTACACCCCGATGTCGCTGCTGTCGCGGCGACGACGTTTACTTTAGCCCACCGGTGGCTAGAGACGAAATCCGGTTTTCCAGCGGCGGCGGACGGGGTTCGGGCGGGCGTGGTCCAGCGCCACGAGGAGGACTGCCAAGGCGTAGAAGGCCAGGCCCAGGAGGAGGGCGTTGCCGAGGACCTTCCGGTAGCCGTGCTGGTCGACGTCCAGGAAGGGGTAGAGGTAGCGGTCGGGGGTGCCCGGGGGGAGGATTTCGCCTCGGAGGAGGGAGATGGCCAGGTAGGCCAGGGGGTAGAGGAGCCAGCTGCTGGCCTGGCGCAGGCGGAGCCGGCCCGGGGGCGTGAGCAGGAGCCAGTCCAGTACGGCCGCGATCGGCGTCGCCGTGTGGAGGGTGTGGTGGGCCACGGCCGGCCAGCCCGTCGGGGTCGCGGCCGCGCCGGTGAGAGTGAAGGGGCTCCCCGGATTCGCCAGGAGCAGGTGGTGCACGAGGGTCGCGATGACGACGTAGAGGAGGGTCGCGCCCAGTAGGGAGCCCGGCAGGGGGCGGCCGGCTGTCCAGGCGCGGTGGGCCGAGACGAGCATGACCAGCGCGAGGAGGATGTTGGTCTGGATCGCGAAGTGGCCCAGTGCTCGGGACCAGTCGCTCAGGAGCAGCTCGAGTGTCACGCCCAGTGCCGCCGTCAGGGCGATCAGCAGGCGGAAGGCCGCGGTCGCGGGCCGGCGGAACGGGGGGACGACGGCCGTGGCGGGGACGGGGGAGGGCTTCAGTCTGGGCGTGCCCGGAATCGCGGGGAGGTCCGGTATGTCTCTGGGTATCGGGGCGGTCATGCCACCCAAGCTGACAGAAGCGGACATAGCGGGCGATGTGGGTGGGGCTGTGTGGGTTACCCCGACCGCCCCGTAGCTCCGCGGCCACTGCCCCGTCGCCCCGTCGAACAGCCCCCCGTCGTCAGGTCGACCAGCCGTCCCGTCGCCCCGTCGACCCGCGGCCCGTCGACCCGGCCGTCCCGACTACTCCCGGCCCACCAACGTCAGCAACGTCGCCTCCGGCGGACACGCGAACCGTACCGGTGTGTAGCGGTTCGTCCCGCAGCCCGCCGACACGTGCAGGTACGACGTACGGCCCTCCGCCGTGTGCGTCGACAGGCCCTTCACCCGGTCCGTGTCCAGGTCGCAGTTGGTGACCAGGGCGCCGTAGAAGGGGATGCACAACTGGCCGCCGTGGGTGTGACCGGCCAGGATGAGGGGGTACGCGTCGGCCGTGAAGGCGTCCAGGGTGCGCAGGTACGGGGCGTGGACGACGCCCATCGAGAAGTCCGCCGCGTCCGACGGGCCGCCGGCCACCTGGTCGTAGCGATCCCGCTTGATGTGCGGGTCGTCCAGGCCGGTCAGCTCCACCGAGACGCCCTCGATCTTGAGCGTGCCGCGCGTGTTGGTCAGGTTGAGCCAGCCCCCCGCGTCGAAGGAGTCCCGGATGTCCTCCCACGGGTTGTGCACCGCGCCGACGGCCGGCGGGTTGCCGTTCAGGCCGTGGCGGCCCTGGACCTTCTCGAGCAGGTAGCGGGCCGGGTTGCGCAGCTTCGGGCCGTAGTAGTCGTTGGAGCCGAAGACGTAGGCACCGGGAAACTCCATCAGCGGGCCGAGCGCGTCCAGGACCTCCGGGACGCCCTCCGGGTCGGAGAGGTTGTCACCCGTGTTGATCACGAAGTCGGGGCGCAGGCCCGCCAGGGACCGCAGCCAGCGCTGCTTCTTGCGCTGGCCGCTGACCATGTGGATGTCCGAGACCTGGAGCACGCGCAGGGGACGCATCCCTGACGGCAGGACCGGGACGGTCACCCGGCGGAGGCGGAACGAGCGGGCCTCGAAGCCCGCCGCGTACAACAGACCGGCGGCGCCGGCCGCCGTGAACCCCAGGGGAACTCCGTATCGTGCGCGCATACGTCCATCGTGTCAGACCCGGGCCGTTGCCCGTGCCGGGGCGGTGCCCGAAACCCCCTGCCCGCACCGGTGCTTCGACCACCGCGACCACCGCCCCACAAATCAAGGGCGCCTTCCCACCCGCACCTGCGACAATCAATCCCATGACCACGCTCAAGTCGAAGCTGCAGGACGACCTCAACGCCGCGATCAAGGAGCGCGACGAGCTCCGCTCCTCGACGCTCCGGCTGACGCTCGCCGCGATCACCAAGGAGGAGGTCGCGGGCAAGGAGAAGCGCGAGCTCTCCGATGACGAGGTGCAGAAGGTGATCACCCGGGAGGCGAAGAAGCGGCGCGAGGCGGCCGAGGCCTTCGCGCAGGGTGGTCGTGCCGAGCAGGCCGAGCGGGAGAAGGCGGAGGGCGAGGTGCTCGCCGGGTACCTGCCCAAGCAGCTCTCCGACGAGGAGCTCCAGCAGATCGTGGCCCAGGCCGTCGAGGAGGCCAGGGCCGCCGGTGCCGAGGGGCCGCGCGCCATGGGTGCCGTCATGAAGATCGTGAACCCGAAGGTGGCCGGCCAGGCCGAGGGCGGCCGGGTCGCCGCAGTGGTCAAGAAGCTGCTCGCCGGCTGACCCCCTCAGGGGAAAGCAGGGGCGGCCCCCACCTCCCGGCGCGGGAGGTGGGGGCCGCCCTGTTCGGTCACACCGTCGGGCTCAGCCGAAACGTCCGCCGTTCCCGTTGCCGCCCCCGTTGTCCTGCCCCCGGAAGAATCCCTCCGGGATGGAGAACGAGGGCGCCGGGAGGGGCTCGCCGCCCCCGCCGCCGTTGTTGTTGCCGCCGACCAGGCCGCCGATGAAGCCGCCGTTGTCGTTGTCGTCCTCATCGCCGCGGTCGTCGTCGCGGTTCTTGTCGCGGTCCCGGTTGATGCCGTCGGGGATGTGGACGTCGTTGAACTGCTCGACGGGCTTGCCCTCCAGCGCGCCGGACATCATCACGCGCCAGATCGGGCCGGGGACCTCACCACCGAAGACCTTGCCGTACGACTGGCCGCCGATCGTGATGCCGGACATCTTCCGCTTGTGCGCCGGGTCGCCGACCCACACCGCGCCGGCCATGTTCGGCGTGTAGCCCACGAACCAGGCCGCGTAGCGCTCGTCCGTGGTGCCGGTCTTGCCCGCGCTGGGACGGCTGCCGAGGCCCGCCTTCGACCCCGTGCCGTCCTCGACGACGCCCTTCAGCAGCGTGTTGATCGTGTCGGCCGTCTTCTCGGACATGGCGCGCGAGCAGGTCGACTTCGGCACCTCCAGGGACTTCTTCCGGTCGCCGACGCGCTGGCTGACCGATTCGATGGCGACCGGCGTGCAGTACATGCCGCGCGAGGCGAAGGTCGCGTACCCGTTCGCCATCGTCAGCGGGGACACCTCCTGGGTGCCCAGGGCGATGGACGGCACCTGTGGCATCTTGTCGCCGTCGGCCCGCTCGACGCCCATCTTCTTCGCCATCGTCGTCACCGGGCAGATGCCGATGTCGCTGATCATCTGGACGTAGTAGGTGTTGACCGACTTGGCGGTCGCTTCCTTCATGTCGTACGGGCCGACCTCGGAGCTGTTCTCGTTCTCGAGCTTGGCCGGGTTGCCGCTGTCGTTCACCCACCGCTTGCCGTCACAGGCCGAGACCGGGCTCGGGTAGGCCATCTGATAGGGCGAGGAGTAGACCTTGTTGGCCGGCATGCCGTCCTCGAGGGCCGCGGCGGCCACGATCGGCTTGAACGTCGAACCGGGCTGGTAGCCCATGCCGCCGCCCATGTCGTCGTTGACGGACAGGTTGAGCGTCGTCTCGCCGTTCTTGATGTCGACGCCGTACGGACGCGACTGGCCCATGGCGAGGATCTTGCCGGTGCCGGGCTGGACGATGGTCGCGGCGGTCGCCACCTCGTCGCTCTTGTAGACGTGCTCCTTGATGGACCGCTGTGCCGACTTCTGGGCCTGCGGGTCCAGGGTGGTGCGCACGGTGAGGCCGCCCTGGTTCCAGACCTTCGCCCGCTCCTCCTTGGTCTTGCCGAAGACCGGGTCGGTCAGGAAGACCTGGCGCACGTAGTCACAGAAGAAGCCGGCGCCCTTGACCGCCGTGATGCAGCCGTTCTTCGGCTTGCTGACCTTCAGGCCCAGCGGCGCCTTCGTCGCCTCGGCCGCCTGCGCCCGGGAGATGTCTCCGACCTCGGCCATGCGCTGCAGCACGATGTTGCGGCGCTTGGTGGCCTCCGCCTCGTCGTTGACCGGGTCGTACCGGCTGGGCGACTGGACGATACCGGCCAGGAGGGCCGCCTCCTGGACGTTCAGGTCCTTGGCGGACTTGGAGAAGTAGCGCTGGGCCGCGGCCTCGACGCCGTAGGCCTGCTGACCGAAGAACGTGATGTTCAGGTAGTTCTCGAGGATCTTCTTCTTCCCGAGCTCCTCCTCGACCTGGATCGCGTACTTGAGCTCGCGGATCTTGCGGCCGATGGTCTGCTGGGTGGCCTGCGCGACCTTCGTCGGGTCGTCGCCCGCCTCCTCGACGAAGACGTTCTTCACGTACTGCTGCGTCAGGGTCGAGGCGCCCTGGGCGACCTCACCGCTGCGTGCGTTCTTGTTGAGGGCGCGCAGGACGCCCTTCAGGTCGACGGCGCCGTGCTGGTAGAAGCGCGAGTCCTCGATCGCGACGATCGCCTTCTGCATGTACGGCGAGACGTCCTTGAGGGGGACCACCGTGCGGTCGCGCGAGTAGACCGTGGCGATCTTGCCGCCGTCGGCGTCGAGGATGGTGGTGCGCTGGCTCAGCGGCGGGGTCTTCATGTTGGCCGGGAGCTCGTCGAAGCTCTCGACGGATCCCTTCGCCGCCAGTCCCAGCGCGCCCACCGCGGGCAGCGCGATGCCGGCCAGCACGGCTCCCGCCAGAACACTGACACCGAGGAACTTGGCGGCCTGCTGCGTGGGTGACAGGCCACCGCCCGAGCGCTTCTTTGGCATGAGGGCAGCCTACGTTCTCATTCGCCGGACACGCGTATAGGCGTTGGCCTAAGCTGCTCTCAACTGTCACAGCAGTGAGGCCACGTATCAATACGTCCGGCGACCCCGAATCGTTCTGGGTGTTCCCCAACTTTTTTGTTGGGGTCGTGTCCGAATCCGCCTTGTGTGTCATACGGCGTCCGTTGTGACGTGGCTGAACTGTCCCGGTTTGCCGGGAAGGTTACGTATGCCGTCAGCTCACTCCCCCGGGTGATCTGCCGCTTACCCATAGTCCGTTCGGGCCATTCAAGATTGGGCCCGCTGGGGGTGTTGCGCTGTGCCCACCTTCCGTAACGTCCTCAACTGGCAGCGGTGAATATGCCGCTGCCGCCGTGGGGGAGCCTCGATTCGGGAGAGGACGGCGCCGGTATGGGCTGGGTAACCGACTGGAGTGCGCAGGCGGCCTGCCGCACTACCGATCCGGATGAACTGTTCGTTCAAGGAGCAGCGCAGAACAGGGCCAAGGCGGTGTGCACCGGATGCCCGGTGCGGACCGAGTGCCTGGCCGACGCGCTGGACAACCGCGTCGAGTTCGGCGTGTGGGGAGGCATGACGGAGCGGGAGCGCCGCGCATTGCTGCGCAGGCGACCCACGGTGACCTCCTGGCGCCGGCTGCTGGAGACCGCGCGCTCGGAGTACGAGCGCGGCACGGGAGTCCTGCCCCTCGACGACGACGCGGTCTACGAGAACTACGCGGCCGTGAGCTGAGGGGTTCCCTCCCGGAGCCGCTCCGCGGTCTGAGGGCCCTTGGTGGGCCCTTCACCATCGCCGGGCTGCCCTCAGGCACTCGCCTCGGGCAGGCCGGGGTCTTCGGCGGGGCCGGGAAGCTCGCGCTCGTTGGCCGCGAGCCGGTCGCCGATGTCGCGTAGTCCCGTGAGGTCGTGCACGTCGCCGGGCAGTGCGGCCACTTCCGTCACGGCCACCTCGGGGTGGAGTGCGGTGAAGCGGTCACGCGTGCGCTGCTCACGGGAGAGCAACTGCATACGTTCGGCGTGCAGCCTCAACAGGCCTGCGGTGAGCTGGTCGACGGACCGCTCGGTGTCCGCGGTGGCCGCGGTGTCTGCGGTGCCCTCGACGGGGTCGGCGTCCTCGGCGGGGGAGCCGTCCTCGGAAGCCGGGGCAGAGGCACGATCTGGAGTCTTGGACGTGGGAGAGTCTGAACCGCCGTATGTGTCGGGGGAGTTACGAAGTCCTTCTTTCCCGCCCTCCTGATCCACAATGCCGGGCTCTTCAAGATTTTCCGCGGCGGCGAGCGCCCGCTCGGCCGACAGGCCTTCGGCGCCGCTGCCATGGACCCGGTTGAGCACCAGCCCGGCGAGCGGCATGTCCTCCGCGGCCAGGCGCTCCACGAAGTAGGCGGCCTCACGCAGCGCGTCCCGCTCCGGGGCCGCGACCACGAGGAACGCCGTGCCGGGCGCCTGGAGCAGCTTGTACGTCGCGTCCGCCCGCGTGCGGAAACCGCCGAAGGTGGTGTCCATCGCGGACACGAACGTCTGGACGTCCTTGAGGAGCTGACCGCCGAGCAGCTTGCCGAGGGTGCCGGTCATCATCGACATCCCGACGTTCAGGAACTTCATCCCGGCCCGGCCGCCCAGCTTCGCCGGTGCGGTCAGCAGGCGGATCAGCCGGCCGTCCAGGAACGACCCGAGCCGCTTGGGCGCGTCCAGGAAGTCCAGCGCGGAACGGGACGGAGGGGTGTCGACGACGATCAGGTCCCACTCGTCCCTGGCCCGCAACTGCCCGAGCTTCTCCATCGCCATGTACTCCTGCGTGCCCGCGAAGCCCGCCGAGAGCGACTGGTAGAAGGGGTTGCCCAGAATGGCGGCCGCCCGCTCGCCGTCCGCGTGCGCCTCGACGATCTCGTCGAAGGTGCGCTTCATGTCGAGCATCATCGCGTGCAGCTCGCCGCCCGCCGAGTCGTCGATTCCCTTCACCCGGCGCGGGGTGTTGTCGAGGGAGTCGATGCCCATGGACTGGGCGAGCCGGCGGGCCGGGTCGATGGTGAGGACCACGACCTTGCGGCCCCGCTCGGCCGCGCGCAGGCCCAGAGCCGCCGCCGTCGTGGTCTTGCCGACGCCGCCCGAGCCGCAGCAGACCACGATCCTGGTCCGTGGGTCCGCCAGCAGCGGATCGACGTCGAGCAGACGCGATGGGGCCAGATGGCGGGCCGGGTCGTGGGTGTGGGCCGGGTCCGGACGACTCATGACATCCCCTGCTTCCGACTCATGACGGGCCTTGTCTGCGTGCGGTGCCGTGGCCCACGGCGTGCCCGGCTCACGACACGCCCTGCTCGCGCAGCTCACGGGCCAGTTCGTACAGCCCCGCCAGGTCCATGCCCTCGGCGAACAGCGGCAGTTCGTGCAGCGGCAGGCCCAGCTCGGTGAGGACCGCGCGCTGCTCGTGCTCCAGCATGTACCGCTCGGCGTACTCCTCGGCCTGGGTGAGCAGCGGGTCCACCAGCCGCTCGGCGTGCCCGCCGCGCCGTGCCCCGCCGAGCCCGGCGGACGACAGCGACTTCGCAACCGTGGAACGCGGGACCGTCCGTACGAGTTCCAGGTCGGCCGCGTCCAACACCTCCGGCCGCACCATGTTCACGATGATCCGCCCCACCGGCAGCCGGGCCGAGCGCAGCTCGGCGATGCCGTCCACGGTCTCCTGGACGGGCATCTCCTCCAGCAGCGTCACCAGGTGCACGGCCGTCTCCGGCGACTTGAGCACCCGCATCACGGCCTGGGCCTGATTGTGTATCGGGCCGATCTTGGCGAGACCGGCGACCTCGTCGTTGACGTTCAGGAAGCGTGTGATGCGCCCGGTGGGCGGGGCGTCCATGACGACGTAGTCGTACGTGAACCGCCCGCTGCGCTCCTTGCGCCGCACCGCCTCGCACGCCTTGCCGGTGAGGAGCACGTCCCTCAGGCCGGGCGCGATGGTGGTGGCGAAGTCGATCGCGCCGAGTTTCTTCAGGGCCCGTCCGGCGCTCCCCAGCTTGTAGAACATCTGGAGATAGTCCAGAAGGGCCAGTTCGGGATCGATGGCGAGGGCGTACACCTCCCCGCCCCCAGGAGCGACGGCGATCTTCCGCTCCTCATAAGGCAGCGCTTCCGTTTCGAAGAGCTGCGCGATGCCCTGGCGGCCCTCGACCTCGACGAGAAGCGTCCGCTTCCCCTCCGTGGCGAGGGCCAGCGCTAGGGCGGCGGCCACCGTGGTCTTACCGGTACCGCCCTTGCCGCTGACGACCTGGAGCCTGCTCACGTATTCGAGCCTAACCAGTTCGCGCCCGGGCTACGCGGGAGGCTGTGGACAACCGGGGCCGCGGCCGTCCCGCGGCCGGGCCGTGGTCGGCCGTGAGGCCCCCTGCGGCAGGGGCTAGAGTCGGCCACATGACCAAGTGGGAATACGCAACCGTGCCGCTGCTCGTCCACGCCACGAAGCAGATTCTGGACACCTGGGGCGAGGACGGCTGGGAGCTCGTCCAGGTCGTGCCCGGGCCGAACAACCCCGAGCAGCTCGTGGCCTACCTGAAGCGGGAGAAGCAGTAATGGGCGCCGTCGAGGCGAAGCTGGCCGAGCTCGGCCTGGCCCTGCCCGACGTGGTTCCGCCGCTCGCGGCGTACCAGCCGGCCGTGCAGTCCGGCCCGTACGTGTACACCGCCGGCCAGCTCCCGATGGTGGAGGGCAAGCTTCCGGTCACCGGCAAGGTCGGTGCGGAGGTCACCCCGGAGGAGGCCAAGGAGCTGGCGCGTACCTGCGCGCTGAACGCCCTGGCCGCCGTCAAGTCCGTCGCCGGTGACCTGGACCGCGTCGCGCGCGTGGTGAAGGTCGTCGGCTTCGTGGCGTCGGCCTCCGACTTCACGGGCCAGGCCGCGGTGCTGAACGGCGCGAGCGAGCTGCTCGGCGAGGTCCTCGGCGACAAGGGCGTGCACGCGCGCAGCGCGGTGGGCGTGGCGGTGCTTCCGCTGGACGCGCCGGTGGAGGTCGAGATCCAGGTGGAGCTCGCGTAGCACCCTCCCGGCGGCCCGAACTGCGGGATCCGTCCCGGGGGCCACTCGAACATCCGCCCGGCACCAGATAGCCTCGCGCCCATGGCGAACGGTCAGTGGTACCCCCCGGAGTGGCCGGACCGCATCCGCGCACTCGCGGCCGGGACGCTCACCCCGGTCACCCCGAAGCGCGCGGCCACCGTCATGCTCCTGAAGGACACCGGCAGCGGCCCCGCCGTCCACATGCTGCGCAGACGCGCCTCCATGGCCTTCGCCGGAGGCGCGTACGCCTATCCGGGCGGCGGCGTCGACCCCCGGGACGACGACCACCACGTCCGCTGGGCGGGTCCCACGCGCGTGTGGTGGGCGGACCGGCTCGGCGTGGACCAGACGGCCGCCCAGGCGATCGTCTGCGCGGCCGTACGGGAGACGTACGAGGAGGCGGGCGTACTGCTCGCCGGCGAGACACCCGACTCGGTCGTCGGCGACACCACCGGCGCGGACTGGGAGGCCGACCGTGCCGCCCTGGTCGCCCGGGACCTGTCCTTCGCCGAGTTCCTGGACCGCCGCGGCCTGGTCCTGCGCTCCGACCTGCTCGGCGCCTGGACCCGCTGGATCACCCCGGAGTTCGAGGCCCGCCGCTACGACACCTGGTTCTTCGTGGCCGCGCTCCCCGAGGGGCAGCGCACCCGCAACGCCTCCACGGAGGCGGACCGCACGGTGTGGACCGCCCCGGGCGAGGCCGCGGCCGGGTACGACAAGGGCGAGCTGCTGATGATGCCGCCGACCATCGCGACCCTGCGCCAGCTGACCGCGTACGGCAGCGCCGCCCAGGCGCTCGCGGACGCCCCGGGGCGTGACCTCACGCCCGTGCTGGCCACCGCCCGCCTGGTGGACGGCGACATCGTGCTCTCCTGGCCGGGCCACGACGAGTTCACCAAGCACATCCCGACCGCCCCGACCGGTGGAGCCCCCGCATGACGGACGCAAGCGCCCTTCCCGGCCAGCCCCGTGGCGAGGTCCTCTCGGGTCCCGCCACCGAGCGGGCCGTCAACGTCCTTGCGCCCAACCCGTCGGCGATGACCCTGGACGGCACCAACACCTGGATCCTGGCCGAGCCGGACTCGGACCTGGCCGTCGTGGTCGACCCGGGCCCGCTGGACGACGGGCACCTGCGCCGTGTCGTCGCCACGGCCGAGCAGGCCGGCAGGCGGGTCGCCCTGACCCTGCTGACCCACGGCCACCCCGACCACGCGGCGGGGGCCGCCCGCTTCGCCGAACTGACCGGCACACGCGTGCGTGCCCTCGACCCGGCACTGCGGCTGGGCGACGAGGGCCTGGCCGCCGGGGACGTCATCACCACCGGGGGCTTGGAGCTGAGGGTCGTACCGACACCCGGCCACACATCCGACTCCCTCTCCTTCCACCTCCCGGCGGACCGGGCGGTCCTGACCGGCGACACGATCCTCGGCCGCGGCACGACGGTCGTGGCCCACCCCGACGGCCGTCTCGGCGACTACCTGGACACGCTGCGGCGCCTGCGCTCCCTCACGGTCGACGACGGCGTCCACACGGTGCTCCCGGGCCATGGCCCGGTCCTGGAGGACGCCCAGGGCGCCGTCGAGTACTACCTCGCCCACCGCGCCCACCGCCTGGCCCAGGTGGAGACGGCCGTCGAGGACGGCTACCGCACGCCCGCCGCCGTCGTGTCCCACGTCTACGCCGACGTGGACCGCTCCCTGTGGCCGGCGGCGGAGCTGTCGGTCCGGGCGCAGCTGGACTATCTGGAGGAGCACGGGCTCATCTGACCGTGTCCGGGTACGACGTCGGGCCCCGTCTCGTGAGGAGACGGGGCCCGATGACGTGCGGCGGGGTGTGCGCGCCTCAGCGGGAGCGCTTGGCGAGGCGTTCGACGTCCAGGAGGATCACCGCGCGGGCCTCCAGGCGCAGCCAGCCGCGCTGGGCGAAGTCCGCCAGGGCCTTGTTGACCGTCTCACGAGACGCGCCGACCAGCTGGGCCAGCTCCTCCTGCGTGAGGTCGTGGACGACGTGGATGCCCTCCTCGGACTGCACGCCGAAGCGGCGGGAGAGGTCCAGCAGAGCGCGGGCGACGCGGCCCGGGACGTCCGAGAAGACGAGGTCGGACATCGCGTCGTTGGTCTTGCGCAGGCGGCGCGCGACGGCACGCAGGAGCGCCGTGGCCACCTCGGGACGGGCGCTCAGCCAGGGCTGGAGGTCGCCGTGGCCGAGGCCGAGCAGCTTGACCTCGGTCAGTGCGGTGGCGGTCGCGGTGCGCGGGCCCGGGTCGAACAGCGACAGCTCGCCGATGAGCTCGCTGGGGCCGACCACGGCCAGCATGTTCTCGCGGCCGTCGGGGGACGTGCGGTGGAGCTTGACCTTGCCCTCGGTGACCACGTACAGGCGGTCGCCGGGGTCGCCCTCATGGAACAGTGAGTCGCCGCGGGCCAGGGTCACCTCACTCATGGAGGCGCGGAGCTCCGCGGCCTGCTCGTCGTCGAGCGCCGCGAAGAGCGGATTGCGCCGCAGAACGTCGTCCACGAGTTTTCTCCTTGTCGACCTGCTCAGGGGAGCTTGCTCCCCCGCGTACCAAGGCACCGTGGTGCCCATTTTGCCGGACGGTCCAAACAGTGTGATCTGTCACAAGGATGCCGCACACATGTCCCGGGGTACGCGGCAGGGGTCCAATTGGGCGCCGATCTTCAGGGGCCGGGGCGGATGTCGGAGCCTGGGCTTAGGCTGGCCGGGTGTCCAAATCGCCGGTGAGAGCACAGGCCGAGGGGGCTGCCCGGGTGGTTGTACGTCGAGATTCCGCTGTGGGCGAACAGGATCCCGATGGCGGCAGGAAAACGGCGAAAGCGACAGAGGAGGCGGTGCCCGCGAGGGAGCGGGCCGCCGGGAAGTCGGCCGCCGGGAAGTCGGCCGCGGGGAAGTCGGCCGCGGGGAAGTCGGCCGCGGGGGGATCGGCCGCCGGGAGGAAGGCGGCTTCGGTGAAGAAGGGCGCGTCCGCCACCAAGAAGGCGCCCGGCAAGAAGGCGGCGTCTTCGAAGCGGGCGGGGTCCGCTGCGAAGCAGGCGGCGTCTGCCAAGAAGGCGGCGTCCTCGAAGCGAGTGGCGTCCGCTGCCAGGGAGGCGTCGGCGCCTGTCAGGAAGGCCGCTGCCGCCAAGAAGGTCACCGTCGCGCCCAAGAAGGCCACGGCTCGGGTCAAGGGCACCGCGCCGGCCAGGACCGTCGTCCATCCGCCGGGCGACGAGTCGCGCACCGCCCTGGTCCGCCGCGCCCGCCGTATCAACCGCGAGCTCGCCGGGGTCTACCCGTACGCCCACCCCGAGCTGGACTTCGCCAACCCCTTCCAGTTGATCGTCGCCACGGTCCTGTCCGCGCAGACCACCGACCTGCGCGTCAACCAGACGACACCCACCCTCTTCGCCAGGTACCCGGCCCCCGAGGACCTCGCCGCCGCCAACCCGGAGGAGGTGGAGGAGATCCTCCGCCCGTGCGGCTTCTTCCGGGCCAAGACCAAGTCGGTCATAGGGCTGTCCAAGGCCCTGGTGGAGGACTTCGGCGGTGAGGTTCCCGGCCGGCTGGAGGACCTGGTCAAGCTGCCCGGCGTCGGCCGCAAGACCGCCTTCGTCGTGCTCGGCAACGCCTTCGGCCGCCCCGGCATCACCGTGGACACGCACTTCCAGCGCCTGGTGCGCCGCTGGCGGTGGACCGGTGAGACCGACCCCGACAAGATCGAGGCGGCCATCGGCGCGCTCTTCCCGAAGAGCGACTGGACGGACCTCTCGCACCACGTGATCTGGCACGGCCGCCGCATCTGCCATGCCCGCAAGCCCGCGTGCGGCGCCTGCCCCATCGCCCCGCTCTGCCCGGCGTACGGCGAGGGCGAGACCGACCCGGAGAAGGCGAAGAAGCTCCTCAAGTACGAGAAGGGCGGCTTCCCCGGCCAGCGCCTCAACCCCCCGCAGGCGTACCTGGACGCGGGCGGCAGGCCGGCACCTCCGCTGGGGGCCGGATGACCCACGTCGACGGCCGGGCCACTCACGGGGAGAGCCGGCTCGACCGCGCGGACGACGGGACCAGCCGCCAGGACGGCCGGCCCGGCCGCGCCGTCGGTCCGGTGACCCGCCGAGAGAGCCCGATGGCCCGCCGGGAGAGCCGGACGATCCGCCGGGAGAGCCGGACGACCCGCCGAGAGGCCCCTGCGGCCCGCCGAGAGGCCCGGGTCGCCCGCGGGGACGGGCGGCTCACTCGCTCGATCGGTGAATCATCGCGGGACCCGGAACGATCTCGGGCCCCTCGGGCGTTGGATGCGGCAGGACGACGGGGGTGGCGATGAGGCGGGCGAGCGACACACAGGGCGGCCGGGTGACAGTCAGCAAGGAGGGGCTGCCTTCCTGGCTGGATCCGGT
The DNA here is from genome assembly GCF_000717875.1 of Streptomyces sp. NRRL S-455. Taxonomy (GTDB): domain Bacteria; phylum Actinomycetota; class Actinomycetes; order Streptomycetales; family Streptomycetaceae; genus Streptomyces. The sequence continues at coordinate 87,352 of NZ_JOCT01000006.1, forward strand.
CGTGCACGCCGCCGAGACGGTGCGGCCGACGCAGCTGAGCCGCTTCCTGCCGCCGGAGGACGGTGCCGGGCGTCAGTCCGCCGTGCTGATCCTGTTCGGTGAGGGCGAGCGGGGGCCGGAGCTGCTGCTCATGGAGCGCGCGAGCTCACTGCGTTCCCATGCCGGCCAGCCCTCGTTCCCCGGCGGCGCCCTCGACCCGGAGGACGGCGACCCGCGCGGCGACGGCCCGCTGCGGGCGGCCCTGCGGGAGGCGGAGGAGGAGACCGGGCTCGACCCCTCGGGCGTACAGCTCTTCGGCGTCCTGCCCCGGCTGTACATCCCGGTCAGCGGCTTCGTCGTCACCCCGGTGCTCGGCTGGTGGCGTGAGCCCAGCCCGGTCGGGGTCGTCGATCCGAACGAGACCGCCAGGGTCTTCACCGTCCCCGTGGTGGATCTCACGGATCCCGCCAACCGCGCCACCACCGTCCACCCCAGAGGCCATCGAGGCCCGGCATTTCTGGTCGAATCGGCCCTTGTCTGGGGTTTCACGGCCGGAATCATCGACCGTCTGCTGCACTACTCGGGCTGGGAGCGGCCCTGGGACCGTGAGAAGCAGGTCCCGCTCGACTGGCACGCATGACAGGGTGGCCTCCGTGAACGTGCTGGACATCCTGTTGCTGGTCGCCGCCGTGTGGTTCGCGGTCGTCGGGTACCGCCAGGGCTTCGTCGTCGGCATCCTGTCGGTGATCGGCTTCCTGGGTGGCGGCCTCGTCGCGGTCTACGTACTGCCCGTCATCTGGGACGCGATCACCGACAACGCGGAGGTGAACACGACCGCCGCCGTCGTCGCGGTGGTCGTCGTCATCGTCTGCGCCTCCATCGGGCAGGCCCTCACCACCCACCTCGGCAACAAGCTGCGCAGGTACATCACCTGGTCCCCGGCCCGGGCCCTCGACGCCACCGGGGGTGCCCTGGTCAACGTCGTGGCGATGCTTCTGGTCGCCTGGCTGATCGGCTCGGCCCTCGCGGGCACCACGCTGCCGACGCTGGGCAAGGAGGTCCGCAACTCCAAGATGCTGCAAGGCGTCTCCCAGGCGCTGCCCGACCAGGCCGCCACCTGGTTCGCGGACTTCTCCTCCGTCCTCGCGCAGAACGGCTTCCCGCAGGTCTTCAGCCCGTTCGCGAACGAACCGATCACCGACGTCCAGCCCCCGGACCCGGCCCTGGCCAACAGCCCGGTGGCCGCCCGCGCCCAGCGCTCCATCGTCAAGGTCATGGGTACGGCCCCGAGCTGCGGCAAGGTCCTGGAAGGCACCGGCTTCGTCTTCGACGACCGCCGTGTGATGACCAACGCTCACGTGGTGGGCGGTGTCGACGAGCCGACCGTGCAGATAGGCGGCGAGGGCAGGAAGTACGACGCCAGGGTCGTGCTCTACGACTGGCGGCGCGACATCGCCGTACTCGACGTGCCGGATCTCAAGGCGCCCGTGCTGCGGTTCACCACCGAGGACGCGAACAGCGGCGACGGCGCGATCGTCGCGGGCTTCCCGGAGAACGGGGCGTACGACGTGCGTGCCGCACGCGTGCGTGGCCGCATCACGGCCAACGGCCCGGACATCTACCACCGCGGCACGGTCCGCCGCGACGTTTACTCCCTCTACGCGGTCGTCCGCCAGGGCAACTCCGGCGGCCCGCTGCTCACCCCGGAGGGCAGGGTCTACGGCGTGGTGTTCGCCAAGTCCCTCGACGACGCCGAGACGGGATACGCGCTCACCGTGGACGAGATCCAGGACGACATCACCAAGGGCCGCAACGCCAACCAGCAGGTGGCCAGCGACAGCTGCGCCCTCTAGAAGGGACTAGAAGGGAGCGGCCGGGCGGTCAGGTGGTCGCGGCGTCACTCACACGAGTGGCGACTCAGTCGCGTGTGGGGCGCAGGCGCACGGAGACCCAGCGGGCCCGGCGGCGGAGGATGCGCGGAATCCCGACCCTGGGATCCGCGGTCACCATCTGCGATACGCCGCTTCGCCGGCGGGGGTTCGCACCGCCCGCCGAGCGGCGATTGCGGCTTGCGTCACTGTAGTCGTGCGTCCAGCCCATACCCCGACGTCTGCCCCCGGCCCATGGTCGATAACCGCTCCCGGCGCCTCCAATTGGCCTATGCGCCAGGCAATTGGCCGTTCGTCGGACAAGCGTTCACACCTCGGTACCGGACGCGCTCACTCGGTCACCGGTCGGGTTCGGGATCCTTCAGCCAGTTGATGAGTTCCGCGGAGAACGCGACCGGGTCCTCCTCGTGCGGGAAGTGGCCGAGACCGTCGAACAGGCGCCAGCGGTAGGGGGCTTCGACGTACTCGCCGGACCCGGCCGCGCTGCGTGTGCGCATCACGGGGTCGAGTGAGCCGTGCAGATGGAGCGTCGGCACGCGCACGGGCCGCTTCATCCGGCGGTTGAACTGGATGCCGTCCGGGCGGGCCAGGGAGCGCACCATCCAGCGGTACGGCTCGACCGCGCAGTGCGCCGCGGAGGGGATGCACATGGCGCGGCGGTAGTTCTCCAGCGTCTCGTCCTCCGGCGGGCGCGGCCCGGACCAGTCCTGGATCAGCTCGGCCACGAGCGCCCCGTCGTCGGCGGTGAGCTGCCGCTCGGGAATCCAGGGCCGCTGGAACCCCCAGATGTGTGAACCGGCACGGGTCTGCTTGACGTCCCGCAGCATGGCCGCGCGCCAGCGCCGCGGATGCGGCATGGACGCGACCGCGAGCCGCCGCACCAGCTTGGGCCGCATCGCGGCCGCCGTCCACGCGAGGTATCCGCCCAGGTCGTGGCCGACGAGTGCGGCGTCCGGCTCGCCGAGTGAGCGGATCACGCCGGTGACGTCGAGCGCCAGGTTGGCGGGGTCGTAGCCACGCGGCGTACGGTCGCTGCCCCCGACGCCGCGCAGGTCCATGGCGACGGCCCGGAAACCGGCCTCGGCGAGCGCCACCAGCTGGTGCCGCCAGGCCCACCAGAACTGCGGGAAGCCGTGCAGCAGCAGCACCAGCGGCCCGTCGCCCAGCTCCGCGATGTGGAAGCGGGCGCCATTGGCGGCGACGTCACGGTGGCTCCAGGGGCCGTCCAGGAGTACGGCCGAGGCCGGTTGTGCCGGGGAAGGGGCGGGGTCCGTCATGACGACGAGCGTGCCACAGCCTCGATCGCCTCGGGGCCCCGGTCCTGCGCCGCGAGCTCCGGACGCGGGTGCGGCTTCGCATTCTGCAGGACGCCCGCGCTCTCCTTCATCGAGGCGGCGACCTTCTGCGGGCCCTTGCTCTTCTTCGCCTTCTTCGCGAAGACCACGCCGATCAGCGCCAGCACGACCGCGATCAGCACGTTCGCCGCGAAGGACAGCAGGAAGCAGATCGCCAGGTTCCAGTCGCTCCAGGTGCGGATGCCGTACGCCAGCGCGAAGTTCAGCATCGGCAGGGAGAACAGCAGTACCGCCCCCGCCATCGAGAAGGCGCCGCCACTGGTCGCGCCGCGCTTCACGTCCTGCTTGAGCTGCGCCTTCGCCAGCGCGATCTCGTCGTGCACCAGCGCCGACATTTCCGCCGTCGCCGAGGCGAACAGCTGGCCGATGGTGCGTTCGGCGCCGACCGGGCTGCCGTCGGGTGCGCTCATCGCGGTCTCCCTCTTCTGCGTACGGTCCGATGTCCGCGTCTTCTGTCCGGCTCGTACACAGTCGTTGCACTGCGTACGGCCTGACTGCGTACGGTCCCGTCTTTTGTACCGTCTCGTCAGATCATGCCGGACCGTCGCGGTCATCGCCTGCCCCGCCCGGCACTTCGGCAAGCCCGTGCCGCGCGTCCGCCTTCTCCTGGGCGATCCGGCGGTGCTCGGCGGCCTTGCGTTCGTAGATGTCGGCGAGGCGCAGGTGGTACGCGGGGTCGTCCTCCTCGTAGATGTCCGGCACACCGCTGAGGTCCTCGTCGCGCTCCTCCTCCTCCCACAGACGGCGGTACTTGGCGTTCCGTACCTTCAGCAGGACGGTCGCGAGTGTCGCGGCGATCAGGGAACCCAGCAGGACGGCGGCCTTGACCTCGGCCGTCATGGTCTGGTCACCCTCGAAGGCGAGTTCGCCGATGAGCAGCGACACGGTGAAGCCGATACCGGCGAGGCTCGCCACCGCGAACACGTCGGCCCAGGCGAGGTCGTCGCTGAGTGACGCCCGGGTGAAGCGGGCCGTCAGCCAGGTCCCGCCGAAGATGCCGAGAGTCTTGCCGACGACGAGTCCGAGGACGACGCCGAGGGTCTCCGGCTTGGTGAACACGTCGGCGAGCGCGCCGCCGGAGATGGCGACACCGGCACTGAAGAGTGCGAACAGCGGCACGGCCAGACCCGCCGACAGGGGCCGTACCAGGTGTTCGATGTGCTCACCGGGGGAGTGCTCCTCGCCCTCGTTCCGGTGGCAGCGCAGCATCAGGCCCATGGCGACGCCGGCCACGGTGGCGTGGACGCCGCTGTTGTACATCAGCGCCCAGATGACCAGGGCGAGCGGCACGTACACGTACCAGCCGCGCACGCCCTTGCGCAGCAGCAGCCAGAAGACGACCAGGCCCGCCGCGGCGCCGCCGAGCGCGGCGAAGTTCAGCTCGGCGGTGAAGAAGACCGCGATGATCAGGATCGCGAAGAGGTCGTCGACGACGGCCAGCGTGAGCAGGAAGGCCCGCAGCGCGCTCGGCAGTGACGTGCCGATGACCGCGAGCACCGCGAGGGCGAAGGCGATGTCGGTGGCCGTGGGCACGGCCCAGCCGGCCAGGGAGCCGCCGCCGGTGGCGTTGGTGACGGTGTAGACGAGCGCCGGTACGGCCATGCCGCACAGGGCGGCGACCACGGGGAGCGCGGCAGCCTTGGGGTCGCGCAGGTCGCCCGCGACGAGCTCGCGCTTGAGCTCGATGCCGGCGACGAAGAAGAAGATCGCCAGCAGGCCGTCGGCGGCCCAGTGCGCGATCGACAGGTCGAGGCCGAGAGCCGCGGGGCCGAGGTGGAAGTGGGAGACGCTCTGGTAGCTGTCCTGCAGCGCGGGGATGTTCGCCCAGAGCAGTGCGGCGACCGCGGCGGCGAGCAGCAGCACCCCGCCGACGGTCTCGGTGCGCAGCGCGTCCGCCACATAGGTCCGCTCGGGGAGGGAGAGCCGGCCGAGGACCTTGCGGGGGGCGGTGGAGCGGGGCGCGGGCACTGGGGAGACCTCCGGTTCTGGGCAGGACGCGACTATCTGCCGACCAGACTTCCCGGCACCCCTATGAGCTTCGTTTTGTTTAGCTTACCTAAGTGTGCGTCGGGGTGTGCGGGGTGATCTTCCCCAGCGGCCGCGAGGGGCACCCGGCGCGCATGGCTGCCGGGTGCCCCTCCTCGGTTCCGCTATGCCGGGCTCAGTCCTCGCTCGGCGCGGCCGGCAGCTTCGCCTGGATGAGGTCCATGACCGTGGAGTCGGTCAGCGTGGTGACATCACCGAGCTGGCGGTTCTCGGCGACGTCCCGCAGCAGCCGGCGCATGATCTTGCCGGAGCGGGTCTTGGGCAGCTCGGCCACCGGCAGGATCCGCTTGGGCTTGGCGATCGGGCCGAGGGTGTTGCCGACGTGCGTGCGCAGCTCGGCGACCAGGTCCTCGGTCTCGGCGGCCGTACCGCGCAGGATCACGAAGGCGACGATCGCCTGCCCGGTCGTCTCGTCCGCCGCGCCGACCACGGCCGCCTCGGCGACCGACGGGTGGGACACGAGCGCCGACTCGACCTCCGTGGTCGAGATGTTGTGCCCGGAGACGAGCATGACGTCGTCGACCCGGCCGAGCAGCCAGATGTCACCGTCGTCGTCCTTCTTGGCACCGTCACCGGCGAAGTACTTGCCCTCGAAACGCGACCAGTACGTGTCGATGAACCGCTGGTCGTCCCCCCAGATGGTGCGCAGCATCGACGGCCACGGCTCGGTCAGCACCAGATAGCCGCCTCCGCCGTCGGGCACTTCGTTGGCCTCGTCGTCGACGACCGTCGCGGAGATGCCGGGCAGCGGCGTCTGCGCGGAGCCCGGCTTGGTCGCGGTCACGCCCGGCAGCGGGGTGATCATCATCGAGCCGGTCTCGGTCTGCCACCAGGTGTCCACAACCGGGGTGCGGTCGCCGCCGATGTTCTTGCGGTACCAGACCCACGCCTCGGGGTTGATCGGCTCGCCCACCGAGCCCAGCACGCGCAGGCTGGACAGGTCGAACTTGGCGGGGATGTCGTCGCCCCACTTCATGAACGTACGGATCGCGGTCGGCGCGGTGTAGAGGATCGTCACGCCGTACTTCTGCACGATCTCCCAGAAGCGGCCCTGGTGCGGGGTGTCGGGCGTGCCCTCGTACATGACCTGCGTGGCGCCGTTGGCGAGCGGGCCGTAGACGATGTACGAGTGGCCGGTGACCCAGCCGACGTCGGCGGTGCACCAGTACACGTCGGTCTCCGGCTTGAGGTCGAAGACGGCGTGGTGGGTGTAGGCGGTCTGGGTGAGGTATCCGCCGGACGTGTGCAGGATGCCCTTCGGCTTACCCGTGGTGCCCGAGGTGTAGAGGATGAACAGCGGGTGCTCGGCGTGGAACGCCTGCGGGGTGTGCTCCGCGCTCTGGCGGTCCACGAGGTCGTGCCACCACACGTCGCGGCCCTCGGTGAAGGCGACCTCCTGGCCGGTGCGGCGCACGACCAGGACGTGCTCGACGTTGCCCGCCTTCTCGACCGCCTCGTCCACGGCCGGCTTGAGCGCGGACGGCTTGCCGCGCCGGTAGCCGCCGTCGGAGGTGATGACCACGCGCGCGTCGGCGTCCTGGATGCGGGTGGCGAGCGCGTCCGAGGAGAAGCCGCCGAAGACGACCGAGTGGGCGGCGCCGACGCGGGCGCAGGCCAGCATCGCGATCGCCGTCTCGGGGATCATCGGCATGTAGACGGCGACCCGGTCACCGGCCTGAACTCCCAGCTCCAGCAGCGCGTTGGCCGCCTTGGAGACCTCGTCCTTGAGCTCGGCGTAGGTGATCGCGCGGCTGTCGCCGGGCTCGCCCTCGAAGTGGATGGCGACCCGGTCGCCGTGGCCGGCCTCGACATGCCGGTCGACGCAGTTGTAGGCGACGTTGAGCTCGCCGTCCTGGAACCACTTGGCGAACGGCGGATTCGACCAGTCGAGTGTCTCGGTGGGCTCCTTGGCCCAGGTCAGCCGACGGGCCTGCTCGGCCCAGAAGCCGAGCCTGTCAGCCTTGGCCTGTTCATACGCCTCCGCGGTGACGTTGGCGTTCGCGGCCAGGTCGGCGGGGGGTGCGAACCTGCGCTCTTCCTTGAGCAGGTTGGAGAGGGAAGGATTCTCACTCACTCGCCCATCTCCTCCCTCAGCAGGTTGGCCAGGCTTTCGTTGCTCACGGCATCTGCCTTTCCCAGGGTGTCCGTTGTGTCCCAGGCCACAGCTCATCAGACCCGGGGGTGCGATGACAAGGGCCGACCGCCGATTGGTTTAGACCTGTCAGCGGCGCTGTCGGGACCGGGGTCATCCGTACCCACGTACGCCGACCAGGGAAGGTTCAGCCGGTGCCGCGCCGATCACCGGATCTTGCTCAGGGGGTGCCGTGCGTGTCCGGGTGGGCACCCCGCCGTCGTTCGGGGTGCCCACCCTGGCCGGGTGGCGGCTCACGCCGTGAGGTCCGCCTCCCGGACCCGGTCGAAGACGCGCTCGCCGTCCGCGTCGGTGAGCAGGTACGCCTCCGCCTCCCCCACGTGGAAGTACATGCCGTGCAGCTCCAACGTGCCCTTCTCCAGGGCCCGGGCCACCGACTCGTGGGCGCGCAGATGCTCCAGCTGCTGGACCACGTTGGTCAGGCAGAGCTGCTCGACCGCGTCCTCGGGATCCCGCCCTGCGAGTCCGCCCCACGGCAGGCCGTCGTGGGTCATGCGCTCCAGGCTGGGCAGCCCGTGCCGCAGCCACCGCTCGAGCGGTGTCCGGGTGCTGCCGGGCTCGGAGCCCAGCAGCGCCTGCATGGCGCCGCATCCCGAGTGCCCGCACACCGTGATGGACCGCACCTGGAGCACGTCCACGGCGTACTCGATCGCGGCCGCCACCGAGTCGTCGCCGCTCTCCTCGCCGGGCCGCGGGACGAGGTTGCCCACGTTGCGCACCACGAACAGGTCGCCCGGACCACTGGAGGTGATCATCGACGTGACCAGCCGTGAGTCGGCGCAGGTCAGGAAGAGCTGCGAGGGCCGCTGCCCTTCGCGCGCCAGCCGGGCCAGCTCGCTGCGCACCAGGGGCGCGGTGTTGCGCTGGAACGCGCTGATGCCACGCGCCAGTTCATGCCCACTGGCTCCTCCGGTGCCCGTCAGGTCCGGCGCGGAGCGGTCCGTGCCGGCCGGGGCGTGCTCTGCGGGGGGAGTGGACTGGGGGCGTTCGCACTGGTGGTTGCGCCAGGGCGTCCAGGGCCGGCAACGGCAGCCGGTCGAGGCCTGCGGCTCGGAGATGCGCGTGCCGGGGTGCCGTCCGGTGATCTCGACGGTGCCTCCCTGCGCGGTGTGCGTCTTCTGCCAGTCCTGCAAGGTCTCGTACGCCGCGTGGTCCATGAACGAACCGTCCAGCTCGACGACCGTGGCGGCGCCGTGGGGCACGAGATGCAGGGCCCGGCTGAGACGTGGCACCGCGAGGAACGTCAACTGCCCTCTGACGTGTACGTGGTGGACTCCTTCCCTCTCCCTGTGTGTGATGCGGGTGCGGGTGAGGCGGTGCAGGGCGACCCCGACGGCCGTGGCGATGCCGAGTGCCACGCCCTGGAGGACGCCGAGGAAGACGACGCCGAGGGTCGTGACGGCGTACACCCAGACTTCTCGGTGGCGCGTCACCGTGCGGATGTGATGCAGGGACACCATCTGGATGCCGATGGCCATCACCAGGGCGGCGAGCGAGGCCAGCGGGATGAGCTCCAGGACCGGGACCATCAGCAGTGTGGCGATCACTACGAAAACGCCGTGCAGCATCGTGGAGTTCCGGCTCACCGCACCCGCGTTCACGTTCGCCGAACTGCGCACGGCGACACCGGCGATGGGCAGTCCGCCGAGCGAACCGGAGACGATGTTGGCGGCGCCCTGGCCCAGCAGTTCGCGGTCGAGGTCGGAGCGCCCGACGTGGCCGGACGCGCCCTCTCGGCGGGCGACCAGCTTGTCCACGGCGACCGCGCCGAGCAGTGACTGCACGCTGCACACCAGGGTGATGGTGAGCACCGCGGCGGCGAGGCCGAGCACGGAGCCCTCGGGCAGTCCGGCCAGGGCGTGGTTGCTCCAGGAGGGCAGGTCGACCTTGGGCAGGCGGAGGCCGGTGAGGGCGGCGGCCGCGGTGGCTCCGGTGACGGCGACGAGCGCGGCCGGGACCTTGCGCAGCAGGCGGCCTCTCCGGCCCGGCATTCTCGGCCAGAGCAGCAGCAGCGCGAGGGTCAGCACGCTCACCGACACGGCCTCGGGGCGCATGTGCGCCAACTGGGCGGGCAGGGCACGCAGGTTGCCGGGGACGGAGCTCTGGGGGGTGCCGCCGAGCACGATGTGCAGCTGGGCCACGGCGATGGTGACGCCGATCCCGGCGAGCATGCCGTGCACGATGGCGGGACTCACGGCAAGGGCGCCGCGCGCCACACGCAGGCAGCCCAGGCCCAGCTGGGCGAGGCCGGCGAGGATGGTGATGGCGCAGGTCGCCCGCCAGCCGTAGCGCTGGATGAGGTCGGCGGTGACGACGGTGAGTCCGGCGGCCGGTCCGCTCACCTGGAGCGGGGAGCCGCCGATGCGTCCGGCGACGAGCCCGCCCACGGCGGCGGCGACGAGGCCGGCCTGGAGGGGTGCGCCGGTGGCGAGGGCGATGCCCAGGGACAAGGGCAGGGCGATCAGGAAGACCGCGATCGAGGCCGACACGTCGGCACCCGCGATCCTGAATCGGCGGGGCCCGGCCGGCGGCGGGCTGTGGGGTGGATGGGTGCGCTCGGTCCGGTCCGAATCGGCGGCGCGTGCGGGGACGCAGGATGACATGTTTTCCCGTCTCCTCCAGGGCTGCGCGGTCGCGTGACGTGGGGTCCCCGCTCGGGGGGCGGGGTTCTGGTCGCGGCCGTGACTACGGCGTGAATCGGCGGGATGAAGCAACGCTCAGTAAACGAATCGTAATGCAGAGTAAAGGGCGAGCATAGATTTTGCGGGCAAATGGGTGAATGGAACACCTATAAGGGTGAAGCGGCTATTTCATCGGCTTGTCGTACTAATTCCTTCTTCTTCTCATGCGAACTTGGCGGCGCTGTCGGCACCCGAGAGAAGGAAGAAGGTGGGCGACACATGGCCGCCACCCGCAGGACCGCCGCAGGTTCTCTGATTGCCGCGATGTGCGCCGCATCCCTCGCCGGTTGCGCGACCGGCGCCCCCCGGGAAAAAGCCCCCGAGCCGCGGAAGCCGAAGCCGGCCCAGGCGCCGAAGAGCGTGGTCCGGCTGATCGGAGACGGCTCCACCGCCTACACCGGCGCGCAGCCCCACCTGCCCAGGCCCGCGCGGCTGCGGCCCGGTCAGAAGCCGCCGCAGTTCGTCGTCTTCTCCTGGGACGGCGCGGGCGAGGACAGCCAGAAGCTGTTCTCCCACTTCCGCAAGGTCGCCAGGGAGAACGACGCGACCATGACGTACTTCCTGAGCGGCGTGTACATGCTGCCGGACGACAAGCGCGAACTGTACCGGCCGCCGCAGCACTCGCCGGGCCGCTCCGACATCGGCTTCAACGACCGCCGTGGCATCGCCGCCACCGTGCAGCAGCTCCGCCTGGCCTGGCTGGAGGGCAACGAGATCGGGACCCACTTCAACGGCCACTTCTGCGGCAGCGGCGGCGGGGTCGGTGAGTGGTCGGTGAAGGACTGGAAGGACGAGATCGCCCAGGCCAAGCAGTTCGTGAAGACCTGGAAGACCAACACCGGCCTGAAGAACGCGTCGCCGCTCCCCTTCGACTACGACAAGGAGCTCATCGGCGCGCGCACACCCTGTCTGGAGGGGCAGCGGAACTTCATCAGGGCGGCCCGCGACCTGGGCTTCCGCTACGACACCAGCGGCGTCAACGACCAGGTCTGGCCGGGCAGAAAGGGCGGCCTGTGGGACCTGTCCATGCAGCTCGTGCCGTTCCCCGGCCACTCCTACGAGCAGCTCACCATGGACTACAACTTCATGGTCAACCAGTCGGGCACCGACACCCAGGGCGACCCCGCCAAGCACGCCTTCTGGGGCGACCAGATGCGCGACGGCCTGCTCGGGGGCTTCTACCGGGCCTACCACGGCAACCGCGCGCCGCTGATCATCGGCAACCACTTCGAATCCTGGAACGGCGGCACCTACATGCGGGCCGTCGAGGAGGTCATCGAGGCGGTGTGCACCAAGAAGGAGGTGCGCTGTGTCTCGTTCCGGCAGCTGGCGGACTGGCTGGACGCCCAGGACCCCAGGACGCTGGAGAAGCTGCGGACGCTCAAGGTAGGCGAGGCGCCGAGGCAGGGCTGGGCGTCCTTCCTCGCGGGTCGGCCCACTCCGGCTCAGAAGGGGGCGCCCAAGGCTCCGGCCGCCAGGGGATAGCCGCGTGAAGAAGGCCACTCCACCGCCGGGCGGACCCCCGGGGTGCGTAGGGTCGTACTCATGAGTACAGCAGGCGCGACCGCCGACCCCCTCGCATCACTGGGCGACCTGCCCGGCGTGGCCGAGTCCGTGGAGTCCGTGCGCAAGGCCGTGGACCGGGTCTACGGCCACCGGATCATGCGCCGGCGCAGCAACGCGATCACCTCCGAGGCGGCCCTGCGCGGGGCACGCGGCTCAGCGGCGCTGTCCGGCGCGGACTGGGCGCTCGAGGAAGTGCGCCGGCGTACGGACTTCAGCGGTGACGACGAGGCCCGCGCCGTGGGAGCGGCCCTGCGGCTCACCGCGGAGGCTGGGCAGCTGCTGTCGATCTGGCGGCAGTCGCCCCTGCGGGTGCTGGCCCGGCTGCACCTGGTGGCTGCGGCCGGCAAGGCGGACCAGGTGGGGCGGCCCCGGCAGGAGGGTGAGCCGGTCGACGACCCGCTCAACGGGCTGCCGCTGCCGAGTGCGGCGGAGGCGCACGGCAGGCTGGAAGGGCTGGGCGGGCTGATCATCGCCGGGAGTTCCGCGCCGGCCCTGGTGACGGCTGCCGTGGTGCACGGCGAGCTGCTGGCGCTGCGTCCCTTCACGTCCCACAACGGCCTGGTCGCGCGCACGGCCGAACGCATCGTCCTGGTCGGCAGCGGCCTGGACCCGAAGTCGGTCTGCCCGGCCGAGGTCGGACACGCCGAGCTGGGCCGCGAGGCCTACCTGGAAGCGCTGGACGGGTATGTCTCCGGCACCCCGGAAGGCATGGCCGCCTGGATCGCCCACTGCGGCCGGGCGGTGGAGCTGGGGGCGCGCGAGTCGACGGCGGTGTGCGAGGCGTTGCAGCGCGGAGCGGCGTGAAAGCTGACGGGAAAAGAGATGCGGCGGTACGAGATCTCGTACCGCCGCTGGCATGAGCACCGGGTTACCAAGCGTCCTCGATATATGCCCATCAGGTCGGGAACTTTGCCCGTCACCTGGTGCGGCTGGCCCGTAATCGACGGGTCGACGTCGCGTGGGTGCCCGGTGTTCATGCGCGGTCCGTGGGGCCAAATGCGTATTTAAGGTGATCCTCTCGGATGTCCTTGGTCTCGCGGGCCGTTGACTCCTTTGTACTCCTGACTCACAGGAAGCGGAAGCCCGGACTGCACTTCTTTACTTTCGGGTGCGCATACGACGTCGGGTCGTTCCCAGGTCAAGCGGCTGTCGCCCGGCGCCGGTTCGCGAACCAGACCAGACCGGCTGTGGCCGCCGCGGCGCCTATCGCGGCGACCGCGACCAGCGCCGGACGCGGCGGTACGGAGAACGAGGGGATGCGCTGCTTGAGCCGGACCGGACGGTGGAAGTCCAGGATCGGCCACCCGCGCGCGAGGGCCTCGCGGCGCAGCGCACGGTCCGGGTTCACCGCATGGGGGTGGCCGACGGACTCGAGCATGGGGACGTCGGTCGCCGAGTCGCTGTAGGCGTAGCAGCGGCTGAGGTCGTACCCCTCGGACGCGGCCAGCTCCTTGATGGCCTCGGCCTTGGTCGGGCCGTAGGCGTAGTACTCCACCTCGCCGGTGAAGCAGCCGTCGTCGCCCACGACCATGCGGGTCGCCACCACGCGGTCCGCGCCGAGCAGCTCGCCGATCGGCTCGACGACCTCCGCGCCCGACGTGGACACGATCACGACGTCGCGGCCGGCGGTGTGGTGCTCCTCGATGAGGGAGGCGGCCTCGTCGTAGATGATCGGATCGATCAGATCGTGCAGCGTCTCGGCGACGATCTCCTTGACCTGCTGCACGTTCCATCCGCGGCACAGCGCGGACAGATACGAGCGCATGCGCTCCATCTGCTCGTGGTCGGCACCGCCGGCGAGGAAGACGAACTGGGCATATGCAGTTCGCAGGACAGCCCTTCGGTTGATCAGGCCGCCTTGGTAGAACGACTTGCTGAAGGTGAGCGTGCTCGACTTCGCAATGACCGTCTTGTCCAGGTCGAAGAACGCCGCGGTGCGGGGCAAGGAGTGGTTTTCCACGCCCCTGAGCATAGGGGCAGCCCATTCGGCGTAAGGTGGGGCGCGTGGGTTTGCCTGAGAGGGCTCTCGGGTACACCATGGAAGTCACGGATCGTTCGCGACCGTGCTAACCCGGCCCGACTCCTCCCCCCCCGAGTCGGCCGTGGGGACGACCCCCGCTCTCCCCCCCGGCGGGGGTCGTCGCATGTCCGGGTGGGTTTTCTCCTTCTTCGCGCGGTCAGAGTGCTGCCGGGGTGCTGCGAGGGGCAGCAGATTGTCATGGGCATGACTCTTCACCGTATGTAGCCGCCGGACTGCCCTGCGGGAGTCGCACAAGGGGTCTGCGGGGGCCACCGGTATGGGTGACGACGATATTCACAACCCTCGGGACGTCCACAGTTATCCACCAAGATCCACACGAAATCCGAGATCGCTGCACCGTGATTCCAGCGCGCCCCGGTCGCGGCGAGTTCATCGCCGGTTCCGATTCGCGGGGGCGTTTGGCCGGTTTACGTCGGCCGTTCATAGGGAGGCCGCCTTGTCGGTTCTTCCCACGATCGGAAATCGCGGGGCCGCGGAGGCCGCGCGAGCCATGCAGCGAAGGGGGATGGAGACCGTGGCCGGAACCGTCACACACGATCCGCCGCCGGCCGCCGGAGGGCGGCAGGGCGGACCGCTGATCGTCACCGAGGACACCGAGCTCCTCGACGATCTGCTGCGCCTGTGCGCGGCGGCCGGCGCGACACCCGAGGTGCACCACGGGGTGCCGGAGCGCAGAGGCAGCTGGGAGGCCGCGCCCCTCGTCCTCGTGGGCGACGATGCGGCGCGGCGCCTGCGCGGGGCCGCGCGCAGACGGGGAGTCGTCCTCGTCGGACGCGACCCGGACGACTCCGGGGTGTGGCGGCGTGCCGTCGAGATCGGCGCCGAGCACGTCCTGATGCTGCCCGACGGCGAGCAGTGGCTGGTCGACCGCATCGCCGACGTCGCAGAGGGCGTCGGCCGGCCCGCGCTCACCGTGGGCGTCATCGGCGGCCGGGGCGGGGCCGGAGCGTCCACGCTCGCGTGCGCGCTCGCCGTCACCTCCGCGAGGGAGGGACTGCGCACCCTCCTCGTGGACGCCGATCCGCTGGGTGGCGGGCTCGACGTACTCCTCGGCGGAGAGACGGCCGACGGACTGCGCTGGCCCGCGTTCGCCGCCTCACGCGGACGGGTCGGCGGCGGCGCCCTGGAGGAGTCGCTCCCTGAGCTGCACTCGCTGCGGGTGCTCAGCTGGGACCGGGGCGACCGGATCGCCGTCCCGCCCCAGGCGGTGCGCGCGGTCCTCGCGGCGGCCCGGCGCCGGGGCGGCACCGTCGTGGTCGATCTGCCGCGCCGCGTCGACGACGGCGTCGCCGAAGTCCTCACCCAGCTGGACGTCGGCGTGCTGGTGGTGCCCGCGGAACTGCGGGCCGTCGCGGCGGCCGGGCGGGTGGCGTCCGCCGTCGGCATGGTCCTGCGCGATCTGCGGGTGGCGGTCCGCGGGCCCTACCCGCCGGGGCTCGACGAACGCGAGGTGGCACGGCTGCTCGGACTACCCCTGGTCGGCGAGGTGCCGGTCGAGCCGGGGCTGCTGCGCCCGGACGGGGCCACGGCGCCTCCGGGTGGCGTCCCGCGCGGACCGCTCGCCCGCTTCTGCAAGGGGTTCTGGGAGCGGGCGCTCGTCGAGGCGGGTGCCGCATGAGCGCGGCGACCGGCACGGTGTCCGGAGCCGAGGACGCCGGCCTGCTCGACGGAGTACGGCGGTGGCTCGCCGAGAGCGGTGCCGAGCCGACACCCGCGCGTGTGGCACAGGCCCTGCGGGAGCAGGGACGGGTGCTCGGCGACGCGGAAGTCCTGGGGGCCGCCGCCCAGTTGCGGTCCGAGCTGGTCGGCAGCGGGCCTCTGGAGCCGTTGCTCGCCGACCCGTCTGTGACGGACGTGCTGGTGTCGGCTCCCGACCGGGTCTGGGTGGACCGGGGCGGCGGACTGGAGCTCACGCCGGTGCGCTTCGCGGACGCGGCGGCCGTACGACGGCTCGCCCAGCGTCTCGCCGCGGTGGCCGGGCGCCGCCTGGACGACGCCCGGCCCTGGGCCGACGCCCGGCTGCCCGACGGAACGCGGCTGCACGCGGTGCTCCCGCCCGTGGCCGTGGACTGTGCCTGCCTCTCGCTGCGGGTCGTACGGCCGCGTGCCTTCACACTCGGCGAGCTGGTCACGGCGGGCACGGTGCCGCCGGGCGGGGACCGCGTGCTGCGGGCGCTGCTCGACGCGCGGCTGTCCTTCCTCGTCAGCGGGGGCACGGGCACCGGCAAGACGACGCTGCTGAGCGCCCTGCTGGGGCTGGTGGGAGCGGACGAACGGATCGTCCTGGCGGAGGACTCGGCGGAACTGCGGCCGGACCATCCGCACGTCGTGCGGTTGGAGAGCAGACCCGCCAACCAGGAGAGCGCGGGCCTCGTCACGCTCGAGGACCTGGTGCGCCAGGCGCTGCGGATGCGTCCCGACCGGCTGGTCGTGGGCGAGGTGCGGGGGCCCGAAGTGGTGCATCTGCTGGCCGCGCTGAACACCGGCCACGAGGGCGGGTGCGGGACGGTGCACGCCAATGCCGCCGCCGACGTACCGGCCCGCTTGGAGGCGCTCGGCACGGCCGCCGGGCTCGACCGGGCCGCACTGCACAGTCAGGTGGCCGCCGCCCTCTCCGTGGTGCTGCACCTCGTACGCGACCGGGCCGGGCGGCGGCGGATCGCCGAGGTGCACGTGCTGGAGCGGGACCCGACGGGACTGGTGCGGACGGTGCCGGCCCTGCGGTGGGGAGCGGAGGCCTTCGTGCGTGAGCGGGGGTGGGAACGGCTGCGGGGTCTGCTCCGCGACGACGTGACCGGCGGCGGGGCGGGTGCGGCCGGCCGTGCGCCGGTGGGAGGAGCCGGCGATGGCGGGGACGGAGGCGGACGGTTGACGACCGGACGGGGAGGACCGGGGGATGGCGGCGGTGGCTGAGATGTCGACGGGTGCGGCGGTGGCGTGTGTGGCAGCGGCGGTCTGGCTGCTGGGCGAGCGGAACCCGGCGCGGCGGGCGCGGCTGCTGCTCGCCGGCGGCGGGACCGCCGGGAGCGGGCCGCCCGGGTGGCGGCGGGTGCGCCCTGACGCGCTGCGGCGCCTTCGCGGGCGGCTGCGGGCCGAGTGGTGGGCGCCGGTGGCCGGGCTGGTGCTGGCGGTGCTCGGGGCGTCGGTGCTGCCGGCCGTCCTGGGGGCCGCCGGGGTACCGCTGCTGCGGCGGGTCCGGCTGGCCGGCCTGGCGCGGCGGGACCAGGAGCGCCGGGCGGACGCGGTGATCGCGTTGTGCGGCACGCTCGCCGGCGAGGTGCGGGCCGGACGCCAGCCGGGTGAGGCGCTGCTGCGGGCCGCGCGGGACCGCGGCGGACTCGCGGACGCACAGGCGACGGTGCTGGCGGCGGCGCGGTTCGGCGGCGATGTGCCGGGCGCGCTCGCGACCGCCGCACGGCAACCGGGCGCTGAAGGGCTGCGGGGACTCGCGGCGTGCTGGCGGGTGGCCGTGGACCAGGGCGCGGGACTCGCGGCCGGACTCGACCGGCTCACCGCGGCTCTGCGCGCGGAACGGGACCAACGTTGCGACCTGCGTGCCCAGTTGGCGGGTGCCCGCACCACGGCCGTGATGCTCGCCGGGCTGCCGGCCCTGGGGCTCCTCATCGGCACCGCCCTCGGCGCCGACCCCCTCCATGTCCTGCTGCACACCACGGCGGGCCTGGGCTGCCTGGTGGTCGGCGGGGCGCTGGAGGGCCTGGGGCTGTGGTGGGTGCTGCGGATCGTGCGGGGCGCGGAGGCGGCCGCATGAGCGGGGAAGTTATCCACAGGCTGGGGGTGGCAGCGGGGACGCTGCTGGGGCTCGGCTGGTCCGTGCGGTGGCTGGTGGAAGCGCGGCGCAGCCGGCGGATGCGGCGCCGGCTGACCGGACTGCCGGCCCGGGAGGCGACCGCCCCCGTCCCGCGCCTCGCCTTGCGCGGGGCAGCACACAGATGGCTCCCTCCCGTCGGCGTGGCGTGCGCCGGGTGGGCGTTGGTCGGCGGGCCCGCCGGTGTCGCGGTGGGACTGGCCGGTGCGGTGGGGATGTGGCGGTGGCGGCAGCGGCAGGAGGCGACCGCGGCCGTACAGGCGCCCGACCTGACCGAGGCGGCACGGCAACTGCCCCTGGCCGCCGACCTGCTGGCCGCCTGCATCGCCGCGGGCGCCGGCCCGGTGATAGCGGCCCAGGCGGTCGGCGAGGCCCTGGGCGGCCCCGTGGGAGACGCGCTGGTCCATGGCGCGGCGGAGGTGCGGCTGGGCGGCGAGCCGGGTTCCGCCTGGCGGAGGCTGGCCGCCCTCCCGGGTGCCGATGGCCTGGCCCGGCTGCTCGAGCGGGCCGGTGTGACCGGGCTGCCCGCCGCCACACCGGTCGCCCGGCTCGCCACCGAGGCCCGCGCCGACTGGGGCCGCGCCGCGACGGCCAGGGCACGCCGTGCGGGCGTCATCGTCAGCGCGCCCGTCGGACTGTGCTTCCTGCCGGCGTTCATCGCGGTCGGTGTGCTGCCCGTGGTGATCGGGCTCGCGGGCGGGGTGCTCGAGGGAGGTGGTGGCTGAGGCGGAGACGGGTCGGTGAGGCAAGTCGGCGACAACCAAATGAAGTTCGGACTCTTTCCTACGGGGGTTGAGATGTATCAGGCGGTACGGGCACGGCTGCGTGCCCTGGTGTGTGGGATGCGTACGGCGCGGAGGGACGCGGGGATGGTCACCTCCGAGTACGCGGTGGGAATCGTGGCGGCGGTCGCGTTCGCGGTGGTGCTCTACAAGGTCGTCACCAGCGGTGCGGTCGGCGCGGAGCTGCAGGGCATCGTGCAGGAAGCCCTCAATGCGCGCATGTGAGCGGGGCGCGGACCGGGGGTTCGTCACGGCGGAGTCGGCGGTCGTGCTGCCCGTGCTGGTGATGTTCGCGATGGCGCTGGTCTGGGGGCTGCTGGTGGTGGCCGCCCAGATCCAGTGCGTGGACGCGGCACGGACGGGCGCCCGCGCGGCGGCCCGCCAGGACCCGCCCGGCGCGGTCGTGCGCATGACCCGAGAGGCGGCACCGCCCGGCGCGAAGGTCACCGTCAGCCGGGACGCGGAGCACGTCCGGGTGGTCGTCGTGGCGGAGGCGCCGATGCTGCGGGGTTTGCCGTTCACCGTGCGCGAGGAAGCCGTGGCGTCGGTGGAGGAGGCCGTGGGGGTGGGCACATGAGACGACCGGCGGAGGTGCGGGGGCGGGAGACACGGCGGCGAGTGAGCGGAGGGGCCGCCTCGGATCAGGGATCCGCCACCGTCTGGAGCGTCGGAGCGATCGCCGTCCTGTGCGTGGTGTTCGGTGTCGTCCTCGCGCTGGGGCAGGCCGTCGTCGTCCGGCACCGGGCGGCGGGCGGTGCGGATCTGGCGGCGCTCGCGGCGGCGGACCACTGGGCCGAGGGAGGTGCGGCGGCCTGTGCCCGGGCCGGCCGGGTGGCCCGGGCACAGGGCGTGCGGCTGGTGCGGTGCGAGGTCGTCGGAGAGATCTCGGACGTGACGGCGGCGTCGGGCCGGGGGCCGTTCACGGCGCGGGTCAGGGCACGGGCGGGCCCTCCGGCGGCCCAGCCGGACCTTCCGTCGGCCGCTCAGCCGCATGGTCACCTGCCTCCTTCTCCTCCGGAGCCCCTTCCAGCAGCACCGTGAGCAGCCGCACCGCCCCCCTCTTGTGCAGCGGGTCGTTGCCGTTGCCGCACTTGGGGGACTGGATGCAGGACGGGCAGCCGGCGTCGCACTCACAGGAGGCGATGGCCTGGCGGGTGGCGGTCAGCCAGGTGCGGGCGGTGTGGAAGGCACGCTCCGCGAAGCCCGCGCCGCCCGGATGGCCGTCGTAGACGAAGACCGTGGGCAGGAGCGTGTCCGGGTGCAGCGGGATCGACACGCCGCCGATGTCCCAGCGGTCGCAGGTGGCGAAGAGGGGCAGCAGGCCGATCGACGCGTGCTCGGCGGCGTGCAGGGAGCCGCCGAGGATCTCCGGGTTGATCCGGGCCCGGTCCAGCTGGTCCTCGGTGACGGTCCACCACACCGCCCGGGTGCGCAGCGTACGAGGAGGGAGGTCGAGCTTCGTCTCGCCCAGGACCTCACCGGTGATGAGCCGGCGACGGAGGAAGCAGACGACCTGGTTGGTGACCTCGACGGAGCCGTAGCAGAGACGGCCGTCGCCCCAGGGGACCTCGACGTCGGTCTCCAGGACGGAGATGGCCGTCGTGTCCCGGGCGACCGTGGAGTAGGGCGGGGCGGCCTCCTCGACGAGGGCGACGGAGTCCTCCAGGTCCAGGGACCGCACCAGGTAGGTGCGGCCCTGGTGGAGGTGGACGGCCCCCTCGTGCACGGTCGAGTGCGCGGCGCCCGCGTCGACCGTGCCGAGCAGCCGGCCCGTGCCGGACTCGACGACCTGGACCGGGCGTCCGCCCTCACCGCGGATGTCGGTCAGGTCGGCGGCGCGCTCGCGGCGGGTCCAGTGCCAGGCCTTGGTGCGGCGGCGCAGCAGCTTCGCGGCCTCCAGCTGGGGCAGCAGGCCCTCGCAGGCCGGGCCGAACAGGTCGAGGTCCTCGTCCGTCAGGGGCATTTCCGCGGCGGCCGCGCACAGGTGCGGGGCGAGGACGTAAGGGTTGTCCGGGTCGAGGACCGTCGACTCGACGGGCTGGTCGAAAAGGGCCTCGGGGTGATGGACGAGGAAGGTGTCCAGCGGGTCGTCGCGGGCGACCAGGACGGCGAGGGCGCCCTGCCCGGACCGTCCGGCCCGGCCCGCCTGCTGCCACAGCGAGGCGCGCGTGCCCGGGTAGCCGGCGATGACGACCGCGTCGAGACCGGAGATGTCGATGCCGAGTTCGAGGGCGTTCGTCGCCGCGAGGCCCAGGAGTTCACCCGAATGGATGGCCCGTTCGAGTGCGCGGCGCTCCTCCGGGAGGTAGCCGCCCCGGTAGGCCGCGACACGCCCGGCCAGCGAACGGTCGACCTCGGCCAGACGCTCCTGGGAAATGACGGAGATCAGCTCGGCGCCGCGCCGCGACCGCACGAAGGCGACCGAACGCACACCCTGCACCGTGAGGTCGGTCAGCAGGTCGGCAGCCTCGGCAGTGGCGGTGCGGCGGACGGGGGCGCCCTTCTCGCCGTGCAGCTCGGTCAGCGGCGGCTCCCACAGCGCGAACACCAGTTCACCGCGGGGGGAGGCGTCGTCGGCGACCTCCACGACCGGCAGGCCGGTGAGGCGGCCGGCGGCCACCGCGGGCTCGGCGGCGGTCGCGGAGGCGAGCAGGAACACGGGCGAGGCGCCGTAACGGGCGCACAACCGGCGCAGCCGGCGCAGCACCTGGGCGACGTGCGACCCGAAGACCCCGCGGTAGGTGTGGCACTCGTCGACGACGACGTACTTCAGCGACTTCAGGAAGGAGGACCAGCGGGGGTGGGACGGCAGGATGCCGCGGTGCAGCATGTCCGGGTTGGTCAGGACGTAGTTGGCGTACTGACGGATCCACTCGCGTTCCTCGAACGGAGTGTCGCCGTCGTACACGGCCGGGCGCACCGAATGGCCCAGTGGATGTGAAAATTCCTTCACGGAGCGGCACTGATCCGCCGCAAGGGCCTTGGTGGGGGCCAGGTAGAGGGCGGTCGCGCCGCGGCCGTTCGGGGCCTCGGCGCCCTCCAGAAGGGTGGACAGGACCGGCACGAGATAGGCCAGGGACTTGCCCGAGGCCGTGCCGGTGGCGACCACGACGGAGTCGCCGTCCAGGGCGTGCTCGGCCGCGTGTGCCTGGTGGGCCCAGGGATGCTCGATACCCGCGGCCCGTACGGCGGCCACCACTTCGGCGCGGATCCGGTCCGGCCAGACGGCATGCCGACCCTCGCGCGGGGGCAGGTGCTCCGTATGAGTAATGCGCGAAGCCCTGCTCGGACCGGACGCGAGCCGGTCCAGGACCGCGCCCGGCGCGGGCCCGGGGGCGGGGTCCGTCGGGGTTCGATCGGATCGGTGATTCTTGGCCATCGGCACCGAGTGTGTCACTGGCGTGACGGACAATGGAGCCAAGGCGTCGTACACGCCTGCCGGTAAGTGATTGAATGCCATCGCGGCTGGCGAAGCGTCCAAGGGCTGAAGCCGAGATGCCCCGAGGGCGACCGCTCGATAGCAAGGTGCTGGAGGATCCGTGGACCTGTCCCTGTCGACCGAAACCATGGGCGATCGCACGATCGTCAGGGTTGGTGGCGAAATCGACGTATATACCGCGCCCAAGCTGCGCGAGCAGTTGGTCGAGCTGGTGAACGACGGCAGTTTCCACCTTGTCGTCGACATGGAGGGCGTGGACTTCCTCGACTCCACCGGACTCGGCGTGCTGGTCGGCGGCCTGAAGCGCGTGCGGGCCCATGAGGGCTCCCTGCGCCTGGTCTGCAACCAGGAGCGCATTCTGAAGATCTTCCGCATCACCGGCCTCACCAAGGTGTTCCCGATTCACACCTCGGTCGAGGAAGCGGTGGCGGCCACCGACTGATGACGGACCCGGGCCCCCGGGCCCGGGCCGGCCGAAGTGCGGCAAGAGTTCGGCAGAAGTGAAGACCGAGGGGGCCCGGGATTTCGGCGGCCCGGAGCCCCTCGACAGCACGCCCGTAGTTGCGAGGGGGATGCATGGCCACCGTTGAGCTCCGCTTCAGCGCGCTGCCCGAGCACGTCAGGACCGCCCGGTTGGTGGCGGCCGCGGTAGCGCGCAGGGCCGGGGTGGACGAGGCCGTCCTCGACGAGGTCAGACTCGCCGTCGGCGAGGCGTGCAGCCGGGCCGTCGGACTGCACAAGACCGGCGGGATCTCGGCACCGGTGAAGGTGCTGCTGATCGAGGAGGAGAAACAGTTCTCCATCGAGGTCGGCGACGAGGCCCCCCACGCTGTCCCGGGCGAGCGCGCGGACGGTGCTGGACCCGGCAACCCCGACGGAGAAGCCGAAGAGGACGAGATGGGCCTCGCGGTCATCAGTGGACTCGTCGACGACGTCGAGGTCAGCGCGGGAGAGCACGGCGGGTCGATCAAGATGACCTGGCCGACCACCCCGCCGCCGACGATCCTGGTCTGACCGGTCACAACCACAGCGTTTTCGACGAAGGGCCCCACCCGTGGGGCCCTTCGTCATGTGCGGTTGTCAGTGCTCGCCTTTACAGTGGTTCCTGTGCTGTTCATCGCGTGAATTCGTTCACGATCATTCGCATGCTCCAAGGCCGCCCGAGAATGCTTTCAGGGCATTACTTCAGAAGGCCGATTGCGTTTATCGCGCTCTGTTTTGATCAGGTTCCGGTACCTACAATCCCGTCCACATCTTGAGCTCAGCCCAAGCGTCAAGGAGGACGAATGGCGGGGCTTTCTCTCTCACAACAGTCGGGCCATCCCACAGACCTCGCAGCCGCCGTACTGACCGATGGCAACCGCGTCCTCGTCGTGGTCATCGCGATCGTCGCCCTGGCGGCACTGGTGCTCGCGGGGGTCCTGGTACGCCAGGTACTCGCGGCCGGCGAGGGCACCGACAGCATGAAGAAGATCGCGGCGGCGGTCCAGGAAGGCGCGAACGCCTATCTGGCACGCCAGCTGCGCACGCTCGGAGTATTCGCCGTGGTCGTGTTCTTCCTGCTCATGCTGCTGCCCGCGGACGACTGGAGTCAGCGTGCCGGACGATCGGTGTTCTTTTTGATCGGAGCGGCGTTCTCGGCGGCCACCGGCTATATCGGCATGTGGCTCGCCGTACGCAGCAATGTGCGCGTCGCCGCGGCGGCGCGTGAGGCGACTCCGGCAGCAGGCGAGCCGGAAAAGGATCTGACCACCGTCTCGCACAAGGCGATGAAGATCGCATTTCGCACGGGCGGTGTGGTCGGCATGTTCACGGTGGGCCTCGGCCTGCTCGGCGCGTCCTGTGTGGTGCTGGTGTACGCGGCCGACGCGCCGAAGGTGCTCGAGGGCTTCGGCCTCGGTGCCGCGCTGATCGCGATGTTCATGCGGGTCGGCGGCGGCATCTTCACCAAGGCCGCCGACGTCGGCGCCGACCTGGTCGGCAAGGTCGAACAGGGCATTCCGGAGGACGACCCGCGCAATGCCGCGACCATCGCCGACAACGTGGGCGACAACGTCGGCGACTGCGCGGGCATGGCGGCCGACCTCTTCGAGTCCTATGCCGTCACCCTGGTCGCCGCGCTGATCCTGGGCTCGGCGGCTTTCGGCGACGCCGGGCTCGGCTTCCCGCTGCTGGTGCCGGCGATCGGTGTGATCACGGCGATGATCGGCATCTTCGCCGTGGCGCCGAGGCGCTCCGACCGCAGCGGCATGAGCGCCATCAACCGCGGGTTCTTCATCTCCGCGGTGATCTCGCTCGTGATGGTGGCGGTGGCCGTCTACGTCTACCTGCCGGCCAAGTACTCAGAGCTCGACGGTGTCACCGACGCCGCGATCCAGGGCAAGGACGGCGACCCGCGGATCCTCGCGCTCGTCGCGGTGGCCATCGGCATCGTGCTCGCCGCCCTGATCCAGCAACTGACCGGCTACTTCACCGAGACCACCCGACGGCCGGTTCGGGACATCGGCAAGACATCGCTCACCGGCCCGGCCACCGTCGTCCTCGCCGGTATCTCCGTCGGTCTCGAATCCGCCGTGTACACGGCCCTGTTGATCGGGCTCGGGGTGTACGGGGCGTTCCTGCTCGGCGGCACGTCGATCGTGCTGGCGCTGTTCGCGGTGGCGCTGGCCGGCACCGGCCTGCTCACCACGGTCGGTGTCATCGTCGCGATGGACACCTTCGGGCCGGTCTCCGACAACGCGCAGGGCATCGCGGAGATGTCGGGCGACGTCGAGGGCGCGGGCGCGCAGGTGCTCACCAACCTGGACGCGGTCGGCAACACCACCAAGGCGATCACCAAGGGCATCGCGATCGCCACGGCCGTGCTCGCGGCGGCGGCGCTGTTCGGGTCGTACCGCGACGCGATCATCACCGGAGCGCGGGACGTGGGCGAACAGCTCGGCGGCGAGGGCGCCCCGATGAGCCTGATGATGGACATCTCGCAGCCCAACAACCTCGTGGGTCTCGTCGCGGGCGCCGCGGTCGTCTTCCTCTTCTCGGGGCTGGCGATCAACGCGGTGTCGCGGTCGGCGGGTTCCGTGGTCTTCGAGGTGCGGCGGCAGTTCCGCGAGCGGCCCGGGATCATGAACTACAGCGAGAAACCGGAGTACGGCAAGGTCGTCGACATCTGCACCAAGGACGCGTTGCGCGAGCTCGCCACGCCCGGTCTGCTGGCCGTGATGGCGCCCATCTTCATCGGGTTCACCCTCGGCGTCGGCCCGCTCGGCGCGTTCCTCGCGGGCGCGATCGGCGCGGGCACGCTGATGGCCGTGTTCCTGGCCAACTCCGGTGGCGCCTGGGACAACGCCAAGAAACTCGTCGAGGACGGCCACCACGGCGGCAAGGGCGGTGAGGCCCACGCGGCGACCGTGATCGGCGACACGGTCGGCGATCCCTTCAAGGACACCGCCGGTCCCGCGATCAACCCGTTGCTGAAGGTCATGAACCTGGTGGCGCTGCTCATCGCGCCCGCGGTGATCCAGTTCTCCTACGGCCCGGACAAGAGCATCGGGGTACGGATCCTGATCGCTGCCCTCGCGTTCGTCGTGATCGCCGGCGCGGTCTACGTGTCAAAGCGGCGCGGGATCGCGATGGGTGACGAAGGCAACGCCGAGCCGAAGCCCAAGTCGGCGGACCCGGCGGTGGTTTCTTAGGGAGGGTTCCCAAGCCCCAGCTCAAGGTGCGGGCGGGCGGCGCGCGTTGACGCGTCGCCCGCCCGCTCTGCGCGGGTACACGTTCACGCCGTGAGCCTTCTCTCGCTTGGCGCAAAAGATTACGAAACGGTCTTAATGGATGCTCGGCGTGCGGTTGCCGTGCATCTGGCGTGTATGTTCCGGGGCCGAGAGCCATGGAAGGGACCAAACCGGTGAACAAGAAGCTCGCGGCCGCACTGTCCGGCGGTGCGGTACTGGTACTGGCGCTGTCGGGGTGTGGCGGCGACGACAACGAGAAGCTGGACTCCTGGGCCAAGGAGGTCTGCGACGCAGTACAGCCGCAGGCCAAGAAGATCGAGTCGGCCAATGCCTCGATCCAGAAGGAGACCTCGGACAGCAGCAAGCCGGAAGAGGTCCAGAAGACCGACGCGCAGGCCTTCCAGGACATGTCCGACGCGTACAAGGCCATCGGGTCCGCGGTGACCAAGGCCGGGCCGCCGGACGTCGAGAACGGCAAGAAGAAGCAGCAGGACGCGGTCAAGGAGCTCAACTCGATCTCCGCCGCGTACGCCTCCCTGAAGAAGCAGGTCGACGACCTCGACACCAAGGACCAGGGCAAGTTCGCGGACGGCCTCAAGGACATCGCCACCGAGCTGGACAAGCTGGGCAAGAGCGGGAACGACGCGCTCCGGACCCTGGAGGAGGGCGAGGTCGGCCAGGCGATGGCCCGCCAGTCCACCTGCAAGGCGGCGACGGCGCCGGCCACGCAGAGCTGAGGTCCACCCCGAGCTGAGGGGCGCGCACACCACCCGGCACGGGCACGCGCGATACCCGTACCGGCGGCCACAATGGGGGGCGTGAGTAACGCCAGCCAGTCACCCCTGTCCCCGCTGCCCGCCTCCGACCGCCCCGAAGCCGCCGACCGGCTGAGGGACGCCCTGCTCCACGCCTCCTTCACGGCCGACGGACTGCTCGAGCTGCTCGGTGCGCCCGCGTACGCGGCACTGGCCCGGAGCGAGACCGTGCCGGCGCTCCGGGCGACCCGCGGGGACACGCCGCCGGAGGCGCTCGTGCGGCTGTTCCTCCTCCAGCAGCCCGTGCCGCAGGCGCGCGTGGCGGACGTCCTGCCCGTCGACGCCTGTCTGGAGAGCGGCTGGCTGACCCGCGTCGGCGGGGACGAGATCGCCGCCACGGTGGACGTCCGTCCGTACGGCGGGCCCGGCGGCGAGGACTGGTTCATCGTGTCGGACCTGGGCTGCGCGGTCGGCGGCGCCGGGGGGATCGGCCGGCGGGACGAGGGGGTCGTCCTGGGGGTCGGCGGCGCCTCCATGACACTCGCCGGCATCACCGTCCGGCGGCCCGCGGCCGCGGCGCTCGACCTGGGCACCGGGTCCGGGATCCAGGCGCTGCACGCCACCCGGCACGCCACCCGCGTGACGGCCACCGACCTCAATCCGCGCGCGCTGCACATGACGGCCCTCACGCTGGCCCTGTCCGGTGCCCCGGCGGCCGACCTGCGCGAGGGTTCCCTCTTCGATCCGGTCCGTGACGACGAGACGTACGACCTGATCGTCTCCAACCCGCCGTTCGTGATCTCGCCCGGTGCCCGGCTCACCTACCGCGACGGCGGCATGGGCGGGGACGATCTGTGCCGCACGCTCGTTCAGCAGGCGGGCGATCGCCTGAACGAGGGTGGGTTCGCGCAGTTCCTCGCCAACTGGCAGCACGTGGAGGGGGAGGACTGGCAGGAGCGGCTCCGGTCATGGGTGCCGCGCGGCTGCGACGCGTGGATCGTGCAGCGCGAGGTGCAGGACGTCAACCAGTACGCCGAGCTGTGGCTGCGGGACGCGGGCGACCACCGCGAGGACGCGGCGGAGTACCAGGCCCGGTACGACGCATGGCTCGACGAGTTCGAGGCACGCAAGGTGAAGGCCGTCGGATTCGGCTGGATCACCCTGCGCAAGGCGGGCGCCGCCGTGCCCTCCGTCACGGTGGAGGAGTGGCCGCATCCGGTGGAGCAGCCGCTCGGCGACACCATCCGGGCCCACTTCGACCGGCTCGCCTACCTGCGCGACCACGACGACGCCGCCCTGCTCGAAGAGCGCTTCCGGCTCACCGCCGAGGTCGTGCAGGAGCAGGTCGGGCTGCCCGGTGCGGAGGACCCCGAGCATGTCGTGCTGCGCCAGAACCGCGGTATGCGCCGGGCCACCCGGGTGGACACGGTCGGCGCGGGCTTCGCGGGCGTGTGCGACGGCACGATGAGCGCCGGGGTCATCCTGGACGCCATCGCCCAGCTGGTCGGCGAGGACCCGGTCCTGTTGCGCGACCGCACCCCGGCGCAGATCCGGCTGCTGGTCGAGCAGGGGTTCCTCGAGCCGGTCCGCTGAGAGGCTCCGGGGAAGACCGCGGGGTCGTCTTCGAGGGGCGTCTCGGAGGGGCTCGCCAATAAATTCGAGTCGATTTGAACACCTCGTCCGAACGGGCTGTGAAGGGCCGGACGCCGCCGGTCCACGGCCGTGTCGACCCGTCGTTCACCTCTGGTTCGCCTGCCCGCCGCCCGCGCGTGTCAGCCTCCCGGGGCTGGGGAGACGCGGACACAGGAAAAGGGGCACGGCGGGCCATGGAGAGCGAACCGGCGATCTTCGCGGGAACGGTGTTCTCCCTGTTCGGAGGGGGACTGCTGGCGTGGACCGTGACACGCGTGCGCCAGCACCTGCCCGTCGCCCACGGTGTGAGGCCCGTCGCATCGGCGACCCTCGCGAGCGTCGTCGCGGTGCTCGCCCTGGCGGCCGGAGCCTGGTGCTTCACCCGCCTCTGAGGCCCGGGTCGGCGGCGTTCCCGCCCGTGACCGAGAGGTCGCACTCCGCATAGGGGCGGGTCTTCTCCCGGTACTCCGGGCGGCAGGAATGGTGGTAGTCGGGTTACCGTTCGAGTGGCCGTTGCGGGCTTTTCCCGTTTGACACGGGGGCGGGCTGTACCGTCACACTCCGCAGCGTCACCACACGACCCAGCCCCGGGAAGAAGCCTGGGGAGGCCCCAGCGTCGACCGGAGAGAAGAGCGAAGTTGTCCCCGACCAGCGAGACCGCACAGGGCGGCCGCCGACTCGTCATCGTCGAGTCGCCTGCCAAGGCGAAGACGATCAAGGGCTACCTCGGCCCCGGCTACGTAGTCGAAGCGAGCGTCGGGCACATCCGCGACCTCCCCAACGGCGCCGCCGAGGTGCCCGAGAAGTACACCGGCGAGGTCCGCCGCC
Organism: Streptomyces sp. NRRL S-455; assembly: GCF_000717875.1. Classification (GTDB taxonomy): domain Bacteria; phylum Actinomycetota; class Actinomycetes; order Streptomycetales; family Streptomycetaceae; genus Streptomyces. The sequence goes on from NZ_JOCT01000006.1 coordinate 116,054, forward strand.
TCGGTGTGGACGTCGAACATGACTTCCAGCCGATCTATGTGGTCAACGCCGACAAGAAGGCACAGGTCAAGAAGCTCAAGGACCTGCTGAAGGACTCCGACGAGCTCTTCCTCGCCACCGATGAGGACCGCGAGGGCGAGGCCATCGCCTGGCACCTCCAGGAGGTGCTCAAGCCCAAGGTCCCGGTCAAGCGGATGGTCTTCCACGAGATCACCAAGGCCGCGATCCAGGCCGCCGTGGCCAACCCGCGCCAGCTCAACCAGAAGCTCGTCGACGCCCAGGAGACCCGCCGCATCCTCGACCGCCTCTACGGCTACGAGGTCTCGCCGGTCCTGTGGAAGAAGGTCATGCCGCGGCTGTCCGCGGGCCGTGTCCAGTCGGTCGCCACCCGACTCGTCGTCGAGCGGGAACGCGAGCGCATCGCCTTTCGTTCCGCTGAGTACTGGGACCTGACGGGCACCTTCGCGACCGGCCGGGCCGGCGACCCGTCGGACCCGTCGTCGCTGGTCGCGCGCCTGCAGTCGGTCGACGGCAGGCGGGTCGCGCAGGGCCGCGACTTCGACTCCCTGGGACAGCTGAAGAGCGCGAACACCCTCCACCTCGACGAGGCGAACGCCCGCGCCCTGGCCGCCGCCCTGGAGCAGACGCGGTTCGCCGTGCGCTCCGTGGAGTCCAAGCCCTACCGCCGCTCGCCGTACGCCCCGTTCCGTACGACGACGCTGCAGCAGGAGGCCAGCCGCAAGCTCGGCTTCGGCGCGAAGGCCACGATGCAGATCGCGCAGAAGCTGTATGAGAACGGCTACATCACCTACATGCGTACGGACTCCACGACGCTGAGCGACACGGCGGTCGCCGCCGCCCGCGCCCAGGTCACCCAGCTGTACGGCGCCGACTACCTGCCGCCGCAGCCGAGGACGTACGCCGGGAAGGTCAAGAACGCGCAGGAGGCCCACGAGGCGATCCGCCCCTCCGGCGATCGTTTCCGCACTCCCGCCGAGACCGGACTGACCGGCGACCAGTTCAAGCTGTACGAGCTGATCTGGAAGCGGACCGTCGCCTCCCAGATGAAGGACGCCACCGGCAACAGCGTCACGGTGAAGATCGGCGGCACCGCGGCCGACGGCCGGGACGTCGAGTTCAGCGCCTCCGGCAAGACGATCACCTTCCACGGCTTCCTCAAGGCCTACGTCGAGGGCGCCGACGACCCGAACGCCGAGCTTGACGACCGTGAGCGCCGGCTGCCCCAGGTCAGCGAGGGCGACGCGCTGAGCGCCGAGGAGATCACGGTCGACGGGCACGCCACCAAGCCCCCGGCCCGCTACACCGAGGCCTCCCTGGTCAAGGAGCTGGAAGAGCGCGAGATCGGCCGTCCGTCGACGTACGCGTCGATCATCGGCACGATCCTGGACCGCGGCTACGTGTTCAAGAAGGGCACGGCCCTGGTGCCGTCCTTCCTGTCCTTCGCCGTGGTCAACCTCCTGGAGAAGCACTTCGGGCGGCTCGTCGACTACGGCTTCACCGCCAAGATGGAGGACGACCTCGACCGCATCGCCCGCGGTGAGGCGCAGTCCGTGCCGTGGCTGAAGCGGTTCTACTTCGGCGAGACGGCGTCCGACAGCGGCTCCGCCCCGGGAGCCCCGGGTGGTGCCGCCGACGCCGGCAACGGCGACGGGGACCACCTCGGCGGTCTCAAGGAGCTGGTGACCGACCTGGGCGCCATCGACGCACGCGAGGTGTCGTCGTTCCCCGTGGGCAACGACATCGTGCTGCGGGTCGGCCGCTACGGGCCCTACATCGAGCGCGGCGAGAAGGACACCGAGCAGCACCAGCGCGCCGACATCCCGGACGACCTGGCGCCGGACGAGCTCTCCGTCGACCTCGCGGAGGAACTGCTCGCCAAGCCGAGCGGTGACTACGAACTGGGCACGGACCCGGCCACCGGCCACACCATCGTCGCCAAGGACGGCCGCTACGGACCGTATGTGACGGAGGTCCTCCCCGAGGGCACCCCGAAGACGGGCAAGAACGCGGTCAAGCCGCGCACGGCGTCCCTCTTCAAGACGATGTCCCTGGACACCGTCACCCTCGACGACGCCCTCAAGCTGATGTCGCTGCCGCGTGTCGTCGGCACCGACGCCGAGGGCCAGGAGATCACCGCGCAGAACGGCCGCTACGGCCCGTACCTGAAGAAGGGCACCGACTCGCGCTCGCTCCAGTCCGAGGAGCAGCTCTTCACGATCACGCTGGAAGAGGCGCTGGCGATCTACGCTCAGCCGAAGCAGCGTGGCCGGGCCGCCGCCAAGCCGCCGCTGAAGGAGCTGGGCACCGACCCGGTGAGCGAGAAGCCGGTCGTCGTCAAGGACGGGCGCTTCGGGCCGTACGTCACCGACGGCGAGACCAACGCGACCCTGCGCTCCGGCGACAGTGTCGAGACGATCACGCCGGAGCGCGGCTTCGAGCTGCTCGCCGAGAAGCGTGCGAAGGGCCCGGCGAAGAAGACCGCGAAGAAGGCGGCCAAGAAGGCACCGGCCAAGAAGACGGCAGCGGCGAAGAAGACCGCCGCGAAGAAGACCGCGGCCAAGAAGACGACGACCAAGACGACGGCGAAGAAGACGACGGCGAAGAAGACGGCCGCCAAGACGGCGACCGCCGCCAAGTCGGCGGAGGACTGAGGCCCGTCCGGGACCTGTTCGGAAACCGGGCGGCCAAGGCCCGGATCTTCGCCACAGGTTCGGAAAGCGAACGCCCCGGCACCACTTCGGTGCCGGGGCGTGCGCATGCCAGGCCGGGCTCTCCGGGGTGTCGGCGGCGCCCGATAGGCTGAACGCATGACGCGAGCCGAGCACCCAACGGGCCCTCAGCCGGCCCCCGACGACGCCCTGGTCGCGGACTCCCGCGAGCGTGCCGTCCGCGCCCTGCTGCGCCGTCCGCAGTTGAAGCGGTTGTGGAGCGCACAGCTCGTGGGCGGTGTGGGCGACACCCTCGCCCTTTTCGTGCTGGTCCTCCTCGCTCTCCAGGCGGCTGTCGTCGAAGCGTCGTTCGGGGGCGGCTACCGGGGCGTGGCGTTCGCAGTGGCGACCGTTTTCGGGGTGCGCATCCTGGCGACGCTCCTGTTCGGCGCCGTGCTCCTCGGTCCGCTCACGGCGCTCACCTCGCAGGACGGCCCGCTCGACCGCCGCTGGACCATGGTCGGCGCGGACGGGCTGCGCGCGGCGCTGCTCATCGTCGCGCCGCTGTGGATCGACTGGACCCCCGAGGACGCGCTCGCGGTCCTCCTCGTCACGGCCTTCGTGACCGGAGTCGCCGAGCGGTTCTGGGCGGTGTGCCGCGAGAGCGCGGCCCCCGCGCTGCTGCCCGCCCCACCGCCGGAAGGCGCGACGGTCCGCCCGCTGCCCGACCACATGGACGCCCTGCGCCGCCTGTCGCTGCGAACCGGCTTCGTCGCGATCCCGCTCGCGGCCGCGGCGCTCGTCATCGCGTCCCTGTTCAACAACCTGCTGGGCGCCGGCATCGACTGGTTCGGCCAGCACCAGGCGGCCCTCGCCTCCTACGTGGCGGCCGGGCTGTTCGCCGCGTCCCTGTCCGTGCTCACCTTCCTCGAGGTGCCCGGCACCCGCACCCCCCGCGCACGGTCACCGCTCGAGGGGCTGCGCCGCCCGAAGAGCACCACCGGCGCAGACAAGGGCCGCACCGGCGCGATGACGCTGCTGGTGCTGGCGTGCGCGGCCGTCGCCGCGGCGGTGTCGGCCGCCGTCGCCGTGGCCGTCCTGCACGCCAAGGACCTGGGCGGCGGCCCGGTGCTGTACGGGCTGTTCGTGGGCGCGCTGACCGGCGGTGTCGTCGTCGGCATCCGCAGGGCGCCCGCCCTGCTGCCCGCCTTCCCGCGCCGCCGGCTGCTCGCCCTGGCGATCGCCTTCACCGGTGTCGCGCTGCTGGCCGCCGGGCTCGTCCCGGACGTCACCACCGTGCTGCTGATCCTCGCGCTGGCCGGCGTCGGCGCGGGCACGGCCGCCAACATCGGGCACATCCTGCTCGACCAGGAGACCGAGGAGTACCGGCGGGCCCGTACGACGGAGCACCTGCACGCGGTCGTCCGGGTCTGCGTGGCGCTCGGCGCGGTGATCGCCCCGCTGGTCGCGGCGGGCATCGGTCCGCACCGGCTGGAGAGCGGCAAGTTCGTCTTCGCGCACGGCGGCGCGGCCTTCACCCTGATGCTGGCCGGTGCCCTGCTGCTGCCGGTCGCCGTCCTGGTGCTGGCCAAGGTCGACGACCGTTCCGGTGTCCCGCTGCGCCAGGACCTGAGGGACGCGCTGCTGGGCGGCGACCCGGAGCAGGCGCCCGCGGCGTCCGGCTTCTTCATCGCCCTGGAGGGCGGCGACGGAGCCGGGAAGTCCACGCAGGCCGAGGCGCTCGCCGAGTGGATCCGCGGCAAGGGCCACGAGGTCGTGCTGACGCGCGAGCCGGGGGCGACTCCGGTGGGCAAGCGGCTGCGGTCGATCCTGCTGGACGTGTCGAGCGAGGGTCTGTCGCACCGCTCGGAGGCCCTGCTGTACGCGGCCGACCGGGCCGAGCACATCGACACCGTCGTACGGCCCGCCCTGGAGCGCGGCGCGGTCGTCATCTCGGACCGCTACATCGACTCGTCCGTGGCCTACCAGGGCGCGGGCCGGGACCTGTCGTCGACCGAGATCGCCCGGATCAACCGCTGGGCCACGAACGGACTCGTGCCGCATCTGACCGTCCTGCTGGACGTCGCGCCGGAGACCGCGCGCGAGCGGTTCACGGAGGCGCCGGACCGGCTGGAGTCGGAGCCCGCCGAGTTCCACGCGCGGGTGCGGGCCGGTTTCCTCACGCTGGCCGCGGCCGACGCCGGGCGGTACCTGGTGGTGGACGCGGGCCAGGAGCCCGAGGCCGTCACGACCGTCATCCGGCACCGGCTCGACCAGGTGCTGCCCCTGTCCGAGGCCGAGATCGAGGCCCGGGAAGAGGCGCGGCGCAAGGCCGAGGAGGAGGCCCGCCGTAAGGCCGAGGAAGAGGCCGCGCGCAAGGCCGAGGAGGAGCGCCTGGAGCGCGAGCGCCAGGAGCAGCTGGCCAAGCTGCGCGCCGAGGAGGAGGAGCGCAAGCGGCGCGAGCTGGAGGAGGCACAGCGCCGCGAGGCCGAACGGCAGGCGGAGGAGGCCCGGCGGCGCGCCGAGGAGGCCCGCAAGAAGGCCGAGGAGGAGCGGGCGCGGCTGCTCGCGGAGGAGAAGGCCCGCGCCGAGGAGGAGGCCCGGCGCAAGGCCGAGGAGGAACGGCGCCGCAAGCAGGCCGAGGAAGAGGCGCGGTTGCGTGCCGAGGCCGAGGCACTCCGCCTGGAGAAGCAGCGCAAGGCCGAGGAGGCCCTGAGGCGGGCCGAGGAAGCGCGGCGTCTGGCGGAGGCGGCGGCCGCGGCGGCGGAGGCCGGGCCGACGAACTCCGCCCAGCCGAGCGCCTCCGGTCCGGCGGCCGGCCAGGACGCGGCGACCGTCCCGACACCCGTGGTGAAACCGGAGAACGCCCCGGGCCGGTCCCCGGCCGGGTCCGACGCCGAGCGGACCGCCGAGCTGCCGAAGCCGCCGGTGCCGCCGGGGGCGGGGGAGGAGACCGAGGTGCTGCCCGCCGTTCCTCCCGGCGCGGCGGACGACACGGCCGTGCTGCCTCCCGTCCGGCCGGGGGACGCCGAGGAGACGGCCGTCCTGCCGCCGGTACGCGGAGACGAACCGACGGACCGGGTGCCGCCCGGGTACTTCCGCAAGGACACCCCGGCCGCCAGGCCCGACGGCACCGATGACCGTACGCGTGAGCTGCCCCAGTTGGACGCCGAGGGGAGGCCGCGCCGGCGGTCCGACTGGGCCGAGGAGACGCCACTGGACGACCTGCCCTCGCTGGCGGACGAGCTGCTGGGACCGCACGACGACGAGCCGGACGAGGGACGGAACCGCCGGGGGAGGGGCCGGGGCCGCTGAGGCCCCTGCCCGTTGTCAGTGGTCCCTTGTCAGGGTCCGTTGTCAGCGGCCCGTGGCGCTGGTCCCTTGTCAGCTGTCAGCTGTCAGCGGTCCGCTGTCAGTGGTCACCCGCACAATGGATCTCGCAGCGGCAGTACGGTCCGGGAACGCGGACGTGACGGAAGGGCGGCGTGACCCATGACCGTGTGGGACGACCTCGTCGGGCAGGAGAGGGTGAGCGAGCAGCTGGACGCTGCCGCTCGGGACGCCGACGCCCTGGTCACCGCGGCCGCGGCCGACGCCCCCCCGCCCGAGGCGTCGAAGATGACGCACGCATGGCTGTTCACGGGCCCGCCCGGGGCCGGGCGGAACCAGGCGGCGCGGGCGTTCGCGGCGGCGCTGCAGTGCGTCAGCCCCGACCGGGCGCTCGGCGGAACCCCCGGCTGCGGCTTCTGCGAGGGATGCCACACCGCGCTGGTCGGCACGCACGCCGATGTCACGACCGTCGCCGCGGTCGGCACCCAGATCCTCGCCGACGACATGCGCGACACCGTCCGCAAGTCGTTCACGTCGCCGGCCAACGGCCGCTGGCAGGTCATCCTCGTCGAGGACGCCGAGCGGCTGAACGAGAAGTCGGCCAACGCCGTCCTCAAGGCTGTGGAGGAACCCGCCCCGCGCACGGTCTGGCTGCTGTGCGCCCCCTCCATCGAGGACGTCCTGCCGACCATCCGCTCCCGCTGCCGCCACCTGAACCTGAGCACGCCGTCGGTCGACGCCATCGCCGACATGCTGGTACGCCGTGAGGGCATCGAGCCGGACGTCGCCGCGGCGGCGGCCCGTGCGACCCAGGGCCACGTCGACCGGGCGCGCCGTCTGGCCACCGACCCGGCCGCGCGCGAGCGCCGTGCCGCCGTCCTGAGGCTGCCGCTGCGCGTCGAGGAGGTCGGCGGCGCGCTCAAGGCCGCGCAGGAGCTCGTCGACGCGGCCGCCGAGGACGCCAAGCAGCTCGCGGAGGAGACGGACGCCAAGGAGACCGAAGAGCTGAAGGCCGCCCTCGGCGCGGCCCAGGGCGGCCGGATGCCACGCGGCACGGCAGGCGTGATGAAGGACCTGGAGGACAAGCAGAAGCGCCGCAGGACGCGCACGCAGCGCGACAGCCTCGACCTCGCCCTGACCGACCTCACGGCCTTCTACCGCGACGTGCTCGCCCTCCAGCTCGGCTCACGCGTGGCCATCGCCAACGCGGACGCCGAGGACGCCCTTGAGCGGCTCGCCCGGGGCAGCTCCCCGGAGTCCACGCTCCGCCGCATCGAGGCCATCGCCGCGTGCCGCGACGCCCTCGACCGCAATGTGGCACCGCTGCTGGCGGTGGAGGCGATGACGATGGCACTCAGAGCGGGCTGAGGCGCTGAGGCCACTGAGCCGGCGGCCGAGGCGGCCGAGGCTGCTGAGTCGGCGAAGACCCGGCACGACTGCGGCGGGCCGAGCCGACCGGCGGGCACGGGACCCCCGGACCCCAGGCGCACTCGGGTTGACCTCGTCACCCGTACGAGGCACGACACGCACGCACGGCGTTCATCCCGTCGCCCAGAGTTACGCTCGCTGGATGGACACAAGGCGCACCTCCCGCACCGCCTCCGGCACCGTCTCCGGACCCGCTCCCCACCCCGTAGACGCCGTCCGCGCCCACCGCGGGATCCACAGCGGAGCCAGGACCGCGATCGGTCTCCTCGCCACGGCCGCTCTGCTCGTCTCCGCGTGCTCCGCCGGGAGCTCGTCGACGTCCGCCAACGCGGCGGAGGCGGCGGACCTGGGCGCGTTGCCCCGGTCCACACCGGCGGCACTCACCCGGTACTACGACCAGAAGCCGGCCTGGCGCGGCTGCGGTGTCCCCGGCTACCAGTGCGCCACCGTCAAGGCGCCCATCGACTACGCCGAGCCGTCCAAGGGCGACGTCCGGCTCGCCGTCACCCGCAAGAAGGCCACCGGCCCGGGCAAGCGGCTGGGCTCGCTGCTCGTGAACCCCGGCGGGCCGGGCGGCTCGGCGATCAGCTACGTCCAGTCGTACGCCGGCATCGGCTATCCGGCCGGGGTCCGTGCCCGCTACGACATGGTGGCGGTCGACCCGCGCGGCGTGGCCCGCAGCGAGCCCGTCGAGTGTCTGGACGGACCGGACATGGACAGGTACACGCGGACGGACATCACGCCCGACGACGGGAGGGAGACGAACGGGCTGGTCAAGGCGTACCGGACATTCGCCGAGGGCTGCGGCGCGGACTCACCCAGGCTGCTGCGCCACGTGTCCACGGTGGAGACGGCCCGGGACATGGACATCGTGCGGGCGGTGCTCGGCGACGAGAAGCTGAACTACGTCGGCGCCTCCTACGGCACCTTCCTCGGGGCGACCTACGCCGGGCTCTTCCCGGGCCGGGTGGGCCGACTGGTCCTGGACGGCGCGATGGACCCGTCACTGCCGGCCCGACGGCTGAACCTCGAACAGACCGCGGGGTTCGACACGGCGTTCCGGTCCTTCGCCAAGGACTGCGTGCGCCGGGCCGACTGCCCCCTGGGCAGGCCGGGCACCCCGCCCGAGCAGGTCGGCCGGAACCTCAAGGCGTTCTTCGAAAGGCTGGACGCGCGGCCGGCGCCCACGGGCGACTCCCACGGCCGCCGCCTCACCGAGTCCCTCGCCACCACCGGCGTGATCGCGGCCATGTACGACGAGAGCGCCTGGCAGCACCTGCGCGAGGCGCTGACGTCCGCGATGAAGGAGAACGACGGCGCCGGGCTCCTCGTCCTCTCGGACAGCTACTACGAACGGGACGCCGACGGCGGCTACAGCAACCTGATGTTCGCCAACGCCGCGGTCAACTGCCTCGACCTGCCGCCCGCCTTCGCCACCCCGGACGAGGTGCGCAAGGCCCTCCCCGCGTTCGAGAAGGCGTCCCCGGTCTTCGGTGAGGGCCTGGCCTGGGCCTCCCTGAACTGCGCGTACTGGCCGGTTCAGGCCACAGGCGAGCCGCACCGCATCGAGGCGAAGGGCGCGGCACCCATCGTCGTGGTCGGCACCACCCGCGACCCCGCGACGCCGTACCGCTGGGCCCGGGCCATGGCCGACCAGCTCTCCTCGGCCCGCCTGCTCACCTACGACGGCGACGGCCACACGGCCTACGGCCGCGGCAGCTCCTGCATCGACCGCACGATCAACGCCTACCTCCTCCGCGGTACCCCGCCCAAGGACGGCAAGCGCTGCTCATGACCCCCGCCCCAGCCCCTTCAGGCCCGCCTCCGGGGCTGGTACGGAGCACCCTCGGAAACTGTGTAGACTTACCGTCGTTGCTGATCGCACCATGGTGCGGACAGCGCGCCGCCTTAGCTCAGATGGCCAGAGCAACGCACTCGTAATGCGTAGGTCTCGGGTTCGAATCCCGAAGGCGGCTCCATGGTAAACCCCAGGTCAGGCCTCTGACCTGGGGTTTTCTTTATTTCGTTGACCTTGGAATCCGGGCCAATCGGACACCCGTGGTCTACGCATCGCAATGCGTAGGTCGCATTTTGGTGCATTGCACCCTCGGGATGGTCTCGTTGGCAGTGGCTCCGGTGGACAGCCGGTGGACGGGCGTGCGTGCTGTTCCGTCAGAATGCACCAGTGGCTCCCGGATCACGCCGGGAGTTTCAGCGGGCGGGGGAGGAGGGCGGGAGTCGTCCTGGTTGGCATCGGGAACCGTCCGGTCGGCCTGCGGCTCGCCCTTCGGCCAAGCCTTGCCTGCCGATCCACATCGTCCGCAGCCCCGCCGCCGGTCCACCCGCGACATCGTGCTCGGGACTGTCGCCGATCATCCATCCGCCGGCAGCCAGATCCGTCCCGCACCGTTCGGCGGCCAGCTCGTGCTGGTTGTCGGCCATCCCGTTGCTGACGATGCCCACCCGCCAGCCCGACGCCCGGAGCTGCGAAAGACCTTCCGGCACCTCAGGGGCGCACCGAACCAGCTCCGGCATCCGGGCCCGGAACCCCGCCCATAACTCCTCGGCGGGCTCTGCCAGCCCAAAGTGTTCCCGGACCGCGCGGAAGAACTGATCACGAGGTCCGTGGCCTTGCCCGTCAGCGGCCTTCAGCCAGGGCACCGCCTCGTATCCGAGCCCGCGCTCCTCAGCGAACTCCCTCGCCCGTGCCGTGAACGCCGACTGCCGGTCCACCAGGGTGTTGTTCAGGTCGAAGAACACCAACCACTGCACTGACGCCAACCGTGGCCCGGCGTGACAGGCCGCCGACCGGAAACTCATCCCGTACCTCTCACGCGTTTCTGGGTGACGCTGCTGTCGAGGCGGACTTCCAGGGCCCCGGGCATGGGGGCGTCGGCTCCCCGCCCCGTAAGCAGCCGGGTTGCCTCGAGTCCATCGCGCCGGGCGATGAGAACGCCGAGTTCGTGACGGCTGAGGGCGTCCGCGCCGGCAAGGTGGAACATCCCGGCCTGATCGGACACGGCGAGTTCCCGCAAAGCGGAGGCGAGGTCTTCGACGTTTACCGGGCAGCGGATGTCGTCGGTGAACAGGACGCCATCACGGGTGCCGGCAACCAGGGCGTGGGCCCTGCGCTCGTGCACAGATCCGCCCTGCCCGATGATCGACGAGGTGCGAGCGACCGACGCGGTCGGCGCGAGCAGCCGCACAGCGGTCTCGGCGGTGGCTTTTGCAGCACGAACCTCTGCAAGGGCATTCTGCGCGCGGGTCGCCTGTTCGAGCATCGGATCGGCCCGCCTGGCCCGGGCGACGGCCGGCGATGACTACCCGTGCAGAATCCGCGCCGGGCATACCGCCCCGACCGGCTTGCCGTGTCCGAGGACGGGGGCGGTGGCGAGTTCGGTGAGGGTTTCGTCGGCGTCGGTGTCGACGCCGAGCCGCCGTAGTGCGGCGATCATGACGACGGGGCGAGCGCGGTGGGAGCCGTCGGCGATCTTCAGCGAGATCGACGAGCCGTCGGGGAGTGCCATCGCGTAGACGCCTTCCGCGCCTTCTTTGGCGACCGATCCGGGAAGTGCGCCCATGAGCCGGGTCACGTCCCGGCCGGTTCCGCCGACGTATGCGGCGTGTGTGTTCATCGCGAGGGCGACTCGCCGCTCCAGCGAGCCGGGCGGGCTCGTCGCCAGCTTGGCGAACGCCCGGGCCAGGCCCCGGTAGCCGATGGCGAACAGCGGAGCTCCGCAGCCGTCGACGCCGGTCGCGGTGGCCCTTTCGCCGGCCAGGTCCTCGATCGTCTCGCGCAGCGCGCGCTGGAGCGGGTGGTGCGGGTCCCGGTACGTCGCCGTGTCCCAGCCGTTGGCGGCGCAGGTGGCGAGCATCGCGGCGTGTTTGCCCGAGCAGTTCATCGTCAGTGGGGTCGGGCCCTTGCCCTCGGCAAGGTGGGCGTGGAGGGCGGCTTCGCCGATGGGCAGGGCGGCCGTGCACTGCAGTGTCCCGGTGCCGAGCCCCGCGTCCTTGAGGATTCTGCGCACACCATCGAGGTGGAAGGCTTCGCCGGAGTGGCTTGCGCAGGCCAGTGCCAGCAGTTCGCCGTCCAGGTCGAGTCCGGCGCGCAGCATGCCGAGCGCCTGAAGGGGCTTGGCGGCCGACCTGGGGTACATGGGGCGGTCCGGCTCACCGACGCTCAGCACGGGCTGGCCGTCCGGCCCGGCCGCGTGGACCGTTCCGTGGTGCACCGATTCGAGGAAGTCTCCTCGCCAGACCTCAGCCACCACAGCGTGCATGGCGCGCTCCTTCCTGTTCGGCCGTATCTGCCGAGCCACTCAAGTGTTAACAGTTATCACCTTGCCACCGCCCGCGTCGATGTCGCGGGAGGGTATTGACAGACTCCGTACAGCCCCTGTCCACTGTCGAATGTCAACACTTTGCTGCTGCAGTCGACGGCACAATACGCGGCGATTGACCAGCGCACACCTTGAACGGACGGACGGCACACATGCCCGACACCCTTGAGCGCGGCCTCGCCGTCCAGCTCGCCGAGACGCTTCGCGAACGCCTCCTCAGCGGTGAGATCGCCTCCGGGACCCGGATCAACGAGGTCGAGATCGCCCGCGAGTTCAGCATCAGCAGGGGACCCCTGCGCGAGGCGATCCGGCAGCTCGTCAGCGAGGGCCTCCTGGTGCACCGCCCCAACAAGGGCGCTGTCGTGTTCGAGGCCCAGCCGGACGAGGTCGAGGCGCTCTTCGAGTTGCGCTCGGCACTCGAGACCGCCGCTGCGCGCCTGGCCGCCGCACGGCGCGACCGCAAGGACATCGCCGCGCTGCGCCGCGCCTGCGAACGGTCGAGGAAACTCCTCGCCGTGGGCCGCGAGTTCGCCCACCGCATGGACCTCGACTTCCACCGCGCGCTGCTCGCCGCGGCCCGCAGCCCCCGCATCACCGAGCAGGTGTGGCGGGTGCATCAGCAGATCATCGTGGTGCGCGGCCGGCACGACGTGGCCGCAGCGCACACCGACGCCTCGCTGACCGACCACGAGCAGATCGCGGAGGCCATCGCCGAGGGGCAGGTCGACCGTGCCGCCGAACTGATGGAGCTGCACCTTGACCGTGTACGGCTGCAGATGATCACGAGCATGACGGGCACCGACGCCCCCCGCGACTGACGACCCCCCGTCTCGCGCCGCCGGCCTCCCTCACCACTCCCCACCGTTTCTTTCTCCACGCCACGCTTCTTTTCCCTGCCCTCGCACCCGGCTGCCGGCATGTCCGGCTTTGAGGAGCACCGTCCCCATGTCCGAAACGCCTGTCGCCGACGTCGCCACGGCGTCGCCACGCCGCCGCCCGCGCCGCACACCGACACTGTTCGAGGCGGCCCTGCCCATCGTCCTCATGCTGGTGATCGTCGTCCCCGGCTCGATCTGGCTCAGGCTCAACCCGGTCGTCCTGCTCATAGTCGCCGGCTCGTGTGCGGGGATCATCGCCTGGCGATTGGGGGTGACGTGGGAGGAGATGCTCCATGGCATCCGCGAGAAGATCGACTCGGCGATGCCGGCGCTGCTCATCCTTGTCGCCATCGGCATGCTCATCGGCACGTGGACGCTCAGCGGCACCATTCCGATGATCGTGGACTTCGGACTGCAGGTCATCCAGCCGTCCTGGATCGTCCTGGTGTCGTTCCTGATCACCGTGGTGGTCTCCACGATGACCGGTACCTCGTGGGGCTCGGTCGGCACGGTCGGTGTCGCGCTCATGGGCGTCGCCACGGGGCTGGGAGCGTCGCTTCCGATGACCGCGGGCGCGATCGTGAGCGGCGCCTACTTCGGCGACAAGATGTCACCGCTGTCCGACACCACCAACCTCGCGCCGGCGGTGGCCGGCTCCACGCTCTTCGAGCACATCCGCCACCTCTTCTACACCACCCTCCCGGCGGCCGGAGTCTCGGCGGTCCTCTACTTCGTCCTCGGCCTGGCCCAGCACACCGACGGGCACGCCGCCGCCCGCTCAGACGCCCTGCTGACGGTGCTCAACCACGCCTTCGACTTCAACGTCCTGCTCCTCCTGCCGCCCCTGGTGGTGCTGGTGGGCGCGCTGATGAAAAAGCCTCCGGTGCCGACGATCGTGCTGTCCTCGGTGGTCGCGGCCGTCCTGGGCATGGCTGTTCAGGGCTTCACGATCCACGACGTCAGCGACGCCGCCGCGACGGGCTTCAACGTGACGATGCTGGCCGGGCACGGCGTCGACCCCTCCCACCTGCCCGATGCCGCCGGCGTCCTGCTCAACCGTGGCGGGATGACCTCCATGGCGCAGACCATCCTCATCGGCCTGGTCGGCTTCGCCCTCGCCGGGATCCTCACCGAGGCGGGCTGCATGGACGTCCTGATGCGCCGCCTGCTGCAGCGAGTGCGGCGCACCGGCGGCGTCATCCTGGCCACCGCCGTCTCCTCGCTCGGCACGGCGATGGCCATGGGCGTGTCGTATCTGGCGATCCTGATCCCCGGCCAGGCGTTCAAGGACGTCTACCGAGAGCGTGGGCTCGCCGCCAAGAACCTCTCGCGGACGCTGGAGGACTCCGGCACGGTGTTCGTCCCGCTGGTGCCGTGGACCGAGGCGGGAATGTACATGTCGACGACGCTGGGCGTGGCGACGGTCGCCTACGCGCCCTATGCGTTCCTCAACTACCTGGGCGTGGTGTTCGCGCTCATCTGCGGCTTCACCGGATTCGGCATCGCCCGGATCACGACGCCCGACAACGCCGCGAAGTAGACGTCGAAGGCCCTCGTCCGCCCGTCTCGTCAGGCCGATGGCCACGCAAGGCGAGCCATCCCGCCGCTTCAAAGGCGGAAGGGGCGCCGACGCCTCCAACCCGCAGGCCGACGCCCTGATGGCCTCGTGCCGCCGCGCCGGGGCGATCGAGGTGCTCGGCCCGGGCGACGCCGGCCACGACACGCACGTGGACCGCGCCTGGGGCGAGATGGCAGCGCATCCGCCCGGGACCACGTGTCCGCGACAGGAGGCCGCAGCCGAGTCGGATACGGCCTCCTGTCTGCTGTCGCACGCCTCTCGCCCGACGTGCGGGAACGGTGGAGCGCTGCGTTACCTCAATGTAACAGTTGATACATCTAGGCATCTAATCGAGTCGGATGTAATGTCCAAGTCATTCGACGGCCGCCCGCGCCGTCGCCCGCCAGCCCGTCGAGAAGGACCTGACCGTGAAGCTGACCTCCTCGAACCGCCGCACCATCGTGGCGGCCATGTCCTGCGCGACCGCGCTGCTCACGCTGTCCGCCTGCTCCGGCAACAACGACGACGGCGGCACGCAGGCGGCAGCCGGTGGAAAGTTCACCATCGCCGGCAAGGTCGTCGAGCAGGACGCCGCGCTCCACAAGCTCCTGCCGGACGCCGTCAAGAAGTCGGGCATCGTCCGTGTGGCGACCGACATCCCCTACCCGCCCTTCGAGATGTACACCGCCGCCGGCAGCACGGAGATGACGGGTCTGGACTACGACCTCGGGCAGGCACTCGGAGCCAAGCTCGGCGTTCGCTTCACCTTCTCGGCGCAGAAGTTCGACGGCATCGTGCCGGCCCTGCAGGCAGGGAAATTCGACGTGGCCATGTCCGCGATGACGGACAACAAGGAACGGCAGCAGGTCGTCGACTTCGTCGACTACACCCATTCCGGCTCGGGCATCCTGGTCGCCGACGGCAACCCGGAGAAGATCACCACGCTGGACGACCTGTGCGGGCGCAAGGTCGCCGTCCAGGCCGCGACCAACCAGCTCAAGCTCCTCACCGCCCACCAGGCGGCGTGTGCCAGGTCCGGCCGAGGCAAGGCCGACATCGAGACCTTCCCCAAGGACTCCGACGCCCAGCTGGCTCTCAGGTCCGGGAAGGTCGTCGCCGACGTGCTCACCAAGCCGGCTGCGGGCTGGATCGCCAAGACCGCCGACGGCGGCAAGGCCTTCGACCTCGTCGAGGACCCCAAGGCCCCCGGCGGCTACAACGCCTCGCCCAACGGCATCGCGGTCAGCAAGCGGTTGCCCCAGCTGACCGATGCGATCCAGAAGGCCCTGCAGGCACTCATCGACGACGGCACACTCACCGAGATCTGCGACAAGTACGGCGTCGGCTCGATCGCGGTCGACAAGGCCACCCGGAACGCGGCGGTGGACTGATGCAGACCAGCACCCAGCCGCCGCCGCACGCGGCGGCCGAACAGCCCGCGGCACAGGATCTCGAGGTCGTCCCCGTCCGCCACTACGGCCGCTGGGCGGCCGCCGTCGCCGCGACCACGGCCCTGGCCGGACTGATCGGCTCCCTCGCCCGGAACGCCAACGTCCACTGGGACGTGGTGGGCCACTACCTCTTCGCCGGCCTGATCTTCGACGGCCTGGGAACCACCCTGTGGCTGACGGCCGCCGCCATGGTGCTCGGTCTCGGCCTTGGCACCCTGATCGCCGTCATGCGTCTGTCGGCCAACCCGGTGCTCTACGGGCTGTCCTCCCTCTTCGTGTGGTTCTTCCGCGGCACCCCACTGCTCGTGCAGATCATCTTCTGGGGCTACGCCGCGGCCCTCTACAAGTACGTGTTGATCGGCATCCCCTTCACCGACATCACCTTCTTCCGGGCCGAGACCAACTCCCTGCTCACACCCTCGGTCGCGGCCCTGCTCGCCCTGGGACTCAACGAGGCGGCCTACGCCAGTGAGATCGTCCGCGCCGGCATCCAGTCCGTCGACGCCGGACAGGCCGAGGCCGCGCACTCGCTGGGCATGCGGCCGGCCATGACCATGCGCCGCATCGTGCTCCCGCAGGCGATGCGGGTCATCGTCCCGCCCATGGGCAACGAGACCATCAACATGCTCAAGATGACCGCCCTCGTGTCGGTGATCGCCGCCCACGACCTGATGTCCAACATCCAGGACGTCTACGCACAGAACTACCAGGTCATTCCTCTGCTGGTGGTGGCGAGCGTCTGGTACCTGGCCCTGGTGAGCGTACTGAGTGTCCCGCAGGCCTGGCTGGAGAGGCGTTACGGCCGCGGCAGCGCCGGAGCCGGCCCCACCTCTCCCTTGCAGCGCATGTTCCTGGGGGCCGCCGCGGCCCTGCGCGGGAAGGAGGGGGGCCGATGAGCGCTCCCATGGTTCACGCCGAGGGCGTGCGCAAGCACTTCGGCCGGCTTCAGGTGCTCCAGGGCATCGATCTGACCGTGGAGCGCGGACAGGTGTGCTGCCTGCTCGGCCCCTCGGGCTCCGGCAAGTCGACGTTTCTGCGCTGCATCAACCATCTGGAGAAAGTCGACGGCGGACGCCTGTCCGTCGACGGGCAACTGGTCGGCTACCGCCAGGACGGCAACCGGCTGCATGAACTGCGCGAGCGCGAGGTCGCCGAGCGCCGACGCGACATCGGCATGGTCTTCCAGCGCTTCAACCTCTTCCCCCATATGACGGCACTGGAGAACGTCGTCGAAGCCCCGGTCAGGGTGGCGGGCGTCAGCCGCGCCACCGCCCGAGAGGAAGCGGTCAGGCTGCTCGACCGGGTGGGACTGAAAGACCGGGCCCACCACTATCCGGCCCAGCTGTCGGGCGGCCAGCAGCAGCGTGTGGCCATCGCACGCGCCCTGGCGATGAAGCCGAAACTGATGCTCTTCGACGAACCCACCTCCGCGCTCGACCCGGAACTGGTCGGCGACGTGCTGGAGGTGATGCGACAACTCGCGGACGACGGGATGACCATGGTCGTGGTGACCCACGAGATCGGCTTCGCCCGGGAAGTGGCCGACACGGCCGTCTTCATGGACGGCGGCACCGTGGTGGAGGCGGGCAGGCCCGCCAAGGTACTGGTCGACCCCGAACACGAGCGCACCCGCGTGTTCCTGTCCAAAGTCCTGTGACCGCCGCGGTACGCCCGCACGCCACCGCCCTGCTGGCGCTGGTGGGAAAGCGGGAATCCGGCTTCGTGAACGATCTGGCCCAACTGGTGGGCATCGACTCCGGTTCCTCCAGTCCCGACGGGGTCAACAGGGTCGCGGACTGGGTGGACGACCGGCTCACGACTCTGGGCTTCACCGTGGAGCGGGTCGCGCTGCCCGTGACCGCCGACGGGCAGCGTGTCGGTGACGTGCTCGTGGCCCGCAAGGCGGGTGCCCTGTCCGCCGCGCAGGGCGGGCGCCGCGTGCTGCTGGCGGCCCACATGGACACCGTCTTCGAGGACGGCACCGCCGCGCTGCGGCCGTTCACCACCCGCGACGGACTCGCTCACGGTCCCGGGGTGTGCGACGACAAGGGTGGGCTGCTCGCCGGTCTCACGGCGCTCGACGTGCTCGCCGAGGCGGGCGTGGACGCCTACCGGGAGCTGGTGTTCCTGGCCACGCCGGACGAGGAGATCGGATCACCGGGCAGCCGTCCGGTGACCGAGCGGATCGCCCGGGAGAGCGATGTCGCCCTCGCCCTGGAGTGCGCTCGGGAGAACGGCGACCTGGTGAGCGCCCGCAAGGGCGTCGCGGACTTCCGCGTCACCGTCACAGGCCGGGCCGCACACGCCGGCATCGAACCGGAACGTGGAGCCAACGCCGCCTTGGCCGCGGCCCACCTGATCGTTGCGCTGCAGGGCCTCAACGGCCGATGGGACGGGGTCACGGTCAACGTGGGGGTGGTGCGTGCGGGCACCCGGGCCAACATCGTCTGCCCGGAGGCGGAGCTGCGCGTGGAGGTCCGCTCGGCCACCGCGTCGGGCATCGATGCCGCACGTGACGCCATCACGACCGCGGCATCACAGCCGGGTGTGGCCGGCACCAGCGCGCACGTCGAGCAGCTGGACTTCTGTCCCCCCATGGAGTACACGCCCGCCGCCCGCCGGCTGCTGGCCACGGCCTGCGAGCTGGGGACCGAACTCGGCCTGCCCGTCCGTGCCACCACCACGGGCGGCGTCGGCGACGCGAACATCATCGCGGGCGCGGGCATACCCGTACTCGACGGGCTGGGCCCCGTCGGCGGCGCCGACCACTCCCCCGAGGAGTGGCTCGACCTGGGCTCTGTGCACCGGCGCGTGGCCCTCCTCGCCTCGCTCATCACGGCGGTGGGCGACGGCCGCACCTGACGGCCGGCGCCCGGTGCTGCGCAATGCACGCGGCTCGTGTGAGCCGGCGGCGCTGGTGCCCGGGGCAGGACGCCGGTGCGCCGACCTCCCTGATCGGCGCACCGGCCACGGGTTAGGCTCGTCGGCGTCGACCGCGCTCCACCCGGTCCGAACGCCGCGGGAAGGAAGACTGACAGGATGGCCACTGGCGTTCTGGCGGACGAGATCCGCCACAAGCTCGGCGAACTCAGTCCGGCCGAACGCAAGGTCGGGCGCGTGCTGCTGGCCGCGTACCCGTCCGCCGGCTTCGAGACCGTGGCCGCCATCGCCGAGCGCGCGCAGGTCAGCGCCCCCACCGTGCTGCGGTTCGTCTCCCGCTTCGGCTTCCGCGGCTTCCCCGACTTCCAGGCGGCGCTGCGGGCGGAACTGCAGGAGCGCAACGCCTCGCCGCTGTCCCTGTACGACGCTCCCGCCTACGGCCGTCCCGTGGAGGAGGGAACCGACCAGGGAAGCCTGCTCGACCGCGCGGGGAGGATCTTTCCGAGCGAGGTGGCCAAGACGCTGGCGGAGCTCCCGCCGCATGACCTCGACCATGCCGTCCGCCTGCTCGCCGACGCCAGACTGCGCGTCACGCTCGCCGGAGGCCGCTTCACACACCTGCTCGCGCAGTATCTCGGACTGCACCTGATGCAGCTGCGGGAGGACGTGCGGTTCCTGCCCGACCGCAGCGTGGAACGCACCGCTGCCCTGGCCTCGCTCGGCCGCCGTGACCTCCTCGTGCTTTTCGACTACCGGCGCTATGAGGCGGACAAAGTCGCGATGGCCGAACTCGCCAGGGCGCGAGGCGGAAAGGTCCTGCTCTTCACGGACGCTTGGCTCTCCCCGGTGACCGGCCGGGCCGACGTCACGCTGCCCTGCCGGGTGACGGCGCCCTCTCCCTACGACAGCCTGGTGCCGACCCTCGCGGTCATCGAGACGGTCGTGGCCGCGGTGGTGGAGGCTCTGGGCGAGGCCGCCCACGACCACTTGCGCCGCGCCGAGGACATCGCCCAGAACATCGGCCTGGTATGACGTGAGCCGGTCCGGGTGGTGCGTGCGTCACCTTCTTTCGTGCTACCGGGAGGTTCCTCCGTGGAGGAACCTGCTGGCGGATGGCTTGTAGAGGTCCGACAGTGACCTCCGCCCTTCTCTCCGACCGGTCGACAGCATCGCCGGCAGCCCAGGGGCAGGCCCGTAGGAGCCCGCCGGTGGACAGCCGGTGGACAGACGCCTTTGGACGCTGCATCACGAGGTGGCACGGGTCAACCTGCCGCACCTGCTCTGATCAGGACAAACGTCACCGGACAGCACGACGAGGCACCACGCAACATGATCGCTCATGGTCTCGTAATGCGTAGGTCTCGGGTTCGAATCCCGAAGGCGGCTCTCATCGAACCCCGGGTCAGGGATCTGACCTGGGGTTTCTTTGCTTTCGTGCTGAGTGGTCCGGTAGGCCGCTCCACAGCCTGCCGTAGTCGATGCCCTGGCCGCACCTGCGGGACTCCGACCGCAGCAACCCCAGGCCAGAGGAACTCCGACCCGGGGTCCCTGGTAGTTCAGCGGGAGGTCTCCCGCTCCACCGGCAGCCACAGCTCGGCATCCGCCCGCGTCCCGTCCGCCGACAGGTCGGTCCGCAGGATCTCCGGGCCGGGGCGGCTGCGGTACGGGTTCGACGGGAACCATTCGGTGAACACGTCCCGCCACAGCTCCTGGATGGCCTGCGGTGCCGGGCCGGACGTGGTGAAGACCGCCCAGGTGCCGGGTGGGACGGGCAGGACGGTTGAGCCCTCGGGGGCGTTCGGGAGGCCCTCGGAGGGGATGGGTCCGGCGGTGATCACCGCCTGGTAGTAGTCGAGTTCGGTGCCCTCGGCCCGGCTCGGGTCCAGGTCGTCGCAGACCGAGACGATGCCGTGCGGCTCCTGGTCGGACATCGCCTTCAGACGTTCCAGGGCCTGCGGGTCGATACCGCGGACGAAGTCGATGATGGCCTGGTTGGGCCCCGAGTGCACCAGGGGGATACGGGTCTTGAAACCGGTGACGGTGAACGCCGGCCGGTCCACCACGCGGTAGTGCATGCTGCTGCTCCCTTCGACAGTGAGGCGGAAGGTCAGCCGGGCCTGCGAGACGAGTGCCGCGCCGGTGCGCCGGGCCTCGCCCGGACCGACGCCGTGCATCGCGCGGAACGCCCGCGCGAACGCCTCGCCCGAGCCGTAGCCGTAGCGCATCGCGATCTCCAGCAGCGTCGCGTCGCTCGCGAGCACCTCCGCACCCGCGACGGTCAACCGCCGGCGACGGATGTACTCCGACAGGGGCAGGCCTGCCAGTGCGGAGAACATCCGGCGCAGGTGGTACTCCGAGGTGCATGCCGTACGTGCCAGGTCCGCCGCGTCGATGGGCTGGTCGAGGTGGCGTTCGATGTGAGCCATGGCCTCGTTGAGTCGGTCCAGCACGCCCGGCCTCCCTTCCTTTTCGTGCCCTCACGCTAGGCAGCGCGCGCACTCCGGCACCCGACATCCTGTGCCCGATCCGGTCGGGTGCGGGCTGCGCCGGACGGCATGGGCGAGACGCCGTACGGCGGTCGCATTCAAGGAGTCCTTACGGTGAACGGATAGCATCGCCCGTCAATCCGTCAGATGCCGACCGGGACGAGGTGAGGACATGGGGGCGCCCAGGATCGCCGTCGCCGTGGTGACCATGGGAAACCGGCCCGAGGAGGTCGACGCCCTGCTCCGGTCCGTCGCCAAGCAGGACGTGCCGCCCGAGCGGATCGTGATCGTCGGTAACGGCTGCCCGCTGCCCGAGTTCGCCCGGCGGCTGTCCTTGCCCGGCGAGGTCACTCCGGTCGAGCTCGACGAGAATCTGGGATGCCCCGGCGGGCGGAACGCGGCCCTCGCGCGGCTGCGGGAGTTCGGCGACATCGACGTCGTCGTGGACCTGGACGACGACGGACTGCTCGTGGACGCCGACGTGCTGCGCCGCGTGCGGGATCTGTACGCCGCCGACGAGCGGCTCGGAATCGTCGGGTTCCGTATCGCCGACGAGCTCGGTGAGACGCAGCAGCGGCACGTGCCCCGGCTCGGCAAGTCGGACCCGCGGCGCGGTGGGTACGTCACCGGGTTCCTCGGCGGTGGGCACGCGCTGCGGATGGCGATGCTCGACGAGGTCGGCGACTGGCCGGCCGAGTTCTTCTTCGCGCACGAGGAGACCGACCTCGCGTGGCGCGCGGCCGACGCGGACTGGCGGATCCTCTACGCGCCCGAGTTGCTGCTCCAGCACCCGAAGACCTCGCCCGCCCGGCACGCCATCTACTACCGCGTGAACGCCCGCAACCGGGTCTGGCTGGCCCGCCGCCGGCTGCCGATCGCGCTCGTCCCCGTGCATCTGGGCGTGTGGGTGCTGCTCACCCTCCTGCGGAACCGGTCGGGTGCCGGGTTGCGCGCGTGGTTCGGCGGATTCGTGGAGGGAGTGCGGGAGCCGGCGGGGGAGCGGCGGCCCATGAGCTGGCGTACGGTGTGGCGGCTCACGCGGCTGGGGCGGCCGCCCGTCATCTGACGACCTGACGACCTGACGACCGGCTGCGGACCGGACGCTGCCCCCGAGTGGCTGACGGGCCCCGTCCGGTCACGTCCGCCGACGGGGCCCGGACGCGGAATCGCGATGACGGCATGCCGTCGGCTCGCGTGTCGGACACACGCACCGCCGCGCAACGGCCGGTTCGGCGACCCTCGATCCCCGGCCGACGACATGGTCCGGTCCGCCGCGTGGTCACTTCGCTTCCGCATAGCACTCCACCACGGCAGTGGTGAAAGGGAACCGCACCGGCGTCTCCCCGAAGGTCAGCCGTCCGGCCAGGGCCGCCGCCTCGCGGATCGCCGTCACGACCGTCGCCGTCTCCTCCTCGGGGCAGTGCACGATCACCTCGTCGTGCTGGAAGAAGACCAGCTCGGCCGCCAGGTCCGCGCAGGTCTTCCGCAGCCCGGCGAGCAGCAGCAGCGCCCAGTCGGCGGCGCTGCCCTGGACGACGAAGTTGCGGGCGAAGCGGCCGCGGGCGCGGGCGTTGGTGGAGGCGTAGCCGGGGACCCACTGTTGGGTGTCGTCGTCGGCGAGGGGGATGCCCGCCTCTTCCGCGTTCTCGTCCGTCCCCCGGGCCGCCGGCGGGCAGGTGCGGCCGAGCCAGGTCCGCACCAGCCGGCCCTCCTCGCCGGCGCGGGCCGCCTCGTCCACATAGGCCACCGCCCTGGGGAAGCGGCGTCTGAGCGCGGCGAGGTTCTTCAGGCCGTCGCCGGAGGTCTGGCCGTAGACCGCGCCGAGCACGGCGAGTTTGGCCTGGGCGCGGTCGCCGGAGAAGGCGCGGTCGGAGACGGCCTGGTACAGGTCGGTCTCCCGGCCGGCCACCTCCATCAGTCCGGGGTCGCGGGAGATCGCGGCGAGCACGCGCGGCTCCATCTGGTCGGCGTCGGCGACGACGAGCCGCCAGCCGGGGTCGGCGACCACGGCCCGCCGGATCACCTTGGGGATCTGGAGCCCGCCCCCGCCGTTGGTCACCCAGCGCCCGGTCACCGTGCCGCCCGCGAGGAACTCGGGTCTGAACCGGCCCTCGCGCACCCAGTCCTGGAGCCAGGACCAGCCGTGGGCGACCCAGATGCGGTACAGCCTCTTGTACTCGAGCAGCGGTTTCACGGCCGGATGGTCGACCGACTCGATCTCCCACTTACGGGTCGAGGACACCTTGATGCCGGCCTGCGCGAAGGCCCTGACCACGTTGGCGGGCAGGTCGGGGCGGACCCGGCGGCCGAACGCGGTGGACACCTCGTCGGCGAGTTCGGCCAGGCGGCGGGGCTCGCCGCCGCCCGCGTACCGCTCGCCCAGCAGGTCGTGCAGCACCGCGCGGTGCACGTCGGCACGCCAGGGCAGCCCGGCCCGGTTCATCTCGGCGGCGACCAGCATGCCCGCCGACTCGGCGGCCGTCAGCAGGCGCATCCGGTCGGGGTGCTCGGCCCGCTCGTGCCGTCGCTGCTGTTCGGCGTAGACCGCGAGGAGGTCCGGCAGGGGCAGCTGGACGCCCTGCGGCTCGAACAGCGAGGACTGCGAGCCCGGTTCGGCGGAACGCTGGGGCGGGTCGGGCGGGACGGGGCCGCCCCGCAGTCGGGCCAGGGCGGCCGCGGCCGAGCGTGGTTCCCCGTACCGCCCCTCGTGGCCGAGGAGGAGCGTCTCGGCCGCCTCGATGTCGTAGCACCGCTCGACTCGCGCCCCCGTGGCGAGCAGGCGCGGGTAGATCTCGGCGGTGGACCGCCACACCCAGCGTGTGACGCCGGGACGGCTGCGCACGGCCTCGGCGGGACCCGCCTCCCGCCGCACCGGCCCGGCGGGCAGCCCGTCAGGACCGAGGGGGGCTACGTCCACGCCACCGTCCTCGGCCGGAGCGAGTGCCCACCGGTCGGCCATGCCGCGAGTCTGACAGGGGGGTCTGACATCACCCCCTGCCGAGGCCGCCGGCGGAGGTCAGGACTCGTCCAGCGTGTCCTTCTGGGCCTGCACGATCTTCTCCAGCATCTCGGCCACGTACCGCTCGGTCCGCTCCTTGCCGATGCCGAGGCCGCTGAGCACGCCCTCGCCGTTCTCGTGCTCCAGCAGCGCGAGAAGGAGGTGCTCGGTGCCGATGTAGTTGTGGCCGAGGCGCAGGGCCTCGCGGAAGGTGAGCTCCAGGACCTTCTTGGCGGCCTGGCCGTACGGCACGAGCTCCGGGGCCTCCTCGACGGCGGGCGGGAGTGCCGCCGTCGCCGCCTCGCGGACCGCGTCGAGGGAGACGCCCTGCGCGGTGATCGCCTTCGCGGCGAGGCCCTCCGGTTCGGCCAGCAGACCGAGGACGAGGTGCTCGGGCAGGCCCTCGGCGTTGTGCGCGGCCTTGGCTGCGTTGTGCGCGGCCATCACCGTGTTGCGGGCGCGGGGCGTGTAGCGGCTGAAGCCCTGGCTCGGGTCGAGGTCGGCCGACTCCTTCGGCACGAAGCGCTTCTGCGCCGCCTGCCGGGTGACCCCCATGCTCTTGCCGATGTCGGTCCAGGAGGCGCCGGAACGCCGGGCCTGGTCCACGAAGTGGCCGATCAGGTGGTCGGCCACGTCGCCCAGGTGGTCCGCGGCGATCACCGCGTCCTGGAGCTGGTCGAGCGGCTCGTCGTGAACCTTCTTGATGGCGGCGATGAGGTCGTCGAGACGGATGGATGACGTGGTGTCCGGGTTCGTCATGTGTCAACCGTAGGTTGCGCCCCACTAGGGTGTCAACCGAGAGTTGACAGTGTCTTCCGGCTCGCTCTCACCGCTCGCTCCTACTTCGGCGAGGTCGCCACCAACCGCACCGCCAGCCCTGCGAACACCGTCCCGGAGACGATGTTCAGCCACCGGTTCACCCGCGCGCTGCGGCGGAGGAAGGACGCCAGACGTCCGGAGAGCAGCCCCACCGCGCCGTCCCAGAGGAAGCCCATCACCACGAGCGTGACGCCGAGCAGCAGCAACTGCCCCCGGACGTGCCCGAGCGAGGGGTCCACGAACTGCGGCAGGAACGCCACGTTGAAGAGGATCACCTTCGGGTTCAGCAGGTTCGTGATCGCGCCTTGCCAGAACGCCCGCCGCATCCCGGGCCCCACGGCACCGGCGGTGCCCTCCCCCGGCACGGAGCGGTCGCGGAACGCCTTCACGGCCAGGTAGAGCAGGTAGGCGGCGCCCGCCCAGCGCAGCACGTGGTACAGCGTCGGCAACGCCGTGAAGAGGGCCGACAGGCCGAGAGCCGCCGCGAGCGAGTGCACGAGCATCGCGCAGGCCACCCCGGACGCCGCCATCACCCCGGCGGTGGGCCCGCCCCGGCCGCCCATCGCCACGATGAACATCATGTCGGGGCCGGGTGTGACGCAGAGCGCGAAGGCGGCGACGAGGAACGCCGCGTACAGAGTCATGTCCACCATGCGGGCCATGCTCGGAGCCCCGTCCCGAGGGGGTGAGCCAATTCCGGAGAGTGAGACGGGGCGGGCCGCGGGGCCCGGGCGCCCCGCGAGGGCGTGGCACCATCGGGCCCGTGAGTACGTCCAGCACCGTCGACCGCGCGTTCGAAGCGGCCCTCTATGACACCGGCGAGACGGCCCTCGACACCGGCGCGTCCCTTCTCGCCTCCGACCCGGCGGCGGACGCCGAACTCGCCCGGCGGGGGGAAGAGTTGGTCGCGGCGGCCTGGCGGCGTGGCTGGCAGCCGGCCGACGTCGTACGGATCGTGCGACGCGAGCTGGACGACACGCACGTACGCCTCGTGGCGGAGTTGATCCGCGCACAGCGGGCACACGACGGTCCCCGCGGCCGCCGCTGGAGCGCGCAGCTCGCCGAGCTCCCCACCGACGCCGCGCCCCGCACCGACCGCTTCTCGCACGCCACCGCCGTTCTGGCGCTGTACCGCCTGCTGCTGCGGCTGCCCGCGCTCGAGGCGCTCGACGCGCTCGACGCCCTCGACGAGTCGTCCGGGAAGCCGAGGGCCGAGTCCCGGATGCTCACCCGTATCCGCGCCCTGCTCGCCAAGGCGGAGGCGACCGGGTTCCCGGAGGAGGCGGAGGCGCTGAGCGCCAAGGCGCAGGAGCTGATGGCCCGGCACAGTGTCGACGAGGCGCTGCTGGCGGCGGGGGCGCCGTCGCCCGAGACGCCCGGTGCCTGCCGGATCGGTGTCGAGCCGCCGTACGAGCAGGCCAAGGCGGTGCTGCTGGACGCCGTCGCCACCGCCAACCACTGCCGGGCGGTGTGGAACGAGCCGCTGGGCTTCTCGACCGTCGTGGGCTTCGAGACCGATCTGGAGGCGGTCGAACTCCTCTACACCTCGCTTCTCGTGCAGGCCACGACGGCCATGACGAAGGCGGAGGCGGCACAGCGCGCGGGTGGCCGCAAGCGCACCAAGACGTTCCGGCAGTCCTTCCTCGCCGCCTACGCCCACCGCATCGGCAACCGCCTCGCCACGGCGGCCGAGACGCAGGTGACCGACGACCTGCTGCCGGTCCTCGCCTCCCGCGAGGTCGCCGTCACCGGGCGGCTGGACCGCATGTTCCCGGAGACCACCACGACCCGGCTGCGCGGAGTGCGCGACGCGGCGGGCTGGACGGAGGGTGCGCAGGCGGCGGACCGGGCGCAGATGAGGCAGCGGCCGCCGCTGCGCTGACCTGCCGTCAGTCGCCCGAGGACTCGAAGCCGCTCACCGAGGCCTGCGCCGCGCCGCCCCCGTCCCCGTCCCTCCCGGCGACCTCGCCGTACGACCACTTCAGCTCGTGCTCGTCCCTGGAGGCGCCGGGCAGGGTGAAGGACGCCTTCCGCACGGCGAGGCTCTTCGGGGAGCCGGCCTCGCCCCGCACGTAGGTGATCGTGAAGGACGTCGTGGCGCCCTTCCCGAGCGTGAGCGGCTGGGCTTTCGCGCCCTCTTCCGGGGACACGGAGGTCGTGCTGTCCTCGGCCAGGAGATCCACGGCGGGGAAGCCCTTCAGGGTGCACGGCGCGCCCTGATTGGTGAGGGTGACGGTGACGTTGCCGGTGTCCCCGGCCGCCGGGGCGGCGCCGGCCCCGACCTGCACCTCCATGTCGCCGACCGCGCAGGCCGAACCGGTCTTCCGGTCGGCGTCCTTGGCGTCGCCGTCCGTGGTCTTGCCGCCGCCGCAGGCGGTCAGCAGGAGCGTCGCGGCGAGGGCGGTTGCCAGGGCGAGGGGAGGAAGGGTGCGCATGGGGTCCTCTGGTGCGTGATGGCGAAGTGCGGTTCCGACGCATGGATCATCCCGGACACCAGCACCGTCACGCACCCAGGCAGGCCGGAGCCGCCCGCCCTCTCTCTGGACCTCGGAGGGGTCCTACCCGAGGCCCGCCGTCGGCAGCCCGGTCGGCAGCTTGCCGCCCTCGGCCCTGGTGTACGTCTCCTCGCCGAGGCCGCCCTCCCAGGTGACCTTCAGGCTGCTCCCGCTCACCGAGTCGACCATGCCGGCTGTCCGGTCCTTGCTGCCGTCCGTGCACTTGAGGCGGATCATCCGCATCCCGGACTCCTGACCCGCGGTGCCGGTGCACACGCTGCCCCCGGTGGCGAAGAGCGCGGCCTGCTCGCCGGTGACCACCAGGGCCACGGCCTTGCCGTCGGTCGTCGCGAGCCAGTTGCCCGCGAGACCGCCGGAGGCCGACTCCCCGGAGCCGGAGCCGGAGCCCGAGCCGGAGTCGTCCGAGCCGCCGCCGGTCCCGGCGGACGCCGTCGAGGAGGGGGTCGGGCCGGCCGCCGAGTCGTCCCCGGAGCCGCCGCCGTCGCTGCACGCGGTCAGCGCGAGCGCGCCCGCCAGGCCCGCGGCCGCCGCCGCGACCCGCAGCCGCCGCCGCGCTCCCGGGCGACGGGAGAAGATCACCGAAGTCATGGCTAGCCCCCAAGCTGTAGCCGGCCGGCCCGGACGGAACCGGCCGGCTCCTGTGGCCCAAACGACCGCAGCAAGCTACCAGGGCTCGTCAAGGGTTCCCGGAGGGCCTCTTACCAGGAGGACTTCCGCACTCCTGGCAGATACCCCGCGTGCGCCTGTCCCCGCAGGCTCACCCGGGACAGCCCGAACGCCCGGAAGTAGCCGCGCGGCCGTCCGTCCACCTGGTCCCGGTTGCGCACGCGCGTGGCGCTCGCGTCGCGGGGCTGCCTGCGCAGCTCGGCCTGCGCGGCCAGCCGTTCGGCATCGGTGGACGACGGCCGCCGGATGATCTCCTTCAGTTCGGCCCGCCGGGCGGCGTACCGCGCGACGATCTCCTGTCGCCTGTCGTTCTTCGCGATCTTGCTCTTCTTCGCCATCAGACCTTCACTCCCCGGGCCCGGATCCTGGCGACCGCGGCCTCGACCCCGATCGTGTCGACGGTCTTGATCGCCCTGGCGCTGAGCCGGAGCCGTACGTACCGGCCTTCGCTCGGCAGCCAGTAGCGCTTCGTCTGGATGTTGGGGTCGAACCGGCGGGACGTGCGCCGGTGGGAGTGCGAGATGCGGTTGCCGAAGCCGGGCTGGGTCCCGGTCAGCATGCAGTGCGCGGACATGGGTGGTGACGTACCTCTCTGACTCAGGTGATGTAAATGGAATTCATTTTCAGTAGCATAGCGGCATGGCACGCAACGAACTCCGGCCGGTCATCAAGCTCCGGTCCACGGCCGGGACCGGCTTCACCTACGTGACCCGCAAGAACCGCCGCAACGACCCGGACCGACTGACCCTGCGCAAGTTCGATCCGGTCGTCGGCCGCCACGTCGACTTCCGAGAGGAGCGCTGACCATGCGCGAGGGAATCCACCCGGAGTACGGCCCCGTCGTCTTCCGCGACCGCGCCGCGGACTACGCCTTCCTCACCCGCTCGACGATGACGAGCGAGAAGACGATCGAGTGGGAGGACGGCAACACCTACCCGGTCGTCGACGTCGAGATCTCCGACGTCAGCCACCCCTTCTACACCGGCACGGCCCGGGTCCTGGACACCGCGGGCCGCGTGGAGCGCTTCGAGCGCCGGTACGGAAAGAAGGGCTGACCCCGTGGCTGTCCCTCCTGGGCTCTCCGTCGTGATCGTCGGCGGGCTGCACGCCGACGCCCGCAGGGCGGCCGTGGCGCGGCTGCTCGCCGACGTGCCCGGCAGTGTCGTACTCCACCACGACCTGGCCACGGCCGCGGCCGGCACGGTCGTACGGACCGTCCGGGACGCCACCGGCGTCCTGGCGGCGGGGGAGGCGCCGCTCGTCAACGACTGCGCCTGCTGCGCCCTGCGCGAGGACCTGGTGCCGGAGCTGGAGCGGCTCGCGGACGCCGGGAGCACGCCCCTGGCCGTCGTCGAGCTGTGGGACTCCGTCGAGCCCAAGGCCATGGCCGAGGTCGTCACGGCCGGCGGGCTCACCGTCACCGGCGTGATCACCGCCGTCGACCCGGCACTGGTCCTGCCCTACCTCGGCAACGGCGACGACCTGGCCGACGGCGGTCTGGCCGCCGCCACCACCGACCAGCGCACGGTCGCCGACACCTTCGCGCGCCAGCTGGAGTACGCCCCCGTCCTCGCGATCGCCGAGTCCCCGGAGGCCGATGACGAGGACCGGGAGCTGCTCGCACAACTGCATCCCACGGCCCGCCAGGTCCTGATCGGCCGAGGGGACGCGCCGGACCCGGCCGTCGACGGACTGACGGCGCCGCCCCCGCGTCGACGCCCGCTCCCGCCCCTCGCCCAGGCCGCCCTGGCCGGCTTCGACGTCGAGGCGGCCGCCGCCGCCCAGCACCCGGCCTGTGCGCTGCTGCCCGCCGAGGCCGACGCGCACGGCGTCTCCACCCTGGTCTGGCGGCAGCGCCGCCCCTTCCACCCCGAGCGGCTCTACGCCGCCCTGGAGGACCTGACCTGCGCGGCCGCCCGCAGCCGGGGCCGCTTCTGGCTCGCCGACAAGCCCGACACGCTGTTCCACTGGGACGCGGCGGGCGGAGCCCTGTGCGTGGAGAGCGCGGGGCCCTGGCTGGCCTCCCTGCCGGACGCGGCCTGGGAGATGGTCCCGCCGGTGCGCCGCGCCGCCGCCGCGCTGGACTGGCACCACGAGCACGGCGACCGCTGCCAGCACCTGGTCTTCACCTCGCCCGGCCTCGACCGGGACGGTCTGGAACTCCTGCTGGATTCCTGCCTGCTCACCGACGCCGAGTACACCGCCGGGCGGGACGCCTGGCAACGGCTGCCGCACGCCTTCGACGCCCTCCTGGAGGTCTGACCCGAGATGCCCCGCAAGATCGACCGCAAGCCCGTCAAGAACCGGCCCAACCCCCTGGACCAGGCCGGGATCACCTACATCGACTACAAGGACACCGACCTGCTGCGGAAGTTCATCTCCGACCGCGGCAAGATCCGCAGCCGCCGCGTCACCCGGGTGTCGGCCCAGCAGCAGCGGCAGCTGGCCCGGGCGATCAAGAACGCGCGGGAGATGGCGCTGCTGCCGTACTCCAGCCGTTGAACCCGTCCGGCCCCGGTGAGGTTCCCCACGCTTGACGCGTGGGGAACCTCATGCGCGTGATACGACCGGCCGAAGCGCCGTGCGGACCTGCCGCTCCGCACAGTTGACGGCCCGTCAGGGACAGGACCGCCGATGGGACGTCCGGCGATGGTGTGACGCGGGCCCCGTACGCGGAGACGACCTCGCCCCCCTCCATATGCACCATTTCCCCCTGCTCCCGCCCACCGCCCCCGGCCTTCCACATCGGACCAGTCGGGACCTACGGGCCAACCCCGTCCGCACACCCCCAGCTCCCGCTTCTCCGGCACGACCGCCCGCCCGCGCCGCCATGCCGGATGCTCCGCCTCCGACGGACCTTCACCGAACCCGCCGACTTCGTCATCGATCCCGTGGAACGCGAGGCGGAGCGGTGCCGTCAGACAGGCAAGAGCTTCGGCACAGCGGTCGTCAGAGCTGTAACCGCAGGACCACCCCGCGTGCACGTGCATCTGCCCATGCATCTGCACATGAACAGGGCTATGATCCGGGGCAGTTGACCACTGCATCAATGGCCACATCAGCCACTGCACCACCGGGAGCGACCTGTGGACCACGACGCGTACAACGGGATGGCCGCCACCAGGCTGAACGGTGTGGCCTGGCAGAAGAGCCGGCACAGCAACTCGCAGGGCTCGTGCGTGGAGTTCGCCCGGCTGCCGGGCGGAGATGTGGCTGTCCGCAACTCCCGCTTCCCCGACGGTCCCGCGCTGGTCTACACCCGCGCGGAGATCGAGGCGATGCTGCTGGGCGTGAAGGACGGCGAGTTCGACCACCTCGTGGTCGGCTGACGGCCGGACAGGCCCCAGGGAAACCGGGGCAATTCAGGACTCAACGCCCGGTAACGCGCGTAGAACCGCGACGCGAGGAAGCGTCGCGGTTCCTCATTCCGTGTGCGGACCCGAACCGGGACGCGGCAGCCGGAACAGCGCCCAGACCACCTTGCCGCTCAGCGCGCCCGCCAGCGGGTGCCAGCCCCAGCTGTCGCTGAAGGAGTCGACGAGGAACAGCCCGCGTCCCGACTCCGACGAGAAGTCGTCGGTCTCCCGGGCGACGGGACTGTCGTGACTGGGATCGCGCACCGCGCACACGAGCCGCTCGGTCCACCGCATCAGATGCAGCCGGACGGGAGGCTCCTGGCCGCCGGCGCACGCCGGGTTCCCCGGCAGACCGTGCCGCAGGGCGTTGGTGACGAGTTCCGAGACCACGAGGCAGACGTCGTCGAAACGGTCGCCCATGTCCCACTGGTCGAGGGTCTTGCGGGTGAACCGCCGGGCCTCGCGCACCGCTTCGTAGCGGGCGGGCAAGGCGCAGGAGGCGGCGTCGGACACGGCTGCGGGATCCAGCGGTGGAAGGCCCTGCCGTAACGGCTCGAGCATGGTCGATCCATTCGTCCCCATGCGAGGCACTCCCGGGAATTCGCGGTCGGTGCGATGCAGCGGTGGTGCGAGACCATGGTTTCGGATGCGTACAGCAGATGCAAGGGCAGATGCACGTGCACGTGACCGGAATGAGACGGCCCGTACCGCTTGTTGGCTAATTTTTTATCGGTCTAGTCCTCCAACTCCGGCCGTTGGCTTGCGTCTTCCTTGCCTACCCGCGCGTGCGCCCGTCGTCTCGATTCCGTTTCTGTAACCGGACGAGTACTGCTCGGAGTGTTTTAGTGGCAGACTTCGGCCCCTGAGACGTTGGGGAGGCTGTCGAAGGTGAGCGCGGGAGAGCCGGGATCGGTGGTGCGGCGGATGCTGCTCGGATCGCAACTCAGGCGACTGCGTGAGGCGCGGGGCATCACGCGCGAGGCGGCGGGATACTCGATCCGCGCCTCCGAGTCGAAGATCAGCCGCATGGAGTTGGGCCGGGTGAGCTTCAAGACCAGGGACGTCGAGGACCTGCTGACGCTGTACGGCATCACGGACGAGCAGGAGCGCGCCTCCCTGCTGTCCCTGGCGAAGGAGGCCAACGTCGCCGGCTGGTGGCACAGTTACTCCGACGTGCTGCCCAGCTGGTTCCCCACCTACGTCGGCCTGGAGGGTGCCGCCTCGCTGATCCGCGCGTACGAGGTGCAGTTCGTGCACGGCCTGCTCCAGACCGAGGCGTACGCCCACGCGGTGGTCCGGCGGGGCATGCAGGGCGCGAGCGAGGCCGACGTGGAGCGGCGGGTCGCGCTGCGCCTGGAGCGGCAGAAACACCTGGTCGACGAGAGTGCGCCGGACTTCCACATCATCCTGGACGAGGCCGCCCTGCGGCGCCCGTACGGCGACCGTGAGGTGATGCGCGGTCAGCTCCAGCACCTCATCGACATCTCCGAGCGTCCCAACGTACGGCTGCAGATCGTGCCGTTCAGCCTCGGCGGCCACTCCGGCGAAAGTGGCGCGTTCACGATCCTCAGCTTCCCGGAGTCCGACCTGTCGGACGTCGTCTACCTCGAGCAGCTCACCAGCGCGCTGTACCTGGACAAGCCCGAGGACGTCGTCCAGTACGAGAAGGCGCTCAAGGAACTCCAGAGCGACAGTCCGGGCCCCTCGGAGAGCCGGGACCTTCTCCGGGGACTCCTTCAACTCTCCTGAAACATCAGTACGATGACGTGTGATCAGATCGTGAAGCCGCGATCAGAGGTCTTCCAGGGATCGAGGGATCACAATGTCGCCGTCCTGCTTCACCGACCTTGCGCTGCAGTACATCGACGGTGAGTGGCGCCCGGGCACCGGTTCCTGGGACATCATCGACTTCAACCCGTACGACGACGAGAAGCTGGCGTCGATCACCATAGCCACGGCCGACGAGGTCGATCAGGCGTACCGGGCCGCCGCCCGCGCCCAGAAGCAGTGGGCGGCGACCAACCCCTACGCCCGCCGCGCGGTGTTCGAGAAGGCCCTGAGGCTGATCGAGGAGCGCGAGGCGGAGATCTCCGAGGCCATCATCGCCGAGCTCGGCGGCACGCGCCTGAAGGCCGCCTTCGAGCTGCACCTCGCCAAGGAGTTCCTGCGCGAGGCGGTCCACCTGGCGCTGGCCCCCGAGGGCCGGATCGTCCCCTCGCCGGTGGACGGCAAGGAGAACCGCGTCTATCGCGTGCCGGTCGGCGTCGTCGGCGTGATCAGCCCCTTCAACTTCCCGTTCCTGCTGTCGATCAAGTCCGTCGCCCCGGCGCTCGCGCTCGGCAACGCCGTGGTGCTCAAGCCGCACCAGAACACGCCGATCGTCGGCGGCTCCCTGGTCGCGAAGATCTTCGAGGACGCGGGCCTGCCCGGCGGTCTGCTGAACGTCGTCATCACCGACATCGCGGAGATCGGCGACGCCTTCCTCGAGCACCCGGTGCCCAAGGTCATCTCCTTCACCGGCTCCGACCAGGTCGGCCGGCACGTGGCGACGGTCTGCGCCCGGCAGTTCAAGCGCTCCGTCCTCGAACTGGGCGGCAACAGCGCGCTGGTGGTCCTGGACGACGCCGATGTCGACTACGCGGTCGACGCGGCGGTCTTCAGCCGGTACGTCCACCAGGGCCAGGTCTGTATGGCCGCCAACCGCGTCCTGGTCGACCGTTCGATCGCGGACGAGTTCACGGAGAAGTTCGTCGCCAAGGTGAAGACGCTCAAGGCGGGCGACCCGCGCGACCCGGAGACCGTGATCGGCCCGGTCATCAACTCCTCGCAGGCCGACGCGATCGAGGGGGCGGTCGAGCAGGCGCTGGCCGAGGGCGCCACAGCCCTGGTGCGCGGCGGGCGGACCGACAACCTCGTCGAGCCGTCCGTCCTGACCGACGTCCCCGCCGACTCGGCCCTGCTGCGGCAGGAGGTCTTCGGACCGGTCGCCTTCCTCGTCCCCTTCGACGGTGAGGAGGAGGCCGTACGCCTCGTCAACGACACTCCGTACGGCCTGAGCGGCGCCGTCCACACCGGGAACGTCGAGCGGGGCGTCGCCTTCGCCAAGCAGATCGACACGGGCATGTTCCACGTGAACGACGGCACCGTCCACGACGAGCCGATCGTCCCCTTCGGCGGCGAGAAGCACTCGGGCCTCGGCCGGCTCAACGGCGAGACGATGGTGGACTCGTTCACCACGACCAAGTGGATCTCGGTGCAGCACGGCCGCAGCGGGTTCCCGTTCTAGCGTCTTCCGACGCCCGGGCCCTTGCGGACAGAACCTGACCGCAAGGGCCCGTAGTTTTGCCGGTGTCAGGGGGAGAGGCCCCCGGACCTGGCGAAAGGCGGCGGTCATGGTCACTCACGTTCCGGCGGAGGCGCACGGCGACGAGCACGGGGCGCTCCTGGCCTTCATCGCCGAGCAGCGGGGCGGCGTGCGCCGGGCGGTGCTCGGGCTGACGGACGAGCAGGCGGGCTCGCGTCCCAGCGCCAGCGAGCTGTCCCTGGCCGGGCTGGTGAAGCATGTCGCCGAGGTCGAGCAGATGTGGATCTCCCTGGCCAAGGGCGAGCCGCCGGCCGTGGTGCGGGACCAGAGCAACTGGCACGAGTGCTTCCGGCTGGTCGAGGGCGAGACCGTCGCGTCCCAGCTGGCGTACTGGGAGAAGGTCGCCGCCGAGACGGAGGCGTACATCCGCTCGGTCCCGAGCCTCGACGACACCTTCGCGCTGCCGGCCCAGCCCTGGTTCCCGCCGGACGGCCGGGTCTCCCACCGCTGGCTCTGCCTCCACCTCATCCGCGAGACGGCCCGGCACGCCGGCCACGCCGACATCATCCGCGAGTCCCTGGACGGCAGGACGGCCTTCGAGCTGGTGGCCGAGGAACAGCGGGCGGTGGCCGAGGCATAACCTTGGCCGCATGTCAACGATCCGCCTCCTCGTGCTCGGCGCGGTCCGTATGCACGGGCGGGCCCACGGCTACCAGGTGCGCAACGACCTGGAGTACTGGGGCGCGCACGAGTGGTCCACAGCCAAGCCCGGCTCGATCTACCACGCGCTGAAGCAGATGGCGAAGCAGGGGCTGCTGCACGCGCACGAGATCGCCCCGTCCACGGCCGGCGGCCCGCCGCGCACGGAGTACGAGATCACCGGGCAGGGCACCGAGGAGTACTTCCGGATGCTGCGGGAGGCGCTGGTCACCTACGACCAGCGCGGGGACATGAAGACGGCCGCCGTCGGCTTCGTCGTCGACCTGCCGCGGGCCGAGGCGGTCGCCCTGCTGAAGGAGCGCACCCTGCGGATCGAGCAGTGGCGGGCCTCCGTCCTGGAGCACTACGTCCCCGAGGAGGGGCCCGAACAGCTCGGTCACATCGGCGAGATCATGAACATGTGGGTCCACACGGCCGACTCCGAGGCCGAGTGGACCCGCGGTCTCATCGAGCGCATCGAGGGCGGCGCCTACACCTTCGCCGACGAGGGGGACCCGTTCGTCGGAGTCCTGGCCGAGGGTGAGGAGAACCCGTACGCCACGGGGGAGCGGCATCCCGGCGACGATCACTAATCAAATTTGACGAATAGATGGGCCGGGCTTACCTTCGTGCTTGTAGTCAACTTTGACTAGCGAGGGAGGCTCAGCGTGGCCGACGCGGCGATCACCGTCGAAGGCGCGGAGAAGCGGTACGGCGACAAGAAGGCGCTGGACGGGCTCGACCTGACGGTCGCGCGCGGCACGGTGCACGGGGTGCTCGGACCGAACGGAGCGGGCAAGACCACCCTCGTCCGGGTGCTGTCCACCCTGCTGCGGCCCGACGCGGGCCGGATCCAGGTGGCCGGGCACGACGTGGTGCGCGAGGCGTACGCCGTACGGCTGCGCATCGGCCTGCTCGGCCAGCACGCGGCGCTCGACGAGGAACTCGGCGGCCGGCAGAACCTCGAGATGTTCGGCCGGCTGCACCACCTGGGCGCCAAGCGGGCACGCGCGCGTGCCGACGAACTCCTGGACCGCTTCGACCTGGCCGGCACCGGCCGCAAGGCGGTGCGGCAGTACAGCGGCGGCATGCGGCGCCGTCTGGACCTCGCCGCCTCCCTGATCACCGAACCGGAGGTGCTCTTCCTCGACGAGCCGACCACCGGCCTCGACCCGCGGGGCCGCGCCGAGGTGTGGAGCTCCGTCCGCTCCCTGGTCGGCGGCGGCACGACGGTCCTGCTCACCACGCAGTACCTGGAGGAGGCCGACCAGCTCGCCGACCGCATCTCGGTCGTCGACACCGGCCGCGTCATCGCCGAGGGCACGGCGGACGAGCTGAAGGCGCTGACCGGTGGCGACCGCATCGACGTGGTCCTGCGCGACGCCGGCCGACTGGGCGCGGCCGTCGCCCTGCTGCCCCTGACCGGGGTCACCGTCGACACCGACCGCCGACTGCTGAGCGCCCCGGTGACCGACCGCATGGAGGCGCTCTCCGCGGTCGTACGGGCCCTTGGGGAGTCCGGCATCGAGGCCGAGGACGTCGCCCTGCGGCGCCCGACGCTGGACGAGGTGTTCCTGCACCTGACCGGAGACGACCGCCGAGTGAAGGAGGCCGCGTGACCGCCCACGCCCTGACCGACTCCTGGACCATGACCCGCCGGGAACTCGCCCGCTGGGGACGGCAGCCGGTCCAACTGGTCGTCAACCTCGTCTTCCCGGTCATGCTGCTGCTCATGTTCGGCTACCTGGTCGGCGGCGGCCGGGGCGTGAACGGCGAGTACCGCGACTACCTGATCCCGGGCATGCTCGCGCTCACCATGGCCTTCGGCCTGGAGGGCACGATGATCGCCGTCACACAGGACCTGAACAAGGGCGTGATCGACCGGTTCCGCTCGATGCCCATGGCCAACGGGGCCGTGCTGGTGGGCCGTTCCGCCGCCGACATGCTCCAGTCGGCGATGGCCCTGGCGGTGCTCATCGCCGTGGGCAGCGCACTCGGCTGGCGTGCCCACGGCGGTCCGGCGGCCTTCCTGGGAGCCGTGGGCCTGCTGCTCCTGTTCCGGTTCGCCATGCTGTGGATCGGCATCCACCTGGCGCTGGTGGCCGGGAAGCCGGAGATGGTCCAGGCCGTGCAGATCCTGGTCTGGCCGATCGGCTTCCTGTCCAACGCCCTCGCCCTGCCCGACTCCATGCCCGGCTGGCTGGGCACGGTCGTCGAGTGGAACCCGATGTCCCACACGGCCACGGCCGTACGGGACCTGTTCGGCACCCCCGGCGCGGAGTCCGGGCACGTGGGGGCGGCGATCGCCTGGCCACTCGCCCTGCTGGCGGTGTTCTTCCCGCTGGCGGTACGGCGGTTCGGGCGGCTCAGTAGGTGAGGGGGCTTCACCGTACGAGCGACGCCGTGACCCCGCCGACCCGGCGGAGGCTCGAGACGGCCCCGGCATACGTCGAATGAAGTGACGCGCTCGTCATTCGCGGGCCCTGAAATACGACGGCAAGGTTTCCGGAACCTCCGCATCTCCTCCCGCCGAGCGGGGATACCGTCGTCAATGCGCGCTTCGATCGCGCAGTGGTCGTGATGGCTGCACGGGGGCGGGACATTGGCACAACAGAACGGCATTCGAACACACTCCCTATGGTGGAGTGGGGTCGCATCTTTCATCGTTCTTCTGGTGGCGGGCACTCTCGTATTCGCCGGCTGCGAAAGGCCCGGGTCCAACCAGGGAGCGGACAGTCCGGGGAGTACGACAGGCGCGCCGCGCAGCGCCGGGCCGGGCGATGGCCCGACCAAGTCGCCCCGCGCGACAGACGGCACGGACGGGAAGCCGGGATCATCCACTCCTGGCGGCAGTTGGACAGGCGCTCCGGGTTCCGAGGGACGGTCCTGGACACCGGCCGCCTCGGGGCCTGCGGCATCCACCTGGCCGTCCGGGCCCGGGTCGCCGGGGTCGCCCGGGTCGCCAGGGTCGCCAGGGTCTGGAGGCGGTGGCGACGGAAACGGGAACGGAAAGGGAAAGGGAAAGGGAAAGGAGGAAACGCCGACGGAGCATTTCTCCTGGCTTCGTATCGGCCCCAAGTCCCCCGTGATGGACTCGATCAACACGGACCACGTCTACGATTCGGTCCAGCAACACAAATGCGACTACGCCCGGGACAAATACGACACGGTGGGCCCGGAGCGCAGGGCGAACAGCGACCCGAACACCTGGAATCTCCTCAAGGGGCTCATCGGCATCTGTCTTGCCGTGCAGGGAGACGAGAGTGAGTGGGAAACCGTTGTCGACTCCTACCGGGACGTCCGGGGAATCTCCACGGGGAACTGCAAGTACGAGGCGGGGTACCGGCTGCTGGAAGCGGTCGCGTCGTTCGTACAGGCGCACCCCGACGGCAAGGTGCTGATCGATGACGCGCCGACGGGACCGGGCTCCGCGGCGTGCCCCTACCGGATCCAGGATGTGTACGTGAGCGCGACCGGCCGGTCCCCGGAGACAGTCGCTCCCGGGACCGAGCTCTGGGCGCGTGGAACCTGGCCGAGCGAGGTCGGGCGTGTCCTCCTGAACGGGACGGAGGCACCGGTCATCCGATTGCCGGACTCCGACCAGCACAGCTGCTGCCACAACGCCTCCGTCAGCTTCACGGTGCCGAAGAACATGCCGAAGGGGACCGTGAACGAAGTGACGGTCACCGGAGCCGGCTTCAGAATCAGCGCACGCATCACCTTCGAGGTCCAGTAGCCGCCATGCCTGCTCCCCGTGGCACAGCACGGTTGCGCGCCGTGGCGAGCCGGGCCCGCCGGCCCCGCCCGGACGACGCGGGCCGTCGGGCCCGGAGCGGTGGGCCGCCTGCCGGCCCCGGGCCGACGCCGGACCCGCCCGCTCCACCCTCTGCTCCCGCCCCGCCCAATCCCCCTCCTCACCCCCTGCCTGATCCCGCTCCCACCCGCCCCGCCGACACCGATTCCGATTCCGCCCCGAGCCCGGAGCCACAGGACGAGAACGCCGCCCTCCCACCCGGCTGGCTGGAACTCCTCGGCGCGGTCGGGTCGTTGCTGTCGCTCCTCACCGCTGTGCTGTTCTACTTCGGCTGGTCCAGTACCGACGCCGAAACCCGCGCCCTCGGGCTGCGCGACACCGTGCTGCGCCTGTCGACCATCGACTACCT
Source organism: Streptomyces sp. NRRL S-455 (assembly GCF_000717875.1). GTDB lineage: Bacteria > Actinomycetota > Actinomycetes > Streptomycetales > Streptomycetaceae > Streptomyces. The sequence goes on from NZ_JOCT01000006.1 coordinate 155,595, forward strand.
GCTGCGCAGCGTGGACGCCCTGTTCCTGCCCGCCTGGCTCGTGGCGGCCGCAGCGCTCGCCGGTACGGGCCTGCACCACTGGGTGAAGCAGTCCCCCGGACGCGCCGAGACGGTGACGCGAGTTTTCCGCCACGCGTGGCTGCCGCCTCTGGCCCTGCTGGCGCTGCTGCCCGGCTACCCTGCCGCCTTCGAGTTGATCGTCCCGCTGGCGATGATCCTCGGCTTCCTGCTGACCACGTACTCGCGCACCCTTCCGGGCCCCGGAACCCTGCCGACCGACCGCCGCAGAGCGCTGCGCCTGTGGGGGCTGACCGTGCTGATCAGCGTGCTGTTGTTGTTCTGGGCCACATCGGCGTACGCCGGGATCGTGGGCCGCAGCCGGGCCGCCGAGGCCGCACGTACCGTCAACACGGCGTTCCCCGCGGTCGTCGTCTTCAGCGAGAAGGATTTGCTGATCCGCGGCAACGGAACCTGCTACAACCGCATCACGGACAAGGACAGTGCCTACGGATTCCGTTACGCGGGCCTACGCCTCTTCCACGTATCGGGCGACCGCGTGTTCCTGGTGGGATCGGACTGGACGCCCGGGAGCGGAACGCTCTGGGTGATCGAGAAGGACGACACCACGCGCGTCGAGTTCTCCAACGCCCTGGGCAGACCTCGTCCCCAGGAGTGCTGAGCAGCGACGCCGTACGCCGCAGCAGTTGTCTTCGCACCGTGGCCGGCTTCTCGCGACGTACCGACATCGGCGAGGGACGGGCTTTCCGTCGGTACGGCGCGGTCAACGACTGCTGTTCGCGCCGCTCCCGGCGTCCGGGTGGGCGAGAAGGCGGGCGCCTCTGCTCTCCGCGATGCGGCGTACGTCGGTCAGCGCCTCGCTCATGCGGGCGAGCAGGAAGCGGAGCTGGCCGGTGGTCACCCGCTGGTCCTCGAGCATGTCGGCCGCATGGTCGAGGAGGGCATCGGCCATGCCGAGCTGGGCGTTCTCGATGGCGTCGGCGGCCCGGGAGAGCCGGCCGCTCCCGTCGGTCAGGAGATAGCACGGCTTGCCTTCGGGGCTTGCCCAGGGCAGCAGCCGCGCCGGTGTGATGGCGCTGTCCGTCATGCGGTCATTCCCATGTCGTGGATCGGGTCCGGGTACGAGTGATGCGGGCGCAGGTCGATGCCCTGAGGGGCGAGCAGCAGGGGGCCACGCCGGGCCCGCCGACGCCGCTCCCGCTCCCGGCGCTCGTGTGCGACGAGGTAGGGGCGTACGAGGGCGTTGTCCTCACCGCGTAGAGGGCGTGCGCCGAACCGGTGGGGAGTCGGCCCGTCGACCGGCGGGTGCGGAGGGGCGTATCCGTGCCTCGCGGTGAGCCGATGTCGCCCCGTGGCGGGGAGGACTAGGTGAAGCAGTGCTTCGAGCAGGCGGGTGATGGCGTCGGGCATGGCGTGACTCCGTGATCGATGTCGCTGTCTGTAGCGATCGACATACAGAGTGAGAGCAATCGGACTAGGCTCGCCAGGGGGTGAGACGTGACAGGGCATTTGTCACAAGGGGGTAGATCTCTTGGGCACCAAGTACGGCGACTGGCTCAAGGAGCAGCGCGAGGCGGCCGGGCTGACACAGCAGCAGCTGGCCGACAGGGCGGTCATGACGCGCACTCACATCGCGCATATCGAGGCGGGGCGCCGGGTGCCCTCCAAGGAGGACGCGAGGCGGCTGGACAGCGCTCTGAACACGGGGAACGTGCTGAGCAGCTTTCTGCCGCAGGAGGAAGTTGCAGCGGCGGACTACTTTGAGTCGGTGCGTCTCCTTGAGCAGCAAGCAGTGATGATTCGCGAGTTCGCTCTGTCGTTCGTGCCAGGAATCCTCCAGACGAAAGCGTACGCGCGTGCGGTGTTGAGCTCGGGCTTCCCTCCGGTGAGTGAAGAGGAGTGTGACAGACGCCTTGTCACACGCCTTGAGCGCGCGATGATCCTTGAGGACCCCGTTTCGCCCGTAGTGTGGGCGCTCCTCGATGAGGCAGTGCTGAGGCGCCCGATGGGGGGTGAAGGCGTCATGGCGGAGCAGATCACGCACATCGTTCGCCTCGCCGAGACGGGACGCATCCGTGTGCACGTGATGCCGTTCGGCGTGGGCCACCACTGGCTGCTGGAAGGAATGCTCACGCTCATGTGGTTCGAGGACCAGCCGCCTGTGGCGTACAGCGAGGGTGTGCGAATGGGGAAGCTCCACGACTCACCGACCGTGGTTCACGATCTGCAAAGTCGCTACGATCTCGCGCTGAGTGACGCCATGCCCATGAAGGAATCACTGGCCATGCTCAGGGCCACGGCGAGAGGTTACGGACACCATGAATGACCGAATCGTTCCGGAATCCGCCAAGTTGAATGGCTGGCGTAAGTCTTCTTTCAGCAACAGCGAAGCAGGAAGTTGCCTGGAAGTCCTCGACGGCCACCGCCAGGGCGTTCCCGTACGCGACTCGAAGAACCCCCAGGGACCCGCGATCATCCTCCCGGAGTCCGCTTGGTCGGCGTTCGTCACGGCGGTCAGGAGCGGTGCCTTCCCCTCCTGACCGCCCTGTCGTCAGTGGTGGAACCCGGTCGCCGCGTCCGTGTCCCGGGTGAGCGGGCCCGGCTGCCGCCGCAGCTCCGGCAGCAGGCGTTCCAGGTCCTCCATGAGGATTTCGGCGAGGTCGGCGGTGAAGCCGCTGCGGCACACCACCCGCAGCACCGACAGGTCCTCGCGGTTGGCCGGGAAGGTGTACGCGGGCACCTGCCAGCCGCTCTCGCGCAGTCGGCGGGAGACGTCGAAGACGTCGTACGCCGTCACGTCCGGGGCGGTCGTGAAGGCGAACACCGGCAGCTCGTCGCCCCGGGTCAGCAGCCGGAAGTGGCCGAGCTCCTCGATCCGTGCGGCCATGCCCATGGCCACGTCCCGCGCGGCCTGCTGAACGGCCTGGTAGCCGGTCCTGCCCAGCCGCAGGAACGTGTAGTACTGCGCCACGACCTGCGCGCCCGGCCGGGAGAAGTTGAGCGCGAACGTCGGCATGTCACCGCCCAGGTAGTTCACCCGGAACACCAGCTCCTCCGGCAGCGCGTCCGCGTCCCGCCACAGCGCCCAGCCGACGCCCGGGTAGACGAGGCCGTACTTGTGCCCCGAGGTGTTGATCGACGCCACCCTCGGCAGCCGGAAGTCCCACACCAGGTCCTCGTCGAGGAACGGCGCGACCATCGCGCCGGAGGCACCGTCGACATGCACGGGGATGTCGAGCCCGGTCCGCTCCTGCAGCGCGTCCAGCGCCGCGCACAGGTCGGCGACCGGCTCGTAGGACCCGTCGAAGGTGGAGCCCAGGATCCCGACGACCCCGATGGTGTTCTCGTCGCACAGCTCGGCGGCGGCCTGCGGGTCCAGGTGGAACCTCTCGCCCTCCATCGGGACCAGCCGGGGCTCGACCTCCCAGAAGGCGCAGAACTTGTCCCAGCAGACCTGCACGTTGATGCCCATCACCAGATTGGGCCGGGCCCCCGGATACCGGTCGGCGTTGCGCTTCGCCCAGCGCCGCTTCAGCGCCATCCCGGCGAGCATGCACGCCTCGCTCGACCCGGTCGTCGAACACCCCATGGCCGTCGCCGGGTCGGGCACGTGCCACAGGTCGGCGAGCATCGCCGCGCACCGCCGCTCCAGTTCGGCGGTGCGCGGGTACTCGTCCTTGTCGATCATGTTCTTGTCCCGGCACTCCGCCATCAGCAGCCCGGCCTCCGGTTCCATCCAGGTGGTGACGAACGTGGCGAGGTTCAGCCGCGCGTTGCCGTCGAGCATCAGCTCGTCGCGTACCAGCTGGTGGGCGATCTCCGGTGGCATGGGCAGGTCCGGGAGCCGGTGTGTGGGCGGGGCCCCGGCCATGTCGCCGAGGGGATTGGCGGGTCCGTAGAAGGGGTTGACGGACATCCGGCGTTCGCCGTCCGTGCGGGGGCCTTCGTGGAGCGGCAAGGGAGCCTCCAGTGTCGGTTGGGTGCGAAAGGGCGATGTCATCGGACCGGTGTCCCGTCCGGCCGCAGCTGCATCTGCGGCCGGCCCGTCACCAGCAGCCAGGCCGGCAGCGAGGCGACGCAGAGCAGGGCGATGATCCCCGGCGAGGCGACCAGCACCGCGGCGACGAACAGGCTCACCCAGCCCTGCCGGGTGATGGCCATCAGCACCCCGAGCACCGCGGCGGACACACCCACCGACGGGTGCACGCCGGACACCAGGGCGTGTGCGCCCAGCCCGAGGGCGGTGCCGACGAACACGGCCGGGAAGATCCGCCCGCCGCGGAAGCCGCAGGACGCGGCGACGAGCAGCGCGGCCAGCTTCACCACCGTCATGACGGCGAACTCCCCGGCCGACCAGCCCTCCGGGTCGTGCGCCAGCGTGGCGATCTCGTCGAGCCCCTTGAAGAGCGTCAGATGGCCGCCCGCCGCCGCGAGGCCCCCCAGCACGACCCCGCCGGCCGGGAGCATCAGCATCGGGTGCCGCAGCTTGCGGAAGGCCCCGTGGACGTACGGGAAGGCGTACACGGCGCACAGGGCGAGCAGCGCGCCCAGCGAGGCGACCACCACCGCGGCTGCCAGGTCCCCCCATGCGGGTTGCCCGAAGTCCGGCAGGTCCAGGTCGAAGCTCGTGCGGTCGAGAAGGGTGGCGGTCAGGGAACCGGCCGCCGCAGCGGTCAGCGGCGCGAACAGGTTGTCCCACAGCAGACCGCGCGTCTGCTGTCCGGCCAGCGCCTCGGAGATCACCAGGGCGGCCGCCACGGGAGTCCCGAACAGGGCGCCGATCGTCGCCGCCTCCGCCAGGACCGGCCAGATCCGGCCCGGCGCCCGGGGGACGGCCCGGGCGCCCAGCCAGACCGCCAGGCCGACGTTCACGGCGATGATCGGGTTCTCGGGGCCGAGGCTCGGCCCGCCGGCCAGCATCAGCCCGGTCGCCAGCACCAGCCCGGGCAGCACCACCGGAGGCAGGACGGGGGCGTCCAGACCGAGGGTGGCCGGATCCGGTCCGGCGTGCCCCGGCACCTTCCACACCACCAGCCCGACCGCGAACCCGGTCGCCACCAGCATCACGAACATCCACGCCACGGAGTACCGGCCGATCCCCAGCGCGTCCGGCACGGTCCGCCACAGCACGTGCTGGAGCTGCTCGGCGGCGACCTCCACGCCCACCAGGAGCAGGCCGCACATCACCCCTGCGGCGACAGCGGGCAGGATCGACGGCAGCAGATCACGGGCGGGAGTCGCGGGGGTGACGGAGGGCGCCTGCTGCGCGGAGTCCTGGACCACGGGCACACCATAAGCGGAGAAAAGCTGACAAACCGGAAACACGCTTGCACCTCACGCGGCGTGAGGCCCGACCGTGGAGGACGTACCGAGAAGGGAGCGGAAGTGAGCTACTCCGTGGGACAGGTCGCGGGCTTCGCCGGCGTCACGGTGCGCACGTTGCACCATTACGACGACATCGGCCTGCTCGTCCCCAGCGAACGCAGCCACGCGGGACACCGGCGCTACAGCGGCGCCGACCTCGACCGGTTGCAGCGGATCCTGTTCTACCGGGAGCTCGGCTTCCCGCTCGACGAGGTCGCCGCCCTGCTCGAAGACCCGGACGCGGACCCGCGCGTACACCTGCGCCGCCAGCACGAGCTGCTGACCGCCCGGATCGAGAAGCTGCGGAAGATGGCGGCGGCCGTGGAGCACGCCATGGAGGCACGCAAGATGGGCATCAACCTCACGCCCGAGGAGAAGTTCGAGGTCTTCGGGGGCAAGGACCCGGAGCAGTACGCCGACGAGGTCGAGGAGCGCTGGGGCGGCACGGACGAGTACGCCGAGTCGCAGCGCCGCACGGCCCGCTACACCAAGGAGGACTGGCAACGCATCCAGGCCGAGGCCGCCGACTGGGGTACGCGCTACGACGCCCTGATGGCCGCCGGGGAACCGCCCGCCGGCGAGGCGGCCATGACCCTCGCGGAGGAGCACCGGCAGCACATCTGCACCTGGTTCTACGAGTGCTCCCACGAACTCCACCGCTGCCTGGGCGAGATGTACGTCTCCGACGAGCGCTTCAAGGCGTTCTACGACTCGATGCGCCCGGGTCTCGCCGAACACCTCAGGGACGCCATCGCCGCGAACGCGGCCCGGCACACCTCCTGAAGTCCTGGCCCGGGGGTCTCACTCCTGGGCCAGGACCACCGCCGTCCCGTACGCGCACACCTCGGTGCCCACGTCCGCCGCTTCCGTCACGTCGAAGCGGAACGCCAGCACCCCGTTGGCGCCACGCGCCTGTGCCTGTTCCACCAGCCGCTCCATGGCCTGATTGCGGGTCTGCACGAGCGTCTTGGTGAGCCCGCGCAGCTCACCGCCGACCATCGACTTCAGGCCGGCGCCGATCTGGCTTCCCAGGTGCCGGGAACGCACGGTCAGGCCGAAGACCTCACCGAGCACCTCCTGCACGCGGTAGCCGGGAACGTCGTTCGTGGTGACGACGATGACGTCGGGCCGGGGGCCCTGTCCACCGCCGTATTCATCGATGCTCATGGTCCACAGCTTTGACCGGGACCGCGCACAGTGCATCCTGAGTACGCCCATGGAACCTGGGTCATGACGGCTGCGTTGATACTTTGAAGCAGTCAGCCCCCGCCCGTACCCCCCAGCAGCAGGAGCCACATCCCCGTGACCACGCTTGCGCTCGGCCCCGAGTGGCTCAGCCCGGACTATCTGATCTCGACGTTCAGCCTGCCCGGCATCCTGCTCATCGTCTTCGCCGAGTCCGGACTCTTCGCGTTCCTGCCCGGTGACTCCCTGCTGTTCACGGCCGGCCTCTTCGTGGCCGAGGGCACCTACATCACCCAGCCGCTCTGGCTGGTGTGCACGCTGATCGTGATCGCCGCCGTCGTCGGTGACCAGGTCGGCTACATGATCGGCAAGTTCCTGGGGCCGAAGCTGTTCAACCGGCCCAACTCCAAGCTCTTCAAGCAGGAGAACCTGGACAAGGCCCACGAGTTCATGGAGAAGTACGGGCCGAAGGCGATCGTCCTGGCCCGCTTCGTCCCCATCGTGCGCACCTTCGCCCCCATCGTCGCCGGCGCCGGCCGCATGAAGTACCGCACGTTCCTCACGTACAACGTCATCGGCGGCATCGCCTGGGGCACCGGCGTCACCCTCGCGGGCTACTGGCTCGGCCAGATCGGCTTCATCAAGAAGAACGTCGAGTCGATCCTCATCCTGATCGTCTTCCTGTCCGTCGTCCCGATCATCATCGAGTACCTCCGCGACCGCTCCCAGAAGAAGCGCGCGGCGGCGGAGGCCCCCGCGGAACACCGGCAGCAGCCTCCGGCCATGGACGACGCGACGACCCAGCTCCGCCGCATCACCCCGGACGCCCAGCCGCCCCACCAGCAGCAGCCCCAGCAGCCCCAGTACGGCAACCAGGGCGGCAACCAGGGCGGCTACAACGACCAGCAGTACTACAACCAGTACCCGCAGAACCCGGGCTACGGCCAGCAGCAGCCGTATGGCACCCAGCAGGGCAACCAGCAGCCCTACAACGGCGGCTACTGACCGGCACGACCCGCGGCCGCCAACGGACAGGAAGCCCCGAGCCACAAGCCACTCGGCGCTAGAAACCCCTGGTCCGCTTGGCGGCCCGCCGCTTCTCCGCGGACCCGATCCGCAGGAACATCCGCGAGATCTCGGACCCCAGATTCACCCCGATGGCGATCGCCATGGCCAGGGCCACCGCCTTGGACAGCGACACCAGCCCTTCGTCCACCTCGCTCTGCGCGATCGCCAGCAGACCGAAGTAGGTGGCGGAACCCGGCAGCAGCGGCCCGATCGCCGCCGTCGTGTAGGGCAACGCGGAGGCGAACTGGTACCGGGACAGCAGCTGCCCGAACAGCCCCACCAGTCCCGCGGCCGCCGCGGTGGACGCCACCGGCGAGATGTCCCCGGCGTAGTGCATCGCCCCGTACACGACCCAGGCGACGCCCCCGTTCAGCGTCACCCACACCACGGTGGCTCGTTCCTGCTGCAGCAGCACGGCGAACGCCAGCGACAGCAGCATCGACGCCCCGATCATCAGCAGCGGCTCGTCGGAGGCCCCGAGCGCCGCGTCCGGGTTCAGCCGCGCGCCCAGCTGCACACCGAAGTACAGCACCAGCAGCACGCCCGCGACGATGCCCACGAAGAAGTACAGGACCTCCAGCAGACGCGCGGACGCCGTGATGTAGAAACCGGTCAGCCCGTCCTGCACACCCGCCACCAGCGCCCGCCCGGGCAGCAGCGCGAACAGCCCACCGGTGATGACCGCGGACGCCTTCACATCGACGTGGCCCAGCGTCAGCGCCACCCCGATCGCGGCCGGCGGCATCGCCGCCACCGTGAACTGGTAGAACTCCGGCAGCCCGCGCCCCGCGCACAGCCATGCCAGCCGGTCGCCGAGCATCGCGCCCAGCGCCGCCGCGACGAACACGATCACGTCACCGCCCACCAGCACCGAGGCCGCACCCGCCAGCAGTCCGCTCGCGCCGGTCAGCGCCCAGCCGGGGTAGGGGTGCCGGTTACGGCGGATCTCCGCCAGCCGCCGGTAGGCCTCCTCCAGGGAGACCGCCGTCTCGTCGTCGCTGAGGTCGTCCACCAGCTGGTAGACGGCCGCCAGGCGTGTGTAGTCGGTGCCCCGGCGGCGCACGGTCCGCGAGGCCGTGACCGGATCGTCGACGAGCGATGGCTGGTACGAGATCGCCAGCAGCGTGAAGGTCACGTTGGGCTCGCAGCGGTCCAGCCCGTAGGACCGGCAGACGGCGAACATCGCCGCCTCCACGTCCTCGGCACCCTCACCACCCGCCAGCAGCAACTCTCCGATACGCAGCGTCAGGTCGAGCACGCGCGGCACCGCGGGACCGCTGTCGTCGCTGCCGCGCTGACTGGGCTCCGGCGCCGGCCGGTCCGCCACCGGCATGCGCAGCATGGTGCGCATCCGGTCCTGCCAGGGCACGTCCTTGGTCAGGCTGACCACGGGGATCCCGCTCGGCGGCGTGAACGCCGACGGCGCTTGCTTCGCGCTGTAGGTGCTCGGCGGCGTGAACGCCGAGCCCTCCGACTCCGCCGCGGGCGCCTGCACGTCCAGCCCGTCCGGCACCGCGAACTCGGACGTCGTCTCGGACTCCGTGGCCGTCGGTCTCGGCACGGCCAGGCCCTCGGGTAGCGCGAACTCCGACGTCGTCGACATGTCCCCGTCGACGGATGTCCCGGACGGCGGCAGGAACCCGCTCCTCGCCTCGTCCGACCTCGGCTTGCGGTCCACCGCATCCGTCACTGCTCTGGAACTCCCTGTACGACCCTGCACATCAGCCTCGGTTACCCGTTCAGCCTCAGTATGCGCACAGACGCACGAACGGGCCGCACACGCACGCGTGCGGCCCGTCTGCGTCAGAAAGGTAGGTCAGTGACCGCCCTGCTCCTCGAAGCGCTTGTAGGACCGCTCGATCTCCGCCTCGGCGTCCGTACGGCCCACCCAGTTGGCGCCCTCGACCGACTTGCCCGGCTCCAGGTCCTTGTAGACCTCGAAGAAGTGCTGGATCTCCAGACGGTCGAACTCCGACACGTGGTGGATGTCCCGCAGGTGCTCCACACGCGGGTCGTGCGCCGGCACGCACAGCAGCTTGTCGTCGCCGCCGGCCTCGTCCGTCATGCGGAACATGCCGATCGCACGGCACTGGATGAGGCAGCCGGGGAAGGTCGGCTCGTCCAGGATGACCAGCGCGTCCAGCGGGTCGCCGTCCTCGCCGAGGGTGTTCTCGACGAAGCCGTAGTCGGCCGGGTAGCTGGTCGAGGTGAAGAGGCGACGGTCCAGGCGGATCCGACCGGTCTCGTGGTCCACCTCGTACTTGTTGCGCGAACCCTTCGGAATCTCGATCGTGACGTCGAACTCCACCGGTGGCTCCTCCATGATCAACACATAGTTCTGGTGGTTAAGTGTCCCTCACGCAGGTGTGTGATCGCGAAAGGGGCTGGTGGTCGTGCCAGAGCTGAGGCCTTGGCGGGCCGCGAGACCGCACGTGGTGCGGATCGCGGATGCCGTACGACCACGCCTGGCCCGGGCCGCCGCGGCAGCGAAACCACGGGTCGCGCGGCTCGCCCGTGCCGGGAAACCGCAGGTCGCGTGGGTCACGCCGCCGAAGACCTGGCAGTACACCGCGGGCGCCGCCACCGCCGGGCTGGCCCTGGCCGCCGGCGTGGTGACCGCCACCGGTCCCTGGGACTCCTCGGGTCAGCGTACGGCCGAGCGGGACCGGGCCGCCGCCCTCTCCCGCGTGGGTGGCACAGATCACGGCCGAGTCCCCGGCACACCCGCGCAGCCCCGGCCCGCCCCCAGCGCCGATCCCGTCCTGACCGGACTCGGCGGCGTCAACACCGTGAGGTCCGCACCGCACGGCAAGGCCCTCGCGAACGCCCTCACACCCCTGCTGAAGGACCCGGCGCTGGGCCCCCGGCCCGCCGCGGCGGTCGTGGACGTCACGACCGGCAGGCGGCTGTACGGCACGAACCCGGACGCCGCGCTCACCCCGGCCTCGACAACGAAGATCGCCACGGCCGTCGCCGCGCTGTCCGCGATGGGACCCGACCACCGCCTCACCACCCGCGCCGCGCTGGAACCCGACACCAACGAAGTCGTCCTGGTCGGCGGCGGCGACCCCACCCTCACGGCCCGCGAGGCCATCGACGGGTGGGCCAGCCTGCGCGTCCTCGCCGACCGGACGGCCGCGGCCCTGGCCCAGCGCGGCATCCGCGAGGTGACCCTCTCCTACGACACGACCCGCTACACGGGCCCCCAAATGCACCCGATCGGGGTCAACCCCAATCTCGCCCTCGTCAGCCCCCTCATGGCCGACGAGGGCCGCACGAACGACTCGACGAGCGGCCCGGTCACCCGCGTCACCGACCCGGCGACGGACGCGGCCCGCCGCTTCGGTGACCTTCTCAAGTCCCGCGGCATCAAGGCCACGTTCCCGGGCCCGTCGAAGGCCACAACCCGTGCGAGCACACTCGGCGAGGTCTCCTCGCCCCCGCTGTCCACCCTGGTCGAACGCATGCTGACCAACAGCGACAACGACATCGCCGAGGCCCTGGCCCGCCAGACGGCGATCGCCACCGGCGAGAGCGCCGACTTCGCCGGCGCCGACCGGGCGGTCACCGCCCGGCTCCGCGGACTCGGCCTCCCCGTCGACGGCGCCCGCTTCAAGGACGGCAGCGGCCTCAACCGCGCCGACCGGCTGACGGCGAACCTCCTCACAGCCCTCCTGACCAAGGCCGCCGACCCCGCCCACCCCGAACTCCGCCCGGCCCTCACCGGCCTCCCCGTCGCCGGCTTCACCGGCACCCTGACCACCCGCTACACGGACGGCGCGGCCGGCGTCGTCCGCGCCAAGACAGGCACCCTGACCGGCGTCAACGCCCTCGCGGGCACCACGGTCGACCAGGACGGCCGCCTCCTGGCCTTCGCCTTCCTGGCCAACAACACGACAAACCCGGACGCCGCCCAGAAGGCCCTCGACAAAGCCGCGACAACACTGGCCCGCTGCGGCTGCAGATAGCGGCCCCCCAGCGGATGTGCCCCCGCCGTGGGCAGTCGTGCCGCTGGGGCGGCACGGGTGGGCACGGCCTGCAACGCCGAGTACCTGCTAACAAACAGCAAATACACCCACCCCTCGCCGCCCTGCCCCAGCGGCCAGCGCTCACGTACGGTTGACGCATGACGAGCATCGGTGGTGCCTCATCCGGCATGGTCGACTGGAATCTCGCGGTCGCGACCGCGACCCGGCTCGTACGGCCGGGCCCCGACGTCAGCCGCGACGAGGCGAGGGCCGTCGTCGCGGAACTGCGACGGCACGCGAAGGCCTCGGAGGAACACGTCCGGGGCTTCACCCTGCTGGGCGCGGAGGAGGGCCACGACACCCCCGTCCTGGTCGTCGACCGCCCGGGCTGGATCCGGGCCAACGTCGCCGGTTTCCGGGAGATCCTCAGGCCCCTCCTCGACAAGATGCAGGAACGGCGCGGAAACAGCACCGGCGGCGCGGTCATGAGCGCCGTCGGCGGCAAGGTCACCGGCGTGGAACTCGGCATGCTGCTGTCGTTCCTGGCCTCCCGCGTCCTCGGCCAGTACGAGACCTTCGCCCCCGCCACCCGCGAACTCCCCGCCGGCCGCAACGGCGGCGGCCGGCTCCTCCTCGTGGCCCCCAACATCGTCCACGTGGAGCGCGAACTCGACGTCGACCCGCACGACTTCAGGCTCTGGGTGTGCCTGCACGAGGAGACGCACCGCACCCAGTTCACCGCCGTGCCCTGGCTGCGGGACCACCTCGAGGGCGAGATCCAGTCCTTCCTGGCGGAAACCGACGTCGACCCCATGACCGTCCTGGAACGCGTCCGGGAAGCCGCCCAGACCCTCGCCGGGGGCCGCCCCGAGGCCGAGGAGGACGACGGCGGCCGCTCCCTCGTCGAGATCGTCCAGACCCCCGCCCAGCGCGAGATCCTCGGACGCCTCACGGCCGTGATGTCCCTGCTCGAGGGCCACGCCGACTTCGTCATGGACGGCGTCGGCCCCGACGTCGTACCGAGCGTCGGCGAGATCCGCGAGAAGTTCCAGCAGCGCCGCGCCAAGGGCGCCTCCCGCCTGGACCTGGCCCTGCGCAAACTGCTCGGCCTGGACGCCAAGCTCCGCCAGTACCGGGACGGCGAACGCTTCGTACGAGCCGTCGTCGACGAGGTCGGCATGGACGGCTTCAACCGCGTGTGGACCTCGCCCAACACCCTGCCCACGAAGGCGGAGATCTCCAAACCGGCGGACTGGGTCGCGCGGGTGCACCGCAGGACCGAGTAGTGAAACGCGGCGGGACAGTCGTGAACGGAAACCGGCCGACGGCAGGCAAACGCCCCTTCAATCACCCGTCCGAGGGACCGTGAGCGAGGGGTAGGCGTGCAATGCTCGGGGAACGGCCCGGTTCTGTCACCATCTACACACTCTGAGTGACCGAACCTCGGGCTCACCCCCGAAAACTTCATGAAGGGAACCGGACATGGGTCCCCATCCTGCGGTCGCGGCGATACGCCTGGCGGTCCGCCGCGTCCTCCACGACCTCCTCACCGAGCACAACCGCGCCCCCGCGGCACTTCCGCATGCCCCCTCGCACGAGACGCCCCCACCGCTCGTCCTCGTGGCATGCTCCGGCGGCGCCGACTCCATGGCCCTGGCCTCCGCCCTCGCCTTCGAGGCCCCCAAGCTCGGCGTCAGAGCCGGCGGCGTCACCATCGACCACGGCCTCCAGCCCGGCTCCGACGTGCGCGCCGCCGAAGTCGTCCTGCGCCTGCGCGAACTCGGCCTCGATCCGGTCGACTCCGTCGCCGTCTCCGTCGGCCGCGCCGGCGGGCCCGAAGCCGCCGCCCGCGACGCCCGCTACGCCGCACTCGACACCGCGGCCGAACGCCACGGCGCCGCCGCCGTCCTGCTCGGCCACACCCGCGACGACCAGGCCGAAACCGTCCTGCTGGGCCTCGCCCGGGGCTCCGGCATCCGCTCCCTGTCCGGAATGGCCGCGGTCTCGGGGGCCGGCGGCCGCTACCGGCGCCCCTTCCTGGAACTCGACCGGCAGACCGCCCGCAAGGCCTGCATGGTCCAGTCCCTGCCCGTCTGGGACGACCCCCACAACGCCGACCCGGCCTACACCCGCTCCCGGCTGCGCCACGAAGGCCTGCCCGCCCTGGAGAAGGCCCTCGGCAAAGGCGTCGTCGAGGCCCTCGCCCGTACGGCCCGGCTCTCCCGCGACGACGCCGACGCCCTCGACACCTGGGCCACCCAGGCCGAGGCCACCGTCCGCGACGCCACCGGACACCTGGAGTGCGCCAAGCTCTACGCCCTGCCCCCCGCCGTACGCCGCCGCGTCCTGCGCCGGGCCGCCATCGCCGCCGGTGCCCCCGCCGGCTCGCTGTTCGCCCGCCACATCGAGGAAGTCGACCGGCTGATCACCGGCTGGCGCGGCCAGGGAGCCATCAACCTCCCCGGCAAGGTCGTGGCCCGGCGGCAGGGTGGCAGACTGGTGATTCGGCAAGGCTGAACAGCGACCCCTCCGAGCAGTCCATGGAGGGGCCGCCCGGCCAGGGACGACCGAAAGTGATGCGGGTGGACGCGAAAGACATGGGTGCCGACCTCCAGCAGGTGCTCATCACCAAGGAAGAGATCGACGCCAAGCTGACCGAGCTGGCAGCGAAGATCGACGCGGAGTACGCGGGCAAGGACCTGCTGATCGTCGGCGTCCTCAAGGGCGCGGTGATGGTCATGGCCGATCTCGCCCGGGCGCTGTCCACCCCCGTCACCATGGACTGGATGGCCGTATCCTCGTACGGGGCGGGCACCCAGTCCTCCGGTGTGGTGCGGATCCTCAAGGACCTCGACACCGACATCAAGGGCAAGCACGTCCTCATCGTCGAGGACATCATCGACTCCGGCCTGACCCTGTCCTGGCTGATCTCCAACCTCGGCTCGCGCGAGCCCGCCTCCCTCAAGGTGTGCACCCTGCTGCGCAAGCCCGACGCCGCGAAGGTCGCCATCGACGTGGAATGGGTCGGATTCGACATCCCCAACGAGTTCGTCGTCGGCTACGGCCTCGACTACGCCGAGAAGTACCGCAACCTCCCGTTCGTCGGTACGCTCGCGCCCCACGTGTACGGCGGCTGAAACCGGCCGGAGTGCCGTGACGGTGATCGGGAACCCCAGTGGACGTCCCGCCGTTGGAGCATGCGTAGGCGGATCGCCAGCCGTCCCGCGCGGCTTCAGGTGACAATGCTGGGGTACCGTCCGAAGAACAGTCTTTATCAAACTCACTATGGCAGGAGGGACGGGGCGGCACCGCTCCGTATGGATGGACGTGAAGCGATACTTCCGTGGGCCGGTCATGTGGATCGTGCTGGCCGTCCTCGCCGTGGTCGTGTTGATGCAGGTCGTCGGCTCGTCCGGTGGCCACAAGACGGTGGACACCGGCCAGGTCGTCCAGGCGATCAACCAGAACAAGGTGGAGTCGGCCAAGCTGACCACCGGTGACGACCAGACCATCAAGGTCACGCTCAAGAAGGGCGTGAAGGTCGAGGGCAGCTCGAAGATCCAGGCGAGCTACATCGGCGACCAGGGCAAGGACCTGGCCGACACGCTGCAGAACAAGTACCAGCAAGAGCAGATCCCGGACGGCTACACGGTCTCGCCGTCCAAGCAGAACCCGTTCGTCGGAGTCCTGCTCTCCTTCCTGCTCCCGCTGGTCCTCATCGTCGTGGTCTTCCTGTTCCTGATGAACCAGATGCAGGGCGGCGGCTCCCGCGTCATGAACTTCGGGAAGTCCAAGGCGAAGCTCATCACCAAGGACACCCCCAAGACGACCTTCTCGGACGTCGCGGGATCCGACGAGGCCGTCGAGGAGCTCCACGAGATCAAGGAGTTCCTGCAGGAGCCGGCGAAGTTCCAGGCCGTCGGGGCGAAGATCCCCAAGGGCGTCCTGCTCTACGGCCCTCCCGGCACCGGCAAGACCCTGCTCGCGCGTGCCGTCGCGGGCGAGGCCGGCGTCCCGTTCTACTCGATCTCCGGTTCCGACTTCGTCGAGATGTTCGTCGGTGTCGGTGCCTCCCGAGTCCGTGACCTGTTCGAGCAGGCCAAGGCGAACGCCCCGGCGATCGTCTTCGTCGACGAGATCGACGCCGTCGGCCGCCACCGCGGCGCCGGCCTCGGCGGTGGACACGACGAGCGCGAGCAGACGCTGAACCAGCTGCTCGTCGAGATGGACGGCTTCGACGTCAAGGGCGGCGTGATCCTCATCGCCGCGACGAACCGGCCCGACATCCTCGACCCGGCGCTGCTGCGCCCCGGCCGCTTCGACCGCCAGATCGCGGTCGACCGCCCGGACATGCAGGGCCGACTGGAGATCCTCAAGGTCCACCAGAAGGGCAAGCCGGTCGCCCCCGACGTCGACCTGTCGGCCGTCGCCCGTCGCACGCCCGGCATGACCGGTGCCGACCTGGCCAACGTCCTGAACGAGGCCGCCCTGCTGACGGCCCGCAGCGACCAGAAGCTGATCGACAACCACATGCTCGACGAGGCGATCGACCGTGTGGTCGCGGGCCCGCAGAAGCGGACCCGGATCATGTCGGACAAGGAGAAGAAGATCACCGCGTACCACGAGGGCGGACACGCCCTGGTCGCGGCGGCCTCACCGAACTCCGATCCCGTCCACAAGATCACGATCCTGTCGAGAGGCCGCGCCCTCGGCTACACGATGGTGCTTCCGGACGAGGACAAGTACTCGACCACGCGCAACGAGATGCTCGACCAGCTCGCCTACATGCTGGGCGGCCGCGCGGCCGAGGAGCTCGTCTTCCACGACCCGACGACGGGCGCCGCCAACGACATCGAGAAGGCCACCGGCCTGGCTCGGGCCATGGTCACGCAGTACGGCATGACCGAGCGCCTCGGTGCGATCAAGTTCGGCGGCGACAACACCGAGCCCTTCCTCGGACGTGAGATGTCTCACCAGCGCGACTACTCGGAAGAGGTCGCCGCGCTGGTCGACGAAGAGGTCAAGAAGCTCATCGAGACCGCGCACAACGAGGCCTGGGAGATCCTGGTCGAGAACCGCGACGTGCTCGACAACCTGGTGCTGGCGCTCCTCGAGAAGGAGACGCTCGGCAAGGAGGAGATCGCCGAGATCTTCGCCCCGGTCGTCAAGCGCCCGCCGCGGCCCGCCTGGACCGGCTCCTCCCGCCGTACGCCGTCCACCCGCCCGCCGGTCCTCTCCCCCAAGGAGCTGGCCCTGACGAACGGGGCGAACGGCGCGACCCCGGCGATCACCACCGCGAAGAGCACCGCGGCGGAGCCCGCCCCGGCGCCCGAGCACGCTCCGGAGGACCGCCCCGAGAGCTGATCATCGCTCTCCCGGCGGCCCCACCGGGCCCGGAATGAATGCCGCGCCCCCCAGGTTTAGCCTGGGGGGCGCGGCTTTTCGCCATTCCCGCGGCCGCCCCGTGATGGACACAGGAACGAGGCACCAGATGACCGACCCCGTGACGCTGGACGGCGAGGGCCAGATCGGCGACTTCGACGAGAAGCGGGCCGAGAACGCCGTGCGCGAACTCCTGATAGCGGTCGGCGAGGACCCGGACCGCGAGGGGCTGAGGGAGACGCCGGCGCGGGTGGCGCGGGCGTATCGGGAGCTGCTGGCCGGGCTGCGACAGGAGCCTGAGGATGTCCTGACGACTACGTTCGACCTGGGGCACGATGAGATGGTTCTGGTCAAGGACATCGAAATCGTGAGCCTCTGTGAACATCATCTTCTGCCGTTCCATGGCGTAGCTCACGTGGGTTACATCCCGGCGGAGACCGGCAAGATCACCGGCCTGTCGAAGCTGGCGCGTCTCGTCGAGGTGTTCGCCCGGCGGCCGCAGGTGCAGGAACGACTCACCACGCAGATCGCCGACTCCCTCATGAAGATCCTCGAGGCGCGGGGAGCCATAGTCGTGATCGAGGCGGAGCACATGTGCATGTCCGTGCGCGGGATCCGCAAGCCCGGGGCCAAGACCACGACATCGGCGGTCCGTGGCCAGCTTCGGGACGCTACGACCCGGGCCGAGGCGATGAGCCTGATACTGGCGCGTTGAGCTGATTGTCAGTGGTGTCCGATACCGTCCTTGATCAGCGGGGTTGTTCGCTGGTCAGGGGGTGGCGCGGTGGGATGTGGGCTGCCGAGCAAGCAATTGGTGAGCGTGGTTGGAGGGGTGCGCCAGGCTCGCAATGTCGACGTGGGAACGAAGCTCTGGAGCCTGAACGGCACCCGGACCGTGCATACGACCGTTGTCGGCGTGTCGGCTGTGAAGGCGCGTCAGGTCGTGGATGTGGTAACCGACCGTGTGACCTTCACAGTCGCTCCCCGGCAGGAGCTGTGCACGGCTGACGGCTGGGTTCCCGCGGTCGATGCCGCCAACACCTTGCTGGCCTGGACGCATGGACGGAAGCTGTGCCGGGAGCGGCTGGACATTAGGCCCGGGTACGAGTTCGGCTACTTTCTCGGGGCCACGTGTGCTGATGGGACGGTCGGCAAGAACAGCGTGTCCCTTGTCGTCAACGAGGAGCACTTCGCCGCCATGTACGCCGAGTGCCTGACCAGGGCCACTGGGCTGTCCGCTCGACTGGAGCCGGTGACCCGGCCCTCAGGTTTCCTCAGGCGGGAGGTTCCAGGCTTTCGTGTGCGCGTTGTGTCGTCTTATCTTGCTGATGCTCTGCGGCAATACGTGGGAGGCGACGCTCATCACATGAGGCAGCGGTTTCCGCGAGTGGTTCTTCGTGACATCGCTACGTTCGAGGGCTTTCTGGACGGCTATGTCGAAGGCGACGGCTTCCGTCACAAGAAGTGGGATGGGCGCACGGTGGTCAGCTGCAACGTGCCCTTCCTCCAAGAGCTGGCCCAGATCATCGGTGCCAGGTTCACACCGAGGCCGAAGGGGGCTGCCTCTGCGCTGGTCATTACCGACCGGTGGCAAGCGCGAGGAACCTTTACAGCCGAACACCACCCGCTGGAGCCAGTCGAGTCCACATGGGTCGCCATTCGGGACGTTCAGCTGCGCGCGGCTGCTGGGACAAAGCCCTTCACCCTCTACAGCTACCGCCTTCACCCCAACCCCGGCTTCCTGGTCAACGGGCACCTCGTCCGTCAACCAGGGTGAGCTACCGGGCGGGGGGATCAGGCCGCCGGGGCCGCCCCCGGGCCGTTGTGTTCGTCGTCTTCCGGGAGTTTGCAGACGCGTTCCAGGAAGATGGCTGCCGCTATGACGGCGATGCCGGCGAGGACGGAGAAGCCGGCGTAGATGGCCTGGTCGCGGCGGGCGGGGTTGTCGAGGGACTCCAGGAGGAAGACGCCGGTGCCGGCGTACATGCCGGCGACGAGGGCGGCGACCAGGGCGCTGGCCTGGCCGAAGACGACCGCGCGGGCGGCCATCATGGGGTCGACGCCCTTGGCGTCGGGCTGCCGCTCGCGCTGGGCCTTCAGGCGGGCGCGCAGCGAGAGCGCCGTGGCCAGCAGGATCGTGGCGATCAGGGCGAGGGCGAGGGGGGCGGCCAGGGGCACGCCGGGGAGGGTCCCGACCGAGTTCCACAGGCGGGCGCCGGCCCAGGACAGGATCCCGGCCACGACGAAGACGCCGGCCAGCACCCTGATGCGCAGCTCTTTCACGGTGTCCCTTCGGTTCCCCCGGGTCCGGCCCCGTTCCGCGGCCGTCTTGACCTTAACGGCTATTCGGGCAGCCGGAGTTCCAGGTCCCCCCGGGGGGCCACGCCTTCGCGGGTGACGGCGTCCAGGAGGCCGGCGACCGGGCCGTGTCCGGGCAACTGGGCGTCGGGGTCCAGGTCGTGCCAGGGGGCCAGGACGAAGGCGCGTTCGTGGGCCCGGGGGTGGGGGAGGGTGAGCTGCGGGTCGTCGGAGACGAGGTCGGCGTACGACACGATGTCGACGTCCAGGGTGCGGGGGCCCCAGTGTTCGTCCCGGACGCGGTGGAAGGCCTCCTCGACCGCGTGCGCGCGCTCCAGGAGCGAGGACGGCGGGAGGGTGGTCTTCAGGACGACGACGGCGTTGAAGTAGGCGGGCTGGCTACCGGGTTCCACGCCCCAGGGTTCGGTCTCGTAGACGGGGGAGACGCCCTTGATGCGGACGCCGGGGGTGTCCTCGAGGGCGTCGATGGCTCCCTGGAGGTTCTCGAGGCGGTTGCCGAGGTTGGAGCCGAGTGCGACGACGGCGCGTTTGGGGTTGCTGAGAGTGGTGTCGGCGGCGTCGACCTTCTCGACGACGGAGGCGGGTACCGGCTGTACGGTCGGGTCGCTGGGGCCCTGGATGAAGGGTGCAGTCATACTCGGCTCCGGGTGATGGTGACGGTCACGTCGTCGAAGGGGACCGTGATCGGTGCGTCCGGCTTGTGGACGCACACCTCGACCTGCTGGACCCCGTCGTGCTTCAGACACACCTGGGCGATGTGCTCGGCGAGCGTCTCGATGAGGTTGACGGGCTCGCCCTCGACGACGGCCACGACCTCCTCCGCCACGATGCCGTAGTGCACGGTCTTCGCCAGGTCGTCGTCGGCCGCGGCCGGCCGGGTGTCCAGGCCCAGGACGAGGTCCACGATGAAGGTCTGGCCCTCCTCGCGTTCCCTCGGGAACACACCGTGGTGCCCGCGGGCCTTCAGGCCGCGCAGCGCGACACGATCCACGCGAATCACTCCTGCAGTCGTCGGTCACGGCCGGTCGGTGCCTGTGCGGGCGGCACACCGGCCTCGGTCGAATCTACCTGCGAGCCCGGGCGGGGCCGGGCCACGGGGGGTATGGGCCCGGGCTTGGCCCGGCAGGGTTCATCCAGCGTTTCCCCTGGAGAACCCGGTCGCTCCATGGCTGGTAACCGCCCGTATCCATGGGGCGGTGATTCCGGCCACTCCTGCCGCCTACCCACTCAGGAGGGGGTCTCGTCGCCGTCGTCCTCGTCGTTTTCGGCCAGGACGGGGGAAGCGTGGTGTGACCAGAGTTTCCACCCCGAGGGCGTGCGCCGGTACACGTTCGTGGCGACCACGAGCTGGCCGACGAGGGGGCCGAGCTCCTCGTCGCCGGCGGGGGCGGGTCCGCCGCTGAGGATGTTCTCCGTGCAGGTGACCAGGGCGGTGTCGCCGGTGACGGAGACGTGTACGTCGGTGAGGAAGAACTGGATGTAGTCGGTGTTGGCCATGATCAGCGCGTAGGAGCGCAGGACCTCACCGCGGCCGGTGAGGACGGGCCAGCCGGGGTGCACGCAGGAGACGACACCGGTGTCGGCCGGGTCGTGGTAGGTCTCGTCGACGCCCAGGTCGGAGGGGGTCAGCCAGAGCGACGCCAGTTCCTCGAAGTCGCCCCGTTCCAGTGCCTCGTAGAAGGCGGTGTTGGCGGCCTCGACCTGTTCGACGTCGGTGTGCGGGGCGCTCACCGGGTTCCTTCCGCGCCGGTGTGTGCCGTCCGCGCCGTTTCGATGGCGTGGGAGACGCGGACCGCGTCCGCGGTGGCGCGTACCTCGTGGACGCGTACTGCCCACGCGCCGGCGTGCGCCGCGAGTGCGGAGACGGCCGCGGTGGCGGCGTCGCGTTCGCGTGCGGGCGGGGGAGAGCCGTCCGGCCCGGCGAGGACCCGGCCGAGGAACCGTTTGCGGGAGGCGGCGACGAGCAGGGGGTGGCCGAGGGCGAGGACCCGGTCGAGGCCGGCGAGGAGCGCGAGGTCGTGCTCGGCGTCCTTGGAGAAGCCGAGGCCGGGGTCGACGATGATCCGGTCGGGGGCGATGCCGCCTTCCAGGACGGCTTCCACGCGCGCGTGGAGCTCGTCGGCGACTTCGGTGACGACGTCCGTGTACACGCCCTTGACGTTGCCGCCCTCGAGGAAGCCCCGCCAGTGCATGACGACGAACGGGGCACCGGCGTCCGCGACGGTGGGGATCATGCGGGGGTCGGCGAGACCGCCGCTGACGTCGTTGACGAGGGCGGCGCCCGCGGCGAGGGCCTGTTCGGCCACGCTGGCGCGCATGGTGTCGACGGAGACCGTGACGCCTTCGGAGGCCAGGCCGCGGACGACGGGGATGACGCGGCGGAGTTCCTCGGTCTCGTCGACCCGGGTGGCGCCGGGGCGGGTGGACTCGCCGCCGACGTCGACCAGGTCCGCGCCCTCGGTGACGAGTTCGAGGCCGTGTTTGACGGCGGCCGTGGTGTCGAAGAAGCGGCCGCCGTCGGAGAAGGAGTCGGGGGTGACGTTCACGACTCCCATGACCGCGCAGCGGTCCCATTCCGGTAGGCCCGCGACGCGCCCGCGTCCGCTCTGGTTGCTCATATGTTCAGCGTAGGCCCAGGGGGCGGCCCTCAGGCGCTGCGGCCCGGGCCGGTCCGGAGTGGTCACGCGGCCCGGACGTTCCGTTCCGCCGTCGGGCCGTGGGGGCAGGGGCGGCGGGTCGCCGGGCGATGGCGGCGCAGGAAGCGCGGCAGGGGCAGGGCGAGGTTGACGAAGCCCTCGGCCTGCATGGCGGCGAAGCCGATGCGCGGCAGGTCGGCGGAGGCGCGGTAGACGACGAAACGGGGCTCCCAGCGCGGCTGGAACTTGGCGTTGAACTTGTACAGGGACTCGATCTGGAACCAGCGGGAGAGGAACACCAGCAGTCCGCGCCAGGCGCGCAGTACCGGCCCTGCGCCGAGTTTCTCACCGCGGGCCAGTGCCGAGCGGAACATGGCGAAGTTGAGGGAGACGCGGGTGATGCCGAGCTTCGGTGCGGCCTGGAGTGCGGCCACGATGAGCAGTTCGTTCATGCCCGGGTCGGCGGTGCGGTCGCGGCGCATCAGGTCCAGGGAGGCGCCGTCGGTGCCCCAGGGCACGAAGTGCAGGATCGCCTTCAGGTCGCCGTAGGGGCCCGGGTGGTCGTCCGGTTTGTGGGCGGTGGCGATGAGGCAGTCGCCGTCGGCCGGGTCGCCGACGCGGCCCAGGGCCATGGAGAAGCCGCGCTCGGTGTCGGTGCCGCGCCAGTCGTCGGCGGCTCGGCGGATGCGTTCCAGCTCGGCCTCGCCGAGGTCACGGACACGTCGTACCCGGGTTTCGTAACCGGCGCGCTCGATGCGCTTGACCATCTGGCGCACATTGCGCATCGCGCGGCCGGCGAGCGAGAAATCCCTGACGTCCACCACCGCCTCGTCGCCCAGTTCGAGGGCGTCGAGCCCGGTCTCGCGGGCCCACACCTCGCCGCCGGTCTCGGAGCAGCCCATGACGGCGGGGGTCCAGGAGTGGGCCTTTGCCTCGTCCATGAACCGTTCGATGGCGCCGGGCCAGGCCTCGACGTCGCCGATGGGGTCGCCGCTGGCGAGCATCACGCCGGAGACCACGCGGTAGGTGACGGCCGCCTTGCCGCTGGGGGAGAAGACGACGGCCTTGTCGCGGCGCAGCGCAAAGTGGCCGAGGGAGTCGCGGCCGCCGTGCTTCTCCAGCAGGGCGCGCAGCCGGGCCTCGTCCTCCTCGGTGAGGTGTGCGGCGGGGTGTTCGGGGCGGAAGGCCAGGTAGATGGTGGTGACGGCGGTGAGGAGGCCGAGGGCGCCGAGTGAGAAGGCGACGGTCCAGGAGGTGTTGCCCTGGTAGGCGACCGGGCCTTCGAAGCCGAACAGGCCGTAGACGACGTGGGTGATGCGGTCGGCCAGGCTGGGGTCGCCGACCATGCGCTCGGAGTGCACGTTGACGATCAGCAGGCCGAGCAGGAGTGAACCGGCGCTCATGAGCACGAAGTTGGCGAGTGCCCGCCAGCGGCTGCGCGGGTCGGGCAGGGCGTCGAACTGGTCGCGGTGGCGCAGCAGGGGTGCCAGCAGGGCGAGCGAGATGAGGACGCCGGCGATCGAGTGCCGGTAGGTGAACTGGGCGACGGCACCGGCCGGGAGCAGGGCCACGGCCGCCCGCCAGGCCCGGCGCTTGCCGCGTTTGAGGCCGTGGGCGAGCAGCAGCAACAGCACGCCGGCGCTGAGGGACAGGGCGGCCGCGAACGGGCCGAACGCGCCGGGCAGTACCTCGGCGATGGCGTGCATACGGCTGTGCCGGAAGCGTGGGAAGACGCCCGCGGCGATGTCCAGCAGGCCCACGAGGGCGCACGCTCTGCCGACGAGGACGGGCACCGCCTCGGGGCGCGGTCCGCTCAGCAGGCGGCGTACACGGCTCACCTGGCTGGTACGAGCCGCGGTGTTTCCGCGACTCGGAACCTCACCCGACATTTCCTCATCTGTCCTGACAGACATCGCATCCCGTAGTTCTGCGAGCGACCTTGGATCCGGTGCCGATTCGGGCACCCGGCGACATTGCGCCCTCTAGGACGGTGTCTCGGGGGGAGAGGTTCACTCCCCACGTCAAAGCCGTTTCAAAGGCCGAGGAAAGTCCGGAACAAGCCCGCGCGAAGGTATGAGTGCGGTGCGAGTACGGGCGGAAAGCGCTGACAGGTAACCACCCATGGGTCTGGGTCTCACGAGCAACAAGGTGCTGGCGCTGGCGGTGCTGTCCGCCGTGCTGCTGTTCGCCGGCACGGTCTGGCTGTGGCCGCGGCTGGCCCGGCGCGGCTGGCGGGCGGTGGGCGGGCGCGTAGGTCTGCTGCTCGCCACTCAGCTGGCGCTGTTCGCCGCGGTGGGTCTCGCCGCCAATCAGGCCTTCGGTTTCTACGCGAGCTGGGCGGACCTGTTCGGGCAGGAGAAGGAGCAGGGCGTCGTCGTCGACCACACTCCGGGCGACGGCCCGCTGGAGGTGGTCGGCACGCGGCGGGTGCCGGGGGCGGGCGGTGTGCGGCCCCACGTCGGCGGCCGGATCCAGCAGGTCGAGATCGTGGGCAGGACGACCGGGATCGCCACGCCCGCGCACGTGTACCTGCCGCCGGAGTACTTCCAGCCCCGGTACCGCTCCCGTACGTTCCCGGCGGCCGTCGTGCTGACCGGTTATCCGGGCACGGCGTCCGCGCTGGTGGAGAAGCTTCACTATCCGCGCACGGCGCTGGAACTGGCCAGGGCGGGCAGGGCGCGGCCGATGATCCTGGTGATGCTGCGGCCGACCGTGGCGCCGCCCCGGGACACGGAGTGCGTGGACGTTCCCGGCGGCCCGCAGACCGAGTCGTTCTTCGCCAGGGATCTGCCCGATGCCTTGCGTTCGCACTACCGGGTGGCCGAAAAGCCGGGTGGTCTGGGCATCATCGGCAACTCGACGGGCGGCTACTGCGCTTTGAAGATCGCCATGCACCATCCCGGTGTGTACGCCGCCGGAGCGGGCTTGTCCGCGTACTACAAGGCGCCGATCGACGCCACCACGGGCGATCTCTTCCAGGGCGACGAGGGGCTGCGCAATCGCGCCGACCTGTGGTGGTACATCAAGCACGAACCCGCCCCGGACACTTCGCTGCTCGTCACCAGCAGCAGGTCGGGCGAGTCCAACTACAAGGACACCCTGCGCTTCATAGAGCGGGTGAAGGCCACCGGACGGACGCGGATCTCGTCGATCATCCTGGAAAGCGGCGGGCACAACTTCAACACCTGGCGGCGCGAGATTCCGGCGACGCTCGAGTGGATCGGCGGGCGGCTGAACGACCACTGAAAATGATCTTGGAATTGGGTCAGGGGTCGATTCCGTTTCTTCCCGGGTTCTGATGCCGTGTGAACGCTTCGGTGTGGCTTTCTTTTTGCGGGGTGGGTCACCATGATTCGCCTACGCGCGGTAAGTTTCTGGCCATGCCACGTGGACGTCACCGCCATTCCCCGCCCTTGCACAGGCTGCTGCCCCCGTCGGCGATCGCAGGCGTCTCCGTCGTCTGCGCCCTGGGGCCCTGGGTGTTCACGGAGCCGACGGTGCTCCGCGGTCTGGCCGCGGCCGCCGCGGCGACGGCCGTCGTCGGCGCGGTCGTGCTGCGCCGCTGGGACATCCAGGCGGGCAAGCGCGTCGCCGATCTCACGCGCGCGCGGGCGAGCGACGAGTGGCGCTTCGAGGAGCGCGTCGCCGAGCTGGAGGCCGACCTCGAGGAGTCCCGCGAGCTGCGCGGGAAGCTGGAGCAGCGACTGCGCGGCAAGCGCACGGAACTCGCCAAGCTGCGCAACGAGCACGCCGCGCTGCTGCGCCGGTACGCCACGGCGGAGGCGGACCGCGCGAGCGTCCTGGAGGAGCGCCGGGTGCTCGAGATCGAGGCGACGGCTCCGGTCCGGGCGGAGCTGCCGGCGGGGGCGACGGAGGCAGCGGACGCGGACGCGGCGACCGCGGACCTCGCGGTCGAGGAACAGCCGGGGATTCCCGCGGTGTTCTCGCCGGAGGGCTCCAGGCTGTTCCTGCGCGCCATGGCGGCACTCGCCCGGTTCGACGGCGACACGGCCCCGGGCCCGGACGGTGGCGGGGACGGCGACGGCGACGGCGTACCGGAGAACGACGAGGCGGAGCCCGCGCGGGACGACCTGAAGGACGAACGGCGGGAGCCGTCACGGAAGGACGAGCCGCAGGTGCAGTCCGAGGCGGTCGCCGGGAACGAGCACGCGACCGCCGGCACCACGGACCAGGCCGCCCCGTCCGGGCAGCAGACCTCCGGTCACTACACCGTGCCGACCGCGGTGGCAGTCGCCCCGCAGACGCCGGCGCGGCGTCCGGTGGCCGAGGGCGGGTTCGACTTCTTCGGGGCCAAGCAGGGAACGCCAGGGGACGCCCTGGAGGCCGTGCAGAACGAGGACCTGGCCGATGTCGTCGGCCAGGAGGCGCTCGCCCTGCACAAGGCCGAGACCGAGGCCGGGTTCAAGCCGGCGGACGAGGAGTCGCGGGGGATCGGCCAGGTCATCGACCTGACGGAGCACGACGAGACGGAA
Source organism: Streptomyces sp. NRRL S-455 (assembly GCF_000717875.1). Lineage (GTDB taxonomy): Bacteria > Actinomycetota > Actinomycetes > Streptomycetales > Streptomycetaceae > Streptomyces. Next base: position 182,028 of record NZ_JOCT01000006.1, read on the forward strand.
CAGATCGACGTACAGGGGCTGCGCAGCGCGGCGTCCTGACCGGCACGTGACACGAAGGCCCCTTGAATCCACCGCACGGTCAGTCCACCGCATGGCTGGGGCCTTCGCGCGTCAAGCCATCCAGCGGTCCGGCCGCGCGTCCCTGCGGCCGGTCCGGGACCGCTCCGCCTGCGCCGCCAGCAGTTCGCGCGCTTCGGCCGCGTCCCGCAGCCGGGCCCGCACCGTCTTGTTCGCGCCCGTGTCCACACACACGTCGGCCACACCCCGGGCCCGCTCCCAGGGCCCCTGCGTCATCCGTACGCTCTGCACCTTGGCGTGCGGCACCAGCGCCAGGCTCCGCCGCAGCAGCCCCGACCGGGCCGCGAACACCGCGTCCGTGACGCCGAGCCCGTAGCCGCGCCACCACACCGGCGCGCACCACCGGGCGCGGCGCGGTGACGGCGACAGGGCCGCCTGCTCCGGCACGGTCACCCCGGGCAGCACCCGCGCCACGACGGCCTCGGCGACCTCGCGCGGAGCGACCGGCACCAGCAGCGAGTTGGACGAGCCCGCCACGTCCAGCTCCACCCGCACCCAGCCGCGCCGCCGCCACCACAGCGGTTCCACGATCCGCACCGTCTGCACCCGCCCCGGCGGCACCGTCTCGTGGGCCCGGTCCAGCAGACCGTGGTCGATACGCAGTCCGTCGGGCGACTCGGCCACCGTCCAGTCGTACTCGGCGACGAACCGCCCCACGCTGCTCGCGCCCGCCGCGCCCAGCAGGGGCAGGGCGACGGCCAGGACCGTCCACACGCTCTCCGTGGCCAGCCACAGCACCGGCGGGACGACGAGCGCCGCGGCCAACGACCCCCAGGTCCCTCCGCTCAGCAGCAGTGACACGGCCAGAACGCCGGGCGGCACCCGCAGCAGCTGCCGCGCGGGCGCCTCACCGACCTCGTGCGCCGTCTCGGGCGCGAAACCGGCCGCCCGCGCGAGCAGTTCGGCCCGCAGCGCCCGGGCGTCGTCCGCTCCCAGGAAGGCCAGTTCGTCCTTCTTGTCGGTGCCTATGACGTCGAGCCTGAGCTTGGCGACACCCGCGACCCGGGCGAGGAGCGGCTGGGTGACGTCGATCGCCTGGATCCGCTCCAGCCGGATGTGCGCGGTGCGCCGGAACACCAGTCCGGTACGGATGCGCAGTTCGGTGCCGGTCACCGCGAAGTGCGTGAACCACCAGGAGCAGAAGCCGTAGAGGGCGGCGGCCGGGATGATCACGGCGAAACCGATCAGCAGCGTGGTCGTCGTCAGCCGGGACAGATGCCGCTGCGCCCCGTCGGGGTCGTGCACGGCCCAGCCGAAGAGCACGGCGACCGGCGCCCACGCACGCCTGAGCGGTGTGACGGGGTGCAGCCGCCGCTCGATCACCTCACCGGCGGCCTCGGCTGCGGTTCCCGCGGCCTCGGTGGCCCCGGCGGCGCCTGCGGATACGGCGGCCGCGGTGGTGCCGGCCTCGGAGGTCCCGGCCTTGGTGGTCCCGGCGGCGGCGCCTGGGGCTTCAGCGGCCTCGGTGGTCCCGGCGGTGGCACGTGCGGCTTCGGTGGACCCGGCGGCGGCACGCGGGGCTTCGGCGGCCTCGGCGGCCCCGGCCTCTGCGGTCCCAGCGGCGGTACGTGTGGCCTCGGCGGTCCCGGCGGCGGCGCCTGCGGCTTCGGTGGTCCCTGCGGCGGTACGTGCGGCTTCAGCGGCCTCGGCGGTCCCGGCCTCGGTGGCCCTGGCCTCTGCGGTCCCGGCTTCTGCGGTCCCGGCCTCTGCGGACCCAGCGGCGGTACGCGGGGCTTCGGCGGCCCCGGAGGCCTCGGGCGTCGTCACAGCCCCGCCGATCGGGCCTCGCCCAGCTCGGTGAGCCGGTCGCGCAGCCGTTCCGCCTCGGCCGGGTCCAGACCCGGGATCGTCGCGTCGGTCGCCGCGGCGGCCGTGTGCAGCTGCACGCTGGCCAGCCCGAAGTACCGCTCGACGGGCCCGGAGGTGACCTCGACCAGCTGCATCCGCCCGTACGGCACGACCGTCTCCTCGCGCCAGAGCACGCCGCGGCTGATCAGCAGGTCGTCGGCGCGTTCGGCGTACCGCCAGGAGCGCCAGTTGCGGTCGATCATCACCCAGCCCCAGGCCATCAGCGCCAGCGGCAGCACCGCGAAGGCGGCCCAGGCCGGCCCGGCCAGCAGCCCCGGCACCAGCCCGGCGGCCAGCGCGATCAGCCCCAGCCACACCACCAGCAGCAACCGCCGCATCCTCAGCAGCCCGGGCGGCAGCGCGATCCACACGGGCATGCTCCCGTCCACCGCTGTCGCACCCTGTGCCCCCGCCGGCCCCGCGTCCCGCGGGCTCCCCGTCTCCATGAGGCCAGCGTACGTAGGAGAGACTGTGTCCATGACTCCTACGACGGAGACCATGGTCGGAATCGGCGGCGCCGCGGAGAGCACCGACATGGTGCTCAACATCGGGCCGCAGCACCCGTCCACGCACGGCGTGCTGCGGCTGAAGCTCGTCCTGGACGGCGAGCGCATCAGGCACGCCGAGCCGGTGATCGGCTACATGCACCGCGGCGCGGAGAAGCTGTTCGAGGCGCGCGACTACCGCCAGATCATCATGCTCGCCAACCGCCACGACTGGCTGTCGGCCTTCTCCAACGAGCTCGGCGTGGTCCTCGCCGTGGAGCGGATGCTCGGCATGGAGGTCCCCGAGCGCGCGGTGTGGCTGCGCACGCTGCTCGCCGAGCTGAACCGGGTGCTCAACCACCTGATGTTCCTCGGCTCGTACCCGCTGGAGCTCGGCGGGATCACCCCGATCTTCTACGCCTTCCGGGAGCGCGAGGAGCTCCAGCACGTCATGGAGGAGATCTCCGGCGGGCGTATGCACTACATGTTCAACCGCGTCGGCGGCCTCAAGGAGGACCTGCCGGCCGGCTGGACCACACGGGCGCGGACCGCCGTCGCCGACGTGCGCTCCCGCATGGACCGCTTCGACGACCTGGTGCTCGGCAACGAGATCTTCCGGGGCCGCACCCGGGGCGTGGGCGTGCTCACGCCGGAGACCGTGCACGCGTACGGGGTCAGCGGGCCCATCGGACGCGGTTCCGGCGTCGATTTCGACCTGCGCCGGGACGAGCCGTACCTCGCGTACGGCGAGCTGGGCGACGTCCTGAAGGTGGTGACCCGGCAGGAGGGCGACTGCCTCGCCCGCTTCGAGTGCCTCCTGGAGCAGACCCACAACGCGCTCGACCTCGCCGACGCCTGCCTCGACCGCCTCGCCGAGCTGCCGCCCGGGCCGGTCAACCAGCGGCTCCCGAAGGTCCTGAAGGCACCCGAGGGGCACACGTACGCCTGGACCGAGAACCCGCTCGGCATCAACGGCTACTACCTGGTCAGCAAGGGCGAGAAGACCCCGTACCGGCTCAAGCTGCGCTCGGCCTCCTACAACAACATCCAGGCGCTGACGGAGCTGCTGCCGGGCACGCTCGTCGCGGACATGGTGGCGATCCTGGGGTCGATGTTCTTCGTGGTGGGGGACATCGACAAGTAGGCCCTCGCACGGAGGCCCTCGCACGGAGGCCCTCACACCCTCACGCCGTCGGTGCCGGGAGCGGATCCGGAATCCCGACCGGCTGCACCAGCCAGCAGAAGTCGCCCAGGCCGCCCCTCGCGGTGAGCTCGGTGGCCTCCCCGGCGCTCGCGAGGGCGCGTACGTAGGCGGTGGGGTCGGTGGACGCCAGCGCGAGCGGGGGGCGTGCGCCGGTCACGCCCAGGGCGTGCAGCGCCTCGTGCTGCGGGAGCAGCCGCCCACCGGGCAGCGCGCACGCGTCGAGCGCGACATGGGCCGTGATGTCGCACGACCCGTCCGGCACGGCCGCCGTCTCGCGGCCCTCCCGGAACCCGGTGAGCGTCCCGAACGGAGGTCTCGTCCCCACCGTGTGCGCGTAGTCCACGGCGACGGCGAGACCCCGGTCGAGGGTGGCGACCGCCGCGGCCCAGGCCTCGTCCCTGGGCAGGCCGATCTCGGCCCGCAGACCCTCCTCGCCGGGCAGCGGCCACCACCGCTCCAGCCACCGCGCCGCTGCCCCGCCGACCGGCTCCCCGAGCCGCTCGGTCCCGTCCTCCCGGACCAGCACCAGGCGCGTGACACCCGCGGAGTCCACCTCGGCGACCTCCACCGGCACGTTGTCCAGCCACTCGTTGGCGAACAGCAGGCCGCTCGTTCCCCGCGGGGGCGCGGCCGTCCACTCGATCCGGTGATCGAGGCTCTCGGGCCGCTCGGCGACTTCGACGGCCCAGACGCGCGTGCGGGCCGCCACGTCGGCCGGGAGCGCGTCGAGCACCCCGGCGGCCAGCTCGCCCCGTCCGGCCGCCATGTCGACGAAGTCCAGCACCGCGGGCCGCCCCAGTGCCTCGTCGACCCGGCAGAGCAGCCGGGCCACCGCCCCGGCGAACAGCCCCGAAGCGTGCACGGACGTGCGGAAGTGCCCGGCCGGCCCCTCGGCCCGGTGGTAGAAGCCGCCCGGCCCGTACAGCGCCTCCCGGGCCGCCGCACGCCACCCGCTCCACTCGGGCCCGACGCCCCTGGTCCCTGCTGTCACCCGGCCAGGCTATGCGGACGGGTGGCGCACACAACGTACGCAACTCCACCTTGCGGAGTACGCGCGCCCGGTGCGGATCGGCCCTCCGGTTGACCCATGCACCTATCGCGCTTCCCTACGCTGGGTTACGTGCAGCGCCTCTATGACTTCCTCCGCAGGCACCCGATGTGGGTCGACGGCTCCTGGGCCGTGGTCCTCCTCGGGATTTCGGTGGGCAGCGGAGCGTCGGGCGCGTTCGGCCCCCCGGCCGCCGCCGTCACGCTGACGATGCTGCTGTGCCTGGTGGTCGCGCTGCGCCGCCGGATGCCGGAGAAGATGCTGCTGCTCGCGACCGCGGTCGGCCTGGCGCAGCTGATCACCGACGTCGACAAGGGCCCCGCCGACTTCGCCATGCTGGTGATCGTCTACACCGTCGCGGCGGAAGGCGCCCGCTGGGCCTCCCGCTTCGCGCTGGTAGCCGGCCTGTGCGCCTCTCCCATCGCCCACCTGCGCTGGCCGAGCGACCAGACGAACCTCGCCGGCAACATCGCCCTGACGGTCTTCATGACGGTGCCCTTCGCCCTCGCCTGGGTGCTCGGCGACTCCATCCGCACCCGCCGCGCCTACTTCGCGCAGCTGGAGGAGCGGGCCGCCCGCCTGGAGAAGGAGCGGGAGGCACAGTCCAAGGTCGCCGTCGCCGCCGAACGCGCCCGTATCGCCCGCGAGCTGCACGACGTCGTGGCGCACAACGTCTCGGTGATGGTGGTCCAGGCCGACGGAGCCGCCTACGTCCTGGACGCCGCGCCCGACCAGGCGAAGAAGGCCCTGGAGACCATCTCCTCCACCGGCCGTCAGGCCCTCGCCGAAATGCGCCGCCTGCTCGGCGTGCTGCGCACCGGGGAGCACCAGGAGGCCGGCGAGTACGTGCCGCAGCCCGACGTCCAGCAGATCGAGGACCTCGTCGAGCAGTGCCGCGGGCACGGACTGCCCGTCGACTTCAAGGTCGAGGGCACGCCCCGCCCGCTGCCCAGCGGTGTCGAGCTCACGGCGTACCGCATCGTGCAGGAGGCGCTCACCAACACCCGCAAGCACGGCGGGACGGGCGTGGGCGCGAGCGTGCGCCTGGTCTACTTCGACGACGGTCTCGGGCTGCTCGTCGAGGACGACGGCAAGGGCGCCCCGCACGAGCTGTACGAGGAGGGCGGCTTCGACGGCCAGGGGCACGGCCTGATCGGCATGCGGGAGCGGGTCGGCATGGTCGGCGGCACCCTGGACGCCGGACCGCGCCCGGGCGGAGGATTCCGCATCAGTGCCCTGCTGCCGCTCAAACCCGCCTGACGACCTCGGCACGCGCCCCGCTCTGACATCTGTGACGACCTACGGAAGAGGCCTTGATGACGATCCGCGTGATGCTCGTCGACGACCAGGTGCTGCTGCGCACCGGGTTCCGGATGGTGCTCGCCGCCCAGCCGGACATGGAGGTCGTGGCGGAGGCGGGCGACGGGGTCGAGGCCCTCCAGGCACTGCGGACGACCGAGGTCGACGTGGTGCTGATGGACGTCCGCATGCCGAAGCTCGACGGGGTGGAGACGACCCGGCGGATCTGCGGGGACACCGACCCGCCGAAGGTCCTCATCCTGACCACCTTCGACCTCGACGAGTACGCCTTCTCCGGACTGAAGGCGGGCGCCTCCGGCTTCATGCTCAAGGACGTGCCGCCCGGTGAGCTCCTCGCCGCGATCCGCTCCGTGCACAGCGGCGACGCGGTCGTCGCGCCCTCCACCACCCGACGGCTCCTGGACCGCTTCGCGCCGATGCTCCCGGGCACCGCCAAGCAGCCCCAGCACCAGGAACTGGAGCGGCTCACCGGCCGCGAGCGCGAAGTCATGGTGCTGGTCGCGCAGGGCCTGTCCAACGGCGAGATCGCGGCCCGGCTCGTGCTGTCCGAGGCGACCGTGAAGACGCACGTGGGCCGCATCCTGACCAAGCTGGGGCTCAGGGACCGGGTCCAGGTGGTGGTGCTGGCCTACGAGACCGGGCTGGTGCGGGCAGGGGGGCACGGCTGAGCGGCGCACCACGGCCCGCTATCTGAGAATCCCCTCCAGGAACTCGCTGCCCAGCCGGGCCACCACCGTCACGTCCAGCTGGTGCAGGACGTAGCGCCCGCGGCGGCGGGTGGTGAGCAGGCCCGCCTTCTTCAGCACGGCGAGGTGCCGGGATATCTCCGGGGCCGTCATGCCGTGCGCCTGTGCCAGCTCACCCGTGGTGTACGCGCTGCGGGCCAGATTGCGGCAGATGCGCATCCGGACGGGATGCGACAGCGCGGTCATCCGCAGGGCCAGCTGTTCCACGTTGGCCGGGGCGGCGAGCGCGGGGGAGCCGACCGGGTAGTGCAGCACCGGCTGCCAGGCATGGCGGTGCAGGACCATCAGGTGCGGCCAGCCCAGGCTGGTCGGCACGAGCAGCAGGCCGCCGTCGCCCGTGGCCGTACGGCCCTCGGCCAGTTTGTCGACCGTGATCCGGCCGGCCGCCTCGTCGAGCGTGACCGCCGGGGACACCGCGGTCAGCGCCTCGGCCAGGCCCTTGCGGCGCAGCAGCTCCGTCTTGTGGCGGGTGTCCGCGGCGAGCTGGTGGCTCAGCCGGGACCAGGCCTCCGCGAAGAACGCCTCGTCGCAGTCCTCGAGGAACTGCCGCAGCCACGCCCGGATCCTGGGCGGGTCGGCCAGCAGCCGCTCGCTGAACCGCACCTGCTGAGGCCCCCGCGCGGCGGCCAGCTCCAGGGCGCGGCGGCGCGCCTGAGGGTCGGTCAGCACCGCGGGACCGCACTCGCCGTACCCCACGGCGCAGGTGAACTCCAGCGCCGCGTCGACGAACTGCTCGTCGGACAGCTTGTCGAGCAGATCCAGCTCCTCGCCGAGCGTGGCGCCCGGGAGCGCGGTGCGGTCCGGCAGGCCCGCGTACGGCAGGAACAGGTCCGCGAACGTCGTCCGCCACAGGAAGTCGGCCTCGCACATCCGGTCGGCGAGATGCGGGTCGAGCCGGGCCGTCACACCCGTCACCCAGCCCTGCAGCCCCGGGTGGTGCGCCGGCTCGGACAGCGCGTGCAGCGCCATGCCCAGCTCGGCCAGGGGGGAGAGGACCACGGCCACCCTCTCCGGCCGTAACCCCGCGATGTCGATGTGCACGCTCATGACGTCATGGTGCACTCCGCCACTGACAACGCCCCGTCGATTGACGAGCGTCGTCAATCGACGTGCCTCCCCGCCGGGCGCGGACGCACGGTGGTCTCACCGGGGCAGCCGCGGAGCCTTCGGACCTCCATCACCCCGACCCGCAGAGGCCATCCACCATGAGCATCACGCAGCAGTACCTCCTCGACGCCTACCGGGCCCGCTCCCTGGGCGAGCCCGCCCCGCCCGCGCCGGGCACGCACGACTGGCAGGTCGTACGGGAGTGGCGCGACAAGCGGCAGTTCCGGGCGGTCCTGGCCGGCCGTCCGGCCCGCGGCCGGATCCGGGACACCCTGGGCCGGTGGCTCCGGGTGCCGCGGCGGCGCGCTACCTGACCGGCCCGGGCAGCCGGGCCACGAACTCCGCCACCGCCGTCCGCACGTCATCGGCGGTCCACTCCAGCCCGGCTGCCCGCACATGCACCTCCGTGAGGGCCAGGCCCGGGCCGCCCTGGTCCCAGCCGCTGCCGAACAGCACCACTCCCGTCTCCTCGGCCGTCCGGACCGCCGCCTCGGCGACGACGTCCGCGTCGTACGGTAGCCAGACCTGGAAGTCGTGGGTGTGCGGCACCTCCGGGTGCACCCGCGCCCACGGCACCGCGGCCGCCGCGAACCCCTCGCGCAGAGCGGCGGCCACCACGCGCGCCTGGGCGACGTACTCCGGCAGCCGCGGCAGCTCGCGCTCCAGCCCGACCAGCGCCGACAGGGCCGTCGGGAACTGCTGGAAGACCTGGCCTCCGTACCGGTGCCGCCAGGCCTTCGCCTCCTCCACCAGTTCCTTCGGACCCGCGAGCGCCGCGCCGCCGAACGCCTCGAGGGACTTGTAGAACGACACGTAGACGCTGTCCGCCAGGTCCGCGATCTCCTCCAGGGAGCGGCCGAGGTGGACGGTGGACTCCCACAGCCTCGCCCCGTCGAAGTGCACCACCGCGTCCCGCTCCCGCGCGGCCGCCACCACCTCGGTGAGCTCCTCCCAGGACGGCAGCACGAAGCCGGCGTCCCTGAGGGGCAGTTCCAGCATCAGCGCCCCGAAGGGCTCCTCGAAGTCGCGCACCTCGGCGGCGGTCGGCAGCCGCGGCTCGCTCGTCACCCGCACCGGGCGCAGTCCTCCGACCTCGCTGAACGCGTTCCGCTCGTGCACCTCGGGATGGCTCAGGGCGTGCACGGCGACCGTCCGGTTGCCGGTGCGGCCCGCCCAGCAGCGCAGGGCCACCTGCTGGGCCATCGTGCCGGTGGGGAAGAACGCGGCGGCCTCGGTGCCGAGCAGTGCGGCGACCTTCGTCTCCAGCGCCTCCACCACGCCGTCGCCGTACACGTCGGACAGCTCGTCCAGGTCGTGGACGCCCTCCGCCGCGTCCAGTACGGCCAGACGCTCGCGGAGCGTCCAGTGGAAACCGAAGCGCGCCAGCGCCCGCCGTGCGCTGCGAAGGGCGGCCAGCCGCCGCTCACGCGTCCCGGCGCTCCGGTCGTCGTCCGCCACCCGCTGTTCGCTCTCCGCCGTGTCAGTCATGCCCCGGATCCTCCCCCGCGCCCGTGCGGCGGGGCACCCGCTTTTCCGTCCGGGAACCCCGACCCGGAACGCACACCCTGTGGACGGCCGAACACCCCGAACCGATCGCGTTAACATGACGAGAAATCGTCCGGTACCCGGAGCGGACTGGAACGGGAAGGCCGCCCTCGAGTGAACACAACCCCACAGCCAGACCCCAGGGACCGCCCCGCGCGGCTCACCGTCGGTGTCGTAGGCGCCGGCCGCGTCGGCCCGGCACTGGCGGCGTCCCTCCAGCTCGCCGGCCACCGGCCGGTCGCCGTCTCCGCGGTCTCCGACGCCTCCCGGCGCCGCGCCGCCGAGCTGCTGCCCGACGTGCCGGTGATGCCGCCCGCCGAGGTCCTGGAGCGTGCCGAGCTGGTCCTGCTGACGGTTCCCGACGACGCCCTGCCCGACCTGGTCGCCGGCCTCGCCGACACCGGATCGGTCCGGCCGGGGCAGCTGCTCGTCCACACCTCCGGGCGGTACGGCGCGCGGGTCCTCGACCCCGCCCTGCGCGCGGGCGCCCTGCCGCTCGCCCTGCACCCGGCGATGACCTTCACCGGCACGCCCGTCGACGTCCAGCGCCTGGCCGGCTGTTCCTTCGGCGTCACCGCGCCCGAGGAACTGCGCCTCGCCGCCGAGGCACTGGTCATCGAGATGGGCGGCGAGCCGGAGTGGATCGCCGAGGAGAACCGGCCGCTCTACCACGCGGCGCTCGCCCTCGGCGCCAACCACCTGGTCACCCTGGTCGCCCAGTCGATGGAGCTGCTGGGCGCGGCCGGTGTCTCGGCCCCCGACCGGATGCTCGGCCCCCTGCTCGGCGCGGCCCTGGACAACGCCCTGCGCTCCGGCGACGCGGCCCTCACCGGCCCCGTCGCGCGCGGGGACGCGGGCACGGTCGCCGCGCACATCGGCGAGCTGCGCCGGCACGCCCCGCAGGCCGTCGCGGGCTACCTGGCGATGGCCCGCGCGACCGCCGACCGGGCCCTGGCCCACGGGCTGCTGAAGCCCGAGCTGGCCGAGGACCTCCTCGGGGTACTCGCCCACGGGACCGACGGCACCGACGGCATCGAAGGGGACGCCCGATGACCATCGCCCTGCTGAGCACCGCGGGTGAACTGCACGCACGCGCGCGTGCGGGCCGCCGCGCCGTGGTGATGACCATGGGCGCCCTCCACGAGGGCCACGCCACGCTGATCCGCACCGCGCGCGGGATCGCGGGCAGAGACGGCGAGGTCGTCGTCACGGTCTTCGTCAACCCGCTCCAGTTCGGCGAGGGCGAGGACCTCGACCGTTACCCGCGCACCCTCGACGCCGACGTCAAGCTCGCCGAACAGTCCGGCGCGGACGTCGTGTTCGCCCCCGCCGTCGACGAGGTCTACCCGGGCGGCGAACCCCAGGTCCGCATCACGGCCGGCCCCATGGGCGAGCGCCTGGAGGGCGCCTCCCGCCCCGGCCACTTCGACGGCATGCTCACGGTCGTGGCCAAGCTGCTGCACCTCACCCGTCCCGACGTCGCCCTGTACGGCCAGAAGGACGCCCAGCAGCTCGCCCTCATCCGCCGCATGGTGCGGGACCTGAACTTCGGCGTGGAGATCGTCGGCGTGCGCACCGTCCGCGAGGAGGACGGCCTGGCCCTGTCCAGCCGCAACCGCTACCTCTCGCCCGCCGAGCGGCGCACCGCCCTCGCGCTGTCCCGGGCCCTGTTCGCCGGCCAGGACCGGCACGCCGCGCAGGAGGCGCTGCGCGCCCGGGCCCGTGAAGTGCCCGCCTCGCGCGCGCGTGCGGAGGCCCTCAGCGCCATAGGGGAGTCCCGGGCGGCGGCCGACGCGCACGCCGTCGCGACGGCCGTCCCGGGCGGCCCGGCCGCCGTCCGCGCCGCCGCCCGCCAGGTCCTCGACGAGGCCGCCCGCCTCGAACCGCCGCTCGCGCTGGACTACCTCGCCCTGGTCGACCCGTCCGACTTCACCGAGATCGGCGACGACTTCACCGGCGAGGCGGTCCTCGCCGTCGCCGCCCGGGTCGGGACGACCCGGCTGATCGACAACATCCCCCTGACCTTCGGAACGTTCGGAGCCGCCTCGTGAGCGCCACAGGCATACGACTGCACGCGCCCGCCCCCGGCTGGTCCATCACCGCGGACGTGGTCGTCGTGGGTTCCGGTGTCGCCGGCCTGACCGCGGCCCTGCGCTGCGAGGCGGCCGGCCTGCACACGGTCGTCGTCACCAAGGCCCGCCTCGACGACGGCTCCACCCGCTGGGCGCAGGGCGGCATCGCCGCGGCCCTCGGCGAGGGCGACACCCCCGAACAGCACCTCGACGACACCCTGGTCGCGGGCGCGGGCCTGTGCGACGAGGAAGCGGTCCGCCTCCTCGTCACCGAGGGCCCCGACGCCGTACGCCGTCTCATCGAGACCGGCGCCCAGTTCGACGAGTCCGCCGAGGGCGGGCTGGAACTCACCCGCGAGGGCGGCCACCACCGCCGCCGCATCGCTCACGCCGGCGGCGACGCCACCGGCGCCGAGATCTCCCGCGCCCTGGTCGAGGCGGTCCGCGCCCGCGGCACGCGCACCATCGAGAACGCGCTCGTCCTGGACCTCCTCACGGACGCCGAGGGCCACACGGCCGGCGTCACCCTGCACGTCATGGGCGAGGGCCAGCACGACGGCGTCGGCGCGGTCCACGCCCCCGCGGTGGTCCTGGCGACCGGCGGCATGGGCCAGGTCTTCTCCGCGACCACCAACCCCTCGGTCTCCACGGGCGACGGCGTGGCGCTCGCGCTGCGGGCCGGCGCGGAGGTCAGCGACCTGGAGTTCGTCCAGTTCCACCCCACCGTGCTCTTCCTCGGTCCGGACGCGGAGGGCCAGCAGCCCCTGGTCTCCGAGGCGGTACGCGGCGAGGGCGCCCACCTGGTCGACGCCGACGGCGTGCGCTTCATGGTCGGCCAGCACGAACTGGCCGAGCTCGCACCGCGCGACATCGTCGCCAAGGGCATCATGCGCCGCATGCAGGAGCGGGACGCCGAGCACATGTACCTCGACGCCCGCCACTTCGGCGCCGACATGTGGGAGCAACGCTTCCCGACGATCCTGGCCGCCTGCCGCGCCCACGGCATCGACCCCGTCACCGAGCCCATCCCGATCGCCCCGGCCGCCCACTACGCCTCCGGCGGCGTCCGCACCGACTCCCACGGCCGTACGACCGTGCCCGGCCTGTACGCGTGCGGCGAGGTCGCCTGCACCGGCGTGCACGGCGCGAACCGCCTGGCCTCCAACTCCCTCCTCGAAGGCCTGGTCTACGCCGAGCGGATCGCGGCCGACATCGCCGCGACCGGCCTCCACGCACGCGTACCGCAGCCACTCCCGCACCCGGAAACCCCCGAACACCCCCTCCAGACCCCCGAGGCCCGCTTCACGATCCAGCGGATCATGACGAACGGTGCCGGAGTCCTGCGCTCCGAGGAGTCCCTGTCGAAGGCCGCCGACCGGCTCCAGCGACTGCACACCGACGCCCGCGAGGCCCTCGCCGAGAACGGCAAGACCGCCGAGCCCGGCGTCGACACCTGGGAGGCCACCAACCTGCTGTGCGTGGCCCGCGTCCTGGTCTCCGCCGCCCAGCTGCGCGAGGAGACCCGGGGCTGCCACTGGCGCGAGGACCGCCCCGAGCGCGACGACCCCACCTGGCGCCGCCACATCGTCGTCCGCCTGAACCCCGACCGCTCGCTGGCCGTGCACACCACGCACACCACAAACTTCCCTACGACCTTCCCGCCTCAGTCCCCCCAGGAGCAGTGACCGACGTGAGCACCCCCGATCTTCCCCTCGCCTCGTCCGGAGGCTGCGGCGACGGCTGCGCCTGCGGCGCCGACGAAGAGGCCTACCTCGAGTGCGGCCTGGACCCCGCGCTCGCCCAGCTCCTGGCCGACGCCGGACTCGACCCCGTCGAGGTCGAGGACATCGCCAACGTGGCCCTCCAGGAGGACCTGGCGGGCGGCGTGGACGTGACCACGGTCGCGACCATCCCCGAGGACGCGATCGCCACCGCCGACTTCACCGCCCGCGAGACGGGCGTCGTCGCCGGCCTCCGCATCGCCGAAGCGGTCATCTCGGTCGTCTGCGAAGAGGAACTCGAGATCGAGCGCCACGCCGAGGACGGCGACCGCGTCGAAGCCGGCCAGAAGCTCCTCTCGGTCACCACCCGCACCCGCGACCTGCTCACCGCCGAACGCAGCGCGCTGAACATCCTGTGCCGCCTGTCCGGCATCGCGACGGCCACCCGCGCCTGGGCGGACGTCCTGGACGGCACCAAGGCCAAGGTCCGCGACACCCGCAAGACGACCCCCGGTCTGCGCTCGCTCGAGAAGTACGCGGTCCGCTGCGGCGGCGGCGTCAATCACCGCATGTCCCTCTCGGACGCGGCCCTCGTCAAGGACAACCACGTGGTCGCCGCGGGCGGCGTCGCCCAGGCCTTCAAGGCCGTCCGCGAACGCTTCCCCGACGTCCCCATCGAGGTCGAGGTCGACACCCTCCACCAGCTCCGCGAGGTCCTGGACGCCGGCGCCGACCTGATCCTCCTGGACAACTTCACGCCGGCGGAGTGCGAGGAGGCCGTCGCCGTCGTCCAGGGCCGGGCCGCCCTGGAGGCCTCGGGCCGCCTCACCCTCGACAACGCCAAGGCCTACGCCGGCACCGGCGTCGACTACCTGGCCGTCGGCGCCCTCACCCACTCCTCGCCGATCCTGGACATCGGCCTGGACCTCCGGCCGGCGGAGTAGGGGAGCGGGTACGGGCCATGCTGCTCACGATCGACGTAGGCAACACCCACACCGTCCTCGGCCTGTTCGACGGCGACGAGATCGTCGAACACTGGCGCATCTCCACGGACGCCCGCCGCACCGCCGACGAGCTGGCGGTCCTCCTCCAGGGCCTGATGGGCATGCACCCGCTGCTCGGTGACGACCTGGGCGACGGCATCGACGGCATCGCCATCTGCGCCACCGTCCCCTCGGTCCTGCACGAGCTCCGCGAGGTGACGCGCCGCTACTACGGCGACGTGCCCGCCATCCTCATCGAACCGGGCGTCAAGACGGGCGTCCCGATCCTCACGGACCACCCCAAGGAGGTCGGCGCGGACCGCATCATCAACGCGGTCGCCGCCGTCCAGCTCTACGGCGGCCCCGCCATCGTCGTCGACTTCGGCACCGCGACGACGTTCGACGCGGTCAGCGCGCGGGGTGAGTACGTCGGCGGCGTCATCGCCCCCGGCATCGAGATCTCCGTCGAGGCCCTCGGCGTCCGCGGCGCCCAGCTCCGCAAGATCGAGGTGGCCCGGCCTCGCAGCGTCATCGGCAAGAACACGGTCGAGGCGATGCAGTCGGGCATCATCTACGGCTTCGCCGGACAGGTCGACGGCGTCGTCAACCGCATGGCCCGCGAGCTGTCCGACGACCCCGACGACGTCACGGTCATCGCGACGGGCGGTCTGGCACCCATGGTGTTGGGCGAGTCGTCGGTCATCGACGAGCACGAGCCGTGGCTGACGCTGATCGGGTTGCGGCTGGTGTACGAGCGGAACGTGTCGCGCATGTGAGGTGCGCGGACCTGGCGTTGGTCCTGGGGGTCCGCAGCCCGGTGTGACAGGGTGCTCGGCGTTGGTGCGGGGGCGGGGCGTTGCGCAGCCCGGCGGTGCGGGGTGCCGCTGCGCCCACCCTCCCCCAAGCTCTCGGCTTCGCTCGAGCAGGGGGGACCCCCATCGCCCCCAGGGGGGACCCCCATCGCCCCAGCGGCACGACTGCCCGCAGCGGCAGTCGCCGACGCACGGAAGGGGACGTGTCGGGGGGTGTCCGCCCGCAGCTGGTTGGCGCGTCAACGGACAGTCAATTGGTCTCCGACCCCATCGCGCCGTTCCGAGGGACCCACCACCCGGCGTCAGGCGCTACGCGCACCCGCCCCCACCCGGGTGGTCCCCCACGCCACACCCACCCGCTATGCGGGATTTGTCTGATTAGCGCGTATGGTCGCCGCATGCCCACGCCATACGGATCCCGCGGCGGCATGGCGTTCGGCGTGGAGGAGCTGCGTGTGCTCCGCCGCGCTCTCGCCCTCGCCCTCCACCCCACCTCGATCTCGTCCGACGACGCCCAGGACTGCCTCCGCCTCGCAGAGTCGCTCGACGAGGCGATGCGAGAGGGAGCCCGGCTGCGTGCCTTTCTCGTGGCCGACCTGGGCCGTTACCGCGCCGCCCTTCCCGGCACCGCCGCCGGCTACCTCGCACTCCTGGACGAAGCGCTGAGTGCCGGATACCGCCCCCTTCCCGACGACCTCGCCGCCCTCCGCGCCCTGCGGGGCAATCCCACCGCCGCCGCCCTCCTGGACCGCTGCGGCCCGCTCATCGAGCCGTCCGCCCCGTCCGCCCCGGTGACCTCCGCCCCCACGACCAGGCCGCCCACCATCCCGGCATCCCGCTCGCGCTCCCGCTCCCGCGACCGCTCCGGCCTCCACCTCCTGCCCCTCCCGGGCGGCCTCACCAGCACACCGGACTTCGCCGAGGGCCACCCCGAGAAGAAGCCCGCACGAAAGCCGGCCACCCCGAAACCCGCACCCAAGCCCAGCCCGGCCCCCACCCCGGGCACCCCGAAGC
>NZ_JOCT01000007.1 GCF_000717875.1 Streptomyces sp. NRRL S-455
TGCTCGAGCGAAGCCGAGAGCTTGGGGGAGGGTGGGCGCAGCGGCACCCCGCCACGCCGGGCTGCGCAACGCCCCGCCCCCGCACCAACGCCGAGCACCCCGCCACGCCGGGCTGCGGACCCACCCGGCCCCAGCACGGACGCCGGTCTACTGGGCCGAGGGCGTCGAGGGGGTCGGGGGAGCCTCCGGGGTGTCCTGCGGCGCGGCGGCCCGCTTGATCGCGGCATCGCGCTTGCGGACGTACCAGATGCCGATCAGGCCGAGGCCACCGCCGGCCAGGCAGGTCCACAGCCACCAGGTGTGGCCGTGGTCGTCGAACCAGCCGTAGAAGGGGAGCTGGACCAGGAACAGGGCGAACCAGAGGATCGTGCCGCCGGTGATGGTGGCGACCACGGGGCCCTCCAGGGGCTCCGGCGCCTCGTGTCTGGGGGTCCATTTCGCCATGGGGACAGCTTACGAGGCGGTCGGATCTACGCGCGGAGATGTGCGATGCGGGGTTTATATGTTCATACTGAAACGGTTTGTGTCTGACCGCTTCTCTTCGTAGGAACCACCAAACACATGTCGTCCTCGGCTCCCGCCAAGGCCCCCGCCCCTGAACAGCCGGGATCCGGGCCCGCCCACAGCGCACTCGACCGCTTCTTCCGGATCTCCGAGCGGGGCAGCACCCTGTCCCGCGAGGTCCGGGGCGGCCTCGCCACCTTCTTCGCGATGGCCTACATCATCGTGCTGAACCCGATCATCCTCGGCAGCGCGAAGGACATGTACGGTCACCAGCTCGACAACGGACAGCTGGTCACCGCGACGGCCCTCACCGCCGCGCTCACCACGCTCCTCATGGGCGTCATCGGCAACGTCCCGATCGCGCTCGCCGCCGGTCTCGGCGTGAACTCCGTCGTCGCCCTCCAGCTGGCCCCGCGCATGTCCTGGCCGGACGCGATGGGCATGGTGGTCCTCGCCGGCTTCGTCGTGATGCTGCTGGTCGCCACGGGCCTGCGCGAGCGGGTCATGAACGCCGTGCCCTACGGCCTGCGCAAGGCGATCTCCATCGGGATCGGCCTGTTCATCATGCTGATCGGCCTCGTCGACGCCGGGTTCGTCTCCCGCATCCCGGACGCCGCCCAGACCACCGTCCCGCTCCAGCTCGGCGGCGACGGCCACCTGGGCGGCTGGCCGGTGCTGGTCTTCGTCGTGGGTGTGCTGCTCACGTTCGCCCTCATCGTGCGCAAGGTGTCCGGGGCGATCCTGATCTCGATCGTCGTGATGACCGTGGTGGCGGTGATCATCGAGGCGGTGGCCGAGGTGCCGAGCTGGGGTCTCACCGCCCCGAAGTGGCCCGGCAACCCGGTCGCGAGCCCCGACTTCGGGCTGGTCGGCCAGGTCAGCCTGTTCGGCGGGTTCGAGAAGGTCGGCCTGCTGACCGGTGTGCTCTTCGTCTTCACCGTGCTGCTGTCGTGCTTCTTCGACGCGATGGGCACGATCATGGGCGTCTCCGACGAGGCGAAGCTGACCGACGCGCAGGGGCAGATGCCCGGCATCAACAAGGTGCTGTTCGTCGACGGCCTCGCGGTCGCCGCCGGTGGCGCCAGCTCCTCCTCCGCGACCACCGCCTTCGTCGAGTCCACGGCGGGCGTCGGCGAGGGCGCGCGCACCGGCCTCGCGAACGTCGTCACCGGCGGTCTGTTCGCCGCCGCCCTGTTCCTGACGCCGGTCGCCACGATGGTGCCGTCCCAGGCGGCCACCCCGGCCCTGGTCGCGGTCGGCTTCCTGATCCTGGCCGGCTCGGTCAAGGAGATCGACTGGGCGGACTACACGATCGCCATTCCGGCCTTCGTGACGATGCTGATGATGCCGTTCACGTACTCGATCACCAACGGCATCGGCATGGGCTTCGTCACCTTCGCGGTGCTGCGCCTGGCGGCCGGGCGGGGCCGGGAGGTGCCGGCGGCGATGTACGCGGTGGCGGCGGTGTTCGCGTTCTACTACCTGATGCCGGCGCTGGGCCTGACCTGATCCTCGTCGCCGGAGCCGGGCGACCCGTAGAAACGCTCCGTCTCCTCGACGGCGGTCTGGAACCGCTGGTCGAAGTCGTCTCGAATGAGCGTCCGGACGACATAGTCCTGGACGCTCATTCCTCTTTTCGCGGCGTGATCCCGGAGCCGTTCGAGCAGGTCGTGGTCTATGCGCAGGCTGAGCACACTGGTCCCCATGACCATGAGGGTCTCGGCACTCTTCGGCGCGGCGTGTCCCGTTCCGCCGCCGGATCACCCATATGAGTGATGTCACGGTTCAGTGGCCAGGGTCACGGGCGTTCCTGTGCACCCCGAGTAGTCCTTAGTCAGGGTAATGAGTTAAGCTAAAGAACATGCCGGACCTCAGCCATGGCGACGACGTAGCCGCCGTGAACTCTCTCCGATCCGCCGTGATGCGGCTGTCCCGACGGCTCAAGCACCAGCGGGTCGACGAGTCGCTCAGCCCCACCGAGATGTCGGTGCTCGGCACCCTGTCCCTGTGCGGCAGCGCCACACCGGGCGAGCTCGCTCGCAAGGAACACGTCCAGCCGCCGTCTATGACCCGCATCGTGGCGCTGCTGGAGTCCAAGGGGCTGGTCCGTCTGGAGCCGCACCCCGAGGACCGGCGCCAGAAGGTCGTGACGCGCACCGAGCGGGCCGAGGTGATGCTCGAGGAGAGCCGCCGCAAGCGGAACGCGTTCCTGGCCTCGCTGGTGGAGAACCTCGACGAGGACGAGTGGGCGAAACTCCGCGCCGCCGCCCCCGTGCTGGAGAAGCTCGCGCATCTGTAAGCCGTATGTCGTAAGGAGGCGAACCCTTTGAGTTCGGGACCCGGAACAGCTTCCGCCCCCGCAACCGAACCCCACGATTCCCCGCCCACTCCCGACTCACCCGCCTCCGCCGGCCGGCCGGTCCGCAAGACCTCGATGTTCTCCTCCCTCAAGGTGAGGAACTACCGCCTGTTCTTCCTGGGGCAGGTCGTCTCCAACACCGGCACCTGGATGCAGCGCATCGCCCAGGACTGGCTCGTGCTCAGCCTCACCGGCTCCTCCGCCGCCGTCGGCATCACCACCGCGCTGCAGTTCCTGCCGATGCTGCTCTTCGGCCTCTACGGCGGCGTCCTCGTCGACCGGCTGCGCAAGCGGCCCACGCTGCTCGTGACGCAGTCCTCGATGGCCGTCACCGCGCTCGCCCTCGCCGCCCTGACCCTCACCGGCCAGGTCCAGGTGTGGCACGTGTACGTCGCCGCCTTCGCGGTCGGCCTCGCCACGGTCGTCGACAACCCGGCCCGGCAGTCCTTCGTCTCCGAGCTGGTCGGCCCGCAGCAGTTGCAGAACGCGGTCAGCCTGAACTCGGCGAACTTCCAGTCGGCCCGCCTGGTCGGCCCCGCCGTCGCGGGCCTGCTGATCACCGGCGTAGGCACGGGCTGGGCGTTCCTCTTCAACGGCCTGTCGTTCATCGCACCGCTCACCGGCCTGCTGCTGATGCGCTCCCGCGAGCTGCACACCGTCGAGCGCGCCCCGCGCGGCAAGGGGCAGCTGAGGGAGGGCGTCCGCTACGTCACCGGCCGGCCCGAGCTGATCTGGCCGATCGTCCTGGTCGGCTTCGTCGGCACGTTCGCCTTCAACTTCCCGGTCTACCTGTCGGCCTTCGCGGACGACGTGTTCCACGCGGGCGCGGGCGCGTACAGCATGTTCAACACGCTGATGGCGGTCGGATCGGTTGTGGGGGCACTGCTCGCCGCGCGGCGCGGCACGTCCCGGCTGAGGCTGCTGATCGCGGCGGCGATGGTCTTCGGAGCCCTGGAGATCGTGGCGGCCACGACACCCACCCTGTGGATGTTCGCCCTGCTCATGGTCCCGCTGGGTCTGTTCGGCATGACGGTCAACGTCACGACCAACACCAGCATCCAGATGTCCACCGACCCGGCCATGCGCGGCCGTGTCATGGCCCTCTACATGATGGTCTTCCTCGGCGGCTCCCCGGTCGGCGCCCCCATCGTCGGCTGGGTCACCGACACCTACGGCGCGCGGGTCGGCCTCGCGGCCGGCGGCGCGGTGGCGGCCCTCGCCGCGGCGGTCATCGGCCTGATCCTGGCCCGCGTCGGCAACCTCCGCCTGTCGGTCGGCTGGCACCGCGGCCACCCGCGGGTGCGGTTCGTGCCCCGGGAGCAGCGGGAGGAGCTGGCTCCGGCGGCGTAGTGGGGGAGGGGCCGGCGGGGTCAGTCGCGGGGGAACTCGCCGGTCTTGAGGACGAGGCCGACCACGGTGCCGGTCAGATCCACGTCGTCTCCGAAGTCGAGACTCAGCTCGCCCCGGTACTCGCCGTCCTTGGGCTTGGTGTGCAGGTGCCAGCGGCCGGTGTACGGATCGACGATCAGGTACACCGGCACCTCGGCCGCCGCGTAGGCGTCCTTCTTGGGGCCGTAGTCGTTCGCCGCGGTCTTCCTGGAGATCACCTCGGCGACGAACTCGACGTCCTGGTAGCGACACAGCCCCTTGTCGTTCTTCGCCGCGCCCTCCGTCAGCACCGTCACGTCGGAGGCGAAGCCGTTGAGGTGGCCCGGGTAGTCGACGCGGACGTCGGACTTCACGCGCTTGCGCGGGTACTTGGTGCGCAGTTGCTCGACGATGTTCGCGATGATGTCCCAGTGGGCGTCCTGCTGAGGCGCCATGAAGATGTTCCCCCCGACGATCTCGACCTTGTAACCGCCGGGGACGGGCATCGCCTCCACCCACTCGAACATCATGTCGAGGCTGAGTTCGCCGCTGCTGTCGGCCATCTTCCCGTCGTCGAGGACGGTCATCGTTGCGCTCCTCCACGGCCGTACGCCGTGGATGGGTCCGGCCGTGCGGTACAACGATGCGCACGGCGATCGGGGCACGCTCTTACCCGCGAGGCGCGGGCGGGCAGACTGGCCGTATGAGACTCTTCGCCGCCGTGCTGCCCCCTGACGAGGTGCTTCGTGAGCTCGGCGCCGTGGTCGACGAGATGCGCGGGCTGCCCGGCGCCGACGGGATGCGCTGGACCAGCCGCCCCGGGTGGCACTTCACGCTGGCCTTCTACGGGGAGGTCGACGAGGGACTCGTGCCGGAGCTGTCGGCCCGGCTGGAGCGAGCCGCGCATCGTACCCCCGTCTTCCCGCTGGCCGTCCGTGGCGGCGGGCAGTTCGGGCGCGGCAAGGCGCTGTGGGCCGGGGCCGAGGGTGACCTGGCCACCCTGCGGCTGCTCGCCGAGCGGGCGGAGGCGGCGGCGCGGAAGGCCGGGGTGCCGATGGGGGAGCACCGGCGGTACAGGGCCCATCTGACCGTGGCCCGGCGGCGGGAGTCAGGGGATGTGCGGGCGTACGTGGAGGCTCTCGACGCGTTCGCCGGCCGGACCTGGACCGTGGACGAGCTGGCGCTGGTGCGGAGCCGCCTGCCGACGTCGGGGGTTCCCGGGGAGCAGCCCCGTTATGAGGCGGTCGGGCGCTGGCCGCTCGGGGGCGCCGGTTAGGCTCGATGGCGTGGACCCGAAAACCCGCAACCGGATCATGGCCGGTGTGCTTGTACTGATGTTCCTCGTCGTGGCTCTGGCTTCCGCGCTCGGCAGGTAGCGGGGAACCGCGGTCGGCAGTCTCTCGGCTGCGGGCCGCTGGGGGCTGCGTCGCGCAGTTCCCCGCCTCTGTCAGGGTGTTCGCCCTCCTGTCATCACCAGGCGAAGGCCTCCGGGCTCGGCCCCGGGCCCGGGAAGATCTCGTCCAGGCCGGTCAGGAGCTCCTCGGACAGTTCCAGCTCGGCCGCGCGGACGGCGGAGGCGAGCTGTTCGGCGGTGCGGGGGCCGACGATCGGGCCGGTCACGCCGGGCCGGGTGAGCAGCCAGGCCAGGGCGGCCTCGCCGGGCTCGATGCCGTGCTTGTCGAGCAGGTCCTCGTAGGACTGGACCTGCGCGCGGACGGCCGGGTCGGCGAGCGCGTCGGCCGCGCGGCCCGAGGCGCGGCGTTTGCCCTCGACCTCCTTCTTCAGCACACCGCCCAGCAGACCGCCGTGCAGCGGCGACCAGGGGATCACACCGAGCCCGTAGTCCTGAGCGGCCGGGATGACCTCCATCTCGGCGCGCCGCTCGGCGAGGTTGTACAGGCACTGCTCGCTGACCAGTCCGATGGTCCCGCCGCGCCGGGCGGCGATCTCGTTGGCCTGGGCGATCTTGTAGCCGGGGAAGTTCGACGACCCGACGTAGAGGATCTTGCCCTGCTGGACGAGGACGTCGATCGCCTGCCAGATCTCCTCGAACGGGGTGGCCCGGTCGATGTGGTGGAACTGGTAGACATCGATGTGGTCGGTCTGGAGCCGCTTGAGGCTGGCGTCGACAGCCCGGCGGATGTTGACGGCGGAGAGCTTGTCGTGGTTGGGCCAGGCCGGACCGTCGGCGCCCATGTTGCCGTACACCTTCGTGGCGAGGACGACCTTGTCGCGCCGGTCGCCGCCCTTCGCGAACCAGTTCCCGATGATCGATTCCGTACGGCCCTTGTTCTCACCCCACCCATAGACATTGGCCGTGTCGAAGAAGTTGATGCCCGCGTCCAGCGCCGCGTCCATGATGGCGTGGCTGTCGGCCTCGTCGGTCTGGGGGCCGAAGTTCATGGTGCCGAGGACGAGCCGGCTGACCTTGAGTCCCGTGCGTCCGAGCTGCGTGTACTCCATGGTGTCCAAGCCAACGTGCTGGAGTGCGCTCCAGGCAAGAGAGTCGGCCCCGGGGCTTGTTCCGCCTGTCAGTCACGGGGGAAGCCGTCGGTCTTGAGGGTGAGGTCGACCACCGTTCCGGTCAGGACGACGTCGGTGCCGAAGTCCACGGGAGTCCTTGTCTCGTAGTCGCCGTCCTTGGGGTCGGTGTAGACATAGCACCTCCCTTGGTAGGGATCGGCGATGACATAGACCGGGACCTCGGCGGCTGCGTAGGCGTGTTTCTTCGGGCCGTAGTCGTTGGCGGCCGTGCCTTCGGAGATGACTTCGGCGACGAACTCGACATCCTGGTATCGCCAGTGGCCTTCGTCGTCCGGTTTCGAGGAGTCCTTGAGCATGGCGAGGTCCGGGCAAAAGGCGTTCTCGTGGCCCGGAAAGTCGATGCGGACGTCCGAGAACACCATGACGTCCTCTCCGAACCTCTCTTCCAAGGCTCGCAGGACCCGGCGGATGATCTGCCAATGCGTGTGGCGCTGCGGCGTCATGTGGACGTTGCCCCCGACGATCTCGACCCTGAAGCCTTCGGGGACGGGCATGCGCTCAAGGCGCTCGAACCACTCGTCCAAGCGTTTCGTGTTGGCGTCGGCCATCTCGATCCTGTCTTCCAGGACGGTCATCGTGGCGCTCCTCCCCGGCTGCCCCTGGACGAGTACAGCCGCGCGGTACAACGATACGCACGGTGACCAGGACACGGGGAGAACCGCATATGCCAGACGGTGATGCCGACCCTGTCGTACGACTGGTCAACCAGGCGCTGGGGGACTTGGTCCTGGGTATCTACCTCCACGGCTCCGCCGCCCTCGGCGGCCTGCGCCCGCACAGTGACGTCGACGTGCTGGCCGTCGTGCGCGAGCCCACGACGCACGCGCAACGCCGGTTGCTGGTCGGGGAGTTGATGAGGGTGTCCGGCGTCCACAACGGGCGGCGGCCCGTCGAGCTCATCGTCGTCGTCCAACGCGACGTGCGGCCCTGGCGCTACCCGCCCACCTGCGAGTTCCTGTACGGCGAGTGGCTGCGGGGCGACTACGAGCGGGGCATGATCCCCGCTCCCGAGCCCTGCCCTGACCTTGCCCCGCTCCTCAGCATGGTGCTGCTCGCCGACGCCCCGCTGCACGGCCCCCGACCCGCCGAACTGCTCGACCCCGTGCCGGTCGCCGACCTGCGGCGGGCCATCGTCGCCGGGGTGCCGGAACTCATGGCCGAGGTGGAGACCGACACGCGCAACGTGCTGCTCACCCTCGCCCGGGTGTGGACCACGCTCGACACCGGGAGCATCCGGTCGAAGGACGCCGCCGCCGAGTGGGCGATCGGACGGCTTCCCGCCGGGCACCGGCCCGCCCTGGCCCACGCCCGGGCCGTCTACCTCGGGGAGGCGGCGGAGAGCTGGGACGGTCTGGGGGCGCGGGCCTGCGCGGAGTTCCTGGCCCGGGTGGTCACCGGGAGTCACTCCTCATAGGGCTCGGCCAGGTCCCAGGCCTGGTACATCGCCTCCGCGAAGGCCGCCGCGATCTTGTGCTCGCCGCTCGCGCTGGGGTGGGTGCCGTCGTAGGTGTCGGTGTGGATGTCGTACGACGGCGGGAGCGAGGCCAGGAGGATGGGGGAGCCGGGCTCGTCGAGGTCGGCGGCCGTCTTCGCCAGCAGTTCGTTGAAACGGGTGACCTCGGTGGCGAAGGGCTGGTCCGTCGCCGCGCGCACGTTCGGGATCACCGGCAGCCAGACCATCCGCACCCGCCGGTTCGCGGCCCGCGCCTCGGACACGAACGCCCGGACGTTCTCGGCGGTCTGCTCGGCGTTCGTGTAGAAGCCCAGGTCGATGAGGCCGAGGGAGACCAGCAGGACGTCCGCGCGGCACGACCGCACCGCATCACCGATCAGCGGCGCCATGTGCTGCCAGCCCTCGCCCCAGCCGGCCAGGTGGGCCCGTGGGAAGTCGGGTTCGGCGTACGCGTAGGACTCCGGCGCCTCGGCGAGCTTGTCGTAGAGCGTCTCGCGGGGGCCGACGAGGGTGCAGGGGCCGCCGTAGGACCGGGACAGGTGCTGCCACAGCCGGTAGCGCCACGTGTGTTCGCCCGCGCTTCCGATCGTCATGGAGTCACCTACGGGCATGAACCTGAGCATCCGCTCATGATGCTGGATCAAGGCGCCGGGTGGGGTGTGAGTCGGGCCACGCGCGTCGGCCGGCGACTCGCGCTCCTGATCTCGTGATCGGTTACGGCCGCTGAACCGCGGAGCGGGATGGCAGGCTTGGGGCATGCGCAGACCGTTCGCCCTCCTCGCCGCGGCTCTCCTCGTGGGGGCCTTCGCCGTGCCCGCTTCCGCGGCGGACGCCGACGAGGACTTCACCATCAAGGACCCGCGCATCACGGAGTCCAGTGGTCTGGCCGCCTCCCGCCAGCACCCCGGCATCTACTGGACGCACAACGACAGCGACGACGGGCCCTACATCTACGCCGTCGACAGCAGGACCGGTGAGACCGTCGCCCGCCTCACCCTCACCGGCGTCGGCACGCCCCGGGACGTCGAGGCCATCTCCATCGGCCCGGACAACCGGATCTACGTCGGTGACATCGGCGACAACCTCGGCGGCGGCTGGCCCCACGTGTGGATCTACGAGCTGCCCGAGCCGAAGACGCTGGAGGACCAGACGCTCCGGGCCACGCAGTACGTCGTGAAGTACTCCGACGGGGCACGCGACGCCGAGTCACTCGTGGTGCACCCGAAGACCGGACGGGCCTATATCGTCGACAAGAACGAGAAGGGCGGGCACCTCTACGAGGGGCCTGCCGACCTCTCCGCCTCCGGGACGAACGTCTTCAAGCCCGTCGCGTCCGTTTCCGACCTGGAGGCCACCGACGCCACGCTCTCCCCGGACGGTGAACACCTCGTCGTACGCAGCTACTTCGGCTCGATCGCGTACGACTGGAACGGCGGGAAGATCAAGCGGGAGAAGCGGCTCGGCGTGCCGTTCCTCGGGCAGGGTGAGTCCGTCACCTACACCGCCGACGGGAAACGGCTGATGTACGGCGCGGAGGGGGCCGACAGCCCGGTGGAGGGGCAGGAGGCGCCCGGAGGCGGCGGGAAGCCGGCGTCCGGCGGCGGGAGTTCGGCCGCACGGGACGGCGGGGAGGGCGGTGAGGGGCTGAGTGGCAACCTCAAGACCGGCGCCATCGCCGTGGCCGTGGCCTGCGCCGCCCTGCTCGGCCTGCGGGGGCTGCGGCGCCGCAGGTAGCCCGACAGGGGATGGCTCACGGGGCCGACTCGCGGCGGCGCCGCGCCACGAACACCTCCAAGCCGTCCAGGATCCGCTGCAGCCCGAACTCGAAGTGGTCGAAGTCGGTCCCGAAGGTGTCCTCGGAGAGCGACGCCATGACCGGGTAGCGGCCCGATGCCATGGCCTTCTCCAGGGTCGGCACCTGCGCCTGCCAGAACTCGGCGTCCGTCAGGCCGGTCCGGCGCTCCGCCTCCTGCTGGTACAGCTGCGAACGCGCGGCCCCGACGACGTACCCGTCGACCATGATGATCGCGGAGAGCAGCTCGGGATCGGTCAGCCCCATCGGGCGGATCCGGCTGAGGACCTTCTCCATGCCGTCCAGGGTGCTCGGGCCGAGGACCGGGCGGGACTGGTTGACCTGGAGCAACCAGGGGTGACGGCGGTAGAGGGCGAGGGTCTCCCGGCCCAGCGTCTCCAGGGCTGAGCGCCAGTCGCCCTCGGCGGGGCCGGCCGGGTCGTCGGAGGGGCGCTGCACCCGGTCCAGCATCAGATCGAGCAGCTCGGCCTTGCCGGGGACGTACCGGTACAGCGACATGGTGCCGGTGCCGAGTTCGGCGGCCACCCGGCGCATGGACAGGCCCGCCAGCCCCTCGGCGTCCGCCACCTGGACGGCGGCTTCCACGATCCGGTCCAGGGTGAGGGTCGGCTTGGGCCCGCGGCTCGGGCGCCGACCGGAGTCCCACAGCAGTTCGAGGGTGCGGGCGATGTCGCCGCTGCCGCTGGCCTCCGTGCCGCCGGTGCCACTCGTACCTGTCGTGCCGCTCGTCATGAGGCCCAGCTTAGGCGTCCCGCGCAAAAAAACTGAGTACGGCGTACGCGTAATCGGGTACGGTGTACTCAGTTCAAGGCCGACGGGCATGACCACACGGGAGGGGCGGCATGGACGGATACGCGGTACGGGCGGAGGCGCTGGAGAAGCGGTACGGCGAGAAACGCGCCCTCGACGGCTTCGACCTGGAGGTGCGCGAGGGCACGGTGCACGGTCTGCTCGGGCCGAACGGGGCGGGCAAGACCACCGCCGTGCGCATCCTGTCCACGTTGATCAGGCTGGACGGAGGCAGGGCGACGGTCGCCGGGCTCGACGTGGCCCGGCAGCCGCGCGAGGTGCGGGCCCGGATCGGGCTCACCGGGCAGTACGCGGCGGTGGACGAGGTGCTCACCGGCCGGCAGAACCTGGAGATGTTCGGCCGTCTGTTCCACCTGGGCGGGAAGCGGGCCCGGCTCCGCGCGACCGAACTGCTGGAGCAGTTCGACCTGACGGACGCCGGCGACCGGGGGGTCGGCAAGTACAGCGGCGGCATGCGGCGCCGCCTGGACCTCGCCGCGTTGATGATCCTCGCTCCGGCGGTCCTCTTCCTGGACGAGCCGACGACCGGCCTCGACCCCCGCAGCCGTGGCGAAGTGTGGGAGTCCGTGCGGGCGTTGGTGGCGGGCGGCACGACCGTGCTGCTGACCACGCAGTACCTGGAGGAGGCCGACAAGCTCGCCTCCCGCATCACCGTCATCGACCAGGGGCGGGCCATCGCCGACGACACCCCGGACGGGCTGAAGAACCTGGTCGGTGGCGACCGCATCGAGGTCGTGGTCGCCGAGCGGTCCGAGATCCCGCGGGTCGTGAAGGTGGTCGCCCGGGTCACGGACGGCGAACCCGAGGCGGACGAGACGGAGTTGCGGGTGCACGCCCCGGTCACCGACCGGGTCGCGGCACTCACCGAAGTGGCGCGGACCCTCCAGGACGAGGGCGTCCGCGTGGAGGACATCGGGCTGCGCAGGCCGAGCCTCGACGACGTGTTCCTGCGCCTGACCGGACACCGGACCGAGAAGGAGGCCGCGGCGTGAGCGCCCTCGACCTGAGCACCCCGAGCCCGCGGGGCGGTACGTACTGGGTGCTCGCCGACTGCTGGAACATCGTCCGCCGCGGCCTCACCCACTACCAGCGCCAGCCCGTCAACATCGCCTGGCAGCTGGGCTTCCCGATCCTGTCCGTGCTGATGTACGGCTATGTCTTCGGCAGCGCGATGAAGGTACCGGGCGGCGGGGACTACAAGGACTTCCTGATGCCGGGCATGTTCGTGATGACCATGGCGTTCGGCTTCATCAACACCGCCACGGTCGTGGTGTACGACTCCACCAAGGGCGTCATCGACCGCTTCCGCTCGATGCCGATGGCGTCCTCGGCCGTGGTGGCCGGGCGCGGGATCACCGATCTCATCGTCGCCTGCGCCGAGTTGGCCATCATGATGCTCACCGCGCTGGCCATGGGCTGGCGGCCGGACGGCGGCTTCGGCTTCCTCGCCGCGTTCGGGCTGTTGCTGTGGCTGCGGTTCGCGCTGATCTGGATCGGCGTGTGGCTCGGCCTGCTCGTGCCCAACCCGGAGGCCGCGGGCGGCCTGTTCGCGGTCGCCTTCCCGCTGACGATGATCTCCAGCATCTTCGTCGCGCCGCAGCTGATGCCCGACTGGCTGGGCTGGCTGGCGGTCTGGAACCCGATCTCGTCCACGGCGGCGGCGACCCGCGAGCTGTTCGGCACGCCGGTCACGGGTGACACCTGGGTCGAGCAGCACGCCCTGCTGATGGCGGGGGTGTGGCCGGTGATCCTCACGGTGATCTTCCTGCCGTTGGCGGTGCGGCGGTTCAGGAAGCTGAGCCGGTAGCGAGCATGGGCACCGTACGCAGGGGAGTCCTCTCACTGGACGTCAACCTGTCTCTGGTGCTCGGCACCTCCTGAACCCAGCGAGGGGCGCCCGGTGTTCGCCGGGCGCCCCTCGCACGTGAGAAGACTCGGTTCGGTCAAATCTTGTCGAAGACGTTCTTCCGGGTGCGCTCTTCCGAAAGGATGCGGCACGGCCCACGTCACTCGCGGGCCTGAACCCCCCTCACCGTTCTGAGAGAACTCCATGAGAAGAAGCGCAGCCGTACTGTGCGGCGCCACGGTCGTGTTGGCCGGGACGCTCACCGCCGCCCCCGCCAGCGCCGACGTGTCGCAGTCCGCGAACACCGCCCTGACGACCGCCGCGGCCAAGGTCACCTGGAAGAAGTGCGGTACGGACGACTCCCCGACGATGCAGTGCGCGTCGGTGAAGGTGCCGCTCAACTACGCGAAGCCGCAGGGTAAGCAGATCACGCTGGCGCTGTCCCGCGTACCGCACACCGCGGCGAAGTCCCAGGGCCCGCTGCTGGTCAACCCCGGTGGTCCCGGTGGCAGTGGCCTGTCGCTGGCCTCGTTCGTCGCGTCCTCGCTGCCCAAGGAGGTCGCCGCCCAGTACGACGTCATCGGCTTCGACCCGCGCGGCGTGGGCAAGAGCCAGCCCGCCCTGGACTGCAAGCCGGGCCACTTCGACCCGGTGCGCCCCGACTCCGTGCCCAGCACGCCGGCGCTCGAGAAGGCCAACCTCGATCGTGCCAAGTCCTTCGCCCAGGCCTGCGGCAGGAAGTACAAGGACGTCTTGCCGTACATGGACACGGTCAGCGCCGTGAAGGACATGGACTCGATCCGCAAGGCCCTCGGCGCGAAGAAGATCAACTACTTCGGTTACTCGTACGGCACCTACCTCGGCGCGGTCTACGCCAAGCTGTACCCCGAGCGGGTGCGGCGCGTGGTGCTGGACTCCATCGTCGACCCGACCGGCGTCTGGTACGACGACAACATCCAGCAGGACTACGCCTTCGACAAGCGCCACAAGGCGCTGATGGCATGGATCGCCAAGTACAACTCCACCTACAAGCTCGGCACCGACCCGAAGAAGATCGAGGCCAAGTGGTACGCCATGCGGGCGGCCCTGGCGAAGAAGCCCGCGGGCGGCAAGGTGGGCGCCTCCGAGCTGGAGGACATCTTCATACCCGGCGGCTACAACAACGGCTACTGGCCCACGCTCGCCCAGACGTTCGCGGCGTACGTCAACAAGCAGGACACCGCCGCGCTGGTCAAGGCGTACGACGACATCGCCGCCATCGACGCCTCGGGCGACAACGGCTACAGCGTCTACACCTCGGTGCAGTGCCGTGACGCGTCCTGGCCGCGCGACTGGAAGCAGTGGCGCAAGGACAACTGGGCGGTGTACGAGAAGGCCCCGTTCATGGCCTGGAACAACGCCTGGTACAACGCGCCGTGCGCGTTCTGGCCGACGAAGTCGCTGAAGCCGGTGAACGTCGCCAACACCAAGCTCCCGCCGGTCCTGTTGTTCCAGGCGACGGACGACGCGGCCACCCCCTACCAGGGCGGTGTCACCATGCACCGGCTGCTGAAGAACTCCAGCCTGGTGGTGGAGCAGGGCGGCGGCAACCACGGCATCACGCTGAGCGGCAACGCCTGCCTCGACAAGCACCTGGCGACGTACCTCACCAGCGGCAAGGTGCCGCGCGGGGGCGGCGGCGTGGCCGACGCCGTCTGCAAGAAGAACCCCGACCCGAAGCCGCAGCCGGCGACGCAGCAGACGCCGAGCGCGTCGCAGCCGGCCGTCGCGGCGGTCGGTGACAGCCTGCGGGGGATCCTGGGGTTCGGGCGCTGAGGGTGCCTTGGTGACCGCGGCCTGAGCTGATGCGAGGGGCGTCCGGCGAAGTCCGCCGGGCGCCCCTCGCTGCCGTATCGGGGGATGTTCCGGACCTGCCAAAAAGGGGGCGGCGACGGCCGATGAGTTTCCCCGTGTCCGGCAGTCGACAGAGCATGGTGCCGCGCCGCAGCGCGAGTGCGGTGGAAACCCGCGCCGGCCGAATCCGCCGATCACCGGACACGAGACATAGGGGAACTGAGATGCGCACTCTGGTCAGCACTGCCTTCATATCGCTCGACGGCGTCGTGGAGGCCCCGGGCGGCGAGCCCGGTTACCGGAACTCCGGGTGGACCTTCAAGGACATCGAGTTCCTCCCCGAGGCATTCGACATCAAGGAGCGTGAGCAGAAGGAAGCCACCGCGATGCTGATGGGCCGGACCAGCTATCAGGCGTTCAGCGCGGTGTGGCCCGACATGGAGGACTTCGCCGACTACAAGGTGATGCCGAAGTACGTCGTGTCCACCACCCTCGGCGAGGACGACCTGGTGTCGAACTGGGGCGAGACGACGATCCTGCGCTCACTGGACGAGGTCGCCGCGCTGAAGGAGACCGAAGGCGGCCCGATCATCGTCCACGGCAGCGCCTCCCTGAACCAAGCCCTCTCGGACGCCGGCCTCATCGACCGCTACCACCTGCTCGTCTTCCCGCTCCTGCTCGGCGCGGGCAAGCGGCTCTTCAGCACCACCGACAAGGACACGCAGAAGCTGAAGCTGGTCGAGCACGAGGCCTATGCCAACGGCCTGCAGAAGAACGTGTTCGACGTCGTCCGCTGACCGGGCTCCCGGGCCGGCTCGGCGTTTCCCTAGCCTTCCCGGCCCTCCAGCCCCGTCCCTTCCGGCGCCGCCGTCTTCTTGCGGCCGCCGCCCACCTGGGTCCGCACCGCGCCCATGCTCGCCGCGATGACCAGGGCGATCGCGGCGGCCTCCGGCGCCGTGAGGGCCTGGTCGAGGATGAGGAAGCCGGCCGTCGCGGCGATGGCCGGTTCCAGGCTCATCAGGATCGCGAAGGTGGAGGCGGGCAGGCGGCGCAGGGCGAGGAGTTCGAGGGTGTAGGGCAGGACGGAGGAGAGCAGGGCCACCGCCGCGCCCAGGCCCAGCGTCACCGGGTCGAGCAGCTTCGTGCCCGACTCGGCGATGCCCAGGGGCAGGAACAGCACGGCACCCACCCCCATCGCAAGGGCCAGGCCGTCCGCCTGCGGGAAGCGGCGGCCCGTACGGGCGCTGAAGACGATGTAGGCCGCCCACATGGCGCCGGCGCCCAGGGCGAAGGCCGCTCCGGTGGGGTCGAGGCTGTCGAAGTTTCCGCCGCCGAGGAGGAAGACACCGGCGAGGGCGAGTGCCGCCCAAACGATGTTGATCGCGCGGCGGGAGGCCAGGACCGACAGGGCGAGCGGGCCGAGGACCTCCAGGGTGACCGCCGGGCCCAGCGGGATGCGGTCGAGGGCCTGGTAGAAGAGGCCGTTCATCGCGGCCATGGCGACGCCGAAGACGACGACCGTGCCCCAGTCGGTGCGCGAGTGGCCGCGCAGCCGCGGTCGGCAGACCAGCAGCAGGACGACCGCCGCGACCAGCAGGCGCAGCGCCACGACTCCGAGGGCACCGGCCCTCGGCATCAGCGTCACGGCCAGCGCGCCGCCGAACTGCACCGAGATCCCGCCGGCGAGTACCAGGCCCACGGGCCCGAGAGACCCCAGGGGGCCGGGGCGCGGAGCACCGGCCGCTGCCGGGGTGACGGAGGTCGCGGGCTGGGGCGTGGCGGCGGTGTCGGGGGTGGTCACGGGCGGTCCTGTACTCGGCTCGGGGGCGTACGTACACCGTCTTGCACGGTGGCGTGCATCAAGATGTACTGTCAAGTCCAGAGTAATGGACTCGGTCAGGTGCGTAAACCGATTACGCCACTGTCTCGGTATGCGAGCCGTCAGCGCCGCGCCAGGTACAGGTTCAGAGCCTTGTGGAGCAGCCGGTTGAGCGGGAAGTCCCACTCGCCGAGGTACTCCACGGCCTCGCCCCCGGTGCCCACCTTGAAACGGAGCAGGCCGAGCAGGTGGCTGGACTCGTCCAGGGTGTCGGTGATGCCGCGAAGGTCGTAGACGGCGGCGCCGAGTTCGTGCGCGTCGGTCATCATGCGCCACTGCACGGCGCTGCTCGCCTGGACCTCGCGCCGGCGGCCGGTGGAGGCGCCGTAGGAATACCAGACGTGCTCGCCGACGGTCAGCATGATCGCGGCGGCGAGCACCTCGCCGTCGTGACGGGCGAGGTAGAGCCGCATGCGGTCGGGGTGCTCGGCCGTGAGCGCGTTCCACATGCGCTGGAAGTAGGGCAGCGGACGAGGGCGGAAGCGGTCCCGCTCGGCGGTCTCCGTGTACAGCGCGTGGAAGGCCGGCAGGTCCTCGTAGCCGCCGCGTTCGACCTTCACGCCGGCCTTCTCCGACTTGGTGATGTTGCGCCGCCACTGCTGGTTCAGGCCGCCGCGGATGTCGTCCAGCGAGCGTCCGGCGAACGGCACCTGGAAGACGTACCGGGGCTGTCCCGCGGCGAAGCCGCCCGCACCGCCCGGTTCGGTCTGCTGCCAGCCAAGGCCGCGCAGGGTGTCGGCGACCTGTCCGGCCCGGGGGTCGTGCGACGTCGCCGGGACGTCCCGCAGCCGCCGGGCCGCCGGGTCCGCGATGGCGGCCTTGACGGTCTCGGCGTCCCAACGGCGCACCACGACCGGCGGGCCCATGCGCACGGTGAAGGCACCGCGTCCGCGCAGGTACTCCAGCATCGGCTCCAGCAGACCCTCGAGTCCGGGCGACTGCCAGTCGATCAGCGGGCCCTCGGGCAGGTACGCGAGGTACCGCCGCAGCCCGGGCACCTTCGGCCCGGGCACCGGGCGCAGCAGCGCCAGTCCGGTGCCGATCAGCCGCCCGCTCTCGTCGAACCAGCCCAGGCTCTCCGGCCGCCAGTCGGGCTTCACCTCGCCCCAGGACGGGACCTGCGTGTGGCCGGCGGAGGGGCGGGCCGTGACGAACGTCAGGTGCTCGTCGCGGGTGATCGGCTGGACGCGGACGCTCATGCGCGGGCTCCTTCGGATATGTGGTCCCGCGAGCCTAGGAGCGCCTCCGGCCCCTCCCCGGCTCAGACACTCGGACCGCTCACCGCGTGGCCCGAACGTCTCACAAGCCCTGTCCCGCTGCCTCCTCCATGGCCGCCGCGAGCACCTCCGCCAGATGCCTACCGCGCACACCCGCCAGCTGCTCCAGCTGCGTACGGCAGGAGAAGCCGTCCGCCAGGACCACCGTGCCGTCCGGGGCGTCCCGCACCGACGGCAGGAGCTGCTCCTCCGCGCACGCGGCGGACACCTCGTGGTGGCCCTTCTCGAAACCGAAGTTCCCCGCGAGACCGCAGCAGCCGCCGCTGAGGTCACCGGAGAGACGGGCGGCCGCACGCAGCCGGAGGTCGGCGGCGTCGCCCAGCACCGCGTGCTGGTGGCAGTGGGTCTGACCGGCCACCGGGCGGTCCACGCGCGGCGGCGTCCAACCGGGGGCGTGGCGTTCCAGCGTCTCGGCGAAGGTGAGGACCTTCGCGGCGAGGCGGGCCGCACGCGGGTCGTCGTGCAGCAGCTCGGGGACGTCCGTACGCAGGGCCGCGGCGCAGCTCGGCTCCAGGACCACCACCGGGGCGTCGGTCTCCAGCACCGGTTCCATCAGGTCCAGGGTGCGGCTCATGACGGCTCGGGCGCGGTCGAGCTGGCCCGTCGACACGTACGTCAGCCCGCAGCACACCCGTCCCCGGCCCCGCAGCAGCGACAGCGGGTCGAGCGCGACCGTCCGGCCGTCACCCACCGGCGGCTTCTCCAGACGCACGGTCGGCGGCAGCGCCACCCGCAGCCCGGCCGCCTCCAGCACCCGCACGGCGGCCTGCCCGACGGAGGGTGAGAGGTGCTCGGTGAAGGTGTCGGGCCACAGGACGACCAGGTCTCCCCGCTCCGCCTTGTCCTGCCGTTGATCCCACCACCGGCTGAACGTCCGCGACGCCACCCTCGGGATGTCCCGCTCGGGCGCGATCCCGCCCAGCCGTTTCGCCGTCCACGCGAAGGGGCGAAACCGGGCGAGGGCGTTGACCAGCGGTGCCGTACGCGTCCGCGACACCACCCGGAGCCACACCGGCAGCCACCCCATCGTGTAGTGCGCGGCCGGACGGCGCCGCCCGGCGTAGTGGTGGTGGAGGAACTCCGCCTTGTACGTGGCCATGTCGACCTCCACCGGGCAGTCCGACCGGCAGCCCTTGCAGGACAGGCACAGGTCCAGCGCGTCCCGGACCTCGGTCGAGCGCCAGCCGTCGGTCACGACCTCACCGGCGAGCATCTCGTGCAGCAGCCGGGCACGCCCACGCGTGGAGTGCTCCTCCTCGCCCGTCGCCCGGAAGGACGGGCACATGACGGAGGAGCCGGACACCGACGCCGTACGGCACTTGGCGACGCCCACGCAGCGCCGCACCGCCGCCGAGAAGTCACCCCGGTCGGAGGGATAGCCGAAGGAGACGTCGACGGGCTCACGTGGCAGGACGGAGAAACGGAGACCGGCGTCGAGGGGCGCGGGGCGTACCAGCATTCCGGGGTTGAGCAGGTCGTCCGGGTCCCACACGCCCTTCACCCGCTCGAAGAGGCCCACCATCTCCTCCCCGTACATCCTGGGCAGCAGCTCCGCCCGCGCCTGCCCGTCCCCGTGCTCTCCGGACAGCGACCCGCCGTGCGCCACCACCAGCTCCGCGAGCTCCTCCGAGAAGCGGCGGAACCGGGCGACGCCGGCCTCCGTCAGCAGGTCGAAATCGATCCGGACGTGGATACAGCCGTCCCCGAAGTGCCCGTACGGCGTGCCGCGCAGCCCGTGCGCCGCCATCAACGCGCGGAAGTCGCGCAGATACGCCCCAAGACGGGCGGGCGGCACCGCGCAGTCCTCCCACCCCGGCCACGCCTCACTGCCGTCCGGCATCCGCGTCGCCGTACCGCTCGCGTCCTCCCGGATCCGCCACAGCGCCCGCTGTCCCGCCGGGTCGGTGACCACCAGGGCGTCGATGACGTCGGCCGCCCGCACGATCGCTTCCGCACGCGCGCGGGCCTCGCCCGGTGACTCCCCGCCCGTCTCCACGAACAGCCAGGCCCCGCCCTTCGGCAGGGCGGTGGCGGAGGGCACCAGGTCGGCCGCCATGCCCTCCACCGTCAGCGGGGCGAACGGCAGCAGTCCGGCGGCCGCCTCCGCCGCGGCGCCCTCGTCGGCGTACGCCAGCACGGCCAGCGCACGCGCCCGTGGCGCCTCGACCAGACGTACGACCGCCTCGGTGAGGATGCCCAGGGTGCCCTCGGAACCGCAGAAGGAGCGGACCACGTCGGCGCCCAGCTCGGGCAGCAGGGCGTCCAGCGCGTATCCGGAGATGCGGCGGGGCAGTTCCGGGAAGCCCGTACGCAGCCGGGCCAGTTCACCGTCGACCAGCTCCCGCAGCCCGTCCGGGGCACCGGCCCAGTCCTGCCCGAGCCGCAGCCGCCGTCCCCGGGCGGTGACGACGTCCAGCTCGCGCACACTGTCCGCGGTCGTCCCCCACGCCACCGAGTGTGAACCGCACGAGTTGTTGCCGATCATGCCGCCGAGCGTGCAGCGGCTGTGAGTGGAGGGGTCGGGGCCGAAGCGGAGCCCGTGCGGGGCGGCGGCCTCCTGGAGCCGGTCGAGCACCAGCCCGGGCTGGACGACGGCCGTCCGCGCCTCGGGATCCAGCGACACGAGCCGGTTCATGTGCCGGGTGAAGTCCAGCACCACGCCCGTGCCCGTCGCCTGCCCCGCGATCGACGTCCCGCCGCCTCTCGCCACGACCGGCACCCGCCGCTCCCGGCACACCTCCAGCACCGCCGCCACGTCGTCGGCGTCACGGGGAGCGACCACGCCCAGTGGCACCCGCCGGTAGTTGGAGGCGTCCATGGTGACCAGTGCCCGGGAGGTGACGTCGAAACCCACGTCACCCCGGACGATCCGGCGCAGCTCCGCCTCGAGGGCAGCCAGATCCCCGAAATCCGTCATGCGTCCAGCATGCACCCGACCACTGACAGTGACGGATCGGGGCGATGCTCCCCGGCGGCCTCAGCCCTTGACGGCCGAGCTGGCCACCCCCTCGACGAACCAGCGCTGGAAGAACGCGAAGACGATCAGCACGGGCAGCACCAGCAGCACGCCGAAGGCGAGGATCTGGCCCCAGTCCGGGGGCTGCTGCCCCTGGAACACGCTCATCTCCAGCGGGAGGGGACGCACCGACGGGTCGGACACCATCAGCACCGGCCACAGGAAGGAGCCCCACTGGATGAGGAAGGTGAGGATCGCGACCGAGGCGAACACCGGCTTGGACATCGGCACGATGATCGCGAAGAAGGTGCGCCAGGGCCCCGCGCCGTCCAGCCGGGCCGCCTCCTCGATGCTCGGCGGTATCTTCCGGAAGAACGTGTGGAACTGGTAGATCGCGAAGGCGTTGGCGACGAACGGGAGCGCCTGGATGTAGATCGTGTTGCGCTGGCCGTTGAACATGTAGAACAGCGGCACCGCCACCGACTCGAACGGGATCAGCATCAGCAGCAGGACCAGGGTGAACACCGCGTTCTGCCCCCGCCACTTCAGCCGGGTCAGCCCGTACGCCGCCATGGAGTTGACGATCAGTCCGCCCGTGACGACCACGAACGACAGCAGCACCGACACGCCCATGAACTGCCAGAAGTAGCCGGTGCTGTCGGAGTTGAGGCTGTCGAGGACGGCGGTGTAGTTGTCGAAGGAGAGATGGGTGGGCAGGAAGCCGGACAGGCCGTTCAGGACCTCGTCGGACGGCTTGAGGCTGCCGAGGAAGAGGTAGAGCGCGGGCAGGGCGAAGACGAACGCCAGGACGCTCAGGACGGTGTAGTCGAGGACGCGGCGTACGGGTGTACGGGTCATGGCCATGGGGGAGTCAGTCCTCGTTGTCGGGCCGGACGACGCGGCGCTGGACGATCGTCAGGACGACGACGATCAGGAAGAACACCACCGTGACGGCCGAGGCCTGCCCGATGTTGTTCTGGTCGAAGGCCGTGGTGACGGCCTGGTACATCACGGTGCGGGTGGCGTCCTCGTCCAGGCCGCCGCCGCGGATGAGGATGTACACCTGGTCGAAGACGCGGAACGACAGCACCGAGGTCAGCATCGCGACGAACACCAGGGTGCCGCGGATGCCGGGCAGGGTGACGTGCCGGAACTGCTGCCAGCGCGAAGCCCGGTCCAGCTCGGAGGCCTCGTAGAGCTCGCCCGGGATCTGCTGGAGGCCGGCCAGCAGGATGACCATCTGGAAACCGACGCCCTGCCACACCGACAGCACGATGATCGAGCCCATCGCGGTGAGACCGTCACCGAGCCAGTCGAAGGCACCCCAGTTGCCGAAGGTGACCACGTCCAGCGCGGAGTTGAGCATGCCCTGCTCGCTGCGGGCGAGGATCAGCCGCCAGATCACGGCGACCAGCGCCATCGGGAAGACCACCGGCATGAAGAAGAAGGACCGGAACAGGCCGATCGCCTTCAGCTTGCGGTTGAGCAGGATCGCCAGCGCCAGCGCCAGACCCGTCTGGAGCGGTACGACGACCACGGCGAAGGTCAGGTTGTTCAGCAGCGCCCGCAGGAACGGGCCGGACAGGTCGGGGTCGGTGAACAGCCGCCGGTAGTGCTCCACGCCGAAGAAGGTGGGCTCCAGCGGAGAGCCGAGACGGACGTTGTAGAAGGAGAGCACCACGGCGTAGCCGAACGGGATGCCGACGAAGGCGATCAGCCCGCCGACGGCCGGGGCGGACATCAGCAGCCCGTGCAGCCAGTCGCGGTTGCCGCGCGACGGGCGCGAGGGCTTCGCGGAGGGCGCGGGCGAGGCGGCCTGCGCCCGGCCAGGGGGCGCGGCGTGCGCGGGTTCCACGGTTTTCACGGGAGGGTCCTTCCCGGCGGGGCGGGCTCGTCCGGTACGGGGCCGCATCGTCGCGCGGCCACGTCGCCGACGGCCCGCCCGGGCCGATGCGTGCTGCGGGTTACGGGATCTCGTAGCCGGCGTTGTCGGTGAAGTCCCGGTCGATGGCGCGGGCGGCCTTCTTCAGGGCTTCCTCGGGGTCGGCGCCGCCGTAGATCGAGTTCAGGGCCGTGTTGAACTTGGCGGTGACCGTGGGGTATCCGGCGGTCACCGGGCGGGTGACGGCGACGCAGGAGGCGCTGATGTCGCTGTCGCCGCACGGCTTGGCCAGCTGGTCGGCGAAGAGCTGGAGCGGGCCGCCCTTCTTGTACAGCTCGCTCTTGGCGAGGGCCGACTTGGTGGCGGGCACCGCGCCGTTGGCCTTCGTCATCGCGCCGACGTTGGCGTCGTTCAGCAGGTAGTCCAGGAACGTGCCCGCGGCCTTGCCGTTCTTGCTGTCGGCGCCGATGCCCCAGGCCCACGAACCCTGGCCGGTCTTGGGCCCGTTGCCGAAGTCCGGCAGCGGCAGGACGGCGAGGTCGTCACCGAGCGCCTCGCTGTACGCCGGGTAGTTCCAGTGGCCGACCCAGCTCAGCGCCACCTTGCCCTTGGCGAAGGCGTTGCCGTCGGTGTTGGGGTCGACGTACGTCTTCCAGGACTGGAAGGTCTTCATCGCGGAGACGACCTTCGGGCTGTCCAGGGCGCCCGCCGCCTTGCCGTCCTTCAGCAGGCCGCCGCCGGCCGACCAGACGATCGGGGAGAAGCCGAAGGTGCCCCACTCGGAGGCCAGTCCGTACTGCTCCGATATGTCGAGGACCTTGCCGTCGGAGTCCTTGCCCTTCAGCGCCTTGAGCGCCTTGCCGAACTCCTCGGCCGTCCAGGCGTCGTCCACGCTCGTCGGGTACTTCACGCCGGCCGCGTCCAGCAGCTTCTTGTTGGCGTACATACCGAGCCCGGCGTCGAACATGCCCAGGCCGTAGTGCTTGCCGTCGATCTCGCCCTGCGCCTTGATCGCGTCGGTGGCGTTGCCGAGGGTCTTGGCGGAGACGTGACCGTCGACCGGGGCGAGCTTGCTGTTGAAGACGAAGTTCGCCATCGTCGGGCCGTCGAACTCCAGCACGTCCGGCAGTTCGGACGCGTCGGTGGCGGTGATGGTCTTGGTGTAGTCCTTCTCGGGTATGAGCTTCAGCTCGGCCTTGATGGCGCTCTGCGAGGAGTTGAAGGACTTCACCGCGTTCTGCAGCGCGGCCGCCTCGCTCGCCTGGCCCTGGTGGGCCCAGACGCTGATGGTGCCCTTGCCGCTGCCCTTTTCGGCGGAGGTGTCGGTGCCGCCGCCACCCCCGCCGCAGGCGGCCAGCGCCGCCAGGGGCAGCAGAGCGAGGGCCGTCAGGCCCGTACGACGGTG
Source organism: Streptomyces sp. NRRL S-455 (assembly GCF_000717875.1). Lineage (GTDB taxonomy): Bacteria > Actinomycetota > Actinomycetes > Streptomycetales > Streptomycetaceae > Streptomyces. The sequence goes on from NZ_JOCT01000007.1 coordinate 23,930, forward strand.
TTTTCCGTGTCCGGTGATCATGTGATGTCTCCGTGCGAGGGTGCGGGTGGGTACGCGGACGGTGGGGAGGGGCCGAGGGCCGGAACAGCGCCCCCGGCGGGGGAGGGGGGAGAGGGGAGGGAAGGGGTGGAGCTACCGCTGCCGGCCGGTGTTCGGGGGAGCGGTGGTCTCGCGCAGGACGAAACGGATGGGCATCTCGACGGGGTGCGGCGGCCCGGCGTCCGGATCGTCCAGCCGAGCCAGCAGCAGCCGGGCCGCCTCCCGGCCCTGAGCGGCGACCGGCTGGGCCACGGTGGTCAGCCCGACCACCTCGGACAGTTCGTGATCGTCGAAGCCGACGACGGACACGTCCTCCGGAACCCTCAGCCGGTGCCGGCGCAGGGCGCGCAGCGCGCCCATCGCCATCTCGTCGGACTGGGCGAACACGGCGGTCGGCGGGTTGCGCAGCGCCAGCAGCTCGGTCATGGCCAGCTCGCCGCCCTCGACCGTGTAACCGCCGTCCGACTCCAGGCCGGGGTCGGGTTCGATCCCGGCGTCGGCCAGCGCGTCCAGGTAGCCCTGCCGGCGATCGAGGGGCGTGGTCCAGTGCAGCGGCTCACTGGCCCCGGAGATCATGCCGATCCGCCGGTGGCCGAGGTTCACCAGGTGCCGTACGGCGCTCTCCGCCCCGCCCCGGTCGTCGATGCCGACCACCGTGAAGCCGGGCCGGGGGCCACCGACCGTGGTCGACAGCGGCACGTCGAGGGACCGCAGGGCGGAGGCCTCCTCCGGGTCCGGGATCAGGAGGGACAGCACGGCGTCGACCCGCTTGCGGATCGGCAGCTTGGTGAAGAAGCGCTTGCGGGCCTCCGGTGAGCCGAGGTTGTACAGCAGGACGTCGTAACCGGCGGCGCTGAACACCTTCTCGGCGGCGTCCAGCACGGTGCCGAAGAACCAGCGGCCCACGTACGGGACGACGACGCCGATGGTGTGGGTGCGCCCGCTGGCCAGGCTGGACGCCGAGCGCGAGGCGGTGTAGCCCAGCTCGGCGGCCACCTCCACGATCCGGGCCCGCATCTCCTCCGACACCCCGGGACGGCCGCGCAGGGCCCGGGACACGGTGGACGCCGAGACCCCGGTGGCCTCGGCGACATCGGTGATGCTGACCGTCACGGGACGCTCCTTGGTCGGGTGCACGCCGCGTGCCCGGGTTCGTCCGGAACACATCGGCGTGTGGGGGAGTGACGAGACCGTAAACCCGCCCACGCGGTTGCGCAAGCGTTTGCGTTCGGGTTTTACTTCGGCTGACTCTCAGAGAAACTCTCGCCAGCCAGAACACAGCGCACGCGCTTGAGTGCCGCTGTCGGCAGACAGGACCTGTCCATGCGATACGCGCCGCCCGGCCTCTGCGTGAACGACTTCGACCTCCTGCGCCACGCGGACGGCACCTACACCGTGCTGCACCTGCAGGGCCCGTGGACGGCCGAGTTCGACCACCTGCGCATGGAGACCTCCTACGGCCGGGCCACCTCCACCGACCTGGTCCACTGGGAGCCGCAGGGCACCGCCTTCGGCAACGGCCTGCCCGGCCGGTTCGACCAGCAGGCGGTGTGGACCATGCACGCCTTCCCGCACGGCACCGGCATGGCGATGCTCTACACCGCCGTCTCCGGACTCACCCCCGGCGGCTGGCCCCTGCAGTCCGTCGGCCTGGCCTACTCCGACCGCACCGACGGCACCGGCTGGCGCCGCCACGGCACGGGGCCCGTCGTCGAGGCGGACGGTCGCTGGTACCGCACGGGCGAACGCATGGGCTGGCGCGACCCCTTCGTCGTACGCGACGACGAGTCCGACGGCTGGGTCATGCTGGTCTGCGCCGCCGACGCCTCCCTGCCGGTCGAGGTCAGCGGCTGCGTCGCCTGGGCCACCTCCGACGACCTGGAGCACTGGACCGTCCACCCGCCGCTCATCTCCCCCGGCGACGTCGACGAACTGGAGTGCCCGGTCTTGGAACGCCTCGACGACGGCAGTTGGCTGCTGCTCGGCTCCATCGGCGCCACCCGGGGCTTCGAGGCGTGGACCGCCCCGCGGCTGCGCGGCCCGTGGACCCGCCGCGGCCCGCTCGGCCCGACGGGCGCGTACGCCCCGCGCGTCGTCGCCGCCCCCGACGGCTCCCGCGTGGTGCTGCACACCACCCCGCGCCGCGTCGGCCTCACCGACACCGGCGACCGCTGCCGCGGCATGCTCGCCCAGCCCAAGTCCCTCGTCGTACCGCGGGACGCGGCGCCCCGCCTGGAGTGGTGGCCGGGCCTGGACCCGTGGCTCGGCGAGGAGTCGTACGACGCCTCCCTGAACGCGGTCGGTGACGTCGCCCTCTCCGGCCGCACCGAGATCACCCTGCGCACGCATGTCTCCGACGGCGACCGGCCCGCGCTGACGGTCACCTGCGACGGCAAGAACCTCGCGGTCACCGGCCCCGAGGGCGCCCCGCTCGGCGAGACCCTGCTGACGGAACCCGCCGCGGCCCTGCGCATCCTCACCGTCGGGGAGTACGTCGAGGTCTACGCCGACGGCGTCTTCGTCCTCACCACCCTGTGCTACTCCGGCCGTCCCGCCCCCTGGACGGCCACCACCGAGGGCCGCGTCCGCCCCGTCCCCGTCCGCCCGGTCCGGCTGCCGGCCCCGCACCGCGACGACGCCTCGGCTGTCTGGCCGGGCCCGTCCGGCGCGTCCGGCCCGTCCGGCGCGTGAAGGGCCGGGGGGCTGTCCGAAGACCGTCTCACCCGACGGACGACGTTTCGCCCAGGTTTCCGGAAACGGCTACGCTCCACTCCGTGGCTGAGATCCAGATTCCCTCTGACATCAAGCCCGCGGACGGACGTTTCGGCGCGGGTCCCTCCAAGGTGCGGACGGAGGCGCTGGACGCCCTCGCCGCCACCGGCACCTCCCTCATGGGCACCTCCCACCGCCAGGCTCCCGTCAAGAACCTGGTCGGCAAGGTGCGCGAGGGCATCAGCGAGCTGTTCCAGCTCCCCGACGGCTACGAGGTGATCCTCGGCAACGGCGGCTCCACCGCGTTCTGGGACATCGCGACGCACGGCCTGATCGAGAACAGGTCGCAGCACCTCACCTTCGGCGAGTTCTCCTCCAAGTTCGCCAAGGCCGCCAAGCTCGCCCCGTGGCTCGCCGAGCCCGACGTGATCTCCGCCGACCCCGGCACGCACCCCGAGCCGGTCGCCCAGGCGGGCGTCGACGTCTACGCCTTCACCCACAACGAGACCTCGACCGGTGTCGCCATGCCGATCAAGCGGGTGGCCGGTGCCGACGAGGGCGCCCTCGTCCTGGTCGACGCCACCTCCGGCGCCGGCGGCCTCCCGGTCGACATCGCCGAGACGGACGTCTACTACTTCGCCCCGCAGAAGTCCTTCGCCTCCGACGGCGGCCTGTGGATCGGGATCTTCTCCCCGGCCGCCCTCGAGCGCGCCGAGCGCGTCCACGCCTCCGGCCGCCACGTGCCGGAGTTCTTCTCGCTGCCGACCGCGATCGACAACTCCCGCAAGAACCAGACGTACAACACCCCGGCCCTCGCCACCCTGTTCATCCTCAACGAGCAGCTTGAGTGGATGAACGGCCAGGGCGGCCTGGACTGGGCGGTCCGCCGCACCGCCACCTCCGCGCGGACGCTGTACGGCTGGGCCGAGGACGTCAAGTTCGCGAACCCGTTCGTCACCGACCCGGCCAAGCGCTCGCAGGTCATCGGCACGATCGACTTCACCGACGAGGTGGATGCCGCCGCCGTCGCCAAGGTCCTGCGCGCTAACGGCATCGTCGACACCGAGCCCTACCGCAAGCTCGGCCGCAACCAGCTGCGCGTCGCGATGTTCCCGTCGATCGACCCGGCGGACGTCGAGGCGCTGACCAAGTGCGTCGACTACGTGATCGAGAAGCTCTGACCTTCTCCCGTACGTGACCGAGGGCGCCCCGCCTGTGTGGGGCGCCCTCAGTCGTGGTCACCTTGTACGACACTGAAGCGAAGAGCCAGGGGGGCGAATGCGCTACATCATCATCGGGTCCGGAGCGGTCGGCGGTTCGATCGGGGGGCGGTTGCACGAAAGCGGCCGGGCCGTCGTCCTGGTCGCCCGCGGGGCACACTTCGAGGCGCTGCGGGACAACGGGCTGCGGCTCACGGTCCCCACCGGCACGCTCACCCTCGACGTGCCCGTCGTGCCACGGCCGGAGGACGTCGAACTACGCGAGGACGATGTGCTCGTGCTCGCCGTCAAGACGCAGGACAGCGTGGCCGCCCTGGACGCGTGGGCCGCGCGGCCGGTGGCGGGCGGCGGCACGGCGGGCGAACGCCTGCCGCTGGTGTGCGCCCAGAACGGGGTGGAGAACGAGCGCCTGGCGCTGCGCCGTTTCCGCGAGGTGTACGGCATGTGCGTCGTCCTTCCCTGCAGCCACCTGAACCCGGGTGAGGTCGTCGCGCCCTGCGGGCCCAACACCGGCGCCCTGGTCATCGGCCGGTACGGGACGGGCCCGGACGACACCGCCCGGCGGATCGCGGACGACCTGGAGAAGGCCCGCTTCCTGGCTCCGGTGGCGGCGGACGTGATGCGCTGGAAGTACGGCAAGCTCCTGGGCAACCTCGCCAACGTGGTCGAGGCCGTGTGCGGTTCCGCCTCGGACGGCGCCGCGCGGGACCTGGTCGCCCGGGCACAGGCCGAGGGTGCCGCGACCCTGGACGCCGCGGGCATCGCCTACGCGAGCGGGCCCGAGATCACCGAACTGCGCGGCGGGACGGTCGACCCGCAGCCGATCCCCGGCCAGCGCGCTCGCAGTTCGTCCTGGCAGAGCCTGGCGCGCGGCGCGGGATCCATCGAGACGGACTACCTCAACGGGGAGATCGTGCTGCTCGGACGACAGCACGGCGTGCCCACACCGGTGAACGCGGCCCTGCAGCACGCCGCCCGGGAGAGCGTGCGCCAGAGCCGGGAGCCGGGCGGCCTGACGGCCGAGGAGCTGAGCAGGCGCATCACCGCGGGCGTCACGGGCTGAGAACGTGTCCGGAACACGGCCCGGGTGCCGGAGGCGGAAATCTAGACTCCCGGCATGAGCCTGCCCTCACTGGTCGCCGACCTCGCACCCACCGGAGTCCTGCGCGCCTCGATCAACCTCGGCAATCCCGTTCTGGCCCAGGGCACGCCGGAGGCGCCGAGCGGCATCACCGTCGATCTCGCCCGGGAGATCGCGGCCCGGCTCGGTGTGCCCGTGGAGTTCCTCTGCTTCGACGCCGCGCGCAAGTCGTTCGAGGCGATGGCCGACGGGCGGGCCGATGTCTGCTTCCTCGCGATCGAGCCCGCCCGCGAGGCAGAGGTCGCGTTCACCGCGCCGTACGTGCTCATAGAGGGGGTGTACGTCGTGCCCCGCGACTCCGGCCTCAAGACACCCGAGGACGTGGACGCGCCGGGAGTCCGGATCGGCGTGAAGGCCGGCTCCGCCTACGACCTCTACCTCACCCGGACCCTGCGCCACGCCACACTCGTCCGCGGCGCCGAAGGCGTCGACACCTTCGCCGCGCAAGGCCTGGAGGCGGGCGCGGGCATCCGGCAACCGATGAGCGCGTACGTTTCCGCGCACCCTGAAGTGCGGCTGATCGAGAAGGGGTTCATGCAGATCCGCCAGGCCGTCGGCACGACCACCACTCGACGGCCGGAGACCGTACGGTTCCTGCGGGATCTGGTCGAGGAGCTCAAGGCCGACGGCTTCGTCGCCGCGTCGCTGCGCCGCGCCGGGCAGTCCGAAACGCTGGCGGCCCCCATCGTGCCGGGGCCCGATGCGCGTTAGGCACGACAACAGCCGCCAGTTGTCCGGACACGCCGGGTGGTCATCCGCCTGAAGGTGGACCGGCTGTACGGGACGGCCCTCTTCATCGTCAGGTGTACTTCTGGAGGATCTGCTCGGCCAGCTGCCGAATGCGCTCGCGCGCTTCCTCGGGGGCGGTCACAGTGAGGCTGTCACCGAACTGCAGGAGCTGACGGACGTCCTCCAGGTTCCGGCCGGTGACCGTGATGCTCACGCGCCCCTCTCCGACGGTGTCCCGAACGATCAGCTTACGGCCGAGGATGCGCCTCGCCCGGCCGAGGTGCCGCGAGTCGAGTTCGGCGTGGATCGGGAAGGTCCTGGGGTTCTCCCAGTCCGCCGTCAGCTCTGCCGCGACGCTGTCCAGGGTCGCGTCCGGACGCAGCCGGCGAGCCGCCCGCATCGGCTCCCAGTCGACAAGCCTCTCGAGCGCGTGGAGCCGGGGACGGCCCGCGGAGTCCGCCACCAGATACCACCTCCCGGCCTTGGCCAGCAGACCGTACGGGTCGACGACCCGCCACGTGGCCTCGGTCTCCTCGGACCGGCGGTAGGAGATGCGCAACCGCACACCGCGCCGCAGGTCACCGACGAGCGCTGCCGGGGGCATGCCCTCGGAGTCCGGGGAGAACCACGGTCTGTTGTCGGTGGTGACGACCGCGCTCAGCGGTAGCCCACCGGTGCGCGACGCTCCCGGCCGGGGGCGCACCTTCTGGTGCGCGCGCCGGGCGTCGGCGGCGGCTCCGAGTTGCTCGCGTTGCTCGTCGTCGAGGCCGTAGAGGACGAGGTGGTCCCGTTCCTCCGGTGTGAGCCGTGACGTGTCGAGCAGACCACCGGGCAGCAGAGTCACCCCGCCCCAGCGGCCGCGCCGGACCAGCAACGGGAAACCCGCCTCCTGCAGCCACCGCAGATCGCGCAGGACGGTACGGACCGACACGCCGACCTGAGCCGCCAGGTCGGCGGTCGTCGTGGTCCCCCTGGCCTGCAGCGCCAGCAGCAAGGTGAAGAAGCGATCCGGAGTCACGGGATCGAGAATCCCAGAAAACATGACGGGATCCGTCATGAATGACCGGCACGCTCCATTCGCAAGCAAGACCGACCGAAGGAGCGAGACATGCCGAGCCCGATCGTGTTCATCGTCTACGTCAACGACGCCCCCGAAGCCGCCCGTTTCTACGCGGACCTTCTCGAGATCAAGCCCGGTTTCGAGACTCCCCGGTACATCACCTTCGACCTCGGTGGCGGTGCGGAACTCGCGCTGTGGAGCGGGCAGGCCGAAGGTCTGACTCCCGAGGTGCGGCGGACCAGTGAGGTCTGTCTCGTGCTGACGGGCGGACCGGACGTGATCGACCGCCGGTTCGAGCAGTGGGTCGCGAAAGGCGTGCGCGTGGTCAGCGAGCCCCACGACGAGGCGTTCGGGCGCACGTTCGTCGTGACGGATCCGGACGGCAACCTGATCCGAGTCGCTCCCGTCGACTGACGACCGGCTGCCGACGACCGCGGCGATACCGCGGGGCGGCGGGCCGCAGCCGTCCCGTGGTATCGCTCCTCCTTTTTTCATGCAAGCACGCTTGATTGTTTCTTGCGTCGCTGCCATGCTCCTCAGCACGCCGCACCGCCCCGCACACCGCCGTGCCCCGAGGGGAGCGCCCGTGTCCGATCCGACATCCGTGATCGACGACCTGCACGAGGAGAGCGAGGAACTCGACCGACTCGTGGCCGGGGCGGCTTCGGAGCGCTGGGCGCTCGCGACGCCCGCGCCCGGCTGGACCGTGGCCCACCAGATCGCCCACCTCGCCTGGACGGACCGCTCGGCCCTGCTCGCCGTCACGGACGCCCACGGCTTCCGCGCCCTGGTCGAGAGGGCACTCGCGGCGCCGGGCTCCTTCGTCGACGAGGGCGCCGAGGAGGCCGCCGGTCTCCCGCCCGCGGAGTTGCTCGCGCGGTGGCGTGCCGGGCGGGCGGCGCTGGAGGAGGCGCTGCGGGCCGCCCCGCCCGGGGCGCGGTTCCCTTGGTACGGCCCGCACATGTCGGCCGCCTCCATGGCGACGGCCCGTCTCATGGAGACCTGGGCCCATGGGCAGGACGTGGCCGACGCGCTGGGTGTGGTGCGCCTACCTACCGACCGGCTGCGCCATGTGGCCTGGCTCGGGGTGCGGACCCGGGACTTCGCCTACGGTGTGCACGGGCTGACCCCGCCCGCCGATCCCTTCCGGGTCGAACTCGTGGCGCCCTCCGGTGACTTGTGGACGTACGGGCCGCGGGACGCCCCGCAGCGCGTCACCGGACCCGCCCTCGACTTCTGCCGCCTCGTCACCCAGCGCGCCCACCGCGACGACCTCGCCCTGCGCGCCGACGGCCCCGACGCCGACCGCTGGCTGGACATCGCCCAGGCCTTCGCCGGTCCGCCGGGCGGCGGCCGTGCCCCGAAGGGAGAAGCCGGGTGACCCTCCGCATCGGCAACGCCTCCGGCTTCTACGGCGACCGCTTCGACGCCATGCGCGAGATGCTCACCGGCGGTGACCTGGACGTCCTCACCGGCGACTACCTCGCCGAGCTGACGATGCTGATCCTCGGCCGGGACCGGCTGAAGGACCCCGGCGCCGGATACGCCCGCACCTTCCTGCGGCAGCTTGAGGAGTGCCTGGGGCTCGCCCACGAGCGGGGCGTGAAGATCGTCAGCAACGCGGGCGGGCTCAACCCGGCCGGGCTCGCCGACGCCGTCCGGGCTTTGGCGGAGCGGCTGGGCATCCCCGTGCGGGTGGCCCATGTCGAGGGCGACGACCTCACCGCCGCGTACCCCCACAGCCTCGCCGCCCACGCCTACCTCGGCGGCTTCGGCATCGCGGCCGGTCTGCGGGCGGGCGCCGACGTCGTCGTCACCGGGCGGGTGACGGACGCGGCACTCGTCACCGGGCCCGCCGCCGCCCACTTCGGCTGGGGCCAGGGGAACTTCGACCGGCTCGCGGGCGCCGTCGTCGCCGGGCACGTGCTGGAGTGCGGGACGCAGGCCACCGGCGGCAACTACGCGTTCTTCCGGGACGGGGACGTCCGGCGGCCCGGCTTCCCGCTCGCCGAGCTCCACGACGACGGCAGCTGCGTCATCACCAAGCACCCCGGCACCGGCGGCTTCGTCGACGTCGGCACGGTCACCGCCCAGTTGCTGTACGAGACGGCCGGCGCCCGGTACGCGGGACCGGACGTCACGGCCCGGCTGGACACCGTACGGCTTGCCCAGGACGGCCCCGACCGGGTGCGCATCGAGGCCGTGCGCGGAGAGGCGCCGCCGCCCACCCTCAAGGTCGGGCTCAACAGGCTCGGCGGCTTCCGCAACGAGGTCGTGTTCGTGCTCACCGGCCTCGACATCGAGGCCAAGGCCGCCCTGGTGCGGGAGCAGATGGAACCCGGCCTCGGCAAGGTCGCCGACGCGCGCTGGGAACTGGTCCGCACCGACCGGCCCGACGCCACGAGCGAGGAGACGGCGAGCGCGCTGCTCCGGCTCGTCGTACGGGACCCGGACCAGGGGGCCGTCGGACGTGCGCTGACCGGGGCGGCCGTGGAGCTGGCGCTCGCCAGTTACCCCGGCTTCCATGTGCTGGCGCCACCGGGAAAGGGCTCGCCCTATGGGGTGTTCCAGGATGTGTACATCCCCCATGGCGCCGTCGACCATGTAGCCGTCCTCCACGACGGACAGCGGGTGACCGTACCGCCCGCCCAGGACACCCGCGTACTCGACGCCGTACCCGAGCCGCCCCTGCCGGAGCCGATTCCCCCCGGACCCACCCGGCACGCCCCCCTCGGTCTCGTCGCGGGCGCCCGCAGTGGTGACAAGGGCGGCAACGCCAACGTCGGTGTGTGGGCTCGCACGGACGACGCCTGGCGGTGGCTCGCCCATGAGCTGACGGCCGACAGGTTCCGGCAGTTGATACCCGAGAGCCGTGAACTGCCGGTCGCCCGGCACCTCCTGCCCGACCTCCGCGCCCTCAACTTCGTCGTCGAAGGGATCCTCGGCGCCGGCGTCGCCGCGCGACACCGCTTCGATCCGCAGGCCAAGGCCCTCGGCGAATGGCTGCGCTCCCGCCGCCTGGACATACCGGAGGTTCTCCTGTGACCGTCCTGACCTCCGCGCTCGACCCGAACACCCCCGAGTACCGGGCCAACCGCGAGGCGATGCTCGCCAAGCTCACCGAACTCGACGCCGAGCACGCCAAGGCCCTCGCGGGCGGCGGCGAGAAGTACGTCGAACGGCACCGCGGGCGCGGCAAGCTCCTCGCCCGCGAGCGCATCGAGCTGCTCCTCGACCCCGACACGCCCTTCCTGGAACTGTCCCCGTTGGCCGCCTGGGGCAGTGACCACACCGTCGGCGCCTCCCTCGTCACCGGCATCGGGGTCGTCGAGGGCGTGGAGTGCCTGATCACGGCCAACGACCCGACCGTGCGCGGCGGAGCGAGCAACCCCTGGTCGCTGAAGAAGGCCCTGCGCGCCAACGACATCGCCCTCGCCAGCCGGCTGCCCTGCATCAGCCTGGTGGAGTCCGGCGGCGCCGACCTGCCGTCCCAGAAGGAGATCTTCATCCCCGGGGGCGCCATCTTCCGGGACCTGACCCGGTTGTCCGCCGCCGGTATCCCCACCGTCGCCGTCGTCTTCGGGAACTCCACCGCGGGAGGCGCCTACATCCCCGGCATGTCCGACCACGTGATCATGGTCAAGGAGCGCGCCAAGGTGTTCCTCGGCGGTCCGCCGCTGGTGAAGATGGCCACGGGGGAGGAGAGCGACGACGAGTCCCTGGGCGGCGCCGAGATGCACGCACGGGTGTCCGGCCTCGCCGACCACTTCGCCGTCGACGAGCACGACGCCCTCCGGCAGGCCCGGCGCGTGGTCGCCCGCCTCAACCACCGCAAGGCCTACGACGATCCCGGCCCGGCCGAACCACCCAAGTACTCGGCCGACGAACTCCTGGGCATCGTCCCCGGCGACCTCAAGAGCCCCTTCGACCCGCGCGAGGTCATCGCCCGCGTCGTCGACGCCTCCGACTTCGACGAGTTCAAGCCGCTCTACGGGACCAGCCTCACCACCGGCTGGGCGACCCTGCACGGCTACCCCGTGGGTGTACTGGCCAACGCCCAAGGGGTCCTCTTCAGCGAGGAGTCCCAGAAGGCCGCCCAGTTCATCCAGCTCGCCAACCAGCGCGACATCCCGCTGCTGTTCCTGCACAACACCACCGGATACATGGTCGGCCGGGAGTACGAGCAGGGCGGCATCATCAAGCACGGCGCGATGATGATCAACGCCGTCAGCAACTCGAAGGTCCCCCACCTGTCCGTCCTGATGGGCGCCTCCTACGGCGCCGGCCACTACGGCATGTGCGGACGCGCCTACGACCCCCGCTTCCTCTTCGCCTGGCCCAGCGCCAAGTCGGCCGTCATGGGCCCGCAGCAGCTCGCCGGTGTGCTGTCGATCGTCGCCCGCCAGTCGGCCGCCGCGAAGGGCCGGCCGTACGACGAGGAGGCGGACGCCGCCCTGCGCGCCATGGTGGAGCAGCAGATCGAGTCCGAGTCGCTGCCGATGTTCCTCTCGGGGCGGCTGTACGACGACGGCGTCATCGACCCGCGCGACACCCGCACCGTCCTCGGCCTGTGCCTGTCCGCCATCCACACCGCCCCCTACCAGGGCGCCCGTGGCGGCTTCGGCGTCTTCCGGATGTGAGGCAAGGGAACCAGATGATTTCCACACTGCTGGTCGCCAACCGGGGCGAGATCGCGTGCCGAGTCTTCCGCACCTGCCGCGAGCTGGGCATCGGCACGGTCGCCGTGCACTCGGACGCCGACGCGGGCGCCCTCCACACGCGCCTGGCCGACGCGAGCGTACGACTGCCGGGGACCGCGCCCGCCGACACCTACCTGCGCGGCGACCTGATCGTGAAGGCCGCCCTCGCGGCCGGCGCGGACGCCGTGCACCCCGGCTACGGCTTCCTCTCCGAGAACGCCGGCTTCGCCCGCGCCGTCCAGGACGCGGGCCTCGTCTGGATCGGCCCGCCCCCGGACGCCATCGAGGCCATGGCCTCCAAGACCCGCGCCAAACGACTGATGGGCATCCAGCCCCTCACCGAGGTCACCGAGATCACCGAGGCCGACCTGCCGGTCCTGGTGAAGGCGGCCGCGGGCGGCGGCGGACGCGGCATGCGCGTCGTACGGCACCTGGCGGACCTGGACGGCCAACTGGCCGCCGCACGCGCCGAAGCGGCGAGCGCCTTCGGCGACGGCGAGGTCTTCGTCGAGCCGTACGTGGAGAACGGCCGCCACGTCGAGGTCCAGATCCTCGCCGACACCCACGGCACCGTCTGGCCCCTCGGCACCCGCGACTGCTCCCTCCAGCGCCGCCACCAGAAGGTGATCGAGGAGGCCCCCGCCCCCGGACTCGCCGGCGGGCTCGAGCGGGAACTGCACGCCCTCGCCGTACGGGCCGCCCGAGCCGTCGACTACGTGGGCGCCGGCACGGTCGAGTTCCTCGTCGCCGACGGCAAGGCCCACTTCCTGGAGATGAACACCCGCCTCCAGGTCGAACACCCCGTGACAGAAGCCGTGTTCGGACTCGACCTGGTGGCGGAACAGATCCGCGTCGCCGAAGGCCACGCCCTCGACGCCGACCCGCCACACGCGCGTGGCCACGCGATCGAGGCCCGCCTGTACGCCGAGGACCCCGCCCGCGACTGGTCCCCGCAGACCGGCCGCCTGCACCGCCTGACCGTGCCGGACGGCGTCCGTCTGGACACCGGCTACACCGACGGCGATGAGATCGGCGTCCACTACGACGCGATGCTCGCCAAGGTCGTGTCGTACGCTCCCACCCGCACGGAGGCCCTCCGCAGGCTCGCCTCCGCCCTGGAGCGGGCCGCCATCCACGGCCCCGTCACCAACCGCGACCTCCTGGTCCGCTCCCTGCGCCACCCGGAGTTCACCGCGGCCCGCATGGACACCGGCTTCTACGACCGCCACCTGCCGGACCTGACCGAGCCGTCCCCCGACCCGCACGCCACCCTGGCCGCCGCCCTCGCCCAGGCCGTCGGACGCTCCCGCTTCGGCGGCTGGCGCAACGTCCCCTCGCAGCCGCAGACCAAGCGCTACCTGATGGCCGGCGAGGAGCACGAGGCCCGCTACCGGCACACGAGGCAGGGCCTGGAGGCGGACGGCGTGCGGGTGGTGCACGCCGAGGCCGATCTGGTGATCCTCGAAGTGGACGGCGTGCGGCGCCGGTTCGAGGTCTCCCGTCACGGCGACCAGGTGTACGTCAACACCACCGCCCTGACGGCCCTGCCCCGCTTCCCCGACCCGACCACCCAGCACGCCCCCGGCTCCCTCCTGGCCCCCATGCCCGGCACGGTCGTCCGAGTCGCCGACGGACTGACCGCGGGAACGCCCGTGAAGGCCGGAGACCCCCTCCTCTGGCTGGAGGCGATGAAGATGCAGCACAAGATCACGGCCCCGGTGACAGGAACGCTGAGCGAGCTGCGCGCGGTACCAGGCCAACAGGTGGAGCCGGGCTCACTACTGGCTGTGGTGACGGAGACCTCTTAGGGGCGCGGGGCTCCATCAATATGCGCCTACCGCCGCGCGGGCGCGACCAGCCACGACGAGCCCGCATCCGAAAGGACCCCGATGGACACCGAAGACCACAAGGCACTGCGAGCAGCCGTCGCCGCGTTCGGCAAACGCCACGGCCCAGGCGTCGACACCGCACAACTCTGGTCCGACGCAGGCAAACTCGGCTACCTCGGCGTCAACCTCCCCGAGGAACACGGGGGCGGCGGCGGAGGCATCTCCGAACTCTCCACAGTCCTGGAAGAACTCGGCGCCGCCGGCTGCCCCCTCCTCATGCTGGTGGTCTCACCAGCGATCTGCGGCACAGTGATAGCCCGCTTCGGAACCGACGCCCAGAAACAAACGTGGCTCCCCGCCCTGGCCGACGGCACCCGCCTCATGGCCTTCGGCATCACCGAACCGGACGCCGGCTCCAACAGCCACCGCATCACCACCACCGCCCGCCGCGACCAGGACACCGGAGACTGGATCCTCAACGGCCGCAAGGTCTTCATCTCCGGCGTCGACATCGCCGACGCGACCCTCATCGTCGGCCGCACGGAGGACGCCCGCACCGGCCGCCTCAAGCCCTGCCTGTTCATCGTCCCGCGCGACACCCCCGGCTTCACCCGCCACCCCATCGACATGGAACTGGGCGCCGCGGAGAAGCAGTTCGAGCTGACCCTCGACGACGTACGGCTGCCCGCCGACGCCCTCGTCGGCGACGAGGACGCGGGACTCCTCCAGCTCTTCGCCGGTCTCAACCCCGAGCGCATCATGACGGCCGCCTTCGCGATCGGCATGGGCCGCCACGCCCTCGCGAAAGCCGTCGAGTACGCCCGCGACCGCACCGTCTGGAACACCCCCATCGGCGCCCACCAGGCCATCGCCCACCCCCTCGCCCAGGCGCACATCGACCTCGAACTCGCCCGCCTGATGATGCAGAGGGCGGCGAACCTCTACGACGCGGGCGACGACATGGGCGCCGGAGAGGCCGCCAACATGGCGAAGTACGCGGCCGGGGAGGCCTGCGTGAAGGCGGTCGACCAGGCCGTGCACACCCTCGGCGGCAACGGCCTCACCCGCGAGTACGGCCTCGCCCGGCTGATAACGGCCGCGCGGGTGGCCCGTATCGCCCCGGTGAGCCGGGAAATGATCCTCAACTACGTCTCCCACCAGACCCTGGGCCTGCCCAAGTCGTACTGAGCACCGAGACGGCCTGCGCGCTCGAGGAGGAACCACACGATGCACGCCTTGGTGAGCACGGCACGCACGCGTGCCGTCGAAACCCTCACCCTCGACTCGCCCCACAACCGCAACGCCCTCTCCGCGGCCCTGGTCGGCGAACTGGCCGACGCGCTCGCCGACGCCGGCAAGGACACCGGCGTCCGCGCGGTCGTCCTCACCCACACCGGCACCACGTTCAGCGCGGGCGCCGACCTCCGCGACCCTCCGTCCCCCGAGGCCCTGACCGGCCTGTTCCGGCAGATCATCGAACTGCCCAAACCGGTCGTCGCCCGCGTCACCGGCCACGTCCGCGCCGGCGGCCTCGGCCTCCTCGCCGCCTGCGACATCGCGGCCGCCTCCACCGAAGCCACCTTCGCCTTCACCGAGGTCCGCATCGGCGTGGCCCCCGCGGTCATCTCCCTCCCGCTCCTCCCGCGCACGGACCCGCGCGCCCTGGCCCGCTACTACCTCACCGGCGAACGCTTCGACGCTGCCGCGGCCACCACGACCGGCCTGCTCACCGCCTACGGCGACGACGTGGACGCGACACTGGCCCCCATCCTGGAGGGCCTGCGCGGAGCGGCCCCCGACGCCCTGGCCGAGACGAAACGGCTGCTCACGGCTAGGGTGCTGGAGGCCTTCGACCGGGACGCGGCGGACCTCACCGCGCTCTCGGCCCGGCTGTTCTCCTCCCCGCAGGCCCGCGAGGGGATGACGGCCTTCCTCGAACGACGGGATCCGGCATGGGTGGTGTAAGGACATGGGCGGTGTGAACACGGCCGACCGCGCGGAGCGAGTCCCCAAGCAGGACCGCAGCCGGGCCACCCGGCAGCGGCTCCTGGAAGCCGCCGTCGCCTGCCTCGCGGAACACGGCTGGGCCGGTTCCACGGTCTCCGTCGTCGCCGAACGCGCCGGCGTCTCCCGCGGCGCCGCCCAGCACCACTTCCCGACCCGCGAGGACCTCTTCACGGCGGCCGTCGAGTACGTCGCCGAGGAACGCTCCACCGCCCTGCGCGCCCTGTTCCCGCAGGGCGCCGCCGGAGACCGCCACACGGTCGTCGCCGCCCTGGTCGACCTCTACACCGGACCGCTGTTCCGCGCGGCCCTCCACCTCTGGGTGGCCGCCTCCAACGAGGACCAGCTCCGGCCCCGCGTCACCGAACTCGAATCCCGCGTGGGCCGCGAAACCCACCGCATAGCGGTCGACCTGCTCGGCGCCGACGAGACCGTCCCCGGCGTCCGCGAAACCGTCCAGGGCCTTCTCGACATGGCCCGCGGCCTGGGCCTCGCCAACCTCCTCACCGACGACGCGTCCCGCCGGGAAAGAGTGGTGGCGCAGTGGGCGGGGCTGCTGGAGGAGGCGCTGCGCCGCCCATAGGAACCGCCCGGCGGCCGGTCACGGACTGAGCCGCTCCACCCGCCAGCTCCCGTCCGCCTGCTCCACGTACCGCAACCGGTCGTGCAGCCGGTTCTCGCGGCCCTGCCAGAACTCCACCGTCTGCGGGGCCACCCGGAAACCGCCCCAGTGCGGCGGCACCGGCACCTGCTCCCCCTCCGGGTAGCGCGCGGCCAGCTCGGCGTACCTCTCGTCGATGTCGGCGCGCGTGGCGATCACCGAGGACTGGGCACTGGCCCACGCGCCGAGCTGCGAGCCGTGCGGCCGGGTCCGGAAGTACGCCGCCGTCTCGTCCCGCCCGGTACGCCGCGCGACCCCGGTGACGATGACCTGCCGGGCCATCGGATGCCACGGGAACAGCAGCGAGACGTACGGGTTCTCCGCCAGGTCGCGTGCCTTGCGGGAGTCGTAGTTCGTGTAGAACACGAACCCCTGCTCGTCGAAGTGCTTCAGCAGCACCGTACGGGCGCTGGGCCGACCCTCGGCGTCGGCCGTCGAGACGACCATGGCGTTCGGCTCGAAGAGCCCGCCGTCCGTCGCGGCCTGCTTGAACCAGCGCGCGAACTGCTCGACGGGGGTGGCGGCCAGCTCGGTCTCGGAGAGCCCCTCGGCCCGGTAGTGCTTGCGCATCGAGGCCAGATCGAAGGGGGCGGCGTCGCGGTCGGTCACCCGGTCATCTTGCCGTACCGACGGTGTCCTTCGTCACTGAGTGGCACTGAGTGCCGCGAAGTCTCCCCAACGGTGGCACTCAGGGATATCGTTTCGGTGCCGTTGCGGTTGGGTGACCGCCAGCCGCACGGGGCATCACAGGGGGGAGACCGGCCCGGACCGCGAGTCGCCGCGCACGACCGTGGATCCATCGGACGGCCGCCCGCCCGCTTCACAAGCTGACTGACACATGGTCCGCCCCACCCCACACCAACACCATCTGTCACTTACATCACGAGGAGCCGCCTGATGTCCGACTTCGTACCCGGGCTCGAGGGAGTCGTCGCGTTCGAGACGGAGATCGCCGAACCGGACAAGGAGGGCGGCGCCCTCCGGTACCGGGGCGTCGACATCGAGGACCTCGTCGGCCACGTCTCCTTCGGCAACGTCTGGGGCCTGCTCGTCGACGGCGCCTTCAACCCCGGCCTGCCGCCCGCCGAGCCCTTCCCCATCCCCGTGCACTCCGGCGACATCCGCGTCGACGTCCAGTCCGCCCTGGCGATGCTGGCCCCCGTCTGGGGCCTGAAACCCCTCCTGGACATCGACGCCGAGCAGGCCCGCGACGACCTGGCACGAGCCGCCGTCATGGCCCTGTCCTACGTCGCCCAGTCGGCCCGCGGCCAGGGCCTGCCCATGGTCCCGCAGCGTGAGATCGACAAGGCCCACTCCGTCGTCGAACGCTTCATGATCCGCTGGCGCGGCGAGCCCGACCCCAAGCACGTGGCGGCGGTGGACGCGTACTGGACGAGCGCCGCGGAACACGGCATGAACGCGTCCACCTTCACGGCCCGCGTGATCGCCTCGACGGGCGCGGACGTCGCGGCGGCCCTCTCCGGCGCCGTGGGCGCCATGTCCGGCCCCCTGCACGGCGGCGCCCCCTCCCGGGTCCTCGGCATGATCGAGGAGATCGAGCGCACGGGAGACGCCGAGGCCTACGTCAAGAACGCCCTCGACAAGGGCGAACGCCTCATGGGCTTCGGCCACCGCGTCTACCGCGCCGAGGACCCGAGGGCCCGGGTCCTGCGCCGCACCGCCCGCGAACTGGGCGCCCCCCGCTTCGAGGTCGCCGAGGCCCTCGAAAAGGCCGCCCTCGCCGAACTCCACGCCCGCCGCCCCGACCGCGTCCTCGCCACGAACGTCGAGTTCTGGGCGGCCATCGTCCTGGACTTCGCCCAGGTCCCGGCCCACATGTTCACGTCCATGTTCACCTGCGCCCGCACGGCCGGCTGGTCCGCCCACATCCTCGAACAGAAGCGCACCGGCCGCCTCGTCCGCCCCTCGGCCCGCTACACCGGCCCCGGCTCCCGCAACCCGCGCGAGATCGAGGGCTACGGGGACATCGCCCACTGATCCGACGGCCGCACGGCCTCACCCGGCACCGGGTGAGGCCGTCAGCACGTCCCGCCCGGCGAGCCGGTCCAGCTCCTCACCGATCGCCTCCCGCAGCCGGTCGTGCCGCACCCCGAGCGCGTACCGCTCCTCGCTCCACATCGCACGCGGGTAGAGCCACACCGGCAGCCGCACGAGATCCTCGGGCTCCCAGTCGTACCGCGGCCACACGTGCGCGTGCAGGAACCCGTCGGCGTTCCCGAGGATCTCCAGATTGACCCGCCGAAACCCCGCTTCCACCCGCCGGCAGGCCCGCTCGACGGCCTCCCCCAGCCGGTCCATGTCCCCCAGAAACGCCAGCCGGCTGCTCCTCGGCAACTCGGACAACCGCTGGACCCCGGGATCGTCCGTCAACAGCACCGAGTAACCGGGCAGGAACTGCACATCGCCGATCGCCGCGAACCCGGCGTCCAGCCTGCGCATCACGGCCGGATTCTCACCCCGCAGCGCACTCCCGACCCGATCGTCGCGCCACTCGTCCACCGCCATCGCCCCCTGAGGCTCCCGAAAACGCAGACGACCCGCGAGTCTGGTTCCTCCGGAGAGGAGCCGGCCGGACGTACCGGCGACTCGCGGGTCGGGTGACTGCTGGAGTTTGGGCCGGCTGCGCGTTCGCTCACGCGCTGGTCCGGCACCGCACTGTGTGTGGTGTCGGGCCGCTAGCCCGCAGCCACCTCACGCGTCCGGTTCTCATACATCTGCCGAACCACCTCCCTTCTCGTGTACCTGGAACCCTAGGAAACCGCCCGGCCCCGCATCAACCGATTTTCTGAGACCTTGACTCCGGCTCCCGGCACGTTGACGTCGCGATCGCCGCCGTACAACGATTCCTGCAATGTTGTGGGAACCCGGTGTGCGTTGGGTCACGTTCCAGTTGAATGATTGCAAGTAGCGAACCGACGTGCCGTACGTGCGGACGCAGCCTGCAGGGGGTCCAGGTGAGTGCTTCCCGGCGTAGTGGGACCACCGACGAACTGGGGCCGGACGAGCCCGGGCGGGACGGTTCGGACCCGGGTGGTCCGGATCTGCTTGCCGCCCTGCTCGACGGTATGGACGCGGCGCTGTGCGCCTTCGACGCCGACGGGGTCGTGACCCACTGGAATCGTGAGGCCGAGCGGATCCTGGGGTGGAGCGCGGACGAGGCCGTGGGGCGGCGCGGGCTGGCCGGGTGGGCCGTGCGCAGCGCGGACGCCGAGGAGGTCGAGGGCCGGCTGCTGGCGGCGATGCACGCCCCGGGGCGTCAGGTGCACGAGTTCGCGCTGCTGACGAAGGACGGCGGGCGGGTGCTCGTGCGGACGCAGTCGGCGGTGGTGCGGGGGCCCGACGGGAAGCCGGTGGGTGTGTACTGCGCCTTCAGCGAGGTGCACACGCAGATCGATCTGGAGCGGTCGATCGCGTTGAGCGAGGCGCTGTTCGAGGACGCCGGCTGGGGTGTCGTGCTCGTGGACGTCGATCTGCGGCCGGCCGTGGTGAACGTGCACGCGGCCCGGGCGCTGGGCACGGGGCGTACGTCCGTGCTGGGGCGGCCGCTCGGGGAGCTGCTGTCGCAGGGTGTGGAGGAGCTGGAGAGCGCGCTGCAGCATGTGCTGGCGGAGGGTGCGCCGCCCGCGCCGGCCGAGGTGTGGGTGACGGTGCGGACGCCGGAGGGGGAGCGGCGGCGCTGCTGGCGGAGCGGGTTCGTGCGGCTGGCTTCGCCGCTCGCGGAGGAGCCGGTGCCGTTGGGTGTGGGCTGGCTGTTCCAGGACGTGACGGAGGCCAAGCAGGGCGAGCAGGAGGCGTCGCTGCTGCGGTTCCGTGCGCAGCAGCTGCACCGGGCGTCGCGGGCGGCGGCCGAGTGCGAGGATCCGGTGGAGGCGGCGACCGTCCACCTGGACTTCGCGCTGGCCGGGTTCGCGGACCACGCGCTGATCGACCGGGTGGCCGGGGGTCCGCTGGCGGATGCGGAGTCCGGGGGGCCGGTGCGGCTGGTGCGGGTCGCCGCGACTCCGTCCGGTGCGCCGGGTCCGAGCAAGGTCGCGGGCCGGGCGGGCCTGCCGGTGCGGTATGCCGAGGGGCATCCGGCGTTGCAGTGCGTGGAGCGGGTCGGGGCGCTCCGGGCGAGCGCGGGGGCGGTACCGGCCGAGGAGGCCCGGGAGTGGGCTCTGGCCCGGCAGTGGCCGCCGGACGCGGTGCACGCCCTGTGCGCGGTGCTGCGCAGCCGGGGTCGGACGCTGGGCGTCGTGACGTTCCTGCGGGGTGCGGGGCGCAGTGCCTTCGAGCGGTCCGACGCGATGTACGCGGAGGACGTGGCGGTCCGGATCGCGGCGGCGCTGGATCTCGCGGGGTTGTCCGGCGCGGAGTGACGTGTCGCGGGGCTGTCCGGCGCGGAGTGACGTGTCGAGGGGCTGTCCGGCGCGGAGTGATGTGACGGGGAGGGGCCCGGGGCCCGGGGCGGTTCGTCTCAGCGCCGGTAGTAGATGCGGTCCGCGTACTGCTCCATCACGCGCGCGTTCCAGTCGTGGCCCCCGTCGACGTTCCCGGAGCGCAGCAGAGGGGGTTCGGTGCCGCGGTCGGCGAGGGTGGTGGCCGTGGTCGCCATGACGGCCTGGAGGAGGGCCGAGGTGACGACGGTGGAGGCGGGGGCGAAGGGGGCGGGCACCTTGTCGTGGGTGAGTTCCGCGTCGCCGACCGCGATCTTCGAGTCGAGGACGAGGTCGCAGTGGTCCTTGAGGAAGGTTCCCGAGGCGTGCCGGGACTCGGTCTGCGAGGCGTATGCCACCGAGGTCACGCCGATGACCTTCACGCCCAGGGCGCGTGCGTGCACGGCCATCTCGACGGGGAGGGCGTTGCGCCCGGAGAGGGAGATGATCAGCAGGGCGTCGCCGGCGCGGAGCGGGGAGCTGTCCAGGACGGCGCTCGCGAGGCCGTCGACGCGTTCGAGGGCGGAGCCGAGCGGTGCGGGCATGACGTCGACGCCGACGACGCCCGGCACGGCGAGCAGGTTCATGAGTGCGAGGCCGCCGGCGCGGTAGACGAGGTCCTGGGCGGCGAGGGAGGAGTGTCCGGCGCCGAAGGCGAAGAGGCGGCCCCCGTCGGTGACGGTGTCGGCGAGGAGCGTCCCGGCTGCCGCGATGCTGTCGGCCTCCTCGTCGCGGATCCGCTGCAGCAGGCCGATCGCGGCGTCGAGGAACTGGCCGGCCGGGGCGCGGTCGCTCATACGGTTCCCTTCAGGGGCCTCGGTGGGCTTGTGTCGCGCATCACGGTGCGGTCTGGACCAGTGCGGTGTCAATACGGCCGTGTGGGGGCGTCCCGAGCGCCGGGAGTTCCTGGAGAGGGCGGCTGTACCCGTTCCCGGGGCGTCGTAACCTCCGCTGTGCCTCCGGCGGCACGGTTGTCGGTGGTATCCGGCAGAATTGGGTCGAGGGCCAGCGCACGCGCCGGTGAGCCGTCCAGCCTCCGGCAGATCTCATCGAGGGGCACGTATGTCCGGACTGATCGACACCACGGAGATGTATCTCCGCACCATCCTCGAGCTGGAGGAAGAGGGTGTGGTCCCCATGCGCGCCCGTATCGCCGAGCGGCTCGACCAGAGCGGCCCGACGGTGAGCCAGACGGTGGCGCGGATGGAGCGTGACGGTCTGGTGTCCGTCGCCAGTGACCGGCATCTGGAGCTCACCGACGAGGGCCGCCGTCTCGCCACGCGTGTGATGCGCAAGCACCGGCTCGCGGAGTGTCTGCTGGTCGACGTGATCGGTCTGGAGTGGGAGCAGGTCCATGCCGAGGCGTGCCGCTGGGAGCATGTGATGAGCGAGGCCGTGGAGCGCCGCGTCCTGGAGCTGCTGCGGCACCCGACGGAGTCGCCGTACGGCAACCCGATCCCGGGTCTGGAGGAGCTCGGCGAGAAGGACGGCGCGGACCCGTTCCTGGACGAGGGCATGGTGTCGCTGGCCACGCTCGACCCGGGTGCCGAGGGCAAGACGGTGGTGGTGCGCCGGATCGGTGAGCCGATCCAGACGGATGCGCAGTTGATGTACACGCTGCGGCGGGCGGGCGTGCAGCCCGGCTCGGTGGTGAGTGTGACCGAGTCGGCGGGTGGTGTGCTGGTCGGCAGCGGTGGTGAGGCGGCCGAGCTGGAGGCGGACATCGCTTCCCATGTGTTCGTCGCCAAGCCCTGAGGCGGCGGCTCGTCGGTTCGAGGCCGGCGCCGACTCCCGTTTCGCAGGGGGTGCTCGGGGCGTTGGCGTGATCCCGTCGAATCCGGTATTCGGTCCGTCGAATGGCAGCGCTCGCGCGGTTCCCGTGCGACGCTGTCGCGTGGGGCATATGACCTGAGGGGCTCTTGGCCGCGGCTCGACAGCGATGTCGCCCGGCCGGGGAGGGGGCGGGAGGATGTGCCGTGGAGATGGGGAAGGCCCCGGCGCCGTGTGGCGCCGGGGCCTGTCCTCCCCTGTGCTGACCCGGAGCCCCGAGCTCTCAGGGTCATTCCCCTCGGACCGGTTTCCCCGAGCGGTCCGCCTCCCGCTGAAGATCTCCCCCCGGCAGCGGCGATCAATCCCCGGGGATGGTCACTCGAACGAGGGGTGTTGCCCGCGACAAGCGCATTCTCGAATGGGCATTCGATAGTCTGCATGGTGACGCAGGGCACAGACACACCAGCAGTCACAGCCGACGAGACCCACTGACAGCACGGCACAAGGCACGGCAAAGGCACAGCAGGCAGAACACGGTTCACAGGACCGGACGGCCCGAGACGGCCGCGGTCCGCGCGAAGCTTGGGGGGTGCCAGGACATGGCGCGACGCATCGACGTGACCGGGACGGGCGGCGTACGCCTCGCGGCCTGGGAGTTCGGCGACCCGCCCAAGCCGGATCCGGGGCAGGACGCCCATGGCGCACCAGACGCGCGGGGCACGGACCGGGACAGCCAGGGCCCGCGGGACGGGCGCACCGCACTGGACGGCTCCCCGGGGGTGCTGTTACTGCACGGCCTCATGGGCCGCGCCTCGCACTGGGCGCCCACGGCCCGCCGGCTCTCCGGTCGGTACCGGGCGGTCGCCCTCGACCAGCGCGGCCACGGCCGTAGTGACAAGCCCCCGCACGCGTCCTTCACCCGCGGCGCCTATGTCGACGACGCCGAGGCCGCTCTCGAACAGCTCGGCCTCGCCCCGGTCGTCCTGATCGGTCACGCCATGGGCGCGCTGACCGCCTGGCAGCTCGCCGCCCGGCGCCCCGACCTGGTTCGCGGCCTGATCATCTGCGACATGCGGGCCTCCGCGCTCGGCGGCGCCTCGCAGCGCGAGTGGGCCCAGTGGTTCGAGTCCTGGCCGCTGCCGTTCGCCACCCTCGCCGACGTCCGCAAGTGGTTCGGCGAGGACGACCCCTGGGTGGAGCGGCCCAATCCGGCCCGCGGCGAGTTCTACGCCGAGGTGATGGCCGAGTCACCGGACGGCTGGCGCCCCGTCTTCGATCCGGAGCAGATGCTCCGCTCCCGCGAGACCTGGGTGTACGACGCCCACTGGGAGGAGCTGGCCCAGGTCCGCTGCCCGGCCCTGGTCGTGCGCGGCCTCGACGGCGAGCTGGGCCGCGCCGAGGCCCAGGAGATGGTCCGCGTCCTGCCCCGCGGCCAGTACGCGGAGGTCGCCGACGCCGGCCACCTGGTGCACTACGACCAGCCGGAGGCCTGGTACGCGGCCATCCAGCCGTTCCTGGACGGCCTCGACACCGAATGAATCCGGGGGAGCGCCCGGGTCACCCCTTGCTGACCGCCACGAGGATCTCCGGCAGCCGACGGGCCGTCTGAGGAGCGGCCAGCCGCAGTCCCACCACGGTGAGCACCGCCCCGTACGCCGTGCCCACCGGGAACAGCAGCCACGTCCAGTCGTCGCCCCGCGCGCTCACGTTCAGCCAGATCGTGAGCGCGATGAGGGGCGCGCACAGCACTGCGGCCGCGATCATCCCGCCGAAGATCGAGATCCAGGCGAGCCCGGTCTGCCCCGGGGCGACGTTCTTGTAGCCCTCCTGCGGGATGGAGTAGGGGAAGCGGGCGGACGTCCACGCCCCGGTCGCGAGCATCGCGCCGAGCAGCGCGAAGGTCAGCCCCAGCGCTTCGGGCAGCCGCCGCCAGTCGCCGAGCATGGCGGTCGTCAGCACGGTGACGAGCGTGGCGTAGGGCAGGGTGATCAGCAGCAGGGCCAGCGCGCGGGCGCGCAGCTCGACGTAGGCGTCGCGGGGCGACGAGATGGTCAGCGCGACGATCCAGAACGCGGAGGTGTCCTGCCCGAACTGGTTGTACATCTGGATGCCGAGCATCCCGGCGGCGAAGCACGCGAAGTACACCGACCCGGTGCCCTGCCAGGCGTTGAACACCGGCACGATCAGGCCGATGGCCAGCGACGTCACCCAGGCCGCCTTGGTCTTGGGGTCGCGCCACACGTACCGCAGGCTGCGCTCCATGACCGTGCCCGTGCGGCCCGCGGGCAGCAGCCGCCCGAGCCCGGTGGACGAGCGCTCGCGCACGGCCGTCTCGGTGCCGGCCAGGGTGGACTCGTCGGGCGAGGTCATCAGCTTGGTCAGATGCCGTGACCACACCGCGAGCAGTGCCGCCAGCGCGCCCGCGGTCAGCGCCAGTTGGACGGCGGCGCGGCCGTACGACCCCTCGCCCACCGCGTGCACGGCCGCGACCGCCGAGGCGGGCGGTACCCACTGCAGCACGTCCCCCACCGGGTCCAGCTCGCCGAGCCCCGCCGTGCCGAGCCGCTGCGCGCCGAAGTTCACGACCTGCGCGCCGACCGCGATGACGAGACCGCTCAGCACCGCGAGGTCCCGCCCCTTGCGGCTGGCCAGCAGCCGTACGTTGGCGGCGGCGACGGCCCGCGCCAGGGCCAGGCACACCAGCAGCGCCAGGACGACCGCGACGACACCGACCACGAACGCCGCACCGCCCCGGGCCACCGCGATCACGGAACCGGTCAGCAGCAACAGCGTGAACAGCGGCCCGATGCCGACCAGCGAGGCCGTGAGCAGGGCCCGCACCAGCGGCCGGGGCCGCAGCGGCAGCATCACCAGCCGGGTCGGGTCGAGGGTCTCGTCCCCGCTGGGGAAGAACAGTGGCATCACCGCCCACCCGAGGCCCAGCACCGTCACGGCCAGCACGACCAGCGACTCGACGTGCGCGTGCCCGCGCAGCGCGATCAGGCCGATCAACTGCAGTGCGGCGAACAACAGGGCGAAGACGGCCGACGCGATGTAGGCGGCCTTCCGTCCGCCGGACTGGCGCAGCCCGTTGCGCAGCAGCGACAGCTTCAGCCGTACGAAGACGGGAGTGATGGGCGGGGCGCTCACCGGGACCCGCCGCCCAGCCAGTCGAGATCGGACCCGGCGTCCCGGCTCTGCGCGCCGACGAGTTCGAGGAACGCCTGCTGCAGCGAGGGCGCGTCGCCCCGCACCTCGGCGAGGGTCCCGGTGGCGCGGATCCGCCCGGCGGCCATCACGGCGACCCAGTCGCACAGTGACTCGACGAGTTCCATGACGTGGGAAGAGAACACGACCGTGGCGCCCGAGGCGGTGTACCGCTCCAGGACGCCCCGGATGGTATGGGCCGACACGGGGTCGACGCCCTCGAACGGCTCGTCCAGGAACAGCACTTCGGGATTGTGGAGGAGAGCGGTGGCGAGCCCGATCTTCTTGCGCATGCCGGTCGAGTAGTCGACGACGAGCTTGTGCTGGGCGCCCGCCAGGTCGAGAACGTCGAGGAGCTGGGTGGCGCGCTTGTCGACCTCGGCACCGGGCAGCCCGCGCAACCGCCCGGTGTACGCCAGCAGTTCCCGCCCCGACAGCCGCTCGAACAGCCGCAGCCCCTCCGGCAGCACCCCGATCCGCGCCTTCACCTCGACGGGGTCCCGCCACACGTCGTGCCCGACCACCTCGACGGTGCCCTGGTCGGGCCTGAGCAGCCCGGTCACCATCGACAAGGTGGTGGTCTTCCCGGCCCCGTTCGGCCCGACGAGCCCGATGAACTTGCCCGCCGGCAACTCGAGATCGACCCCCGCGACAGCCACCTGCTGCCCGAACCGCTTCCAGAGCCCCCGCACCCGCACCGCGCTGGATCCCACCGCGTCTCCCTCCGTCACGGAGAACCCTACGGTGGTGCACCGGCCTTCTTTCAGGGGCGCGGGGAACTGCGCGAGCGACCACGACGAAGCCGCAGCCGCCGATGGACGCGAACCGGACAGGACAGAAGGCGCGACTACCGATCCCTGCCGCACGCATAGGCCAACGGCGAGATCAACTCCTCCGCATCCGGCAACCACCGATTCGCCGGAGTCGGCCGGCAGGCCCACTGCACGGCCCCCCGCGAGCCGAACCGCGTGGGCGGCGCAGCCACGTACGCGCCTTCACCCAGCACCGTCAGATCCAGCGACGCCAACGACCACCCCAGTTTCCGCACCAGATCGGGCACCTTCGCAGAAGCCCCCGGCAGCACGAAGAACTCCATCCGCCGGTCCGGAGTGAGCGTCACCGGCCCCAGCGTCAGCTCCATCCGCTCCATCCGCGCGAGCGCCAGAAACCCCGCGGTCTCCGGCACGGAGATCGCGTCGAACGTCCGCCCCGTCGGCAGCAGGATCGACGCCGCCGGCTGCTTCTGCCACATCCGCCGCGCGACGGTCGCACTGCCCGTCGCCTGCGTCGCCCAGTCCGGACGCGCCGGGTGCGAGCCGGGTGCCGGGCACGCCGCGTCACCGCAGGAGCAGCGCTGGCTGCCGTCGGCGGCTTCCAGCCAGGTGCCGGGGAACACGTCCCAGTGGCGTTCCTCGGCGTAGCGAACAGCGGTCTCCAGCAGCGATTCCCCGCGCTGCTTCGGGATCTGAGCGGCTTCGGTGCCGGCGATCGTCTCTTCCACGATGAGCACAACTCTGGTCGTCACCGGGGGTTACGCCCGCCCGCGTGCGCGGGGAGGAGCATCGCCGCTGACCTCGGGGCGCATGGGTGCATGTGCGGGGGCGCGCGGGAGGACCGACGGCCGGAGCTGGGTAGCCACGAGTGGGGCCGGCACCAGCCGTCACCCCGGCAAACCTCACATGCCTCGCATTTTCGCCTGGTCGGCGGGGCATTGATCTTCACGGCCGGATCTTTTCGCCGGGACGTGAGGGGTTCGGCCGCGGAAGAGACACGTCAACTCGGTGCGTGGGCAGGCACCGCAGCCTCAGGGGGTACGCCATGGCCGCAAGGCCGCTCGTCGCCCGTCAGCCGAACGAACGGCTGCAGGCGCTCATCCAGGAAGCCGGATGCTCCAACGCCGGCCTCGCCCGGCGCGTCAACATGTGCGGTGCCGAGCACGGTCTCGACCTGCGCTACGACAAGACGTCGGTGGCGCGCTGGCTGCGCGGACAGCAGCCGCGGGGCCGGGCTCCGGCGATCATCGCCGAGGCGCTGGGCCGCAAGCTGGGCCGTACGGTCACGATCGACGAGATCGGCATGGCCAACGGCAAGAACCTCGCCTCGGGTGTCGGTCTCCAGTTCTCGCCGACGGTGCTGGGGGCCATCGAGCAGGTCTGCGAGCTGTGGCGCAGTGACGTGGGGCGGCGGGACTTCCTGTCCGGCTCCTCCGTGGCGGCGTCCGCGCTGGTCGAGCCCAGCCGCGACTGGCTGATCTCCGCGCCCGACGGCCAGGTGGCGCGCTCGGCGGGCCCGCGGGTGGGCCAGTCCGACGTGCAGGCGGTACAGGCCATGACGCAGGCGCTGGTGGACCTCGACCACCAGTACGGCAGCGGGCATGTGCGCCCCGTCGTCGTGCACTACCTCAACAGCGTCGTCTCCGGGCTGCTGGCGGGCTCGTACCGGGAGGCGGTCGGGCGGGACCTGTTCGCCGCGGTGGCGCGGCTGACGGAGCTCGCCGGGTACATGGCCGTGGACACCGGGCAGCCCGGTCTGGCCCAGCGCTACTACATCCAGGCACTGCGGCTGGCCCAGGCGGCCGGGGACCGGGGTTACGGCGGCTATGTGCTGGCCGCCTCCATGAGCCACCTCGCCGCGCAGCTCGGAAACCCGCGGGAGATCGCGCAGTTGGCGCGGGCGGCGCAGGAGGGGGCGCGGGGGCGCGTGACCCCTCGCGCCGAGTCCATGTTCTACGCGGCGGAGGCGCGCGGGCACGCCCTGATGGGTGACGCGCGCGCCGCCCAGGAAGCCGCCGGGCGCGCGGTGAGCGCCCTGGAGGCGGCCGACCCGGCCGCCGGGGACGACCCGGTGTGGATCGCGCACTTCGACGAGGCCTACCTCGCCGACGAGTTGGCCCACTGTCACCGGGACCTGGGGCAGGCCGAGGCGGCGGCGCGGTGCGCGCAGGAGTCGCTGGCCGGGCACCCCGAGTCGCGGGCGCGCCGCCGGGCCATCGGCTATGTGCTGTTGGCCACGGCGCAGGTGCAGCAGCGCGAGATCGAGGAGGCGTGCAGCACCGGCATGAAGGCCGTGGACCTGCTGGAACGGCTGCGCTCGAACCGGGGCGCCGAGTACCTGGAGGACTTCCAGCAGCGGCTGGAGCCGTACCGGGACGAGGCGGTGGTACGGGAGTTCGGGGCGCGGCTGGACTTGCAGGCGGCGGCGTGAACACAGGGTCGGCGGATGCGTGAACATGCGGGAAACGGCCGCTTGGCGCGCGGGAGGTGACATGAGCGGCGTGCCGTGACCTGGTTGTGTTACCGCGCTCACAGGGCTCGAGGTCAGGCCCTGTGCTGCGTGGCACGGGGCTCAGGGGACCCGGTAGCGTGACCCGACGATTCACAAGGTCCCCCATAAGTAGGAGTCCCGGTGACGCAGAGTGGACGGGGCGAGGAGCCCTCGGCGCGCCCCGCGCGCGAAGGCATCGTGCTGCCCTCCGACGGTGGCGAACCCCTGCTGCCGGGCATGACGGGCGGACCCGCTGACGCCCCCGCCGGCCGCCCGACCGGCCGGCCGCAGGCCGCCGCCCCCGCGGAGGGCCAGACCTGGGGCCAGCCGTGGGGCCCCGACCAGCAGACACCGCCGCCACCGCCGGGCCAGGGCTGGCAGTCCCCACCGCCCCAGCAGTGGACGGAGTCACCGGCCTGGGACGCACCGGGCCCGGGAGCGCTCCCCACCGAGGGAACACAGCCCCCGAACCCGTACAGCGCTCCTGCCGGGGGAGCCCCGCTGCCTCCGGAGGGCGCCGGCCCCGTCGGCGGACCCGTCGGCTACGGAAGTCCTGCCGGAGGCGCTGCCGGTGCGTACGGACCTGCCGAAGGCGGTTCCAGTGCGTACCAGCCCGCCCCCGGCACGCAGCACGCGCAGGCCCCCGGTGCCGCACCCGCCGGTGGCCCGCAGCCGCCGGCCGCTGACGCCTACGGGGCTTCCGCCGGGCACGGTCTGCCGCCCGGCTCGGGCGCGTACGGGCCTGCGGCAGGGGGCGGTTCACAGCAGTCGGCCGCTGACCCGCACAGCTTCCCTGCCGGGGGAGGACCCCTGCCGCCGGCCTCCGGTGCGTACGGGTCTCCCGCCTGGGGCGGCCTGCCGCCGGCCTCCGGTGCGCACGGGCCCGCTGCCGCGAGCGGCCAGCAGCCGCCTGCCGCTGACGGACACGGTGCCGCCGCGGGCGCTCCCCTGCCGCCCGCCTCCGGTGCCTACGGGTCTCCCGCCGCGGGCGGCCCGCAGGCCGGGTCCGGGTCGGTCGCGGGTGGCCAGCAGCCGCCTGCCGCCGGCGGACACGGTGCCGCCGCGGGCGCTCCCCTGCCGGCCGTCGCCGACGAGGGGGCGACTCAGTACCTGCCGCCCGTCGCCGGGGACGGTGCCGCGGCGACCCAGTACCTGCCGCCCGTCGCGGCGTCCGCCGACGAGGGTGCGACGCAGTACATACCCCCGGTGGGCCCGGGCGCCCTGCCGCCCGAGATGCCCGCCGATCACGACCCCGAGGCGACCACGTTCCTGGGGACCGGGCCGCGGGCCGGTGCGGGAGCCGGGCCGTTGCCGCCCGCGTCGAACCCGGACGCCGAGGCGACGCAGTACATCCCGCCGGTGCCCGGCGGGGACAACCAGCCGCCCGCCGGCTTCGAGAACCTCTTCCGCAGCGAGCGGGGCGCACAGAGCCCGGCCGGCGCCACCCAGCAGCTGCCCCGCATCGAGGAGCCGCAGCCCTCGTACGGCGCCTCCCAGCCCTCTCACGCCGCTCACGGCGAGCCCGGCGGCGGGCGGGCCGGTCGCGGCGGCCGCAGCGGCTCGCGCGTGCCGGTCATCGCGGCCGTCGGCATCGGCATCGCCGTCCTCGGCGTCGGCGCGGGCGCGTTGCTCGGCACCGGCGGAGGCGGGGACGACGACGGCGGCGACAACAAGACGGTGGCCGCCTCGGCGCCCGCCACGGCGGAATCCGCGTCACCGTCCGCCGACCCGGCCCGGGCCCAGGCGGTCGAGCTGGACAAGCTGCTCGCCGACAGCGGCGACAGCCGGAGCGCCGTGATCAACGCGGTGGCCGACGTCAAGGGCTGCGACAACCTGGCCCAGGCCGCCAGGGACCTGCGCGACGCGGCCCGGCAGCGAGGCGAGCTGGTCACCCGGCTCTCCGGCATCACCGTCGACAAGCTGCCCGACCACGCCGCGCTGACCACGGCCCTCACCAAGGCGTGGCAGGCCTCGGCCTCGGCCGACAACCACTACGCGGCCTGGGCCGACCAGACGGCCGGCAAGAAGGGCTGCAGGAAGGGCCAGGCCCGGGTCACCGGCCAGACCCAGGCCGGGAACCGGGCCAGCGGCGTGGCGAGCACCGAGAAGGCCAAGGCGGCCGCCCTGTGGAACGGGATCGCGAAGCAGTACGGACTGACCGAGCGTCAGCCGACCCAGCTGTGACGTGAGGTGATCCGGCGTGAACCACTGAGCGGGTGCGCTCAGTAGGTCACGTCGGCGTCCTGGAGCGTCCGCGTCGTGTCGACGAAGCCCTTGCGCGCCGACACCAGCCGCCCGTCCCGCACCACCTGGAGGGTCACGTTCGCGTTGACCAGGCGCGGGAAGCCGACGGAGGCGAGCTTGTCCTGGAAGTGCCACCGCAGCGTCGGCGTGAGCCCGCCCGTGCTGACCTTCAGACCGCCGTCGAGGGCCTCCGTCACGGTGTCGGCGGTCACCTCTGCGGAGCCGAGCGACTCGACGACCTTCCGGAACACGGTGTAGGCGATCCACGTGGTCTGCACTCCGGCGTCCGCGGCGTCGATGCGGTTGTCGCCGAAGGCCTCCTCCTCGATCACCTTCTTCATCCCGTCCCAGCGCGGATCGCTCGCCACGGGGTACCAGCCGGTGATGTACGAGCCCTCGTACGGCCCCGACGCCCCGCCGGTCGCGTCGATCACCGTCTGGTCGACACTGCCGAGCACGGTCGCCGTCCGTACGTCGGGATAGTCCTCGCGGGTCCGCCGGAAGGAGTCCATGAAGGTACCGGTGCGGTCACCGAGCGCGGGCACCACACATCCCTCCTCGCCCGGCGTGGCGGTCGTCGTCCGCAGCGCCCGCGCGGCATGGCCGTCGTACTCGGTGGCGTCCTCCGCCGCCCGCTGGTCCGTCGCGGCCGGGTGCCCGCCCGATTTCAGGCCGGAGTCGAGCAGCGGGGGCAGCTGGTCGCCCACGATGCTGTCGGGCCGGATCAGCGCGACCGGCCCGCAGTCGGCGAGCGTGCGGCCGAGCCCGGCCAGCAGCGCGGGCTGGCCGCCGTTGACGGGGTAGGACAGGGGGCTGGTGAACTCGGCGTTGGTGATGCCGTAGCCGCCGATGTACGGGATGCCCGCGCCCTCCAGGGAGGGGAAGAAGGAGTCGGCGTACTGACTGTAGGATCCTACGACCGCGACCACGTTCTCCTTGGCGGCCCGCCGTGCGCACTTGGCGGTGGCCACACTGTCGTTGTGGTCGTTGCAGGTCAGCACGTTGAGCTTGCGGCCGTTGATCCCGCCCTTGGCGTTGATCCAGCGGGCGTAGGCGCGGGCGAAGGCGGGCATGCCGGGCTTGTTGGTCGCCTTGGTGTCCTGGGGAGCCCAGGTCATGACGGTGATCGGGTCGTCCCCGGCGCCCCCCGTGGTGCCGGGGACGACGCCGCAGCCGGCGAGGAGCGACGCGCACGCGACCGCCGTGCCCACGGAGAGGACGCCGTTTCTGGCGTGACGGGTGAGGAGGCCGGGGAGGAATGTGCTGCGCTTGCGTCGCCTGCCGGTCATGGTTCCGCACGATTCCGCCACACGGCTAACCCGTGAGTGATCTCGGGTCAACAATTGGTGACGCACAGGTGAATTGCGGGGGCAGAAGTGACCGATGTGGAGGGGAACGTACGATCGATGACCGTGCAAGCTTCGGAGAACTCTTCCCGTCGTGGCCGTCGCTCATCCACCATGGGCGGCATGCCCGTCAATGACATGCCGTGGTGGCGCTGGCGCAGCAATGTGCGCTCGGCGCTGCACATGCTCTCCGATCCCGTCTTCCAGCGGGACGTCTGGCTGGCCGGCGTGGAGGGCTACGGCGACGTGACCGACGCGGTGTACCGGCTGGTGGAGGACACCTGGCTGGACCACTGGTCCGCGGAGAAGTACGTCGGCACGATCTTCCGTGACGCACAGGAGGCGGCCCTCGTCGACGCCGCCGTGCTGCGGGTGCTGCGGATCATGCACCAGGTCGGGCCGGACGCGCCGGTCGCCGCGTACCTCGAGCACCAGGCGTGGCCGGAGGCGGTCGGAGCGGCCCGGGACGCGCATGTGCGGCTCGCCACGAGCGACGGCGAGGAGCCGGACGCGCCGCCGCGCAGCCTGGAGGTGCTGCGGATCATGACGAGGTCCGCGTAGCGGGACGATTGCCGGTGCCGTCGGTCCTTGTGGGACCCTGTCCTGCATGAACGAGCAGTCCACCAGCGCCGCGGTCCCGGCCGACCAGTACGTCCTCACCCTCTCCTGCCCGGACCGCAAGGGCATCGTGCACGCCGTGTCGAGCTACCTGTTCATGACAGGCTGCAACATCGAGGACAGCCAGCAGTTCGGCGACCACGACACGGGACTGTTCTTCATGCGCGTCCACTTCTCGGCGGACGCGCCGGTGAGCCTGGAGAAGCTGCGGGCCAGCTTCGCGGCGATCGGTGACTCCTTCCAGATGGAGTGGCAGATCAACCGGGCCGACGAGAAGATGCGCGTCCTGCTGATGGTCAGCAAGTTCGGGCACTGCCTGAACGACCTGCTGTTCCGGGCGCGGACCGGGGCGCTGCCGGTGGAGATCGCCGGGGTGGTGTCCAACCACACGGACTTCGCGGAGCTGGTGAAGTCTTACGACATCCCCTTCCACCACGTTCCGGTGACGAAGGACACCAAGCCGGAGGCGGAGGCGCGGCTGCTCGACATCGTGCGTGAGGAGGGCGTCGAGCTCGTCGTTCTGGCGCGGTACATGCAGGTGCTGTCGGACGACCTGTGCAAGGCGCTCTCCGGGCGGATCATCAACATCCACCACTCGTTCCTGCCGAGCTTCAAGGGGGCGAAGCCGTATCACCAGGCTCACGCCCGGGGTGTGAAGCTGATCGGGGCCACCGCTCACTATGTGACGGCTGATCTCGATGAGGGGCCGATCATCGAGCAGGAGGTCGAGCGGGTGGGGCACGACGTGACGCCGGAGGGGCTGGTCGCCATCGGGCGGGACGTGGAGTGCCAGGCGCTGGCCCGGGCGGTGAAGTGGCATGCCGAGCGGCGGATTCTGCCCAATGGGCGGCGGACCGTGATTTTCGCCTAGGAGCTCGGGGGTCCCGTTTCGTACGCGAGTGACGGTGGGTGGGGGTTGTTCGCGCAGTTCCCCGCGCCCCTGCGGACGTGCCCCTCACGTCGGGTTCTACATCCGGCTGAGTGAAGCGGCGGCGTAGAGGACGTCTCTGATCGCCTCCTTGTCTCCCACCTGGCCCGCCGCCGCCTCCCGCGGGGGCACGTGTCCCGCTGCCAGGTGGCAGAACTCGACTCCGTCCAGGGCGACGTGGGCCACCTCGTGTTCGGCGGAGCCCTTGGCCGCGGGGGAGTCCAGCGGGATCAGCCATTCGCCGCCGCCCGAGCCCTCGATCTCCAGGCGCAGGCTGCGGCCGGGTTCGCCGGCCGCCACCAGGCGGTGCTGGGCGGGGGCGGCCAGGCCGTTGCCGCGACGGTGGGCGAGGACGGCCGGGAGCATCCGGGCCGCCAGGTCGATCATGCGGTGCAGGTGACGCGGGGACGGCGGCTCGAAGGGGTAGTCCACGGCGTCGGCGATGTCCTCCGCGTGCACCCAGCACTCGAAGGCCCGGTCCAGCATCGCGTCGTGCAGGGGCAGCTCGAAGCCGCCGTACGGCACGCGCGTCCCGTCCACGCCGCCGCCCGTGAAGGACACCGCGCGGACGAGGCTGTGGCTCTGGTCGCGCCAGGGCGCCCGTACCGCGCGGGTGGGCGGGAAGTGGGAGGCGCGCCAGTACGCCTCGGTACGGGCCGCCGGGGTCGGCCGCGGGGGCGTGACGTCGCCCAGGGGGTCGTCCAGGCCGAGCGCGACCGCCACCAGCCCGTCGACGCTGAGGAGATGGGCGATGACCCCGGCGACGGTGGTGCGGCGGCTGGTCGGCTCGTCGCCGCGGAACCAGCGCAGGCGGACCGGCGCGTGCCACTCGGCGTCACCGAAGTCCTGGAGCAGGGCGTCCAGACGCGCGGTCTCGGCGTCGTACGCGGCAGCCCAGTCCGGCACCGGGATGCGCGGCGGGCGCCGCTCCAGGCAGGACTCCAGGACGCGGGTGCGCAGGCCCGGGTCCAGGTCGAGGCTCTCGGGGCGCTGCAGCAGCCCGACCGCCTCGCGCAGCCGCCGCGCCTCGTCGGCACACGCGCCGCACTCGCCGAGGTGCAGCTCGACGGCTGCGGCCTCCTCGGCCGAGCACGCGGCCAGCGCCCAGGCACCGAGCAGGGACTTCAGCACGGGGTGTTCGAGCACGGGCCCTGCCGGTGGTGGGGCCGCGGGCAGTGGCGACGAGCCGTCCTCGACGGAGACCCGGGGCATGGGGATCCGCGGCGGCTTCCGGTGCCCGGTTCCCTGCTCACCGCCGCGCTCGGGCCCACCTGGCCCGCCTTGACCCTTCTCGTCCCGAATGCCGGTTTCTTTCCGGGTGTTGTCCTGCTCCACGGGACCGCCGGACTCTTCGGGGCCGCCGGACCTTTCGGGGCCGCAGGGCTTCTCGGGAGCGCCGGACTCTTCGGGAGCGCCGGGCTCTTCGAGGCCACCGGGCTCTTCGGGACCGCAGGGCCTCTCGGGACCTCCGGACTCCACGGGAACGTTGGACCCTTCGGGACCTCCGGACTCCACGGGAGCGCCGACCTCTTCGATGCCGCCGGGCTTCTCGGGAGCGCCGGACTCCGCCTGGCCGCCCTCTCCCTCATGGGCGTCGTACGCCTCGAACCGGTCCGGCCCGCTCACGCCGCACCCCCGTACCCGGGCGGTGCGCCCGGAGCCTCGGAGTCGTGGGCGGTGGACAGCAGTTGCAGGCCGAGGCGGAGGCGGCGGCGGGCCTCGTCCTCGGTGATGCCGAGGTCGGTGGCCGTCTGACGGTAGTCCCGGCGCTGGAAGTAGGCGCCCTCCAGGGCCGAGCGCAGCGGGACCGGCATGGACTGGACGATGTAGTCGGCCCGGGCGGCGACCGAGGCGCGGCGCACTCTCCGCTCCAGTTCCTCCGTGGTGCCGGAGCCTTCGCGGGCGAGGGCGGCGGTCTCGGTGGCGCGCAGGCGCTGGACGGCCAGGCGCTGGGTCAGGGTGGCGACCCAGGTGCGCAGGGGGCCCTGCCCGGGGTCGTAGGAGTCCGCGTGCTCCCAGACGTGGACGAAGACCTCGCGGGTGATGCTGTCGGCGGCGCGTTCGTCGCCGAGTACCCGGTGGGCGAGGCCGTGCACGAGGGAGGCGAACCGGTCGTAGAGCTCACCGAGGGCGGCCGCCTCCCCGCGGACCAGCCGCTGCTGCATCTTGCGGTCCCAGCGGGGCGGTACGTCCCTTTTCGCCATGCGGCTCCCTCGCCCCCTGCCCGTGTCCCGCGCCCGTGCCCTGCCCAGCCTGTGGTCGATGTCTCTCCGAATGTAGTCGGCACGTCCGGTGGTGCACGCCCCTTTATGGCAATGTGCGCCCCCTGGTCGGCCGCAGGTGGTAGAGGGCCGCCTACCCATCCGCTCTCCGATCAGACGTGTCTGGTTAGGATCGAATCGGATCGAAGTCGACTAAATCAAGCCTCATCTGAGAGGTATCCGTTTCCTGAGATGTGTTTCAGGGAACGGCCGCTGGGCAGCCACGCTGCAAGGAAGCGTAGGCATTGCTTCCGTTTTGGCGAGCGAAGGGCGTGTGGTGACCTTCAAAGTGACCGGCGGCGAGCAGGGCGAGTGGGCCGTGCTCCAGGTGTCGGGCGAGCTGGATCTGGTGACGTCGCCGGTGCTGCGTCAGCGTGTGCACGACGTAGTGGCCGAAGGGCACCACTGTCTTGTCCTGGACCTGTCCGACGTGTTCTTCTGCGACTCCAGCGGCGTCGGCGTGCTCATCGCCGCCCGTCGCCTGATCCGTTCCTGCCAGGGCCGGCTGCGGCTGGTGCTGCCCGCCCGGGGCGCGGCCGACGGGTCGCATGTGAACCGGGTCCTCGGCGCGCTGGGCGTACGCAGGCTCTTCGACGTGTACGGCGATGTGGACGCGGCCCTGGGCGACGAGGGTGAACCCCTGTCCGCGTGACGGTCCGGTGACGCACGGTGGGCCGAGTGTCGCTGTTCTGAAACGCTGTTGTCCTGGAATTCCCCCGGTCTTGGCACAAGTGACGTTTTTCCGCGCCCGAGCGGCCCCCTCCGTCGTACGCTCCGAGCGAGACGCACCCACCCGACGTAAGGCGGCCTGAAAGAGACATGGTCAGCAGCGAGTACGAGCGCAAGATCGCCGCCCGGTTCGCCACCTTCGACCAGGACGGCAACGGCTACATCGACCGCGAGGACTTCATGGGGGCGGCCAAGGCGCTGCTCACGGAGTTCGCCGTCGCGGCCCGGTCCGACAAGGGGCAGGCGCTGTACGGCGGCGCGGAGGCGTTCTGGCAGGGCATGGCGGGGATCGCGGACCGCGACGGCGACCAGCGCATCACGCGTGAGGAGTTCGTCACCGGCGCGGTCAAGCGCCTGCGTGACAACCCCGACCGGTTCGCCGAGATCGCCCGCCCCTTCCTGCACGCGGCCCTGGACGTCGCCGGCACCGACGGTGACGGCACGGCGACGGTCGAGGAGGCCGCCCGCGTCCTGAAGTGCCTCGGCGTCCCCGAGGACGCCGCCCGCGCGGCTGCCGGCACGCTCGACGCGGACGGCGACGGCAAGGTCGGCGAGGCCGAGGTCGTCCCCGCCTTCGCCCGCTACTTCACCGTGCCCGAGTAGGGTCACGCGCCCGAGTAGCGCTCGCGCAGCTTGTACTTCAGCACCTTCCGCAGGGTCTCGCCCCGCGGAAGGGCGTCCACCACCTCGAGCCGCTCCGGCAGCTTGTGCACGGACAGCCCCTCGGCGCGCAGGAACGCGGTCACGGCCGGGAGCGTCAACGCCTCGGCCCCGGGCGGCTGTTCCACCACCGCGCACACCAGCTCCCCGCGCCCGGCGTCCGGCAGCCCGATCACCGCCACGTCCCCGACCGCCGGATGCCGGTGCAGCAGGTCCTCGATCTCCTGGGCCGAGATGTTCTCGCCCTTGCGGATGATCACGTCCTTCAGCCGGCCGGTCAGGACCAGGTGCCCGGTCTCCTTGAGGCGCCCGAGGTCGCCGGTGCGCAGGAACCCCTCCTCGTCGAAGGCCTCCGCCGTCTGGCCCGGGTCCAGGTAGCCCCGGCACACGGCCTCCCCGCGCAGCCGCACCTCGCCGTCGACGATCCGTATCTCCATCCCCTCCGGCGGCCGCCCCTCAGTCGTCGCCAGCAGCTCCGGGTCGTCGTCCGGCGCCCCCATGGTGATCATCGGCACCTCGGTCATGCCGTACCCGTGGGTGAGCCGCACGCCCATCTCGCGCACCACCGCGTGGTACAGCTCCGGCGGCTTGGGCGCCCCGCCGCCCGCGAGCAGCCGCAGGGAGGGGACGATCGGAGTCCCGGGTTTCTTGCGCTGCTCCGCCAGGAACATCGAGTAGAACGCCGTCGACCCGCCCGCCATCGTCACCCCGTGCCCGCGGTACGCCGCCAGCGCGTCCGGCAGCGCGAACTGCTCGAACAGCACCGCCGGGAACCCGTACAGCAGCAGCATCACCGTGTAGTCGGGCCCGCCGATGTGCGCGTACGGGAAGGCGATCGACCCCACGTCGTCCGCCGAGGGCCGCAGCGCGTGCGCCAGACAGGAACCGCCCGCGAGCAGGGAACGGTCCGTGTGCAGCACGCCCTTGGGGTCGGAGGTCGTGCCCGACGTCCAGTAGATCCAGCGGACGGCCGTGCCGTCGGAGGGCGGGGGAGGCAGTACGGACGGATCGCCGTCGGGCAGGTCGTCGTACGCCTCGAAGACACCCTTCGCTCCGAGCCGCCGGGCCATCTCCGCGTGGTCGAAGCCGCGCCACTCACCCGGCACCGCGAAGAACTCCGCCCTTGACTCGCGCAGCGCGAAGCCGACCTCGCGGTCCCGGTAGAAGGGGATCACCGGGCTCTGCACGGCGCCCAGGCGGGCCAGCGCGAAGGAGAGCAGCACCGTCTCGATGCGGGTGGGCAGCTGCCAGGCGACCACCGTGCCGGGGCGCACGCCCATGCCGTACAGCCCGGCCGCGACCCGCTCGGCACGCGCCCGCAGCCCGTCGCAGGTCAGCGTGCGGTCGTCCTGGAGGAAGAGCGGGTGGCCGGGGGTGAGGGCGGCCCGGCGGGCGACGAGCTCCCACAGTGTGCGGGACGAACTCAGGGCGTACGGGGTCTCGTTCACGGCTGCCCCCTGCTCCTTGGCTGACGGGTCGTCAGGTGGGATGCTATCTGACGCTGCATCAGATAAGTACCGCCCGGCGGAGGGGACCCATGGCGATCGAACTGCCCCGCATCATCAGCGTCGACGACCACGTGATCGAGCCCGCCCACCTCTTCGACACCTGGCTGCCGGCCAAGTACCGCGACCGCGGGCCCCGGCCACTGACCGCCGGGATCGGTGAACTCGCCTACGTCGGCGGCAAGTACCGGATCACCATGGACCCGGACGGCCCGCCCACCGACTGGTGGATCTACGAGGACCTGAAGTTCCCGTACAAGCGCAACATCGCCGCCGTCGGCTTCGACCGGGACGAGATGACCCTGGAGGGCATCACCCGCGAGGAGATGCGACCCGGCTGCTGGGACCCCAAGGAACGCCTCAAGGACATGGACCTCAACCACGTCGAGGCGAGCCTCTGCTTCCCCAGCTTCCCCCGCTTCTGCGGCCAGACCTTCGCCGAGGCGCACGACAAGGAGGTCGCCCTGGCCTGCGTGCGCGCCTACAACGACTGGATGGTCGAGGAGTGGTGCGGCGACAGCGGCGGGCGGCTCATCCCGCTCTGCCTGATCCCGCTGTGGGACGTCGGGCTGGCCGTCGCGGAGATCCGCCGCAACGCCGCGCGCGGGGTGAAGGCCGTGACCTTCTCCGAGATCCCCACCCACCTCGGGCTGCCGTCCATCCACTCCGGCTACTGGGACCCCTTCTTCGCGGTCTGCCAGGAGACCGGCACGGTCGTCAACATGCACATCGGGTCCTCGTCCCAGATGCCGGCCGCCTCCCCGGACGCCCCGCCCGCCGTCCAGGCCTCGCTCAGCTTCAACAACGCGATGGCCTCGATGATGGACTTCCTGTTCAGCGGAGTCCTGGTGAAGTTCCCGCGCCTCAAACTCGCCTACTCCGAAGGCCAGATGGGCTGGGTCCCGTACGCCCTGGAACGCGCCGACGACGTCTGGGAGGAACACCGCGCCTGGGGCGGCGTCCGGGACACCGTCCCCGAGCCCCCCTCGACGTACTACTACCGGCAGATCTTCTGCTGCTTCTTCCGCGACAAGCACGGGGTCGCGTCGATCGACGCGGTCGGCCGCGACAACGCCACCTTCGAGACCGACTACCCGCACGTGGACTCGACCTTCCCGCACACCAAGGAGGTCGCCCTCGACCACGTCGGAGGCCTCGACGACGAGACGGTCTACAAGCTGATGCGGGGCAACGCCATCCGGATGCTCGACCTGGACCTCGACCGCTGATGGACCTGTCGTACACGCCCGAGGAGGAGGAGTTCGGGGCCGGGCTCAGGGAGTGGCTCGCGAAAACACTCCCCGGCCTCCCGCCCGGGCCGTCCCCCGACGACTGGCCGGGGCGGCGGGCGTACGACCTCGGCTGGCAACGCAGGCTGTACGACGCCGGGTACGCCGACGTTCACTGGGGCGCCTCCCCGACCACCCGGCTGATCTTCCTGGAGGAGACCGAGAAGGCCGGAGCGCCCTACGTGGGGGCCAACTTCGTGGGCCTCCTGCACGCCGGCCCGACCATCGCCGCCGAGGGCACGGACGCACAGCGGGCCCGCTGGCTGCCGCCGATCCTGCGCGGCGAGGAGGTCTGGTGCCAGGGCTTCAGCGAACCGGACGCCGGCTCCGACCTCGCGGCCCTGCGCACCCGCGCCCGGCGCGACGGCGACGACTACGTGGTGACCGGCTCCAAGATCTGGACGTCCCACGCCGAGGTCGCCGACTGGTGCGAGCTGCTGGTCCGCACCGACCCGGACGCCCCGAAGCACCGGGGCATCACCTGGCTCGCCCTGCCCATGGACGCGTCCGGCATCACGGTACGGCCCCTGCGCACGCTCGCCGGGTCGGCCGAGTTCGCGGAGGTCTTCCTCGACGAGGTGCGGGTACCGGTGGACAACCGCGTCGGGGACGAGAACGACGGCTGGCGCGTCACGATGGTGACGCTGTCCTTCGAACGCGGCACGGCCTTCGCCGGCGAGGTCGTCGCCTGCCGGCGCGTCCTCGGCGAACTGGCCGTCGAAGCCCGCGAGAACGGCCGCTGGGACGACCCGGCGCTGCGGCGCCGGCTGGGCAGGCTCAACGCCGAGTTCCGGGCGCTGTGGCGGCTGACGCAGTGGAACGTGAGCGCGGCGGAGGCGGCGGGCGGCGTGCCCGGCGCCGGGGGCTCGGTCTTCAAGCTCCGGTACTCGCACGCCCGCCAGGAGCTGTACGACACCGCGGCCGAGGTCCTGGGCGCCGACAGCCTCGACCTGGACCGGCCGTGGACGCTCGACCGGCTGTCCTCGCTGTCGTACACGATCGCGGCGGGCACCTCGCAGATCCAGCACGACATCATCGCCGAGCGGCTCCTCGGCCTGCCGAAGGGACGGTGACGGGCGGTGCGGTTCCGGCTGACGGACGATCAGCGGGCCCTGCGGGACGGGATGCGGCAGGTGCTGGCGCGACACTTCGACGGGGAGGCGCTGCGGGCGGCGGCGGGCGATGGCGGAGCGGGCCGTGCCGTCCGTCCGGCCGGTCCGGACCGGGTGATGTGGCGGGCCCTCGGGGACGCAGGGTTCTTCGCGCTGCGGTTGCCGGAGGCGGACGGCGGGGTCGGACTCGGACTGCCGGAGGCGGTGTTGGTGTTCGAGGAGGCGGGGCGGGCGCTGCTGCCCGGGCCGCTGGTCGCCACGCATCTCGCGGCCGGGGTGGTGCCGGGAGCCGCCACCGGGGAGACGGTCGTGACGGCCGTGGACGGCGGGCTGGTGGAGTGGCTGGCGGAAGCCGACGTCGTACGCGGTGACACCACCGGAGCCGTACCGCTGCGCTCCCTCGACCCGCTGACCCCCCTGCACCGCGTGCCCGGCGGCGCGGCGGCGGCACCGGATCCCGTCGCCGTCCTCCTCACCGCCGCCGAGCAGCTCGGCACGGCCGGCCGGGTCTGCGAACTCGCGGCGCAACACGCCCGGGCGCGCGAACAGTTCGGCCGTCCTGTCGGAGCCTTCCAGGCGGTCGCGCACCTGTGCGCCGGGATGCTGGTCCGGACAGAGACGGCCCGTGCCGCGGTGTACGCGGCCGCGGTCACCGCCGACCCTGTCGACATCGCCGCGGCCCGGCTGCTCGCCGACGAGGCCGCCGTGCGCGGCGCCCGCGACTGTCTCCAGGTGCACGGCGGCATGGGCTTCACCTGGGAATCCGAGGTCCATCTGCATATGAAACGCGCATGGGTTCGAACTCAACGCACCGGGGGAGTCACGGAGAGTGAGGAGGTGCTCGCGGTAGATCTGCTGACCGGAACGCTCTGACAGGCCGACTTGGCGCGGCGGCGCTCCGCGGCCCCGCGGGCATGTCGCGGATCGTGGCATACCGGAACTACGGAGAGTTGATATCGGGTCGTGTCCCGCGCGTGGCTCGTCACCGCCCGGAGTCGGCCGTCCGCTCGGGTACCTTGTGTGAGATGCGAGTGGCTCTGAGTGCAGCGCGGCCCGGTGGCGCCGCCTGTTCGACTGCCCATGGCGAGCGTCGCACAGTATGCCGTACGGGTACTCCTTCGCGCTGGAATATGCCCGAAGCGCTTGTTGGGGTGACTGTACGTCAACCATGCTGTCCCACAAGGGATTCACGTTCCGTGATCTCTGCCCCGGCCGTTGTTCTGGCCATGCAGAAAATGGCTACGATCGTGGCCTTCGTGAGGCGCGAGCCTAAGTGTCCGCCGGTTCGGATGGTGTGAGCGGTGCAGGTGCTTCAAGTGCAGCTGGAGATCCGGCCCGACCCCGCAGAAGTGGGGCGGGCCCGGCAGTGGGCTCGCTCGCGCCTGGCCGGGTCGGGCATACGGGCCGACGAGTCGCTCGCCGAGACGCTGATTCTGCTCGTCTCCGAGCTCGTCACCAACGCCGTGGTGCACACCGGCTGCCCGGCGGTGCTGCGGCTGTCCCTGCCGGGTGCGGCGACCGGGGAGGCCATCGTCCGTCTCGAGGTCGCCGACCGCAGCCTCCGTGCCCCGGTACCCCGGTGCGCGGACGACGACGCGACCGGTGGCCGCGGGCTCGCTCTCGTCGACGGTCTCGCCGACCGCTGGGGCTGGAGCGCCGAGGGCGCCGGCAAACGCATCTGGTGCGAGCTGGACTGCGACGCGGCATCGCGCGA
Source organism: Streptomyces sp. NRRL S-455 (assembly GCF_000717875.1). Lineage (GTDB taxonomy): Bacteria > Actinomycetota > Actinomycetes > Streptomycetales > Streptomycetaceae > Streptomyces. The sequence continues at coordinate 67,108 of NZ_JOCT01000007.1, forward strand.
CGCCGCAGCGTGCGGCAGTGGCGCCGTGCCGTACGGCGGGTCCGCGACGGCTCGCGAGGGAATCGCCTACGAGGCGGTTTAGGGCCGTTGCGCCTGCACCCCTCCGGGCCGCCGTCGTCTGACGTGGTGGCTGGGGTGTACGGATGCACGGAGGCTGACCGCTCCTGTCCTGCTGCGAGGCGATGCGCCGGGGTGTGCTTCCGTGCGCGCCCAGAACAAAAGGGGTCATAAACCGATAAACCCCCGAACGGGTGTTGACGCCTCGTAATGGTTTGATCACGCTTGTGGTAGCGATTCGCCGTGAGGGGACGGCGAGGGCTTCAGCGGCGGAAGTCCTCGGCGAGTGTGGGTCGTGATCCGGTGTCGATCACCTCAGGGCCCGGGGGGACTCGGGGGTGGAGCACCGGATCGGGGTGGCGGCGCGCGCTGCCGGGCTCGGGGCGTGCAGCGCCGCCGTCGGCCGTCCTTCCGCAGGGGGGTTTGCTGAGGGGCGACGAGAGCCGTCCCGGGCCGGAGGAATCCGGTCCGGGACGGTGCGGACACCGCCGCCGGCCAGACGGCGGGGGCCGCGATCCGGGTGTCGGGGCCACGGCGGTGACCAGGGTCGACGAGGTGTTGGTGACGTTGGTGGCCGACTTGCTGCCGGGCATGGAGCACTCCTCACTGGTTGATGGAGACGTGCGAGGAACCGGCGAGAGTCATCCGGCGACCGCCGCCGCGTTGTGGCGTGCGCCGCCGCTGACGGCCTGATCTTGTCCCCTGGGCAAGGAGAAAACCGGCATGAGCTGCCTCGACGTTCCCCGGTACGGGGATGGGCAGCCCGCCGGTTCGTACTCTCAGTGACCCACAGGGCCAACGGAGTGACAAGGGGGCGTCAATTCACATCACCCGGATGGCGTAGTGGCCGAGGGGGTGTGCGTCCGGTCCGCGGGACCGCGTCGGCCGGTGCCGTAGACGACACCGGCCGACCGGATCCAAGTCCCCACCAGGGGTGCCCATCGCGGTATGCCAACGTGATCACTCCCGGCTTCTCCGGAGAAGCCGCAGGTGCTCTGACTGCCGCATCCCCCGGTGAGGATGGGCGGCCCACCGGTTGGATCTCCTTCAGTAATCCACTACTTCACGGGACCGGCAAGGCGCTCCTGGTCGTGTCACGCGAATGGCCCAGCGGAATATGCGCTCTCGGTGGCGGGTGGGCGGTACGACTTCGTCACCGGGGACACGGCGGGCGAGCAGGGCGGCGGTGTCCTCCGTGACGGCGGTACGGTCGTCCTGACAGGCGCCTTTGTCACCGGCGAAGCGGCGAGGCCGAGGGCTGGAGGCCGAAGGTCACAGGACGGCCACGGGGGCCACCGGGGCACCCGTGGCGCCCGTGAACGGCTCGGGTGTCGCCGCCAGCAGGAAGGCGTAACGGCCCGCTTCTCCACAGGCTGTGGACAACTCTTCGAGATTCCAGTTCTGGCCCTGCGGCATCCCCATCTCCACGAGGTGCAGGGCGTGCACCGGCAGCCACAGTCCGTCCACCTCGGGCGGGAACACCTCGAAGGTGAGGGTGTCGTCGGCGACGGCCGCGACATCGCGCGCGTGGAACCACTCGGGCGTCCGGATCGACAGCCCCGGCGACGGATAGGCGTACGTGTGCCGGTCCCCCGCCAGGCAGAGCCGGATCTGCCCGGTCCGCACGAGCACGATGTCGCCGGCCCCGACCCGCGTACCGGCGAGTTCCTCGGCGGCGTCCAGGTCCTCCGGAGTCACGGCGTACCCGCCGTCGAGCCGGTCCGTGCCCCGGGCGCGGGCGACGTCGAGCAGCACTCCGCGCGAGACGACCTGCCGGACCTTCTCCATGCCGCTGAACTCGGCGCCCCCGTGCGGGGTGATGGTGTCCGCTGGGCGGCCGTTGTAGATCCGGCCCGAGTGCGAGACGTGCGGCAGCGCGTCCCAGTGGGTGGCTGCCTGGAGCCCCATGGTCACGGCGTCGTCGCTGCAGGCGACGGTGCCCGGGCCGAAGAGCTCCTGGTTGATCTGCACCATGACGTGCAGCGGGTCGATCCGCCCCGGGATCATCCCGGTCTGCACGCCGTCGCGCCGCAGGGGCAGCGCGAGCGGGATCCGGCGCCCGGAGCGGACGGCCGCCGCCGCTTCCCGCACGACCTCGTCGGTGATCAGGTTCAGCGTGCCGAGCTCGTCGTCGGCTCCCCAGCGGCCCCAGTTGTTCACCCGCCCCGCGATGTCCTGGAACGCGTCCGGCAGCGACATGAGTCCTCCCCGGGGGTTGTCTTCCCATATCTGACGGGTCGTAGAATCTGGACATCCGCGAAATCTAACGGTCCGTCAGAAACTGTGGGACGGGAAGGGGCCGGGCGTGGGGAACTTCTTGGCGGGCAAGGTCGTCGCCGTCACCGGCGCGGGCCGGGGCATCGGCCGGGCGGTCGCACTCGCGGCGGCGGCCGAGGGAGCGAAGGTCGTCGTCAACGACTACGGTGTCGCCGTCGACGGCGCCTCGCCGACCAGCGCGGTCGCCGAGGCGGTCGTCAAGGAGATCGAGGCGGCGGGCGGGGACGCGGTGGCGGTCGCCGACGACATCTCCACCATGGCGGGCGGGCAGCGGGTCGTCGACGTGGCGCTGTCGTCGTACGGCCGGCTCGACGGTGTCGTCTGCGTGGCCGGGATCCTGCGCGAGCGCATGCTGTTCAACATGACCGAGGAGGAGTGGGACCCGGTCGTCGCGACCCATCTGAAGGGCACGTTCACCGTGTTCCGGGCGGCCTCGGCGGTGATGCGCCGGCAGCGGGCCGGCACCCTGATCGGTTTCACCAGCGGCAACCACCAGGGGTCGGTGTCGCAGGCCAACTACAGCGCGGCCAAGGGCGGGATCATCTCGCTCGTGCGGAGCGCCGCGCTGGGGCTGCACAAGTACGGGGTGACCGCGAACGCGGTGGCGCCGGTCGCGCGGACCCGGATGTCGGCGGGTGTGCCGATGGAACTGGCGGAGATCGGGGAGCCGGAGGACGTCGCCGCGCTGGTGGTGTACCTGCTGTCCGACGGGGCGCGGGAGCAGGGGATCACCGGGCAGGTGTACACGGTCGCCGGAGCGAAGATCGCGGTGTGGGCGCAGCCGAGGGAGCTGCGTGCCGCGTACGCCTCCGGCGGGTGGACCGTGGAGAGGATCGCGGAGTTTCTTCCCGGGTCGGTGGGGGTGGATCCGATGCCCATGCTGGAGAGGTTGCGGGAGATGGAGAGGGCCGCTCGCGGAGGGGAGCGGCCGAACGCCCAGTAGCTCGGGGGCACGTGTCGTCGGGCGGGTGTGGGCGGGGTGTGGTTTCTCGCGCAGTTCCCCGCGCCCCTTGGGTTTCTCCGCAGCAGTCACTTTGAATCGAGGCGGCGACCGTGGACTTCGGATGCACGCAAGAAGATCAGGACCTCCGGAACGAAGCCCGGGACTGGCTCGCCGCGCACGTCGAGGACGCGACGGACCGCCGCGCCTGGGAACGCACCCTCGGAGCAGCGGGCTGGATAGGCCTCGGCTGGTCCGAGGCCGGGTACGGCAACCGCACCGCCACCCTCACCCAACAGGTCGCCTGGGCCGAGGAGTACGCCCGGTCGGGCGCCCCGCCGCGCTCCGGCCACATCGGCGAGAACCTGCTCGCCCCCACCCTCATCGCCCACGGCACCGACGAACAGAAGGCGCGCTTCCTCCCCCCGATCGCCGCCGGCGAGGAACTCTGGTGCCAGGGCTACAGCGAACCCGGCGCGGGATCGGACCTGGCCGGTGTCCGTACCGCGGCCGTCCGCGAACCGGACGGTCGCGCGTACCGCGTCACCGGCCAGAAGGTCTGGACGTCACTCGCGCACGAGGCGGACTGGTGCTTCGTGCTGGCCAGAACCGAACCCGGCTCGGTGCGGCACCACGGACTGACCTTCCTCCTCGTCCCCATGGACCAGCCCGGGCGGATCGAGGTGCGCCCCATCCGGCAGATGACCGGGACCAGCGACTTCAACGAGGTCTTCTTCGACGGCGCCCGCGCCGAGCACGTCGTCGGCGGTGAGGGCGACGGATGGCGCGTCGCCATGAGTCTGCTCGGCTTCGAGCGGGGCGTGTCCACGCTGGCCCAGCAGATCGGCTTCGCGCGGGAGCTCGAGACGGTGGTGCGCACAGCCGTGGAGACGGGGGCGGTACATGATCCCGTGGTACGGGAGCGACTCGTGCGGCAGTGGGCCGAACTGCGCACGATGCGCTGGAACGCCCTGCGGACGCTGGGAGGTTCGGGCGACCCGGGCGCCCCGAGTGTCGCGAAGCTGCTCTGGGCCGACTGGCACCAGCGGCTCGGGGAGCTGGCGGTGCTGGTGCGGGGCGCGGCGGCGAGCGCCGGCCCGGCGGACTGGTCGGCCTCGTCGCCGTACGAACTGGACGAGGCACAGCACCTGTTCCTCTTCTCCCGGGCCGACACCATCTACGGCGGTTCGGACCAGATCCAGCGCACGATCATCGCCGAGCGGGTGCTCGGTCTGCCCAGGGAGCCCAAGGGAGCCGTGTGATGCGAGGCGTGATCTTCGACGGGAAGCAGGTCCGGGTCGTCACGGATCTGCGGGTGCGGGAGCCGGGGCCGGGTGAGGTGCGGGTCGCGATCCGGGCGGCCGGGCTGTGCCACAGCGATCTGTCGGTGGTGGACGGGACCATACCTTTCCCCGTTCCCGTGGTGCTGGGCCATGAGGGGGCGGGGGTCGTGGAGGCGGTGGGTGGTGGCGTCACCCATGTGGCGCCCGGTGACCATGTCGCGCTGTCCACCCTCGCGAACTGCGGTGCGTGCCCGGAGTGCGACCGGGGGCGGCCGACGATGTGCCGGCAGGCGATCGGCCGCCCGGGCCGGCCGTTCCGTCTCGACGGGCAGCCGGTCCACCAGTTCGCCGCCACCTCCGCCTTCGCGGAACAGACGGTCGTGAAGGCCGTCCAGGCGGTCCGGATCCCCGACGACGTTCCGCTGCCGTCCGCCGCGCTCATCGGGTGTGGCGTGTTGACGGGAGTGGGTGCCGTACTGAACCGGGCGCGGGTGGACCGGGGCGACAGCGTCCTGGTGATCGGGACGGGCGGCATCGGGCTGAACGTGCTGCAGGGGGCCCGGCTCGCGGGAGCCCTGCGGATCGTGGCCGTCGACGCCAACCCGGCGAAGGAGGAGGTGGCACGCCGGTTCGGCGCGACCGACTTCCTCACCTCGGCCGAGGGCGTGCGGGACATCCTCCCCACGGGCGCGGACCACGCCTTCGAGTGCGTCGGCCGGGTGGAGCTGATCCGCCTGGCGATCGACGCCCTGGACCGGCACGGCCAGGCGATCCTCCTCGGCGTGCCCCCGGCCACGGCCGAGGCGTCGTTCCGCGTCTCGTCGATGTACCTGGACAAGTCCATCCTGGGCTGCCGCTACGGCTCCTCCCGCCCTCAGCGTGACATCGCCCTGTACGCCGACCTGTACCGCGGGGGCCGCCTGCTGCTCGACGAACTGGTCACCAGGACCTATCCGGTCGAGGACTTCGAGAAGGCGGTGCGGGACGCGGAGGCGGGGCGGGTGGCGCGCGGCGTGCTGACGTTCTGAGGGGTACCGGCTCAGGGGTACCGGCGCTCTGAGGGGTGTTCACGTTCTGAGGGTTGGGGCTCATGTGCCGAGAGCCGCTGCCCGGTCCCGTCCGGTCCGGAAGGTACGCCGGTAGGCGGTAGGAGTGACGCCGAGCGCGGCCTGGAGGTGCTGGCGCATCGACTGGGCCGTGCCGAAGCCGGCGTCGCAGGCCACCTGGTCGACGGAGCGGTCGGTGGTCTCCAGCAGGTGCCGGGCCCGTTCGACCCGCTGCTGGGTGAGCCACTGGCCGGGGCTGACGCCGGTCTCCTCGCGGAAGCGGCGGGTGAAGGTGCGGACCGACATGGCCTCCTGGGCGGCCATGTCGCGCAGCTGGATCGGCTCGTGGAGGCGGCCCAGGGCCCAGGCGCGGGCGGCGGTCGTGGACGCCTGCTGCGGATCGGGCACCGGCCGTGCGATGTACTGCGCCTGCCCGCCGTCGCGGTGCGGTGGTACGACCGTACGGCGGGCCACCTCGTTGGCGACGGCGGCGCCGTGGTCGCGGCGCACGATGTGCAGGCACAGGTCGATACCGGCCGCGACACCGGCGGACGTCAGCACGTCACCGTCGTCGATGAACAGCACGTCGGGATCGACCTCGATCCGCGGGAAGAGCCGCTGGAGGCGCTCGGCGTCGGCCCAGTGGGTGGTGGCCGGGCGGCCGTCGAGGAGGCCGGCGGCGGCGAGGACGTAGACGCCGGTGCAGATGGAGGCGAGCCGGGTGCCGGGGCGGAGGTGGGTGAGGGCGGCGGCCAGCTCGTCGGTCAGCACACCCTCCTCGTAGACCTGGCCGAGCTCGTACGACGCCGGGACGATCACCGTGTCGGCGGTGGCCAGGGCCTGTGGGCCGTGCGCGACGTGGATGGTGAAGTCGGCGTCCGTCTCGACCGGCCCGGGCGGGCGGACCGAGCAGGTCACGACCTCGTACAGATGCCGTCCCCGGGCGTCCTTCGGGCGGCCGAAGATGCGGTGCGGGATGCCCAGTTCGAAGGGGAGCAGCCCGTCGAGGGCGAGGACCACGACGCGGTGGGGACGGAAGCCCGCCGATGGCGGGGACGCTGCTGCCATGGCCCGATCATAACGAATGCTGTCCTCCGGGCCACTCGATGAAGCCGGCCGGTGGCCCGAAGCTCTATGTCGTGACCCAGACAAGCGAAGCCGCCGTCGTACAGCAGCCGTCGAAGCCGGGCCGCAGGCGCGTGCACCGGGCGTGGTTCGTCGCCGCCGTCACCTTCGTCACGATCATCGGTGCCGCCGCCTTCCGTTCCGTGCCCGGGCTGCTCATCGACCCCCTCCATGACGAGTTCGACTGGTCGCGCGGCACGATCGGCGCCGCCGTCTCCGTCAACCTCGCGCTGTACGGTCTGACGGCTCCCTTCGCGGCGGCCCTGATGGACCGCTTCGGCATCCGCCGGGTGGTCGCGGTCGCGCTCACGGTGATCGCCCTCGGTTCGGGTCTGACCGTGTGGATGACGGCTGCCTGGCAGCTGATGCTGTGCTGGGGGCTGCTGGTCGGCCTCGGCTCCGGCTCCATGGCGCTGGCCTTCGCGGCGACCGTCACCAACCGCTGGTTCACCGAGCGGCGCGGTCTGGTCAGCGGCATCCTGACTGCCGCGTCGGCCTCCGGCCAGCTGATCTTCCTGCCGTTGCTGTCCTGGATCGTCGACCGGTACGACTGGCGCCCGGCGGCCGTGACGGTCGCGCTCGCGGCCCTCGCGGTCGTGCCGTTCGTCTGGCTGCTGCTGCGCGACCACCCGGCCGACGTCGGCCAGAAGCCGTACGGCGCGAAGGACTTCGTGCCCAAGCCCGCGCCCGTCCCCGGAGCCGCCCGCAGGACCCTGTCCGTCCTGTTCTCGGCCGCCCGCACCGGCCCGTTCTGGCTGCTCGCCGGCACGTTCGCGATCTGCGGTGCCTCCACCAACGGCCTGATCCAGACCCACTTCGTGCCCGCCGCCCACGACCACGACATGCCCATCACGGCAGCCGCCTCGCTCCTCGCGGTCATCGGCGTCTTCGACGTCGTCGGCACGATCGCCTCAGGCTGGTTCACCGACCGCTTCGACGCGCGCCGGCTGCTCGCGGTGTACTACGCGCTGCGGGGCGTGTCGCTGCTGTTCCTCCCCTTCCTGCTGGCCCCCGCCGTCCACCCCCCGATGATCTTCTTCATCGTCTTCTACGGCCTCGACTGGGTCGCCACCGTCCCGCCCACCCTCGCCCTGTGCCGCGAGCAGTACGGCGAGGACAGCGCGATCGTCTTCGGCTGGGTCCTCGCCTCCCACCAGGTGGGCGCCGCCCTCGTCGCCTTCCTCGGCGGCGTCGCCCGCGACGCGTTCGGCTCCTACGACGTGATGTGGTACGCCTCGGGGGCGCTGTGCGCTGCGGCGGCGTTGATGGCGCTGGTCATCCGGCGGCGGCCGGTGGCCGGGCAGGCGGTTCTCCCGGGTCGGTCGTCAGCAGACGGTTGAATCCGGTGAGTCGGGGTGAGACGGCGAAGGGGAAGGACTCACTGTCGGGCGTCTTGAGGGCCGCCACGATGTCGTCGTCCGGCTCACCGAACACCTCGAAGTGCTGAACGGTGCAGTGCTTCATCACCTCGCGGATGTACGGGTCCGAGAGCTTCCAGTGGGTGCGGATGGCGTCGGAGTCGCGGTAGAGCTGGAAGCTGTGGGCCAGCATCCGTTCCTCGTCGATGAAGACCTCCACCATGAGCTGGGGTCCGTGCGCTCGAGCGAAGTCGACCGCCCGCGTGATCGCCTGCCGGAAGTCGTCGAGGTGGCCGTCGGTCACGCGCATGGTGTTGCGGAAGAGGATGGTGCCGCTCTCTGTGATCTCCATGCGACGAGTGTCCGACCTCAAGCAAGGTTGAGGTCAAGGGTCTGGGGTGGCGGGGATCGGCCCCGGTTGGGCGTCCAGGGGCTTCAGTTCCGGGTTCAGCGGCATGCTCCGCTACGGGTGCCTCAGCCTGGTGAAGCGGCCTCGGTGGAAGAGCAGCGGGCCGTCCGGGTCGTCGTCGGCGGCCGTGCCGAGGGCGTTCACCCGGCCCACCACGATGAGGTGGTCGCCGCCGGGGTGGACGGCCTGGATCGCGCAGTCGATCCAGGCGACCGCGCCGGACAGGCGGGGTGAGCCGGAGACCGGTGCCGGGTCGTAGGGCACGCCCGCGAACTTGTCCGCGCCGCTGACCGCGAAGGCCCGGCACAGCTCGTCCTGGCCGGCTCCGAGGACGTTCACGCAGAACATGCCCGCGCGGGCGATGCGTGGCCATGTCGTCGACGTACGGCCGACCATGAAGGCGACGAGGGGCGGGTCCAGGGAGAGGGACGTGAAGGACTGGCAGGCGAAACCGGCGGGGGAGTCGGTGGCGGTGGCGGGAGGTGCCGTGATGACGGCAACGCCCGTCGGGAAGTGCCCCAGGACGCGGCGGAACTCGCGCGGGTCGACCGGTGCGCGCTCGTCCTCGGTGACGCACCGCAAGTCGGGCCGTGGCAGCGCCTCGACGGGCGCCGGTGCGCGGACCGACCGGAGGTAGCGGACGGCGGCCTCCGCCATCCCTGCTTGTCCCATCACGCCCACGATTGAAACTGACGGATCGTCAAATAGGAAGGGTCAACGGCCTCTGAACTCCGCGTCCCGCCGCTCCACGAAGCTCCGTACGCCCTCCCGCGCGTCCGCCGTCGTCATGTTGATCTCCTGCGCGGCGGCCTCCGCCGCGAAGGCGGTGGCGCGGTCGGCGTCGAGGGAGGTGTTGACGAGCTGCTTGGTCAGGGCGAGGGCGCGGGTCGGGCCGGCGCCGAGGCGTTCGGCCCACGCGCGGGCCGTCTTGTCCAGGTCGCCGTCGGGGACGACCCGGTTGACCAGGCCGAGGCGCTCGGCGTCCGTCGCCGTGAGCGCGTCGCCGAAGAACATCAGCTCCTTGGCCCGCTGCGGGCCGATGAGGCGGGGCAGCAGGTAGGCACCGCCGCCGTCCGGCACCAGACCGCGCCGTACGAACACCTCGATGAAGCGGGCCGATTCGGCCGCCAGTACGAGGTCACAGGCGAGCGCGAGATGCGCGCCGAGGCCGGCCGCCGTGCCGTTCACCGCCGCGATCACCGGCTTCTCGCAGTCGAGGACGGCGGCGATCAGGCGCTGGGCGCCGGTGCGGAGGGTGCGTGCCACGTCCCCGGCGACACGTGCGCCGGGCGTGCCGGTGCCGCGCAGATCGGCACCGGCGCAGAAACCCCGGCCCGTCCCCGTGATCACGACAGCCCGTACCTCCGCCGACGCGGACGCCTGAGACAGCAGCCGGATGATCTCGTCCCGCAGGCCGGGGGTGAGGGCGTTGAGGCTCTCGGGCCGGTTGAGGGTGAGGAACAGGACGTGGCCGCCGGTCGTGTGCAGCACTCCGTTCTCCGTCATCAGCGGCACACCGCCAGCGCGTCCAGGGCCACCGCGCCCTGCCCCCGGGGCAGCACCATCAGCGGATTGATGTCGAGCTCCGCGAGCCGGTCCCCGAGTTCCAGCGCCATGCGCTGCACGCGCAGCACGACCTCGACCAGGGCGTCCAGGTCGGCCGGCGGGCGGCCCCGGACCCCGTCGAGCAGGGCCCGCCCGCGCAGCCCGGCGAGCATCTCCCGTGCCTGCTCCTCGCCGAAGGGCGGTACTCCGACGGCGGTGTCGCGCAGAACCTCGACGAGTACGCCGCCCAGGCCGACCGTCACCGTCGGTCCGAACAGGTCGTCGTGGGTGACGCCGACGACCATCTCGACGCCCTGCTCGACCATCTGGCAGACCAGTACGCCGTCCAGGGAGACGCCCTCGTAGCGTGCGATGTCGGTCAGCTCGCGATAGGCGTCGCGGACCTGGCTGGCCGAGGTCAGGCCGACCTTCACCAGGCCCAGTTCGGTCTTGTGCGCGATGCGGGCGCCCGAAGCCTTCATGACCACCGGGTAGCCCACGAGCCCGGCGGCTCGTACGGCCGCCGCCGCGCTGGTCACCAACTGCTCGCGCGGCACCCGGATGCCGTACGCCCGCAGCAGTTGCTTCCCGGCGTGCTCGCTCAGCTGCTCACCGGGCCGCATCAGGGCCTGTGCCTTGCGGTAGGACGGCGACGGGGTCCGCGGGGCATCGTCGAAGGGGGAGCGGTAGGCGGTCGTGAAGCGGTGGTGGGCGAGGTAGGCGCGGACGGCGGTGAGGCAGTTGCCGACGGTGCGGAAGGTGGCCACGCGGGACGAGCCGAGCAGCACCTCGCGGTACGCCGGCTCGGTGCCGACCGGCGACCCCCACACCACGCACACCAGTTTGTCCGTCTCCTCGGCGGCGTCCACCAGGTCGCGCACGAGCCGGTCGCTGAGCGGGGGGAACGGCCCGGTGACCGGGCAGATCAGCACACCCACCTCGGGGTCGGCGAGGATCGCGTCGATGATCTTCCGGCCGCGGTGGTCGCCGACCGGGTGCCCGCCGTTGTCGACGGGGTTGGCGACGTTCAGGTACTCGGGTATCCACTGGTGCAGCTCGGCCTGCTTGGCCTCGGACAGGACCGGCAGCCCCAGGCCCGCCTCGGCCGCCAGGTCGGCGACATGGGCGCCCGTGCCGCCCGAGATCGAGTAGACGACGACGCCCTCCGCACGGGGAGGCCGGGCGCGGGCCAACAGGGCTGCGGTGTCCTGCAGTTCGTCGAGGCCGTCCACCCGGATCACGCCGTACTGGCGCATCGCCGCGTCGATCACGTCGTCCGCGCCGGTCAGCTTGCCGGTGTGGGAGGCGGCCGTGCGGGCGCCGGTCTCGGTACGGCCCACCTTGACCGCGACGACCGGCACGCCGCGCCGGGCGGCCCGGTCGGCGGCGAGCAGGAAGGAGCGGCCGTCCTTCAGCCCTTCCACGTAGCAGGCGATGGCGCCGACCTCGGGCTGCTCGGCGAAGTAGGAGAGGAAGTCGGCGGTCTCCAGGTCGGCCTCGTTGCCGGTCGGGGCCCAGTGGGAGAGCCGGATGCCGAGTTCCTGGAGGGCGAAGACGGGGCGGCCCTGGTGACCGGACTGGGTGATGAGCGCGATCGCCGGGCCGTCGAGGTCGTCGCGGAACCGCTCGAAGGCGTTGAGGTTGGTGTTGGGCCCCAGCAGCCGTAACCCGGACCGCTCGACGACGCCGGCCAGCCGCCGCTGGGCGGCCGCGCCGGCCTCGCCGGTCTCCGCGAAACCGGAGGCGAAGACGACCGCGAACCGCGCCTTGGCCTCCGCCAGTTCCTCGACCACGGGGAGCGGGTCACCGACCAGCACCACGGCCAGGTCGACCTGCTCGGGCAGGTCGCTGACGGAAGGGGAGCAGGGGATGCCGAAGACCGACGGCCGGTTCGGATGCACCGGATACAGCCGGGCGCCGACCCGCTCGGCCCAGTCGGCCAGTTGCCGGGTGATGCCGGTGTTCGGGCGCCCCTCGGCGTCCGAGGCGCCGATCACGGCGACGGACCGGGGGCGGAAGAAGCGGTCCAGGTCGGGTACGTCGGCGTGCAGCGGGCGTCCGCTGACGTCGAGGGCCGCCGGCTCGTCGGGGCGGCCGTGGGCCATGAGTCTGGGCTGCTCCCCGCACGCAAGGACGCGTGCCCGGCTGGAGTCGGTGGTGAGGGCGCCGTGGGTTGATCCGAGCATCGATCCGCCCCGCTCCTGTGTCTGACTGCACCGGTCAGTGAGGTGACGCAGTATCAGATTACAGAACTGACGGTACGTCAGGAACTGGGTGCACGGGAGGATGCGTGACGGACATCGGTCCACACCGCTTCCCGTCGACCGATTCGCCCCCCGACCGGTCAGAGACCGAGTGGCGCGGGTGGTCCGCGCCACCGGTCCCCTGCTGGGTCATACGGGGTCGGTCCCGGCCGTGTCGTCCGGGCCCGCGGTGCGCCGCAGGGTGCTGATCATGCTGGTGACCTGGTCGCCGTCGGGTGCGGCGGGATGGTCGTTGTAGACGCCCGGTCCCGTCTGCAGCAGACGCATCAGCTTGTCGTCGCTCGTGAAGCCCACCAGGCGCGGGTCCAGCCGCTGTCTGAACGTGGCTTCCTGCCGGGGGTTCACGATGGCCGACGTGGCGTAGCCCTCCAGCGCCCGCCAGGCCCCCGGCTGCTCGGTGAGCAGGTGGAAGAACGCACGGTGCCGGGTCCGGATGATGAGCAGCTCCGCGAGTTGGAGGAGCGTGCGCCGGTCCAGAGGGCCGCCGTTCGCCGGGGCGTAGGCGAGCGCGGACAGGTTGAGGACGTTCAAGAAGCGCTTCACGCGGCGCGGATTGGTGCCCAGCCCCACCTGGATCAGTTCCCAGAACGCCCCGGAGTCCGCGAGTTCCTGTCCGACATACCGCGAGAGCGATGCCCGCAGCGTCTGGAACTCCACGTCGGGCAGGAAGAAGGGCAATTGGACGATCTTGTCCAGGTACTCCATGCCGGCGGCCGCGTAACCGGGCGCGCCCGCCAGGGCCTCGCCGAACTTCTTCGTGGCCACCGCCGCCACCACATCCAGATCCAACGCGAGGACGAACACACACCGGGACTCCCCGAGGAACAGCTTCAGGGACTCCAGCACGGTCACCGCCGCGTCCGGGGTGCACCGGTCGAGGTCGTCGACGAAGACGACCAGTCGGCCGTCGGGGCCCACGAACTCGTTCACGGCGTCGGCGAAGTCATGCTCGAAGGCGTTGACCTGGCGGTACTCCGCGGAATCCGCTTGGGAGAAGGTGTCCAGGATCTCGTTGACGTGCGTGCCGTTGATCACACCGCCGGTGGCGAGGGACGCGGCGGTGCCGAGCCCTGCCCGCATGGACAGCCAGGTGGCCGCGCGGGCCAGCCGGCCGACCTTCTCCCTCAGCTGCTCCTCCTGCTCCATCTCGGCCAGGATGGTGTGCAGCAGGGCCGCCCAGACCTCGACCTTGCGGTCGTACTTCCAGGGGTTGAACCAGATGGTCCGGTCCTTCCCCTCGTCGAAGATGCCCTGCCACAGGCTCAGGAAGCTCGACTTGCCCGTCCCCCACGCCCCGAACACCCCGACGGTCAGCGGCAGGGGGTCGGCTTCCGCCACGGCCTCGTGCAGGACCCGGACATAGGGCATGAAGCCGAACGCGTCGTCGTCCGGTTCGCCGACCGGGTTGTCGGTCAGTGGCCTCATCGCCGACCTCCTGGGAGGGGAGAGTTCTGGACTCTCAAGACAGACTCGTCGGATCCCCAGTTTTCCCAATGGAAGGTCAATTAGCCACTATTTAGAGAAGTTGGTGCCAGTGTCGCGATCCAGCGTTCTGGCGCCAGGGGTCCGCGCCTCCACCGCCTTGGCGATCCTCACCGCGTCGAGCGCCATCTCGCGGAGGTTGCCGCTGATCGGGTTCGTGAAGCCGGTGAAGTACAGGCCCGGTGCGGTCTCCGGGGTGCGGGCGCCGTGGACGACGGGGGTGCCGCGAGCGTCGAGGACGCCGAGGTGGCCGACGAGGCCCTCCAGGGCGCGGACGTATCCGGTGGCGGCGATCACGGTGTCCGGGGAGATCCGGGTGCCGTCGGTCAGCGCGATCTTGCCGCCGTCCTCGAAGCGCTCCACGGCGGCCACGATCTCCACCCTGCCCTTGCGCACCGCGTCGATCAGGCCGACGTCCTGCACCGGGATCGCCCCCTGCTTCACCCGGGTGTACAGCCCGGTGCCGGGACGTGGCAGACCGTGTGCCGACAGGTCGGGCACGGCCACCTTGGCCTGCACCCGGCTGAGCCGGTCGACGAGGCCGACCGGCAGCCGTCGTACGAGGACGGCGCTGTACTGGGCGGCCCAGCCGGCGGTCGTGCGGCGCACGATGTGCGGAACGGTGCGCACCGCGAGCCGGACCCGGGACGCGCCGCTCTCCACGAGGTCCACGGCGATCTCGGCGCCGGTGTTGCCGACTCCGACGACGAGGACGTCCCGGCCCGCGTAGGGCTTGCCGTTGCGGTACTCGCGGGCGTGCAGGAACTCGCCGGTGTAGGAGTCACGGCCGGGCCAGTCGGGCACGCGGGGCGTGTGGTTGTAGCCGGTGGCGACGACGACCGCCGCGCCGGTCAGCTCCCGGCCGCCGGTGGCGTGCAGCAGCCAGCCCGTGCCGTCGGGCGCCCGCTCGACGCGGGACACCTCGACGCCGGTGACGACCTCCAGCCGGTGGTGCTCGGCGTACTTCTCCAGGTACCGCACCACGTTGTCCCGTGATACCCATCGCCCGAACCGGCGCGGCATCGGCAGGCCGGGCAGGGACGACAGGCGGCGGGTGGTGTGCAGACGCAGCCGGTCGTAGTGGCCGCGCCAGGACGCTCCGACCTGGTCGGACTTCTCCAGGACGACTGCCCGAACGCCCCGGGCGCGCAGCGCGTGGGCGACGGAGAGGCCGCCGGGGCCGCCGCCGATGACGTAGACGGGGCGGTCCGGTGTGGGATGCGGGGAGGAGTGTGGGGGCGTTGTGGACTCGGCCATGAGCGCGAGCGTAGCCAGAGGTCCGCTTGATGGGTCTCGGTCAAGACCGGAATTGGTTTCGGATTGATTACGGCTTCGGAGGCGGGAGGGGGGCGGGGTGGGGCCGGGTGGTCGCGGGTCTTGCGCATCGGCAGATCTGACGTACCGTCAGATCTCATGGACACGATCTGGCTCACCGGCCCGCAGTGGCTGGCCGTGCTGCGGATCGGGCTCGGGCTGTGGTGGCTGGAGAGCTGGCGGCACAAGGACCGCAAGGCCTGGTTCGAGCGTGGCACCGGCATCACGTGGGCGGCGGGGATAGCGGCAGGGCACCGCTGGAGCGCGGTCCGTTCGGGCTTCGAGGCGGCCGTCGCACCGCACCCGCGTGTGATGGCGTACGTCGTCGTCTACGCGGAACTCGCCCTCGGCCTCGGCCTGATCACCGGTCTGCTCACCCCGATCGCCCTGGCCGGCGGGTTCCTCCTCAACGCCCTCTACTTCACCCTCATGATCCACGATGTGGCCGAGCAGGGACAGAACTCGATGATGGCGCTGATGTCGGTGGTCGGGCTGTTCGGGATGTCCTGGCAGACCTGGTCGCTGGACAGCGCGCTGGGGCTCTTCTGATGGAGCGACGCTTCGACCTGCCCGAGCCCGACACCTTCACCCGGGCGTACTGGGAGGCCGCCGCCGAGGGCCGGCTGCTGATCCGCCGCTGCCGGGCCTGTGGCCGGGCCCACCACTACCCGCGCGAGTTCTGCCCCCACTGCTGGAGCGAGGACGTCATCTGGGAACCCGCGAGCGGCCGCGCCACCCTCTACACCTGGTCCGTCGTGCACCGCAACGACCTGCCGCCCTTCGCGGAGCGCACACCTTACGTCGCCGCCGTGGTGGACCTGGCCGAGGGGCCGCGGATGATGACGGAGGTCGTGGGGGCGGAGGAGCTGTCGGCCGGGGTGGAACTCGAGGTGGTGTTCCGGGCGGGCGTCCCGGTGTTCCGGGTCGCGCCGGGGGCCGCCACGGGGTGAGCCGTACTCGGGTGAACAGCGCGGGCCCACCCGCTTGAATGTCCTCATGCCCCCGATACGCGACCGGTCCCGGACCGGCCCCCCAGCCACGGAACTGCACGGCCTCGGCCTCCACCTCCGCCCCTGGGACGCGGCGTCCGGCTCCGACGTCGAGACGTGGCTGCGCGGCCTGCGGGATCCGGAGTTCCGGCGCTGGAACACCCCGCTCAGGCCGGTCACGGACCGCAGGAGCGCCAGGGAGTCGCTGCTCGCGCGGGCCCAGAGCGCCGCGGAGGGCACGTCGATGTCGTTCCGGGTCGCCGACGCGCGCAGCGGTACGGCCCTGGGGCACATCGGCGTCAACGAGATCAAGTACCACCTGAAGGTCGCCCGCGTCGGCTACTGGGTGCTGCCCGAGGCCCGTGGCCAGGGCGTCGCCACCCGGGCCCTGCTGCTCGCCACCCGCTGGGCGCTGACAGAACTCGGCCTGCACCGACTGGAGTTGGACCACGCCGTCGGCCACGACGCCTCGTGCCGGATCGCCGATCGGTGCGGATTCGCCTACGAGGGCACCTTGCGAGGGGCGGTCTTCCAGGAGGACCGGCACGACGCCTTCCGCGACGCCCACCTGCACGCACGACTGGCGACGGACCCCGAACCGGACGCGTATGCGGAGCCCGGAGCGTAATACGCAGGCGCCCCCGGGGCGCGGCGCGGCACCATGGGGCATGCCGTCCGACACCTGGCACCTCACCCACGGCCTCGACGACTTCCTGACCCGCGCCGGCGGCTTCCTCCGCTCCCAGCCGGCGCTGCACACCGTCCCGTTGACCGTCACGGAGACGCTGCGCACCCGTGGACCGCACGTGTACGGCGAGGGGGTACCGGAGTTCGGCGTCCTGGAGCGGGACGGGGCGGTCCGGGCGGCGTTCTTCCGCACGCCCCCGCACTGGCTGAACCTCACCTCGCTGACCGTCGAGGAGGCCGACACCCTGGCCGCGCGGCTGGCCGCACTCGGGCGGCCCCTGCCCGGTGTGAGCGCCGACCGGGACACGGCCGGTGCCTTCGTCGAGGCCTGGCAGCGGCACACGGGAGCCACGGCCGTACTCCGCCGGCGCCAGCGGCTCTACCGGCTCGGCACCCTGACCGTGCCCCGGCCGGTGCCGCCCGGCGGGCCCCGGATCGCCGTCGAGTCGGACCGCGAGCGACTCGTCCGCTGGCACGAGGAGTTCGCGGAGGCCGTCGGCGCGGGCACCGTCCGGGACGCCGACGAGTGGGCGGACGCCCGCATCAACCAGGGCGGCATCACCTTCTGGGAGACACCCGACGGCACCCCCGTCGCCATGGCCGGCACGACCCCCCGGGTCGCCGGCCAGATCCGCGTCTCCGCCGTCTACACCCCGCCCCACCACCGCGGCCGCGGCTACGCGGGCGCCGCCACGGCCGAGGTCAGCCGCGCCGCCCTGGCCGCCGGAGCACAGGAGGTGGTCCTCTTCACCGACCTGGCGAACCCGACCAGCAACGGCCTCTACCAGCGGATCGGATACCGGCCGGTGGCGGACTTCGCGGTGTACGACTTCGGATAGCACCAAGGTGTCTCACCAGAAGGTCAGGGTCAGCTTGAACCAGGCGGAGCCCTCGCGTTCGGTGTTCTCGGCGTTCAGCGTCTCGGTCGCCAGCGCGGCGAAGGCCCGCTCCTGGACGCCGAGATAAGCTCGTACGATTGCGCACTCCGGAGCGTCGTCCGTGAGCACGCGGTGGCCGGTGGCCTCGTCGAGTCTGCCCAGATTCCAGAGCAGCTCGACGATCGGGGAGGCCCGCTCGCCACCGCGCTCGGTGACGAAACCGCCCACGAAGCTCTTGGCGATGTCTCTCGCGAACGGGTTGAGGTTCGCCATCCACTCCCGGCGCAGCCACAGTTCCGCTCGGGTCACCCGCTCACGCGCGTCCAGGTCGAGCGTGAGGTCCACGTGTTCCTGGAAGCCGCCGGTCTTGAGGCGCACCTCCGTTCTGCCCGCCTCGGTCGTACGGCCGTCTGCCGTCTCCCGCACGTGGAAAAAATCGAAGAAGTCGCCGCCTCGCAGATCCGCGTACGGCACGCGGGTGGGCTCCCCGGCGAGGTCGCCCCACTCCGACGGCCACAGGAAGGCCGAGAAAACGACCTTGGCGAGATCAGCCCTGGAGATGACCCAGCGGTTCCCCTGCTCCGCCACGTCCACGCCTGCCGCGTTGTTCTCGCGGCACAGCAGGGAGCGGCCCGGCCAGGGGTCGTGGAAGAGGATCGACTCGTCGTCGGCGGCCACCAGGTTGATGCAGTGTCCGGAGCGGCCGTCGTAGACGTGGACGGCTATCCCCCTGGCGTGCCGTGCGATGAGGGCCCGTGCCAGGAGGTCGACCAGGTCTGCCGGGGAAAAGACGATCACGCGCTCGATCGCGGCGGTCGGCACCTCGGGGCGCCCGGCTGCGAGGAGGCACACGGGATGCATACCGGACAGCAGACCAGCGGTGCGCCAGCTCTGTTCCAGCGTGGCGCCCCGTTGCGGGTCGCCGTAGAGCCCCTGCGCCTCCGGGCTGCTGGAGAACTTCGCGAACGCCGCTTCCAGGATCTCGACACCCAGTGACCGTGGCACGGCGCGGGCCGTTGCGCGGGGATCCGATGGATCTGCCGCCTCCGCCGCCTCCGTGCCCTGCTGGGTCAACTCCGCCCGGCCCGGCTCTCGTTGCAGCGGGCCGGCACCGGAGAACAGGATTTCTTCCATCGAAATACGTTATCCGCCAGATAACATGAAAGTGTGGCAGATCCGTCGATTCCCATTGCCCGCATTCAGCAGTACGTCGTCGAGCGGTGCCCACACTGCGCCGAGCGGCACCGGTTCACGCTGGGCTTCGGCCGACGTGCCGTTCTCACCTTCGGAGGTGCCGCGTCCAGCGCCGGCCTGACCTGCCCGACGACGGGTGGGCCGATCGCCGTCGAGCTGGAACTCCGCGAGAACGAGTCCTACCTGGGCCCCGTCGATCCCTTGTCGGGCGCCGCTATGAGCGCCGCGCTCCCCGAGCCCGGGCCGGCGGCGGGGACCGTGGCGGCCCAGGAGAGCGGCGGCGAACGTGCCGAGTGGCAGAAGGCGTCACGCGCGACGGCACTCGACTTCTGCCGGGTCATGCTGACCACCAGCAGTGGCGCCATCCCCATCTATGTGGCAGTGCTCAACTATGTGGGTCACGAAGGGATTTCGGGTTCCTTCAGCGGTCAGCTGAGCGTGCTGCCCATGGTCTTCTTCCTGCTCGCCGCCGTGACGTTCATCCTGGCGCTGGTGCCCACCCTGGCCACCGTGACCGACGAGAGCGGCTTCCGCGAGTTCCGTGACCGTCGGCTGCGTCTCCTGGACCGGTACATCTGGTCGGGCGTCACGCTGTTCGTGGCGGCCATGGCGTTCTCCGTCTACTTCCTGTTCTCCGCCCTGAGCACGGTTTGACGGCGAGCCCGGCCGTCCCTCAGGGCCACAGCAGTTCCCGCGTCCACCCCTGCTCCGCGCGCCGGTAGCGGAGCCGCACGTGGCGCCGCGCCTCGTCGCCCTGGAAGAACTCCACCTCCTCGGCCCGCAGCCGGTACAGCGTCCACGAGGGCACCGGTGTCGCCGGCTCCCGCGCGGCCCGCTCCCAGGCCGCCTCGGAGGCCCGTGCCAGCTCCTCCACCGAGCCGAGGACCTCACTCTGCCGCCCGGTCAGCGCCGCCGCCAGCGCGCCCGTCGAGCGGGCGTGGAGGTCGCCCTGGGCGTCGGCCGACGGGGCGGCCGACACGGGGCCGCGCACCCGCACCTGCCGGCCCAGCACCGGCCAGTAGAAGCCGAGCGCGGCGTACGGGCGGGCGGCGAGGTGGCGGCCCTTGCGGCTGCCGGCGTGGGACGCGAAGGACCAGCCGGTCCCGTCCGCACCGTGCAGCATCACGATCCGCACGTCGGGCAGGCCGGACCCGTCCGAGGTCGCCAGCGACATGGTGTGCGGCTCGGACTGCCCGGCCGCCACCGCCGCGGCGAACCACTCGGTGAAGAGCTCCAGCGGGGTGGCGGGGGCGGCCTCGGGGTCGAAGGGCGGCAGTTCGGTGACCTCCGGGTCCCAGACCCGCAGTGACCTCAGCAGCTCGTGAAGATCGGTTGCCATCCCCCGATTGTCACCCGGGGCTCGTCATACCTGCCCGAGGTCCGCCGACACCCACCGCTCGGGCCGCATGCGGAGCACCACCATCTCGCCGTGGTTCTTCCAGGAGTAGTCCACATAGCCCTCGACCTTCTCGGCGGGCAGGTAACGCGCCGAGATCTCCCGGAGCTGCTCCAGGGTGGCGGGGGAGGTGTCGACCACCGGGCCTTCGACCGACACGTACCTGATGGTCGGCTCCAGCCGGTCCACCATCAGCGAGAACCGCCCCGCCGCGCTGATCAGCTCGTTCTTGCGGGAGTCGAGACCGGTCATGATCCAGATGTCGCCGCCCGGCTCGTACTGGTACCAGATCGGCACGGTCAGCGGGGCCCGGCCCGGTCCCGCGTCGACGGCCAGTGCGGCGATGTGGGGTTCTGCCAGGAACTGCTCACGCTCTTCACGGGTCAGGGCCATTCCGGTCTCCTTCGACAGGGCGGTCGGCGTTCGGAACATCCCAACGCCCCCGCGGGCGTCCGGTGTTCCCCCGAGTCGTCCTGCGCACAACCGGGGTCATCCCGCCGCCAGCACCACCGTCCCCGACGAACAGAACCACCCGCCGGTGCCGGACGCGACCGCCAGCCGTGGCAGCGTCCCGTCGCCCCGCCGCACCTGCCGGTCCTCCCCGGCCTCCCCCCGCAACTGCCGCACCGCCTCCACCAGCAGGAACAACCCCCGCATCCCCGGGTGCTGAGCCGAAAGACCGCCCCCGTCGGTGTTCACCGGCAGGCCCCCGCCCCCGACCCGCAGCCGCCCCTTCTCCACGAACGCGCCGCCCTCGCCCTTCCCGCAGAAGCCGAGGTCCTCCAGCGTCACCAGCGTCATGTAGGTGAACGCGTCGTAGATCTCCGCGAGGTCCATCTCGTCCGGCCGTACACCGGCCCGCTCGAAGGCCAGCCGGCCGCTCACCGCCGCCGGGGAGACCGTGAAGTCCGGCCACTCCGACATGGCGGCGTGCGAGACGTACTCCCCGCTGCCCAGCACCCACACCGGTGTCGTACGGCAGTCCCGTACGTACTCCTCCGCCGCCAGCAGCACCGCCGCCCCGCCGTCGGAGCGGACGCAGCAGTGCAGCTTGGTGAAGGGGTCCGCGATCATGGGGCCGGCCAGGACCTCGTCCACCGTGACCGGGGTGCGGAACATCGCCTCCGGGTTCAGCGCCGCGTTGGCCCGCGCCTGGACCGCCACCTCCGCCAGCTGCTCGATCGTCGTGCCGTACTCGATCATGTGGCGGCGGGCCGCCATGGCGTACTTGGCGATCAGGGTGTGACCGTACGGGACCTCGAACTGCATGGGGCCGCGGGTGCCGAAGGACAGTGTTCCGGTGCGGCGGCCCGCCTTCACGTCGGCGCGGGCCGTCGAGCCGTAGGCGAGCAGCACCACCCGCGCGTGCCCGGCCGCGATCGCGTCCGCCGCGTGGGCCGCCATGACCTCCCAGGTGGAGCCGCCGACGGAGGTGGAGTCGACCCAGGTGGGGCGCAGGCCCAGGTACTCGGCGACCTCGACGGGGGCCAGGGTGCCCAGCCCGGCGGAGGCGAAGCCGTCGACCAGTGACCGGTCCAGGCCCGCGTCGGCCAGGGCGCGGCGGGCCGCCTGGGCGTGCAGGGTGTACGGGGTCGCGTCGTCCACCCGGCCGCAGTCCGCGAGGGCCGCGCCGACGACGGCCACTTTCCTCCGGGCCACCATGAATCTGACGGTACATCAGATATAGCCGGGCGCAAGCACGGCAGCAGGAGTCTGGGCTTCCCCGCCCCTCCGCCCTAATATGACGAACCGTCAGATGCGGAGGTGGTACCCCCATGGACGCCCGCTTCACCGCCGAACAGGACGAGATCCGCCGCACCCTGCGCGAACTGCTCCACAAACGGTGCGGCCCTCAGGAGCTGCGGGCCGCCGTCGACACCCCGGCCGGGCACGACGTGGCCCTGTGGACCGCCCTCGCCGAACAGCTCGGCCTGCCCGGACTGGCCCTCCCGGAGGCCTACGGCGGTGTCGGCTGCTCGGTCACCGAGCTTGCCCTGGCCTGCGAGGAGACGGGCCGGGCGCTCGCCCCCTCGCCCTTGCTCGCCACGGCGGTGCTCACGGCACCCCTGCTGCTCGCCCTCGGCACCGACACCCAGCGGTCCGGCCTCCTCCCGCGCATCGCCTCCGGCGGGCTCACCGCCGCCCTCGCCGTACCGGGCCCAGCCCTCACCACCGCCCTCGCGCTCACCGGCCACGACCGGAACGGGGAGTGGGCGGGCGGCGGGCGGGCGGGAGGTGTGCAGGCCCGGCGGGTGGACGGGGGCTGGCGGCTGTACGGGCAGGTCGAGCAGGTCCTCGACGGGCACAGCGCGGATCTGCTGCTGGTCGCCGCGCACGCCGGGGGGTTCACCCGCTCCCGCGTCCTGCTCTTCCTCGTACGCGGCGACGCGACCGGCCTCACCCGCGTACGGCAGACCACGCTGGACGCGACCCGTCCACAGGGTCGGGTCCAACTGCGCTACGCGGAAGCCGAGTTGCTCGGTGAGGACGGTGGCGACATCCTTCCGGCCCTCGCCCGGCTCGGCGGCACCGCGGCCGCCTGTCTGGCCGCCGAGGCCGTGGGGGCCGCCGACCGGGTGCTGGAGCGGACCGTGGAGTACGTGGGGCAGCGCGAGCAGTTCGGGCGGCCGGTCGGGTCCTTCCAGGCGGTCAAGCACCGGCTGGCCGATGTGTACGTGCGGGTGCGGGCGGCCCGCTCGGCGGCGTACCACGCGGCCTGGGCCGCCGCCCGGGAAGCCCGCGGGGAGCCGGCCGGCGGGCTCGCCCTCGCCCAGGCCCTCCAGGCGCTGCGCTCGGCCGCCGCCGAGGGGATCCAGCTGCACGGCGGCATCGGTTTCACCTGGGAGCACGAGGTTCACCTGTACTTCAAGCGTGCCGCGGGCGACGAG
The DNA here is from genome assembly GCF_000717875.1 of Streptomyces sp. NRRL S-455. GTDB lineage: Bacteria > Actinomycetota > Actinomycetes > Streptomycetales > Streptomycetaceae > Streptomyces. Next base: position 90,240 of record NZ_JOCT01000007.1, read on the forward strand.
CTGCTGTTCGGGCCGGTGCACCGGCTGCGGGCGCACGCCGCCGACGCGGCGCACGTCTTCGAGGAGGCCGGCCGGTGAAGGGCGTGCGGTTCGTGCAGAAGGTGTCGTCCACCCGCGGGTTCGCCCGGGTGGCACCGTACGTCTTCCCGGCCCTGGACCGGGCCGTGCACCGGCTCAGCCGGGGAAAGATGCTGCTCAGCGCGCAGCTCCTGCCGGGGGTCGTGCTGACGTCGACCGGGGCGCGGAGCGGACAGCCGCGCCGTACGCCGCTGGCCTGCATGCCGGAGGACGGCGGGCGCAGCTGGATCCTGGTCGGGTCCAACTTCGGACGGCCCGGGCACCCCGCCTGGAGCCACAACCTGCTCGCCCACCCGGACGCCGAGATCAGCTGGAAGGGCCGGGACATCCCCGTCACGGCCCGGCTGCTCCAGGGGCAGGAGCGGGCGGCGGCATGGCAGGCGGTGCTGGCGTTCTGGCCGCCGTACGCGGCGTACCAGGCGCGGGTGGACCGGGAGATCCGGGTGTTCAGGCTCGTGCGGCGGTGAAAAGCACAGGCGGCGGCCCACTCGGGTGGACCGCCGCCTGCCAGACAGGACTTGGGTATGTGAAAGAGGCCGGGCCGGGGCTACTTCGTCGGCTTCCTGCCCGTGACGCCCAGGTGCACCAACATCGCGAGGTTCGGCTTCAGTTCGGCCTGCTTCACGCCCCAGGAGGAGAAGCCCTTCTGGTGGGAGGCGACGGCCGCGAGCATCGCGACCAGCGAGCCGGCGACGGCCGCCGGGTTCACGTCCTTGTCGACCCTGCCCTTGGCCTGGAGCTCGGCGACGGCGTCCGCGAGGGAGTTGTTCACCGAGTTGAGGATCTTCATACGGAGCTTGTAGAAGCGCTTGTCGCCCTCGGCGGCGCCCAGATCGACGACCCGGAGGATCGCGTCGTTCCGGCGCCAGAACTCGAGGAACCCGTCGACCAGTTCCTGCGCCGTCTGCCAGCCCGCCTTGCCGGCCCACGAGCGGCCTTCCAGGAGCTCGGTCAACGCGGCGCCCTCGGTCGCCATTTGCTCGGCGATCTCCAGGACGGCGCCCTCGACGTCCGGGAAGTACTGGTAGAAGGTCGCGGGCGAAGTCCCCGCCTTCCGGGCGACATCGATGACCTTGACATCCCGGTAGGGGGAGGAGCTGAGCATCTCGCTGAGGCAGTCGAGCAGCTTCTGCCGGGTCGCCTGCCCACGCCGACCGGCCACGCGGCCGTCGACGGTACGCACTTGTCCTGTCATGACGTCAGCTTACCGAGGCGTGATCTGGGCGCGATTCGGCCGACTGCAAATGGGGTGTAAGGAAGTACGGAGCCTGGTGTGCCTGGTCTGCGGGCTGCGGCCGTCACGGTTACGTTGGCGGCATGGCCGAAAACAGGGCATCGGTGTACGCAGAGGGCGTCCCCTGCTGGGTGGACGCGCAGCTTCCCGACGTCGAGGCGGGCAAGCGGTTCTACGGTGAACTTTTCGGATGGGCCTTCGAGGACTGGTTCGGCCCCTTCACGCGGGCTCTGAAGGACGGCGAACCCGTGGCCGCGCTGGTCCGCAAGATGGACGGCCGGCTGCCCACCGTATGGACGGTGTACTTCGCGACCCCGGACGCCCCGGCCCTGGCCCGGCGCGTCCGGGACGCCGGCGGTCAGGTCATCTCGTCGCCGGTGCCGGCCGGTGAGCTGGGTGTGACCGCCCTGGTCACCGACCCCGAGGGTGCCGTCTTCGCGCTGTGGCAGCCCGGCGAGCACCCCGGTTTCGGCAGGCGGCACGAGCCGGGCACCTTCGCCTGGGCCGAGCTCTACGCACGGGACACCGAGGCGGCCAACGCCTTCTACGGCGACCTCTTCCAGGAGGCCCTGTTCGGGCCGGACGCCGAGCCCGACTTCGGCCGGGCACCGGTCTCCGACGTGTTCCCGGCCGAGATGCCGCCCCACTTCCTCGTCCACTTCGCCGTCGAGGACGTACCGGCCGCGCTGGAGGACGTGACCCGGCTCGGCGGCCGCGTCCAGGCCCCGCCTTTCGGGGCCTCGTACGGCACGGTCGCCGTCGTCACGGACAATCAGGGGGCGTCCTTCGCGCTGCTGCACCGCTGAGCGGGCACCGGATGGTCTCTGCGATGATCACTGTTTGGTCATTGTTTAATTGCTTATGCCCCGAGACATCCCAATTGCCACCGGGTTCGCAACCACGGCTCCGGCCAGGAAGAATCGGGGTGCGTGCCGCCATGGCGGTGCGGTGGTGAGACGCTGCACGGGGTCGCGTGGAACATGTGGCTTGGCGCGGCTCGTACGGGGAGGTGGCAGGCAGAGTGGTGGATCAGCTGACGCAGCACGATCCGCGGCGGATCGGGCCGTTCGAGGTGCTGGGACGGCTGGGTGCCGGCGGCATGGGGCTGGTCTATCTCGCGCGTTCGGCGTCCGGCCGGCGTGTGGCGATCAAGACCGTCCGGACGGAGCTGGCGGAGGACCAGCTGTTCCGGGTCCGCTTCACACGTGAGGTGGAGGCCGCCCGCGCCGTCTCCGGCTTCTACACGGCCGCGGTCGTGGACGCCGACCCGCGGGCCGCCGTGCCGTGGCTGGCCACCGCCTACGTCCCCGCCCCCTCCCTCGAGGAGATAGTGAACGAGTGCGGGCCGCTCCCGGCCCAGGCGGTGCGCTGGCTGGCCGCCGGCGTGGCCGAGGCGCTCCAGTCCATCCACGGCGCCGGGCTCGTCCACCGTGACCTCAAGCCGTCGAACGTCCTCGTCGTCGAGGACGGCCCCCGGGTGATCGACTTCGGGATCGCGTCGGGTGTTTCGAACACGCGTTTGACGATGACGAACGTCGCCGTCGGCACGCCCGCCTACATGTCCCCCGAGCAGGCCAAGGACTCCCGCAGCGTCACGGGCGCGAGCGACGTCTTCTCCCTCGGCTCCATGCTGGTCTTCGCCGCCACCGGACACCCGCCCTTCCACGGCGCCAACCCGGTGGAGACGGTCTTCATGCTGCTGCGCGAGGGCCCGGACCTGGAGGGCCTCCCGGACGAGCTGCGTCCGCTCATCGAGTCCTGTATGCAGATGGACCCCACGGCCCGCCCCAACCCGGCCGACCTCCAGGCCCAGCTCGCCCCCCACCTCTTCGGCTCCGGCTCCGACGACAGCGGCACGGCCTCCGCGTGGCTTCCGGAACGGGCCGTCGGCCTGATCGACCCCCGCCGCAACGGCCGCCCGGCCGGCAAGCCCGCCCCCGGCGCCGGCCGCAGCGGCGGCGGACGCCCGGCCCCCGGCCCCGCGCCCATCCCGCCCCCGCCCTCGCACGACCCCGTCGTTCCGGCGCCCGTGCCCGCCGCCGCGTCCGTGGCCGCCCCTTCCCCCAAGCTCTCGGCTTCGCCCGAGCAGGGAGGTGCCCCCACGGGCCCCGACACCGGCCCCGTGCGGCTGGCCGGCGCCCAGGTACCCATCGGTCCGGGCCCGCGCGTCGCCGACATCCGTGCCGCCGCCGTCAAAGCACCCCCTCCGGAGGCCGCCCTCGCCGCCTCCTGGGCCAAGCACCGCCCCGGCGTCAACGGCACCGACCCCGCCGTCGGCCCTGCCGTCGCCGCGCCCCCGGCCCCGGCCGCGCCGCCCGAGCAGCCCGGCGGCTGGCGGCCCTGGCGCTTCCGCATGTCCAACGACGTCTGGGGCACCCCCGCCGTCGCCGACGACCTGGTCTACGTCACGTCCTTCGAGGTGCACGCCCTGGACGTCGCCACCGGCCGCCGCCGCTTCAAGACCCGGGACGTCGCCTGGTCCATGGCGGTCGCGGACGGCCGTATCCACGCCTCCGACGGCCCCACCCTGTTCGCCCTGGACGCCCGCGAGGGGGGCGACCTGTGGCGCTTCCAGACGGACGCCTGGGTCTACTCCCTCAAGGCCGGCCACGGCACCGTCGTCACCGGCACCCGCGGCGGCGGAGTCCAGGGCTGGGAGGCCTCGAACGGGCAGAAGCTCTGGGAGATCACCGGCTGCCAGACCGACTTCGAGTCCCCGGAGGCCGGACCCGCCCTGCACGACGGCACGGTCTACGTGTGGCAGGACGCCCGGCTGCGCGCCCTGGACGCCCGCACCGGCGACGAGCGCTGGTCGTACCCGATCGGCGACGCGGCCTCCTGCGGCGGCGTCCCGGTCCGCGTCACCCAGGCGCCCGACGGCTACGTCTACGTCTGCGCCGGCACCCGCGTCCTCGCCCTGGACGTGGCCGCCGGGCACGTGAAGTGGCATTTCGAGGCGCCGGCCGTCTTCCTCTCCCCGCCCACCTTCGTGCCCGGCCCGGCCGTCACCGGCGGCGGCATCTACCTGGCCGACTACCTCGGCACGGTCTACGCCCTCGACGCCACCGACGGCCGTGACCGCTGGCGCATCGCCACCGAGTCCCGCGCCTCCGTGGACCCGGTCCTGGTCGCCGCCGGCCACGTCCACGTGGGCAGCGGCAAGGGCCTCTACACCCTCGACGCGGTCACCGGCACACCCAAGTGGCGCTTCCAGGCGGGCGGCGACATCGTCGGCGCCCCCTCGGTGGCCGAGGGCCGGATCCACTTCGGCTCCACCGACCACCTGCTCTACACCCTGAAGGCCGACGACGGCCGGCTGCGCTGGAAACTCGCCACCGGCGGCGAGATCACCGGCTCCCCGGTCGTCCAGGACGGGGTGGTGTACGCGTGCAGCAAGGACCGCTGCGTGTACGCGCTGGACGCGGAGAAGGGCACGGGCACGGCGCGCACCGCCTGAGCGGCTCCTTTCACCGTGCCCGCCCGGGGCGCTCATGGCGCGAGGGCCCCTGAACACCGGGGACGGCCGTCGTACCGGCACACGGAAGGGTTCGGACGGCGGCCGTCGTTCATCGGGGGGCGGCCCGTTCACCGCCTCCACCGATGACGCTACGCCGGGTGCGTGCCGGTCGCACGCGGTGAGGCGGCCGTGACGAATGATCGCGGCCGAGTCGTCCTCCCGCTCCGGCGGCGTCAGTCCCGCAGCTCCGTCAGGAACTCCAGCAGCGCCTCGTTCACCTCGGCGGGCCGCTCCTGCTGCGTCCAGTGGCCGCAGCCCGGCAGCACAAGCGGCTTGCGGCGCAGGCCGGGCATCAACTCGGGCAGCTTCTCGATCAGTTCGGGCGTGCCCGGGAAGGCCGGGACCAGGTCCCGGTCGCCGTACACGTACAGGGCGGGCGAGGACACCACCGCTTGCTGCCAGGGGGCGGTCAGCTCCCAGTTGCGGTCCAGGTTGCGGTACCAGTTGAGCGCGCCGGTGAAGCCCGGCGTGAAGCTCTCGGTGAGCAGGTCGAGGTCCTCCTCGGTGAGCCACTCGGGCAGCACCTCGGGGTCCGGCGCGTCCGCGAGCCAGCCGCGCTCCGGGTCGACCAGGGCCTGCTCGGGGCGCCCGGCGCCCGGCGCGTCACCGGAGGCGGAGTACAGCAGCTTGCGCAGGGTGGTGCGGGTGTCCGCGGTGAACTCGGCCTCGGCGACGCCCGGCCGCTCGAAGTAGTTCCAGTAGAAGCGTCCCTCGAAGCGCTCCCGCATGGTCCTCAGCGGCGGGTGACCGCCCCGGAACGGCGGCGGCACGCTCAGCCCCGCCACCCCGCGCACCACGTCCGGCCGCAGCAGCGCGGTGTGCCAGGCCACCGGGGCTCCCCAGTCGTGCCCGACGACGAACGCCCGTTCCTCGCCCAGCGCGTGGACCAGCCCGACCACGTCCCCCACCAGGTGGAGGATGCTGTACGCGGCCACGTCCTCGGGGTGGTCGCTGCCTCCGTACCCGCGCTGGTCGGGAGCGACCACCCGGAAACCGGCCTCGGCCAGCGGCCCGAACTGGTGCCGCCAGGAGTGCCAGGACTCCGGGAAGCCGTGCAGCAGCACCACGAGCGGGCCCTCGCCCTGCTCCGCGATGTGCAGCCGTATACCGTTCACGTCGATCATCCGATGCTCAACCACCCGTCGAGCATACGCGTGTAGGTGCCAACGGTTTTCACTCGCGCAGCCGGTACTCCCGTCCCCGCCCCCGCTCCGCGAACAGCCGGGCCTGTCGCTCACCCGGCGCGTTCCCGAGTGCGATGAGATGCGGTGCCTGCGCGACGCCCCGGGACCGCCCGGCCTCGCTCGCGGCCCACAGCGCCCGCACCGTCCCCTGCACGGCCTGCGTCGGATACCCGGCGATGACGGCGGCACAGGCGATCGCCGCCTCCAGCGCCTCGCCCTCCGGCGCGAGTTCGGACACCAGCCCGGTCTCGTACGCCCGCCGGGCCGAGATCCGTTCGGCCGTCCCCATGAGCGCCATCCGCGCGACCTCCCCGTAGGGCATGCGCTGCGCCATGAGGACGGACTCGTAGGCGCTGACCATGCCGTAGGTGGTGTGTGGGTCGAAGAAGGTCGCGGTGGTGTCGGCGACCACGAACTCCGCCTCGCCCAGCAGGTAGAAGGCACCCCCGCAGGCCATCCCGCGCACGGCGGCGACGACCGGCTTCCACAGGTCGTTGGCCTTGGGCCCCACGCCGAGCAGCGGATCGTCCTGCGCGAACGGCGAGTTCGGCTGCGGTACGACGGCGTTCCGGTCGATCCCGGTGCAGAAGGCGCGCTCACCGGCTCCGGTGAGGACGACGGCCCGCACCGAGTCGTCGAACCGCAACGCCCGCCACACGGAGACGAGTTCGCCGGCCATGGCGAGGTCGATGGCGTTGAGCCGGTCGGGCCGGTTCAGCGTGACGACGGCGACCCCGCTGTCCGGGTCCGTGCGGACGACGACCACACCGCTCATGACCGCTCCGGAACCCACCGGGGCAGGCCGTCGTCGAAGGCGACCCGCACCCGGGCGCCGATGCGCAGGCGTTCCGCCGGGAGGGAGCCGAGCGGCTCACCGGGCCCGGCGACGAGGTTGCCGACGAGCCGGATCCGGGGCGCCTCGTCGAGCTCGACGACGACCACGTTGTACGGCGCCAGCTCCGCGTAGTCCGGCAGCAGGGGCGGATGCGGGACGACGTACGACCACACACGACCGGCCCCCGACACCAGCCGCCACTCGGCCTCGAACGACTGGCAGTGCGGGCAGCAGGGCCGGGGCGGGAAGCGGAGTTCGCCGCATCCGGCGCAGGCCTGGACACGGAGTTCGCCCCGGGCGGCGTACTCCCAGAAGGGGGCGCCGTCGGCGTCGGTGACGGGACGCAGCATCGGTAGCTCCTCAACTCCTCAGCAGCAGGGCGGAGGTCGGCACACCCTCACCGGCCGTGACCAGACAGGACGAGGCGCCCGGCACCTGCGCGGTACTGGTCCCGCGCAGCTGCTTCACCCCTTCGTTGATGAGGTTGAAGCCGTGCACGTAGGCCTCGGACAGCCCGCCCCCGCCGGTGTTGACGGGCAGCAGCCCGCCGATCTCCAGCGCCCCGCCCTCGGTGAACGCCCCGCCCTCCCCGCGCCCGCAGAAGCCGTACCCCTCCAGGGAGAGCAGGACCAGGGGGGTGAAGGCGTCGTAGATCTGGGCGACGTCCACGTCCTGAGGGGTCAGGTCGGAGTGCTTCCACAGATGCCGTGCGGCGCTCCAGGCCGGGCCGGTGAGGGGGTCGTCGTTCCAGTAGTTGACCATGCCGTGGTGCTGGGCGGGCAGCGACTGGGCGGCGGAGTGGACGTAGACGGGTTTCCGACGGCAGTCCCGGGCCCGCTCGGCGGAGACCACGACGCAGGCCAGCGCCCCGTCCGTCTCCAGGCAGTTGTCGAAGAGGCAGAGCGGCTCGCTGATCCAGCGGGACGTCATGTACATCTCGCGGGTGAGGGGCCGGTCGTACATGATCGCGGCGGGGTTCTGGTTGGCCCGGTTGCGGCAGGCCAGGGCGACGTTGAACAGGTGGTCCCGGGTGGCCCCGTACTCGTGCAGGTAGCGACGCGCGAGCATGGCGATCTCGTCCACCGGCCTGAGCAGACCGTACGGCCGGGTCCACTGGGCCGGGGTGGGGAGCTGGACGGTGGTGTTGGTCCAGGGACGGGGCCCGCTGCCCCGCTTGCGCGACCGCCAGGCCACCCCGACGCTCGCCTGCCCGGTGGCGACGGCGGCGGCGAGATGGGCGACGGTGGCACACGAACCGCCGCCCCCGAACCCGACCTTGCTGAAGAAGGTGAGGTCACCGAAGCCGCAGGCCTTCGCCAGCTCCACCTCGTCCGTCTCCTCCATGGTGTAGGAGGCGAGCGCGTCGACCTCGCCGGGCGCGATCCCGGCGTCGTCGAGGGCCGCCAGGACGGCACGGCAGGCGAGGGTGCGCTCGTCCTCGGGGAGCCGCTTGGCGAAGGGCGTCTGGCCGATGCCGACGATGGCGGTGGCGTCCTTGAGGCCGGCCGGTCCTGCTGCTCCTGCTGCCATGTGCGCGCACCTCCGGCCCGAACGGTTCGCTGACAGGTCGTCAGATTACAGCTAATCTGACGGTCAGTCAGCTCTTCGTCGGTTCTTCTGCTCCCGGGAGGCTTGCTGTGCGAGCGGAGACGGAACGGGAAACCATCCCGCGTCTGGTGAGGGCGGCGGCCGAGCGGTACGCGGATGTCGAGGCGGTCGTCGAGGGCCGTACCCGGATCACCTACGCGGAACTGGGCGCCCGCGTGGAGCGCGCCGCGGCGGCCTGCCTGGCGAACGGGGTCGGACCGGGCGACCGGGTCGGCGTGTGGGCGCCGAACACCCTCGACTGGATCGTCAGCGCCCTGGGCGCCGTCTCCGCGGGCGCGGTGCTCGTGCCGCTCAACACCCGCTTCAAGGGCGCCGAGGCGGCGGACGTGCTCCGCCGCAGCGGCACCCGGCTGCTCTTCGTCACCGGCACGTTCCTCGGCACGTCCTACGTGGCGTCCCTGCGCAGGGCCGCCGGAGAGGGCCCGGGCGGCCCCGGCCCGCTGCCCGGACTGCCTCAACTGGAGCGCGTGGTGGTGCTGTCGGAGGACGCCCCCGCCGACTTCCTCACCTGGAAGGACTTCCTGGCGAGCGGGGAGGGAGTGGGCTCGGGCGACGTGCGCGCACGGGCGGACGCGGTCGACGGCCCCTGGACCTCCGACATCATCTTCACCTCGGGTACCACGGGCCGCCCGAAGGGCGCGGTCATCACCCACACCCAGTCGCTGCGGGCGTACGGCATCTGGAGCGATCTGGCCGGCCTGACCGAGGGCGACCGCTACCTCATCGTGAACCCCTTCTTCCACACCTTCGGCTACAAGGCCGGGGTGCTGGCCTGCCTGATGCGGGGCGCGACGATGATCCCCCAGCCGGTGTTCAGTGTGAACACGGTCCTGGCCAACATCGCCGCGGAACGGGTCTCGGTGCTCCCCGGCCCCCCGACCCTCCTCCAGTCCCTCCTGGACCACCCGGCCCGGGACGCGCACGACCTGTCGGCACTCCGCCTGGTGGTGACGGGAGCGGCGGTGGTACCGCTGCGGCTCGTCGAGCGGCTGCGCACCGAACTCGGCGTCGGCACGGTCCTGACGGCCTACGGCCTCTCCGAAGCCGGCGGCGTCGTCACGATGTGCCGCCGCGGCGACGACCCGGCGGTCATCGCCTCGACGTCGGGCCGGGCCATCCCCGGCACGGAGGTACGGGTCGCGGACCCCGAGGGCCGGCCCCTGCCGCCGGGCGCGCCGGGCGAGGTCCAGGTCCGCGGCTTCAACGTCATGAAGGGCTACCACGAGGACGAGCGGGCCACCGCCGAGGTGCTGCGGCAGGACGGCTGGCTGCGCACGGGCGACATCGGCGTCCTGGACCCCGAGGGCAACCTGCGCATCACCGACCGTCTCAAGGACATGTTCATCGTCGGCGGCTTCAACGCCTACCCCGCCGAAATAGAGCAGCTCCTGGGCCTCCACCCGGACGTGGCGGACGTGGCCGTGATCGGCGTCCCCGACGCCCGGCTGGGCGAGGTCGGCAGGGCCTACGTCGTCCGGCGGCCGGGAGCACTGCTCACCGGCGACGACCTGATCGCCTGGTCCCGCCGGGAGATGGCGAACTACAAGGTCCCGAGATCGGTTGAGTTCGTGGCCGAGCTGCCCCGCAACGCGAGCGGCAAGGTCGTGAAGGGGGCGCTGCGGAAGGCGGTCACCGGCTGAGGGGGAGCGGAGAGGTCCCGGTGACCGACATGACGAGCGAGTAGAGCACGGTGTCGGCGGCGATGAACATCCGGTTCAGCCGGGCGCCGCCGAACCGGATGTTGGCGACGGTGCCGGGCACCAGGACACGGCCGAGGAGCGTGCCGTCGGGGTCGTAGCAGTGCACACCGCCGTGCAGGGCGGCGGCCCACAGCCGCCCCTGGTCGTCGAACCGGATGTTGTCGAAGATGCCGTTCGCGCACTCGGCGAAGACGTCTCCGCCGCCGAGGGTCCCGTCCTCACGGACGTCGAAGACGCGGATGTGGTTGGCGAGGCTGTCGGACACGAACAGCCGCCTCTCGTCGGGCGAGAACACCAGGCCGTTGGGCCCCTGGAACCCGTCGGCGACCAGCCGCACCTCCCCACTGCCCGGGTCCACCCGGTACACGTTCCGGGCCCCGATCTCACTCTCCGCCCGATGCCCCTCGTAGTCGGTGGCGATCCCGAACTCGGGGTCGGAGAACCAGACCGACCCGTCCGACCTCACGACGGCGTCGTTCGGGCTGTTGAGCCGCTTCCCCCGGAACCGCTCGGCGATCACGGTGACCGACCCGTCGTGCTCGGTCCGGGTCACCCGCCGGTTGCCCTGCTCACAGGTGATGAGACGCCCCTGCCCGTCCAGGGTGTTGCCGTTCGGAAACCCGGCGGGCGACCGGAACACCCCGACGGACCCGGTGGTCTCGTCCCAGCGCAGCAGCCGGTCGTTCGGGATGTCGCTCCAGACGAGATACCGCCCCGCGGGCACGTACACCGGCCCCTCGGCCCACCGGCACCCCTCGAAGAGCGTCTCCAGCTGGGAGTCCCCGGCCTGGCAGCGTCCCGTCCGGAACCGCTCGTCGAGGGTCTCGTAGGTCTGCGGTTGCTCGCCGGGCATGTCGCCGCCTTCCCGCTGGAGTGGACTTTCGAGTCGGCCGATGATCCGCCGGAACCACTATCGCGCGCCCGGACCAGCGGCGCATTCCGCCGGGCCGGGGACGCTCAGGTCCGGTATGGTAAGTGGTATGGCAACGAAGAAGTACACCGTGACGCTGCCGGAGGAGCTCGCCGAGGAGATCCGGCAGGAGGTCGGGTCGGGCGGCTTCAGCGCCTATGTCACGCGGGCCATAGAGCATCAGCGGGAGCAGGACCGGCTCGGGGAACTCGTGGCGTGGCTGGAGGAGGAGCACGGCCCCGTCACCGATGACGAACTCGCCGCGGCGGAGGCTGAGCGCAGGGAGCTCGAGCGCCACTTCGCTCAGCAGGGCGCGGCCTCCGGGAACCAGCGGAGGAGGGCGAGCTGATGGTGCCGTCCTGCTACGTGCTGGACTGCGAGGCGTTGTCGCGGGCCGTCCTGGGCGAGCGGGTGATGCTCGCGCGGCTCAAGGACGCCCACCGCTCGGGCATCCGCGTCGTGACCAGTTCCATGACCCTGATCGAGGCGTATCACTCCCGGGTGAAGCGCGCCGCCTGGACCTGGGCGATGTCGCGGGTCGTGGTGGAGCCCGTGACGCGGGACGTAGCCGATGCCGCCGTCACCCTCCTCCAGGACACCGGCTTGCACGGACACAAGTACGCGATCGACGCGGCCCTCGCAGTGATCGCGGGGCGGCAGCCAGGAGGCGTCGTGCTCTTCACCTCCGACGAGGACGACATGGGAAAGCTGTGCGGGCCGGGCGTGCGGCTCGTGCCGTTGTAGCCGGACTTCTCCACCCGCCCGCGTGCTGCCGCGTGCGAACAGAATGTGCGGACCTTGTGGACTCCCGTGCGTAGCGCTGTGATCGGTGTCCCCCACAGCTGACGTATCCGCCGCGCACAAGGCAAACTGGCGTGGTTGCTCAGGATGGCTAGGGGGACTGCATGGACGGTGTACCGGACGGTGTGCCGCGCGTACCGGAGCAGCGGCATCCCGGCTCTTCGGCGAAGTCGGCGGAATCGTTGAAGTCGGGCCAATCGGCGAAGCCGGCGGGATCGGCGGAAGGGGCGGACCCGGTGGCGTCGACGGCGCTGCGCTTCGGTGTGCTCGGACCGGTGCGCGCCTGGCGCGGCGACGAGCCGATCACCACCGGTTCCCCCCAGCAACGAGCCCTTCTCGCCGCCCTGTTGCTGCGCGAGGGCCGTACGGCCACGGCAGCGGAGCTGATCGACGCGCTCTGGGGCGAGGAACCGCCCTCCCAGGCGCTGGCGGCGCTCCGGACGTACGCCTCCCGGCTGCGCAAGGTGCTGGACCCGGGGGTCCTGGTCAGCGAGTCCGGTGGATACGCGGTCCGCGACCTGGCCGAGGGCGCCCTGGACCTGACCGCCGCTCAGGACCTGGCCACCGAGGCGGAGAAGGCCCGCTCGGCCGGCGACCTCTGCCACGCCCGGGACGTGCTGCGGCGGGCCCTCGCCCTCTGGGACGGGGAGACCCTGGCCGGCGTACCCGGCCCGTACGCGGAGGCACAGCGCGTCCGTCTGGAGGAGTGGCGGCTCCAACTCCTGGAATCCCGGCTGGACATGGACCTGGAGCAGGGCTGCCACGCGGAGGCCGTCTCGGAGCTCACCGCGCTCACCGCCGCCCACCCGCTCCGTGAGCGGCTCCGCGAGCTGCTGATGCTGGCGCTGTACCGCAGCGGCCGTCAGGCCGAGGCCCTCGCGGTGTACGCCGACACGCGGCGCCTGCTCGCCGACGAACTGGGCGTGGACCCCCGCCCCGGCCTCAGCGAGCTGCAGCAGCGGATCCTCCAGGCCGACCCGGGCCTGGCGGAACCCTCCTCTCCGGCCCCCGAGCCGGCCTCCGTCCCCGTCCGCCCGGCGCAACTGCCCGCGACCGTGCCGGACTTCACCGGTCGTGCCGGCTTCGTACGGGAGCTCGGCGACATCCTGGCCTCGGCCGACGGCGGGGTGATGGCGGTCTCGGCGCTGGCCGGGATCGGCGGCGTGGGCAAGACGACCCTCGCCGTGCACGTGGCCCACCAGGCCCGCGCGGCGTTCCCGGACGGGCAGCTGTATGTCGACCTGCAGGGCGCGGGGGCGCGGGCGGCGGACCCGGAGACGGTCCTCGGTTCCTTCCTGCGCGCGCTCGGCACCGCCGACACCGCGGTTCCCGACTCCCTGGAGGAGCGGGCGGCGCTGTACCGCTCGGTCCTGGCAGGCCGCCGCGTCCTGGTGCTGCTGGACAACGCCCGCGACGCCGCCCAGGTCCGCCCCCTGCTGCCCGGCACGGACGGCTGCGCGGCGCTCGTCACCTCGCGGGTACGGATGGTGGACCTGGCGGGCGCCCACCTGATCGACCTGGACGTGATGTCGCCGGACGAGGCGCTGGCGCTGTTCACGAGGATCGTGGGCGAGGAGCGGGTGGCGTCCGAACGGAAGGCCGCCCTGGACGTCGTCGGCGCCTGCGGCTTCCTGCCGCTCGCGATCCGCATCGCGGCGTCCCGGCTGGCGGCGCGCCGCACCTGGACGGTGTCGGTCCTCGCGGCGAAGCTCGCCGACGAACGCCGCCGCCTGGACGAACTCCAGGCCGGCGACCTGGCGGTGAAGGCCACCTTCGAGCTGGGCTACGGCCAGCTGGAGCCCGCCCAGGCCCGCGCCTTCCGCCTCCTCGGCCTCGCCGACGGCCCCGACATCTCCCTCCCGGCCGCCGCGGCGGTCCTGGACCTGCCCGTGGAGGACACCGAGGACCTGCTGGAGTCCCTCGTCGACACCTCACTCCTCGAATCCGCCGCCCCCGGCCGGTACCGCTTCCACGACCTCGTACGGCTCTACGCGCGTGCGTGCGCGGAACGCGACGAGATGCCGCCGAGCGAACGGGGCGCGGCCCTGTCCCGTCTCCTGGACTTCTACCTGGCGTCGGCGGCGGGCGTGTACGCGATCGAACGGCCGGGCGACCGGCTGGTGGACCATCTCGAACCGACCGCCTATCCGGGGCTGCGCTTCGACAACCGGCACGCCGCGCAGGACTGGCTCTACGCGGAGGCCATCTGCCTCCTCGCCTGCGTACGGCAGTCCGCCGGGCAGCAGGACACACTTCCCCGGGCGATCGACCTGCTGTGGGCCGCGCACGACCTCTCCGAGTCCGGCGCCAACTCCAGGGAGTACGAGACGACGGCCGAGACACTCCTCGACTCCGCCCGGCAGCTCGGCCTGGCCCGCGCGGAGGCCCGGGCGCTGACGACCCTCGTCAACGTCCACCACGTGGGCGGCCGCTTCGAGCGGGCCGACCAGGAGGCCGAGCGGGCCATACTCCTCGCGCAGGAGGCCGACGACCTCTTCACCGTCTGCTGGGCCGGCAACGCCCGCGGCATCATCGCCCTGTACCAGAACCGGCACGAGGACGGCGAGGAGCACCTCTCCCGGGCCATCGAGCACTTCCGGGCCCTGGGCAACCGCCCCGGCGAGGCCGCCGCGCTGTGCAACCTGTCCCGGATCCACCTCGCGACCGGGCGGACCCAGAGCGCGGTCGCGCTGGCCCAGGAGGGCATCGGCATCTACGACGCCATGGGCAACACCATGCGCGGGGCGAACGCCCGTTACGCCCTGGGGCTCGCCCTCACCCAGAGCGGCGAGCTGGGCAACGCGGCCGACCGGCTCCAGGAGGCCCTGGAGGTGTTCCGGGACAGCAGGCAGCGCCTCTGGGAGGGCATGACCCTGTTCCGGCTGGCCGAGGTGGACCTCGCCGCCCGGCGCCCCGCACAGGCCGCCGCCAACGCCGAGATGGCACTGACCGTGCTGCGCGGCATCGGCGGCGAGTGGCGACGGGGCAACGTCCTCACCGTCCTCGGCCGCGCGCTCAGCGGCATCGGCCAGACCGGCCGGGCCCAGGTCTGCTGGCAGGAAGCGGCCGGCATCTACGAGGAACTGGGCTCCCCCGAGGCCGCCGACGTACGCGCGCTGCTCTCCCCGGTGCGTGCGGCCTGACCTCCTGTCGCGGGCGTTCATCATTCGTTTATCGCCCCACGCCATGCTTGACGTAGTCGATCCGTCGCGTCGGGGGGCAGACGGGTCGCCGCACGGGGCCCCGCACCTGAAGCTCAGGTGAGCGGCCCAAGTGGGCCCGTCCGGTCGGACTCGGGGGAGTGACCGGGCGGGCCCGTCGAACCAACACTGCTTGATCTACACGGGGAGTTGACGACCATGGGCGACGAGCTCAAGCCGCAGGACCTGCACGCGACCGACGAGCCGCTGGGGACCGAGGACCTGCACGCCACGGACGAGGGCGCCGTCAAGAAGCAGGACCTGCACGCCACGGACGAGCCGCTGGAGACGAAGGACCTGCACGCCACGTCGGAGCCGTTCAAGCCGACCAGGTGATTCCGGTGAAGCAAGCCCGGTGAAGCAAGCCACTACACACGGGGTTCGGCCGCGACGGCGCGGAGGGGGAGCCGTCGCGGCCGATGTGCGTCCGCACCCGGACACCGGTTCTCCTGCGCCGGCTTCTCCCATGCCGGTTCGCACCTCACGCGACAATAGCTGACGCCCCGTCAGATCAGCGCTACCGTGAACCGTATGGACACCCACGAGAGCACGTTTCCGCTGATCATCTCCGTGGACGACCACACCGTGGAGCCCGCGGACGTCTGGCAGGACCGGCTTCCGGGGAAGTACCGGGAGGCCGGGCCGCGTATCGTCCGGGCGCCCGTCAAGGAGATGACGTTCCTCGGAGGGCGTTTCCGGCCCGTGATGGGGGAGCCCGGGGACGACGGGCCCGTCGGTGACTGGTGGGTCTACGAGGAGCTGCGGCGGCCGCTGACCCGGCTCGACACGGCCGTGGGGTACAGCAGGGACGAGATCAAGCTCGAGGTCATCACGTACGAGCAGATGCGGCCGGGGTCGTACGACGTTCCGGCGCGGCTCGCCGACATGGACGTCAACCACGTCCAGTCGGCCGTCTGCTTCCCGACCTTCCCGCGTTTCTGCGGCCAGACCTTCACCGAGGCCAAGGACCACGAGCTGGGCCTGCTGTGCGTGCGGGCCTACAACGACTGGATGGTGGAGGAGTGGTGCGGGCCCAGCGCGCGGGGGCGGCTCATACCCCTGACCCTCATCCCCCTCTGGGACGCCGAGCTGGCGGCCGAGGAGGTGCGGCGGAACGCGGCGCGGGGGGTGCGGGCCGTCGCCTTCTCCGAGATACCGCCGTACCTGGGGCTGCCCTCCATCCACGGTGACGGCTGGGATCCGTTCCTCCGGGCGTGCGACGAGACGGGGACGGTCATCGCCATGCACATCGGCAGCAGCAGCCGTATGCCGTCCACCTCCGCCGACGCCCCGCCCGCCGTCGGCTCAACGATCACCTTCGCCAACTGCTGCTTCTCGATGGTCGACTGGCTGATGAGCGGCAAGTTCGAGCAGTTCCCGAACCTCAAGGTGATGTACGCGGAGGGGCAGATCGGCTGGATCCCCTACATCAAGGAGCGGGCCGACGTGGTGTGGGAGGAGAACCGGGCCTGGGGCGGTGTCGCCGACAAGGTGCACCGGCCGCCGTCCGAGCTCTTCGCCGAGCACGTCTACGGCTGCTTCTTCGACGACGCCTTCGGGCTGCGCAACCTCGACGCGATCGGCCTGGACAACGTCCTCTACGAGACCGACTACCCCCACTCCGACTCCACCTGGCCCAAGTCCCGCGAGGTCGGCGAGGCGCAGATGGGGCACCTGGAGGCGGACGTGGTGGAGCGGATCGTGCGGCGGAACGCGATCGAGCTGCTGGGGCTGACCGACGAGGGGTTGTGGCCGGGCGGGGGCGCGCGGTGAGCCTGCTGTACGGGATGCAGCTTCCCGTCCAGTCGCAGAGCACCCTCTACGCCGAACCGTGGGAGGCCGCGGCGGGAGCGGAGGACCTCCTCGCCGTCGCCCGCGCCGCCGACCGGGCCGGGTTCGACTATGTCGCCGGTTGCGATCACGTGGGGATTCCCCGCCGGCTCGCGTCCGCGATGAGCACGGTCTGGTACGACCCCGTCGCCACCCTCTCCTTCCTCGCGGCGGCCACCGAACGCGTCCGGCTGCTCAGCCACGTCGCCGTGGTCGGGCTCCGGCACCCGCTGCTCACCGCCAAGCAGTACGCCACCCTCGATCACCTCAGCGGCGGCCGGCTGGTCCTCGGCGTCGGGGCCGGACACGTCCGGGAGGAGTTCGAGGTGCTGGGGGTGGACTTCGAGCGGCGCGGGGCCGTGCTGGACGAGTCGGTCGACGCCCTGCGTGCCGCCCTCGGGGCGGAGGAGTTCCCGGAGCACCACGGCAAGCTGTACGACTTCGAGGGGCTCGGGCAGCGGCCCCGCCCGGCGCAGGAGCGCGTCCCGGTGTGGGTCGGGGGGTCCTCGCCCGCCGCCGTACGACGGGCCGCGATCAAGGGCGACGGGTGGCTGCCGCAGGGGGATCCGAGGGACCGGCTGCCGGGACAGATCGAGCGGATACGGCGGGTGCGGGAAGAGGCCGGGATCGAGGGGCCGTTCGTCCTCGGCGCCATCGCCGAGCCCCTGTACGTCGGGGCGCCGCGCTGGGACGTGGGGCGTCGGACGGTCAGCGGGCCGCCCGAGGTGATCGCCGAGTCGCTGCGGGCGTACCGTGCGATGGGGGTGGATCAGGTGCAGGTGCGGTTCCGCAGCCGCAGTCGGGGTGAACTGGTCGAGCAGATAGGGGAGTTCGGGGCGGAGGTCGCGCCGCTGCTGCCGTAAGCGTATTCCTTGAAAGCTTGAACATATGCCCGTCGGGCCCCGTACGTACGGACGTACGGACACGTACGGATACGTACGGCTTCGGCGGAAGGACACAATGACGTGCGCACTTCCCGGAAACTCACCGTCGCTCTCGCCTGCCCGGAAGGCCGCTGGCCGCATCCCGACTGGCCCGCCCCGGACGACCCGTACGTCGAGCGGGTGGTGAGCCTGCCCCCACCACCGCCCTTCCGGGTGCCGGAGGGAGTGGACGTCGTGATCCTGCGCTGCGGGGAACCGCTCGAGGAGTTGCGGGAGTTGAGGGCGGGTGGTGTCCCGGTGATCGTGGTCGCACCGTACCGGGACGCCGAGACCGTCGTGGAGGTGTTCCGAGGGGGTGCCGGGTATCTGGTCGAGGGCGACTACTGCACCTGCATGCTCTCCTCGGCCGTCGTCGGTTCCACCGTCGGGCACACCTACCTCTCCCCGGCGGCCTGCGCGGCCCTGCGCGAGGGGGCGCTGCGGGCGGCCGTTCCGGACGCCGCGACGGAGAGGCTGCGGGGCCTGCTCTCGCCGCGTGAGCGGCAGATCATGGAACTGCTGTCGACCGGGCTGGGCGCGCAGGAGATCGGGCTGCGGTTACGGCTGAGCGAGAAGACCGTGCGCAACAACCTCAGCAACATCTACGCCAAGCTGGACGCACGCGGCAGCACGGACGCGGTCCTGAGGTGGCTGGGAGCCGCGCCCGTGCTTCGCGTCTGAGAACCTCCGGTGCGACCGGCTACGGCGCCGGTATCTCCGAGAGGGGGATGTCGACGTCGGTGACGTTCTCGCCGCCCTCACCGAAGCCCGGTTCGGACCTGAGGGCGCGCGTGGAGTTCAGCAGCCCCGCGGCCTCCGGCGTCCCGCACTTCACGTTGCGCAGCCACAGGCGCCCGTCGGGGGTGCCGTTCTTGAGGATCTGCGGATAGAAGACGTGCACACCCCTGCCGCCCTCACTCGGCGAGAAGAACACCTTCTGGCCGTCCTGCGGCTCCTTGTACGTGGCCCGCAGGAACCCGCTCACGTCGGTGCGCTTCGCGGACCACATGAAGAAGGCGATGCTGTCCGCCTGCACGGTGTCGGTCCTGCTGAACGCCAGGGCGGTCGTCTTGTCGTCACGTGTGATGTTGATTTCCGAGGTGTTGAACTTCAGGCCGATCTCGAAGAAGGAGTTGCCGAGTTTCGTGTCGGCGGCGGCCGTGAAGCCGTCCTCCAGCTGGACGACCCTGGTGACGGACGTGCTCACCTCGAAGGTCTTCGAGGCGGTGCTCGTCGATCCGCAGTTGTCGGACACCGCGGAGACCCGCTGGTTCGGCCCGAGGCTGTCCCGTTTGAACTGGACGTCGACGAACTCGCAGTTCTCCAGCTTGTCGGAGTCCGCCGAACAGTCGGCGCTCACTTCGGAGGGGGTGGCGGCACCCGCCGGGTTCATCAGCGGTACGGCCACCGCGACGGCCGCCACCGGGGCCAGGGCGAGGGTGATGCGCTTCTTCCTGCTCCGGTGGCTTCTCTTGCGGCCGGCGCGTGTCATGGGGTTCTCCTGTGGGGGAAGGGGGTGGGGGAAGAGGGGTGTGTGGGTTTCAGCAGTCGGTCAGTACGGCCTTGGAGGTGCCGTCCACGACACCGGGAGCGCCTGCCGCGCCCGGCAGCACGACCGGCCCCTCGACGACCTCCGGTGCCGTGAAGTTCTGCTCCGGTGTGGCGTTGGTGGTGGTCGTCGCCTCGCGGGCGTCGATCCGCACCCGCCATTCGCCCGTCATGCGCTGCATCTTCGGCGTGAACTCCATGTGGAGCACCTTGCCGACCGGTACGTCCCGCTGTTCCGTGTCACCGGCGGTCGCCGACTTCAGGGTGAGGTCGAGGGTGCCCTTGTGCTTGAGCCAGGAGCCGCTCAGGGCCCCGAAGAGTCCTCCGCCGCCGCCCTGCTGGGTGACGGTGTACTTGCCCTGGCCCTGCGCCGTCGTCGCCGACCAGGTGATCGACACCTTGGCCGGTTCGGTGGCGTTGGGCTCACAGTTGGGGAAGTCGATGGAGGCCTTCTCGGCCGGTCCGTCGAAGGTCTCGAAGCCCGTCTCGACGAACTCGCAGTGGTCCGACTCGAAACTCGGTCCGGCGACCGGGTGGCCGCCGAAGTCGAAGATGGACTGCTGCTTGCCGTTGAGTACCTTCGCCCGCTGGCACATCGTCATGATCTGCTCGGGCGTCTTCTCGTCGGCGGCGTTCGCCGACGGCAGCAGTACCGTGGCCACGGCTCCGCCGGTCACGAGAGCCGATCCGACCGCGATGATCCTGATCTTCCTGTTCTTGAGTTTTCTCTTGGCCATGCGCCAGATCCTGGACGGTCCTGACCGGCCCCGACAGGGTCAAACATCCCTACTTGCCGGTCACGTGAGATTCGCCTCAGCAACGCCCGAAGCTTGCATCTGACGTATCGTCAGTTATCTCGCTACGATGCGGAGCCCACCGAGTCCACCCGTGAAGGGGGCCGTTATGGGCAAGCTCGACGGACGGGTCGTCATCGTCACCGGCGCCGCGCGCGGCCAGGGTGAGCAGGAGGCGCGGCTGTTCGCGGCCGAGGGTGCCCGGGTGGTCGTCGCGGACGTCCTCGACGACCAGGGCGAGGCCCTGGCGAAGGAGATCGGCGCGAAGTACGTCCATCTCGACGTCGGCCGGGAGGACGACTGGCGGGCCGCCGTCGCCACGGCCGAGGACGTGTACGGCCGTGTCGACGGGCTCGTCAACAACGCCGGCATCCTGCGCTTCAACACCCTCCTCGACACACCCCTCGACGAGTTCATGCAGGTCGTGCGGGTCAACCAGGTGGGATGCTTCCTCGGCATCAGGGCCGTCGCCCCGGGGATGTCCGACGGCGGCACGATCGTCAACACGGCCTCGTACACGGGCCTGACCGGGATGGCGGCGGTGGGTGCGTACGCGGCGACCAAACACGCCGTGGTCGGCCTGACCCGGGTCGCCGCCCTGGAGCTGGCCGGGCGGGGGATCCGCGTCAACGCCGTCTGCCCGGGCGCCATCGACACCGCGATGTCCAACCCGGCGCGGCTGGATCCGGGCGCCGACCAGGAGGAGGCGGCGAGAGGGCTCGACCGGCTCTACCGCAAGCTCGTGCCGCTGGGGCGGGCCGGGCAGCCGGAGGAGGTGGCCCGGCTCGCCCTGTTCCTGACCTCGGAGGAGTCGTCGTACATCACGGGGCAGCCGTTCGTGATCGACGGAGGGTGGCTGGCGGGGGTCAGCGTCATCTGACGCTCTATCAGCTATTGACGGTCATGGGGGCCGGTGGAACAGTCGGACCAGGCATCTGACGAACCGTCAGAAATAATCTCGGGGCGGTGAACCTCCTTGGAATTCGGGGTCTTCGTACAGGGATACGTGGGCAAACGGGCCGAGACCGACCCGCTCGCCGAGCACAAGGCGCTGATGGAGGAGACCGAGTACGTCGTCCAGGCCGACAAGTCGGGCTTCAAGTACGCCTGGGCCTCCGAGCACCACTTTCTGGAGGAGTACTCGCACCTCTCCGCCAACGACGTCTTCCTCGGATACCTGGCACACGCCACCGAGCGGATCCACCTGGGCTCCGGCATCTTCAACCCGCTCGCACCGGTCAACCACCCGGTGAAGGTCGCCGAGAAGGTCGCCATGCTCGACCACCTCAGCGAGGGACGGTTCGAGTTCGGCAGCGGCCGGGGGGCGGGGTCCCACGAGATCCTCGGGTTCCTGCCGGGCATCACCGACATGAACCACACCAAGGAGCTCTGGGAAGAGACCATCGCCGAGTTCCCCAAGATGTGGCTCCAGGACGAGTACGCCGGCTTCCAGGGCAAGCACTGGTCGCTGCCGCCGAGGAAGGTCCTGCCGAAGCCGTACGGCGGGTCGCACCCGGCGATGTGGTACGCGGCCGGGTCACCACCGTCGTACGCCATGGCCGCGAGGAAGGGGCTCGGCGTCCTCGGCTTCAGCGTGCAGAAGGTCTCCGACATGGAGTGGGTGCTGGAGCAGTACAAGACGGCGATCGTCGACGCGGAGCCCGTCGGGGACTTCGTGAACGACAACGTGATGGTGACGACCACGGCGATCTGCGCGCCCACGCACGAGGAGGCGGTGCGGATCGCGGCGAACGGCCAGTTGCACTACCTGCCGTCGCTGGTGTTCCGCTACCACGACACGTTCCCCCGGCCCGACGGGTTCCCGGTGTGGCCGGAGACGCTGCCCGAGTACACCGAGGAGCTCGTCGAGGTGCTCATCGAGGAGGAGCTGCTGATCTGCGGGGATCCGGACGAGGTGCTGGCCCAGTGCCAGCGGTGGGAGCGGGCCGGGGCGGATCAGCTGAGTTTCGGGTTGCCGGTGGGGGTGCCGAAGGAGGAGACGCTGCAGACGCTCCGGCTGGTCGGGGAGTACGTGATTCCCAAGATCGATACGGATCCTGTGCATCGGACTTCGCGGTTCCGGGGGGTTGCGTGATCGCCGTGGGCGGGTGCGGGTCGTGCTGTGGCCGGTCGCGCAGTTCCCCGCGCCCCTGAGTCCCTCGTCCACCGCCCATCAGGAGGTGAGCTCTGTGCTCGATCACGTCATCAAAGGCGCGACCGTCGTGGACGGGACAGGTGCGGCCGCGTACACCGCCGACGTCGGCATCAAGGACGGCCGGATCGCCGTCATCGGTCAGGTCACCCAGGAGGCCCGCACCACCGAGGACGCCACCGGCCTCGTCCTCGCCCCCGGCTTCGTCGACCCCCACACCCACTACGACGCCCAGCTCTTCTGGGACCCGTACGCCACCCCCTCCCTCAACCACGGGGTCACCACCGTCGCCGGCGGGAACTGCGGTTTCACGCTCGCGCCGCTGAACCCCGAACGGCCCGAGGACGCCGACTACACACGCCGGATGATGTCCAAGGTCGAGGGCATGTCGCTGGTGGCGTTGGAGGAGGGGGCGCCCTGGAACTGGCACGGGTTCGGGGAGTATCTCGATGCCCTGGAGGGGCGGATCGCCGTGAACGCCGGGTTCATGGTGGGGCACTGTGCGCTGCGGCGGTACGTGATGGGGCCGCAGGCGGTGGGCGGGCAGCCGGCGCCGGAGCAGCTGGCCGCGATGGTGCGGTTGCTGCGCGAGGCCATGGACGCCGGGGCGTGGGGGCTGTCCACGACCCAGTCGAGCAGCCACTCCGACGGCGACGGGAAGCCGGTCGCCTCCCGGCACGCCGAGCCGGCCGAACTCCTGGCGCTCTCCCGGGCCGTCGGTGAGCACGAGGGCACGCAGATCGAGGCGATCGTCGCCGGCTGCCTCGATCAGTTCAGCGACGCCGAGATCGACCTGTTCGTGGAGATGAGCGCCGCGGCGGGGCGGCCGCTCAACTGGAACGTGCTGACGATCGACGCCGCCGTGCCCGAGCGGGTGCCCCGGCAGTTGCTCGCGAGTGAGCAGGCGCGGAAGGCGGGCGGCAGGGTCGTGGCCCTCACCATGCCGATCCTCACACCGATGAACATGTCGCTGGGGACGTTCTGCGCGCTGAACCTCATCCCCGGCTGGGGCCCCGTCCTCGGGCTGCCCGTGCCCGAGCGGATCCGGAAGCTGCGTGACCCGGAGGTGCGGGCCGAGCTGCTGCGACGCGCGAACTCCAAGGAGGCGGGCGTCTTCCGGCGGCTGGCGAACTTCGGGCGCTACGTCATCGGCGACACCTACAGCGAGGCGAACGCCGGGCTGACCGGCCGGGTCGTGAAGGACATCGCCGGGGAGCGCGGCCAGGAGCCCTTCGAGTGCCTGGTGGAGATCTGCGCCAACGACGAGCTGCGTACGGTGCTGTGGCCGATGCCCTCCGACAACGACCCGGCGTCCTGGGCGCTGCGGGCGGAGACCTGGCAGCACGAGGACGTGCTGCTCGGCGGGTCCGACGCGGGCGCCCACCTGGACCGGATGTGCGGGGCGCCGTACACGACCCGGTTCCTCGGGGACTGTCTGCGCGGCCGGAAGCTGGTCGGTCTGGAGCAGGCCGTGAAGATGCTGACCGACGACCCGGCCCGGCTCTTCGGCCTGCGCGAGCGGGGGCGGGTGCGGGAGGGCTGGCACGCGGATCTCGTCCTGTTCGACCCGGAGCGGATCGACGCGGGCCCGGCCACCCTGGTGCACGACCTGCCGGGTGACAGCCCCCGGCTGGACTCCCGGGCCCTCGGCGTGCGGGCGGTGTGGGTCAACGGGGTCGAGGCGATCCGGGACGACGTGGTGACGGGCGCGGTGCCGGGCCGGGTGCTGCGGTCCGGCCGGGACACCGAGACGGTGAGCACCAGGTGACGGCTCAGGCCGCGGCACGACAGTCGCTGTTCGTCGGCGGCTCCTGGGTGGAGCCGGACGGCGGGCACTACGAGGTGATCGACCCGGCGACCGAGGGGACCGTCGGGTGGGCGCCGGAGGCCTCGCGGGATCAGGTGCGCACGGCCTGCGCCGCGGCCCGCGAGGCCTTCGGGGCGTGGTCGCGTACGGCGCCGGAGGAGAGGGCCGCGGTGCTGGCCCGGGCGGCACGGATCATCACCGATCGCGGCAAGCGCTACGCGGGGATAGCCCAGGCCGAGACCGGCGCGACCACCGGCACCGCACGCGCCATGCAGGTCGGCGTCGCCGCCGCCCGCTTCCGGCGCTACGCGCGCGTGGAGCCCGCCGAGTGGGCGATCCAGCCGCAGATCAACGAAGCGGGGCCGATGGGGAAGGCGGGTGTCATGGGTGCGCTCGCCGTCCGTCAGCCGGTCGGGGTCGTCACCTGCGTCACCTCGTACAACAACCCCTGGGCCAACCCGGCAGGCAAGATCGCCCCGGCGCTGGCGATGGGCAACACGGTCGTGGTGAAGCCGGCTCCGCAGGATCCGCTGTCCGTCTACCGGATGGCGGAGGCCCTGGAAGCGGCGGGTGTGCCTCGGGGCGTGGTGAACGTGGTGTCCGGCCGGTCGCAAGGGGTCGGCGAGGCGGCCGTGGACTCGCCGGACGTCGACATGGTCAGCTTCACCGGCTCCACGGCGGTCGGGCAGCGCATCGCCGAGGTGTGCGGGCGCGGCATGAAACGGCAGTTGATGGAGCTGGGCGGGAAGGGGGCCGCGCTCGTCTTCGACGACGCCGACCTCCGCTCGGCCGTGGCCGGGATCGGCACCACCTTCTCCTTCTACAGCGGCCAGATCTGCACGGCACCGACCCGGGTGCTGGCGCAGCGGGGTGTGTACGACCGGCTGGTCGAGCAACTGGCCGCCTATGCGATGCGGTTGAAGGTCGGGGACCCGAAGGAGCCGGACACCGTCGTCGGGCCGGTGATCTCGGCGGCGCACCGGGACCGGGTGGAGTCGTACGTCGAACTCGGCCGGAAGGAAGGCGCGGTGGTCGTCACGGGCGGCGACCGCCCCGACCTGCCGGCCGGGTTCTACGTCACCCCCACCCTCCTCGCCGACTGCACCAACGACATGCGCGTGGCCCGCGAGGAGATCTTCGGCCCGGTGGTGGTCGTCATCCCCTTCGACGACGAGGAGGAGGGCATCGCCCTCGCCAACGACACCGACTACGGCCTGATCGACTACGTCTGGTCGGGGGACGTGGCCCGTGCCTTCCGGGTGGCGCGGCGGCTCCGGGCCGGCGGGGTGGGTGTGAACACCGTCGGGCGGAACATGGAGGCCCCCTTCGGCGGCTTCAAGAAGAGCGGCGTCGGCAGGGACGTCGGCTCGTACGCGCTGCACGCCTACAGCGAGGTGCAGGCGATCGTCTGGCCGGGATGACTCGGTCCGTCAGACCGGCAGACGGGCAACCGGTCAGTCCGGCAGACGGGCGACCCGTCAGTCCGGAGACGGGCGACCCGTCATTCCGGCAGACGGGCACCCCGTCAGACAGCCAGATCCACCCGCACGGTCAGCAGATCCGTGCCGATCACCCGCACCGCCGCACCGTTCAACCGGGGCAGCCGCCGCAGTCGCGCCACCGGATCGTCCTCCGGCATGAGATGCGCGGTCCCCTCGTGCCACCGCCCCCGGATCCGCACCCGCACCCGCGGATCGGTCTTGATGTTGCGCACGTACTGCGACCGTTCGCCGAACTCCGACACCAGCCAGAAGGCGTCCCCGACGCGGCGGCCGCCCACCGGCGTCTGACGGGGCAGCCCGGAGACGCGGCCCCTGGTCTCCAGGACCGTCTGGAGGGGCAGGCGGCGCAGGAGCGGGTTGATGCGGCGCTGGACGGACGTGGCGGCGCGGAACCGCAGGTCGGTGAGGCGGGTCATCGTCGGCGGGTCTCCTTCGGCACGAAGCTTTCGCGAGTTTGCGGCGCTCTGGGCTGACCGGGTCGAGTGATCACGCGATCTGGGACGCCGGGTACGGCGTCGGCGTGCGCCCGGACCACCCCAGGATGCCTGTCGCCCCCCTCTCACCGGACGCCGAACCCGAACACGACCGCGGACAAGTGGGGCGCCTCGGTACTCCGCGAGCTGGGTGCGTCGAAGGGGTGCGGCGAGCAGTTGCCCCCCACTCGATCTCACTGGCGTCCGAGGAAGATCGGGTTGGTGAAGGCCGCCAGCGCACCGGGCACCGGTCCCGCCGCAGCCTCGTGCCGCAACTCGGCCCGTACGTACGCCGCGTACGACGGTGTCGTCCGCCACTCGACGACGCCCGAGCCGGACACCGGCAGCGGGGCGCTGGTGTGCAGCACACCCTGGTCGGTGACGAAGCGGACCGTGCAGCGCGGGGCGCCGGTGACCTCCAGGCGGACGGTGACCGGGGTGTCGCGGTCGACCTCCAACCGCCCGCCGATGCCCGCGTGTTCGCCGCGCCCGCCGGTCGCCCGGAACGACAGCTCGACCCTGGCGGACTCGGCGACGTACGACCGTCCGGCCCGGATGCCCTCCTGGATGGCCTCGCGGGTCAGGTCGTCGGCCAGGACGACCGTCTGGGGGCTGCCGACGGGGTCCGGGTCGCGGTGGGCGTCGCTGCTGCCCATCGCCGGAAGCCAGCCGCGCCCGTCCCGCCCGTCCCGTACGGACGCCACCAGCATGCTGTCCCAGTCGGCCAAGGTCACCTCGTCGTCGGGCGTGTAGGGGCCGTTCCACACCTCCACCGCGTCGGCCTCGCCGAAGCCGAACTTCCAGTTGCAGCCGACGCAGGTGGCGTGCGGATGGGCCGGGACGACGAGGCCGCCGGCGCGGCGGATCTGGCGGGCGAAGCGGCCGAAGCGGTTGTCGCGGGCCCGGTAGCGCCAGTCGACGAAGGTGCCCGGGTCGGTGCCGAGCGCCACCACGTGGCCGTTCCGGGTCGTGATCTCCTCGCCCAGCATCACCAGCAGGTCGTCGCCCGCCACGTCCGCCCAGTGGGCGTGCGCCGCGTGCGTGTTGTGCTCGGAGGAGTTGATGAAGTCCAGGCCCGCCGCCCGTGCCAGGGCCCCGATCTCGGCGGGGGTGCGGCGGCCGTCCGAGTACCAGGAGTGCAGATGGCAGTCGCCCCGGTACCAGGCCCGGCCCCGGCCCTTCGCCCGCTCCGGCGGATACACCGGCTCGGTGGCCTCGCCCGGCTCCCCGTACGTCAGCGTGATCGTGATCTCGTACGACAGGCCCTGCGGCGCGACCGTGTACGGGCCGAGCGCGATGTGCCAGGTGCCCTCGCGCACCGGGCCCGGGATGTATCCGGGCGTCGCGTCGTCGGCGCGGATGAAGAACTCGGTGCGCGCCCCGCCCGACCAGCCCCGGAAGCCCCGGCCGCCGAGCTCTGTGCCGCGCTTGTCGAAGACGCCGATGTCGAGGGCGTTGCCCGTGGTGCCGGCCAGGACGGACGGGCGGTCGTAGGTGTAGGCGACCTTGATCTCCCGGACCCCGGCCGGGACCTCGACGGGCACGTACACGAAGTCGGGGGAGCCGGGCGGCAGGGTGCCGCGCACCGTTCTGCTCTCCCGGCCTCCGTCGGCCGCGGCGGCAAAGCTCACGCTTCCCAAGGTAAGCGCGGCGGCCGCTCCCGTCACGAACAGGGCGCGCCGGCCGAGCCCGCCGTGGTTGTCCTCGCACATGCGGCTGCTCCCAGGTGTCGTCGGTGACGTGGCACGGGTGGTGCGGGGTGGTGCGCGCAACTCTGGTATTCAGCCGTGAACTCCGGCGCACGGGAAGGGGATCGGCGGTTTTCGCCGACACGACACCTGGACAATGCCGACCGGTCGGTATGGACAGTCGGTCCTCCCTCGGGTAGAGATACTCCATGCGCATCGCCGTGACGATCTTCCTCACCGACGAGACGATCACCCCGACCCGGCTCGCACGTGAGCTGGAGGACCGCGGGTTCGCCGGGCTGTTCCTGCCCGAGCACACGCACATCCCGGTCGAGCGGACCTCTCCGTACCCGGCGGGCGGTGAGCTGCCGCGTGAGTACGGCCGGACCCTCGACCCGTTCGTGGCGCTCGGCCAGGCCGCCGCCGTCACCGAGCGGCTCGGGCTCGGCACCGGCATCACCCTCGTCGCCCAGCACGACCCGATCGACCTGGCCAAGCAGGTCGCGACCGTGGACCACCTCTCCGGTGGCCGGTTCACACTCGGGCTCGGCTTCGGCTGGAACGTCGAGGAGGCCGCCGACCACGGCGTCCAGTGGCGCACCCGGCGGGAGCTGGTCCGGGACCGGATGGGGCTGATGCGGGCCCTGTGGTCCCAGGAGCCGGTCGCGTACGAGGGGAAGTTCGGCAGCGTCCGGGCCAGTGAGGCCCATCCCAAGCCCGTGCGGAAGCCGCGCGGCCCGGTCGTCGGCCCGCGCACGCTCGTCGGCGGCGGCGCCGGGCCCAAGCTGTTCGCCCACATCTGCGAGTACGCCGACGGCTGGCTGCCCATCGGCGGGCGCGGCCTCTCCGAGTCCCTGCCGCTGCTGCGGACGGCCTGGGCGGAAGCGGGCCGTGACCCGGGCGCCCTCCAGGTGGTGCCGTACGCCGTCCATCCGTCACCCGGCAAGCTCGCCCACTACGCCGACCTCGGCATCGACGAGGTCGTGGCGCAGCTGCCGCCGGCGGGGGAGGTGGAGGTGCTGAAGGCGCTGGACGGCCTCGCGGGATATCTCTGACCGCTGGTAACTGCGGTGGCGGGCAGAGCAGTTGGCGCTTTCTACTAAACTGCGGGTAAAGAACCGAGCCGGGTGCACCCCCACGCGCGGCTGACCACCGCGCCCGAAGGGCGTGCTCCACCCGGCGTCGAGCCGCCCACGGGGGAGCGTCATGAGATTCGCCTGGCTGTCCTGGCTTTTCCGGCATTTCACCGAATACGGCTACAGCCAAGGGCTGTTGCGCGCCGCCATCGGCACGCTCGCCGTACTCGTGACGGCCGCGCTGGTCTGGTTCGCCCTGCACCGCAACAGGCCGGCCGCGATAGCCGCCTCCGGCCTCACCTGTGCCCTGGGCATAGGGTGGCTGGCCTTCCACTGACGGGGGCCACCCGCGCTGATCAGCGCACTCGTATGCTCGAAGGATGACGACTTCCGCGACCTCCGGAACCGGCCCCACCGAGAACTCCATGCGTCGCGCCCTGAAACGGGCCAGGGACGGCGTCTCGCTCGACGTCGCCGAGGCGGCGGTCCTGCTCCAGGCCCGGGGTGAGCACCTGGAGGACCTGTCGGCCTCGGCCGCCCGGGTGCGGGACGCGGGGCTCGAGGCGGCCGGCCGGCCCGGCGTCATCACGTACTCGAAGAGCGTCTTCATCCCCCTGACGCGGCTGTGCCGGGACAAGTGCCACTACTGCACGTTCGTCACCGTCCCCGGCAAGCTGCGCCGGGAGGGCCACGGGATGTTCATGTCCCCCGACGAGGTCCTCGACATCGCCCGCAAGGGCGCCGCCCTCGGCTGCAAGGAAGCCCTCATCACCCTCGGCGACAAGCCCGAGGACCGCTGGCCGGAGGCGCGCGAGTGGCTCGACGCGCACGGCTACGACGACACCCTCGCCTACGTCCGCGCCATCTCCATCCGCATCCTGGAGGAGACGGGCCTGCTGCCCCACCTGAACCCGGGCGTCATGAGCTGGACCGACTTCCAGCGCCTGAAGCCGGTGGCGCCCAGCATGGGCATGATGCTGGAGACGACAGCGACCCGCCTCTGGTCCGAGCCGGGCGGCCCGCACCACGGCTCCCCCGACAAGGAGCCGGCGGTCCGGCTGCGCGTCCTGGAGGACGCCGGGCGTTCCTCCGTCCCCTTCACCTCCGGGGTCCTGATAGGGATCGGCGAGACCTACGAGGAGCGCGCCGAGTCCCTGTTCGCGCTGCGGAAGGTCTCCCGCGCCTACCACGGCGTTCAGGAGCTGATCATCCAGAACTTCCGCGCCAAGCCGGACACCGCGATGCGCGGCATGCCCGACGCGGAACTGGACGAACTGGTCGCCACGGTGGCCGTCGCCCGCCTCCTCATGGGCCCGAGCGGCTGCATCCAGGCCCCGCCCAACCTCGTCGACGACGAGTACGAGCGGCTGATCCGGGCCGGCATCGACGACTGGGGCGGCGTCTCCCCGCTGACCATCGACCACGTCAACCCCGAGCGCCCCTGGCCGCAGATCGAGCAGCTCGCCGAGAAGTCCCGGGCCGCCGGTTTCGAGCTCCGCGAGCGCCTCTGCGTCTACCCGGAGTTCGTGCGGCGCGGCGAGCCCTGGCTGGACCCTCGGCTGCGTCCGCACGTGGCCGCGCTGGCCGACCCGGAGACCGGCCTGGCCCTCCCCGACGCCCTGCCGCGGGGCCTGCCGTGGCAGGAGCCGGAGGAGGTCTTCGTCGCGTCCGGCCGCACCGACCTGCACAGCTCCATCGACACCGAGGGGCGTACGTCCGACCGCCGGGACGACTTCGACGAGGTGTACGGCGACTGGGGCGCCCTGCGCGAGGCCGCCGCCCCGGGCATGGCACCGCAGCGCATCGACACCGACGTACGCGAGGCCCTGCGCACGGCCGCCGACGACCCGACCAGGCTCACCGACGACGAGGCGCTGGCCCTGCTGCACGCGGACGGCCCGGCGCTGGACGCCCTCGCCCGGGTCGCCGACGACGTACGCAGGTCGGCCGTCGGCGACGACGTCACCTACATCGTCACCCGCAACATCAACTTCACCAACGTCTGCTACACCGGCTGCCGCTTCTGCGCCTTCGCCCAGCGCCGCACCGACGCCGACGCCTACACCCTCTCCCTCGACCAGGTCGCCGACCGGGCCCAGCAGGCCTGGGACGTGGGCGCGGTCGAGGTCTGCATGCAGGGCGGCATCCACCCGGACCTGCCCGGCACGGCCTACTTCGACATCGCGCGAGCGGTGAAGGCACGCGTCCCCGGCATGCATGTGCACGCCTTCTCGCCGATGGAGGTGGTCAACGGCGCCGCCCGCACCGGCATGTCGATCCGCGAGTGGCTGACCGCCGCCAAGGAGGCCGGGCTGGACACCATCCCGGGTACGGCCGCCGAGATCCTCGACGACGAGGTCCGCTGGATCCTCACCAAGGGCAAGCTGCCCGCGGCGGACTGGATCGAGGTCGTGACGACGGCCCACGAGCTGGGCATCCGGTCGTCCTCGACGATGATGTACGGCCATGTCGACCAGCCCCGCCACTGGCTCGGGCACCTGCGCACCCTCGCGGACATCCAGCAGCGCACCGGCGGCTTCACCGAGTTCGTGACACTGCCGTTCGTGCACACCAACGCGCCCGTGTACCTGGCCGGGATCGCCCGCCCGGGCCCGACCATGCGGGACAACCGCGCGGTCACCGCCATGGCCCGGCTGCTGCTGCACCCGCACATCCCCAACATCCAGACCAGCTGGGTGAAGCTGGGAACCGAGGGCGCGGCCGAGATGCTCCGCTCCGGCGCCAACGACCTCGGTGGCACGCTCATGGAGGAGACCATCTCCCGGATGGCGGGCTCGTCGTACGGCTCGTACAAGTCGGTCAAGGACCTGATCGCGGTGGCGCAGGCGGCGGGCCGCCCGGCCAAGCCGCGCAACACGCTCTACGGGGAGGTCCCGCAGGAGCGGCAGCGGGCGGCCGAAGCCTCGGACGGGCACCTGCCGGAGCTGCTGCCGGTTCTCGACTGACCGGCTACTGGCCCCCGGCGTCCGCCGGCTGATGTGCCGTCACGGCACGGTCGGCCGCGGCGCCGGGGCCCTTCGGCGGCGGGGGCGTCGTGCCCCGGCCCAGCCAGAGCAGGAGGAGGCCCAGGGAACAGGCGATGGCCGGCCAGTAGACGTACCGGAAGTCCGTCGCGGGCATGATCGGCAGATAGCCGAGGATGTAGGCCGCCGAGCTGACGCCCAGCGCCCGGACCGGCATCGAGAACATCCCCTGGCCCGGCCGGACGGCCAGCACCAGCGCGACCGCGAGCCAGAACCACCCGCGGAACAGCCACCGCAGATCCGCCGCCATGCCGTTGACGTACGTGCCCAGCATGGCCTCCAGTTGCGGGTGCGCGACCTCGACGCCCAGGTCGTTGCTGGTGATGCCCGGCTTGTACACGTAGTCCGTCTCGAACAGCAGCGTCGCGAAGAGCCGCAGCCGGTACTGGAGATATCCCGGCACATGCCCGCTCATCTCCCGCAGCCACAGGGACGTGATCTCGTCGGCGTCCCCGCGCAGCCCGTCGGCGGGGCGTTCGTAGCAGGCCCAGTAGGCGTCCGACAGGGCGCCGGTCCGGGCGCACTCCCGTGCGGAGGCGGCGAGCCGGTCCCGCAGCCCGGGAGGGACGTCCGCCGACCGCAGCTCGTCCACCGTCAGTACGTGCACCAGGTCGTCGAGCATGATCTGCGCGCCCTGCTCGGTCCGCAGCGGTTGCGCGAACAGGGAGATGGCGGCGGCGGGCACGACGAGCCCGGCCGCGAGCGCCGCCGCGCACGTCACCCACGTACGGCGTCCGGGAGCCCGCCACAGCGCGAGGACCAGCAGGACGAAGACGGGGAGCGCGGCCAGGAAGGCGTTCTTGCGCACGAGCATGGCGTACGCGAGGAACAGCACGCCCAGCCCGAGCAGCGCCCACCGCACGGCGGGACGCGCCCCGGCGTCCCGGATCCGCAGCCCGGTGAACGCCACCGCGCACGCCGCGAGCAGCGCGAACGCCGCGTGCACGTCCTTCCACACCACCCCGGCGAACGTCAGCACGAACGGCGTCGGCCCGAGCCCGAGCACCGCGAGCGAACCGGCCCGGCTCCCGGTCAGCTCCCACACCGACCAGGACAGCACCCACAGCGCCCCCCAGAAGACGAGGGACTGCAGCACGAGCATCGACATGATCGAGCCGGTCACCGCGATGAGGGCACGCCAGACCAGGCTCAGCACCGGTGGGTGCCAGTCGGTCAGGGGTGTCCTGCCCTCGGCCTGCCGGAGCTGGTCGAGGCTGTCGGGACTCAGAAAGCCCGGGGCGAAGACGAGGATCGTGCCCAGGCAGCAGACCGCCGCGACGGCGGCCAGACTCACGACCCAGCGCTGCGCATCCCACGTCCGTCCCTTTTGCGACATATGCCGGATGCTAGCGGCTCACGGTGCGACGAAGACGTAACGCCGGTAGGCGTAGAAGCGGAACAGCGTCGCGAGCACCCAGCCGAAAATGCGGGCCGTGTTGTCGCTGAGCGGAGAGTCGAGCCCGAGCAGATGCCGGGACGCGAAGACCGTCCCCGCGGTGATGGCGAGCCCGACCCCGTTCGCGACGAGGAACAGGGCGAGCTCGCGGGTCACCTTCTCGCGGTGCCGGTGCCGGTAGGTCCAGTAGCGGTTCCCGGCCCAGCTGAAGAGCGCGGCCGCGGTCGTCGCGATGACGGACGCCTGAACGGGCGACGCGCCCATCGGCCCGCCCTCCACACCGCCGGGCAGGCCGAAGACGAGCAGGTTGTAGCCGCCGTTGTCCACGACGAAGGCCAGCGCCCCGACGACTCCGAACTTGGCGGCCTCGCGCCAGATGGCCTTGACGGCATCACGCGCGCGCAGCGTCACAGATGCGAGGACCGGCACACCGCGAGCGTAACGACCCGGCGCGCCCTCGCCGCTCAGCCACGCTCATATCGCATCATTTACTACCGTATGAGTAATTTGCCGGAGTGAGGAGCGGCCGTGGACCCGACGATCGCGTGCGTCGTGCCGTGTCACAACGAGGAGGCGGCCGTCGGCAAGGTGGTGCGCGACCTGCGGGCGGCACTCCCCGAAGCGGTCGTCTACGTCTACGACAACGCCTCCACCGACCGCACGGTGGCGGTCGCCCGGGAGGCGGGCGCGATCGTCCGGCAGGAGACCCGCAAGGGCAAGGGCAACGTCATCCGCCGCGCCTTCGCCGACGTCGACGCCGACGCCCTGCTCATCATCGACGGCGACGACACCTATGACGCCTCCCGCGCCCGGGATCTCGTCGACCTGCTCTTCGAGGGACCGTACGACCAGGTCGTGGGCGCCCGCCGGGTCACGGACGACGGCGCCTACCGGACCGGACACGCGGTCGGCAACAGGGTGCTCACCGGGGCGGTGCGCTCCCTCTTCGGCAACGACGTGACCGACATGCTCAGCGGCTACCGCGTCTTCTCCCGGCGCTTCGTGAAGTCCTTCCCGGCCCTGGCCCGCGAGTTCGAGACCGAGACCGAGATGACGATCCACGCCCTCCACCTCCGCCTGCCGACGGCGGAGGTGCCCATCGACTACCGGGTCCGACCGGCCGGCGGCGAGAGCAAGCTGCGCACCTACCGGGACGGCTGGCGCATCCTGCGGGTCATCCTCGACCTGGCGAGACGCGAGCGCCCCTCCCTCGTCCACACCGTGATCGCCGGAGTCCTGGCCCTCGTCTCGGTCCTCCTCGGCATCCCCGTCATCGCCGAGTTCGTCCGCACCGGCACCGTGCCCCGCCTCCCCACGGCCATCCTCGCCGCCGCGATCATGACGATCGCCGCGCTGGTCCTGCTCGTGGGCTACATCCTCGAGTCGCTCATGCACATGCGGCAGGAACAGACCCGGCTCGTGCACCTCTCCTACCCGGCCCCCGTCCGCTCCCCGCGCCACGCCGTCCGCGGGGCCGGCACCGGCCCGGTCCCGGTCCGGAAGACCGCCGCCGAGGGCGGCTGAGCCTCCTGGGGAACAGCCTGCGCGCAGTACGATGATCGGAACCCCGGTGTGTGCGGGGTCCCGTGACTGAGGAGATGCGTGCCCGTGCCTGCCCGACTTCCCTCCTGGGCCTGGGTGACCGGGCTGACCGTGGGAGCGATAGCCGCGGTGACGGTCCTGGCCGTGCAGGCCGACAAGGGCCCGCACCCCACCGCCACCTCGGCCAAGCCGAGGAGCACGGCCTCGGCGGACAAGCAGCCCGCCCCCACCGCGTCCGCCCCGGCCAGGGTGCCCGACGGCTCCGGCACCGGCCGGCGCGTCGTCTACTCCCTCGGCGAGAAGCGGGTGTGGCTGGTCGACGCGAGCGAGGCCGCCCGTCGTACGTTCACGGTGTGGCCGGGCACGGTCAGCCCCGACCCCGGCACCTACACGGTGTCGTCCCGCAACGAGGGCACGACCGGCTCGGACGGCGTGCAGATCGAGCACATCATCTACTTCACCGCGAAGTCCGGCGTCTCCATCGCCTTCTCCAACGCGGTCGACGGCGCCTCGCCGCCGCCCGCCGACTCCGGCGCCAGGACGGGCGGGGTCCGGATGAAGAAGGCGGACGGCACGGCGCTGTGGGCGTTCGGCACGGTCGGTACGACCGTGACCGTGGTCAAGTGACCGTGCTCAACCAGCGGACGGCTCCGTACGCGGGGCCGACAGCTGGTTGACGATCAGCACGACCCCGCTGAACAGGAACACCCGGGTCGCGGCGTCCAGTCCGTTCCAGCTCTTCGACTGCCACATCGAGAACCACTCACCGCCTATCGCGATGAACCCGGCGCCGAACAGCAGCATCACCATCAGCAGCCCGTACGTGGAGAACTGCCGGGCACGCGCCTGATCACGCCGTACCCACAACCAGCTCCCGTACATGAGGACCAGCGCGGCGACGGTCTCCCAGACGATGATCAGGACGTAGGCGGTGTCCTGCAGCCCCGTGCTCGTTATGGCCCGCCACATCAGGTCCTCGTCCTTGAACGTGGTGTCCATGGCCAGAACATGGCGGACGAACTGCTGGTTGGTGCCGAAGTCGGTGATGTTCCCGAAGGCGACCAGTGCCATGTAGAGGGCGATGGTGGCGGTGAGCACGGTGGCGGCGAGAGACAGCGCGCCGCGAGAGGTTGGGGAGGTGGCCATGCCGATCATTCTCCCCGGCCGCCGGGGCGGACGCGATACCGCTGAACCAACCTGCTTCAGCGGCGACTTGACCAGTCAGTGTGCTTCCGTCTCGGACGCTGCGGGGGAGAGCGCGTCAGCCTGGCGCGGCGCGGGAAGGCCGGCCCTGCCGCTGCCTCGCCCGGGCGGCGTCCGGGCGCCCGGCGGCAGGGAGTTGCGGGTGCTGCGGCAGAAGCCCACCAGCGCCACCAGCGCGGCCGCCGCGAACCAGGTGAGCTGGATGGCCAGGTAGCCGGGTACCGGGGTGGTGGAGAATCCGGCCGCTGTGCTGGCCTGCATCGCCCCGTAGGAGGGCAGGTAGCGCATGACCGGGTTGTCGGCACCGGAACTGCTGATGGGGTTCTGCAGCGCCAGGTCGATGATGCTGGTCATCACGATGGCGAACATGCCCTCGACCTCCCGGCGCAGCAGGGAGCCGAAGCCGACACCGAGCGCGCCGTAGGTGAGTCCGGCGCAGAACAGCGCGGCGGCGAGCAGGAGGGGTTGGCGGGGTGTCCAGGCCAGGCAGGTGACGGCGGTGGCGTAGGCGGCGACCGCCGCCGACACCAGGGCCAAGGCGGTGACCTTGGCCAGGACCAGGTGGGCGCGGGGGTAGCCGGCCATGGCCAGCCGGCGGTCGAAGCCGCTGCCGGAGAACGTGGCGGCGAACATCATGAAGCCGGTGATCAGCGTGACGGCGTTGAGCGCGCCGCTGATCTCGGTCAGTTCGTTGCCGGGCGGCGCCAGCGCCTCTCCGGTGGCGCGAAGGCGCATCCGGGCCGGGGTGTCGGGCATCGCCAGGTACGCGAGGGTCGTCCACACCGGGACGAACAGGCCCACCAGGATCATGGCGAACCGGTTGCGGCCGTGCTCGATGAGGGTGAACCGGGTGGCGACGGCGAAGCGGGTCAGGTGGAACCTCACGCGGCGGCCCCCGCCTCGTCCGGGCGGAGCAGCCCGCCGTCCAGGCGCCACAGTTCGTCGAGGCGTTCGGTGTCGTACGCCAGGTGAGAGACGACCAGGACCGAACGTCCGGCATCACGCAGCCGCCCGGCCAGATCCCAGAACCGCTGGTAGGTGTCCCAGTCGAACCCCTGATACGGCTCGTCGAGCAGCAGCACCTGCGGATCGTGCATGAGCGCCAGCGTCACGTTCAGCTTCTGCCGGGTGCCGCCGCTGAGGTCACCGGCCCGCTCATCGGCGTATCCGGTGAAGCCCAGCACCTCCATGATCTCCTCGGCGTACCGCACGTCGGGGAGTCGGTAGGCCGTCTGGAAGAACGTCAGGTGCTGCCGGACCGTCAGAGCGTCGTTGACGACCACACGCTGCGCGCAGTAGCCGAACCGGCCGCTGTGACGGACGGTGCCGCGCACGGGCCGCAGTTCGCCGGACATGACCTTCAGCAGCGTGGACTTGCCGGCGCCGTTCTCCCCGACGATCCCGCACAGCGTGCCCGCCCGGAGCCGCAGGTCGACCCCCCGTAGGACCACCCGCCGACGGTAGGCATGATGCACATCCCTGACCTCCACGCCTGTCTCCCCCCGTAGACCTGGACGGGCCGTGACCCGGATGGCCCAACGACAGGAACGCGTTGAGGACACGGATCCCACACCGGGCCGACATGCTCGACGTGGAACAACTGGCTTACGTGCAAGGACCGTTGGACCCGGCGATGACTTTCCGCTTCTGTACTACGGTTTCCGGATGCGCGGTGCCTTGCTGGGGGAGAGACGTTGAGCGCTCGAATTCTGGTCGCCGAGGATGACGAGAAACAGTCCCGACTCATCCGGATCTACCTGGAGCGGGAGGGAAACGCGGTGCAGGTCGTCGCCGACGGTCGCGCGGCGCTGGAACGGGCCCGCTCCGTGAAACCGGATCTCATCGTTCTCGATGTGATGCTGCCCTTGGTCGACGGACTGGACGTGTGCCGCATTCTGCGTGCCGAATCGGATGTTCCGATTCTGCTTCTCACCGCGCGTACCACCGAGGAGGACATGCTCCTCGGCTTGGACCTGGGCGCCGACGACTACCTCACCAAGCCGTACAGCCCCCGTGAACTGACCGCACGGGTACGGGCGTTGCTGCGCCGGTCCAGAGGATCCGGCGGTGCCGCGGAGCCCACCGTGCTGCGGGTGGGCGAGGTGGAGGTGGACACCGCGCGCTTCGAGGTCCGGGTGGCGGGGCGGCCCGTGGCGCTGACCGCGAAGGAGTTCTCCATCCTGGAGACGCTCGCCCGGGAACCGGGCCGGGTCTTCACCCGGGCGCAGATCATCGAGCGTGTCTTCGGCTTCGACCGCGATGTGCTGGAGCGGACCGTCGACGCGCACGTGATGAACCTCCGGCGGAAGCTGGAGGCGGACCCGAGGCGGCCCCGCCACCTGGAGACCGTGTACGGCCGCGGTTACCGCCTGGCGGACGGGGCCTCCCCTCCCTCCTGAGGTGACGCGGGGTCACGGGGTTCGGGCAGCGCGATCGTGAACGTGGTTCCCACGCCCACCGCGCTGCGCACCTCGATGGTCCCGTCGTGGTCGGTGACGATCTGGCGGGCGATGGACAGCCCCAGCCCGCTGCCGCCGGTCGCACGGCCCCGCGCCGCGTCCGCCCGCCAGAACCGCTCGAAGAGGTGCGGCAGGTCTTCCGGCGGTATGCCCTTGCCGGTGTCGCGGACCTCCACGACGGCCCGCTCCGGGTCCGCTGTCAGAGCCAGGGTCACGGTGCCGCCGGGGGCCGTGGCGCGCAGGGCGTTTCCGACCAGGTTGCCGACGACCTGGCGCAGCCGGTCCGGGTCGGCGGTCACGGACACGGGCCGCGGCGCCTCCAGTGTCAGCCTGACGCCCGCCGCCTCCGCCTGGGCGCGGTGCGCCTGGCGGCCGGTCTCCAGCAGCTCGCGCAGCTCGACCTCGGTGCGGTGGTAGGTGAGCGCGCCGGCCTCAGCCAGAGCGAGGTCCTGGAGATCATCCACGATCCGCTGCTGCAGCAGTGCCTCCTCGTGGAGTGAGTCGAGCAGTTCCGGGGTCGGTTCCACGACCCCGTCCCGGAGCGCCTCCAGATACCCCCGCAGATTGGCCAGCGGTGTGCGCAGCTCGTGGGCGATGTCACTGGTGAGGCGGCGCTGGCGCTCCTCACCGGCCTGGATGGACTCGGCCATACGGTTGAAGGCGCCGCCGAGCTGCGCGATCTCGTCGCGGCCGGACACGGGGACGCGCCGCCCCAGGTCGCCCTCCCCCAGCCCCCGTGCGGCGAGGGTCAGGGCATGAACGGGGCGGAGTACGGCCCTGCTCAGCAGGAGGGCGCCGAAGATGACCGCGAGGGCGACACCGGCGGCCACAGCCACGGTCGGCGCGGCGGCCAGCACGGGCGGGGACTCGTCGCGGAACCCGAGGCGTACCTCCAGGCGCGGCGGGGCGGCGGAGCCGACCCGCTCGTTGAACACCCTTTGCAGACAGCTGGTGAACCGCTCCTCGGACACGCACGGCAGGGCGGCGGCGTGGTCCTGCCGGGTCGGCGGATCCGGGGCGCCGTCCCGCCTCGCGCACTGCGGGTGCCGGCGGTCGCCTGCCACCCGGGGGACGCCGACGGCGTCCGGCCGGGCCGTCACCTGGGCGCCCGCCCGGGTCAGGCACGCCGCGTACGCCGTAGTGGCGCGGTAGTCGGCGATCGCCTTGAGGGCCTGCTTGGCCGAGAGCCTCCGTACCTGACCCGCGGGGAAGCGCAGGACGGGGCGCGGGTCGACCAGGACCGCGGGCTGGTTTCCCAGGGCCCGGGGAGTACGGCCGGCGAGGGCGTCGGAGTCGGCGAGCAGGACGCCGGCCTCCGTGGTGACCCGGATCCGCTGACCGGTGTCGCGCGCCAACCGGGCCACCGTGGGGGACAGGCCGTCCCAGGTGCCGTGGGCGTAGCCGTACGCACGGAGCTCACCGGTGATCCTGGAGACCTCCTGGCGGCCCGCCGTGACGGTCTCCTGCACCTGGCGATTGGCCTGGCGGAGCGTCAGCCAGGCGGTGGCGGCGGTGGCCGCCATCGCGACCAGCATCAGCAGGCCGAGCACCCTGAGCCGGAAACTCATCGCATCCCATCTGTTTCGTGACGGTTGACGGAACCAGCATCTTCGGCCACCGCAAGAGGGCGACACCAGACACAGCACCCCGGAATGGCGCATTTCCGTTCAGAAAGCTTTTTGTCGCTCAGCAATCAAAAACCGCCAATCAGTTACGGAATCATTTCTTCAGTCCGTTTCGACGGCGATTGTTCTTACGCCCCTCGCATCCCGGTTGATGCAGGGGGTGCTGCTCTCCCACAGGTGCCATCCGGCTCCTGAGCGCAGCCGACCACAAAACACTGGGGGATCCGAATGAAGCGAACAATCGCAGCTCTCGTTCCCGCTGTCGCGGCGGTAGCCGTGGCCCTTCCGCTGTCGCTGGCCACCCCGGCAGCGGCGCACGCCCCTTGCGGCAGGACCGCGTCGGACCAGGACAACAGCTCCTGGAACCGGACGGCCAACGGCGCCAACCAGCGCAGCGGCTCCAGCACCAGCTGCGCCGCCAACGGCATCGCCTACAACACCCACCGGCTCGACTACCACTGCTACACGGTGGGCAACGACGGCAACACCTGGACGTACCTGCGCAACGACTCCACCGGTGTGTCCGGCTGGGTCCGTGACGACCTGCTGAGCGACGGTGGCAGCCTCATCCACTGCGGTTTCTAGCGCTACCCGGCGGGCGAGGCCCGTTGACGTAGTCGCAGCCACAGGGGCGGTTCCGGCCGGGACCGCCCCTGTTCCTCATGTTCCGGACAGCGCCTCGGTCGGCGCCAGCCTGCTGGCCCGCACCGCCGGATATAGCCCGGCGACCGCCCCGATGACCAGGGTGGTGCCGATGCCCGCCGCGCTGGCCCACATCGGCACCACCGTCGGCCAGTCGCGGCTGACGGCGTACCCCGACGTGATCAGCGTCCCGAGCACGGTCCCCGCGAGACCGCCGATGAGCGACAGCAGCAGCGACTCCATCACGAACTGGCCGCGGATCTGGCCCCGGGTGGCCCCGAGCGCGCGGCGCAGACCGATCTCCGGACGCCGTTCCAGCACCGAGATGACCATGGTGTTGCCGACGCCCACGCCACCGACGAGCAGCGCGACTCCTCCCAGGCCCAGCAGCAGCCCGGTCAGCGCCGACTCGGTGGCCTCACGGGCCGCGAGCGCGTCGGACGGCCGGGAGACCCTCACCTCGCCCGGTTTCTCCGGATGCGCCGTGGCGGCCAGGACCCCGCGGACCGCCGCGACCTGGCTGTCCTCCGCCCGGACGTAGACGGTGGAGGGATGGCCGTCGAAGCGGAGGTACGTCCGTGCCGCCGGCCAGCCGACCAGGGCGGCGCTGTCGAGTTCCGGCGCGAGCGGTACCGGATCGAGGACGCCGACCACCGAGAACCAGCGGCCGCCCAGCCACAACCGGGTCCCCGGTCGGTACACGTCGAGCCGCTGGGCGGCCGTGGCACCGAGGACGACCGCCGGGTACCGCTCGGTGGCGGCGTCCAGCCAACGGCCCTCGCGGATCCGGCCACCGACCGCGGGCAGCATGCCGGTGCCGGCCGCGAGGACGCTCAGGGAGCCGGTGCGGCCGATGGCGATGTGCTCGTTGCGGTAGACGTTCGCCCCGGTCGCCCCGGTCGCGGCCACCTGCTGGACGGGCGGGATGCGGCGGATCATCGCGACGGCCTCGGACGGCAGTCTGGCCTGTTCGCCCGTCAGCGACTCGCCGGGGGCGACCCGCAGCAGATTGGTCCCGAGCGCGTCGAGCCGGCGGTTCACCTCCGCCTGCCCGGAGCCCGAGATGCCGACCACGGCGATCATCGCGGCGACGCCGATGGCGATGCCGAGCGCCGAGAGGAAGACGCGCAGGGGCCGGGTCCGCAGCCCGGTACCGCCGAGCCGTACGACATCGGCGGGTCCGAGCCGCGCGGCCCGCAGTTCCGTCCGGCTGGTGACCCTGGTCTTCCTCACCGGGGCGCCCCGATCGTCGCGGCCCGGTCCGTGTCGCTGATCAGGCGCCCGTCGCGCATCTCCATGCGGCGCGGGAGCCCGGCCGCGATCTCACGGTCATGGGTGATGATCACCACCGTGGTGCCGGACGCGTGCAGGTCACGCAGCAGGCCGAGCACGGCGGCACCCGAGGCCGAGTCGAGGTTCCCCGTCGGTTCGTCCGCCAGCAGGACGGATGGCTCCCCGATCACCGCGCGGGCGACCGCGACCCGTTGCCGCTCGCCGCCGGAGAGCTGGTGCGGCAGATGACGGACACGATGACTGAGACCCACCCGGGCCAGTGCGTCCGCGGCCTCGGCGCGGCGGCGCCGGAGCGGCACACCCGCGTACAGCAGGCCGTCCGCGACGGAGTCCAGGACCGGGACACCCACCGCCAGATGGAACTGCTGGAAGACGAAACCGATCCGGGTGGCCCGCAGTGCGGAGACCTCGCGGTCGGACAGCTTCGCCACGTCATGCCCGTCGATCAGGACACGGCCCGACGAGGGCCGGTCGAGGCTGCCCATCAGATTGAGCATGCTGGACTTGCCGGAGCCGGACGGACCGACCACACCGACCAGCTCCCCGCGCCCGATCCGGAACGTCACCTCGTGGACCGCCGTCACTCCCCCCGGATACGTCTTGGAGACCGCGTCGAACTCCACGACCGGGGCAGACCCGCCACTCACTCCGGAATCCTCACCTTCATACCCTCACGGACGGCGGTGCCACTCACTTCCACCCTCCCGTCCGCGAACAGCCCGGTCTTCACCGCCAGGAACGTGCCTTTGGCCGTCTCCAGGCCGTAGCCGCCCTCCGCGAGCGCCACCAGCGCGGCGACCGGCACCGTGAACACGTCCTCCGCCTTCCGTCCCACGTACTCGACGGTGACGGGCCCGCTCTCCAGCCGCCCCAGGGACTTCTGGTCCTTGATGGTGACGGTCACCGGCACGGTCGCGGCTCCCTGTCCGGAGCCGCCCTCACCGCCCCCCTCGGGTGCCGTCGCCTCCTTCCCCACCGACGCCACCCGCCCGTCCACGGACCTGCCGTCGGGCAGCCGTACCCGCACGGCGGTGCCGCGTACGGCCCAGGAGGCGTCGGCGGCCGAGGCGTCGACGACGACCTTCCTGGCCGAGCCGGTGTAGGTGAGGGTGTTCTCGCCGACGGCGGCGCCGGGCCGGACGCCCGGGTGGCCGATCCG
Source organism: Streptomyces sp. NRRL S-455 (assembly GCF_000717875.1). Classification (GTDB taxonomy): domain Bacteria; phylum Actinomycetota; class Actinomycetes; order Streptomycetales; family Streptomycetaceae; genus Streptomyces. The sequence goes on from NZ_JOCT01000007.1 coordinate 133,463, forward strand.
GATCCTGCCGGCCGAGTAGATGACGTCCCCGACGCCGACCGTGCCGGTCCGGGGCAGTCCGAGCGACTTCTGCCAGCGCTTGACCGCGTCGGCGGTACGGGCGGTGAACCTCTCGTCCACGGTGAAGCCGGTGTAGCCGAGCGCGGCCAGGTTGGTCTCGAACTGCAGGACGTCCATGCCCTTCAGCTCCCTGGGAGCGGCGGCCCGGGTGTCGCCCTCTCCGCCACCGCCGCCTCCCGCCGCCGGCGCCCCGGAAGGAGCGGCGCTCTTGCCGCCGGCGGCACCCGACTCCTGCCCGGCCTGCTGACCGCCTCCCTGCCGACCGTCCGCCTGGCCGCTTTCCTGGCCGCTCTCCTGCCCCTGCCCGGACGCGGGGACGGCCACCCCCAGGTCCCGGTACATGGGCAGCGACCCGTACAACAGCACCACCGGCCGGTCGTCGACACGCAGCAACGTGTCACCGCGCTCAGCCGTCGTCCCCGGCTCCGGCAGCCAGGTCACGGTCCCCGTCGCCTTCACCGGAAGCGGTATCTCCGTGCCGTATCCCAACCGCCCGTCCACCTGGGTGCGTTCGGTCAGGGTGGCCCGGGTGACCGGGACCAGCGAACCGGCCCGCGGCGGTGCGCTCGGACCCTCGTCCTGCCCGCCGCCGAGCCCCAGGGCGCCGATCACGGCGACCGCCGCCACGACGACCACGGCCGTGACGATCAGCGCCGTACGCCGCCCCCGTCTGCCACTCGGCGGCGCCGGAGCCGCGCCGGGCTCGTCATCGACGTGTGTCACCGTCTCCGTCATGATCAGCCCTTGCCGGGTCCCGCGTTCTCCGGAACGCCGACGATCGGCCCGCAGATCCGGATGGCCCGCTTGGCGCCGGCCGAACTCTGGTCCCATTCCCCCTGGCCGAGCCCGTCGGGACCGGGGTCGGGGAAGTCGGAGGCGCCGTTCTTCTGCATGCAGTCGGCGTACTCGCGCTTCACCTCGATCTGCTCGGGCGTGAGCTTCTGACTGCCCTTCTCGACGCCCTCGGGAACGGCTGTCTGGTACTTGGCGCACTTCTCCGTGGCCGCCCTGAACTTCGGGTCCTTCTTCAGGGCCACCCGGGCGTCGCCGCTGCCGAAGTCGATGTTCCCCTGCGCGTCCGGGTCCGGCGCGTCGAACCCGTTGTCCCGAAGGCACTTCACATAGACGCGCTGGGCCTTCACATACGCGGCCACCTCGTCGTCGCCGCTCTGCTCGCCGGACCCGCCGGCCGCCTGGGACGACGCGCCGCCGCTCGCGGCCGTGGGAACCTCCGGTCCGCCGTCGTCACCGCCACAGCCTGTCAGCGCCAAGGCCGTGATCATGGCCGCTGCCGCCGCCAGCAGTGTCCGATTCGCCCTCATCAGCTCTCCCGCTCTCCACTCGTACCCGCCCGCCGACCCGGTGGGCACGCCGACCGTAGGACGGAACCGATGAAGAACTTTTGAAGAACCTGTCAGCCGATCATTCGATCGCCGGATGGCTGGGCGGCCAGCACTGCCGCGAGGCCTTCTCGCAGATCGTCGACGAAATACCCGGGAACCTCCAGCGACGGAAAATGCCCCCCGCTTTCGGGCGACCTCCATCGGACGATCTGCCGGTACCGCTCCTGTGCCCAGGGGCGTGGACACTTCTCGATGTCGCGGGGATACATGGTGATCGCTGACGGGACGTCGACCCGGAGTCGCGGGTCGAGCGAGTTGTGGCTCTCGTAGTAGATGCGGGCCGCCGACGCGCCGCTCCGCGTCAGCCAATACAGGGTGACGTTGTCAAGAATGCGGTCTCTGGAGATCGTCTCGAACGGGCTGTCCTCGGTGTCCGACCACTCGGCGAACTTGTCGAGGATCCAGGCGAGAAGGCCGACCGGTGAGTCGACGAGCGAGTAGCCGATGGTCTGCGGTCGGGTCGCCTGCTGCTTCGCGTACGCCGCGCGGTGGCGCCAGAAGTCGCGGGTTTCCTCGGTCCACCTGCGCTCGACCGCCGTCAGCCCGTCCGTCGTCAACCCGGGCGGCGCCTCCGCGAACGTGGTGTGGATACCGAGAACGTGTTCCGGGAACCTGCCGCCGAGGACCGTGGTGATATTGCCTCCCCAGTCGCCGCCCTGGGCCACGAACTTGCTGTAGCCGAGCCTTTCCATCAGCTCCACCCATGCGGCCGCGATCTTCTCGGTTCCCCACCCGGTGGCGGTCGGCTTGTCGCTGTAGCCAAAACCCGGAAGCGACGGGGCCACGACGTGGAACGCCGGCGCGTCCGCGTCTTTCGGATCCGCCAGCTCGTCCACCACATCGATGAACTCGGCAATGCTGCCCGGCCAGCCGTGCGTCAAGACCAGGGGAGTGGCATCCGCGCGCGCGGATCGGCGGTGCAGGAAGTGAATTCCCAGACCATCAATGGTCGTACGGAACTGGCCGACACGGTTGAGGCGCTCTTCGAACGACCGCCACTTGTACCCGTCGCGCCAGTAGTTCACGACTTCGACGAGGTCGACGAGAGGAACGCCCTGTTCCCAGCGGCGAGGGCCGGGCGCGGCGCGAGGGACCGTCTCAGCCTCCGGTAGTCGCGCCGCGGCCAGTCGCGCGCGCAGATCGTCGAGGTCGGCGTCAGGTGCGTGGGCTTCGAATGCTTGCACGTCGCTGGTCGGACGGGGCATGAGGCCTCCAGGCCATCGCGGAACCGGCTATGACGGTTCTAACATGTCATCGCGTCCACGCACAACCAGCTAAGGTGGTTCCATGCGTGCTGGGTTCCCTGAGTTCCGCCTCGGTAAGGTGCTGGCGACCAGCTTCACGGCGACTCTGACGGAGCGTCAGGGCAACGCTGTGGAGCGCATTCCCACGCCGCACCGACTCGTCGACTGGCTGGCGGTGAACGGCCTCGCTGTGGACTCCTGCACCCCTGCCCAGCTCGACCTCGCTCGGGAACTGAGGGAGTCGATTCACGTCGCCGCGACAGCGGCCGCGCTCCAGGACGCTCTCCCCGCGTCCGCTGTCCAAGTCATCAACGACCGCAGTGCTCAGGGTCGGGCTGCCGCGATCCTGACGCCCGAGGGCAAGCGGCAATGGCGGCTCAGCTCGGGTTCCCGCGTGGAAGACGCCCTCGGCGTGATCGCCGCCGATGCGATCAGCGTCATCGCAGGCGAACGCGACGGAAGACTGGCCTTGTGTGCGTCACCGACCTGCCGAGCCGCCTTCTTCGACACCAGCCGGAGTCGCACCCGCAGGTGGTGCGAAATGAACACGTGCGGGAATCGTGAGAAGAAGGCGCGCTTCAATGCCAACCAGCGCGAACACCCCGGATCAGCGGAGTGACCGTTACCGAGAGCCATCGTGGCGGGGACGCGGACAGCCCAGTGGCCCGGCCGTGGCCGGGCCACTGGACCGCGCGGTGTCACTGGTAGGTGAAGCCACCGGTGACGTTGGCGCTGCCCGAGGGAGTGGTCACCTGGACGGCGACGTTGCCGGCGGCTCCCGGAGGAGTCAGTCCGACGAGCAGGGTGCCGTTGGCGGTGACGATGACGTTGGTCGCCGGGGTGCCGCCGAAGGTGACGCCGGCACCGGTCAGGTTCGAACCGGTGATCACGAACGGGGTCCCACCGGCGGCCGGTCCGGTCACCGGGGTGATGGCCGTCACGGTCGGCGGGGCCGGCGCGACGTAGGTGAAGCCGCCGGGGACGGTCGCGCTGCCCGAGGGAGTGGTCACCTGGACGGTGGCGTTGCCGGCGGCTCCCGCGGGAGTCAGACCGGTCACCAGGACTCCGCCGATCACGTTGACGTTGGTTGCCGGGACACCGTTGAAGGTGACCGAGGCGCCGGTCAGGTTGGCGCCGACGATCGTGAACGGCGTACCGCCGGTGGTCGGTCCGGTCGACGGCGCGATGGCGATGACCGTGGGCGGCGGGGGCACCGGAGGCGCGACGTAGGTGTAGGTCGCCGGAGCGCTGGTCCCCGCGGGGGTGGTGACGACCACGGGGACGCTGCCCGCCGCGTGCGCCGGTGCCAGGACGGCGAGCAGGAGGCCGGACGGGTCCTGCGCGAGGATCGTGGCCGGGGTCCCGCCGAAGGTGACGGACGTCGCCCCGCTGAGGTTGAAGCCGAGGAGCAGGACGAGGTTGCCTCCCGTGGTGGGCCCGGAGGCCGGCAGGACGGCGAAGAGCGTCGGCTGCGTCGGGATGGGGGGCAGGATCAGGCCTGGGAGCAGGTTCACGGACATGGACTTCTCCTCCGAACATGAGTCGCTGACGGTGTCCGATGGATGTCCGTCGAGGCGCACACGCGGCCGGAGCCGACCGGTCGGTCCTGGCGGCGGCGACGCCGCGCACCATGCGGTGTGCTGAAAGACGGCCCACGCCGAGGACGAGTGGTCACTGAGAGGCTTGCGCTCAGTGGAGTCGGTGCTCGGCCGTCGTACGGCCTGCCTGCTGCCTGGGCGAGGCGGCGTGGAAGAAGCCGGATCAGCTCTTCGGGACAGGCCGGCGGACATCCGGGATATGCACGGTCCGGCGTCGATGGGCGGCCTGCCGGTACCTCCAGTAGTAGGCGCGAGTTGGCAGCCGGACAAGGGACCCGCACGAACATCACCCGTTCGGTGGAGCGTGTCGCCTTGCTCCGGCGCACCGCATGCGCTATGGAACGCGTCGCCATGAGTGTGTCTATGTCTGCAACGTGACCTGGTACAGCTGATCGCATACCGCTCAAGGTTGTCTGGCGGCATCCTCCACATCCTTCCGCCTCCTGAGCCCACCCTCTCCCTTCGATTACAGTGCTGGGCGTCGTACGTGTGCACGGTCCCTGGGAGGTCAAGGTGGGTGCGACTGCCGGTGCCATCTGGGGGCGTACGGAGCAGCAGGACTTTCGTAGCCGGGTGCGCGGGACGTTGCTCGGTGTGGCCGTCGGGGACGCGCTGGGCGCGCCCGTCGACGGGCTGGGGATCGACGAGATACGGGAGGCGCACGGCGCGGAGGGGCTCGTGGATCTCGCTCCCGCCTACGGGAGACGTGGTGCCGTCACTCATCTCACCCAGCTCAGCCTGTTCTCCGTCGACGGGCTGATACGCGCCCAGGTGCGGCGCGACACCGGCGCCTGGCATCCGCCCACCGATCTGCACCGGGCGTACCGCCGCTGGGCCGCCACCCAGCGGGACTGGGGGCCCGACCTGCGGCGCAAGGACGACGGGTGGCTCGCGCGGGAGGAGTGGCTGTACGCGCGGCGGGATCCCAGTCGCGTACTGCTGCTGGGGCTCGGGGACGAGACCATGGGGACCCCCGACGCGCCCAAGAACCCCGGGGAGCTCGGGCCGGAGGCCGCCGCCCGGTCCGCTCCGTTCGGGCTGCTCGTGGGATGGGAGCCGCAGCTCGTCGCCCAGCTCGCGGTGGAGTGCGCGGCGCAGACCCATGGGCATCCCACGGCCTGTATCGCGGCCGGCGCGTACGCCGTGATCGTGCATGCGCTGGCGCTCGGGGAGAGCCTTGACGGTGCCGTGCAGCGAGCGTTCGCGCTGCTCGCTGCCTGGCCCGGTCACCAGCCCGTGGCGGAGGCCCTCCAGCAGGCGCTGGGTGCCGTGCGGCAGGGCATGCCCGGGCCGGAGCGCGTGGCGGAGCTGTGCGGGGACGGCACGGCGGAGAGGCTCGTCGGTGCCGCCGTGTACTGCGTCCTCGTCGCCGCCGACGTCCGGCACGGGCTGTGTCTCGCCGTCAACCACGACGGGCCGTCCGCCGCCACCGGCGCGCTGACGGGCGGCCTGCTCGGCGCCCTGCACGGCGAGACGGCCCTCCCCCCGGCCTGGCTGGCCGAACTGGAGGGCCGCCCCACGATGCTGGAGCTGGCCGACGACTTCGCCATGGAGATGACCCAGGGCCCGTCCCTGCACGGCCCGGCCGGCTCCTCACCGGGCTGGCTGGCGCGGTACCCCCGCGGCCTTTAGCCGACCCATCTCTTCAGGCCCCCCGGGCCGCTCCCACTGCTCACTGTCTTGGCATGGCTGCGTCACCGTGCGGCGGCCGCCCCGTCACCTTCGGCGCTCAGGATCTGCACGGCCCGACGCGGGGATCACCTCCCCGGCATCGCCCCACCGGGTCTCGTCCGTTCATCCTCTTCGTGGAGGCACTGTGCGCAAGCTGCGCGGGACACAGACGGCCGCGATCGTCGCGGCCCTGACGGCCGTGGCGGTCCTGCCCACCTCGGCCCAGGCCGTCGACTCCGGGCTTCCGGGGCTGACCGCCACCACCGAGACCCCGGCGCTGTACGGCGACGACGCAGGGGGCAACGCCGACGCCGACGACCCGGCGATCTGGCGCAACACCGCCGACCCCGACGCCAGCCTGGTGATCTCCACCGCCAAGGAAGGCGGCCTGCGCGTGTACGACCTGGCCGGCAAGGAGGTGCAGTCGATCCCGGCGCCGCCCGCGCCCACGCCCGACGACAAGCCGGGCCGCTTCAACAACGTGGACCTGGTGTCCGGGTTCCCGCTGCCGACCGGCCGCGCCGATGTCGCCGTCGTCACCGACCGGGGCCGCGACCACCTGCGGATCTACCGCATCACCCCGGGCGCCGCACGGCCGCTGACGGACATCACCGACCCGAACGCCCCGCTGGTCTTCTCCAAGACCCTGGACGAGGTCAACGACCAGACGACGCCCTACGGTCTGGCCACCTGGACCGACAAGGCCACCGGCCGCTCCTACGCGGTGGTCAGCCGGCGCAGCCGCACCCGGCTCGCCCTGCTGGAGCTGAGGACGACCTCCACCGGAGCCGTCACCTACCGGCAGGTGCGCACCTACGACCTGCCCGCCTCCTTCACCCTCCCCGACGGCACGTCCTGGACTCCCTGCACCGACCCCGGTGATCTCGCGCAGGTCGAGGGCATGGTCGTGGACCCGGTGAACAAGGTGCTCTACGCGGGCCAGGAGGACGTCGGCATCTGGCGGATGCCCGCCGACCTCGGTGGCAAGCCGAAGCTGATCGACAAGGTGCGGGAGTACGGCGTTCCGGCCACGTACGACGAGGCGACCGAGGAGTGCGTCACGGGCGCGGACCCCGGCTACGGCGGCACCCACCTGTCCGCCGACGTCGAGGGCCTGACCATCCTCGACGAGGGCTCCGGTGACGGTTACCTGCTCGCCTCGAGCCAGGGCGACAACACCTTCGCCGCGTACGACCGCGAGGTGTCCGACGACAACGAGTACGAGAGCGGCTTCCGGATCACCGCCGGCACCGTCGACGGCTCGGAGGAGTGCGACGGCGCCGCCGTGCTGAACGCCCCCCTCGGCTCCCGCTACCCGAACGGCCTGCTCGTGGTGCAGGACGGGCACAACACGCCGGACGAGAGGGACGAGGACGGGGAGGTCCGCGACAACACCGACTTCAAGTTCGTCGACCTGGCCAAGGTGACCCGCGCGCTGGACGACTGAGGCCGCTTCGCTCCCGTCGGACATGGATGCCTCCGCCTGCTACGGCGGAGGCATCCATGCCATGGGGGCCGGCCGGGGATCGGTGATGCGGCTAGTCCTTCACCGTCGTGCGCACGGTGTCCTCGACTCCGCCGCCTGCCGGGGTGGGGATCGCCGCCGCTCCGTCCCCGTCCGTGTTGATCTTCTCGATGAGCGCCAGCCGCTCCGGAGTGTCCTCCGCCCTGATGTAGCCGACGAGGACGTAGAGGACCAGGGACACCGCCAGCGGGATGGAGACCTGGTACTGGAGCGGGACACCGCCCTCGATGTTCCAGTTGATCGGGTAGTTCACCAGCCAGAAGGCGAGCAGGCCCATCGACCAGCTGACGAGTGCCGCCGTCGGGCCGGAGCGGCGGAACGCGCGCAGCAGGCCCAGCATCATCGGGATCGCCATCGGGCCCATCAGACCGGCCACCCACTTGATGACGACGGTGATGATGTCCTTGAAGGCCGGGGAGTTGACCTGGGTCGCCGCCGCCATCGACAGGCCGAGGAAGACGACCGTCGCGATCCGGGCGACCCGCAGACCCTGGCCCTGGGACCAGGTCCGTGCCCGCGCCCAGATCACCGGCGCGCAGTCCCGCGTGAACACCGCCGCGATGGCGTTGGCGTCCGAGGAGCACATGGCCATCGTGTGCGAGAAGAAGCCGACGATGACCAGGCCCAACAGGCCGTGTGGGAGGAGCTGTTCGGTCATCAGGGCGTAGGAGTCGGAGCCGTCCGGCTTCTGGGACTCGACCAGCAGCGGCGACATCCACATGGGGAAGAAGAGGACCAGGGGCCAGACCAGCCACAGGATCGCCGACAGCCGCGCCGACCGCTCGGCCTCCTTGGCGTTCGGCGTGGCCATGTAGCGCTGGGCCTGGTTGAGCATGCCGCCGTTGTACTCGAAGAGCTTGATGAAGAGGAACGCGAGCAGGAACACCGTGCCGTACGGGCCGACCAGCGGCTTCTCGTGGCCCTGGAGTTCGGGGGAGTCCCAGACGCCGAAGAAGCCGCCGTGGTCGTCCAGCCGTACGAAGACGGCGACGAACATCGCGATGCCGGCCAGCAACTGGATGATGAACTGGCCCAGTTCGGTCAGCGCGTCCGCCCACAGACCGCCGATGGTGCAGTAGATCGCGGTGATGCCGCCGGTGATGAGGATGCCCTGGTTGAGCGAGATCCCCGTGAAGACCGACAGCAGCGTGGCGATCGCCGCCCACTTCGCGCCCACGTCCACGATCTTCAGCAGCATGCCGGACCAGGCCAGCGCCTGCTGCGTCTTGAGGTCGTAACGGTTCTTCAGATACTCCAGCGGGGAGGCCACATGGAGGCGTGAGCGCAGGCGGTTGATGCGCGGGGCGAACAGCTTCGAGCCGATGGCGATGCCCAGGGCGATCGGGAAGGACCAGGTGACGAAGGACGTGACGCCGTAGGTGTAGGCGATGCCCGCGTACCCGGTGAACATCACCGCGCTGTAGCCCGACATGTGGTGGGAGATGCCGGACAGCCACCACGGCATCTTGCCGCCGGCGGTGAAGAAGTCGCTGACGTTGTCCACGCGTTTGTGCGACCAGACGCCGATCGCGACCATCACGGCGAAGTAGCCGATGAGCACGGCCCAGTCGAGACCGTTCATGAGTCCCCTTCCACGTGTGCGCCGCCAGGGTCAGGCATGTGAACTCTGGGTTGGGTGACGTGCGCACGGCAAGGAAGGGGAAGGTCAAGAGACCGTAAAAAAGTTCGGTGAGGTGACCTCAGTTTATGTACATGAACCACAGGGTGAGTGGCTGAAAAGTGCCCTCACCGCATCAGCTCACCCGCGTTGACGAGCAGCGACTGCCCCGTGATGGACCGCGCCCGGTCGGAAGCCAGGAACGCCGCCGCGTCCGCCACGTCCGCGTCCGTGGCCGGCTCCGGCAGAGCCATGCGATCCGTCAGCCTGCCCAGCACCTCCGCCTCCGACACACCCTCCGACTGAGCCGCGAACCGCACATACGCCCGCACCGGCGGACCCCACATCCAGCCGGGCAGCACGGTGTTCACCCGGATCCGGTACGGCCCCAGCTCCCGCGCGAGTGAGTACATGGCGCTCGTCAGCGCCCCCTTCGACGCCGCGTACGCCGCCTGCCGCACCTGTGAGGGAGCCGCCACCGCCGACTGCGTCCCGACGAACACCACCGACCCGCCGCCTTCCTTGAGTGACGGCAGACAGGCCCGGGTCATCCGCAGCGTGCCCAGCAGATTCACCTCCAGCACGGCGCGCCAGGACTCGAAGTCCGCGTCCTCCAGGCCGCCGAAGTGGCTGTCCAGCGCGGCCACATGCACCACCGCGTCGATCCCCCCGAACCGCTCCCGCGCCAGCGCCGCCAGCGCCTCGCACTGCGCGTCGTCGGAGATGTCGGTCGTCCGGTACGCCGTACGGGCTCCGTCCGGATCGAGCTCGGCGGCCGTCTTCGCAAGCTTCGCCTCCGTGCGGGCACCGAGCACGGCCCGGCCGCCGTCCCGTACGACCGCGGCCACCACCCGCCGCCCGAGCCCGGCCCCGACCCCCGACACGACGACGGTCTTCCCCGCGAGCAGAGACATGGCAGGACCTCCCCGGACCCCTGGCGCGATATCTGACGGAGCGTCAGAGTATGAGCCAGCCGCCAATGAAGGGGAAGGCCATGAGCGAGGACACCCGCAGTGAGCTGTACGCCGAACTGGCCGCCGTCGGCCCCTACGGCACCCACCCCGGCCACGCCCTGATCACCATGGTCGAACCACACCCGGGCCACGAGTACGCCTACAACCGCTGGTACGAGGACGACCACTACTACGCCGGCGCGATGGCCATGCCCTGGATGTACGCGGGCCGCCGCTGGGTGGCGACGAGGGACCTCCAACTCCTGCGCTACCCGGAGAAGTCGGCGATCGCCCAGCCCGTCACCACGGGCTGCTACCTCTCCACGTACTGGATCACCGCCGGCCGCTACGACGACCACATGCGCTGGACGGTCGCCATCAACAAGCGCCTCAACCGCGACGCCCGCGTCTACCACGACCGCACACACGTCCTCACGGCGTTCCAGGACCACGAGGCGACGGTGTACCGGGACGGGGCGGCGGGCCCGCGCGACGTTCACGCCCTCGACCATCCCTACGCGGGCCTGGTCCTCCAGGTCGTCGAGGCGGACGCGCCGGACCGGCGCGCACCCCTGCTGGAGTGGCTGCGCACCCGCCACCTGCCCAAGCGCCTCGGGGGCTCACCGGCGGCGATGGTGACCGTCTTCCGCCCGACCCCGCTCCCCGGCGACCGCATGACCTACGTCAAACAGGTCGAGGGCGTCGACACCCGGCTGACGCTGCTGTGGTTCCTGCGGGCGGATCCGAGGGAGTGCTGGGAGCCCCACTTCACCGGCCTGGACGCGGCGGTGGCGGAGTCGGGGCTCGGCAGGACTGAGCTGGTGGCGCCGTTCATTCCGACGGTGCCGGGCACGGACACGTACGTGGACCGGCTGCGCTGAGGGACGGCGCGCCACTCACAGCCCCGCCCTCACCGCTGGTCCCCCCGAGGCCGGTCAGCGCAGCTCCTCCGGGCACGGCGTCCCCCGCGGGAGCTGGTACGGCGCCGCCAGCCGGTACGTCCCCGCCTTCGGCGCCACGAGCTCCGTCCACTTGTCGCCCTGCGCGTCCTCCTCCGTCTCCGTCAGGCAGCCGTTGACGTTGACGTACGTCTTCGGCTCGTCCTCGGGACGGTTTCTGGACTCCTCCGTCTCCCGCGGCGGCTTCAGGCTCTTGCCCTCGGCGTCGACGATGCTCAGCCACGGGGAGTACGGGATGCGGACCAGGATCCGGCCGGCCTTCTTCACCCGGAGGATCACCTCGCCCTGCTCGGCCCGGTCGACGACGGCGTTCGGCTCGGCCAGGGGGGTGGGGGCGGTCACCTTGAACAGCTGCCAGTTGGCGTCGCCCCAGACCTGGTTCAGGTAGGGCAGACCACGCTGCACCAGCGCCCGCTCCCGCTGGCCCCCGTCGCCGTCCGGCTCGCCCTTCGGCAGGACGACGTAGTGGACCGCCCAGCGCTTCAGCCACTCGTGGTAGTTCGCGGAGTTGAGCGTGTCGTCGTAGAAGAGGGGGTTGCGCTCCATGTCGGCCTGCCGGTTCCAGCCGCGGGCCAGGTTGACGTACGGGGCGAGGGCGGAGGCCTCACGATGGGACCGGGCCGGGACGACCTCCACCCGGCCCTTCTCCGCGCCGACTTCCTGCAACTCGTTCACCAGCGGAGCCAGCTCGCGCGACCAGTTCGCCGCCGGGGCCGTGTGGACGATGTCGTCGACCGACTTGAAGCCGATCCACCCGACGAAACCGACGAACCCCACGACGACCGCGTACCACCTGCGGCTGCGCGGCACCGTGAACGGCAGCGCGGCGACCAGCGCGACCCCGGCGAACAGCATCGCCAGACGCGTGATGTTCGAACCGATCTGGGAGCTGACCAGCCACACCAGCACGACGCCCAGTCCGTAGACCGCGGCCGTCAGCCGGACCGTCTTCCAGTCCTGCGGCACGAGGACGTAGACCAGGATCGAGAACGCGAGCGGCAGGAGCACCGAGCCCCATATCATCGGCTGCGTCCCCGAGAACGGGAACAGCCACGCCGACAGCGCCACCACCGCGCTCGGCGCCAGCCCCAGGGCCCACGCGCCCGGCCGCCGCTTCTGCAGGAACAGCGCCACCGCCACCAGGCCCACGAACAGGCCCGCGACCGGCGACGACATGGTGGCCAGCGCGGCCAGCGGCGCCGCGCAAAGGGCCTTCGCCCAGCGCTTGTAACGCCACCGGTACGGCCAGCAGAACACCACGGCGACCGCGCCCAGCGCGAACATCATGCCCAGACCGAACGTGACCCGGCCGGACACCGCGTTGCAGAACAGCCCGAACACGCCCGCCAGTGACGCCCAGAGCGGGTTGCGGACCGACCGGCTGCGGATGAGGAGCAGGGTCAGCAGGCCGGCCGAGACCGTCCCCGCGATCATCATCGTCGTACGGACGCCCAGCAGCGACATCAGGTACGGCGACACCATGCTGTACGACACCGGGTGCATCCCGCCGTACCAGGCGAGGTTGTACGCCGAGTCCGGGTGGCGGCCGACGAACTCGGCCCACGCGTCCTGCGCGGCCAGGTCGCCACCGCTGTTCGCGAACGTGAAGAACCAGACGACGTGGAGCACTCCGGCCAGGCCGGTCACGGACAGGACCGGATGGCGCAGCATGCGCTCACGCAGGGTCAGTACCAAGCCCTCTGGGCTGTCCTTCTGCGGTGCGGGCAGGCGTATTCGCGGGCCGGTCACCGGGCCCGGATCGGCTTTGTCGGCGCGTGTCGGCTCCGCAGTGGCCACTCGAAGGCACTCCCCGTGTCCCGTTTTCTTTTCTCGACGTCTCGTCCACGACGTCTCGTCCGCTTCTTCCGCTTCCGGCCGTGTCCCGTTGGTCGGCGGTTCACGGCCGTGCGGCAGCCTGCCCGGTTCGTGACGCTAGCACGCACGCGCCCCGCCGGGCGGCCCTCGGACGGGCCGTCGCGGCGGGGCGCGGTGTGCGGGCCGGCGCCCCGGCTCAGCCGAGGCGCGTCAGCTTGTCCGTGAAGCCGGGCTCCACGAGGTCCTTCTGGAGGGCGACCGGAACCTTGACCGCGCTGGTGCTGCCGTCACCGACGGTGAGGGTGCCCACCTTCGTGCCGGCCTTCGCCTCGTGCGGCAGGTCGTTCGGGGCGAACGTCAGCTTGACGGACAGGCCCGCCCAGCCGACGGCCGTGACGTCCTCGGTGACGACGACCGGCGTGCGGCCGCCGAGACCGTCGTCGGCGTACCCGACGACGTCGCCCTTCTTCAGGATCGTCGCCGACTTGAGCGCGCCCTGCGCGGCCCGGATCAGCTTGTCTCCCTCGTGGAGCGCGGCGCCCAGGATGGTGTTGTCGGGGCCGCCGGCGGGCTGGCGCACGACCGCGCCGATGATCCGGCGGGCCTCGCCGTCGACCTCCTTCCGCGCGGAGAAGACGAGGTTGCCGAGTGCGGAGGTGGTGGTGCCGGTCTTGATGCCGGTGACGTCGTTGTAGCCGACCAGGCGGTTCCAGTTGTCGTGCTTGGTGCCCTTGTAGTCGACGTACGACATCATCGCCGCGACCTCGCGGAACACGGGCTGCTCCATGGCGGCCTTGGCGAGCTTCACCTGGTCCACTGCCGTGGAGACGGTCGTGTTGTTCAGGCCCGACGGGTCGGTGTACGTCGTGTTCTTCATACCGAGGTCCTTGGCGGCGTCGTTCATCTTCCCCACGAACGCCTTCTCGGACTGAGCGTCCCAGCGGGCGAGGAGTCGCGCGACGTTGTTCGCGGACGCGATCAGGATGCTCTCCACGGCCTCCCGCTGGGTGATCTTGTCGCCCTTGGTGACGTCGACGGTGGACTCCTGGCCGGCGTCGGACTGGTCCTCGGCGGCCTGGTCGATCTCGATCTTCGGCCCGTCCTCGCCGCTCTTGAGCGGGTGATCACGCAGGACCACGTAGGCGGTCATGACCTTGGCGACACTCGCGATCGGCACGGGCTTCTGCTCGCCGGACGACCCGAACGTGCCGATCCCCTGCACGTCCAGGGCGGCCTGGCCCTTGGCCGGCCAGGGGATGTCGACCTTGCCGCCCTCGAAGGTGTAGCTGTCCTCGGCGGTCAGTTCGAGGGTGGGCGTCGGCAGCGGGCGCACGCTCTGCAGGACCGCGAGGAGGACCACCAGCAGCAGCACCAGCGGCGTCCAGATCTTCACCCGCCGTACGGCCGTCCGCAGCGGGGTGTCCGGGGGCGGCGGGGTGTTCGTCAGCTCGGCCAGCAGGTCCAGGGGCGGCCTGGGCGGCAACGGCTGCTGCGTGGTGCGCTCGGGGCCGACGGTGGGCACGGGGGCGGTGGCGTCGGCGGGAGCGGCCCGCTCGGCCTGAGGGGCCGCTGCCGGGGCGGGGGCGGTCTGTCCGGCCGGTGCGGCCTGTTCGGACCGTGTGGACTGCGTGGTGGACGCCGGCTTGCGCGTCGACGGGTCGTCCAGCGGCTTGAGCGCGACGAACTTGCTGGTCCGCTCGGACTCCCTCTCGGGGGCGTCCTCGGCGCCCTTGACGCCCTTCGCGACGCCGCCGAGCTTCAGCATGGTGGTCGGCTGGTCGACCGGTGGCCGTACGGCCTTGAAGACGGCGGTGGGCTGGTCGACGGACGGTGCGGCGGGGCCGTCGCCGTCGGCGTCGGAGTCGTCGTCCTCGCCGGTGCCGTCCGCTCCGGCGGCCTTACCGGTGTCGGTGTCCGTGTCGGTGTTCGTGTCGGTGTCGGGGGCGTCGTCCTCGGCTTCAGTCCCGGCGGAGCCGGCATCGGCCGCCCCGGGCTGCGGGGCCTCGTCCGTGCGGGCGTCCTCGGTGGTGTCCGCGGAGGCCGGGGTGTCCTCGCCGGTCTCCGAGTCGTCCTCTCCAGCGCCCGTACGGCCGGAAGTGCCGGAACGGTCCGCCTCGGGCTCGTCGGCGCCCTCCTGCCCGCCACGGGCGCCCGTACCGGCCTTCTCGGCCTGTGGCTGGTCCTCGGTGCGGCTCTCGTCCTCGTCGGCGTCGTCCGTGGCGTCGCCCTCTCGGCCGTCCGCACCGGTCTCGGCGTCCTTGGCGGCCACAGCGGCCTCAGCGGCCTCCTGGCCGTCTGTGGCGGCCACCGCGGGCTCCTCCGGGCTCTCGGCCGCCTTCCGGTCGTCCTGGGAGTCCTGGGCGTCCTCGTCGGGGCTCGCGGGCTGCTTCCCCCGGCCGTTCCGGTCCTCGGCTGTCGCGGGCTCCTCGTCACCGTGGTCCGCCGACGCCACCCACGCGGCCACCGCGTCCCGCAGCCGCTCGTCACCGGCCCCCGAAGACCCGGCGGAGCCGGGGGCCTTGCCCGAGTCGGTGGACCCGTCGGATTCGGAGGACTCAGCGGAGGCCGGACCCCCGGACGAGCCTGAATCCCCGCGGGCGCCCTTCACAGGCGCCTCCACGGGCCGCTGAGCCCCTCCAGCCGCCGCACCCGTGCCACTCTCGCCGGGTTCGGCGGTGGTCTCGGCGTCGGCCTTGCCCGCGCTGCTGTCGGCGTCGGCCGGGGTGTCCGAGTCGTTCTCGTCCGGTTCGCCGTCAGCCGGGGTGTCCCCGTCGCCGTCCGCCCGCTCGGCGTCAGCGGTCGTGTCCGAGTCGTTCTCGTCCTGCTCGGTGTCGGCCGCCGCGTCCGTGGGGTCTTCGCTGCGCTCGTCGTCGCTCGGGGCGTCGGCCTTGCCCGCGCTGCTGTCGGCGTCGGCCGGGGTGTCCGAGTCGTTCTCGTCCGATTCGGCGTCAGCCGGGGTGTCCCCGTCGCCGTCCGCCCGCTCGGCGTCAGCCGTCGTGTCCGAGTCGTTCTCGTCCCGCTCGGCGTCGGACGTCCGCTCGGCGGCGGGCGTCTCGTCCGTGGGTGCCTCGTCCGTCTCGTCCGTGTCGTCGTCCGTCGTGCGGACGGACAGAACGCGGGTCGCCGTGTCGACGCCCCCGCGCGCTGAGGACTTCTCCGCGTTCCGGGCCACCGCGAGCCTCGGGTCACGCGGTTCGCGCGTGGACGAGGTTTCGCTCCGGGCCTCGGGAACCGGACCCGCGCTCCCCGACGTCGGTTCTGCCGACGACTCGCGCTGCTTCGACCTGTCGGGGGACTCGCCCGCCACCGATGCCTCCTCCTCGCGCCGCACTGCCCGTGTGCGCGTAACGAACCGTGAACCGCCGCCCTGACACCGCTTTCCAGCGCTGTCCGAACCATGTACCAGTGTCCTGTGTGCGGGCCGGGCCGATCCGGTAGACGAGAACGACATACCTACTGGTTCCACTACGAACCGGTCACGCACCCTCGACAGACCAATGTGAGAGGGGTCACCCTGTCATTCATCCACGCGGGGAGGCATGGATGGGCAGGAGCCGCAGAACACTTCCGGAGGAGCTTCTGTTGCTGGCACTGGACCCGGCCACGGGTACCACTGCACAGCCGCAGTCGCTCGACCTCGGTCTGGCCGGAGCACAGCTAGTAGAGCTGGCGCTGGCCGGACGGATAGCCCCAGACGGGGATCGTATCGCCGTGGTCGTACCACGGCCGACAGGAGATCCAACTTTGGACTGCGCGTTGGAGTTGCTGCGAAGGCGCGGCGCTCCCGTACGGGCGGTCCACTGGATAGGCGGGCCACGACTGGGGCTCCGCCAGACCTACCTCTCGCATCTGGAGCGGTGCGGCATGGTGCATGCCGTGGCCGGTCAGATGTGCGGAGTTTTGCCGACGACTCGCTACCAGGCGACCGACACCGAGATCAGCCGGGAGATCAGGGCCCGACTGGACTCCGCGATCCGCACCGGCGTCCCGCCGGACCCGCGGACCGCGGCGCTCGCCGCCCTGGCGCACGCGGTCGGCCTCGGCAAGCACCTGTACCCGGGCAACGAGGGCAGGTCCTCGAGGTCCCGGCTGCGGGACCTGATCAGGCACGACCCCATGGGCGGTCTCGTCGCGCACGCCGTGATGGACGTCCAGAACGGTGCGGCGGCCCAGCCGCGCCGCAGCCCGGCCCCGCCCGGCCGTCAGGCCGCCGGCGGAGCCAGGCCCGTGACGGAACCCGCCCGCGGTGTTCCGATGCAGCCGCGCCACGGAACCATGGCGCGTGTCGCGGCCCACTGAGCCGCGCCGCACCACGACAACCGCACCACGAGAACCGCACCACGAGCACCGCACCGCGCCCACGAACCCGGTCACGGGAGCCGCTGTCCGAGCGGGGCGGGGAGAGCGCACACTCTCCCCGCCCCGCTCGGCGTGCCCTGTCCGAAGTGGCGTGGACCCTTCGCATATCCACCGTTTCCCAGCGGTAGGAAGCACCTTGGTGGCAGTCTGCTCAACAGCAGATACGCAAAGTAGAGGCACGCAGCCGGAGGTGCACGTCCCGTGGCGTCCAATGTCAATCCCACCGTCAGGCGGCGCCGGCTCGGCCAGGAGCTGCGCAGGCTCCGTGAGCTCAAGGGCATGACGGCCGAAGAGGTCGCCGAGCGGCTGCTGGTGTCGCAGTCGAAGATCAGCCGGCTGGAGAACGGCCGGCGCAGCATCAGCCAGCGGGACGTACGCGACCTGTGCGGGGTCTACGAGGTCGAGGACCAGCGGGTCGTCGACTCGCTGATGCAGATGGCCAAGGACTCCCGCCAGCAGGGCTGGTGGCACGCCTTCGGGGACATCCCGTACAGCGTCTACATCGGCCTGGAGACGGACGCCGAGTCGCTCCGGGTGTACGAACCGCAGATCATCACCGGCCTGTTGCAGACGCGGGCGTACGCCGAGGCCATCATCCGGGGCGGTTCGCCCGAGGCGCCCGAGGCGGACAACGACAAGCGCGTCGAGGTCCGGCTGCGCAGGCAGGGCCGGATCACCGCCGAGAAGGACCCGCTGCGGCTGTGGATCGTCCTGGACGAGGCGTCCCTGCACCGGGTCGTCGGGAGCCGGCAGGTGATGCGCGAGCAGCTGGAGCACCTCATCGAGATGTCGCAACTGCCCCACATCACCGTGCAGGTGCTGCCGTTCGAGGTCGGCGCACACGCCGGTATCAACGGCCAGTACTCGATCCTGGAGTTCGCCGACGCGGCCGACTCGAGCGTGGTGTACATCGAGGGCGTGACCAGCGACCTGTACCTGGAGAAGCCGCTCGATGTGCAGAAGTACACGGTGATGTACGAGCACCTGCGCGCCCAGTCGCTGAACGTGGACCAGTCGCGGCAGCTCATCGAGCGCGTGGCGAAGGAGTACGCGCGCGGCTGACCTGCCGTCGGGTGAGGCCTCTGGCCAGGCAAAGGCTCGGGATGGTACACCCCTGGCACGCCTGGCTGGAAGTCTCCCCTGGAATATGCCACCCGGTCGAGTGAATGACTGCTCTGAACGGGGATGTTGGCGAGTAGCGTCGATCACGCCAGCCACCAGCACGGGTTGGCGTAAACGCAACTGGCTACGGAGCGAACATGGCAATTCGTCTGGGCGCCACGGAAACGTGGACGACGTCCTCCTACACCAACAACAACGGTGCCTGTGTGATGGTCAGGTCGACCGTCGAAGAGGCCCTGGAGCTCGGGGACACCAAGATCCCCGAGGGCCCCAAGCTGGCGTTCCCCGCCAACGCGTGGAACGCCTTCGTGGCCTCGGTCAAGGTCTGAACCACCGACCGACAACAGCAGAAGCACCACCGGCAGAGCCCTCTCGACCAGCATCGCCGTCCTTGCCGAGAGGGCTCAGCTCGTGCCCGGGACGCCCCGACAGGGGATCAGCTCACCGGGAACGCCACGTCACACACCGGATCCTCGGCTCCCGCCGCGCCCCAGTCCGCGAAGTACACCTCCCGGCACGGACCCGCCTGCTCCAGCCCCTCCCGGGCGATCCACTCCTCCACCGCCTCGAAAGCCGCCATGATCTGCGGGTGAGCCACCTGCGCCTTGGTGATCCGGGTGAAGGCCAGCCGCCGGGCGGGTTCCACCCGTACCTTCGTCCCCCGGGCCCGGCCATGCCGCTCGACCCACGCCCGCGCCGCCGCCTCGTCGGCCACCGGCACGCAGGCCTCGGCCGGCCCGTCGCTCTCCATCGACACCTCGGAGTGGTAGACGACGAACGGCGGTGCCGTGACGCCGCCGCACTCCCGCGCCGCCGACTCCAGCCGGCCCAGCGACGCCCCGATCCAGGCCGGCAGCTCGCCCGCCAGCACATGCCGCGTCTCACTGAGCACCACCTGCCCCGGTACGTCCACCGTCTCGACCGCGAACCTCTGGTACATCTCGGAGCTCCTCCCCGACAGTCGTCCACGGAGGTACTCGGCGAGCGTCCGCTGCCCCGCCACCCGCGCCTCGACGTCCGCCCAGTACGCGCCCAGCAGCCCGGCCGCGGTCGGACCGTCACCCGCCGAGACCACCTCGGCGATCCGGGCGAGCGGCATGTCCAACTGCCGCAGCATCGCCACCAGCCGGGCCCGTTCGACCTGGTCGGCCCGGTAGTAGCGGTAGCCGGTGGCCTCGTCGACATGCGCCGGGGACAGCAGCCCCAGCCGGTCGTACAGCCGCAGGGCCTTGGCCGACAGCCGGGCGCGCGCGGCGAACGCCCCGATGGTGAGCAGGTCCCGTTCCGGTACGTCCACCACGGCATCCTCCGTCATCGGGCGGCTCTTCCGCCCGACGACGAGGACGCTCGGCCCTGACCCTGGGGCAAGGTCAACGCCTTCGTTCCTTCCAGGGCGGGTCAGGCCAGGTGTGCCTCGATCGCCGCCACGACCTCCGGCGACTCCGGCTCGGTCTGCGGCGAGAAGCGGGCCACGACCTCGCCGTCCCGGCCGATCAGGAACTTCTCGAAGTTCCAGCGGATGTCCCCGCTGTGCCCCTCCGCGTCGGCGAAGCCGGTCAGGCGGTCGTAGAGCGGGTGCCGGTTCTCCCCGTTGACCTCGATCTTCTCGGTCATCGGGAAGGTCACGCCGTACGTCGCCGAACAGAACTCGGCGATCTCCTCGGCGCTGCCGGGCTCCTGCCCGAGGAACTGGTTGCAGGGCACGCCGAGGACCGTGAAGCCGCGCTCGGCGTACCGCTCCTGGAGCTTCTCCAGCCCTGAGTACTGCGGGGTCAGGCCGCACTTGGAGGCGACGTTCACCACGAGCACCACCTGGCCCGCGTACTGGGACAGGCCGGCGGAAGCGCCCTGCAGCGCACCGATCTCGACGTCGAGGGGAGAGGAACCGTTGGTAGTCGTCATGACCGGGATGCTAGCCGCGGTGGGCGTCCGGCCGGTTCCTCAGCGAGGGGAGGACTCAATCCTCGTCCGGGGCCTCGCCCTCGATGAGCCGTTCCGCGATGTCGTCGGCCCACTCCTGGGCCCAGCGGCGGAGCCCGGCGACGCCCTCGGCGTCGAGGCCGTGGGCGGTGAACGCGCGGTCGTCCAGCCAGTCCGTGCCGGTCAGCCGGGCCTGGAGGTCGGTGAGGTCGAAGGTGTCGGGGGAGTGGCGGCGGCCGAGCTCCTCGAGCTCCGGGTGACTCCAGCGGGCCGAGGCGGCGTGCACGTCGACCAGGTCGCCGGCGAGTCCCCGGTCGGCCAGGTCCCGCACCCGGGTGCCGACGAGGTCGTCCAGGGAGAGGGCCGGCCCGAGCTCCGTGCGGACGGGCGGGCGCCACAGCACTTCCTTGCGGACGCCGACCTCGTACTCGTCGCCGGTCGTCGCGTCGGTGACGTGGACCTGTGCGGCCAGCGGACCGGTCTCCAGGGCCCGCACCAGCCAGCCCCGCCCCACCAGTCCGGTGCGGACGGCGCCGGCGATGGCCTCCATCCCGGCGGGGTGCTCGGTGGCGACGTCCACGTCCGGCCCGGCCCGCTCCACCAGCCCGTGCGCCAGCCCCGCGAATCCGCCCGCGAGGACGAGTGAGTACGCCTCACCCACCGCGAGCAGATCGCCGAGCAACCGCCGGACCGACTCGGGGACGGGGGGTGGTGCGGCCATGCCCCGATTATCGCTGGCCAGGGACAGCAGTGCCCTTTTAGGGGGCGCGGGGAACTGCGCGACCCGCCACAACGAACCCGCACCCGCTCGACACCCCCAGTGACCCCCTACGGCTTGCGCCCCAGCCCACAGAACGCATCCACCGCACCGGCACCCGCATCCTCCGGCCCCGGCCGCCAGTCCGGCACCCGCACAACCCCCGGCTCCACCAGCTCCAGCCCCTCGAAGAACCCGGAGATCTCCGACACGGACCGCACGTAATACGGCACCGCCCCACTCGAGTTGTACGCCTCCGACGCCGCGATCATGCCCTCACTCGTGGCCGTGCTGTCGCTGATCACGAGGTGGCTGCCCGACGGCAGCCCGGCCATGAGCCGCCGTACCAGCTCGCGTGCCTGCTCGTAATCGGCGACGTGGCCGAGCGTGTTGAGGATCATCAGGCCGACCGGCTGGGAGAGGTCGAGCGTGCCCGCGGCGGCCTTCAGGACAGCCTCGGGGTCGTACAGGTCGGCGTCCAGATAGGCGGTCCGGCCCTCGGGAGTGCTGGTGAGGAGGGCGTTGGCGTGGGCCAGGACGATGGGGTCGTTGTCGACGTACACGATCCGGGCGTCCGGTGCGACGCGCTGGGCGACCTCGTGCGTGTTGTCGGCGGTCGGCAACCCGGTGCCCACGTCGAGGAACTGCCGCACACCCTGCTCCTCGGCCAGATACCGCACGGCCCGCCCCAGGAACCGGCGGCTGGTGACCGCCACGTCGACCAGGCCCGGGAAGATCGACTTGATCTGGTCGCCGATCTCGCGGTCGACCTCGTAGTTGTCCTTGCCGCCGACGAAGTAGTTCCAGAAGCGCGCGGAGTGCGGCTTGGACGTGTCGATACGGGCACGCAGGCTGTCGTCGGGCACGGCAGGGCCTCCTGGGACGGGGGTGGGGGACCGGTTCACCAACCTAGGCGAACTTCCCCGCCCCGTACGGACATCGGCCGCTCGGACCGCCCTTCCCCCGTGGGGTTTCGGCCACGAGGACCGGGCCGCCCCTCACACCCCGCCGGAAGCGAAACCGCCCAGGTGCCGGCCGCCGGTCCCGCCGGCGTCCGCGCGTCCCCGCGTCGCCAGCCACACGCCCCGGCCCAGGGCCCAGAGCACCAGCGCGGCGGCGACGGGCGTACCGAGCATGATCAGCAGACCGGCTCCGATGTTGGCCCCGACGACTCCGGCGGTCAGGATCCGCAGACCCACACCGGCCATGATCCCGACGACCACCAGCGGTCCGAGCACCCCCCACCAGCGCGGGTCCAGGTCCCCGCGCCGTGCACCCCGCACGAGCGCCGCGGCCCCGGCCACCGCAAGCACCAGCGCGACACCCCCGGCCACCGCGGCCACGCCGTCCCCGACGCCCCACGGCTGATACGCGTAGTCGAGCTCACTCGCCGGCAGTCCTTCGGCGTTCTGCTGCCCCATCAGTCCCCAGGCGGCGACGGGCACCCCGAGAACGAGCGCGACTCCGGCGACCATGGACGTAAGCATTCCCCGCTTCTTCATACGGCCATGGTCGCGGGGCCGTGCGGGGTCGTCATGAGCGCGCGTACTCAAGTACGTCCCGTGCACGCCGAGGGACCGGGCGGGGAGCCACCGGCCGGTGGCCGGTGGCTCGGCGGGTCAGCCCGGGGCCACCGCGCGGCCCGTCTGCGGGGAGATCATCCCCGCGCACAGGTTGCGGGCCGCCAGCCCCTGGGCGATGCGGGGGATCGCCGCGAGGGTGTTGGCGGACCAGTCGTGCATGAGGATGACCTGCCCGTTCGTGAGGCGGCCGGCGGACTGGACGATCGCGTCGGTGCTCGCGCCGTTCCAGTCCTGTGAGTCGACGTGCCAGAGGATCTCGGTGAGGCCGTGGCGGGCCGCGACCGACCTCACCGTCGCGTTGGTCTCGCCGTACGGCGGACGGAACAGCTTCGGCGTGCCGCCGCCCGCGTTCGCCACGGCCTGCTGGGTGCGGGAGATCTCGGAGTCGATCTGAGCCTGGCTCAGCCCGGTCAGGTGGGGATGGGTGTAGCTGTGGTTGCCGACCCACATGCCCGCCGCCACCTGGGCCCGGACCAGGGCCGGGTTGGCGGCGGCGTACTGGCCCTGGTTGAACATCGTGGCCCGCAGTCCGTTCCGGCGGAGCGCGTCGAGCAGTCGTGTCGTGTTGCCGGACGGGCCGTCGTCGAAGGTGAGTCCGACGTAGCCGCCGCATGCGGCGGTCTGCGCGGAGGTCGTCGAGGTGGTCGCCGCGGTCGCCGTGACGGTGGCGGCCGTGACCGTCGTGAGGACCGCCAGCTTCGTGAGCAAGGAGCGAGGTGACCAGTGTGAGCCGGCCATCTTCGTCACGGCCCGGTGTGCACGGTGATGCGGGAGCTGCCGCTGCTCTGGTAGCCCTCGGTCGCCATGATCATGTAGTACTTGAAGTTGCCCAGGGGCATTCCGGCGCGGGCCCAGGCGTCGAAGTGGTTGCCGGTGGTGATGGTGCCGCCCGTTCGCTTGGACTGCCGCACGCTCCAGTACTGGTCGAAGGTCTTGTTGCCCTCGACGGAGGGGGCGTTGTACCGCGTCGTCTTGTAGATGTCGTACGTACCGCCGTCGCTGGTGACGGTGCCCTTGTACTGGCCGGTGGGCCGGTAGGTGCCCCAGTTGTCGACGATGTAGTACTCGATGAGCGGGTTCGCCGTCCAGCCGTACAGGGTCAGGTACGAGTTGCCCGACGGGTTGAAGGTGCCCGAGTAGGTGACGGTGCGGCGTGCGCCGGTGCTCCAGCCCTTGCCGGCGACGAAGTTCCCGGTGTTCCGCCATGAGGTGCTGTAGGTGCCGCCGGCGGAGAGGGTCATGGAAACGGTGCCCGGCGCGTCGGTCCAGAAGGAGTAGTAGTACCGGTCGTGGGTCCCGGTCTGGTTCCTGTCGATGACCGTGTCCGCGTGGGCCGTGCCCGGCAGGGTCAGGGCGGCGACGGCGACCAGCAGCATGGTGCAGGTGCCGCTGATGAGCAGCCGTAAGTGGCTGAATACATGCTTCATGGGCGTGCTTCCTCCTCGTCCGTGTGGGGTCGTGACGGGGGCTCGCTGTCATCCGGGAGTGTTGGGCCGGCCCTTTCAACTGTCAATGGTTTCGGTGGTAGTTGCGAAAAATTCGTTGGCGGTTGGGTGTCGGTGGCGATGGATGAGGGCTGCTCAATGGCCTGTTGAGGTCGGGGGTCAGCGAACTCGGTGAATTCTGCGGAGTATTCGGGCTGTATCGCGGCATTCCGCTCATCGAATCTTTCGGAGTGTTTCCGGATCCAACGATGATCTCTCGTGGTTGATCGATCAAATCCTAGGTTTGACAAAGTCTAATTTTAGCCCTACTTTTCAATCCCCTTGAGTAGGTGTGTGCGGCCTGGGTGGGTATGTCGTGTTGGCCGGTCGCCGCGCCTGGCCCCTACTGAAATCGGAGTTGGACATGAGGTGCTACGACTGCCTCCAGGAGGCACACGGCGACACCGCCGGCATCGGTGTGTGCTCGCGCTGCGGCCTGGCCACCTGTGAGAACCACGCCCGCGTACGTCAGGTGCAGGTCACCCGCCAGATCGGCATGGGCTCCTCGCACGGCCGTATCCCGGCACGCAGGGTGGTGTGCCACACCTGCGACATGGCCGAGACGGCGCACTGACCCGCATGGTGCGCTTATCGCGCCGCGTCCCCGGTCCCCGGCCCGGACGCCGCCCCGGATCACCGGCGCGGCGTCCGGGCCTCAGTCGTGGCCACCGCCCCGGTTGCGGGAAGTCCCGCCACCATGAGGCAGCGCCAGCGCCGAGCCGGCGTGGAGGGTGATGTGGGTCGGTACGAGGCCGACGGCGTCCACCGGAGGCATTCCGGTGCCGGGGTTGCGGGCGAAGCGCGGGTGGGCGCCGCCGCTGATCTGCCATCGGACGCGGTGTCCGGCCGGGAAGCGGTGGGCGGTGTGGCTCATCGCCACGGTGGCCTCCGAGGGTGCCCGCCCGGCGGTCTCCAGCCGGGCCAGCCCGTCGCAGACGTTGGTGGAGCGGCCCTGCTCGTCCACGTCGCACAGGCGGGTGAACACGTCGGCGTGCCCGGTGTCCGTGGAGACGCGCAGCCGCGCGGAGACCGGGCCGAGGATGTCCAGGGGCTCCGCCAGGGGTGGGCCGGTGAAGGTCAGGACGTCATCCCGGGCTTCCAGGGCGCTGTTGTCGCGGGGACCGGCCGTGCGGGAGAGCAGGGGTCCGCCGATGGACGGTGTGGGGTCGGCCGGGTCGTAGCGCAAGGACGTCAGGGGGGCGGCGGGTTCGGTGGGGGCGCTCCGGGTGAGGTGCCCGTCCGGGGCGGCGAACCATGAGGTCGCGACGGGGGAGAGCGGCCACTCGTCGAGGTCCTGCCACACGTCTTCGCCGCCCCTGTGCACCCGCACGCCGGTGGGGCGCAGGCCGGAGGTCTCGGCGCACAGGTGTGCCCGAAGCCAGGCGAGGCTCTCGGTGAACACCTCGGGCCAGCCCTGCTGCATCGCGGAGGTGTGGGTCCAGGGGCCGACGAGCAGGGCGGTCTCGCATCCGGACCGGCGCAGCCGGGCGTACTGCCCGAAGGTCTGGTCGGCCAGGGCGTCGTGCCATCCGGTGATCAGACTCGTGGGGACGCTCAGCCCCTCGGCCGCCCGTGCCAGGGACGCGCCGTTCCAGTACGGGTCGTCGGCGTCCGGGTGCGTCATCACGTCGTCCAGCCACGGCACGTCCGTGAGGGCGGACGCGTACGCCCCGCGCAGCGGCCGCGCGCTGACGATGGCGCGCATCCGGCGCTGCAGGCGCAGCGTCGCCCGGACGAAGGGGGCGATCCCGCGGTGCTGGTGCGCCATGCCCACGCCGACGAGGAGGGCGTTCTCCAGCTTCAGGGCGCGGTCCGCGTGGAACAGGGCGTGGGGGTCGTGCAGTCCCACCTGCACCACCATCGCCTTCAGCTCCGGCGGCGGGTCCAGGGCGAGTGCCCACTGGACGTATCCGAGGTAGCTGGGGCCGATCGTCCCCAGTGTTCCGCCGAACCAGGGCTGGTCGCGCAGCCAGGCCACGGTGGCCCGGCCGTCCGCGGCCTCGTTGCGCCACAGGTGGAACTCGCCGCCGGAGCCGCCGGTGCCGCGGCAGCTCTGCAGGACGACGTGGAAGCCCTGTTCGGCGAAGAGCATGCCGTACATGGGCGACCACGGCACGCCCCTGCCGTAGGGCGAGCGCACCAGGAGGGTGGGGAAGTCGCCGTCCGCGCGGGGGAAGTAGTGGTCCGTGATGAGCGGGCTGCCGTCGGCGGCCGGCACCACCAGTCCTTGCTCCCACCCGACGTCGTGCCGCTTGGCCGGGAGGCCGCGCCACATCGCCCTCATCATCCGTGAGGAAAGCGGCGGCTTCCGCGCGGGCGGTGTCCAGGCCGGCCTTGCCGCGGGGTCGTGCGTCCGTGCTGTCATGGGTCCCCTCCTCGATTATCCGTACGGCGTACGGAAATTATTTACGTACACTGTACGGGAATGGAAGGGGTGCTTGGATGGTGGCCTCGCCAGAGGCCTCCCCGGTGTGGCCTCCCCCGTGGCCTCAGTGATCGACAGAAGGAGTACGAGGACCGTGACGCGTGACGGCGGGGCCGGCGCCGCCGGTGTCGACCCCGAACAGCTGTGGCTGAACCCCGGTCAGCCCCGTAGGGGCCGCAAGCCCGCCTTCAGCCGGGAGGCGATCACGGCGGCCGCCGTGGCACTGGCGGACGCGGAAGGGCTCGAAGCGGTCACCATGCGGCGGGTCGCCACACAGGTCGGAGCCGGAGTCATGTCGCTCTACAGCTACGCCTCCGACAAGGAGACGCTGCTGGAGCTGATGGTCGACCACGTCAGCGGCGAACTGCCGACATCAGGCGCCGCCACCGGCGACTGGCGCGCCGACGTGAAGGCCGTCGCGCACGACCAGCGCGAACTGATGCTCCGTCACCCCTGGCTGCCCGCAGCCCTCTCCACCCGTCGCAGCCTCGGCCCCAACACCCTGGCGTTCCTGGAACGCGCACTCGCCGCCCTACGGCCCACCGGGCTGGACGGCGCGGCCAGACTGGAGGTCTTCGCCCAGCTCACGGCGTTCGTCGCCGGGCACGTCGCCCACGAGATCCTGCAGGCGGCCGCGACCCGGTCCCCCGACCGGGTCGCGGCCGAAGCCCGCTACCTCGCGACGGTCGCCGCGGACGGCCGACACCCGGAACTCGCCGAAGCCCTCACGGCCCCGGCCCGCCCCCTCACCCCCGACGCCACGTTCACCCGGTTCCTCAACCGCCTGGTCGACGGCCTGGGCACCGGCTGAAGATCTCTACGCGAGGTCCTCACTCCGCACCGTGCACAGCGCCCAGATGACGAAGCCGGAGAGCGCGATCATCACGACCGACCAGATCGGGTACTGCGGCAGGGTGAGGAAGTTGGTGATGATGAGGAGAGCGGCCAGGGCCACGCCGAGGACCCGCGCCCACGTCCTGGCCCGGAACAGCCCGAGGGCGACGAGCACGGAGAGCGCGCCCAGGATGAGGTGGATCCAGCCCCAGCCGGTCAGGTCGAACTCGAACACGTAGTTGCGCGTCGCGACGAAGATGTCGTCCTCGGCGATGGCCATGACGCCCCTGAAGATGTCGAGCAGGCCGACGAGGAAGAGCATCACTGCGGCGAACACGGCCAGTCCGGCCGCCGTACCGCGCCTGGCCGTGTGCGTCGGCCGGGTGTGTGTCGCTGCCATCGTGCACCTCGTTTCAGGTGGTCCCGGCGCTCAGCGGCCGGAGGTGGGGAAAGTGGTGGAGCCGGCGGGGTCCGCCGGGCCGTCGCCCTGGCCCTGACCGCGGGCCTGGCCGTGACCGGTCAGGACGAGTTCCTTCGCCCTGCGGAACTCCTCGTCCGTGATGTCGCCGCGGGCGCGGATCTCGGACAGCCTCGTGAGTTCGTCGACGCTGCTGGACCGGCCTCCCCCGGCGGCCGTCTCCCTGATGTACGAGTCGAACTCCTCCTGCTGCGCCCGGGCCTGCGCGATCTCCCGGCGGCCCATGTTGTCGCCGCGGGCGATCACGTAGACCAACACGCCCAGGAAGGGCAGCACGAGGCAGAACACCAGCCAGCCGGCCTTGGCCCAGCCGCTCAGGTCGTCGTCGCGGAAGATGTCCAGGACGACCCGGAAGAGCAGGATGAACCACATGACCCACAGGAAGACCCAGAGGATCGTCCAGAAGGCGCTCAGCAGGGGAAAGTCGTACGCCAGGTAGGTCTGCGCGCTCATGTCGTCCTCCGTTCCGGGCACTCGCCGGACGCGGTTCCGTGCCGAACCTCAGCGTGCCCACGGCAAAGACGGGGTGGCTTCACCCTTCGCGGGTGATCGTGTGGGGACACCCCGGCCGCCTCGGCGACGTTGGCCGTGCGGGGACGGCGAGGCGTCCAGCGCTCCCGCCGCGGCGGGTGACCCGTGTTCGGCCCCGCGTCAGTACTCCGGCAGCCGCCGCATCTCCACGACGCGCAGACCCAGTGACTGGATGCGGGCCAGGAGTCCGTACAGGTGCGCCTCGTCGACGACGGGCCCGTACAGGACCGTCTGGTCGGACACCACCACGTGCCCCAGCTCGGGGAACGCCTTGGTCAGCGTTTCCGACATGTGTCCCGCGATGCGGATCTCGTAGCGCATGAGCTGTTCTCCCGCGGGTGGCCGTGGGAAGCGGCGGCCGACGACGCCTTTCCCCCGATCCTCGCCGCCGGTGCTCGCCATCGGCTTCACCCGGCACAGGTGACCCGCATGTCATGGGGGGGGAGGGAGGGCCGGCCCGGCCCCCCGCGTCTCACCGCGCGACCGTCGCGAGCACGTCGTGCCCCAGTCGCCGGATGACGTCCGTGGCGAGCCGGTGACGCACCGGCTTCCCGTCCCGCGTCGACCGCACCAGCACGTGCAGCCGACGTGTCTTGGCGAACCACTCCCGCAGCATGGCGCCCTCGTACCTGGAGTTCCGCCGCCGCTGGTTCGACCGGGCGCTGGGCCGTGAAACGGCGACCGGAGACGACGTCCCGGCGGTCCGGTACTTCCTCATGGGCGGCGGCGACGGCAGACGCGACGCGGCGGGCCGCATGCGCCACGGCGGCACCTGGCGCACGGACACGAACTGGCCCCCCACCTCGACGTCCCCGGTGATCCTCTACCTCACCACCGACGGCGGCCTGTCCACCACGCCACCCACCACCCCGGCCGCCTCCGTCACCTACGACTTCGACCCGCGCCGCCCCGTCCCCACCATGGGCGGCCAGATCACCTCGGGCGAACCGGTGATGACGGGCGGCGCCTACGACCAGAACGCCCCCGACGCCCGCGTCTACGGGGCCCGCGAACCCTACCTGCCCCTGGACTCCCGCCCGGACGTGATCAGCCTGACCACACCCCCGCTGGAACGGGACGTGGTCCTGGCCGGCCCGGTCTCGGCACGGCTCCACATCTCCACGTCGGCCCCGGACACCGACTTCACCGTCAAACTGATCGATGTCCACCCGCCCAACGCGGACTATCCCCACGGCTTCGCCATGAACCTCACGGACGGCATAGTCCGCTGCCGCTTCCACCGCTCCTGGGAGCACCCGGAGCCGCTCACCCCCGGCAAGATCTACGAGATCGAGGTGACGGCCCCCGACACGGCGAACCTCTTCGCCACCGGCCACCGCATCCGCCTGGACATCTCCTCCAGCAACTTCCCCCGCTTCGACGTCAACACCAACACGGGCGAGCCGGAGGCCATGGCCCGCCGCACGGCGACGGCCACGAACACCGTGTACATGGACGCGGGGCGTCCCTCGCACCCGCGGGTCCGGCTGGAGGGAGGAGCGTCCGTTCTGCCCGCGTGACGCGCTGGTGGGGCGAAGCCGCCCCGGGTGTTATTGAATGAGGTGTGCGCTCAGGAATCCCGGGACCCGCTCGCACGGGTTCTCCAGAGCGAGACTAGAGAGCCGCATGGACTCCACATCCTCCCCTTCGTCCTCGTCCTCGTCGCCGTTCGACATGGTCAGCAGCGCGTTGGCGCAGTACATCCCGCGCGGCGGAGCGGCAGCGGCTGCCGCCGACGCCGCCGACTCGCAGAACGACCGCCCCGCCCGCCGCAGCGCATCCGCCGGTGCGGCCCCCGGCCGTCAGGAGCAGATCCTCGGCGCGGTCAACCTGGACCGGGACCTGAGGATCACCCGGAGCAATCTGGACGCGCCCGTTTTCGCCGGGGTGGACGCCGAGACCGGGAGTTCTTTCCTCGATCTTCTGCCTCCCGGGGACGTACCGACGGTCACCCGGCGGTTGCGGCAGGTCCTCGAGACCGGTGAACCGCACGTCGCCCGGGTCCAGCGCCTGCGGCGCGATGACGGGTCGGAGCTGGTCGTGTCGCTGAGCATCCTGGCCGCCGCACCGCCGCACGAGGGCCTGACCGTCACCCTGATCGCCATGGCCAGGAGGCTGCACCTGTACGCCGCCGAGACCGCGATCGGCACCTCGCTGGACATCGGCGAGACCGCGCAGTCGCTGGCGCAGTCCCTGCTGGCCTGGGGAGACGTGGCCGCCGTCGACCTCGACTTCGCCGTGTGGACGGGCGAGGCCGTCACCGGGCAGCCGCAGAGACGCGTCCGGCTGCGGCGGGCCGCCCTGGTGCCGGACCGGGCGTGGCCCGACGGCTACGTGACCCCGGGTGGTCATCTCCCCAGCGAGGCGAGTCGGCTGCTGTCGCACGCGATCGGGCGTGACGATGCCGCGCAGCCCATCGTCGTACCCGATCGGGAGGCGATCGAGCGAGTACTCGGCAGTCCGCGGCTGATCTGTGCCCTGGTGCCCGGTGACCGCGCGGCGGCTGTGGTGTTCCTGCCGCTGGTTCTGGACGACACGCCGCCCGTCGTGCTGGGCGTGGCGGAGGTCTGGCGGCGGGCGGACCGGCCCTTCGAGGACAGCGAGCTGCTCGACCTGCAGGAACTGGTGGAACGTACCTCCCACCACGTCGACCTGGCCCGCCGGCACCAGCGCGAGCACACGCAGGTGCTGGCGTTGCAGCGCCGGCTGCTGCCGCGGACCAGCGGCGACACCATCGAGACGGCCATCGTCTACCAGCCCGCCACCCCCGACAGCGCGGGCGTCGGCGGCGACTGGGTGAACAGCTTCCCGCTGCCGGACGGCCGCACCGCGCTGGTGGTCGGTGACGTCGTCGGGCACGGCCTGGGAGCCGCGGCGACCATGGGGCAGCTGAGCATGGAGGCCCGCGCGCTGCTGTCCGCGGGGCTGGCACCCGACGAGGTGCTGGAGCACCTGGACGAGACCGTGACCCTGCTGGACGACGCTGAGTCGGGGCTGGCGGCCGGCTACAGCGCCCTCGGGTCGACCTGCTGCATCGCCGTGTACGACCCGGTGAGCCACCGAGTGGCGTTGTCCAGCGCGGGCCATCTCCCTCCGGTCCTGGTCCCGCCGGACGGGCCCGCGGGCCCGGTCGCGGTCCGCCCGCACCCCGGCCTGGGCACCGAGTTCGCCCTGCGTGAGCCCTTCGAAGTGCACACCTTCGCCGCCCCTCCGGGCTCGCTGCTCGCCCTCTACACCGACGGCCTGGTGGAGGACCCCACCGTTTCGATCGACGAGGGCATCGGCAGGCTCGCGGACGCCGTGTCCGCCGTGCACCCCTGGGACCCCCTGCAGCAGGCCGCCCGGCACGTGGCCGCCACCCTGGCGCCCGGGCGCCGGCGCGACGACGTGACCCTGCTGCTCGCGCGCATGATCGGCTACCGCAAGGACGACACCGCGACCTGGCGCCTGCCCGCCCGCTACGACGCGGCCGCCCGGGCCCGCACGCTGGTCGCCGCGCTGCTGGGGCAGTGGCGCACCCGGGAGGGCACCCGGGACAGCGTGCTGCTGGTGGTCAGCGAGCTGGTCGCCAACGCGGTCCGTTTCGCCCGCGGGCCCCTCACCGTACGGGTGATCAGGACCGGGGACGGGTTGCTGTGCGAGGTGGGCGACACCGGCAACGGCAGGCCGCGACTCGGCCGCAACCGGCCCCTCGACGACGGCGGTCGTGGCCTGCACGTCGTACACGGGCTCACCACCCGGTGGGGGGTGCGGTGGACGGACAGCGGCAAAGTGGTCTGGGCGGCGATCGGGAGGTGACGCGACGCCGGGCGGCCGTAGGGCGAGGCCTCCTTACAGCCACTCCCCTTCCAGGGCGGTGGCCGTGAGGCCCGGGGCCGCCGCGTACAGGACGGCACGACTGCCCGGTTCCTGCCCGGCGTCATGCGCTCTGCGCATGATGTCGAACACGGCGGCGCCTCCGCGGTTGCCGGTGGTGTAGCTGTCCCGGCTGTACTGCAGCAGCCCCGACGGCCACCCGTCGGGCATCGTCTGCTCCATGTACTCCAGCACCCGGGTCCCGCCGGGGTGCGCGAGCAGGACGTCGGGGTGCCAGGAGCCGGGGTCGTCCTGGTAGCGGACGCGCAGCCACTCCCACATCGCGGTGACCGTCTCCTGTACGGCCCGCGGCCCGCGCCGGTCCATCACGAAGTGGGTGCCGTCCGCCCGTGTCTCCAGGCGGTGCAGGTCCTGGGTGCCGGGCAGGGTGTGGTGCCAGGCGGTGTCCAGCCGCAGCACCGACTCACGCCTCGGGCGGCCCGTGACCACCGTGGCGACCGCGGTGTCCGCGAACAGCAACCGGACGATCAGGGACTCCAGGGTGTCGTCCGCGGGCTGGTAGGTCGTGCTCAGCGCCTCCGCGATCACGACCAGGACCACGCGGTCCGGGTCCGCGGCCACGAGATCCGCCGCCAGTGCCAGGGACCGGGTCCCGGCGATGCAGGCCCACTGGGTGGCCGGCAGCAGCACCACGTCGTCACGGAGCGGGAGCTTGTTGGCCAGGGCGATGTCCAGCCCCGGCAGCGCCGGGGTGGTGGAGTGGCTGGTGATCAAGCAGTCGACGTCCTCGGGGTCCAGCCCGGCGATCTGCAGGGCCCCGCGCGCCGCCTGCTCCCCGTAGGACTGCACGGCCGCCCACGCGGGCGCGGTGCGCTCCTGCACGGTCTGCGGCGCGGGTATCGCCTCCAGGGCGCCGATCACCCGGTCCACGTCCCGCTCGGTGAACCCGTCACGGGCCAGCGCCTCCCTGGCCGGCCCGACGCCGGCGGCGAGCAGACCGCTCCCGCCACCCGGTGCGACGGCGGCCTCCAGTGGCAGCATCCACCCGCGGGTTTCGATGCCCGTACTGGCCGCGATGGCGTCGATCCGCGGCGCCCAGGCGGCGTGCGGGTGCCGATCGCGTACTTCCGTCACGATCTGGCTGGTCTTCACGGTGTGCCTGCCGTGGATCACGGCAGGGGGGCACAGGTAAGCGGCCATGGTGGGCACCTTTCTGCGGGAAGTAAGGGGGAATAACGCCACACATGCCGCTTCGGGCGCCGGCGTCCGGTCTGAGCATGGACGCCAAATGGACATTTGCGCAGTGACTTGGGCAACTTGGACCACTTTTTGCGGGGTGAGGTGGCCCACACAGCTGTCGGCCACGCCAAAGACCCCGGACCGTGATCGGTCCGGGGTCTCCACGTCGCCGTACACCTACTGCCGACGAACCGTCAGAAAGGTCGCTGATCCGCCAGGTTGGCCGGCGAGCCGCCTACGGCCTGGGCGCCGGCTGCTCCCCCGAGCCCCGGACGATCAGCCGGGTGGGAACGGTGAGGGTGCGGGCCCGCGAGCGGTCGCCGTCGAGGCGGGCGAGCGCGGTGGCCGCGGCGCTGCGGCCCAGTTCCCCGGGGTCCTGGGCGACGACCGTCAGGGCCGGTTCCAGGGCCTCGGCGAGTGACACGTCGTCGAAGGCGACGACGGCTACGTCCTTGCGCTTGCCGCGGGCGAGTTCGGCCACGATGCCGAGCGCCATGATGTTGTTCCCGGCGAACAGGGCCGTGGGCGGATCGGCCAGGTCGAGCAGTTGGGAGGTCACCGCCTCCGCTCCCCGCTGATCGTGTGCGCTGACCACCAGCGAGCGGTCGTAGGGAATGTCGGCCTCCCGCAGCGCCGCCCGGTATCCGGCGAAGCGCTCGCGGCGGGTGTACAGCTTCACGGGCAGGTCCCCGACGAACCCGATGCGCCGGTGCCCGTGGGCGATCAGGTGGGCGACGCCCTCCTGCGCCCCCGCCCGGTTGGAGCTGACGATGCTGTCCGTGACCAGGCCGACCCCCGGCCGGTCGAGGAAGACGACGGGCAGCCCCGCCGTGCGGTGCGGCTTGAGACCGGAGTGGTCGGCGCCGACGGACGGCACGACGATCAGGATGCTGACGCGCCGGGCCAGGAACTGCGCCGTCAGGGCGCGTTCGCGCTCGGGGTCGTCCGCGGAGGAGCCCATGAGCAGCGTCAGCCCGCGGTCCCGGACCGTGTCCTCGATACTGCGGGCGACGGCTCCGAAGAAGGGGTTGGCGAGGTCGGGGACGACCAGCCCGATGGTGGTGTCCGGACCGCCGACGCGGATGTTGCGGGCCATGAGGTTCGGCTGGAAGCCCAACTTGGCTACCGCGGCGAGTACTTGTTCCCGCGTCTGCGCCGAGACGGGCCCGTCCTCGTTGAGGACCCGGGAGACCGTCTTGGCGCTGACCCCTACGTCTCGGGCGACATCGGCCAAGGTGGGGCGGCGTCTGGCTGCCATGGAGGAAACCGTCTCCTGAGTGCTCCCGGGTTCCGGGCCGCGGCCTCGGCCGGAACATGCGGGAGCGGTTCGCGCTGTCAGGTGGCCTGTACTCCGGCGGCCTTCGCGGCCTCGGAATCCGCTACGACAGTATCTCCAGCCTCGTCGACGGTGAGCGCGCCGGTCATGATGGCGACGACCTCCGCCATGGAGTAGTCGGACGGCTTGATCACGGCCGCCCGCCGGCCCAGCCGGTGGACGTGGATCCGGTCGGCGATCTCGAAGACGTGCGGCATGTTGTGGCTGATCAGGACGACCGGCATGCCCTTGTCACGGACCCGGCGGATCAGGTCGAGGACCTGGCCGGACTCCTTGACGCCGAGGGCGGCCGTGGGTTCGTCCATGACGACGACGCTGCGCGCCCAGGCGACCGCGCGGGCGACCGCCACGGCCTGGCGCTGTCCGCCGGAGAGCGTCTCGACGGCCTGGGTCAGCGAGCGCAGGCCGATCTTCAGGTCGGCCATGTGCTCTGCGGCCTCCTGCCGCATGCGCTTCTTGTCGAGCATGCGGAAGGCGCTGCCGAGGATGCCCGGGCGGCGCAGCTCGCGGCCGAGGAACATGTTGGAGGCGATGTCCATGGAGGCCGCCACGGCGAGGTCCTGATAGACCGTCTCGATGCCGTGCGCGCGTGCGCTCTGCGGCCCGGAGAACTGGATCGGCTCGCCGTTCAGGCGTATCTCGCCCTCGTCCGGCACCACCGCGCCGGTGAGGGCCTTGATGAGGCTGGTCTTGCCGGCGCCGTTGTCGCCGATGACGGCGAGGACCTCGCCGGGCAGCAGGTCGAAGTCGGCACCGTCGATGGCGGTGACATGGCCGTAGCGCTTGACCAGACCGCGAGCCTGCAGAACGGGGGTCGCCGTGTTGGTGGTCATCGGGCCTTCCTCCGGGAGATCTGGTCGACGGTCACCGCGAGGATCACCAGGACACCGGTGATCAGGGTCTGGTAGACGGAGGCGACACCCATCAGCTGCAGGCCGTTGCGGAACACGCCGACGATCAGGACGCCGATGAACGTGCCCAGCACCGACCCGCGTCCGCCGAACAGGCTGGTGCCGCCGAGCACCACGGCGGTGATGCTGTCGAGGTTGTCGGTCTGCCCGGCCTGCGGGTCACCGACTCCGGTGCGGGAGATGAGCAGGAGGGCGGCGATGCCGTAGAGGACACCGGCCACGGTGTAGACGCCGATGGTCAGCCGGGAGGTGCGGATGCCGTTCAGCCGTGCCGCTTCCGGGCTGTTGCCCAGGGCGTAGACGTGCCGGCCCCAGCTGGTGCTGCTCAGCGCGTAGGCGAGGAGGAGGAACAGGGCGATGGTGACCAGCGAGCCGTAGGTGATGTCGGTCTTGCCGAGCGGGAAGGTCTGCCCGAGGGCCGTCAGCGGGCCGGGCAGGTTGCTGACCGTCTGCTCCTCGGAGTAGATGTGCGTCAGCGCGAACGCCACGTTGAGCATGCCGAGGGTGACGATGAACGGCGGCAGCGGGATCTTCTTCACCAGCGCCCCGTTGAGCATGCCGAAGCCGCCGCAGACGACCAGGCCCAGCGCGATCGCGGCGAGCGGTGGCAGGGTGCCCTCGGCGGCCATCTTGGCGATCACGATGCTGCCGAACGCCATCACCGCACCGCAGGACAGGTCGATGCCCGCGGTGAGGATGATCAGCGTCTGGCCGATGGCCAGGGTGCCGACGACCATGACCTGCTGCACGATCAGCGAGAAGTTCCCGCCGGTGAGGAACTGGTCGGTCGAGAGGGAGAAGAAGACGCAGGCCAGGAGGAGGGCGACCAGCGGGCCCGCGGTCGGCTGCGTGAGCAGCCGGCGGACCGTGGTCGGCGCCTTGAGGTCCGCGTACGGCGTGGACGTGGAGGGTGGCGTGGACGTGGCAGTCATGCGAGTCCTTGTCGGGAGACAGAAGTCCTGGTCGGTCCTGCTCGGTCCGTGTCGGGCGGCAGGAGGACGAGGGGGCGGCCGTCCCCGGTCGGGGAGGTGGGGCCGGCCGCTCCGCTGAGGGGTGTCTGACGGCGGCTGCCGCGGGCCGGCGGCTCAGCCCCAGCAGTTGTCCAGGCCGTAGGCGGTGTCCTTGGAAGCGGCGCCGTCCTGCGCCTTGTCGGTGATCAGGGTGACGCCGGTGTCGGTGTAACCCGAGGCCTTCTTGCCGTCCTTGGCGTACGTCACGACGGCCTTGACGCCCTCGGCGGCCATCTTCAGCGGGTACTGCTGCGAGGTCGCGGCGATCTTGCCGTCCTTGACGGCCCGGGTGCCGGTGCAGCCGCCGTCGACGGAGACGATCAGCACGTCCTTCTCCCGGCCCTTGGCCTTGAGCGCGGTGTACGCGCCCAGGGCGGCGGGCTCGTTGATGGTGTAGACGACGTTGATGTCGGGCGCCTTCTGCAGGCAGTTCTCCATCGCGGTCTGGCCCTTGGCCTGGTCGCCGCCGGTGTCCTGGGAGCAGACGACGGAGGGGTCGCCCTCCTTGACGCCGAAGCCCTTCAGGAAGCCGTTGTGCCGCTGGACGCCGACGGAGACGCCCGGCGCGAGGTCGAGGGTGGCTATCTTCGCCTTCTTGCCCTTCATGGCGGCCTTGGCGTACTCGCCGATCAGCTCACCGGCCTTGAGGTTGTCGGTGGCGAACAGGGCGTCGACGGCGCTCTCCGGCTCGGTCGGGGTGTCCAGGGCGATGACCAGGACACCCTTGGCGCGGGCCTTCTCGATGGCGGGCACGATCGCCTTGGAGTCGCTCGGGGTGATCAGGATGCCCTTCACACCGGACGCGACCATGTTCTCGATGGCGGTGACCTGCCCGGCGTTGTCGCCGTCGAACTTGCCCGCGGCGGTGGACAGTTTGACGCCGTTCTCCTTGGCGGCCTCCTCCGCGCCCTCCCGCATCTTCACGAAGAACGGGTTGGTGTCGGTCTTGGTGATCAGGCCGACCTTGACCTCGCCCGATCCGCTGGCAGCGGTGCCCGATCCGGATCCGGATCCACAGGCGGTCAGGGCGAGGGCCGCGACGCCCGTGCACGCGGCGGCTCTGAGCAAGGAGGAGGGCAGACGAGAGATGCGTGACATGAACGACTCCTGCGGGATCGCGGGCGGGCGGCCGGCATCGAGTCATGCCGTCCCGAGGTGTCAACGATGACTTGTGACATCGTTGACACCGCTTGGCGAGGATGATGGACTCCGCTCCTCGGCAACGTCAATGCCTTGCACTCGTCACAAATCGGCAACGCCCCCGCGGCCGTCGCCCGCCCGAAGCCGTTCGCCGGCATGCCCGGGGCTCGTCCGTTTCCGCCTCGCGCGTTCCAAGAGAAGAGCCGCCCATGAGTCCGCGCCAGATCACCGTCCTGGGGGAGTGCGTCGCCGACGCGTTCACCGAACCCGCACGTGCCCGGAACGAACTCGCCCTGCGCGTGCTGCCTGGTGGCGGACCCGCCAACACGGCCGTGGCCCTGGCCCGGCTGGGCACCCCGGCCCGCTTCCTCGCCCGCCTGTCCGGCGACGTGTTCGGCCGTCTCTTCCGGACCCACCTGGAGGCGTCCGGCGTGGATCTGTCGCACGCCGTCGAGGCCGCCGAGCCCAGCACCCTCGCCGTGGCCGAGCTGGACGACCGGGGGCAGGCCGCGTTCTCCTTCCACGCCCAGGCCACCGCCGACTGGCAGTGGACCGGCGCGGAACTGGCCGGGGTGGACCTGGCCGGCACCGCCTGTGTGCACACCGGGTCACTGGCCCTGGTCAAGGAACCAGGGGCGGCGGTGGTGGAGGACTTCCTGGCGGCGGCCGCCCCCCGGGCCACCATCAGCATCGACCCCAACGTCCGCCCGCTCCTGGTGCGGCCCGAGGTCTACCGCGCCCGGCTGGCGCACTGGTGCGGCCTCGCGGACGTGCTGCGGCTGAGCGAGGACGACCTGGATCTCCTCCTGCCCGGAACGCCCCCGGAGCAGGCGTGCGACACCTGGCATGCGGCGGGGACGCGACTCGTCGTGATCACGCATGGCGCCGACGGCGCCCTGGCCTCACTCGACGGGGAGCGGGTGCGGGTGCCGGCGGTGGCGACACCGGTCGTCGACACGGTCGGTGCGGGGGACTCCTTCACCGCGGGCCTGCTGCACCACCTCGACTCCCACGGGCTCCTCGGCGGCAGGCTGACGGACCTGCGCATCGGCGATGTCGAGGCAGCCTGCCTGTTCGCCGTGAAGGTCGCGGCCCTGACCTGCTCGGTCGCCGGCCCGAACCCGCCGTGGCCGGACCAGCTGACTCGGTTCACGACGGACGCGCCCTCCGTCCAGCACCTCGACCCCACCCACTGACAAGGACGGCACACCATGAAGAAGACCCTGCTCGCCGAGTTCACCGCCCGAGAGGGAGCGGAGGACGAGGTCGCCCGCCTGATCCGCGACTACGCCCTGAAGGTGCGCGAGGAGGAAGGCAACCTGGCCTTCGACGTCTACACCAAGGCGGCGAACCCCCGCGCCTACTGGATCTTCGAGGTCTACCGGGACGAGGACGCCTTCACAGCACATCTCAACGCCCCGTACGGCGCCCCGTTCAACGCCGCCCTCACCCCGCTGATCGAGGAGGACGCCTCCGTGCTGACGTTCCTCGACCCGCTGACCACCCGTCCCTGACACGGCAGCGCCCAGCGGGAGTTCATCGCTGCCCTGCCGTGTCCGCGTCGGCCGGTCCGGCGCACTCTGCGCACGCCGAGGGGCCCTTGCGCAAGGAGCGCGCCCGATCCGGTCGGGCATCGCGCAAGGGCCCCTCAGTGCATCAACAGAGGCAGAAGCCCACCGGAGTCACAACCGCTCGATCACCATCCCCGGTCATCACCGGGGCAACGGGTTCTGACGGTGACTCCGGTCAACAGCCGGGCGCCCCGGTCAGTTGCAGGCCGCTCCGGCGCTGCCACCGTCGCCCCCGTCGCCGCCGACCGCGACGATGCTGGCCTCGTTCGTCTGGCTGACGCTCGACGGGTCATCGGCGACAGCTATGTTCACCTGGGTGACGTCGATGTCGCTGATGGAGGCCGAGCCTCCGGCGCCGCCCTCGCCACCGAGGGCGGTGCACGTGGCCGGAACCGTCCCGTTGTTGGCGTCGGTGGTGTCGTCGGCCTGAGCGGTGCCGGCACCGAGAACGCCGACCGACCCGAGCATGGTGACCACGACGAACGCCTTCTGAAGCTTGCGCATTGGGTCTCCTACTTGTGCGATGAGGATCACGGTGATCCTCATGGAGGTTGCAAAGTCGACAATATGGGCGCTTACGGCGGAAAGTAATCGCAAGTACTCCATTCGTGACCGGACGACCGTGGCACGGCGACCGCCGGTCAGGGCGCGGTGGTGTCCACGACGAAGCGGCGACTGAGACTGATCTCGCCCGAGAGCAGGCCCGGGTCGGCCGTCACCGTCAGCTCGTGCGTCCCGTCCCGCAACGCCCTCACATCGAGCACCCTGTGGTTTCCGACCCACGAGGTGGGGACGATCTTGTCGTTCAGTCTGACCTCGACACTGCGCAGCGCCTCAATGGCCAGCGCCTCGTCGTCGCTGCGATCGACCACGTCCACCGTGAGCGGGGCCTCGGAGAGCGCGGCGGCGTTCAGCACGCCGCTGCTGGGGATGCCGCGTACCCGGAGCTCCGGCCGGTTCACCGCGTTGGCCGCCGCGATGCCGCCGATCGTCAGGGCAACGGCGGCAGCGGCAACCAGAGTTGTGATGAAGACTCTCCGTAGGGACCGGCTCCGCACAGGGTCCGACGTCTTCAGGGCCAGCCGCATGAACACATCCTTCGAGAAGTCGCACAGAGGGACTCCTCTTCGTACGTATCGACGAACTCAACGCTCTCAAAAGGTGATTGGGGGATGCCTCTTGAGCGCGCACCAGGGGTCCGCTCAGTCGTGCCGGAAGTGAGGACGGTCGCCTCGGCTCCCCGCGCGGCTTCCCGCCCGGCCACGGTTCCAGACGTGGTCCACTCAGGCCGGCGATGTCGCGGCCCGGTGGTGCAAGGTACCGGCTCACACGTTTTCCGCCTGTTCGTCCGGAGAATCCGCCCTTCGGGGGCTACGCGGAGTAGCGTGGAGACGCGAGGCGGATCCCCGTACCCGCACCGGTTCCCGAAGACGGGTGGTCCGTTATGACCGGCTCCGATTCACCCCCGTCACCCCCTGCTTCCCGGCATCTGCCGAGTGGCGTTCACGCGGCCGTGCGGCCGGGGTGCGCGCTGCTCCGGCTGGAGACGACGGAGTCGCGTGAAGGCGTCCTGGACGGTGCGTGGTGGCCGCGGTCGCGCGACATCGGTGCCGAGCTGCCCGCGCTGCTGAGCGCCCTCATCGCACATCTCGGCCCCGTGACGCGCGTCGGGCTGGACTCCGCTGCCTGGGAAGGGCTCCCGACGCGGATCGTCGTCGACGACCGGGTGGTGCACATCGACTCCTTCCCGGTGGGCGATGACACCGTCCTGATCACCCGCGGCGATCAGGATGTGTTCTCACTGCTGGTGGTCCCGCCGCACGCGACACCGGAGGCCGCACATTCCGCGATGGCCCAGGCCGTCCGGGCCGACAACATCAGCCAGGCGGAACAGATCCTCATCGACACCGGGAGCGGGTACCGGGCGTCCGACTGAAGGTCATCCACGCCACTCCACCATGAGGAGCGTCGCGTCATCCGTGGTGTGTCCGCCCCGCGCCCGCTTGAGCGTGTGGGACAGGGCGCGCGTCACCGCCCGGACCCCGCGGCCGGTTCTCTCCAGCTGGTTCACACAGGTGATCAGCTGGTCCTCCCCGAACTCCTCCATGCCCGTCTTGTGCTCCTCGACCAGTCCGTCGCTGAAGCAGAGGACGCGGTCCCCGCGCTCCAGTCCCAGTTCGCTGATCCGCGGCTCCGCACCGCCCAGGCCGACGGGGAGGGTCGTCGGGGCGGTCAGGCGGCCCGCGACGCGATGATCGCGGACGAGGATCGGCGGCGGGTGCCCCGCGTTCACCCACTGGACCCGTCCTGTCGTCGTGTCCAGCTGCAGCATCTGAGCGGTGACGAAGTGCTCGGGACCGAACTGCTTCGCCACCGCGCGGTCCATGAAGTCGTAGATCTCCGACAGCCCGATGCCGGCGCGGCGGGCGTGGCGGTAGGCGCCGATGGCCACGGTGGCCATCGTGGCCGCGTCCAGGCCGTGACCCATCGCGTCGATCATGACCACGTGGAGGACGTCCCCGTTGAGCGCGTAGTCGAAGCTGTCACCCCCCACGTCGTAGGCGGGTTCCAGGATCCCGGCCACGGCGACCCTGGGCATGATCATC
Organism: Streptomyces sp. NRRL S-455; assembly: GCF_000717875.1. GTDB lineage: Bacteria > Actinomycetota > Actinomycetes > Streptomycetales > Streptomycetaceae > Streptomyces. The sequence goes on from NZ_JOCT01000007.1 coordinate 175,431, forward strand.
GCCAGCGGTGGCAGCAGGGACCACTGGACCTCCGCGGCGACACTCATCGGCTCATCACGTCGGGTGGCGAAGAACAGGTCGGAGTAGCCGTGCTTGGTCACCAGCAGGTCGGCCACCAGGCCGGAGATCCTGTGCAGCAGGCGGCGGTCGTGGTCGTCGACGCTGTCCAGCGTCACCGCCATGACCCCCACCTGGTCACCGCCGTCCAGCAGCGGCATGTGGACCCGTACGCCGTCGTCCCCGGGCACCTCGACGGAGACCGCGTCGAGGAAGCAGCGTCCCGCGTCGGAGTCGTCGATCGGCTGCGGCTCCCCGCCCGCGAGTCCCTCGCCGGGCAGGGGTACGAGCATCAGCTGGCCGTAGTCCTGCAGCAGCACCTCCGGAAGGCGGCCCCCCAATCGCTCCACCACGTCGGCGACCAAGGGCCCGATGAGATAGGGAGGAAGCTCGTGCGCGCGGTCGAGAACCGCTCCCAGCAGCGCTTCCCCGAAGCTCTCGGAACGGTCCGCGCGCCGTGCGGGCATCATCCACTCACCCGCCATGATCCGCGCGCTTCGGTTGCGGCGGTGTGGGACGAGGAAGAGATCGCTCGTGGCATGGCTCCACCGGGACGTCGACGGCCGGACCGGCCGATCGGTCACCTACACCTACCTGGGGCCGACCGTGTCGGGCCCCTCTCACCTGAGTGCGGGTCCTCCTTGCGACTCCCCTATGGCTTCTCCGACGAGGCCGCTCTCGGCGCGTGCCAGGATGCTCGGGGCCGACAGCGGGTTCTCGCGGGCTCGTGGGTCGGCGGCGGTCGGCGGGCGGCCGGCCGCTCCGGCCGATTCGTCGGGCGGGATGACCAGCGGTTCCCGGCGCCGCATCACTCGCCGGGAAACGACCGCGCCATGGTCGTCCGGCCGAAAGCTCTCGGCACTGCCACTGTACTCCCGGCCGTGGCGGACGGCGCGGGAGCGGAACCGCCGTGCGCGGGTGCGCCTGCCCGCGGACGACCGGCGGCATGACCATCGGGTACGTCCACCGCGGCCGGCACGGCCGCCGGCTCGTCGACCACGACAGTCGTCCTGATCACCGGCCTGCCGGGGAGGGGCTTTCCAGGGGAAGGACCAGCACGCAGGGGGCGACCGGGCCGGGCAGCCCGACGACCTCTCCCATGTTCCGCCAGCCCCAGGACTCGTATGCGGCATGTCCGGCCTGGTCGGCCGGATGGAGCAGGACGACTCCCAGGGCGGCGTGCCGCTCGGTGAGCAGACGCTGTTGCAGACGGCGGGCGATGTCGCGGCGCTGGGCGTGCGGATGGGCCACGACCTGGGTGAGGACGACGAACCGTGCGCAGGCGGTGAGCCGTTCGATGCTCTCCTGCAGCAACCGGTCGAACCCTCGCCGGCCGGAGCCGTTCGGGCCCACCGGAAAGCCGTAGGCACAGCCGACCAGCGCCGTCGTCTCGGCGACCAGCAGCGCGAAGCCGGGGCGCCGGGCACTGACGGCCAGGCGGCGCCGGAACTCTCCCCGGTCGTGGAGCGACGCACCGGGAGTGTCCGCGACGGACGCCATGGCCAGGTCCGCGATGTCCTCCTCCATCCCCTCGATCTGCCAACGGGTCAGCCGGCGCAGGCGGATTCCGTCCTGGCGGACCGGCCGACGAGGGGGCGCCTCAGGAGTCCGTGTCCCGTCGGACGGCGGACCCGGCGAAGCCCTTTCCAGGAGGTCGTGAGGCAGCGCCGGCGGCAGGGGCACCATGGGGGCCTCGAGGAGCAGGGAGGTGGAACCGGTGACGTCGAGGAGCCGGGTGATCTGTGCGCACGGGTGATGCAGCCGCAGGGAGGAATGCGCCCGGCCGGCGCGCCGTGACATCGACAGGAAGAGGTCCAGGCCGCCGGCATCGCAGGAGCCGACCGTGGTCAGGTCGACGTCGATGACATTGACGCCGTCACGCAGGCACTGCTCCAGCGAGGTCCGCAGCAGTGGCGCCGTGGCCGGTCCGATCTCACCGGCGAGCGTGACGAGTGCCCCCTCCCCGCGGTTCCGCCGGTGGATGTCCAGCCGGGAAAGGACCATCACGCCTCCCCCCGGTGGGGGCGCGGGCGGGTACGGGCAGGCTCAACGAGCGCAACCGTGACGAGCTCGCGTGGAGTTGCTTCGACCGCGGCGGACATGATGCCGACCCGTCTCCGCGCCGACCGCTGGGGCGGCGGGCGGGGTTCGTCTCTCGCCGAGGACGACCCGGCTCGGCGGCCGGAGTACGTGATGCCCTCGGTACTTCCACCGTACGCCGTCCGCGGCCGGAAGCGGCCGCGCCGAGGGTGCCAGGAGTAGGGTGGAGAGAGTCGAGGGTACTTCGTACTCCGGTGGCATGGCTGGTCTCGTCCTCGGCGCGCGGCACGCTGTAGCCGCGTCATAGCACGAGCCGTTCCCACGGCCCGGGGCAGGTTCCGCCCTATGACCACCACCCCATCCCTGCGGCCGCACCCACCCGTGGCCAGGGACGCGCCGGACGACGCTGCCTCCGAAGGCATGGTTGAGGTGCGCATCGTCTCCATGGACGCCGAAGCGGCCCGGCACGTCGCGGACGCCCTCCGGCTGCTGTTCGCCGGGGACGAGCAGCGCAGTTACCCGGCCCTGACGTCGGGGAGAGGGACGCGTCTGCACCTCACGCTCGACCCCGCAGCGGGCGCCGGCCCACTCCGCTCCTGGCTGGAGGCCAGCCGACCGCCCGTCGACCGGACGCATCCGGGCGAGACCGCGCGCGTGCGTCCGAGTCTCCCGCCCCGACCAGCCCAGGAGCCCTCATGACGACCACCCCATCAGCCCACCCGGCTTCCGCCCGGCTGCGGCTGGGAGCGGAGCCTCGTCAGGGCGGCTCGGCCCGCCGTATCGACGGGGCCTGGTGGCCGAGTTCGTACGACCTTGTTGCCGAACTCCCCGCGCTGCTCGCCGCCTTGCCGCGCCGCTGGGGACACATCACCAGCGTCCTCGTGAACGGGACGATGTGGTCGGTGCCCGGCGACGGGATGCTCGTCGGGGACCAGATGGTGCACATCCGCCGGACGGACACGCCACGAGCCGAACACACCGTCTGCCTGCTCGCCCCAGGACACGGCCGCTGGGACCTGCTCGTCGTGCCACCCGCGGCCACGGAGGCGGAAGCCGAGCGGCTGACGTCCGCCGCGGCGACCGCGGGCGACCTGCGCACGGCCGGGTGGCCGATGGCAGACGTGGAGGCGACCGGCGACGTCACCGAAGTCCGAAGCCGGGAAGAGGTGTGGGAAACCGACGGCGGGGCCCCTCGGCACCACCGCCACGGCTCCGGCACCGAGAGAGGTGGGTGAGGACCATGGAGACGGTCATCACGGTGGCGGTGATCCTCGCCATGATCGCCGTCGGAGTGGTGGTGATCCGCCGGCTCAGCACTCAGCACGACGCGCGGATCGCGGCCTATCACTACAGCGACGCTCTGCCAGGGGTCGGCCGCAGGCCGCGGAGGTCCCGCCGGCGGGCCGACGGGACCGCCGACGAAGCGACCCGCGACGGAGACCACGGCTCGAACCGACCGGCTTGACCGGCCGTTCAGGAGACGCTCCATCCTGGCCAGGGGAGAACACTCCTGGCCAGGGGAGAACACTCCTCGCGGTCCCCCCCCCTCGGCGGCCCCGGAGGGGGGACGGCTCGTCACCTCCAGATTGATCTCAGCTGCCACGTCTGCACGCGGTCGAGGGTGGCGGTGCCGTCCTCGGCGAAGACCTGGACGCCGGTGCTGGAGGGGTCGGGGAAGATCTGGTCGGTGATCACGGCTTCGCCGTTGCCGCCGAAGACCTCGACGGACGACCAGTCGACGAGGACGCGCAGCTTGAGCTTGCC
>NZ_JOCT01000008.1 GCF_000717875.1 Streptomyces sp. NRRL S-455
GGCAAGCTCAAGCTGCGCGTCCTCGTCGACTGGTCGTCCGTCGAGGTCTTCGGCGGCAACGGCGAAGCCGTGATCACCGACCAGATCTTCCCCGACCCCGCCAGCACCGGCGTCCAGGTCTTCGCCGAAGGAGGCACCGCCACCCTCGACGACCTCCACGCGTGGCAGCTGAAGTCCATCTGGAGGTGACGAGGTGTTCGTGCACGAAAACCGGGAGGCGCCGCGCGGGCGCCTCCCGGTCGAAGCAGAGGGCGAGGAGAGCGAAAGGACTTGAGTCATTTGGAGTGAATGAGAAGGAAGCCCCTTCATGGCCTCGCCGTCGGCAACGCTAGCACTCAGGCCGGGATCAGGTCGCGCAGATTTTCGAGGGTGATGATCCGGGAGTGCGGGTGCAGCCCCTCGGGACGTTCGAGACCGATGTACGTCACGGGCTCCTCCGGAACCGTCTCGCCGTCCCACAGGTCCACGGCCGTCATGTCGCGGGACATCAGGTCGATCAGGTACCTCACCGTCAGCTGCTCCCGCTCCACGAGGGCACGCACCACCTTGGACACCGACACCTGGTTCTCCTCGACCCGGTTCGCCTCCGAGATGCCCTTCAGATGCAGGTGCAGCCACTTCGCGCGCCACCTGCCGTCGTCCCCGCGCTGGAAGACCAGAGGCAGTGCCACCCGGCCGACCCCGCGCAGCTCCGACTTCATCCGCACCGTGCGCGGCTCGAACGGACGGCCCTTCTGCTCACCGTCGCGCAGCATGAACCCGAAGAACGACTCCTCGACCTCCTCGAAGCCCTCGCCCGCGTAGATGTTGACCTGCGGGGCGATGTACGTGCTGCGCACCCGGTCCAGGGACAGGTCGATGAACTCCGAGGCTCCGTCGGGTGCCTCGGTGACATCGCCCGAGTGCTTGCCCCCGACGGCTGTGAGGGCCGTGTAGGAGAGCCACGAGTCGGTGCTGTAGTCGCTGTGCAGAAGCAGGGCCGACAGGTCGTAGTCGGTGCGTACCTCGGTCTGCTTCCAGTACACGAAGAAACGCAGCAGCTCGCCGTCGACCCGCGAGACCGAACCCCGTGGCAGAACGCCGAACCCGGCCGCGGTCGCCCGGCCGCTGAGCGGGAGCGCGACGTCGAGGATCTCGGGGTCGAGCAGCAGCCGGCCCGGCTCCGGAAGCCGGCGGCGGATCTCCGCGTCGAGGGCGGCGATCAGACGATCGCGGTCGGCGGCCGGTACCGGGGGCCGGTCGTCGGGGGTCACCCAGGCGCGGCCCCGGCGGTTGACGAAGATGCGGGGTTCGTCGGTCTCCCGGTCCCGGTTGTGGAAGTGCTCACGGACCGAGAGGACGACCCGGCCGGAGACCGCGGGAGCGACATCGACCGCCGCGGCCACGACCGCGTCCCGCTCCTCCTGGCCGGCGGCGACGCGCAGCAGGAGGTCCAGGGCGCGGAACAGCTTGCCGGGAGCGGACTTCAGCAGCTTCACCGCACCGGTGACGTCGTACGCGTCGAGCAGCTGCTCGACGCGGCTGTCGAAGGAGCGCGCCTCCTTCTCCCCCCGCGCCACGGCGAACACGTCGGCGGCGTGCGGCCAGCGGGGGTACTCATGCGGATGGAGACGTTCGCCGAGGCGCTTGAAGGGCTCCCGGTGCGCGTGCACATCGGCGAGTTTCGCCGGGTTCGCCGCGACGACCGCGTCGAGGCCCGCGAGCAGCCCCCGGCGGACCGGCCGGGGCAGCGTCCGGAACCGGGTCGGCTCCTGGAGCGTCACGTCGCCGCCCGACAGGGCGCAGGCCAGACGCAGCACGTCGGTGACGGTGTCCAGCAGGAGGTCGGCGCCGACGCCGAGGCGGGCCTCGTTGACGACCGCCCGGTTCTCCCGGACGGGGATCGACTCCGGCTGGGGGCCGGCGGCGCATCGCCCGGCGAGGGTCCCGAGGTCGCGCAGGTGGTCCTCGCTCAGGGGTGTCGTGCTGCCCGCCAAGGCCAGGTAGAGGTCCGTGAGTTCGGCGTCCAGGTCCCGACCGAGGTGCAGGACGGTCACCCGGTCGCCCGCCGAGGCGATCAGCTCGTCCTGTGCCGCGAGCATCTCCTCATAGGTGTGCTGGTAGCGGCCGTACGTGGGGAGGCTGAGCAGGTTCAGGACCCCGTGCGTCAGCTGCGCCGGCACGTTCTCGCGCGACGTGTCGTCAGCGAGCGCCTTCGTCACGCACCGCATCCAGAACTCTTCGGTGTCCGGCACGTTCGCCGGGAAGTCGATGAAGTAGGAGTTGTGCTTGACGTGGTCGCCCACCATCTCGCTCACGGTGGCCAGCGTTCGCCGGGCGGTGTGCACGACTGCGGCCTCGGACAGCCCTGACAGCCGCTCCAGCAGCTCGGCGGAGAGCTTGAAGCCCACCGTGGCCAGCGCCGCGTCGAACTGCCGGGCGGCGGTGGCTCCTTCTCCCGCGGATCCCTTGGGGGAGGGCAGGCGACGGGTGTGCCGGATGACCAGCGATTCGAAAGTGTGCGCCATTCGGGGATGATCGCAGAGGTGCGCGAGGCGACGCACAGGAGTTTTCCGCACGACGTCGTGCCCCGGGCTTCCGGTGAGCGGGCACCGGCCGACGCCCGTCAGGGACGCGTGGCCGTGCTCGGCATCGCGCCGCCGCCCGAGCCGGGCCACCGCCGGACAACGTTCTGACCTGCAACGGCCGCACGGGTGGCGTCGGCTTCCCGCACCTGATCCGAGCAGGTCGAGCTGCGAGTTCGGGTACTGTACCGGCCGTGGGAGAACGGGCGACCATCGGCGATGTCGCGGCCCGGGCCGGGGTGGGGGTCGGCACGGTTTCGCGCGTCCTGAACGACAGCCGGAATGTCAGCGCGGACACCCGCGAGCGGGTACTGCGGGTGATCCGGGATCTGGACTACCGGCCCAACCGGCGCGCTCGCGCCCTGTCCACGGGACGCACGCAGAGCATCGCCGTCATCGCGCCCTTCGCCACCGAGCCGTCGGTCGTGGAGCGGCTGCGCGGCATCGCACACGTATTGCACGGCAGCGACCACGACCTCACTCTGCTCGACGTGGCCACACCGGACCAGCGTGATCATCAGTACCGGGCGGTGGCGGCCGGGGACCGCTTCGACGGGCTGCTGGCGATCTCACTCGCTCCCACCGATGACGACGCGAACCAGCTGGTACGGTCCGGTCTGCCCACGGTGCTGCTGGACTGTGAGCACCCGGACCTGCCGCGTGTGGTGATCGACGACGTGCGCGGCGGCATGCTGGCGACGCGTCATCTGCTGCAACTCGGCCATCGCCGGATCGCGTTCATGGGTGAGGTCGCCGACGACCGTTTCCGTTTCAGCGCCAGCGCCCGTCGGCGCGAGGGCTGCGAGCTGGCGCTGCAGGCGTACGGCCTCGCGCTCAAGGAGCCGTACGTCCGGACCGGACCCCACGGCCGCGCGGTGGCGCACCGCCTCACCGACGAGTTGCTGGCCCTTCCGGAGCCCCCGAGTGCGATCGTCACCAGTTCCGACACCCAGGCGCTGGGGGTGATCGAAGCGGCGAGCTCGGCGGGCATGAGGATCCCTCAGGAACTGTCCGTGGTCGGCTTCGACGACCTGGAGGTGGCGGCCTACGTGGGGCTGACCACGGTACGCCAGCCCCTGCGCACCAGCGGCGACATCGCCGCGCGCCTGCTGCTGGAACGCATCGGCGGCCCCCTTGGCGACCCCGTCGAGAAGATGCTGGAACTGGAGCTCGTGCCTCGGCGTACGACGACGGCCGTCGCGGGAGCCTGATCCGCGCTGGACCCCGACGTTGGATGAGTTTCCATGATCTTCCATGGTGCAACTCCAACCGCGGCTCATACGTAAATCTTTCCTCACAAGTTGACTGCTTTTCACCAAAATTGAGGTACTGTCAGCGATGGAACCGGCTCCACATCTTCCATTCGTTCCCTCTCCCCCCAAGGGTGACGTATGTACAGAGCAAGACGAGTGGTGCTCCGGCTGGCGACGGGTTTGGCGGCCCTCGCGACGCTGAGCGGCATCATCACTCCCGCTTCCGCCTCCCCCCACGACCCGTCCCGGACGGGGACACGGCAGTACACCGCTGACGACGACTACACAGCCGTCTGGTCCCGCGCGGACGCCCTGAAACTCCGGCAGGACAGGACCAACACCGCCCCTCGCGTGTCGCCCGACTTCCCGGTGATGACCGACAAGGTGTGGGTGTGGGACACCTGGCCGCTCACCAAGCTCAACACCCAGACCGCCACCTACAAGGGCTGGCACGTCATCTTCTCGCTGACGGCTCCCCGCTCGGTGCCGTTCGGCGACCGGCACTGGTACGCGAAGATCGGCTACTTCTACTCGCGTGACGCCAAGAGCTGGAAGTACGGCGGCGACCTGTTCCAGCCCGGCACCTCGTTCGGCTCACGTGAGTGGGCCGGCTCGGCGGCGCTCATCGGCGACAAGGTGCACTCCTTCTACACCGCCTCCGGGCGCGACAACGGCGGGGTCGACCCCAATGACGCGCTGCAGCGCCTGGCGCAGGCGACCGGCAAGATCCACGCGGACAAGAACCGGGTGTGGTTCACCGGATTCGAGGACCACCGCATCATCGCCGAGGCCGACGGCAAGATGTACCAGACCCTCGAACAGTCGCAGCAAGGCCCGATCATCTACGCCTTCCGCGATCCGTTCGTCTTCCGCGATCCGCGGGACCGCAAGATCCACCTGCTGTTCGAGGGCAACACGGGCGGTACCGCAGGCGCGTACCGGTGCACCGAGCGTGACATAGGTGACGTCCCGGCCGGCCACGAGGTGCCGGAGGACGCGAAGTACTACACGGGCAACATCGGGCTGGCCACGGCCGACGGCGAAAGCATGGAGAACTGGAAGCTCCAGCCCCCGTTGCTCTCGGCCAACTGCGTGAACCAGCAGACCGAACGGCCGCACCTGGTCATCCGCGGCGGCAAGTACTACCTGTTCACGATCAGCCACAAGTTCACGTTCGCGCCGGGGCTGAGCGGCTGGGACGGCCTCTACGGATTCGTCGGCCCGGCGCTGCGCAGCGACTACCGTCCGCTCAACGGCAGCGCGCTGGTCCTGGGCAACCCCGAGGACGCCCCGACGCAGCAGTACTCGCACTACGTGATGCCCAACGGACTCGTGGAAAGCTTCATCGACACGGTCCCGACCGCCGACGGCGGGACCCGCTTCGGCGGCACCCTCGCTCGCACGCTCGTGGTGTCTCTGAAGGACGACAGGACGAGGCTGACCGGCCAGTTGGGCTACGGCTTCATCCCGTAAACCAGCCTGAGGAGGGCAGGGGGCGGCTGATTCAGTCGGCCGCCCCCGTCCGTCGTGGCACTGCCGGCAACGCAACGCAACGCAACGCCTCGCCGGCTTCGCCTCGTCGCCATCCTCATCCGGTCAGCGAGACGATCCAGAAGAAACGGCCGGCCCTGGGCCGGTGAGCCGCGGGCGGGGCCCGGCTCCTGGACGGGAGGATGGCGGGTTTGCCCGTCGGGGCCCTCGCCGTCGGCGAAGATCGGTAGGCCGGTCAATCGGGCGAAGCCCCACTCCGGCTGTATGTGGAGCGTTCGGGCCACTGCGGACTCTGCTTGCCCGGGCTGTTGCGGGCGAGGAGCGCCTGATCGCTCCACTCACCGTTTCAAGCCTCTCCCCGCCGCGCTAGTCGCCCTCCCGGGCCGCCACCTCCCGCACCCCGGTCAGGAAGCCCCTGATCGCGGCCAGCTCCCGCTCGTCGTACCCCTGCAACAAGCCCACCGCCCGGTCGATCAGCGGTCCGAAGTGGGACCAGCCGAGCGCGACCGCGCGCTCCTCCACCTCGATCGTGACCTTGCGGCGGTCCCGCTCGCCACGCACCCGCCGCACGTGCCCGGCCCGCTCCAGCCGGTCGACCAGCGCCGTGGTGCCCGCCGAGTTCAGTCCGAGCCCGGCACCGAGTTGCCCCGCCGTGGTCTCCTCGCCCGCGCGTGAAGCGTCCATCAGGGCGATCAGCGCACGCACGTCGGTGGGGTGCATGCCGTTGCGCTGGGCGAACCGGGCGCTGTGCCGTCCCAGGTCGACGACCACCGCGCGCAGCAGATGGACGATCTCCATCTCGGGTCCCTGCCCGGCCCCCTCGTGCTCCTGGTCGGGCATGGACCGCCTCCCCTATCATCTCGCTGAACAAGTATCTCGTTCGCCGAGATAATAAGGGGTCTGGAGCATGAACGCTCGCGGTACGTACGACATGGACGGCTTCCTCGCCGCCTACGACAAGGTCATGGCCAAGTGGCCGGCCTCGCGTGAGGCCGCGACCGTGCCCACGCCGTTCGGCGCGACGCACGTGAACATGTGCGGCCCGGCCGACGGCCCACCGCTCCTCCTGCTGCCGGGCGGCGGAAGCGCGACCTCCGCGTCCTGGTACCGGCAGGCCGCCGAACTCTCCCACGTCCACCGGCTCTACGCCGTCGACCTGATCGGCGCCCCGGGGCGCAGCACACCCGCCGCCGGTCGCCGCCCCCGGACGATCGCCGACCTGGTGACCTGGCTGGACGCCCTCCTCAAGGGCCTGGGCCTCGCGGAGGCCGACCTGGGCGGGCACTCGTACGGGGCCTGGATCGCGCTGCACTACGCCCTGCGCGCACCCCACCGGGTACGCCGCCTGGTCCTCCTGGACCCGACCCAGTGCTTCGCCGGGTTCAAACCGGCCTACGTGCTGCACGCGCTGCCGATGCTGCTGCGGCCCACGCCCCGCCGGGTCCGGACCTTCCTGGAGTGGGAGACCGGGGGCGCCTCCCTCGACCCCGACTGGCTCGCCCTCCAGGAGACGGCCGCCGGTTTCCCGGCCCCGCGCCCGGTGACCGGACCGCGCCCGCAGCCGATCGCTCTGCGCCGCCTGCAGCCGCCCGTCCTGGTGCTCCTCGCCGGAGACAGTAGGACCCACGATCCCGCCAAGGTGGCCGCCGGCGCCGCGGCACTCCTGCCGCAGGTCACGACCACGACGCTGCCGCACGTGTCGCACCACGCCCTACCGCACGCCGCCCCGCCCGAAGCGAGCCGCGGCATCACCGACTTCCTGAGCAGCCCCGTCGGCTGAGCCCCGCCCCGACGCGGACTACGCACAACTGACCAGCACCACGGCCCCCGCAACCTCGACCCAGAAGTAGAACCACGACGGATAGAACGCCGACGGCCGCTCCACCCCACGCGCCACCAACCGCCCGAACGCCATCCCCGCCAGCGACACCGCGACCGTGAGCAGCACCCCGGACCGCAGATCGCCGGAGCCGTCGACGGCCGTCCACGCGAGGAGGGCACCGACAGCGACACCAAAACCGCCGTAGACGGCCCGGACTTCGGCACGCGCCTCGGGGACGGACAGCTCTATCCCGAAGGGCCGTATGAGCGCCCTCGGGGCGACAAGCCCGAAGAGGCCCATGCCCAGGAAGAACAGCGCGACAGCGCCGACACAGATGGAGGACATGCCCGCGAGCCTGCCGCCGGTGCGCGCAAGCCCTCAATTACCTCCCTGGTAATGGTCCTTCGCAGGGAGAGAGGCGCGCCCCTCTGCTCTCCGCGACCCGTTTGACGTCCCTCAGGCACTCGGTGAGCCGCAGGGCCAGGTAACGCACTTCCGCGCTTGTCACCCGGCGCTCCGCGAGGAGTTCGGCGGCGTGGGCGAGCAGGTCGTCCGCCATGCCGAGGTGGACGTCCTCGATCTCGTCGGCGAGCCGCGAGACGTACCCCGTCCCGTCGCCGACGAGGTAACAGGGCTTGCCGTCCAGGCTGGTCCACGGCAGGAGACGCCCGGCCCGTCCGTCGGTCATGCGCTCACCCTCGCCGACAGGTACGGGCGGACCAGCCGGTTGTCCTCGCCGCGCAGCGGACGTTCATCCGGGCGGTAGTGGCGGGCCACCGTGCCGGTCACGCCGTCGCGGCAGTACGGGCACGGGGGTGGTGCCGGGGATCGCCGTCGCCGTCCCCGTGGAGGGAACAGGACGCGGAGGAGCGGTTCGAGGGCCCGGGCGATGAGGTCTGTCATGCCGATCTGTCTGCCTTCCCACCTGGGGTGACTGCGTTCTGTGGTGGATCACTCACAGAGTGGGGTCGGCGGTGGCTACGCTGCCAGGGGGTGGAGCTTGACATCGCGTTTGTCAAGAAAGGGAGTTGGCCGCATGGACGAACGTCGTACGCCTCGAACGCTGCGGGAGAAGTACGGGGAGGAGCTGAGGCTCCGGCGGAACGCGGCGCGTCTCACCCAGGAGGAACTGGGCGATCAGGTCGTGTGCTCCTCCACGCTGATCAGCCATTTCGAGGCCGGGAGGCGCCTTCCGAAGCCGGATGACGCGCAGCGGATCGACCGGGCGCTGGGGACGGACGGGTTCTTCGCACGGTGGCTGGAGGATCTGGAGAACACGTATGACCCCCGCTTCGCTGCCGCCGCTGAACTGGAACAACAGGCAACGCTGATCCAGCAGTTCGCGCTCGCGCTGGTCCCCGGGCTGCTCCAGACACCTGATTACGCCCGGGCCGTGTTCGCGGCTTACCGCCCCAACACCACAGACCAGGAACTTGACAGGCAAGTTGTCATTCGAACAGGGCGTGCCCGAATCCTCGACGGGCCGTCGGCTCCGGTCATCTGGACGCTTCTCGACGAAGCCGTGCTGCGACGCGCTGTGGGCGGCCCGCCGGTCATGGCTGAACAGCTGCACAAGGTCGCGGACTTGGCCGAGGCACGCCGGATCCGGCTGCACGTTCTTCCGTACCGCGTCGGTGCGCACCCCCTCATGGAGAGCCTGCTCACCCTGATGAGCTTCGAGGACTCCGCCCCGGTGGCATACGTCGACGCGTTCGAGACCGGACGTCTGATGGACGATCCGGCGCTGGTGAGGGCCTGCCAGACGGCCTACGCTCTGGCCCTGAGCGACGCGTTGTCGCAGCAGGAGTCACTGGCCCTCGTCAGGTCGGCAGCAGAGGATCACACACATGATCAGCAGTGAGCCCACTGGGTGGTACAAATCCAGCTACAGCGGCGGCAGTCAAGCTGAGTGCCTCGAAGTCGCCCCCGGCCCCACCACCGTCCCCGTCCGCGACAGCAAGACCGCCACCGGCCCCGCCCTGCTCTTCTCCACACACGGCTGGACCGCGTTCGTGTCCGCCGTGAAGGAAGGCCACATCAAGGGCTGAGCCCGCTGTCGTACCCGCCCGGTACCGTCGGATCATGCCCAACCAGACGGGGAATCCCACCGCCGAGGAGCCGCGGCGGCTCGCCGTGCTCGAGGGCGTTCTCGAGCGGATCACGTACGCCAACGAGGAGAACGGCTACACGGTCGCCCGGGTCGACACCGGCAGAGGCGCCGGTGATCTGCTCACGGTCGTCGGTGCGCTGCTCGGCGCCCAGGTGGGGGAGTCCCTGCGCATGGAGGGCCGCTGGGGGTCGCACCCGCAGTACGGCAAGCAGTTCCACGTGGAGAACTACACGACCGTGCTGCCGGCCACCGTCCAGGGCATCCGCCGCTACCTCGGCTCCGGCCTGGTCAAGGGGATCGGCCCGGTCTTCGCGGACCGCATCACGCAGCACTTCGGCCTGGACACGCTGCAGATCATCGAGGAGGAGCCCAAGCGGCTCATCGAGGTCCCCGGCCTCGGCCCCAAGCGGACGAAGAAGATCGCCGACGCGTGGGAGGAGCAGAAGGCCATCAAGGAGGTCATGCTCTTCCTCCAGACGGTCGAGGTGTCCACATCCATCGCGGTCCGCATCTACAAGAAGTACGGCGACGCGTCGATCTCGGTCGTGAAGAACCAGCCCTACCGGCTCGCCGCCGACGTCTGGGGCATCGGCTTCCTCACGGCCGACAAGATCGCCCAGTCCGTGGGCATCCCGCACGACAGCCCGGAGCGCGTCAAGGCGGGCCTGCAGTACGCGCTGTCGCAGTCCACCGACCAGGGGCACTGCTTCCTGCCCGAGGAGCAACTGATCAAGGACGCGGTGAAGCTCCTCCAGGTCGACACGGGGCTTGTCATCGAGTGCCTCGCCGAGCTGGCCGAGCCCCCGGAGGACGGCGGGGACCCCGGCGTCGTACGGGAGAAGGTCCCGGGGCCGGACGGCGGGGAGCCCGTCACCGCGATCTACCTCGTCCCCTTCCACCGCGCCGAACTCTCCCTCTCCGCGCAGCTGCTGCGCCTCCTGGGTACGGAGGAGGACCGGATGCCCGGCTTCCGGTCGGTCGACTGGGACAAGGCCCTGAGCTGGCTGAAAGGACGTACGGGTGCCGATCTCGCCCCCGAGCAGCAGGCCGCGGTCAAGCTCGCGCTGACCGAGAAGGTCGCCGTCCTGACCGGCGGGCCCGGCTGCGGCAAGTCCTTCACCGTCCGCTCGATCGTGGAGCTGGCCCGCGCCAAGAAGGCGAAGGTCGTGCTCGCGGCCCCGACCGGCCGGGCCGCCAAGAGGCTGTCCGAGCTCACCGGCGCCGAGGCCTCCACCGTGCACCGCCTGCTGGAGCTCAAGCCCGGCGGCGACGCGGCCTACGACCGTGACCACCCGCTGGACGCCGACCTGGTGGTGGTCGACGAGGCGTCCATGCTGGACCTGCTGCTGGCCAACAAGCTGGTCAAGGCGGTGCCACCTGGTGCCCACCTGCTCTTCGTCGGGGACGTGGACCAGCTGCCCAGCGTGGGCGCCGGAGAGGTCCTCAGAGATCTCCTGGCCGACGGGAGCCCGATCCCCGCGGTCCGCCTCACCCGGGTCTTCCGGCAGGCCCAGCAGTCGGGCGTGGTGACGAACGCGCACCGGATCAACGCCGGTCAGCACCCGGTCACCGACGGCATGAAGGACTTCTTCCTGTTCGTCGAGGACGACACGGAGGCCGCCGGGCGGCTCACCGTGGACGTGGCGGCCCGTCGCATCCCGGCCAAGTTCGGACTCGATCCGCGCCGCGACGTGCAGGTCCTCGCCCCCATGCACCGGGGGCCGGCGGGCGCGGGCACGCTCAACGGCCTGCTCCAGCAGGCCGTCACACCCGGCCGCCCGGATCTGCCCGAGAAGAGATTCGGCGGACGGGTGTTCCGTGTCGGCGACAAGGTCACCCAGATTCGCAACAATTACGAGAAGGGCAAGAACGGTGTCTTCAACGGCACCGTCGGCGTGGTCACCGCGCTCGACTCGGTCGACCAGCGCCTGACGGTGCTGACGGACGAGGACGAGGAGGTTCCGTACGAGTTCGACGAGCTCGACGAGCTTGCTCACGCGTACGCGGTGACGATCCACCGCTCCCAGGGCAGCGAGTACCCGGCGGTCGTCATCCCGGTCACCACGGGCGCCTGGATGATGCTCCAGCGGAACCTGCTGTACACGGCGGTCACCCGGGCCAAGCAGCTGGTCGTCCTCGTCGGTTCGCGCAAGGCGATCGGCCAGGCGGTGCGCACGGTTTCGGCGGGTCGGCGCTGCACGGCACTCGACTTCCGGCTCGGTTCAACAAAAAATGATCGATCAAATTGGTCGTGAAGGTCACAAGGCTCTTCCAGAAGGAGGACACAGGGGGCAGGATGAGCAAGTTGACGGCACTCAGTGCCGCCGATGGGCCCGATGGTCGACCCCGAGTGCACTCTCCTGAGCCGAGTGGGGGATGGTAGAGACAGTCAGGGCACCTCGAAGATGAGGCACAACGTCGGTGAGGGAAGACGTGAGCGACAACTCTGTAGTACTGCGGTACGACGGCAACGAGTACACCTACCCGGTGATCGACAGCACCGTCGGTGACAAGGGCTTCGACATCGGCAAGCTCCGCGCCCAGACCGGTCTGGTGACGCTGGACAGCGGGTACGGCAACACCGCCGCCTATAAATCCGGCGTCACTTATCTGGACGGCGAAGCGGGCATCCTGCGGTACCGCGGCTACCCGATCGAGCAGCTGGCCGAGCGCTCCACCTTCCTGGAGGTCGCCTACCTGCTGATCAACGGCGAGCTGCCGACCGTCGACGAGCTCTCGACGTTCAAGAACGACATCACGCAGCACACCCTGCTGCACGAGGACGTCAAGAACTTCTACAAGGGCTTCCCGCGCGACGCCCACCCGATGGCCATGCTGTCCTCGGTCGTCTCGGCGCTGTCCACCTTCTACCAGGACAGCCACAACCCGTTCGACGAGCGCCAGCGCAACCTCTCCACGATCCGTCTGCTCGCCAAGCTCCCGACGATCGCGGCGTACGCGTACAAGAAGTCGATCGGCCACCCGTTCGTCTACCCGCGCAACGACCTCGGCTACGTCGAGAACTTCCTCCGCATGACCTTCTCGGTCCCCGCGCAGGAGTACGAGCTCGACCCGGTCGTGGTCTCGGCGCTCGACAAGCTGCTGATCCTGCACGCGGACCACGAGCAGAACTGCTCCACCTCCACGGTCCGCCTGGTCGGTTCCTCGCAGGCGAACATGTTCGCCTCCATCTCCGCCGGTATCAACGCGCTGTGGGGCCCGCTGCACGGCGGCGCCAACCAGTCCGTGCTGGAGATGCTGGAGGGCATCCGCGACTCCGGCGGCGACGTCGACACCTTCATCCGCAAGGTGAAGAACAAGGAGGACGGCGTCCGCCTGATGGGCTTCGGCCACCGGGTCTACAAGAACTTCGACCCGCGCGCCAAGATCATCAAGGCCGCCGCGCACGACGTGCTGTCCGCCCTCGGCAAGTCCGACGAGCTGCTGGACATCGCGCTGAAGCTGGAGGAGCACGCGCTCTCCGACGACTACTTCGTCTCGCGCAGCCTCTACCCGAACGTGGACTTCTACACCGGCCTGATCTACCGGGCCATGGGCTTCCCGACCGAGATGTTCACGGTCCTGTTCGCCCTCGGCCGGCTGCCGGGCTGGATCGCCCAGTGGCACGAGATGATCAAGGAGCCGGGCTCCCGCATCGGCCGCCCGCGCCAGATCTACACGGGCGTCGTCGAGCGCGACTTCGTCCCCGTCGAGGAGCGCTGAGTCCCGACCGGGACCGCTCAGACGCGGTAGTGCTCAAGCCCCCGTATCCGGCTCACCGGATACGGGGGCTCATGCGTTCTCGCCCTGAGGGGCCTCGCGTTGGGCCGTTACATGCGGAAGGCGCCCCGGCGCCGGTCCCCCCACGGGCCGACGACCAGGGCGCCTTCCCAGTCCCGGTACGGATTCCCCCCACGGGATCCGGCCGGGCGTCTGTGAGGACAGCGCCTGAATCGCTGTGCGCACAACGAGCAAAACTCGCCGTACTTCGGTGTGTGCGGTCTGCCGGGACAGCGCACGATCGGGAGGGCCGCTCAAAGCTTCCCGGTGTACGTGCCCCGGCAACGCTCCCCCAAGCTCTCAACTCCGTTCGAGCAGGGAGGTATCCCCAACTGGAGAAGTCCCCCAAGACATCCCCAGATGCCAGGTGGCGCCCCCCAAGACGCTGCCCGACATCGTCAACTTAGACCCTCGAACCCCTTCGATGGTTACGTTCACATCACTGTGATCTGCGTCTCGTGCTTATATCCGTTAGGTACACAAGAGCCCGGATATGCCACCCGGGGCTCAAGCGTAAGGATGATGCGCGAGCCTTGTGAAGAGCTTATGTGAGCCGGGCTCTGGACTCCAGAGGGGCTCATATGGCGTGCGCCATGAACTTAGGGCGAATTCAGGAGACTTCACCGGAATGTCCGCAGTCGGAGACTGTTCGTGACCACGAAGACCGACGAGAAGGCCATGGCGGCTCCGGCGATCATCGGGTTCAGCAGACCGGCGGCGGCGAGCGGCAGCGCGGCCACGTTGTAGCCGAAGGCCCACCCGAGGTTGCCCTTGATCGTGGCCAGCGTCCGCCGGGACAGCCGGATCGCGTCCGCCGCCACCCGCAGGTCGCCGCGGACCAGCGTCAGATCGCCCGCCTCGATCGCCGCGTCCGTTCCGGTGCCCATGGCCAGGCCCAGGTCGGCGGTGGCGAGCGCGGCCGCGTCGTTGACACCGTCACCCACCATGGCGACGACCCGTCCCTCGGCCTGCAACCGCCGTACGGCGTCGACCTTGTCCTCGGGCAGGACCTCCGCCACCACCTGGTCGATCCCCACGGTCTTCGCCACCGCCTCGGCCACCGCCCGGTTGTCCCCGGTCAGCAGCACCGGCGTGAGGCCCAGCGCGCGCAGCTCGCGCACCGCCTCGGCACTGGTCTCCTTGACCGCGTCGGCCACGGCCAGGACGGCCCGCGCGGTCCCGTCCCAGCCGGCCAGGACGGCCGTCCGTCCGGCCCGCTCGGCCTCGTCCCGCTTCCGGGATAGCTCCGGCGGCACGTCGTCGAAGAGCCGCCCGACGGTGACCGCACGGCCCTCCACCCGTCCGCGCACGCCCCGCCCGGGGACGTTCTCGAACTCCTCGACCTCCGGGAGTCGTCCGGCCCTCTCCTCGGCGCCCAGCGCGATCGCACGGGCCACGGGGTGCTCGGAGGCGTGCTCGACGGCTCCCGCCAGCCGCAGCACCTGCTTCTCGTCGGTGCCCTCGGCGACGTACACCTCCTGGAGGGCCATCCGGCCCGTGGTGACCGTGCCCGTCTTGTCCAGGACGATCGTGTCGATCCTGCGCGTCGACTCGAGCACCTCGGGGCCCTTGATGAGGATGCCGAGCTGGGCGCCGCGGCCCGTGCCGACCATCAGGGCGGTCGGGGTGGCCAGGCCCAGCGCGCAGGGGCAGGCGATGATCAGCACCGCGACACCGGCGGTGAACGCGGCGACGCCGTCGCCGGTCAGCCCGAGCCACACCCCGGCCGTGGCGGCGGCGATCAGCAGGACCACCGGCACGAAGACCCCCGAGATCCGGTCGGCCAGCCGCTGCACCTCGGCCTTGCCGTTCTGCGCCTCCTCCACCAGCCTCGCCATCCGCGCGAGCTGTGTGTCGGCACCGACCCGGGTGGCCTCGACGACGATCCGGCCGCCGACGTTGACCGTGGCGCCCGTGACCGCGTCCCCCGTCGTCACGTCCACCGGCACCGACTCACCGGTCAGCATCGAGGCGTCCACCGCGGAGAGCCCCTCGACGACCGTGCCGTCGGTGGCGATCTTCTCGCCGGGCCGTACGACGAAGCGGTCGCCGACCGCCAGCCGCTGCGCCGGGATCCGCACCTCGCGGCCGTCCCGCAGCACGGCCACGTCCTTGGCGCCCAGCTCCATCAGCGCCCTGAGGGCCGCTCCGGCGCGGCGCTTGGAACGGGCCTCCAGGTAGCGGCCCAGCAGGATGAAGGCGGTGACGCCGGAGGCGACCTCCAGGTAGATCGACGAGGCGCCGTCGCCGCGCGAGACCGTGAACTCGAAGGGGTGCCGCATGCCCGGCATGCCGGCGTCGCCGAGGAACAGCGCCCACAGGGACCAGCCGAACGCCGCCAGCGTGCCGACGCAGACCAGGGTGTCCATGGTGGCGGCGCCGTGCCGCGCGTTCGTCCAGGCCGCCCGGTGGAACGGCAGCCCGCCCCAGACGACGACGGGTGCGGCGAGCGTGAGCGAGAGCCACTGCCAGTTGTCGAACTGCAGGGCCGGGACCATCGCCAGCAGGACGACGGGCAGGGCGAGGACGGCCGAGACGACGAGACGGCGGCGGAGGGCCGACAGCTCGGGATCCTCGTCCTCGTTGTCGTTTTCGGCGGTGGGCACTTCCTCGCGCGGCGGCTCGGGCTCCTCGGCGGTGTACCCGGTCTTCACCACGGTCGCGATCAGGTCGGCGACCTCGGTGCCCGCGGGGTAGGCGATCCGTGCCTTCTCCGTCGCGTAGTTCACCGTGGCGGTGACGCCGTCCATGCGGTTGAGCTTCTTCTCGACGCGGGCCGCGCAGGACGCGCAGGTCATCCCGCCGATGAGCAGCTCGACCTCGGCGAGGGCCGGCTCGCGGTCGGTCGGCACCTTGGCGGTGGTGCTGGTCATGCCGTGACTCCAGGAGATGCGGGGCGCCCGGATGAGCGGAACGGGCCGTACGGGCCGGGGGCGGCGGCGTACGGCCCGTACGGGGTGACGAGTGCCAGGTCCGAGGCGTCTCCGGCCTGGCGGGTCGTGTTCCTGGACTGCGCTCAGGCCTTGCCGGCCAGTTCGAATCCGGCCTCGTCGACGGCGGCGCGGACGGCCTCGTCGGCGAGCGGGCCGGCGGAGACGACGGTGACCTCGCCGGTGGAGGCGACGGCCGTCACCGAACTGACGCCCGAGATCTGGGAGATCTCGCCGGAGACGGCACCCTCGCAGTGTCCGCAGCTCATACCGGTCACCTTGTAGACGGTGGTGACGGGGCCCGTGGTGTCGGTCTGGGCGGTCATGTCGTTACTCCTCGTGGAGGCGTGTGGGGCGGTGGGGACCTCTGGGAGTCCACACACTCCTACTGTACCCCCAGGGGGTATTAATCCACGACGCCCCCGGCCAGTGGTCTCAGGTACCGCGACAGGGCGACCTTCAGCTCCTCGACGTACGCCTCCCGCTCGGCACCCTCATGGGCCAGGATCAGCTCAAGGCCCGCCTTGTAGATGCCGACGCACATCTGGGCGGTGCGGGTGATCGTCTCCGCGGGGGCGTCGGGCGCGAACGGCGCGAGGGACCTCTCGACCCGGGCGGCCAGGTTGGCGTGCAGCGCGTCGTGTTCCTCGGCGATCCGCCCGGGGATGTCGGGGCCGTGCATCAACGCGAAGAAGGCCGGGTGGTGGCAGCTGAACTCGATGAAGCGGTCCACGGTCCTGGCGATCACCTCCTCGAGCGGCGTCACCGTGGGGTCGATCGGGGTCAGGACCTCGTCGTGCGACTGCCGCATCTCGTGCATCAGCCGCGTGCCCAGTTCGATCGCGATCGCTTCCTTGTTCGGGAAGAACTGGTACAGCGTCCCCGGTGACACTCCTGCCTCGCGGGCGATGGCGTTGGTGCTGGCGGCGGTGTAGCCGCTCGTGGAGAAGACCGTGGCGGCCGCTTCGAGCAGCTGGGCGATGCGGCGTTCGCCGCGCGCCTGGCGGCGGCGCGGTCGCTCCTCCTCCGCGGTGGCCGCCTCAGTTGACTTGTCGGACTTCTCGGACACCCGTCATCCCCAGGTCTCGAACGCGATTGACAAACACGAGTGCCCGCTCGCATTCTGGAGTCGCAAGAATGCGAGCGATCTCTCGTGTTTGCCAGTTTATGGCAGCCCCGTGCTGTCAGGCTGCGCCTGGACACGGGTCACGGTGAAGGGGACACCGCACGATGACCGAAGTCAACACAGCTCCGCGCGTCGGAGGCTGGACCCGTTTCGTCACCGCCCGGCCCAGGCTGTCGCTGCTGGTGGCGCTGGTGCTCACCGCCCTCGCGGTGCTGGCCGGCGGCGGCGTCGCCGACCGGCTCGGCGCCGGCGGCTGGGAGGACCCGGCAGCCGAGTCCACCTACGCGACGAAGGCCCTGGAGCGCGAGTTCCCTGACTCCCAGCCCAACCTGCTGCTCCTGGTCGACGCCGGCGACGCCTCGGTCGACGATCCGGCCGTCGCCGCCGAGGCCAGGCGGCTCGCGGAGCGGCTGGCGAGCGAGCGGGGCGTCACCGGCGTCGGCTCCTACTGGCAGTCCGGCACCCCGGCCCTGCGCGCCGAGGACGGCCGGGAGGCGCTGATAGCAGCCCGCGTCACGGGCGAGGAGAAGACCGCGGGGGAGACCCTGCAACGCATCGCGCCCCACTACCGCGGCACGCACGGCCCGGTCGAGGTCGGTGTCGGCGGCCCGGTCGCCGTGCGGCACGAGATGCAGACGGTCATCCAGGAGGACCTGACCCGGGCGGAACTCATCGCCCTGCCCGTGACGCTCGTGCTGCTGGTCATGGTCTTCGGCAGCGCCGTCGCGGCCCTGCTGCCGCTCGGCATCGGCATCGTCGCGATCCTCGGGACGAACGCGATCCTGCGCGGCCTGACCGAACTGACCGACGTGTCCGTGTTCGCCATCAACCTCACCACGGCCCTCGGCCTCGGCCTCGCCATCGACTACGCGCTGTTCATCGTCCGCCGCTTCCGCGAGGAACTCTCCACCGGCGCCGAGACCTTGACGGCGATCGGCACGACCCTGCGCACAGCCGGCCGCACCGTGCTGTTCTCCGCGCTCACGGTCGCGGTGTCCCTGGCGGCGATGCTGCTCTTCCCGCAGTACTTCCTGCGGTCCTTCGCCTACGCCGGGATCGCCGTCGTGCTGCTGGCCGCGGCGGCGGCGCTGATCCTGCTCCCGGCGGCACTGACGCTGCTGGGACACCGGGTCAATTCCCTGGACCTGCGCCGCCTGTTCCGGCGCGGGCGGCGGCCCGAACCCGCCGAGGAGGAGGGCAAGGCCTGGGCGCGCACGGCGAGGCTCGTCATGCGCCGGGCCCCGTTCTTCGCCCTCGGCACCACAGCCGTGCTCGTCCTGCTCGGACTGCCCTTCCTGGGCGTGAAGTTCGGCACCGCAGACGACCGCCAGCTGCCCTCCACCGCCGAGTCCCATGTCGTGCAGCAGCACATCCGGGAGGGCTTCCCGGGCAGCCCCGGTGACGGCCTCGAGGTGCTCGCCGAGGGCCGAGCCACCCAGGCGCAGTACGGCGCCTACAAGGAGCGCATCGCCGCGCTGCCCGATGTGCGGCGGGTCGACGGGCCGCTGGTCAAGGGCGACTCGGCGTACTTCACGGTGCTGCCGGAGGGCGAGGCGGTCGACGACCCGGCCCAGCGCCTCGTCGGCGAACTGCGCCGGGCCGAAGCTCCCTTCGACACCAAGGTGACCGGCACGGCGGCCGTCCTGGTCGACTCCAAGGACGCCATAGGGGAACGCCTGCCGCTCGCCGCCGTCTTCATCACGATCGTCACACTGCTCCTGGTCTTCCTCCTCACGGGCAGCGTGCTGATCCCGATCCAGGCGGTCGTGCTCAACGCGCTCAGTCTGACGGCCATGTTCGGCGCGGTCGTCTGGGTCTTCCAGGACGGCCACCTCTCCGGCCTCCTCGGATTCACCAGCCCCGGCTCCATCGAGACGACCCTCCCGGTCCTGATGTTCTGCGTGGCCTTCGGCCTGTCCATGGACTACGGCGTGTTCCTCCTCTCCCGCATCAAGGAGGAGTACGACCACACCGGAGACCACGACCAGGCCGTCCGTCACGGCCTGGCGCGCACCGGCGGGCTGATCACGGCGGCGGCGGTCATCCTGGCCGTGGTCATGGCCGCGATAGGCACCTCCCGCGTCACCAACACCAAGATGCTGGGCCTCGGCATCGCCCTCGCGGTCCTGATGGACGCGATGATCGTCCGCAGCCTCCTGGTCCCCGCCGTCATGCGCCTCACGGGCCGCGCCACCTGGTGGGCCCCAGTCCCCCTGCGCCGCTTCCACGAGCGGTTCGGCCTGAGCGAGGCCGACCGGGAAACGGCGGGTGAGGCGGAACCGGCCCGGGACAAGGTGGGAGCCTCACGCTGAAGCGCCGACGGCAGGGGCTAGCGTTCCCCGAGGCGCCCTGCCGGGTCGCCAGGACGCCCGGCGACCGGGACACGAACGGAAGGCGGGTACGGCATGCGGGCCGTGGTGATCGAGCGGTACGGGGAGCCGGCCGAGGTCCGGGAGGTCCCGGTGCCCGAACCCGTCGAGCACGGCGTGGTCGTGCGGGTGGAGGCCACGGGACTGTGCCGGAGCGACTGGCACGGCTGGCAGGGTCACGACCCTGACATCACGCTGCCGCACGTGCCCGGGCATGAACTCGCCGGTGTCGTTGAGGCGGTGGGCTCACGGGTGACGGGCTGGCGGGCCGGCGACCGGGTCACCGTGCCGTTCATCTGCGCCTGCGGCACCTGCCCGTCCTGCGCGGCGGGCGACCACCAGGTGTGCGAGCGCCAGACCCAGCCCGGCTTCACCCACTGCGGGTCCTTCGCCCAGTACGTGGCACTGGACCACGCCGACGTGAACCTCGTGGCGCTTCCCAGGGAGCTGTCCTTCGCGACGGCGGCCTCGCTCGGCTGCCGGTTCGCCACGGCGTACCGGGCGGTGGTGCAGCAGGGCCGGGTCGCGGCGGGGGAGTGGGTGGCGGTGCACGGGTGCGGTGGCGTCGGGCTCTCGGCGGTGATGATCGCGGCGGCGTCGGGCACGCGGGTCGTGGCCGTCGACGTCTCGGCCCAGGCCCTGGACCTGGCGCGGACGTTCGGGGCAGCCCACTGCCTGGACGCGACGTCCGTGCCCGACACCGCGGCCGCGGTCCGTGACCTCACCGGTGGTGGCGCCCACCTCTCCCTCGACGCCCTCGGCTCTGCCGCCACGTGCGCCGCCTCCGTGAACGGCCTGCGCCGCCGCGGTCGGCACGTCCAGGTGGGCCTGCTGCCCTCGCCGTCCGGCACGACCCCCGTACCGATGGCCCGCGCGATCGCCCTGGAGCTCGAACTCCTCGGCAGTCACGGCATGGCGGCGCACAGCTACCCGCCGATGCTGGAGCTCGCCCGCAGCGGCGTACTGCGCCCCGACCTGCTGGTGACGTCCACGATCCCGCTCGACGCGGCCCCGGCCGCACTGGCGGCGATGGGGGAAGCGCCGGGGGCGGGCGTGACGGTCATCGAGCCTTGGAGCTGACACCGGAAGAGGACGGAGACGGCGGTCAGTCGCTTCTTCGGTTGCGGTTGCCGGGCCTGGAGGCCACCCACGCCCGGACCGTGTCGGCGTACCAGTAGGGCTTGCCGCCCTCGACGTGGTCGGGCGGGGGCAGCAGCCCGTGCTTGCGGTAGGACCGCACGGTGTCCGGCTGCACCCGGATGTGTGCGGCGATGTCCTTGTAGGACCACAGCCTTCGGTCGGTCATGACGTGCACCTCCCCGCGCGCACCACGGCGGCGGCCGGGGATGGCCACCCGGGGGGTCCGGGCGCTGCGCTGGCGATCAACAAGCCTGTGTCCGGTCAACGAGGCTCGGTCATACAGGGCAGGGCCTGTGCGCCAGGTGTGACGAAAGCTCTGCTCGCCCAGGACACCTGTGACAAGAAGAGGGCGTTTGTGACACAGCCGCCGCAGAGGCGTGCGCAGGGGCGTCGGCGCGGCGGCTTGACGCGGTGCCCGGACTGCCGCGCGGCAGCCGGCTGGAGAGGCGGAACGCGGAGTAGCGCCGAAGACTCGGAAGAGGAAGGCCCGCAAGGGAAGAGGAAGACCCGCAAGGGAAGGGGAAGACCCCCGAAGAAGGGGACACGGACCAGGTCGCACCGAAAGCGCTGTCATAATCTGGTCCGAATGTCCGGACAAAACATTGACAGGGCTTCGTGAAGGGGGCTACAAAGCCGGGGACAGCCGACACCGAGGGGAAGCCGATGGCGTACGACCTGATCACCATGGGGCGGATCGGGGTGGATCTGTATCCGCTCCAGACCGGCGTCCCACTGCCGCAGGTCACATCCTTCGGCAAGTTCCTCGGCGGCTCGGCGACGAACGTCGCGGTCGCGGCGGCCCGCCTGGGGCGCCGGACCGCGGTGATCACACGGACCGGCGACGACCCCTTCGGCACGTACCTGCACGAGGCCCTGCGGGACTTCGGCGTGGACGACCGCTGGGTCACCCCGGTCCCCGGCCTGCCCACGCCGGTCACCTTCTGCGAGGTCTTCCCGCCGGACGACTTCCCGCTGTACTTCTACCGGCAGCCCAAGGCCCCCGACCTGGAGATCGACGCCCACGAGCTCGACCTCGACGCCGTCCGCGACGCCCGCGTCTTCTGGGTCACGGGCACCGGCCTGAGCGAGGAGCCGAGCCGTACGGCGACCCTCGCGGCCCTCGCGCACCGCGCCAAGTCCGGCACGACCGTCTTCGACCTCGACTGGCGCCCCATGTTCTGGACCGACCCGGACGCGGCCCGCCCCTTCTACGAGGAGGCCCTGCGCCACACCACCGTGGCCGTCGGCAACCTCGACGAGGTGGAGGTCGCCACCGGTGTCCGCGAACCGCACGCCGCCGCCCGCGCCCTCCTGGACGCCGGTGTCGAACTCGCCGTCGTCAAGCAGGGCCCCAAGGGAGTCCTGGCCGTGAACCGGGAGGGCGAGGCCGCCGAGGTCCCGCCGCTGCCCGTGAACGTCCACAACGGACTCGGCGCCGGTGACGCCTTCGGCGGCTCCCTCGTCCACGGGCTGCTGGCCGGCTGGGACCTGGAGAAGACCATGCGGCACGCCAATGCCGCCGGGGCGATCGTCGCCTCCCGCCTGGAGTGCTCGTCCGCGATGCCCACCCCGGACGAGATCGAGGCGGCCGTCACCGCGGGGGCCGTCAAGTGACCGTCGACGTCTGCGAACTCGTCCGCCTGCGCAGCCACCGCCCGGAGGCGATCGCCGAGGCCGCCGCCCGCCGGACCAGGCGGCCGCTGCTCAATACGAGCGGCCGTCTGATGATCGTCGCCGCCGACCACCCGGCCCGCGGCGCCCTCGGTGCCGGCGGCCGCAGCATGGCCATGGCCAACCGCGCCGACCTCCTCGAACGCCTCTGCCTGGCCCTGTCCCGGCCCGGCGTGGACGGCGTCCTCGCCACCGCCGACATCCTCGACGACCTGCTGCTGCTCGGCGCCCTCGACGGCAAGGTGGTCCTGGGCTCGATGAACCGCGGCGGCCTCCAGGGCGCCAGCTTCGAACTGGACGACCGCTTCACCGGGCACCGCCCCGAGGACATCGAGCGCCTCGGCTTCGACGCGGGCAAACTGCTCCTGCGCATCGACTACGACGACCCGGGCTCCCTCACCACGATGGAGTCCACCGCCCGAGCCATCGACGACATGGCCGCGCGCCGGCTCCCCGTCTTCGTCGAGCCGTTCATCAGCCGCCGCGACGAGCAGGGCCGGCTCCGCAACGACCTCTCCGCCGAGGCCGTCACCAAGTCCATCGCCATCGCCTCCGGCCTCGGCGGCAGTTCCGCGTACACCTGGCTGAAGGTCCCGGTCACCGACAACCCCGACGACATGGCCGAGGTCATGGCGACCTCCACGCTGCCCGCCGTGCTCCTCGGCGGGGAGGTCGGAGGCTCCGCCGAGGAACAGGCCGGGGCGTACGAGAAGTGGCGCGGCGCCCTGCAACTGCCCACCGTGCGCGGGCTGGTGGTCGGCCGTTCGCTGCTGTACCCGGCGGACGGAGACGTGGCCGCCGCCGTGGACACCGCCGTAGGACTGCTGTGAGGGCCGCCTCATGACCAGTGTGCGCACCGAAGACCAGGAGTTCCGTCCCCAGATCGCCTCCGGCGCGGAAGGCCGCTTTGCTTTGGCAGGAGCGAAGTGCGAGCGACAACTCCCCGCCCGCTACGGCCCCGCGCCGGAGGTCCCCCACGCGAGGCGCACGCGGCCTCTCCGTATGAACGTTCGTCGTGGCCGCCCCGTACCCGTGACCACCCAGAGGGAGGGATAACCGATGACCTCGACGACGAGGCTGACGGTCGCACAGGCGCTCGTGCGCTTCCTGTCGGCCCAGTACACCGAGCGCGACGGCGCACGGCAGCGGCTCATCGGAGCCACGTGGGGCATATTCGGCCACGGCAACGTCGCCGGCCTCGGCCAGGCGCTCCTGGAGTACACCGAGGAGATGCCGTACCACCAGGGCCGCAACGAGCAGGCCATGGTGCACGCGGCGGTCGGCTACGCCCGCCAGTCGGGCCGCCTGTCCACACACGCGGTGACGACCTCCATCGGCCCGGGCGCCACCAACCTCGTCACCGGCGCCGCCCTCGCCACCATCAACCACCTGCCGGTGCTGCTCCTGCCCGGCGACATCTTCGCCACCCGCCCCGCCGACCCGGTCCTGCAGCAGCTCGAAGTCCCGTATGCCGGTGACGTGTCGGTCAACGACTGCCTGCGCCCGGTCTCCAAGTACTTCGACCGGATCACCCGCCCCGAGGCCCTGATCCCCTCCGCGCTGAACGCCATGCGCGTGCTCACCGACCCCGTCGAGACCGGCGCCGTCACCCTGGCCCTGCCGCAGGACGTGCAGGCCGAGGCGTACGACTGGCCCGAGGACTTCTTCGCCGAGCGCACCTGGACCGTACGGCGCCCCGGCGCCGACCCGGCGGAACTCGTGGACGCGGTCAACATGATCCGGGCGGCGAAGCGGCCCCTGGTCATCGCGGGCGGCGGCGTCCACCACAGCCGAGCCGAGGAGGCGCTCGCCGAGTTCGCCGGGACCACCGGCATCCCGGTCGCCTCCACCCAGGCCGGCAAGGGCTCCCTGCGCCACGACCACCCCCAGGACGTCGGCGGCATCGGCCACACCGGCACGGCCACGGCGGACGAACTGGCCCGCACAGCCGACCTGGTGATCGGCGTCGGCACCCGCTACACCGACTTCACCACCGCCTCGGGCACGCTCTTCTCCAACCCGGACGTCCGGTTCCTGAACCTCAACGTCGCCCCCTTCGACGGCCACAAGCTCGCCGGCCGGCCGCTCATCGCGGACGCCCGCAGCGGCCTGGAGGAGCTGACCGAGAGGCTGCGGATGCACGGCCACCGGGTCGCGCCGTCCTACGCCACCGAGTACACCGAGGACAAGGAGCGCTGGGAGCAGCGCGTCGACGCCTGCTACGAGGTGGACGAACCGGATATCCGCCCCACCCAGCCGCAGGTCCTCGGCGTCCTGGACGCCCTCGTCGACGAGTCGGACATCCTCATCAACGCGGCCGGCTCCCTCCCCGGCGACCTGCACAAACTCTGGCGGACCCGGTCCCGCGACCAGTACCACCTGGAGTACGGCTACTCCTGCATGGGCTACGAGATCCCGGCCGCCATCGGCGTGAAGATGGCCGCCCCGGACCGGCCGGTGTGGGCCCTGGTCGGCGACGGCACGTACCTGATGATGCCCACGGAGATCGTGACGGCCGTACAGGAGGGCGTCGCGATCAAGCTCCTGATCATCCAGAACCACGGCTACGCGTCCATCGGCGGCCTGTCCGAGTCGGTGGGCGGCGAGCGGTTCGGCACCGCCTACCGCTACCCGGCCGAGGACGGCACCCACACCGGCCCGCCGCTGCCCGTGGACCTCGCCGCCAACGCGGCCAGCCTCGGCATGCGCGTGCTGCGCGCGAAGACCGTACGGGACCTGCGCGAGGCCCTCGCCGAGGCCCGGGCCGCCGACACTCCCACATGTGTCTACGTGGAGACCCAAACGGCAGACACAGTGTCGGGCGTGCCTCCCGCGCAGGCCTGGTGGGATGTACCCGTGGCCGAGACCGCGACACGGCCGTCCGCGGTCAAGGCACGTGAGCTGTACGAACGGCACGTCTCCACCCGACGCCGCCATCTGTGAAGGAGTTCCCGGCCATGACGAAGATCGTCAACCACTGGATCGGCGGCAAGACCGTCGAAGGCGCCTCGGGCACGCACGGACCGGTGACCGATCCGGCGACCGGCGCGGTGACGACGAAGGTCGCGTTCGCCTCGGTCGACGAGGTGGACGCCGCCGTCGCGGCGGCCAAGGAGGCCTTCGCCACCTGGGGTCAGTCCTCCCTGGCCCAGCGCACCTCGATCCTCTTCAAGTTCCGTGCCCTGCTCGACGCGCACCGCGACGAGATCGCCGAGCTGATCACCGCCGAGCACGGCAAGGTCCACTCCGACGCCCTCGGCGAGGTGGCCCGCGGCCTGGAGATCGTCGACCTGGCCTGCGGCATCAGCGTCCAGCTGAAGGGCGAGCTGTCCACGCAGGTCGCGAGCCGCGTCGACGTCTCGTCCATCCGCCAGCCGCTCGGCGTCGTGGCCGGCATCACGCCGTTCAACTTCCCGGCGATGGTGCCGATGTGGATGTTCCCCATCGCCATCGCCTGCGGCAACACCTTCGTGCTGAAGCCGTCCGAGAAGGACCCGTCGGCGTCCATCAGGATCGCCGAACTCCTCGCCGAGGCCGGCCTGCCCGACGGCGTCTTCAACGTCGTCCACGGCGACAAGGTGGCCGTCGACCGCCTCCTGGAGCACCCGGACGTCAAGGCCGTCTCCTTCGTCGGCTCGACCCCCATCGCCCGCTACATCCACACCACCGCCTCCGCCAACGGCAAGCGCGTCCAGGCGCTCGGCGGCGCCAAGAACCACATGCTGGTCCTCCCCGACGCCGACCTCGACGCGGCCGCCGACGCCGCCGTGTCCGCCGCCTACGGCTCCGCGGGCGAGCGCTGCATGGCCATCTCCGCGGTCGTCGCGGTCGGCGCGATCGGCGACGAACTCGTGCAGAAGATCCGCGAGCGCGCCGAGAAGATCAAGATCGGCCCCGGCAACGACCCGGCCTCCGAGATGGGCCCGCTCATCACCAAGGTCCATCGCGACAAGGTCGCCTCCTACGTCGAGGGCGCGGCGGCCGAGGGCTGCGAGGTCGTCCTGGACGGCACCGGCTACACCGTCGACGGCTTCGAGGACGGCCACTGGATCGGCATCTCGCTCCTCGACAAGGTGCCCACCTCCGCCAAGGCCTACCGGGACGAGATCTTCGGCCCGGTCCTGTGCGTGCTGCGCACCGAGACCTACGAGGAGGCCCTGGACCTGATCAACGCCTCACCGTTCGGCAACGGCACCGCGATCTTCACCCGGGACGGCGGAGCGGCCCGTCGCTTCCAGCTGGAGGTCGAGGCCGGCATGGTCGGCGTGAACGTCCCGATCCCGGTCCCCGTCGGCTACCACTCCTTCGGCGGCTGGAAGGACTCGCTCTTCGGCGACCACCACATCTACGGCAACGACGGCACGCACTTCTACACCCGCGGCAAGGTCGTCACCACCCGCTGGCCGGACCCGGCCGACGCCCCGGCGGGCGTGGACCTGGGCTTCCCGCGCAACCACTGAGGTTTCCTGAGGGGCGCCCGCAGTTTCTCGCAGGCGCCCTGAGCCCCGCGCCCCTAGGGGCGCGGGGAACTGCGCGACAAGCCCCCACGAGCCCGCACACGGCCGACCACGCCACCGCCCGAGCTCGCCGCCGTACACCACCCGCAGTACGCCGAAGACCCTCGTAGTCCCGTGGAAGGTCTCCCACCTCGGTCTCCGGTCGACAACTGTTCGACAGGTTCACCCCGTACCGTTGACGCATGGATCTTCGACTGCCCGGACTGAACGGGCTGCTGCGGAGGCCCCGGAGGCTCCTCGCCGCCGGGGCCGCCGTCGTCGTCCTCGCCGGCGCAGGCACGTGGACGGCCGTAGCCGACGACGAGACCGCCCCGGTCCACCGCACCGACCGGCTCCTCGACACAGCGGACGGCGTGCGCATCGACACCTCGTACTTCACCTCCGGTGGAGCCGGCCGCCGCCCCGCCGTCCTGCTCGGGCACGGTTTCGGCGGCAGCAAGAACGACGAGCGGCAGCAGGCCGAGAACCTCGCCCGGGACGGCTACGCGGTCCTGACCTGGTCGGCCCGCAGCTTCGGCAAGTCGACCGGGAAGATCGGGCTGAACGACCCGAAGGGCGAGGTCGCCGACGTCTCGAAGCTCCTCGACTGGCTGGCGAAGCAGCCCGAGGTCGAGCTCGACAAGCCCGGCGACCCCCGTGTCGGCATGGCCGGCGGCTCCTACGGCGGCGCCATCGCCCTGCTCACGGCGGGGCACGACCCGCGCGTCGACGCCATCGCCCCGGCGATCACCTACTGGAACCTCGCCGACGCGCTGTTCCCGAACGGCGTGTTCAAGAAGCTGTGGGCCGGCATCTTCGTCAACTCCGGTGGCGGCTGCGAGAAGTTCGAGCCCGCGCTGTGCCGGATGTACGAGCGGGTCGCCGAGTCGGGCACCCCCGACGCCGAGGCCCGCGAGCTGCTCCAGGAGCGTTCGCCGTCCGCGGTCGGCAAGGACATCAAGGTGCCCACGCTGCTGATGCAGGGCCAGTCCGACTCCCTCTTCCCGCTCGGCCAGGCCGACCAGGCCGCGAAGGCCATCCGCGCCAACGGCGCCCCGGTCGGCGTCGACTGGATCGCGGGCGGCCACGACGGCGGCGACATGGAGACGGGCCGCGTCCAGGGCCGCGTGACGTCCTGGTTCGACCGCTACCTGAAGCAGGACAAGGGCGTCGACACCGGCCCCGCCTTCCGCGTCACCCGCACCCTCGGCACGGGCTCCGGCGACGGCGAACCCCGCCTGACCGGCGTCACCTCGGACCGCTACCCCGGCCTGGAGAGCGAGCAGCGCTCCCTCGCCCTGGCCGGCCGCGAGCAGACCTTCGACAACCCGCCCGGTGCCAGCCCGCCCGGCGTCTCCGCCCTGCCCGGACTCGGCGGCGCCGGCGGCCTCAGCCAGCTCTCCACCCTCGGCATCGGCGTCTCCCTCGACTTCCCCGGCCAGTTCGCCGCGTTCGAGTCCGCGCCGCAGCGCGAGGACCTGCAGATCACCGGCTCGCCCACCGCCACCGTGCACGTGAAGTCCACCAGCGACGACGCCGTACTCTTCGCGAAGCTCTACGACGTCGGCCCCGGCGGCGGCGCCCAGCAGGTGCTGCCCTCCCAGCTCGTCACACCCATCCGGGTCGAAGGCGCCAAGGCCGGCAAGGACGTCACCCTCACCCTCCCGGCGATCGACCACGAGATCGACGACGGCCACCGGCTCCGCCTGGTCCTCGCCTCGACGGACCTGGGCTACGCCTCCCCGACGGCCCCGGCGACGTACACCGTCTCCCTCAAGGGCGACCTGAAGGTCCCCTCCGCTCTCGGCCAGCGCGACACCCAGGCCGGGCTGCCCGCCTGGGTGTGGTGGCTGCCGCTGGCCGGCGCGGGCATCGCACTCGCGCTGATCCTCACGGGCCGCCGCCGCACGGCCGCCCCCGCCCCGCCGGCCCCCGAGCTCGCCGAAGTCCCCCTCCAGATCACCGACCTGACCAAGCGCTACGCCAAGGCGTCCGACCGGTACGCCGTCAAGGACCTCTCCTTCCGGGTGGAGAAGGGCCAGGTGCTCGGCCTCCTCGGCCCCAACGGAGCAGGCAAGACCACCACCCTGCGCATGCTGATGGGCCTCATCAAGCCCGACGACGGCGAGATCCGCGTCTTCGGCCACGCCATCAGCCCCGGCGCCCCGGTCCTCTCCCGGGTCGGCGCCTTCGTCGAGGGCGCGGGCTTCCTGCCCCACCTGTCCGGCCGCGAGAACCTGGAGCTGTACTGGCGGGCCACCGGCCGCCCCGCCGAGGACGCCCACCTGGACGAGGCACTGGAGATCGCCGGCCTGGGCGACGCCCTCGCCCGCGCGGTCCGCACCTACTCCCAGGGCATGCGCCAGCGCCTCGCCATCGCGCAGGCCATGCTCGGCCTGCCGGACCTGCTCATCCTCGACGAACCGACCAACGGCCTCGACCCGCCCCAGATCCGCGAGATGCGCGAGGTGATGATCCGCTACGCCGCCGCCGGCCGCACGGTCATCGTCTCCAGCCACCTCCTCGCGGAGGTCGAGCAGACCTGCACCCACCTGGTCGTCATGGACCACGGGCAGCTCGTCCAGGCGGGTCCGGTCGAGGACATCGTCGGCTCGGGCGACACCCTCCTGGTCGGCACGGCCGCGCCCGTGGACGAACCGGTGCTGGAGAAGGTCACCGCCCTGCCGGGCGTCGCCTCGGCCGTGCGCGCCGACGAGGGCCTCCTCGTCCAGCTCGACGCCGACGGCACCCCGCAGCGCCTGGTCGCCGACCTCGTCCGACTGGACGTGGCGGTCACGTCGGTCGGCCCGCACCGCCGCCTGGAGGACGCCTTCCTCACCCTGATCGGAGCCGAAGCATGAGCAAGCTCGCCGAGCCGCCCGTCGAGGTCGCCGACGGCTACCGCGCGGGCCGCACCCTGCCCTTCCGCGTGGAGCTGGTCCGCCAGCTCAAGCGGCGCCGCACGATGGTCATGGGCGGCGTCCTGTTCGCCCTGCCGATCATCCTGCTCATCGCCTTCCAGGTCGGCGGCGACCCGGGTGGCAACAACAACCGCGTCAACCTCATGGACACGGCGACCGCGTCCGGAGCCAACTTCGCCGCCGTCAACCTCTTCTCCGGCGCCGGCTTCCTCCTCGTCATCCCCGTCGCCCTGTTCTGCGGCGACACGGTCGCCTCCGAGGCGAGCTGGTCCTCCCTGCGCTACCTGCTCGCGGCCCCCGTGCCCCGGGCCCGGCTGCTGTGGTCCAAGCTCGCCGTCGGGCTCACGCTGAGCCTGGCCGCCCTGGTCCTGCTGCCCGTCGTCGCCCTGATCGTCGGCACGGCCGCCTACGGCTGGGGCCCGCTCCAGCTGCCCACCGGTGGCACCCTGCCCACCGGCACGGCGGCCCAGCGCCTGCTGATCGTCGTCGCGTACATCATGGTGTCCCAACTGGTCACCGCCGCACTCGCGTTCTGGCTGTCGACCCGGACCGACGCCCCGCTCGGCGCGGTCGGCGGCGCGGTGTTCCTCACCATCATCGGCAGCGTCCTCGACGAGGTGACGGCCCTCGGCGACTGGCGCCACTTCCTGCCCGCGCACTGGCAGTACGCCTGGCTCGACGCCGTCCGGCCCCAGCTGGAGTGGTCGGACATGATCCAGGGCACGTCGATTTCCGTAACGTACGCGCTCGTGCTGTTCGCCCTGGCCTTCCGCGGTTTCGCCCGCAAGGACGTCGTCTCCTAGGTCAACGGAGGATCACCCCCCGGTCTCGACGGGCCGCCTCCGTGGCCGCTTCGAGACGCTTCCGCAACGCCCCGTACCGCACGTTCCGGCCCCCCGCGCCGTCACAGTCGCAAGAAGGCGACGCCAACGGACCGAGGGGGCACGGACGATGAAGCCGTACGAGCGGTACCGGACACGCAGGCTGCTGCTGGCGCTCACAGCGGCGGGCGGACTGCTGCTCACCGCGTGCAGCGGGGGAGGCGGCGGCAGCGAGGGCAGCAAAGCCGCCGACCGCGACATCTCGGGTCTGCCCGCGCCCGCTCACGAAGACGAGGACCGCGCGAGCGAGCAGGAGGATCGCGAAGCCGCCCCCGACCACCTCTCCACCTTCGCCCTCGACGTCGACACCGCCTCCTACGACTACGCCCGCCGCTCCCTCGCCGACGGCCGGCTGCCCGACCCGTCGACGGTCCGCCCCGAGGAGTTCGTCAACAGCTTCCGCCAGGACTACGAACGCCCCGACGGCGACGGCTTCTCGGTCACCGTCGACGGCGCCCGCACCGAGGACGAGGACTGGTCCCTGGTCCGCGTCGGCCTCGCCACCCGCTCCGCGGAACGCACCGGCGAACGCCCGCCCGCCGCCCTCACCTTCGTCATCGACATCTCCGGCTCCATGGCCGAACCGGGCCGCCTGGACCTCGCGCGGAAGTCCCTCGCCGTGATGACGGACCGGCTGCGCGACGACGACTCCGTCGCCGTCGTCACCTTCAGCGACGAGGCCGAGACCGTCCTGCCCATGACCCGCCTCGACGGCAACCGCGACGAGATCCAGGACGTCATCGCCGAACTGGACACCGAGTCCTCGACCAACCTCGGCGCCGGCGTCGAGACCGGCTACGAGACCGCCGTCGAAGGCCTGCGCGAGGGCGCCACCAACCGGGTCGTCCTCGTCTCCGACGCCCTCGCCAACACCGGCGACACCGACGCCGACACGATCCTGGAACGCATCGCGGGCGAACGCCGCGAGCACGGCATCACCCTCTTCGGCGTCGGCGTGGGCAGCGACTACGGCGACGCCCTGATGGAACGCCTCGCCGACCGGGGCGACGGCCACACCGTGTACGTGTCCGACGAGGGCGAGGCCCGCGAGGTGTTCTGCGAGGAACTCCCGCGCAACATCGACCTCACCGCCCGCGACGCCAAGGCCCAGGTCGCCTTCGACCCCGAGACGGTCGAGGAGTTCCGCCTGGTCGGCTACGACAACCGCCGGGTCGCCGACGAGGACTTCCGCGACGACCGCGTCGACGGCGGCGAGGCCGGCCCGGGCCACACCGTCACCGCCCTGTACGCCGTCCGCACCGAGCCGGGCGCCGAAGGCCACCTCGCAACCGCCACCGTCCGCTGGCTGGACCCCGACACGCGCGACCCCCACGAGGAGTCCGGCGACCTCGAGACCGACGCCCTCCACGACTCCCTTCGGGCCGCCCCGAGCCGTTTCCAGGTCACCGCCGTGGCCGCCTACTTCGCCGATACCCTCCGCTCGGGAGACGACCGTTACGACCGGCTCCCGGGCGCCCCGGCCGGCTTCGCGGAACTCGCCGACCGTGCCCGGGCGCTGGCCCGCACCACGGAGGACAGGGCGGTGGGCGACCTCGCCGACGCCATCGAACAGGCGGACCGCCGCCGGGGCTGAACACGGCGGTGCCTTCGCCACGCGGCGCGGGCCAACCGGGTGAACCTGCGGAACCAATTCTTCTGCTTCGGGTTGATGAGGCAGTAGAGGGGCGCGGGCCTGTGTTCGTACGTCCTGTTCCTGTGCGGCGCCGGATGTTCATGCCGCCTCACCGCCGGGCTCGGACGCGGGTCTCCGCTCCGATACCGGCTGCCCCGATTCTTCAAGCAGGAGGACAACTGCAATGCGACAGACCCTGAGCAAGGGAGCGTTCGCGGCGGCCGCCGCCACGGGGATTCTGTCCCTGTACGGCAGCCCCGCCCTCGCTGACTCCGAGGCGTCGGGAGTGACGAAGGATTCCGGTGGCGCGCTGTCCGGGAACACCGTGCAGGTACCGGTCGACGTGCCGGTCAACCTGTGCGGCAACACCGTCGGGGTGTTCGCGGCGCTCAACGAGTCGTTCGGCAACGCCTGCCGCAACACCTCGCACAAGTCGAAGGGTTACGGCGCGGAGGCGTCCGCGGTCTCGAAGGGTTCCTACGGCGTGGGGTCCGGGAACATCGTGCAGGTGCCGATCGATGTGCCGCTGAACGCGTGCGGCAACAGCGTCGACGGACTCGCGGTGTTCGACGAGGCCACCAAGACCTCCTGTCACAACGGCTCGTACGGCGGCGGCCACGGCCACGAGGACGACGACACCTCGAAGCCGGATGAGGAGAAGGACCGGGAGAAGCCCCCGGCCAAGGACCGTCCCACCCCGCACGACAAGACGCCGGACTCCCCGGACTCCCCGCGTTCGCCCGAGAAGGAGGGCGAGAAGCCGTCGTCCACCCCGGGGGAGAAGACCGTCACGCCGCCCCAGCTGGCCGAGACAGGCAGTGAGGCACTGGTGGCCGCGTCGGCCGCAAGCGCCGCCCTGCTGGCCGGCGGGGTGCTGCTGTACCGCCGCGGCCGCACCACCTGGTCCCGGTAACTGTTCCCGGGTGCCGGACGCGACCCGTCCGGCACCGCGCCCCGCCCCGGACCGGCGCCTGCCGCCACCCGAGGCAGTCCCAGCCGGTCCGGGGACCACACGCCGCACGGGCCGGGACGGCAGCTGTACCTCAACCGGCGCCGCCCGCCGTCCCGGGGCGTGTACACAGCGGCGCCGTCCGGCACTTCTCCATCGTCCCGGTGCGAGGCCCCCGGCCTCCCGGGACGACATCTCCCGCACCCCCCGTCGACCACGCTCCGGGGGGTGCAGGCCGTCCCGGCACCTCACCTCCCTCGAGCCCCGTCCCCGTCCCCGTCCCCGTCACCAGGGCGGGCCGCCGACGACGCTGGCGCCGTCAGCGGCCCCTGATCCGCCGCGCGTGTCCCGTCAGGGGCGGGCCGGCGACGGGGACTCGCTCCGGCTGCCGCTCACCGGCGCGGGGACGATGCCGCTCGCCGGCATCGCCCCGAGCCGACGGCGCACGCCCCGGACGAGCGTCGACGCCGTGAAGGACGCGCCCTGGACGAAACGCATGGCCGGGCCGAAGCCCGACGCCGTCAGCAGGCCGGCGAGGAACAGGCCGGGGTGGGAGGACTCGAAGCCGTGCCCGACCGCCGGGGAGCCGTCGGGCAGTGCCGCCAGGGCTCCGCGCAGCTCGGGGGAGAGCAGCCCGAGCCGGTCGCAGCGAGCCCGGAACCCCGTCGCGGCGATGACGTGTTCGGTCTCCAGGCTGCGCGGGGCACCCGCGCGGCTCACGGTGTCCAGCCGAACCCCGCCCGGTACCGCGCAGGCGGCCGTGACCTCATGGCCCGGCAGCAGCTCCACGACACCCTCCACCCGGTCCCGGACCCACCAGGCGCCCGCCGGCCCCAGCGCCGTGGTCGCGACGCGTGCCCGGGTCTGTTCCGGCAGACGCCGGAACAGGTTGGGGCGCTCCGAGTAGAACCAGTTCTTCCACCCGGGGCCGAGGCCGCTGTGCGGGGAACGGACCGACTGCCACCAGGGGCGCTCCCACGGCGGCGGCACATCGTTCCACACCAGCCGGTCCGCCCGCGCGAGCACCCGTACGCGAGTGCCCTGCTCGGCGAGCAGCGCCGCCGTCTCCAGGGCGGCCTGGCCGCCACCGATCACCGTGACGTCCTTGTCGCGGAAGCGGTCGAGGTCGCTGTGGTGGCTGCTGTGCGTCACCAGCGCGGGGTGCAGTCCGCGCAGCGTCTGCGGCACCTCGACGAACGGCATCACACCGACCGCCAGGGCCACCGTCCGCGCGTGCACCTCCTCCCCGTCCTCG
Organism: Streptomyces sp. NRRL S-455; assembly: GCF_000717875.1. Classification (GTDB taxonomy): domain Bacteria; phylum Actinomycetota; class Actinomycetes; order Streptomycetales; family Streptomycetaceae; genus Streptomyces. The sequence continues at coordinate 34,392 of NZ_JOCT01000008.1, forward strand.
GTGACCGCCGTGAAACCGCCGGGCCCGGCCGCCACCCGGGTCACCGTGCGCTCGTCGACCTCCGGCACGGCATGGCGCGCGAACCACAGGCCGTACTGCGCGAACGCCTCGACGGGGATCGGCTTGGCATGACGTGCCGTCAGTCCGTGTTCGGCGCAGTAGACGTCCAGACGCCACCGCCCGTCCGGATCGGAGAGGTTGGACGCCCAGGGTTCCGACTTGAGGAACATGCCGCGGGGCATGTTGTCCCGCCAGGACGCCATGGGCCGGCCGAACACACGCAGGTTCAGCCCCGCGGCCGCGGCGTGGGAGGCGATCGACAGGCCGTACGGGCCCGCGCCCACCACCAGAAGGTCGTACACCATCAACTGCTCGCTTTCTCGTTGTCGGTCAGGGAGGGCGAGGCCGCCCGGGGGATCAGCCGTGGCGCCTGCGCCTGCGCCGTCACCGTCGCCGCCGGCGTGCCCAGCCGCTCACGCAGTCGGCGGGACACATGCCGGCACCACAGGGCCCACATGGCCCGTCCGGGGGAGCGGTCGTCCGCGGCGTACCAGGCCAGTTCGCGCCCGCCTGGCGCCGCGCGCAGCGCGGCCAGCGGCGCGTAGTTCTCCACCACGAACGTCCGCCCGTTCACCGGGACGCCGTCCGGCAGCGGACGGCCCGTCAGGTCCAGGTGCAGGGCCCGTACGACGTCCAGCCCGGCGCCGTCCGCGAAGAGCCGGAACTGGGCGCCGGCGCGCGGGTTGAAGTCGAGCAGGTGGTAGCGGCCCGTCGTGCCGCAGCGGCGGAAGTCGAGGTCGAAGATGCCCCGGTAGCCCAGTTCACCGGCGAGCCGCTCGGCCGGCGCCTGGACTTCCGCGTTGGGCGTCCAGCAGCCGACCGCGGTCAGGCCCGCCCCGCGCGGCCAGGCCAGCTGCTTGCGGCCCGGCCCGCCCGCGCGCACGGTGCCCGCGTGGTCGGCGTAGCCGTGGAAGAACCAGTCCCGGTCCGGCCCTGGTGGCAGGTACTGCTGGAGCAGCAGCCGGCTGCCCGCTTCCTCGGTGCGCAGGAGCAGCTCCCGGGCCTGCCGCACGGACCGCACCAGCGTCGTGCTGCGCAGCCCGCTGCCGGCGGGCAGCAGCCAGGGCCGGCTCCATTTCGCCACCACCGGCAGCCCGAGCTGCCGCATGGCGTCGGCGACCTCCGCCGGACTGTCCGGGATCAGCGTCGTCGGGTGCGGGATGCCGGTGGACGCGCACACGGCGGCCAGTTCCGCCTTGTCGGCGACCCGTTCGGCCAGCCCGCCCGGCATCGCCGGCAGCAGGTAGGAGGGCGCGAGCTCCTCCCGCATCCCGCTCACCGCGATCGCGCTCGCGTCGTCCATCGGCACCAGGACGGCGGGGCGGGCGATCCGCTCGGCCACCTGGCGCAGCACGGCCAGAATTTCCTCGGGGGATGCTCCGGGGGGTGGTGGGGAATGCATCTGGCGTACATAACGCGACGCCCCGACGGGACTTCCCATGGAATCCGCGACGACGTGTACCTCCACTCCCGCCCTGCCGAGGGAACGCACGGCCCCCAGCGTTCCGTGGTGAAAGGGGTTCCGGTCGATCCGCAGCACAACAGCGGGGACACGGGTGTCGAGCAGCGACACGAATTCTCTCTTTCTCTTCGATCGGCTCACCCGCACGGGCGAGACCAGCACTCGAAAGCCGCAACGGCAGTGGCGCCGTGGGCTTTTCTGTGACTGGCTTTCATATGATTGCCCGTCAATAGCGAAAAACGCGGCAGCACTCCGGACGAGAGCGAAGAAAGGAGCAGGCATGGCCCCACAGCAGAAGCGGGCCGGGATCCGCCGGCTGGCCCTGGGCGTGGCAGCGGTCGCCACGTCGGCCGCCCTGGCGGCCGGCCTCGCGACGGGGGTGGGGGTGGGGGTGGCGCGAGCCGCCGATCCCCGGGCCCCGGCGCCCACCCCGCCGGCGCCCGTGGCCTCGCCCTCGGCCCTCACACCTCCGGTCGTCCCCGTCCCTTCGACACCGGCGGCGCCGGCCGCCACACCGGTGCCGGGCGGGGAAGCCCCGGCCTATGGTGTCTTCCTCAAGTCCGACGCCCGTGGCGTGGCCCGGATGCCGCTGTTCAGCCACTGGCTGGGCGGCGCTGAGCTCCGCGCCGGGCACACCTATCTGCCGGGCCACCGCTGGCGCGACATCGAGGGCTCCGCCGACTTCCTGCCCGTGTGGGCGGACTGGCGCAACCGGAAGCCCAACCGGATGCTCGTCCTCAACGTCCCCATGCAGGAGCGCAACGAGGAGGGCGTCCCGGACAGCGAGGTCCGCCGGCTGCTCCGGCAGGGCGCGGCCGGCGAGTTCGATCACCACTTCCGTGTCCTCGCCGAGCGCCTGGTGGCGCTGAAGGTGCCGGACACCATCGTGGTGCTCGGCTGGGAGATGAACGGCACCACGTACACCCATCGCTGCGGGCCGGACCCGGAGTCCTGGAAGAAGTACTGGAACAGGATCGTCACCACCATGCGTTCCGTGCCGGGCCAGAAGTTCCGGTTCGATTTCACGCCGAGCCGTGGCCACGACGCCATCCCCTGGACGAAATGCTATCCGGGGGACGACACGGTCGACATCATCGGCATGGATTCCTATGACCAGCCGGCCGGGATGTCGTTCGACCAACAGGTGAGAGAGCCCTACGGGTTGCAGGCCCACCTGGATTTCGCGAAGGCCCACGGAAAACCCATTTCCTACCCGGAATGGGGGCTCTTCCGTAACGGTGACAATCCCGAGTACATGCGGAGGATGCTCGACTGGATCGAGGAGCACAAGCCGCTCTACAACACGCTCACCGACTACTGCCCGCACGGTGTCTGGCAGTGCAGGACCAACCCGAAGTCGGCCCATGTCTACCGTTCCACCCTCTTCGGCCGCACGGACGAGGCGACCCCGCCCCTGACGCCCACGCCGCAACCGACCGCCCCCGGCACGCCGCCGCCCCCGGCGGACTGCACGCCGCTGGACCTGGGCGGCTGGGTGGAGGAGTGGCTCGGAGGAAGACTCTGCCTCCGCTTCGAATGGTGGTAGAAGTCCGGCCGGGCCCGCCGTCGTCACCGTTGTCCACGCACATCGGCGGCGGCGGCCGGGCCGGGCACCGACGGGGCCGGGGCGGCGTCGTCGTCCTGGCCGGACCTCCTCGGCCGCGCCAGCAGGGCCAGGCCGCACAGCAGACCGCCCGCGCTCGCACCCACCAGGCCGGTGACGGCCGGTGACGCGGACGTGGGCTCGCTGGGCTCCACGGCGCGCGAGAACTGCACGAGCTTCACGCGGGTGTTGCCCCTGCTGGCGTCCGCGTGCCGGGTCAGTGCCCGGGTGACCGCGTTGGCCATGTCGACGGCGAGGCCGGGGCTCGAGGAGGTGGCCGAGACGGCGACCATCGGCGCGTCCGGTGACGTCGCGGTGCGCACACTGCGCTGCAGGGTGCGCACCGGCACACCCGCCCACACCTGCGCGTCGCCGAGCACCGCGAGCTGTGTGGCGACCCGGCCGTAGGCCTGCGCGAAACCGAGGGCGGCGTCCGGCGAGGACTTGTCGTTCGGCACGGCGATGACGTAGCTGGTGGCCGTGTACGTCGAAGGGGTGAGCACGCCGTACGAACCGCCGAGGAGGCCCCCGACGAGGGTGCCGGCCGCGAGCACGGACCACAGGGGAAGTCCCTTGAGACGAGCCGGGGACAGGAGGCGCTGACGGGTCGGGGTGTCGGTCATGAGGAGGTGGCTCCCAGAGGTGAGGGGGACGGCGAACTGGAGACCGCTGCCGCGTACACGTCCGTCAGACGGGCCGCGCAGTGGGTGATGCTGTAGTGGCGCGCGACGTCCGAGGCCGTGCGCGGCCCGGCGCCGGCCGCGCGGGCCTCGGCGATCGCGCGGGCGTATTCCCCGGGCCCGCCGCGCACCCGCCGGACACCGGCTGAGGATGGCCGCACGTCCTCGATCGCCGGGCAGGAGGCGTAGAGCACGGGCAGGCCGGACGCCAGCGCCTCCACGGCCGCCAGGCCGAAGGCCTCCTCCGCGGACGGGGACGCGAACAGGTCCATCGCCGAGATGAGCGAGGGCAGGTCGGGGCCGGGCGAACCGTCGGGCAGGTAGGGGCGTTCGCCGGTGAACACGACACGGTCGGACACGCCGGCCTCGTGGGCCGTGCGGCGCAAAGCCTGCTCCTCGGGGCCGGCGCCCACCAGCAGCAGCCGGTGGTCGTCGGGGAGCCGGCTGAGCGCCTGGACGAGGACGTCGAACCGTTTCCCCCGCGTGAGCCGGCCGACGCCGCCGACGACCCACGCGTCCTCGGGCAGGCCGAGCTGCCGGCGGGTGTGCTCGCGCCGCTCCGGATCGAAGCGGAAGCGGTCCAGGTCGATTCCGTTCGGGACGACCTCGATACGGGGCGCGGGCACTCCCCAGCGCTTCAGACGGTCGGCCACCGTCGAGGAGACGGCGACCGTCGCCGAACCGAGCCGCTCACTGGCGAGATACAGCCCGCGCACCCCTGCCGTCAGCCTGCGGCCCTCCATCTGTGAGTCGCCCAGGGAGTGCTCGGTGGCGACGATCGCCCGCACCCCGGCGACGCGTGCGGCGAGCCGGCCGTAGACGCAGGCCCGGTACAGATGGGTGTGCACCAGGTCGTAGCGGCCGGCGCGGATCAGCCGGACCAGGCGCGGCAGCGCGGCCAGGTCACGGTTGCCGCCCATGCCGAGATGCGTGACGCGGACGCCGTCCGCGGCCAGGCCCTCGGCCACCGCGCCGGGGTTGGTGAGCGTCACCACGTCGCAGTCGACCGGGAGGTGCCGCAGCAGCAGGCGCAGCTGCTGCTCGGCCCCGCCGACACCGAGGCCGGTGATGATGTGCAGGGCCCTCATCTCACAAGCCCTCCACCGGGCGGCGGCGCAGCCGGTGCAGCCCGTGCTTGAGGCGCAGCCGCCAGGCCGTGTCGTTCTGGCCGACGTACACACGCGGCAGGGCGTGCGGACCGGTCAGCGGGCCGGGGTCGATGGCGCAGGCGTAGGTGTACCCCGCTTCCCGTACGGCGGCGACGGCGCGGGCGTCGATCGCGCCGTAGGGGTAGCAGAAGCCGGCGGCCCGGGTGCCGGTCAGCTCCTCCAGCCGGGCGCGGCTGTCCGAGACCTCGGCCCTGAGGGTGACGTCGTCCGCCTTGGTGAGGTCGAGGTGCGTCAGCCCGTGCGAGCCGATCTCCACGCCCTCGGCGGCCACCCGCCGGATGCCGTCCGCGGTCAGCAGCGGCTTGCGGGGGCCGAGCGGGTCCCAGGCGTTGTCGCCGCCGAGCTGCCCGGGCAGTACGAAGAGGGTGGCGCCGCAGTCCCAGCGGCGCAGCAGCGGCAGGGCATCGGTGACGAAGTCGGCGTACCCGTCGTCGAAGGTCAGCCCGACCAGGTTCCCTCCCTCGCCCCGGGCGCGGGCGGTGAGCAGCTCGGTCACGGACACGCCCCGCAGCCCGCGCCGGCGCAGCCAGGCCAGCTGCCGGCCGAACCGCTCGGGTGTGACCGTGATGCGGTACGGGTCGTCCGAGCAGTTGCCCACCGAGTGGTACATCGCGACCCAGGGGGCCTGGCCCTTGGACGGGGCCGGTGGTCTGACGGCGTCGAGGGAATCAACGGAAGCGGCCATGTGGGAGCCTTCGTGTGACGGCGCGTAGGGAGCGCAGAGCGGACGCGGAGCCCTGGGCACCGAGAGCCCAGGCGAGCGGAACGAAGACGAGGGTCACGGTCAGAAGGCCGGCCGCGAGGCCCACCGCCGGCGACGGCAGCAGGCTCGCGGCGAACGCCCCCGCGGCGGTGGCGGCGACCGCGGCGCCCACCAGCCTGCCCAACTCGGCCAGCACCTGCCGGACACGGACCGAGATGCTGTGCGGGCTGTTCGGCCGGCCCGCGCGCAGCCCGGCGAGCAGCAGGGCGGCGGTGACGGTGATGCCGAGGGCGTTGGCGGCGGCGATCCCCGCCACGCCCCAGGAGTGCACGGTCGCGGCGCCGGTCAAGGACGTCATGGCGATGCCCGCCGTCATCGCCCCGAGGGGGTACCAGCTCGCCCGGCCCGCCGAGAAGTAGGAGCGCACGAGGGCGCCCACCAGGGTCTGGCTCAGCAGTCCGAGGGCGTACACGCGCATCACGTCCGCCGTCGCCTCGGTGTCGCTCGCGGTGAACGCCCCCCGCTCGAAGAGCAGTTCGATGATCTGAGGGGCGCAGGCGATGACCGCGCACCCGCCCAGCAGCACCACACAGGCGGCGAGCGCAAGATCCCGTTCCACGCGGCTGCGCGCCCGTGCCGTGTCACCGTCCGCGAGCGCCCGCGCCACCACCGGGAAGGTGACGGTGCAGACCATCAGCGACAGCGTCATCGGGATCTGGGCGACCTTCTGCGCGTAGTTCAGGTGCGAGATGGCGCCGGAGGGCAGACCGGAGGCGAGGAAGCGTTCGGCGAGGACCTGCGACTGGCGGCACAGGGCGAACAGAAGAACGGCGGCGACCAGGGCGAGCTGCATCGGCCGCTCCTCGACGTCGGCCCCGCCTCCGGCCGGAGGCGACGTACGCGCCGCCAGCCGCCGCCACAGCGACGGCAGTTGCACCACCACCATCAGGCAGCCGCCCGCCGCGACCCCGACCGCGGCGGAGCGCACCCCCCAGCCTTCGCCGAGCAGGAACATCGCGGCGATGATGCCGGCGTTGTAGACGACGTAGATGGCCGCCGGCGCGAGGAAACAGCGGTGGGCGCGCAGGGCGGCACTGCAGTACCCGGCGAGCCCGAAGGCCAGCACGCAGGTGGCCGTGATCCGGGTGCAGTCGGCGGCGAGCCGCGGGTCGGGCAGACCGGGTGCGAGGGCCCGGACGAGGTAGGGAGCGGTGCACGCGACCAGCGCGGCGACCGCGACGAGGGCGAGGCACAACCGGGGCAGGGTGGCCCCGACCAGGGCGCGGACCGGGTCACCCGGGACGCCCCGGGCACGGCGGGCCAGCGCCATGCTGAAGGCCGGGATCAGCGCGATCGCCAGCCCGTCCTCGATGAGCAGCGTGGCGGCGAACTCCGGAACCGTCCAGGCGACCAGGAAGGCGTCCGTGTCGCTTCCGGCGCCGAACAGCCGCGCCAGCGACTGGTCGCGCACCAGACCGAGCAGCGAGCCGGCGATGGACAGCGACGCCGTGACGAGCGCGGCCCTGGCCAGGAAGCTTCCGGAGGCCGGCGCAGAGACCGGGTCGGAACCCTCCCCGGCCTCGGTGGCGGCACGCGCCGGGGGCACGGTCACCGCGCCGTCCGTTTCGGACCGGGGGGACTTCGACGGCACCACGGTCATCGCGCCAGGGCCTCCTCGGCGGGCTCCCGCACCCCATCCGGGGACACCTCCGCGGGCGCCTCGCCGTGGCCGGCCAGTGCCCACCACGCCACCAGCCCCATGGCCACGGCGATCAGTACGGTCGCGGGACCGCCGATGTCTCCGTAGACGAAGTCGGTCAGCAGCCAGAGCAGCAGTCCGCAGGCGATGAGCCCGCAGTCGAGTCCCGGTCCGTCGGCGCGGACGCGCAGCAGCCGCCGCGTCCCGCACACCAGCAGCGCCAGCCAGCTCCCGGCGAGCGCGAGCAGCCCGATCAGGCCCTGCTCGCTCAGCACCAGCAGGTACATGTTGTGCGGGGACAGCAGCGGCTGCCTCTGGTACGCCACACCCGCCCCGTCGGTCTCGCTGCCCGACGACAGCGCCAGCGTCGCGTGCCCGTCCCGGTACTCGGGGAAGCCCTTCAACCCGACGCCGGTCAGCGGGTGCAGACGCCAGATCTCCGTGGCGGACGCCCACAGGGTGTACCGGTCGACGACCGACTGGTCGGGGGCCTCGGTGACCTGGGCGATGCTGTCGATCCGCTGCTGCAGCAGCGCCGAGCCCACGCCGAACCCGCCCACCAGGATCACCCCCGCGGCGACCGCGGCCCCGGCCACCTTGAGCGCACGCCGCCACCCGGCCAGCACCAGCTGCACGGTGCACGTCAGGACGGTCGCGATCCAGGCGCCCCGGCTGAAGGAGAGCGCCAGCGGCAGCAGCAGGACCGAGGCGCACCCGGCGGCGATGATCCGCTGCCGTACCGGCACCCGGCCCAGCGCGATCCCGACCGCGCACACCAGGCCGAGCGAGACCGTCGTCGCCATGCCCATCACGTCGTGCGGCCCGAAGGTGCCCACCGCCCGGATGTTCTCGCCCTGGTAGGACGCACCGGTCCGGGTGACGAACTGGTGCACACCGACGGCCCCCTGACACAGACCGAGCCCCACGAAGGACCAGGCCACCATCCGGAAGCCGGCCCGGTCGCGGAGCAGCAGCAGCACGGCCGCCGGAACGAGCACGAAGGTCTGCAGATAGCGCCCCAGGCCGACGAGTCCGGCCTGGGGCGAGAACGCCCCCATGGCGGCGAGCGCGAGCCCCACCACCGGCAGGCCCAGGACCAGGGCCGCGGTGGGCGTCAGCGGGCGCCGCCGTTCCCGCAGCAGACGGATCACGCAGTACACGACGACCAGCCCGGAGAGCACGTCGGCGGGCCCCGCGCCGTCCGGGGTCAGCGGCAGGGCCAGCAGGGCGGGTACGGCCATCACGGGCAGGGCCGGTGTCAGCGCGGCGACCCGGTGGGGGAGAGGTGTCACGGCGAGGCTCAACAGGCTCAGCTCCCCGTCGGCCGTACCACCGTGGCCGCGGTGCGCAGCAGGATGCAGACGTCCTGCCACAGGGACCAGTCGTCGATGTAGGCGTTGTCGAACCGGCAGCGGTCCTCGATCGAGGTGTCGCCGCGCAGCCCGTGGATCTGGGCGAGGCCGGTGATGCCGGTCCGCATCCGGTGACGGAGCGCGTAACCGGGGTAGGTCTGGCCGAACTGCGCGACGAAGTAGGGCCGTTCGGGACGCGGCCCGACCAGGCTCATGTCGCCCCGGAGCACGTTCCACAGCTGGAGCAGTTCGTCGAGCGACGTGCGCCGCAGCATCCGGCAGAACCAGCGCATCTCGTTCTCGTTCGCCACGCTCCACCGGGTCGCCGACTCGTGCTCGTCGACCGGGCGGTGGGTACGGAACTTCAGCAGCGTGAACGCCTTGCCGTTCTTGCCGATGCGCTCCTGCCGGAACACCACGCCCGGCCCGTCGCTGATCCGCAGCGTCACGGCGAAGGCCAGCAGCACAGGGCTGACCAGCAGCAGCAGCGACCCCGACACGAGAATGTCCAGCGCCCGCTTGCCCGCGCTGCCGCGCCGGGCGGGTGACATGTCCAGACGCCGGCAGGGGAAACCGGCCAGCCGCTCTCGCGCGGCGTACGACGGGGAGCCGGGTTCGACCTCCCAGACCACGCAGCCGGACTCGGCCAGCGCCCGCAGCAGCGGCTCCTGTTCGGCGCGTACGGAGGGGTGAACGGCCAGCACCGCCCGCACCCCGTTCTGGATGACCGCACGCTCGACCTCCTCGGAGGTCGTCAGCACCGGGAGGCTCTCGCTCCCGTCCGGCCGCTCGGCGACGATCCCCACCGGCCGCACGCCGCACCGCGGGTGACGCAGTACGGCGGCGGCCACGCGCTGCGCGGTCGCCGCCGGGCCGAGGACGAGTGCGGCGTGCGGGTGACGCGCCAGTGCGGCGCGCCGCCGCGCGTGCACGGCTCCGCGCAGCACACAGGCGGCCGTCACCTGCAGAGCGAGGCCCGTCAGCACGGTACGGAGGGAGAACGCGAGCTCCGGCCGGTACGCCGCCAGGAGCGCCCCGAGCGCCAGCCAGGCCACCGCGACACGGCCGCACACGGCGGGCAGTTCCTCCAGCAGCCCCGGTACCGGCGGCCGCCCGTCGCGCCGGCGCAGCAGCAGTGTGAAGACGACCAGCGACACGACGAGCAGGGGCGTGCGCTGCGCCTCGGTGAGCGCCGGCGCGCCCGCCAGGGCTGCGACGCCGTCCGCGACGAGCAGCGGGACGGGCGAGGGCGGCCGTGCCGGGCGCCGTGGGGCGGGCAGCCGGAAGCCGTCGGGGGTGCCGCGCGGCGGCATGACCGAGACTGGTGAGGATCCGTGGTCCCGCGGCGGTACACCGGGGGAGGGCACGGTACGTTCGGCGGTCACGAGTGGATGGACTCCCTGTACTCGATGGGCTCGACGCGCTGCGTTGCCCGGTTCGCCTCGGCGCCACGTCCCGTGTCGAGCGGCAGACCGTGCTCGGCACTGGGGGCGGTGGCGGTCCACGGGCCGAGCAGGTCGCGATAGACGTCCGAGACGGCCTCGGCGGTGTGCCGCACGTCGTGGGTGGACAGCACGTGCAGGCGGCCCTGGTTGCCGAGCGTCTCGCGCAGCAGCGGGGCGGCCAGCAGCTCGGTGACGGCCCCGGCCAGCGCCGCCGGGTCCTCCGGCGGGACCAGGCACCGGGCGGCGAAGGAGGGCGGCAGGCTCTCGCGGGCGCCGTCGACGTCCGTGACCACCACGGGCCGCCCGCAGGCCATCGCCTCCAGCGGCGCCAGGGCCATGCCCTCCCAGCGGGACGGCAGGACGACGAGATCGGCGGCCTGGTACCAGGGGGAGGCGTCGGGGACCGCTCCCACGAACACCACGGATTCCGGGGCGGCCTCGCGAAGCCGGTCACGGTCCGGGCCGTCGCCGACCAGGACGAGACGGGCGTCGGGTACCCCCCGCACGACGGTTTCCCAGGCCCGCAGCAGGACGTCCTGCCCCTTCTGCCGGCACAGCCGCCCCACGCACACGGCGAGCGGTGCCGCCGGATGGATGCCGGCGAGCGGTGCGAGCCGGGCCCGCACGGTCCCGGCGGCGGCCGGGTGGAATCGCTCCGGGTCGATGCCGTTGGGGACGACGGTCCACCGGCCGGTGATCCTGGCGTCCACGCCGGTCGCGCGCTCGGCCTCACTCACACACAGCACGCGTGAGGCCCAACGCGCCCCCCAGCGTTCCCACCTGAGCGCCAGGGCGGCGGTACTCCCGCCGACCGCCTCGAACGACCAGGCGTGCGGCTGGAAGACCGTCGGGATCCGCCCGCGTACCGCGAGCCGTCCGGCGAGCCCGGCCTTCGCGCTGTGCGCGTGCACCAGATCGGGGCGCACCTCGTCGATCACCCGCGCCAGGTGCCGTACCTCCCGGACGAGCGACGCGCCCGGCGACCGGGTCGCGTGCCAGTGCCGTACCCGCGCGCCCAGCGTCCGCAGTCTCGTGGTGAGAACGCTGTCGGGGCAGGCCACGGTGACGTCCAGGCCGTCCGACAACTGTGCCCGGACCAGGTCCGTCACGACGCGTGCGACGCCGCCGTCCACCGGCTGGGTGAGGTGCAGGACTCTCGGGGGAGGGGCGGTGAATGACGGGTGCATGTGCGCGGATTCCTCGCTCGCGGAGATGGTCGGAGAAGCCGGCAACAAACTCACCGCCGTGCGTCGACGGCGGCGAAGAGCACGCCGGCCCACCCGGCGTCCCGCTGCGAACGGAGCCGGAAGGTCACCTGGTCACCGGCGTGCCGCAGACCTCTTCCGAGGTCGAACACGTCGGAGTCGTAGCCGAGGGTGTTGGTGTACGCCGGCACACGTGCCGCGTCCTCCCCGGGCTCGCTGATGGTGGAGTTCAGGACGTCGTCCTGGGGGTTGGCGCCGTTGCCGAGGGCGATGGGGGACCCGGACTCGCCGGCCGTCAGGGTGAGCGAGTCGCCGGTCAGGCCGCGGTCGCCGTCGTACGCGACCAGACCCGCACGGCCCCACGCGTCGGCGGCGAAACCGAGGTCGCGCAGACGGACCTCCGGCGCCGGGCCGGACAGGTCTGCGAAGCCGTCCCAGAGCGCGAGGTGCCGCAGCGGCTCCGACGGGTTCTCGTACGCCACCACCAGCGTCCAGCCGCCCCACGCCCCGGCCGGCGACTTGCCCATGGCCACGTTGACCTGAGCCACCGTGTACAGGCCCGGCCCGCTCTCGCGCACCAGCCGCGTCACGTCCGCCGAGGCCTGGAAGGCGTCCACGGCGTCCGTCACGCGGTGCCCGACCACCGTGTCCGCGAGGATCTCCTTGTACTCTCCGCCGGGTTCGGCGATCAGCACTCGCCCGTTGTCCTCCGGCGGCTTCTGTTCGCCCACACGTAGATTGCCGCCCCAGTACAGACGCGCGTACGTCACCCGGGAGCCGGAGGGCAGGCGGACCTCCCCGCGGGAGGCGTTGTAGGTGTTGGGGTCACGGTCGACATCGACGTAGAACATGTCGAAGTCGCCGTTCACCCCCTGGCTGCCTCCCCGCACGTCCGAGCAGGAAGGTGTCTCGGCGGTGCGGCAGGTGATCGACGAGTTGGCCGCGCGTGCGATGCCGCCGTGCTGCAGCGCGCGGTACCGCTCGGCGAAGGCGATGCTGTCCGACTCCGGCGCGGGCGGCGCGGCCGGCGCGGCGGTCGGGGAGCTGGCGGCCGCCCACACGGCGGCAAGGCTGAGGACGCCCACGGTCGCGCGGCGGAACAGCGGGCCCAGGCTATGGCGCATGACCGGTCATTGCCCTTTCGGAACAGGTGGCCGTGGCAGCAGCGCCACGAGTGCGAGGTATCCGCCCTGAGGAGTGCGTCGGGCGGTTCGCAACTCTAGTCATCAATCAGACATAGGCGATGAAATTCGAAGATATCTGGCACGTGTGTCGGAATCGTGAAACCCGCAACGCGCTTGACGGGCGGCCGGTGTCCCGGAGGTGGCGTCGCAGGGGTCACGGGAGCGCCGCCCGGGATTCCACCGACGGGGGAACGGACATAGTCGGTCTGACATACCGTCTGATCAGGCCTTACCGGGCGAAAGAGGTAAGTGCGCAATTTCGGAGAGTACGTGAGCGGTTGCGGGAGGCCACGGTTGCTTTCACGGTGGGCTCAAGATCCAACGCCGTCGAAAGGAATCCCCCCATGTGCGCTCTGCCCGCATGGCGCATCGCTTCCGGCGCACTGTGCGCCACCCTCCTGGTCGGGATCGCCGGCCCTGCCGCCATGGCGGCCGACTCGGCCCCCGAGCACCGCCATGCGGCGTCGCCCGGTGCGCGGCTCTCTGACACGGACGCGCGACTCGCGCAGCTCAGGAAGCTCGACGGGGGCGAATTCGCCCCGCTCGCCGACCTCCTGCAGGCCGTGCTCAAGGCGAACAACGGCCAACTGACCGCCGCCGAGGCCAGGAAACTGGCAACTGCCGCGAAGCAGGCCCTGGCCAAGATGGCCGACAAGGTCCGAACGGATGCGACCACACCGGCCGTGACGGCCACACCGGCCCCGTCGGTCACCCCGTCGGCCCCGGTCCTTGTGACGGACGTACTGCCCCCCGCTCCCGTCGGAGACGCCGCCGACTCCACGGACAGCGCACAGGACACGCTGGACAGCGCGCTGGACGAGATCGATCAGGCAGTGGACGACCTCCTGGCGGCACTCGGCACCGATGACGTGACATCCGATGACGACACCGTCGGGCTGGCCTCGGTCGACAACCTGCTGACCGAACTGGACGACCTCGTCGACGCGCTGACCGACAGCGATGCGACAGAGCAGACCCTGCCCGAACCGACGACGCTGCCCAGCCTGTGGCCACTGACGTCCGTGCCGTCGCTGTCGCCCGTCACGCTTCCCGCGATCACGTCGGCGCTGCTGGACTCGTGACCGCCGTACGACACGGCTCCTGCCCGTTCAGTCGTGGTGCCGCCCAACAGGGCGGCACCACGACTGTTCTCGTTCCTGTGTTTTCCCGACAACCTTCCGGCTTTATCGCGTCCCGAAGCCCGACGTTCAGGGATTTCATATGAGGACTCGCGATCTTCGCCGCCTCCGGTTTCCGCGTCGCCCACGGCTCGTTAGGCACGGCGAAAGACTCCCCCTCCGGTGACACGCGTTGCCGAAGAAAGGAACACGATGAAGTCCCTGAAGGCTGCCGCCGTCCTTGCCGGGTCCCTGATCGCCGCCACTGCCGCCACGCCGGCGTTCGCCCACAACACGGCCCCCACCCTGGCCGCCCCGGGACAGAGCGCCCCCGACGCGGCGCCCGCCGCGCAGGGTGCTCCGGTTTCGGCGCCTGCCCCGCAGAGTGCCCCGGTTTCGGCGCCTGCCCCGCAGAGTGCTCCGGCTCCCGCCACGCAGGCCGCTCCGGCTCCGGTTTCGGCGCCTGCCCCGCAGAGTGCTCCGGCTCCGGCTCCCGCTCCGCAGAGTGCTCCGGCTCCCGCCACGCAGGCCGCTCCGGCTCCGGTTTCGGCGCCTGCCCCGCAGAGCGCTCCGGCCCCGGCTCTTGCCCCGCAGAGCGCCCCGGCCCCGGCTCCCGCCCCGCAGAGCACTGACCTGGCGGCCACCGACCTCAACGGCGGCGTGAAGACCAAGCTCCCCCTCGAGGCGAGCGCCACGGGCAGCAAGTCGGTGCTCCCCACGGTGAAGGAGACCGCAGAGGCACTGAACGAGGCCAAGCCGCTGCGCGGCAACCTGTGGATGTAGGTCCACGCTTCCCGTACGGAGTCGGCCCTCGGTGAGTCCGAGGGCCGACTTCTTTGTGCGAGGCCCTCTCGCCTGTCCCCGAGTCACCGGAATGGCCGCCGGTGATCACTGTCCTGGCCGCCCGGCGGTGACCGCGCGGGGTGCTCGGCGGTTAGCGCTACGGATCAACCGAACCGGACGAGGAGTGAGCCATGGTCGTCAGCGTCGGCGGAGTGCCGCTGGGTGCCGAGGACGGAGCACCTGCCCCGGCGCGGCCGGCAGCGGTGGGCAGAACACGGCGGGACCTGGCGCGCGGACTGTACTCCTGCGCGCTCATCGCCGCCCTGACCTCAGCGTCCGCCGCTTCCCGGCCCCGGCTCCCCCGACCCGGGACCGCCGCGGGTGACACGGCCTTCGACGTCGCGTACCGCGGCCGCCGCATCCGCGGCCGGTGGTTCCCCGGGTGCGGCACAGCCGAGGACGGCCGGTGGCATGTCACCGTGGACGGCCGCCCCCTGCATCTGATGCGCCGCGCCGACGGCACCTGGCTGAGCATGGTGGACCACTACTGTTCGTACCCGACACCGATCGAGGCGGCCCGCGCCGCCGTCGACGAACTCGGTCCCGGTCAGCGGCTGCGCGCCCTGGTTCCGCAACCGGCGGACGGTGGGCACCTGAACACGGGTCACCAGCATGGCGTACGTGCGTAAGGACGCCGCCACGCTCACCAGGGCGGAGAAGCGCCGGTTCGTCAAGGCGCTGCTGGAGCTCAAACGGCGAGGCGAATACGACGAGTTCGTGCGCCTGCACATCGCGCACTTCGCCTCCGACGGTGAGCACGGACTGCGCACCGCGCACATGGCGCCTTCCTTCCTGCCCTGGCACCGCCAGTTCCTGCTCGAACTGGAGCGCGCCCTACGCCGAGTGGACTCGTCGGTGACCCTGCCGTACTGGGACTGGACACGCGACCGCACGACCACCTCCGCCCCCTGGACGGCGGACCTTCTCGGCGGCAACGGGCGCCGCTCCGACCGCCAGGTGATGACAGGTCCGTTCGCCTACCGGGAGGGCGACTGGACCATCAAGGTGGGCGTCACCGACGAGAAGTTCCTCACCCGCGACCTCGGCAGCCCGCGGGCCCCGGCCGGCCTGCCCACGAAGAGGGAACTGGAGTGGGCGCTGAAGGAGCCCACCTACGATGTGGCGCCCTGGGACTCGACGGTCACACGAGGCTTCCGCGGCAGACTGGAGGGCTGGGGCAGCGGCCGGGGCAAGGCCTCCTGGCGCAATCACAACCGAGTGCACCGCTGGGTCGGCGGGGCCATGCTCGGCGCCGCCTCCGTCAACGATCCCGTCTTCTGGCTGCACCACGCCTTCATCGACCTGCAGTGGTACCGCTGGCAACGCCGTCATCGCGGAGCCCGCTATCTCCCCGCCACACCGCCGGGCCCTGACGACGAGCAGCACGGCCGGATCGTGGCCCGGCACCAGAAGCTGCCGCCGTGGGACGTGTCGCCGGACGAACTCGAGGACGTCGGCCGGATCTACCGGTACGGGTGAGCGAGGCGCGTCCAAGAGGAGAGCCCCGGCGTTCCAGGACGCCGGGGCTCTCCGCTGAGGACGAAGAACGTCAGAGGCCGTAACCCTGGAGAACCTTCTCGGCGTTCTTCTTGAGGTCCTTCTTGTCGTGCTTGTCGGCGTGCGCCTTGTGCTGCTTGTCGGCGTTCTTCTTGAGGTCCTTCTTGTCGTGCTTGTCGGCGTGCGCCTTGTGCTGCTTCTCGTCGTGCTTCTTGACGTCCTTCTTGACGTCCTTCTTGTCGTGCGCCTTGTGCTGCTTCTTGTCGTGCTTGTCGTGCTTGTCGCGCGCCTCGTGCTTCTTGTGGTGCTTCTTCTCGCCCTCGTTGTTCTCGCAGACGCTGCCGGCGGCCCGGTTGAGACCGCCCAACACGGTGACGGTGTTCCCGCACACGTTGATCGGCACGTGGATCGGGACCTGGATCACATTGCCGGACAGGTAGCCGGACGACTTGTACGCAGCGGCCTTGGCGTCGGCGTCCGCCGCGGCGACACCGGGCAAGCTGAGCACAACGGCGCCCGCGCCGAGAGCGAGAGTGCCAACCTTCGCGATGCGAGACATAAAGACGTTCTCCTTCTACTGGCTCGGTGAGTGCGGTAGCGGAATGAGCGATCGCACTTCCCCTTCAACGCGTCGCCTTCGCACCGGTCACGGCAAGTTCCTCCGGATCACCCTCTTTGCCCGGGATGCGCGCGCCGTCGGACGCGGCCACCCGGTTCGACCATCCGAGGGACGGGCGACAGTGCTCTGACCTGCGGTCTCTCGGAAAAATTACACATCCGAGCGTTTCATCATCAAAAATCACAAACAGCACCGTATGTTCATGACTGTCAGTGCTCAGCTCATCACGGGCTGCGCCTACTCATGAAACGGAGAGGTAATGCGCAAGTACCAGAAGGCCGCGGTCGTCGCGGCCATGCTCGGCAGCGTCAGCTTCCTGGGTGCCGGCGTCAGCCACGCGGGCGACGACGGCCACAAGCTCAAGCTCGACAGCGACCAGACCCAGCTGTGCTCCGCGGACGAGGTGAACATCGTTGGCACCGAAGCGGCGGACACCTTCGCTCCGACCAACGCCGCGGGCAACCAGTTCCTCGACGCGAGCGACCGCAACACGGTGAACTGTGCCCAGATCTTCGGGCTCGGCAGGTAATCACTGATCAGGTGGTCCAGGTAGGCCTGGGGCTCGAGCCAGGCGTCCGAGCCCCGGGGCTACCGCCTGATGGCGACGCCGTTATGTCTGATTCGTGATGGATTGCTATCTTTTCGCGTCTGGGCGTTTCACGCGTTCAAAAGCCGCAAACATCGCTTACAGTGAGAACTGTCGGTGACCAGCCCATTACGGACTGTGTCGACGCGAGAAACGGAGACGTAATGCGCAAGTACCAGAAGGCCGCGGTCGTCGTGGCCATGCTCGGCAGTGTCAGCTTCCTGGGCGCCGGTGTCGGTCACGCTGACGGGGACCCGAAGGTCAAGCTCGACAACAAGCAGAGCCAGAAGTGCTCGGCGGACGAGGTCAACATCACGGGCAGCGACCTGGCCGACACCTTCGCTCCGACCAACGCCGCGGGCATCCAGGTCGTCGACCAGAGTGAGCGCACGTCGGTGGAGTGTGCTCAGCTCTTCACCATCGGCGGTAAGCACTGATCAGCTGATCCAGGCAGGCCCCGGGGTTCGTGTTCGAGCCCCGGGGCCTGCTTTTCTGCTTGGGGCGAGGTCGGGTCCCCGCGGCCTTGGGCGCGATCGCGGCGGCGTCCTGCCGGGGCGGCAGTCGGTTCACCCCGGGATGTTTGCAACGCGGGTGACCATGTCCGCCAGGTCGTCGTCGGATCCCGCGATCATGCGCAGCCGGCGTGACGTACTGCGCGGCGAGCCTGTCCGGCATGGCCTGGATGGTCGGCTCGCTTGCCTGCTTGCGGACGCCGCAGCAAGTGCCTCCCGTGACGGAAACCTCTCGAGATAAGTGCGCAATGGGCGTTTCGCGTGGCAAAAAACCAGAAAGGCCCCTTAAGGTGAGGACTGTCGGTGACCAGCCCGTAACGGACTGTGTCGACGTAAGAAACGGAGACGTAATGCGCAAGTACCAGAAGGTCGCAGTCGTCGCGGCCATGCTCGGCAGTGTCAGCTTCATGGGTGCCGGTGTCGGTCACGCTGACGGGGACCCGAAGGTCAAGCTCGACAACAAGCAGAGCCAGGAGTGCTCGGCGGACGAACTCAACATCACGGGCACCGAGGCGGTTGACACCACCGCATTCACCAACGCTGCCGGTCTCCAGTTCGTCGACCAGAGCAAGCACAAGTCGGTGGAGTGCACTCAGCTCTTCACCATCGGCCGGTAAGTACTGGCCGGGTGATCCCAGGCAGGCCCCGGGGCTCGAACCAGGCGTTCGAGCCCCGGGGCCTGCTGTTTGGGTTCCCGGCGCAGGTCGCTTGAGTCGCTCAGACGGTCACTCATGTGCAGGCATAAAAGCTAGATTATGGGTCTTTTCAGGGAAGCTTCCATCTTGGGTGTCTCGCTCACTGATGCCCCCACTATCCCTTACAGTTGACAACTGTGCGCGGTCGGTCTGTTGCTGACTGTGACGAAACGAGAACGGAGAAGTAATGCGCAAGTTCCAGAAGGCGGCAGTCGCCGTTGCCATGCTCGGCAGCGTCAGCTTCCTGGGCGCTGGCGTCAGCCACGCTGCGGGCGGGGACTCGAAGACCAAGGCCGACAACACCCAGCAGAACCAGAAGTGCTCCTCGGATGAGGCCTATTGGGGACTGGTCAACGTCGGTGACGTGAATCTCGTGGTCAACCTCCTCGGCGTCCAGTACGTCGACCAGAGCGAGCACAAGTCGGTGAAGTGCGCTCAGGTTGTCCCCGCCGGCAAGTAGTAGTTCATCGGGTCAGGCAGCCACCGCAGTCCAGTCACGGGGCCGACGGTAAAAGGAAAAGGCAGATGTTCAATTCAAGGAAGATCGCAGCGGCAGTGGGCGTCCTGGGGAGCTTTGCTCTGATCGGTGCCGGTGCCGTCCAAGCCTTCGCTGAAGACGGTTCGAGTGGGTGCGTCGACAACGGCAAGGGCGAAACGCACTGTTCGCAGGTGAGGGAGTACCAGGTCACCACCGACAAGCGCGGAAACATCACCGTCGTCAATGACTCGACGCAGAGCTGTCCTGCCTCGGGCGGCCAGATCGACTGCGTCAGCAGCTTCTCCGTCCCCGACAAGAAGTTCTGACGTCAGACCGAGACGGCCGAGGCGCCTTCGCCGTCGGCACCAGTCGCGCAAGCCCACTCGTACATACGGGGGTGGCCGGGAGCGGAATCGCGCCCCGGCCATCCCCGAATGTGTTGCACCAGGCGGTGTAGCCGCTTCGGAACGAAGGTTCGGTGACTCAGTGCTGGAAATCGTGAGTGACACCATCAGCCACCATCTCGCTCGGGCCGCAGCACGAACACCCGACGAGACAGCGTTCACTTTCGTGGACTTCAGCACCGACCGCGACGGAGTCCCTTCCACTCTGACGTGGCGCCAACTGGAGCGGCGGGTACGCACCCTCGCGACGGCCCTGCGCCACGCCGGGGCGGCCGGTGAGCGCGTGGCCATCGTGGCGCCGCAGAACCTCGACTACGTGGTCGGCTTCATCGCGGCCACGTGCGCCGGCGCGATCGCCGTTCCCCTGTTCCCCCCGGCCCTGCCGGGTCATGCGGAGAAGCTCGCCGCAGCGCTCGCGGACGCCGACCCGGTGCTGGCCCTCACCAGCCCCGACTCGCTCCAGGCCGCGGAGAAGTTCTGCGCCGACCAGGACGGTCTGCGCGTGCGCGTGGTCACCGAGCAGGACCTGCTCTCAGAGTCGGTGTCAGGGGGCGTACCGGAGGGTGGAGAGACGTTTCACCCGCGCCCCGAGGACTGTGCCTATCTGCAGTACACCTCCGGCTCCACCCGCGTGCCGTCCGGGGTGGAGATCACCCATGCCAACGTCTGTGCCAACGCACGCCAGGCCCTGGAGGCGTACGACATCCGCACCGGGCGCAACCGCACCGTCGGCTGGCTTCCGCTGTATCACGACATGGGGCTGGTACTGGCGATCGCGATGCCCATCGTCGGCCACGTTCCCTCCGTTCTCATGGAGCCGTTGGCCTTCGTGCAACAGCCCGTCAGATGGCTGCGTCTGCTCACCCAGTACCCGGGAGCCCTCACCGCCGCTCCCAACTTCGCCTTCGACTACTGCGTGCGCCGCGTCACCGACGAGGAGCGCGGCGAGCTGTCACTGGGTTCGGTCGCCGCCATGGTGAACGGCAGTGAACCCGTCGCCGAGCAGACGCTGCGACGGTTCCAGGAGGCCTTCGCACCCGTCGGCATGGTCCGCACCGCCATGCGCCCGTCCTACGGACTGGCCGAGGCGACCGTGTTCGTCGCCGCCTCACCGGCCGGGCAGGAGCCGACCGTCACCTGCTTCGACCGTGACGCGCTGGCGGACGGCACCGCCCGGGTGGTCGAGGCCACCGAAACGCGGGCCGTGACCCGCCTGGTCGGATGCGGACAGCCGAACGGTCAGGAAGCCGCCATCGTCGACCCGGTCACCCGGGTCCGTCTGGAGGACGGGCACGTCGGCGAGGTCTGGCTGCGCGGACCCAACGTGGGACGGGGCTACTGGGGGCGCGCGGAAGAGAGCGAAGCCACCTTCCGCGCCACCCTCCACGGCGACCGCGCCCAGCAGCACTGGCTGCGGACCGGCGATCTCGCACTGCGGCACGACCAGCAGCTCTACATCACCGGCCGCATCAAGGACCTGGTGATCATCGACGGCACCAATCACTATCCGCAGGACATCGAGCAGACCGTCGAGGGCGCCCACCCGGCCGTACGCCGTCACCACACCGCGGCGTTCTCCGTTCTCACCGACGACGGAGAACGTCTCGTCGTCGTCGCCGAGCACGCCCGTGACCTCGCGGTGTCCGAGGGGGTCCTGGACGAGGTGACTCGTGCCGTCCGTGCGGCGGTGTCCGCCGGTCACGCCGTCGCCGTCCATGACTTCGTCCTGGCCGAGCCCGGCACCGTACCCCACACCACGAGCGGCAAGGTCGCCCGCGGAGCATGCCGCGAGCGCTACCTCCAGGGGGCCTGGAGCTCGGACACGCGAGGACAGAGAGCGGGAGTCACCGCATGAAGCAACCAGGCGGACACCGGGAGCCCACGATGGCCGGTCGCTCCCGACCGGACGTCACCGCACTGCGGAACGCGCTGGTCCGGATGGTCTCGGACATCAGCGGCCTCTCCCCGGAACAGCTCGACGACGCCCGCCCCCTGGCGGAGTACGGCCTCACCTCGCGCGACGCCGTCGGACTGACCGGCGAGTTGGAGAAGTTACTGGACCGGTCGCTGCCCGCCACGTTGCTGTGGGAACACCCCACGATCGGACAACTGGTCAGCGCTCTGTCGACCCCTGACACCGCTGACACCGCCGACACCGCGGAGACCGACGAGCAGTCGGACACGTCCGGCGAAGCGGCCACGGCCGGCACGGCCGGCACTGACGACCACGCCGTCGCGATCATCGGCATCGGCTGCCGTCTGCCCCCGAACGTGCAGGGACCGGACGCGCTCTGGGAGCACCTTCTGGCAGGAACGGACGCGATCGGCCAGGTGCCCTCGGGACGCTGGCGGAACTTCACCGGCACCGCGCCCGACGCCACCACCTTGATGGAATCCACCACACAGCGGGGCGCCTTCCTCGACGACATCGAGGGCTTCGACGCGGACTTCTTCGGCATCACGCCCCGCGAGGCCGAAGTCATGGACCCCCAGCAACGGCTGGTGCTCGAAGTCGCCTGCGAGGCGCTGGACCACGCCGGCGTTCCCGCGCACGCCCTCCGGTCCACCCGCACCGGCGTCTTCGTCGGCCTGAGCGCCCTCGAGTACGGGCAGCTGACCACCTCCGACCCCGCGCGCCTGACACCGTGGACCAGTACCGGAGCCGCCGGCAGCATCGTCGCCAACCGCGTGTCCTACCTGCTCGATTTCCGCGGCCCCAGCATCACCGTCGACTCGGCCTGTTCGTCGTCGCTCGTAGCCGTGCATCTGGCCTGTCGCAGTCTGCGCGGCGGGGAGTGCGACACGGCACTGGCCGCGGGGGTCAACGTGCTCCTGTCGCCGGCGGTCACGGCATCGTTCGAACAGGCCGGTGCGCTGGCCGCGGACGGCAGGTGCAAGCCCTTCGACGCCGCGGCGGACGGCATCACCCGTGGTGAGGGCTGCGGCGTCGTCGTGCTCAAGCGTCTCGCCGACGCCCGGCGCGACGGCGACCGGGTGCTCGCCGTCGTCAGGGGTACCGCCGTGAACCAGGACGGCCGGTCGGCGGGCCTCATGGCACCCAACCCGGCGGCGCAGGAGGAACTGCTGCGCGACGCCCTGCGGGACGCGCGGCTCGACGCCGCCGACATCGACTACGTCGAAGCGCACGGGACGGGGACCCTGCTGGGAGACCCCATCGAAGCAGCCGCTCTCGGAGCGGTCGTCGGCCGCGGCAGACGGCCCGACCAGCCCTTGCTCATCGGATCGGTCAAGAGCAACCTGGGCCACCTCGAAGGCGCGGCCGGCATCATCGGACTGATCAAGACCGCGCTGGCCCTGCATCACGGCCGCATCCCGGCCACGCTCCATTTCCGCAGCCCCAACCCCCACATCGACTTCAGCGAACTGGGCCTGCGCGTGGTCAGC
This sequence comes from Streptomyces sp. NRRL S-455, assembly GCF_000717875.1. GTDB lineage: Bacteria > Actinomycetota > Actinomycetes > Streptomycetales > Streptomycetaceae > Streptomyces. Next base: position 57,111 of record NZ_JOCT01000008.1, read on the forward strand.
GAACCGACCGCCTGGCCCGCACGGGGGAGCCGTACGGGGCGCGCCGGCGTGTCCGCGTTCGGCTTTGGTGGCACGAACGCCCACGCCGTCCTCGAGCAGGCGCCGTCCACCGTCGCGGGTCCCGCGCGGCCATCGGCGACCCACGGCCGAGAAGGCGGCCGAGAAGCCGGACAAGAAGCCGGCCAAGGAGACGACCAAGAGGGGGGTCGGCCGCACGTTCTGGTGGTGTCCGCCCGTTCCGCGGAGCGGATCGCCGACGTGGCCGCGAGTCTGTCGCGCTGGGTGGCCGCCGGTGACGCGCCCTCGCTCACCGATATCGCCCACACCCTCGCCGCGCACCGCCGTGGCCCGTCCTGCGCCGCCGTCGTCGCGCGGACCCGCCCCGAGGCGGCCGCCAAGCTCGCCGCGCTGGCCCGGGACGAGACGGTCCCCGGCGTGGTCGCCGCGTGCACCGACGCGGGAGCGGCCCAGTCGGGCACAGCGCGCCGACCGGTCTTCGTCTTCTCCGGCTACGGCTCACAGTGGAAGGGCATGGGGCGGCGGTTGCTGACCGGTGACTCCCGCTTCGCCGCCCAGGTGGCCGCGCTCGATCCGGCCTTCCACGCGGAGACCGGCTCCTCACTGACCGACCTGATCACGGTCGATTCCGGCCGCACGGTGGACCGTACCCAGCCACTGCTCTTCGGCATCCAGCTGGCCCTGGCGCAGACCATGCGGGCCTACGGCGTGGAACCCGCTGCCGTCATCGGCCATTCGATGGGCGAAGTCACAGCCGCCGTGGTGGCGGGCGCTCTCGACGCCGCCGACGGACTGCGCGTCATCGCCCGCCGATCGGCGCGCCTCGCCGGCATCGACGCCGAACAGGCCGGCGCGATGGCCGCGATCGAGCTGCCCGCACCGTCCCGGACGGACGTTCTCGGCCGCTTTCCCGGTGTGGAGGTCGCCGTCCACTCCTCGCCGGAACGCTGCACGGTGGCCGGGCCGGCCGGTGCGGTGCGCGACCTGGTGGACGAGTTGTCCGAGCAGGGTCACCTCGCCCGGCTGCTGGAGGTCGGCGGAGCCGGACACTCGGCCGCGGTCGATCCCATCCTGCCGCCCCTGCGCGAGGACCTCGGCGCTCTGCGCCCGAGCGCAGCCACGACGCCCTGGTACAGCACGGTCCTCGAGGATCCCCGCGCGGTCCCGGCCGCCGATGCGGATTACTGGTGCGCCAACGTCCGCCGCCCGGTGCGTCTGCACCAGGCGGTGACCGCGGCAACCGAAGACGGCCACACCCTGTTCCTGGAGATCTCGCCCCATCCCATCGCCGTCGTCCCCCTCACCGAGACGCTCGACGCCACAACGGTGGGGGACCAGGCCCTGGTCGTCCCGACCCTGCACAAGAACGCGGACGACACCGTCGCCCTGCGCGCCGCACTGGCGAGGCTGCACTTCGCGGGCGTCACGATGAGTACCGGTCTGTGGCCCACAGGAGGCCGCACCGAGCTGCCCACCCCGGCCTGGCGGCACAGACGGTTCTGGTTCTCGCGCACCGCCGCCTCGACCGCGGTCGGCGGGCATCCCTTGCTGGGTGTGCGTACCGACGACCCGCGGACCGGCGTCGTGCTGTGGCAAGGAGACGTCGGTACCCGTCGGCACCGCCCCGGGAGTACGGTCCACGACCGAGCGGTGCTGACCCTCGCCGAGGCCGCGGAGCTGGTGATCGAGGCCGGCCTGGAGCTGTGGGGCCGAGAGGGCCTCACTCACCTCGGCGTCGAGGACCTGAAGATCCACCAGTGGCTCGCCCTCTCCAGCAGCACTCCGCTGACCGTGGTGTGGGAACCGGCCTCCGGTACACACGGGACCGTCACCCTGCACGCCCGCGGCACCGGCACGGCCTGGCGCTGCTACGCCTCGGCCCGTATCACCCGCGATCCGGAACCCCCGCGCGAGGATCCGGAGCCCCGGCGCGAGCTCCACCCCGCGGAACAGGCCACGGACTTGGTTCAGCCCTTCACCCCTGAGGACCTGCCGCACCCGCGCGGGCCGTTCTACGGGTATCTGCTGACGGCCATGCTGGAAGCGCTGGGTGCCGCGGGAGCCACCGCGCACGCCGTCCCGGTCGCGGTACGGACCTTGGACATCAAGGGGCCGGGTCTCCTCGACAGCGGATACGACATCCGCCGCACGCCCGCCGACCCCGACGGCAGCCTCTGGCACGTCACCGCCCAGGGCGCCGAGAGCGAGCTGGTCGCCCGGTTCGTCCAGCTCCGTCCCATCGAGCATCACGAGGTACCCCGGCCCCTGGAGACGTGTGCCTACGACATCCAGTGGCAGAAGTCCACCGTCCCCCTGCCGCTGGACCTGCACCGTGCCCTTCTCCTGAGCGACGAAGGGGACGCCGCGGGCGGTGGCATCACGGCCTCGCTCGCCTCGGCCCTGGAAGCCGGGGGCGTCGACGTCACGCAGGCCCGCGGCGACGCCTGCGACGCCGTACTCGACACCTGGCTGGAGAACCCGCGGGACGACGGCCCGAGCGCCGTCGTCCTGCTCTTCCCCCAGCACGAACGCGACGACGACATGCGGCCCCTGCGCACGGCGGCACGGGTGGCCCGCCGCCTGGCCGGGGGCGCCGACCGGCAACCGCCGCGCCTGTGGATGGCCACCGTGCTGGCACAGGCGACGGGCCCGGGGGAGCCCGGGGTGCCGCATCTCGCCTGTCTGCGTGGGCTCGTCCGCGTCATGGCACTCGAACACCCCCAGTTGCGCACCTCGCTGGTGGACATCGACAAACAGCCCGGTGCGGTCGGTGACCTCGTCCAGGAGCTTCTCGCCGACGGCGACGCCGATGAGATCGCCTGGCGGGCCGGCACCCGCCTCACCGCCCGTCTCGCCCGTGCCGACCTCGCCCCCCAGGGCAACGGCGGCGTGGCGTTCACCCGTCCTGACGGCGCCTACATCGTCACCGGCGGGCTGACCGGCCTGGGCCTGGCGACCGCGGGGCGGCTCGCCGAGCAAGGGGCCGGGCGTATCGTCCTGAACGGACGTCGTGCCCCCGGGCCCGAAACCCAGTCCGTCCTGGCCGAGCTGCGGGACCGGGGAGTCTCCGTCGCCGTGGTCCGGGGCGACATCGCGGAACCGGATGTCGCCGCCGGCCTGGTGGCCGCCGCTGTCGGAGAAGGGCACACCCTGCGAGGCATCGCGCACTGTGCCGGTGTTCTGCACGACCGCCTGATCACGGACCTCGAGCCCGCGGACCTCGACCACGTGCTGCGGCCGAAGACCGTCGGGGCCCGGAACCTGGAGGCGGCCGTCGACGGCCATGACCTGGACTGGTGGGTGATCTACAGCTCCGCCGCGGCACTGATCGGCTCACCGGGACAGTCCGCGTACGCGGCCGCCAACGCCTGGCTCGACGCCATGGCTCACCACCGCAGATCCTCCGGCCGGCCGGCGACCTCCATCGCCTGGGGCCCCTGGGAGAACGTCGGCGCGGCGGCCGCGAACCCGGCGTCGGCCCTGGAGCCCATCCACCTGGCCGAGGGAATGGACGCCCTGCAGGCGCTCGTCACCCTCGACCGTACGCATGTCGGCGTCGTGCACCTCGACGCGGGTCGTGTCCTGGCGGCGTTCCCCGGTCTGTCAGCCATCCCCTTCTTCAACGACGTTCTCGAGGACAGCGCGGTCGGCGCCGACGACTGGGTGGGCCCGGCCGGCATCGCGGCTCTCGGCGGCTGCGCCCCGGAGATGGTGTACGCCCGCCTGGTCAAGAGGACGGCGGCCATCATGGGGTTCAGCGCCCACGAACTCGACGAGACGACCGCGCTGACCGAACTCGGACTGGACTCCCTGATGGCGGTGCGGATCCGCAACGCCCTGCGCCAGGACTTCGGCGTCGACCTGCCCGGCCCCCGCCTGCTGCGAGGCGCCTGCCTGCGTGAACTTGGTGGCGCGGTGCTGGAACAACTCGGCCTCGGCTCCGAGGTACCCACGGCCGCCTCCTCACCGGCAGGGCCCGACAACGTCCGGCAGGCACCGCCGTCCGCACCCCCGCTGCCCGGTTCCCTCAGCGCCCGGGACCCGGCCGAGCGGCTGGTCGCGAGCGCCTGGTCCGAGGTTCTGCGGCGCGGACCCAGGGACGTGCACGAGGACTTCACCGCCGCCGGCGGAGACCGACGCGCCGCCGAGGCCATGGTGGACGTCATCCGCCGGCGGCTGGGCGACGACACGGAGCTGAGCCTGACCGGCGAGGCCGTTCTCGCCCACCGGACCGTCGCGGCCGTCGCCGAACTGATCCGGCCGGTGGTCAACCGAACCGGCCCGTCGGCACTCACCACCCTGCGCCCCGCCGTCCCCGGCGCACCGCGGCCCCCGCTGTTCACCTTCCACCCGGCCGGCGGACCGACCTCGGTCTACCTGCCGTTGACGGGGCTGCTGCCGGCCCACCAGCCGGTGTACGGGCTGGAACGCGTCGAAGAGCTGAACACCGTGGAGGACAAGGCGGCCCACTACCGCGCGCTCATGCGTGACATCCAGCCGGAAGGGCCCTACCACCTGCTCGGCTGGTCCTTCGGAGGATGCCTGGCGTACGAGGTGGCTCGTCAACTGGGCGAAGAGGGACAGGAGGTCGGGTTCCTCGGGCTGATCGACACCATCCTGCCCGCGGCTCTGCCGCAGCAGGATTCACCGGAGCTGCTGCTGGAGCGCTTCGGCCGTTTCGCCGAGTACATCGAGAAGACGTACGGCCACCGCCTGGACCTGCCCTACGAAGAGCTGGCGGCCACGCCGGACGAGCGGCAGATCGACGTGATCATGCGACTCGTGGCCGACGCCGGCCTCGACATGAGCCCCGGGGTCATGGAGCACCAGCGGACCTCGTACGTCGACGCCCGCGTCGGCGAACGGTACGTCCCCCGTCCGCACGACGGCCCCGTGGTGCTCTACCGCGCCCAGCGACCGCAGGAGCTCACCACCGCTCTGGACCCGCGCTACCTCCGGCAGGAGGCGGACCTGGGGTGGGCGCCCCTGTGCCGGTCCCTGGAGATCGTCCCCGTCGAGGGCGACCACCTGTCCCTCATCGACCCACCCCATGTCGAGACCATCGCGCGGCACCTCGTCCGGGCCATCGGGTCGCTGACCGACGACCGCTGAGCCACGCCTGTTCCGTGGGGATCACCCGCGGAACAGGCGCAACCGCTCCTCACCCATCCGGGCACGTGCCTCCGGGTCGGTGACACCGAGGTCGGGACGGGGGGCCAGACACAGCACACCGACCTTGCCGATGTGCTGGTTGGTCTGGACAGTCCGGGTGGCCGCGCCCACCTCCGCCAGCGGGTACGTCCGCGACAGGGCGGGAACCACGCTGCCCATGCTGATGAGCCGGTTGACCTCGCACTGCTCGTGAAGGTTCGCGCCGTGACTGCCGATGATCCGCTTCAGCCGCATCCACAGGTACCGGTTGTCGTAGGTGTGCTCGTAGCCGGTACTGGATCCGCAGGTGACGACCGTTCCGCCGCGCCTGGCCAGGAACACGGAGGCCGCGAAGGTGGCCCTGCCGACGTGCTCGAACACGATGTGCGGGTCCTCTCCGACCGCGTCGCGGATCGCCCGTCCCATCTTCTTCCAGCCCTCGGGACGCTGCAGGAGTGTGTCGTCCCCGCCCAGGACCTCCTGGCGGTTGATGACCGCGTCGCATCCCAGCGACCGGAGCAGACGTGCCTTCTCGTCGGAATTCACCACGCCGACCGGGATACCGCCTCCGCCCCGCACCAGTTGGACCGCGTAGGAGCCCAGCCCGCCGGTCGCGCCCCAGACCAGCACGATGTCGCCCTGCTTCATCCGCGCGCCGCGGTCGCTGACCAGCATGCGGTACGCCGTACTCGCACACAGCGGGTTGACGGCCGCTTCCTCCCAGGTCAGAGCGGGAGGCTTCGGCATCAACTGGCTGGCCCGGACGACGGCGTAGTGCGCCAGACCGCCGAAGTTCGTCTCGAACCCCCACGCCTTCTGCCCGAGCCCGAGCATGCCGTCGTGGTGCGTGTCGGGGTCCTGCTCGTCGACATAGGCCGGCGAGATCGAGACATGATCACCGACCTTCCACCTGCGCACGGACGATCCGGTACGGACGATGACGCCCGAAGCGTCGGAACCCACGATGTGGTACGGCAGATCGTGCCGCGCCTGCCATCCTCCGGCCTTCCCCATCTCCTTGAGGAACTGGAAGGTGGGCAACGGCTCGAACATGGCCGTCCAGACCGTGTTGTAGTTGATGGCACTGGCCATCACGGCGATCAGAGCCTCGTCGGGGGCGAGTTCCGGCATGGGAACGTCCGCTACGCTGAGGGACTTGCGCACGTCCTTGTCCTCGACGCCCTCGAACATGCCGACATCGTCGGCGCGCACACAGGCCGCCGGGAAGTGGTCCGGGAGGGGGAGGGACTCGAGGTCCGCTGCGTCCGCACCCGCGATGACCGCTTCGGACAGGGGCGATGTCATGTCGGCTCCAATCTTGATCACGTCTGACGACTGTTCCCAAGAGAACCGCTGATCCGATGCCCCGCAACCGCTGCTCTGCTGTACGGGCGACTGCCCGCTGTCGAACGGAGTGTCTGCCGGTGGCGGACGGTGTGCGCCGTCATGCTCCCAGCCGTGTGGTCCTATTTTCTGAAGTATCTGAGAACGCAGCTGGTGTGTCTCGGGCTCGTCGCCGCTCTCGTCTCGACCGGGGCGCATGCGGCTGAACGGAGCCCGGAAGGCACGCCCGGGCCTCCCGGTGCGGAGGCCCGTGTCACCGCCGTGAGAACGATCGACGACCGGACGCGCGATCTCACGGTGAGTTCGCCGGCCATGGGAAGGTCCATCCCGGTCCGTGTCATTCTTCCGGCGAGCTGGAGCGAGCGGCCGGAAGCGACGTTCCCCGTCCTCTACATGCTCCACGGCGGCGCCGACGACTACACGGCCTGGACCCGTGAGACGGACGTGGAGGAGCTGTCGCGCAGCTTCGATGTGCTCATCGTCATGCCCGACGCGGGATTGGACGGCTACTACAGCGACTGGTTCGCCGGATCGCCCCGCTGGGAAACCTTCCACACCACCGAACTCGTGCGGCTCATGGAGAAGGAGTACCGGGCCGGCCCGTCGCGCGCCGTCGTGGGACTGTCCATGGGCGGCTTCGGCGCACTCAAGTACGCGGCACACCATCCGGGACTGTTCCGGTACGCGGCTGCGATGAGTTCCTACGTGGACCTCAACGATCCGTTTGTGCGCCTGGTCATCGGACTCGGCTCCTTCGCGGTCGGCGTCGACATCAAGCAGGTGTGGGGCGACCCGGTGAAGAACGCGGATGTCTGGCAGTCCCACAACCCCGCCGCCATGGCGCGGTCCTTCCGCGGAACGCACGTCCACCTGTCAGTCGGCACCAGCATGCCCGGACCGCTGGACATGGGGCGTTCCACCGACGTCATTCTGGTGAGCATGCTGGGCGAGGCGGCGCTTCCGGAGCAGATCAGGAGGTTCGCCTCCGCACTGCGCGCGGAAGGAGTCCGTGTCACGACCCACGTGTATGAGCCAGGAACGCATTCCTGGCCGTACTGGCGGCAGGAACTCCACCGCATCTGGCCCACGGTGATGGACTCACTCGGGCTGCGGGCTCCCCGCTACTAGGGACGGACGCCAGCCTTCCTTGCGGGCGAGAATCCGGTAGGCCTGCCCACCGCGCAGCGCCCCCAGGAACGGAGCGATCGCGATGTCGGCGGCGGCCGCCGCGGCGATCAGTGGGACCGAGCACGTCCAGATGGCCGCATGGGCCAGGGCCCGGGTGCGGGTCGGGGGCGTCCGGGACCAGGGATGCCGGGGGCTCGGCGTCCAGGAGCGGAAGCGCTCCACGACGGCGCCGCAGAAGTCCCCGCCCGGCCGTCCGGTGACGCGCTGCTCCCTCACCATGGTGAAGCCCCGCTCCAGCAGTGCCTGTCTGAGGTTGGCGAAGGGCATCAGGTGCACGTGCTGCGGCTGCATCCAGGGAATCCAGTGCCGGCCCAGCAGCCGGCTGAGCGAGCTCTGCGGGTCGGGGACCTCGATCAGCAGATGACCGCCCGGCTTGAGGACGTCCCGGGCCGCATCCAGTTCGGCTCGTGGATCCAGGGTGTGCTCCAGGTAGTGGAACATGCTGACCACGTCGTAGGCGGCCTCCAGGGATGCGGCCAGTTCGGGAAAGTCCCCCCGGTGACCGCGGTGCACCCAGCCGTACTGCTCGGCCCGCTCCACGGCGTCGCTGCGGTCCAGGCCGTGAAAGACGGTCTGCGGCCAGACGTCCTGGGCGACGAGGCAGAAGTGACCGTGCCCGGCCCCCACGTCCAGCCAGGTCCGTGGCGTGGTGTGCGGGTGGGGGAGGCGGGCGCGATCGCGGTAGGCGGAACCCTGGAGGGCGAACACCTTCTCCATCTGCCGTTCGCCGATGCCGTCGTAGCAGTCGCGGTAGTAGAAGTCGAGGCCGGCCGGGCTCAGCCGGGGATTCTGGAAGGTGTGGCCGCAGTCCCCGCACTCCTCCAGAGTGAACCGGCCCGGTTTTCCCTGGTACATGTCCCGTGCCGTCACGCGGTGTCTCAGGTCGGACGACCCGCACCACGGGCAGGAGCCGCGGCGTGGCTCGAAGAACCGCTCGACACCCCGGGCGATCTCGGCCTGGTATTCCGCGCGGAGCCCGGCGTGCGGGTCGGCCGGACCGCGCAGGGCGTGCGCTGCCCGTGCGGTACGCAGCCAGTCGCCAGGGCCCAGGACGGGCCTGAGCCAGGTGGCGCGGTAGCGGTCGGCGGGAGCGAACCGGCGACCGCGCACCAGCGCCGGCTGCAGTGCGTAGCCGGCCAGGGCAGCCGCTCCCCAGGCCGGGGCCGTCGCGAGGCAGGCGAAGGTGAGCGCACCGGCGGCCAGGCGTGCCGCCAGGGCGGCCGACAGCGGGACGAAGGTGTCGCCCGGCCGGGCGGCGACGCGTTCCCGGGCGGTACGGCGGACACTGCGAAGCCCGGGCGCGACCGCGAACCCGGTCGTATCCGGCGCACACTTCTTCAGCTGCCCGAGCAGACCGGTCAGTTCCGCGGCCGAGAGCCCCGCGAGATCCGTGCCTGCGGGCAGGGCGGTGCCGAGCCGTTCCAGGACGGCCGCCTCCACGACGACGGCATGCTGGGCACTCCGTCCGAAGGCCAGCCTGTCGCGCCGGAAGGAACGGGTGTTCACCAAGCGGGCGAATTCGAGCAGCTCCGCCGTCGGCAGATCACCCGGCAGCAGATCGAGTACCTGCAGCCCCTCCCGGGAAGCGAAGGCGCAGGCGGCGCGGCGGGTCGCGTCGTCCAGCCGCACCCCGGAGGCCAGCACGAACCGGAAGTCGGGGGAGGACGGATCCGCGGAGGGCTCGAGGAGGCGCAGCCCGGCCAGTCGGCGGTTGAGCCGCACCGCGTTGAGGGTGAATCCCGCGCCGAGCGCTGCCGCGGTGAGCCGGGCCATGTTCCTTGGCATCAGTTTCCCGTCCCGCCAGAAGGGGTCTTTTCCTCATCTTCGCCCGATGAGTCCAGGAACGTGCCGCCCGATATGTCTATGGTCTGCCAATCGGGTAACGGCCCGGCAGGGCGTCGGCACACCGGGAGAACCGGCACACCTGGATTACCGGCACACCTGGATTACCGGCACACCTGGAGAGAGGAACGGCGTGGGGCGAACAGTGGTGATCTTCGCCGCGGGGTCCCGGGGCGACGTCCAGCCCTGCCTGGCACTGGGCCGGGCCCTGGCCCGGCGGGGCGACACGGTGAGAGTCCTGGCCAGTCGGCGTTACGAGCATCTGATCGCCGAGGAGAGGCTGGACTTCCACCCCCTTCCGGCCGACCCCGTGGAGATCGTCGAGTCCGTCGAGGGGCAGGAACTCCTCGCCGGACCACGCAACCCGGTGGCGTTCGTCCGCCGGATGGACCGAGTCCTGCGCCCCCACATCATGCCGATGCTGGAGGAGACCCGGGCCGGAGCGGAGGGCGCCGACCTGGTCCTGGCGCCCACCTTCGGGTTTCTCGGCGTCCATCTCGCCGAGTACCTCCGCGTCCCGCACGCCGTCATCCACTTCCAGCCGAGCCAGCCCACCAAGGCCTTTCCGCACCCCCTCGCGCCGGCCGCCGGGAGGCTGGGACCCCTGGGAAACCGGTTCAGCTTCGGCGCGGTCGACCTCGGGTCCTGGATGCTGTGCCGGAGGTTCGTCAACACCTGGCGCCGGCGGAGCCTGGGCCTCCCGGAGCTGTCGCTGTCGGCTCCCTTCCGGCACGTCCGCCACGCGCCCGTGCTGTGCGCGTTCAGCCCCACGGTGGTGCCGCGGCCGTCCGACTGGGGACCGAACGTCCATGTGACCGGCTTCTGGCACCACGACCGGCCGATGTGGGAACCCCCGCGGCGCCTGCTCGACTTCCTGGCCGACGGGCCGCCGCCCGTCTACGTCGGATTCGGCAGCATGAGGACCCGCGATCCGGAAGCGACCGACACCCTCGTGCGGAGGGCGCTGCGACGCGCGGAACTCCGCGGAGTGCTGACCGGCGATCCCGCCACCAGCGAGGACGACATGCTCGTGGTGGGCGACACCCCCCACGACTGGCTGTTCCCCAGGGTGGCCGCCGTCGTCCACCACGGAGGAGCGGGCACGACCGCCTCGGCACTGCGGGCCGGAAGACCCTCACTGGTCTGTCCGTTCTTCGGCGACCAGCCCTACTGGGCCGCGCGCGTGCGCGAACTCGGCGCGGGACCCGCACCGCTGCTCGCCCGTGATCTCACCGTTCCCGCCCTCACCCGACGCCTGCGCGAACTCACCCGGCACCCTCCCTTCGCCGAGACCGCGCGCCGGCTCGGCCGGGCTCTGGCAGCCGAGAACGGCACCGCCCGAGCCTGCCAGGTCCTCGACGAACATCCGGTCGTTCCCCGGTGACGGCCGAGGTGTCTCCAGTCCCGGGGCCTCAGGGCAGCTTCCGTACGGGTGCGCCCGCGAGGAAGGCACGGATGTTCTCGACCGCCTGGCCGTAGTACGTCGCGTAGTTGGCCCGGGAGACATAGCCCAGGTGCGGGGTGGCGAGGAGGCGGGGGGCGGTGCGCATCGGGTGGTCGGCGGGCAGGGGCTCGATGTCGAAGACGTCGACACCGGCGCCGGCGATCCGGCCCTCGCGCAGGGCGGCGAGGAGCGCCGCCTGGTCGACGATGGCCGCGCGCGAGGTGTTGACCAGATACGCGGTCGGCTTGAGGAGGGCGATCTCGGCGGGGCCGAGCAGTCCGCGGGTGCGGTCGCTCAGCGCGAGGTGGACCGAGACGAAGTCGCTGCTCGCCAGGAGGTCCTCACGAGAGGGGGCCAGTTCGACGCCGACCTCGTCGGCACGCTCCTCGGTGAGGTTCTGGCTCCACGCGCTGACGTGCATGCCGAAGGCGAGGCCGACCCGGGCCACGCGGCTGCCGATCTTCCCGAGGCCCAGGAGTCCGAGGCGGCGGCCGTGCAGGTCGGCGCCGACGGTGGACTGCCAGGGGCCGCCGGAGCGCAGGGCGTTGCTCTCCGCCACGAGGCCGCGGGCGAGACCGAGCAGCAGAGCCCAGGTCAGTTCCACGGGCGGCGTGGAGGAACTGGCGGTGCCGCAGACGGTGACGCCGTGCTCCTCGGCGGCCGCGTAGTCGATGACCGAGTTGCGCATGCCCGAGGCGACGATCAGTTTCAGCCGGGGCAGGCGGGCGATCAGCGACCCGGGGAAGGGCACCCGCTCGCGCAGGGTCACCACGATGTCGAAGTCGGCCAGGGCCCCGGCCAGGGAGTCCTCGCCGTCCAGGTGGGTGCCGAAGGAGACGACCTCCACGTCGTCCGTGAGCGGCGACCAGTCGGCGACCTCGGTCGCCACCTTCTGGAAGTCGTCCAGCACAGCACAGCGCAGCCGCACGGCACGCCCCTTCCACGGCCCACGATCAATTCCAGGACCATGATCGGGCCTGAGCCCGGCAGGGGGAACCCTCCCGTCCTCCCTCTCGTACGGCCGGTCAGCTCCCCCTCGATTCTTCACGACCTCTGACCGCTCACCTGCAAGAATCTCACGACTCGAAACAACATCCCGACACTCCAACTCCGAGTGATGCAACCGCAACAAAGAGGAGATGTCCCCGTCGGCGTCCACTCGGCGTGCCACCATTCCGCACGTTCCCAGATCCAATCCACCCGCAGCCAAGGGAATTTTCAGCACTGCGATCTCCTGGACAATCTGGCCGTTCAGATCATGGGGACAAAGCGCTTCTACCTCGCACACCCCGGGGCGGTGAAACAAGCTGGAATGGAATCCCGGAAATACGATGCCTGGGCCCGCTTGTCCCTGACCAGCGCCGAGAAGCTGGCGGCCGGTCAGGAAGACGGCGCCTTCGTCGTGGCCGATCTCGCACCGGGCGATGTCCTCTACGTACCGGGGGACGGGTGGCACGAAGTCGTCAACCTGACCCCGGGCGTGCTTCTCAGCGGCTTCTTCGGCCCCCGAACCCGCGTCCTGTCACGCTGGGCGTGGGTCCAGGCGCGGGAAGGCCTCCACCGGGCAGGGCTTCTTGGCCGCGGCCACTGCACCTGCCATGCCGGACGCGCCGAGATGAGCTGACGTCACGACCGCCGAACTAGCGGTCGAGGACGCGGGCGAGTTCGGTGAGCGCACTCGTCAGGCGGGCCGTCGAGACTCCGCGCTCGCGTTGGTACGCGAAGACGTCGGGCGCCAGCGGGGCCAGCAGGGTGTCGGCCAGTGCGTCAGGGTCGCTCACGTCGGCCTCGCGAAGGAGAGCCAGGACGTGGGCGCGCCGGAAGCCGTACGCGCCGATGGCATACCGCCTGGCACCGGTCTCGGCGCCGAGTGCCAGGTGGACATGCTGGTCGAGCAGCTCGGCCATCGCCGTGTAGAAGGCGGCCAGTCGTTCGTGCGGCGGCGCTCCCGGGCCCAGCGGCGGCGGCCCCTGGAGCAACTCGTGTTGCAGGGCCTTCTCGTGTTCATCCAGCAACGCGGTGGCGATGGAGGCGACGTCCGGGTACCGACGGTACAGCGTCCCCCGGCCCACGCCGGCGGCCCGGGCGATGTCCTCCATCGTGACGGTGCGCGGGTCCTTCGCAGCGAACAACTCGGACGCGGCTGAGAGCACTTTTTCCCGGTTGCGGGCGGCATCGGCGCGTTCCTTGGTCACGGGGGTCAGCCTAAGAGGTCATCTCATGCAGAAGGGGTGCCCCTCGGGGCCCGCGGCCCACCGCGGCGGCGCGCGGCCCCGGGGGTTCGTTCAGTGTCGGGAACCCGTCAGCGGGCGAGCACGCCGAACTCGCTGCCGGTGCCGACCTGGGCGTCGACCGGGGGCTTCACGACGTGGGTGGGCGAGGCCCCGGCGACCTTGCCGCCCTTCGTGCCGACCGACCAGACCTCCGGCGTGGTCGCCGGGACCGGGATGGTGATCTCGGGCTGCTTGTCATCGTTCAGGTCTGTGGTCTTGAGCTGCGAGGGGATGCGGTACGTGCCGGCGGGGCGGGGAAGGCCGGGCGCGTTGTAGGCGTAGAACGCGGAGCCGGTGCCGGTGACACCCCTGGACGAGCCCTTCAGCACGTAGAAGCCGCCGCCACTGGTGTAGCAGTGCTCGCAGGAGGGCCTGCCCTCGCCGGGGGCGCCGGCGATCAGCTCGGCGTAGCCGTCCAGGTTGAGGTCGGCCGCGGCGACGGAAGAGCCGAAGCGGTCGCCCCGCTGCACACTGCCCGGGACGCCGGCGCTGTCCTCGGTGAACATCCGCATGGCGCGGTTCTCGTCCACGCCGCCCGATGCGCCGTAGTTGACCCGGACCACGCCCGCGGCGACTTCGGTGTCGAGCACGGACTCCGCGTCGCCGACCGCTATGTCGCCGTAGCCGTCCTTGTCGAAGTCCGCGACGGCAACGCTGTTGCCGCCACGAACGGTGACCGGGGTGAGGCGCAGTCCGGAGGCCCCGCCGAGGAGTACCCGGCCCCGCATGCGGTCCTCGCCGAGGACGACGAGGTCGTCGACGGACCCCTTGTTGATGCGGCCCACGGCGATCCGGTCCTGCGCCCCCGTGTAGACGGGGTAGTTGCGGCCGGTGTCCACCTTCAGCGTCGAGGAGGGCGAGCCGTCCGCCTTGAAGGGGCCCCGGAAGAGGCGGAGCGAGGTGGAGTAGCCGACGACCAGGTCGGTCTTCCCGTCGCCGGTGAAGTCACCGGCCTTCAGGACCGAACCGAAGCCGGGCCTGTTCGCGGGGTCGGCCATCAGGGTGCCGCCCTTGAGGCCGGTGGGGCTCCCCCAGAGCAGACTGACCTGGTCGCCCCGCGCGCCCACGGCGAGGTCCGCATAACCGTCGGCGTTGAAGTCGCCGCTGGTGAGGACCTGCCCGAACCGCCCGCCCTGTGTCGGGTCGCCCGGCACTCCGGGGCGATTCTGGGTGACGGCCTTCAGGCCGTTCTTCTGGGCGCCGTACTTGCCGCCGTACGAGACGGTGACGTAGCCCGCGCTCCCCAGCGTCGTGGTGGCCCCCTCCGTGCCGGTGACGATCACGCTGGCGTCCGGGGAGCCGATGGCCAGGTCGTGGTAGCCGTCGCCGTTGAAGTCGTCGGAGTACCGGCTGGGCGCGGGACCCGCGGTGGCGGCCTCGGCCTGGGTGCCGGTGGAGGCCAGCAGGCCTCCGGCAAGCGTAGTGGCCGCGGCGATCGCGATGGCGTGACGGATGTGGCGTCGCACGTGCGTTTTTCCCCTAGGAATTCGGTCGGAAATACGCCCCTGAGACCCCTGCCGTACTGGAACGGTTGTACGTATTTCCGCGCCGCTTCGCGCCCGGCACCCTTGCCCTCGCCACCCCGTCGCCGCAGACCCTCGCGCGATGCCGTTCACCGATGCGGTGCGGCAGAAGCACTCTTCGTCCGTGCCGCCAAAGCCGAGTGACTACATGAGCACCCACCACGCCTCTGACCTGCTCGGCGGGCTGCACCTGGCGGAGTTGCCGCCGGTCTTCCCCGCGCACCGACGCTTCACCGAGTGGACCGCCGCCCGGCTCTGGGCGAAGCTGCACCGCCTCATCCTCGGCGAGCTGGGTTCACGCGGAGTTCCTGACCTGCTTCCTCCTCGCCGCCGCCGTCTACCTGCTGTCGCTGGCGATGAAGGGCCTGCCGGTGGGCACGGCTTACGCGGTGACACCGAAGACCTGGAGGAGCTGAACCTTCTCGCCGCCCAGTTGACGAGCGCATTGCGGGACGTGCTGCGCGTCGACCTGCGGCTTCGATACCCGGTACGGCCGCTGGAAGCTCGCCGCGGGACACCCCAGTGACCGTCGCTGGCTCCTGCGTTCGGCACGACTGTGGCACGCACTCAGTCGGCGACAGTCAGTCACGCCGGGGATGTGTCCGCTCCGCGAGGGCGCATGTGAGTCCGTAGCTCCGGGCTTCGCTGGGAGCCGGGTTAGCAGGTGGCGTGTGAAGCGGCTCCAGGGCACGCGCCGCACCCCGCGGTCAGTCCGGATTGCCAGCCGCGTTTTGACAGTGGTGTAGCTGCTGCCGCTGGACTTCTGAACTGCAGCCGTACCTGCTGGCCGGCGTAGTCGACTGGTACCTTCGGCCCCTCCATCTCGTTAATTGATTTGACGTTGCCAGCCGATCGACGTACATCTGCTGCGAGTGAGAGGCTTCTTGCGACCAAAGTTGAGAGCCATGCCTTCGCCGTGCGTGCCGATTGGTCTCGTGCACGCCACGATATGAGACCCGCCGCTCTTGGAGGATGCATGCGCAGGTCGGCTGCAGATCTTGTTCTGACTGGAGCTCGGGTCCGCCTCGGTCGGGATCACTGGGCCAGGACTGTAGCTGTCAGCGGAGGAAGAATTTCCGCAGTCGGGAACGACCTTTACAGCGTTCGCGATCTGATCGGACCTCATACACGGGTAATCGAGTCACCCGGAGCGTTGGTTGTCCCAGGATTTCAAGACAGTCACGTACACGCGCCCTTCGCGGGCCTTGATAGACGACGCCTGTCTCTTCATGACGTGAAGGGGCGATCAGCCTACCTTGAGGCGATCGCCACCTACGCCCATCAACATAGTTCCAATGCGTGGATTGTTGGTGGTGGTTGGGCGGCAGAGTACTTTACCAATGGCTGTCCACGGAAGGAGGACTTGGACAGTGTCGTACCGGACCGGCCGGTGTTCCTGTTCAATGGTGATCTGCACGGAGCATGGCTCAACTCCCGGGCACTAGAGATAGTTGGTATCACGAAGCACACCCCGGACCCTGTCGACGGCCGTATCGAACGTGATCCGATTACCGGAGACCCATCGGGGACTTTGCAGGAAGGAGCGGCATACTGGGTCAACGACCACTTTGTTCCGCAGCCAGCGCAAGAGGAGTGGGAAGCAGCAATTCTTGAGGCTCAGCATTACCTGCATTCTCTTGGTGTTACTGGCTGGCAGGACGCCTGGGTAACCTCCGCCACCCAAACCGCCTATGAGTCACTCGCCCGTCAAGGTCGATTGACAGCCCGAGTTGTTGGCGCACTCTGGTGGGACAGGAACCGGGGAATGGAACAGCTCCCTGAATTACTGGAGCGCAGGGAACGTGGGCTCGCTGTTGTCTCACCCACGGCACACTTGGGCTCGGGATTTCTGCCCACCTCAGTAAAAATCATGACGGACGGTGTGCTGGAGAACTTTACTGGAGCTCTGCTGGAGCCGTACTGTGACGGGTGTGGTGGCCATAGTGACCAGCGCGGCGTCACTTATCTAGATCGAGATCTATTGGCTGCCGCCGTCACGGAACTCGATGCTCAAGGATTCCAGGTGCACTTTCATGCGATTGGGGATCGGGCAGTACGAGAAAGTCTCGATGCCGTTTCCCGCGCCCGCTCCTTGAACGGCGATAGTGATCGACGCCACCATATAGCCCACGTGCAGGTCGTTCAGCCAGACGACGTCGTTCGATTCGGCGAATTGAGTGTTGTCGCCAATTGTCAGGCGTTTTGGGCGCAGAGTGCAAGCGAAAGAGACGATCTAACAATCCCCTTCCTTGGGGCGGATCGGGCTAGGCTGCAGTTTCCGTTCGCGGCGTTGCTCGCCTCAGGAACTCGCCTCGCCATGGGGAGCGACTGGGCAGTGACCACAGCGGACCCCTTGGAGCAACTTGAGGTTGCTGTCACGAGAACATCGCCCCAGGACCGGGACCACCCCCCATTTCTCCCCGAACAACGCATTAGCCTGGATGATGCCCTGGACGCATTCACCGCTGGTTCTGCGTATGTTAACCACGACGATCAGGGTGGCCGTATTGCGGTGGGGAGCCGTGCCGATCTTGTTCTGCTGGACACCGACATTTTCGCCCCAGGGTTCGTCACGGACCATGCGGCACCCATTGCAGATGCTCGTGTGCGACTCACAGTGGCCGGCGGGTCAGTCGTCTACGACGCCGAAAGCTGCTAATAATCAACGCTGCGGCACAGTCGCTGGCGGCGACGGTTCCGGAAGATGCGGTGTCAGTGTTGGCCACCAGGATGGGTGATCGAGCACAACCTGTCGAATAGCGGGAGACGTTGCGATCATTCCGGCTACGTAATGATCCCAGCAGTCGTACTCACTCGTTCCCGGAGCCAGTGATTTTATCATGAGGCCATAGTCGAGAGCATCGGCAAACATGTGTGCCAAAGTCAAAACCTGTTCCCTCTCCTCCCCAGGGCCCGGCATGGCAGCACCGTGAAAGAAGTACTGATTGAGCTGTGGATGCTGGAAGATGAGCGTACCGATGTTGTGGAGTCTTTCAACGCTATTGTTGATGGCTGATGCGGCTGCGATTCCGTTGGTTATGGCTGTTTGCTGCGTTAGTTGGCGAATTTGCCAGGCAGAAAACAAAATCGAGAACACTGCGGCTGCGGAAGCTATAATGCCGAAGATCAGAGTGCTCAAGATCCCCCCTCATGACGCGAAATGCACGTATGAGCCTTCCCTGATCGGCTGACTTCAAATCCCGCCTGGGCCATCGACGTGGGTTGGTGAATGCACAGCTACATCAAACGATGCAGAAGAATCGGAGGCCACTGAGTCATCTCGTTGGATGTGACGCTGCCTGAATCTCTTCCTGCCGCAAGCGTGAACACAGGTTTCGGTACCCGAGTCCGCAGTCGTATACGTATTGCACACTGGTGCCCCGCACGCCGGAACTCTGACTGCGGCGCTGACACGGGCAGGCATCTGTCGGTGGCTGCAAGAGGTGCTAACCGCAGAGCTGAACGCGCCAGTTTTCACCGTGACTCCCCGTTGTTCCCCGCTGGATCTGGGTCGTCAAGATTCCGACCGACCGCGCCTACGGGTGCGTGTCCGTGATCGCGATGACCTCGTCGAGGCGGTCCAGGGCAGCCTGCAAGTCGTCGACCTTGGCCTGGATGCGGTCCCGCTCGGCGCGCAGCATGGCTCGTTGCTCGGCGTCGGTGTGCCCGGAGTCCCAGCACGGAAGGAGTTCCGTGATCCTTCGGCTGGTCAGGCCAGCGGCGAACATCTGCTGGAAGAAACGGACCAGGGCTACGGCGTCCTGCCGGTAGAGGCGCTGGCCGGATGGGCTGCGCTCCGCGATAAGCAGCCCCTGCTGCTCGTAGTAGCGCACGGCGCGTACCGAGACGCCGGCACCCCGCGCCACCTCGCCGATGCGGATCAGCCGCTCGCCCGCGGCCTCTGTGACGGTCATGGTGATTCCTCTCACCCCGGCCTTGGTGACCAGCGCTTGCCTCTGACGTCAGCGTCAGGTTTTAGCGTACCGGGCATGGACATCACCAACTCAGTTGCCCTTGTCACCGGAGCCAACCGCGGCCTGGGCCGCGCTTTCGCCCAGCGCCTGCTCGAAAGGGGCGCCCGCAAGGTCTACGCGACGGCTCGCCGGCCCGAGACCGTGGACCTGCCCGGGGTCGACGTGCTGCCCCTCGACATCGCCGATCCCGCATCCGTGAGGGCCGCAGCCGAGGCCGCCCCGGATGTCTCGCTGCTCATCAACAACGCGGGGATCCAGACGGGGACCGACCTGGTGACCGGTTCACTGGACGCGGTACGGCACGAGCTGGAGACCAACATGTTCGGCCACTTGGGAATGATCAGGGAGTTCGCGCCGGCGCTCGCCAGGAACGGCGGGGGCGCGATCGTCGACGTCCTCTCCGCCATGTCGTGGTTCGGGGGCAAGGGCGCCAATGCCTACCACCTGACCAAGGCAGCCGCCTGGGCCATGACCAACGGCGTCCGCCTGGAACTCGCCGAGCAGGGCACACTCGTGACAGCGGTGCACCTCGGCCTGGCCGACACCGACATGGCCGCGGGCTGGCCCGTGGCCAAGATCGCGCCGTCGGACCTGGCCGACGCGGCGCTCGACGGTGTCGAGGCGGGCTCCGCCGAGGTCCTCGCCGACCAGTGGAGTCGGGACGTCAAGTCCCGGCTGCCGCTGAGGCCGGAAGAATTCAACGCCGCGATGGACCGCGCCCTGGCGGCGCTAACGGCGGCATGAGGCCCCTCGGGACGCACTGACTTCGGTCGGTTGCTTCCGAGCTCAGTCAGTTAATACTCCATCCGCAGTTGTGGATCTTCATGCTGTGGCCTCGCGTCGGCGGTAGTGGCAGTCGCGGACGCGGGCCTGGTGTCGACGACGCCATAGGGACCAGTGCAGGCGATGGTCGCGTTGGTCGTTCGGGGATGCGGCGGGCGGAGCGAATAACAAAACGCCCTGGAGGGGAGATCCCCTCTGGGGCGTTTTGGCTGGTAGGAGGTGGCGCCCCCGGCAGGACTCGAACCTGCGGCCAAGCGCTTAGAAGATGCGGGCAAGGCTTGGTGGGTCAACCCGATCGGCCTATGTCGGCACCATGCGGAGCTGCTGAGTGTCGCTGTCGTCCGCCGTCGTTGCCGTCAGCGCTGCCGTCACTGCCGTCAGCGGCACTGCCCTGTGACCACCGCATTAGGAGTGGGGTCGAATCTCTGATGGGTGGTGCTCGGTTGTGCCGCGTGGTGCCATTCGGCCTGATCAGCGCCGCGTGGTACGGCCGGCCCATCCAGGTCAGGACGGCTCCTGTTGCGCAGTCCGCTCACGCGCCGCTCACGCATACGGCAACCGTGGGGGTGTCCAATGGCGAACCATGCTGGGGCGCGGAAGGCTGATCGTCTCCCGTGGGTGCACTGGGGGAAGCACCTCCCCAAGCCTTTAACTAACTCCAATGTTGCTAACTGTGATGTTAGTATCTGCGGGGTACGTGGCACTGGGGAGGCGGCGGCATGGCAGATTTCGTGGGCAGGCGGCACGAGCTCGAGACGCTGGATCGCGAGCTGGGCAAGGTGACGGCCGGGGCCGGTGGGGAGCGGCCCGGGCGGTGCGTGATGCTTCGAGGGCGCCGCCGGGTGGGTAAGTCGCGGTTGGTGGAGCGGTTCGCCGAGAGGTCCGGTGTGCCGTTCCTCTTCTATGCCGCCACAGGGGCGTCGCCGGGGGCGGACCTGGAGCGGCTCAGCCAGGATGCGCAGTCGTCCAGCCTTCCGCTGGCGAATCTGCTGTCCGCGGCCCGCCCGGCGAGTTGGGACGCGGCCTTCGACGTACTGGCGGCGGCACTGCCGCACGACCGGGCGAGCGTGGTGGTCATGGACGAGGTGCCCTACTTGATGGATGCGGAGGGCGCCTTCGAGGGCATGCTCCAGCGGGCCTGGGACCGAGTGCTGGAGAAGAAGCCGGTTCTGCTGGTTCTCATCGGTTCCGACCTGTCGATGATGGAGGCGCTGAACAGCTATGGACGCCCGTTCCATCAGCGCGGACGGGAGATGGTGCTGGGTCCGCTCAACCCGGCGGAGGTGGGCGAGATGCTCGGCCTCGATCCTGCCTCGGCCTTCGATGCGGCCTTGATCACCGGTGGACTGCCTCTGATCTGTGCGGAGTGGACGCACGGCGCCGGGATGTGGGATTTCCTGCAGGTGGCGCTCAGCGATCCGGTCTCGGCCTTGCTGGTGTCGGCGGAGCGCTCGCTTGCTGCGGAGTTCCCTCAGCAGGTCCAGGCCCGCACCGTCCTCTCGGCGATCGGCAGCGGTGAGCGGACTTTCTCCAATATCGCCCGCGCCGCCGGCGGCATCGGGGCGACCCCGCTACAGCGGTCACTGGGGATCCTCGCGGACAAGCGGGTGATCGCGGCGGAGCTTCCCGTGTCCACGCGGCCTTCGAAGGATCGTCGCTACCGGGTCGCGGATCCCTACCTCCGCTTCTGGCTGAAGCTCCTGGGCCCGGCGATGGAGGAGATCGAGCGGGGCCGGGGTGACCTGACACTGCAGCGCATCCGTGAAAACTGGACCAGCTGGCGTGGCAGGGCCATTGAGCCTCTGGTGCGCGAGGCTCTGGCACGGCTGCTTCCCGATGCGAGCCTCCCGGCTGCCCCCGCCATCGGCGGTTACTGGACCCGTACCAACGATGTGGAGATCGACGTCGTGGGAGCGGATCGCGCGCCGATCGCCAAGGAGCTGTTGTTCGTCGGCTCGGTGAAGTGGCTGGAGAACTCCCCCTTCGACCGGCACGATCTGGCGGCGCTGCACCGGCACCGCGCCGCGCTCACACCTGCTCCCGTGCCTGTGATCGCCATCTCGCGCAGCGGGACCGACTGCGCGGGGCTCGACGCTGCGTACGGCCCGGCGGAACTCCTCGCGGCGTGGTCCTCCTGAGCATGCTGGAATCCGTGTGGGCGCCAGGTGTCCATGGCCTGCTGCGGCGGCCGGCGTCGGAACTGCGGGCGGCGCTGCGGGTAAGGTCGCGGAGGGCGCCCACACCCTGTTCTCTCCACTGAGGGACCTGTTCGCCGCGATCGTCTTCATCTTCTTCGGCCTGAACACCGACCCCGCCAGCATCCCCCGGTCCTGCTCCCGGCGCTCGCCCTCGCCGCCGTCACCACCACGAAGATCGCCACCGGCTCTGGGCCGCCCGGCGCGCCAGGATCTCCAGCAAAGGCCGCTGGCGGGTCGGCGGCACGCTGGTCGCCCGCGGGGAGTTCTCCATCGTGATCGCCGGTCTGGCCGTCTCCGTCGGCATCGAGTACTCCCTCGGTCCCCTGGCCACCGCTTACGTCCTGATCCTGGTTGTGCTGGGTCCGCTCACCGCCCGGTACACCGAGCCGGTCGCCACCTGGTTGACCGGCCGGCGTCACAACTCCACCGCCGTGTCTCCGGCCGTGGCACACAGCGGTGGTGCGGAGAAGGCGCCTTCCGAGACCGCGTCGTGGACGGCGCACCGCGATGCAGGACACCGTTCGGGAGAGCACAGGACCAGTCGTCGGGACTTCCCCGGGACCGGCAGCACCCGCCGCATACGTCGGGCGCCATGACCCGCGCGGTCGCCAGGTGCGGAAGGGCACTGGGCGTCATACGCTGACCCTCAGGGGGCTGTTTGTGCCTTCATGGAACGAGGCACGGCCGGAATGGCCTGGCGGCCATGCGGTGAAGTCCGTGGCAGTGGAGTGAGGGGCCCGTGCACTCTCCGTACACTCTCGCGTTCGACAGCTCCGCCGAGGCCGGGACGAGCAGGCTCGGCGGCAAGTGCGCCGCGCTCATCGCGATGACCCGGGCCGGTGCTCCGGTGCCGCCCGGGTTCGTGGTGACCATGGATGCCTTCGAGGCGCTGCTCGACCGCGGCGGGTTGTGCCGGGCCGTCGACGCCGCCCTTGCCGGGCTCGTCGCCGATCCGGGTGCTGTGGCGGCGCGCGGCGCCGAGATCCGCTGCATGGTGATTGACCAGCTCATGCCCTCACCGGTCGCGTCGGCGGTGACGGCGGCGTACAAGGAATTCTGCCGGGCCATCGGCTGTCCGGATGTCGCGGTGGCCGTCCGGTCGAGCGCCGAGGGGGAGGACTCGCCCGACGCGAGTTACGCCGGGCAGCACGACACGTTCTTGTGGATCCGGGGCGCGGATGCGGTCCTCGACGCCGTTCGGCGCTGCTGGGCGAGCCTGTGGACCGACCGCGCGATCATCTACCGCGCGACCCATGGGCTGCGGCAGAGAGGGCTGCGCATGGCGGTCGGGGTGCAGCAGATGGTCGATGCCCGTACGTCCGGCGCCGCCGTGACCGTCAACCCCGCCGACGGTGACCCTTCGAAGATCGTGGTGGAGGCGATCTGGGGAATGGGGCAACTCATGGTGTCCGGCGAGGTGACCCCGGACGCCCACCTGGTGGACAAGGTACTGCTCACGACGGTACGGACGACCGTGTCGCCGAAGCACCAGGAACTGGTCCCCGCCCCCGACGGGCACGGGCTCATACGGCGAGAGGTCGAGGAGCGCCGTCGGCGGGTCCCCTGCCTGGCTCCGCCGGAGGTCGTCGAGATCGCCCGCCTGGCCAAGACCGCCGAGCGGTACTACGGCGTCCCTCAGAACATCGAGTGGGCCATCGACCGCCGGCGGCACGCCTCCGCGGGCGCCACCGCGATGCTGCTCCAGACGCGGCCCGAGGCGGTCTGGAGCCGTCGGCCGAGGACACCTGCCCGGGTCGGCCGCGGCGCGGGCGTCTCCAGCATCCTCGACACCCTCCTTCGCCCTGGAAGGTAGCCGATATGCCCCTTCGGCTCGGCCGCCGTCGAAAGACTCGTCCACGCCGAGTCGGCATCGCCCGCCTGCGAGCCTTGTAAGGAGCACGTCAAGATGACAGTCTCGCGCACAGCCTTCCCGAGCCCCTACGAGATGGCCTCCCCCGCGGCCGCGGAGGGGTGGGAAGGGTTGTACCCGTACTACATGCTCTTCCAGCCCTGGCGGCGCTCGGTCGAGGAGGAACGCTTCTGGTTCCGCGACAGCCAGCACTGGCCCACTGTGGTGAAGCCGTTCGAGACGGTCGTCACCGAGCTCGCGTTCAAGGGCCAGGGCCAGTTCAACACCCGGCACTTCGTCGTACCGCCCGCGTACGGCGTCACGTTCCGCATCCACCAGGGCTACGTCTACCTGAGTCCGGTGGCCGCGCCGGAGAGCCGGATCCCTGCCCGAGCACAGCAGTTCCTGGAACGCGCCGGGTACTACTACGCGAACTGGGACAGGCTGCTGGAGAACTGGAAGGGCAAGGTCCTCGGCATCATCCGTGAACTGGAGTCCATCAGCTTCGGCGAGCTACCGGAGGTCCAGCCGTACGAGGACATCGAAGCGGGGGTCGGCCTGGGCGCCGCCGATGCCCTGATCGGCGGGTACGACCGGCTCCTCGCCCTGTGCCAGCGCGCCTTGCAGTACCACTTCGAGTTCCTGAACCTCGGCTACGCGGCCTACCTGGACTTCTTCCAGTTCTGCAAGCAACGGTTCCCGGGCATCCCGGACCAGGGCATCGCGGCGATGGTCACGGGAGTGGAGATGGAGCTGTTCCGTCCGGACGACGAGCTCAGGAAACTGGCAAGGCTCGCTGTCGAACTGGGCGTCGACAGGGCACTGACCGTGCCCGACCCCGGGGAGCACACTCTGACTGCCCTCAGCCGCGAGCCGGGCGGCCGCGACTGGCTCGACGCCTGGAACGCCGCCCGTGATCCCTGGTTCAACTTCACGTCGGGCAACGGCCTCTACAGCAGCGACCGGTACTGGAGGGACACCCCCTCGCTTCCCCTGGGGTACATCCGCGACTACATCCTGCGCCTGCGGCGGGGCGAGGCCATCGACCGGCGCCTCGCCGAACTCGCCGCCGAGCGCGAGCGGATCACCGGCGAGTACGCCGCACTGCTCGACTCCCCGGCACGGGCCGACCTCGAGGTGAAACTGGGCCTCGCCCGCCAGGTCTACCCGTATGTGGAGAACCACAACTTCTACATCGAGCACTGGACGATGGGCGTCTTCTGGCGCAAGGCCAGGGAGCTGTCCGCCCTGCTGCACCGGGCCGGGTTCTGGCCCGGCGCGAACGACATGTTCTACCTCACGCGTGACGAAGTCCGCGCAGCGCTGTTCGACCACGCGTCCAGCTGGGCGATCGGCGTCGAGCCGGTCGGCCCCGGTCACTGGCCGGCGGAGGTGGAACGGCGGCGCCGGATCGTGGCCGCGCTCGAACGGCAGCACCCGGAACCGGCGCTGAACGAGCCGCCGCGGGCCATCACCGAGCCGTTCAGCGTCATGCTGTGGGGCATCACCGGCGAGCGGATCCGGTCGTGGCTGGCAGCCCCCGGCGACCTGGGCGACCTGACCGGCATGGCCGCCTCGCCGGGCGTCGCCGAAGGCACGGCCCGGGTGATCCGCAGCCCCGACGAGCTGGACCTCCTCCAGGAGGGCGACATCCTGGTCGCCCCGGTCACCGCGCCCAGCTGGACGCCGGCCTTCGGGAAGGTCCGCGCGACCGTCACCGACATCGGGGGAGTCATGTCCCACGCCGCCATCGTCTGCCGTGAGTATTCCCTGCCTGCCGTCACCGGGACGGGCTCGGCGTCCACCCGCATCAAGTCCGGCCGTCGGATCCGTGTGGACGGCACGGCCGGCACGGTCACCCTTCTCGACTGACCGGCCCCGTACGACAGGAGACGTCATGACGTCCGACCGGGCGGCCCGCGAGCCGCTGTCGACCCTCCCCCCCTGGCAGCCTCGGAGATTCCCCTGAGCGACCCCCTTCCGCCCGTGCCGTTGACCGGCGTCCGGCGGGAGATATGGGACCGCGCCCTTCCCTGCCTCGACGTGCGCGACAACGACGCCCATTCGCTGTACGCCTTCGCGCTGGCGGCCGCGCTGCTGCACGTCCTGCCAGGGGCACGGGCGGACGTCGTGCTGCCCGCCGTCCTCCTGCACGACACCGGCTGGAAGCCGGTCGACCCTGCGGACATCCTGCCCGCCATCGCCGGGCGGGCCGGACCTGCCGGGCAGGAGACGATACGCAGGCACGAGTCCGAGGGCGCCGCCAGCGCCGCCCGCATCCTCGCCGACGTCGGCTACCCGGCGCGGGACACCGAGCGGATCGTCACCATTATCGACGGGCACGACACCCGCAGGGATGCCCTCGACCTGGACGACGCCGTGGTGAAGGGCGCCGACAAGCTGTGGCGGTTGACCCCGCACGGCCTGCGCACCGTCGGTGCGTGTTCCGCCCTCGATCCGACCGGATACTGCGGTTCGTGGCGGCACGTACCTACGACCGGCTGCTTACCGACCCCGCCCGCGCCGTCGCGGCCGCACTCAGCGTGCTGGCCCGTACCGATGTCAGCGTGCAGCGAAGCGGCCTGAAACCGCCATCACTCGATGAATGGCCTATTTCGGTTGCTTATGGATATTTCCGGCGTGAGTCTTGACTGCATGGACGCCTATCCGCCACTCGGAGTGGTCGTGATCGACCGGCAGGGCCTCGTAGTCGGGTGGACGCCCGGAGCGGAACGCCTGCTCGGTCACACGAGCGCCGAGGCCCGCGGCCGGTCCGTGGCGGAGCTGCTGGACGCCCCCGTGCTGGCGGGCGGGGAACCTGCTCGAGGTGAAGGGGCTGCCGGGCTCGGTGAGCGGCATCCGGACGTGAGCGTACGCCACAAGGACGGGCGCCGGCTGGCCGTGGCCGTCTCCCGCTACCGCTTCGCCCCGGGGGTGGACAGCACCGGAGGAGGACCCGGCACCGTCCTGCTTGTCGCCCCGCAGTCCGGGTCGGCGGCGGAGCGCCTGCGGCAGTCGCTGTCCGGCTGGGTTCTGCAGGACTCGCCCCTGGCCCTGACGGTGTACGACACCGAGCTGCGCAGCGTGTGGCAGAGCGCCGCGATGCACCGCCTCAGCGGCCTGCCGGACGAGGAGCGATGCGAACGCCGGCTGACGGAGGTCTTCGCCGGCCCCGACGCGGTGGAGTGGGAGGAGCGGATGCGGCTGGCCATGGCCACGGGCGAAGAGCAGGTCAGCGAGCTCAAGGGCACCGGCCTGACCGGCCTCGGATCCCGTGTCTTCAGTGTCACGGCGACGCCGCTGCGGGACGCGGAGGCCCGTACGCTCGGAGTCTGCGCTCTCGTGAGTGATGTGACCGAGAGGCGCCGTGCCCGCGAGCGGCTCTCTCTGCTGAACGACGCGAGCCTGCACATCGGCAGCACCCTCGACATGGTGCAGACCGCACGGGAGCTCACCGAGGTGGCCGTACCCAGGTTCACCGACTTCGCCCGCGTGGACCTGCTGGACGTCATCCTCCAGGGCGACGAACCCGCTCCTGGGCCGCTGGCCGGCCCCGTGCGGCTGCGGCGCATCGCGGAACTGTTCCTGTGCGAGGGGGTCACCACGGAACAGCGCACCGTCGGCGAGGCGGACGTCTACCTCGCGAACTCGCCGGCCGCCCTGTGCCTGGCCAGCGGCCGGCCGACGCTGTACCGGGACAACACCGCCCCGCCGATCCGCTCCTACTACGCGATCGACGCGACCCCCGAGCGGCGGGCGAGGGTCCGGCGGATGGGCCCGCACTCATGGATCATCGTGCCGGTGAAGGCCAGGGGCACGACCCTCGGCGTGGTGTGGTTCACCCGCATGCGGGAGACTCCGGAGAGCTTCGACGAGGACGACCTTCCCCTCGCCGAGGACCTGGTGGCAAGGGCGGCGGTCTGCCTGGACAACGCCCGGCGCTTCACCCGCGAACGCGCTGCGGCTCTCACTCTGCAGCGGAGCTTGCTGCCGCAGCGGATGCCGGAGCAGTCGGCGGTGGAAGCCGCCTTCCGCTACCTCCCCGCCGAACAGCGTTCCGGGGTGGGCGGCGACTGGTTCGACGTGATCCCGCTCTCCGGAGCCAGGGTCGCGCTGGTGGTCGGCGACGTGGTCGGGCACGGCATCCACGCGGCCGCCACGATGGGCCGGCTGCGCGCCGCCGTGCAAACCCTCGCCGATGTCGACCTCGCTCCCGACGAACTGCTCACTCGCCTCGACGACCTGGTTCTCCGGCTGTCGGCGGAGTCCGGGGCGGACACGGAGCCGTCGGGGGCGGAGGCCGCCGGGGACATCGGGGCCACCTGCCTGTACGCGGTGTACGACCCGGTCTCCAGGCGCTGCTCCATGGCGCTGGCCGGCCACCCGCCGCCCGCCGTCGTCGGTCCGGACGGCACCGCTGAGTTCCTGGACGTCCCCGTGGGACCGCCACTCGGACTGGGCGGGCTGCCGTTCGAATCGATGGACGTCACCCTCCAGGAAGGCAGCCTGCTCGCCCTTTACACCGACGGCTTGATCCATTCCGGCCACCGCGACCTCGGGGACGGGCTTGAGGCCCTGCGGGAGGCGCTGGCCGTGCCGACGGGCACGCTGGACTCCCTGTGCGACCACGTCGTACACAAGCTGCTGCCCGAGGGCCCCGCCGACGATGCGGCCCTGCTCCTGGTGCGGCCCCGGGCCCTGGACGCGCGCAGGGTCGCCGTGTGGGACGTGGAGGCCGACCCCGCCGAGGTGGCGCGGATACGGTCGAACGCAGGCCGTGCCCTGGCCGAGTGGGGGCTGGAAGATGCCGCGTTCGTCACCGAACTGGTGGTCAGTGAACTGGTCACCAACGCCATCAGGTACGGCGACACGCCGATCCAGTTGCGGCTCATCCACGACCGCGGGCTGATCTGCGAGGTCTCCGACTCCAGCAGCACCGCACCGCATCTGCGGCGGGCCCGGGTGTTCGACGAGGGCGGTCGGGGGCTGTTGCTGGTCGCGCAGCTCACGGAGCGCTGGGGCACCCGGCAGACGGCGGCCGGCAAGACGATCTGGTGTGAGCAAACCCTGGCCGCGGCCGGCGGCCCGCTCCTCTCCCTGGAGGGAACTGCCGCCATATGACCGCGCCGTACGCGGCGCGCGACGACACGTAGATGTCGGGGCATGGCACCCCATCCGCTGACGCACCGCTCACGCAGACGGCCCCGGACGAGGAGTCCGAGGCCGACTAAAACACCTCCCTGGGGGAGAAGCCCCAGGCCGGCGGCTTGACGCGTTGTGCCCCCGGCAGGATTCGAACCTGCGACACCCGCTTTAGGAGTTCGATCCATCCCCGGCACGGTGGGACCTTCCTGCGTGCACTGGGGCCACGAACAACCACCGACATCCGCGGCGGTTCGTAGCAGTTGATGTCAGCGTTGGATGTCATTCAGATCATCCGGAGAGCACCAGGAGGATCAGTTGCAGGGGCATCATGAGGAACGCGAGTGACAGCAGCAGTCCGCCGGCCAGCGTCACGCCCGCTGTGCGCCACAGCAGGGTCGAGGCCGCCAGTGAGCAGACGGCCTTGCCGGGCTGCTGACGGTCGTAGACGACTTCGATGCGTGTCGGGTCGCCGCCGATGCCCCTGGCCGCGTAGTCGGACTCGATCTCGTGCGTCCCGCCCTCCAGGTCGGTGTACCGGAAGAACGTCCGCTTACGCTCTCGCCGGGCGAACACCGCGACGACCGTGACACCCCGCCTGCGCACGGTCCACAGCTTCCACGCCCACCGGAGCGAGGGCACCACGATCAACAGACCGAAGAGGGCGGGCGCCACCCCGAGCAGCCACAACGCCGCCTGCTGCGTTTCGCCGGCCCACGCCAGCAGGGCGAACCCGCCGACGTATACGAGAAGGAGAACGATCCCCACGGCGCGTTCACGGCGTGTCAGCCCCAGCCCTTTCTTCCGGCCGGAGGCGCTCGCCGGCCGCTCCTCGACCAGGGCCGCCCCGCCCTGCGGCGGACCGCTCCTGGACCGTGCCCCGTGGGCCACCTCGACGAGCCGGCCTGCTTGGGCGGCGTCGCGGCCGTCCAGGGTGAACACAGGCCCCGGAGCGCCGTCCACACCCCACAGCGCGATCTCGACCGAGCGCCGCCCCCGGCCCACGACCCGCGCCTCCTCCACGGCCTCGATAGGTATCCGCCGCCGCAGCCCCTTCTGCTCCAGCACGACGGCCTGGCCCTCCAGCCACATGGCGTCGCCATACCCACGCAGCGTGACCGACGGCAGCGGCGACAAAGGCGGTGACGGCTCGGACCGACGGGACATCAGGACCTCTCTCGTTGAATCCGGAGGGGGTGGCACGAACACTCAAAGCATTCCACGCATCCGCCCCCAGGAAGCGGCCGTCACCGTGAACCGGCCGGCGGACGCCGTCTGCCTCGCCGAGACCCAGGCTTCTTTGCGGGAGCTGCCGCCCCTACGGAAGGCCCGCACACTGCTCAACTGACGGGCACGGCGGCCAAGGGCAGCGGGAATTGAGGGGCCCCCGGGTTCGCCTCGGGATTCGAGTCGTGTCGGCGCACCGTCCCCTCCCACCACCTTGGCGACGAGACCGCTTCGTCCCGAAGCAACTTGGCTGGGCACTCGACCTTTGGACGCGGCGCCTCTCACCTGCGGCGGCGGTCCGCCGGCGTTCGCGGGCGTCCCCTGTTGTTCGCTGGCGTTGTCACGCAGTTTGACTCACCCGGTGCGCGGGACCGGCTCTCAGCTCAGTACTGCAGCCGCAGTTGTTGTGACCGGTGATCCGGTTGCTCGTTGTGCTTGGTCATGGGTGGGGGTGTCACGGTTGATGAGGTGCATAGCTGGGCGGCTGGGCTGGATGTGCTGCATGGCCGGATCGGCCGGTATTTTCGCAGGTCGGAGCCGCGCGAGCGGGCAAGGCAGTATCTGCGCGGGTTGCTCGCTCCGTTGGAGCGGAAGAACGGCTGGACGCTGGCCGAGCAGGCTGGCGAGGTGTGCCCGGACGGGATGCAGCGCCTGCTGAACCAGGCTGACTGGGACGCCGACGCGGTGCGGGACGAGGTCCGTGGCTTTGTGCTGGAGCATCTCGGCGCCGAGGACGGCGTGTTGATCGTGGATGAGACCGGGTTCATCAAGAAAGGGGTCCGCTCGGCCGGGGTGCAGCGGCAGTACACCGGAACCTCCGGAAAGATCGACAACTGTCAGCTGGGGGTGTTCCTCGCCTACGCTTCCGACCGGGGGCGGGCGCTGATCGACCGGGAGCTGTACCTGCCGACCTGCTGGATTGAGGATCCGGTCCGCCGGGTGGACGCGCGGATCGGCGACGAGGTCGGCTTTGCCACCAAGCCGGCCCTGGCCCGGGCGATGCTGGCGAGGGCGGTGGACGCCGGTGTGCCGTTTCGGTGGGTGACCGGGGACGAGGTCTACGGCCAGGACCCTGTGCTGCGCAGTTGGCTCGCCCAGCAGCGGCTCGGCTACGTGCTGGCGATCGGCTGCAAGCACCGTGCGGGCCCCGGGGGCAGAACGCCCGCACCGTCTCGGCCATCCTGCCCGAGGACGCCTGGGAGATCCGCTCCGCCGGCGACGGCGCCCACGGCCCGCGCGAATACGCCTGGGCGATGGTTTCGTTGCCTGGTCAGGGCACAGATGGCTTCGAAGACGGTCTGCTCATCCGCCGGTCCCTGGCCGACGGCGAACGCGCCTACTACCTCACCCACGCCCCCGCCGACACCCCGCTCGCGGAGCTCGTCCGCGCCGCCGGGGCCCGCTGGGCGATCGAGGAAGCCTTTCAGGCGGCGAAGAACGAGGCCGGCCTGGACCACTACCAGGTCCGTCACTATCCGGCCTGGTACCGGCACATCACCCTGGCCATGGCGGCCGCCGCCCATCTGACCGCCCTCCGGGCTGCCACCGGGGAAAAGGGGGACACCGAGGCGACCTGATCCGACTGACCGTACCCGATCCGTGAGCGGCTTGGCCTGGACGTCCGCTTCCATGACCTCCGCCACACCTGCGTGACCCTGCTGCTGGGTCTTGGGATCCCGCCGCACATCGTCCGCGACATCGTCGGGCACAGCGCCCTGGACGTTACGATGAACATCTACGCGCACGCCGACATGACGGAGAAGCGGGCCGCTCTGGACAAGCTGGGAGACCTGCTGTCCGACGAGTGACGGGGTTGTTGCCGTCAGCGTTGCGGTCAGAGACATGAAACGCCCTGGAGGGGAGATCCCCTCTGGGGCGTTTTGGCTGGTAGGAGGTGGCGCCCCCGGCAGGACTCGAACCTGCGGCCAAGCGCTTAGAAGGCGCCTGCTCTATCCACTGAGCTACGGGGGCCGGTGTGGTGGCCTCTGTCGTGGTGCCCTGGTGTGGGCCGATCCGTGACGTGCCGGGGACAAGGATAGGGCTCCCGCGTCCTTGTCCCTGTTGCTTCGCCTCCGGGGATCGATGTGGCTCGATGTGGAGGTTCGGTGAAGCGGTCCTGATAATCGCAGGCGGGTACGAATCGTGCACCGTTTTTGGCGCCTGACGCATCGGGTGTTGTGCACTCGTTATGCCTGGAGTGTGCCCGTGTCCCAGTCATCCCTTCCGTCCCTTGTGTTCTATCGGCGCGCAGACATGCCCATATGCTTCAGAAATCCCCTAAAATTGGGCATTCTTCGCATGTGGTGACCTTGGACGTACGGCCTCAGCTGCTCGACGCACTCTCCGCCCTGCGCGACCGTGTCGCCGCCGCACGCTTCCCGCTGCCCCTGGCGGGGGCTCCACGCGCGCGTGCCAACCGCGACGAGCTGCTCGCACAGCTCGACGACTACTTGGTGCCCCGGCTGAGAGAGCCCGAAGCGCCACTTCTGGCCGTCATCGGGGGCTCCACCGGAGCCGGCAAGTCCACCCTGGTGAACTCGCTCGTGGGGCGGCGCGTCAGCGAGGCGGGCGTGCTGCGGCCGACGACCCGGACCCCTGTACTGGTCTGCCATCCGGAGGACCAGCACTGGTTCAGCGGCATGAGGGTGCTGCCCGACCTCACGCGGGTGTGGGCGCCACAGCGGGAGCTCACGGACGACCTGCTGCTCCCGGGGGAGAACCCCGCGCGCGTGCTGCGCGTCGAGAGCGCCGAGACACTGCCGCCCGGCCTCGCCCTCCTCGACGCCCCCGACATCGACTCCCTGGTCTCCGACAACCGCGTCCTCGCCGCCGAGCTCATCTGCGCGGCCGACATCTGGGTCATGGTCACCACGGCCGCCCGCTACGCCGATGCCGTGCCCTGGCACATGCTGCGCACCGCCAAGGAGTACGACGTGAGCCTCGTCACCGTCCTCGACCGGGTTCCCCACCAGGTGATCGGCGAGGTGTCGCGACAGTACGCGGCTCTGCTCACCAAGGCCGGCCTCGGGCATGTGCCGCGGTTCACGGTGCCCGAGCTGCCCGAGTCGGCCTGGGGTGGCGGACTGCTGCCCGCCACCGCCGTGGCCCAGCTGCGCAACTGGCTCGTCCACCAGGCCCAGGACCCGGCGGCCCGCCAGCAGGTCATGGTCCGCACGGCGCGCGGCGTCCTCGACTCCCTCAAGTCCCGCCTGCCCGAACTGGCCGGCGCGGCCGCCGCGCAGCACGCCGCCGCCCTGCGACTCACCACCGCCGTCGACGGGGCGTACGACAGCGAGCACACGCGCGTGCGGGGACGGTTGCAGGCCGGGGCGGTGCTCGCCGGGGACGCCCTCAAGCGGTGGCGGGCCTTCCCCCTGGACTGCACCGCCGGTGAGCTGCTCGACGCGCTCGTGGAGAGCCTGGCCACGCTGCTGCTGTGCGCCGTCACCGCCGCCGACGAGCGCATCGACGACGCCTGGAGGCGCGAACCCGCGGCGGCCGCACCCGGGCTCGCCGACCGGGAACCGGCCGCGGAGAGCGCCGAGCAGCGGATCGGTATCGCCGTACGGCGATGGCGGCGGGAGCTCGAGGAGTACGCCGAGGACGAGGTGCGCGAGCTCGACCGGAGCCTCGCACCCGACCCCGAGCTGGTCGCCGCCCTCGTCGGCACCTCCCTGCTGGGCGGCCGCCGGGGGCGGATGGCCGGGGAGAGCCTCGCCGAGCGGATCGGCGCTCACAGCGCGCTGCGGCTGCGCGACCGGGCCGGACGGCTGCTCGTCGAGCACGTGGACCGGGTCCTGTACGCCGAACGCGAGCGCCGGCTCGCCCCGCTCGACGCGCTCGACGTCCACCCGGAGCCCCAGGCCGAACTCATTGCCGCGCTGTCCGTACTGCAGAAGGAGAGGTGACCGGTGGCCGCCGTCACTGACCAGGACCACACCGAGCACGCCGACCAGCCGGGCGACGCGGACAAGGCGGGATCCGCCGGGAACCCGTCGGCGAAGGCCCCTGGGCGCTCCGCTCCGGGCGGAAGCGCCGACGGCACCCACGCGCGTGTGCGGGACAGAGACTCCTCCTCCCGTACGGGTGCCACGAACAGATCGGACTCCACCAACCGGTCGGGTGCCAGGGACGGCTCGGATGCCAGGGGCGGCCCGGGTGGCGTGGGTCGTGCGGGTGCCGCCGGCCGGGCGGATGCCGCACGCCGTACGGACTCCACGGGCTCCACGGGCTCGGGCTCCCCGGACTCCCCGGACTCCACTGACGCCTGGGACGACGGGCTCATCGCGCGACGGGTCAACGAGACCGCCATGGCCGACCACCAGTACGCCGTCATGGACAGCCGTGCCGCCGCCTCGGCGATGGTCCCCCTGGTGTACGACTCGGCGCTGCGCTCCCGGCTGGAGGCGTTGCGCGAACTGGTGGGGCTCTCCCGCACCCGGCTCGACAGCCGGACCCTGGCACAGGCGGGGCGGGTGCTCGACGAGGCGTCCGCGCGGCGCAGGCTCTCCGGGCAGCACACCGTCGTCGCCATCGCGGGTGCCACGGGCAGCGGCAAGTCACAGCTGTTCAACGCGCTCGCCGGGGTGACCATCTCGGAGACCGGGCTGCGCCGCCCCACCACGGCGGCACCCATCGCCTGCAGCTGGAGCGACGGGGCGGCGAGCCTCATCGAGCGGCTCGGCATCCCGCCCCGGCTGCGCCGGCGTCCGCTGCCGAGCGGGGACGCGGAGTCGCAGCTGCGCGGACTCGTGCTGATCGATTTGCCCGACCACGACTCGGCGGCCGTACAGCACCGCGAGCACGTCGACCGCATCCTGGCGCTCGTCGACGCGGTCATCTGGGTCGTCGACCCGGAGAAGTACGCCGACGCCGTGCTCCACGAGCGTTATCTGCGGCCGATGGCGGCCCACGCCGAGGTGATGTTCGTCGTCCTCAACCAGATCGA
Organism: Streptomyces sp. NRRL S-455; assembly: GCF_000717875.1. GTDB lineage: Bacteria > Actinomycetota > Actinomycetes > Streptomycetales > Streptomycetaceae > Streptomyces. The sequence continues at coordinate 92,015 of NZ_JOCT01000008.1, forward strand.
CCGGCTGCCCGGGGAGGCCGCCGAGCAGGTCCTCGACGATCTGCGGAGGCTCCTCGACGAGGACGGCATCGCCCTCGGGGAGCACGGCGAACCGGGGGCGACCGTCCTCGCGCTGTCCGCGCTCACCGGGGACGGTGTCGGCGAGCTGCGTGAGGCGCTCGGCCAGTTCGTCGCGGAGCGCGCGGCGCCCGCCCGACGTATCTCGGCCGACGTGGACATCGCGGCGGCACGGCTGTGGCCGGTCTACGCCACCCAGCTGCGCACCGGGCTCAGCGAACAGGCCCGCGAGGAGTTCTCCGACCGGCTCGCGGACGCGGTGGGGGCGACGGCGGCGGGAGAGGCGGCCGAACGGGCGTGGCTGCGCAACGCCAACCGGGCCTGTGGAACGCCCTGGCTGCGGCTGTGGCGTTGGTACCAGGACCACTGCGAGCCCGCCACGGGCCGGCTGCCCTCACGTGCGCAGGCCGACGAGGAGGCCACCGCCCGGCAGCGAGTCGAAACGGCGGTGCGGACGGTGGCCGACCGGGCCTCGGCAGGGCTGCCCGCACCGTGGGCCCAGGCGGTGCGCGAGGCGGCCATCCGGGGTGCCCAGGGGCTGCCCGAGGCGCTGGACGAGCTGAGTGTGCGCGCGGGAGTGCCGGCGGGGCGGCCGCCGCGGCCCGGGTGGTGGCCGGTGGCCGTGCTGTTCCAGGCGGCCATGACGATCGTTCAGTTCCTGGGCGGCCTGTGGCTGCTGGGCCAGATCATCGGAGTCATGTCGCCGAACCTGGGCGTGCCGGTGCTGCTGATGGTGATCGGCATCGTCGGCGGTCCGATCGTCGAGTGGAGCTGCCGGATGGCGGCCCGTGGCCCGGCCCGGCGTTACGGCCTGGAGGCGGAACGCCGGTTGCGGGAGGCGGCGGCCGGGTGCGGGAGAGCGCGGGTGCTGGATCCGGTGGCGGCGGAGCTGCTGCGGTATCGGGAGGTTCGGGAGCAGTACGGGAGGGTGGTGGGAGCGGGGCACTGACGGCGGCGTCGGGGCCGTGCTTCCAGGGCGGTGACGGCGGTGTCCGGCCGGTGCCTCAAGGACAGGCCCGGTGCCTCAAGGGCCGGGCCCCGTGGGTAAGGGCCGGGCCCGTGGTTCTTCAAGGCCGGGGCCGTGGTTCCGGAGGCGTGGCGGTGGTGACGGACCGCGTGCGCGCAGGCCGAAGGGCGGCGTCCGGCCGGGCGCCGCCCTTCGGCGCGCCCGTGAGCCCCGCGGAGCGTCACCCGCTCGGGTGACTGCGTTGTCCACAGGCGAGCAGCGGTCCACAGCGCTCAGCGGGCTCGGGCCGACGGCGGCAGTCTGGCAGTGCAGCCGTACGGGACGGACCCGTACGCGGGTAGCCCGTGGCCGGAGCCCGGGTGAGGGAGGGGTTCGCTATGAACGAGACGATGGTGTGCGCGGTCGGCAGGGTGGCGACGCAGCCGGTGTACCGGGAGGTGGCGTCCGGCCCGTCGGCGAGGTTCCGGCTGGCGGTGACCGCGCGCTACTGGGACCGCGAGAAGAACATGTGGACGGACGGCCACACCAACTTCTTCACGGTCTGGGCCAACCGGCAGCTCGCCACGAACACGGCGGCGTCGCTGACGGTGGGGGAGCCCGTGATCGTGCAGGGCAGGCTCAAGGTGCGCACCGATGTGCGCGAGGGACAGAGCTGGACCTCGGCGGACATCGACGCGGTGGCCATCGGTCACGATCTCGCCTGGGGCACCTCGGCGTTCCGGCGCGGAGGCAGGCCGGAGACGGCGGTGGCACCGACGCAACCCGAGCCCAACTGGGAGACACCACCGGATGGTTCAGCGAGTCAGGCGGACGGAGCCGCACAACAGCGTGCGGACGAAGCAGTACTGACGTGACGTCAGTCACGCCGCCCCTCGCCTGAACTGCGGCTTATCGGCAACTGCGCACCGAAAGGCCAGGGGTGGATTTGTCGATAAGCCCTGCTCACAAAGGATCTTGGCGATAACGATTCCGAGTCGGATCACTCGTCCGACCGTCTCTCCGGCAAGTGGCGTCCGTCGCGTCCCTAGGATGCCGGGAAAGCTTCGCGGCTCTTGGGGCCTGCGAGGCTTGCGATTCTGCTGGTGGGACCGTACCCCCCACGTCGACGGGTCCTGCTCGAAGGGGATTTGGTGTTTGCTTCGTTCTCTGTGGTGTCCGTACGCAGGCGAGGTGCGGCCGGCCTCGGCGCCGCGACGCTGATGTCCGGGCTGGTCGCCGCGGGCGTGATGGCCGGCGCCGGCCGGGCGGCCGCCGACGAGACCACGCAGAGCCAGGGCGGAGCGACCGCGACGATAGCCGGGCTCAAGACGTACGGCTCCGCCGTGGTCCACGGCGACACCGGGGACCAGCAGGTGTCGGCAGGCCTGTTCGAGATGTCCGTCGAGGGCGGCGGCATGCTCCAGACGTACTGCGTCGACCTGCACAACCCCACGCAGCGGGACGCCAGGTACCACGAGACGCCGTGGAGCGGCACGTCCCTGGGCGCCAACAGGGACGCGGGGCGGATCCGCTGGATCCTGCAGAACTCCTACCCGCAGGTGAACGACCTCGCGGCGCTCGCCCGGAAGGCGGGTGTCCGGGGTGTGCTGACCGAGCAGGACGCGGCGTCCGGCACACAGGTGGCGATCTGGCGCTACTCGGACGACGTGGCCGTCGACGCCCTCGACCCGCAGGCCGAGCAGCTCGCGGACTACCTGGAGAAGAACGCCCGGAACCTGCCCGAGCCCCGTGCCTCGCTCACCCTCGACCCGCCCGCGGTCTCGGGCCGGCCGGGCGAGCGGCTCGGGCCGGTGACGGTGCACACCAACGCGAGCAGCGTGACGGTGTCGCCGCCGGCGGACGCCGCCACGAGCGGAGTGCGGATCGTCGACAAGCAGGGCAGGGCGATCACGTCCGCGGCCGACGGCGGGCAGGTGTTCTTCGAGGTGCCCGAGGACGCCGCGGCGGGCACGGCGGACCTGACCGTGCACGCTTCGACGACGGTGCCGGTCGGCCGCGCCTTCGCCTCCGAGACGCGGAGCCAGACGCAGATCCTGGCCGGGTCGAGCGAGTCGACCGTGTCGGCGACGGCCGCCGCGACCTGGGCGAAGAAGGGGGCGATCCCGGCGCTGTCGGCGGCGAAGAACTGTGCCGACGGTGGTGTGGACATCATCGCGTCCAACAAGGGCGACGAGCCGTTCACCTTCGAACTGGCGGGCCTCGAGCACACCATCGCCGCGGGCGAGACCAGGACCATCACGGTCCCCCTCCAGGAGGACCAGGCCTACGACTTCACGATCCACGGGCCCGGCGGTTTCACCCAGCGTTTCACCGGCATGCTGGACTGCCAGACCCGGGGCAGCGAGACGGGCACGGTCGCTCAGACCCTGAGCGAACCGAGCCCGGCCACCGTGGGCGGCGCGGCGTCGGACACGAACCTCGCGGAAACCGGCGGATCCGGCGTCACACCTCTCATCGCCGGCATAGCCATCGGCCTGGTCGTCATCGGCGGAGTCACCCTGGTCGTCCTCCGCCGCAGGGACACACCCACGGGGAACTGACCGGGCCGTGAGAGCGGGCCGTCGCGCTCCTTCTACGCTCGGCCCATGAAGATCACTGTGCGGGCCGCGGTCGAGGCGGACCTGTCGGCGCTGCTGGCCCTCTACGAGGAACTGAACCCGGATGACGCGCCGTTGCCCCGGGCGTCTGCGGATGCCGTCTGGGCGGCGATATCCGGGCAGCGGGGGGGGGACCGTCCTGGTGGCGGACGCCGACGGCGCGGTGGCGGGCACGGCGGACTGCATCGTCATGCCGAATCTCACCCGCGGCGGCCGGGCCATCCTGTTCGTGGAGAACGTCGTGGTGGCCGGCTCCTTCCAGCGGCGGGGCGTCGGACGCCGGCTGATGGAGGCGGCCGTGCGCCTGGGGGAGACGGCGGGCTGCTACAAGGTGCAACTGCTGGCAGCGGACGACGAGTACGTCCACAGCTTCTACCGGGCGTGCGGCTTCGAAGCCCTCGCGCAAGGGTTCCGCCGCTACGTGGGGTGACCGCCCGCACGCTCCACGGGAACCGAACCGGTCCCTCCGACGTGTTCCTGGGCAAGGGGTGGTGCCTCACGCTGCGATCAGATCAAGATCCAGGCAAGGCCGGTGCGGATGTCAGTGCCGGAAGGGATACTTGCGGCGACGGATGACCATGGGGGAGGTCACAGTGACACAACTGCCGACGAGCAGTCCGCCACCACCGAGCCCCGGCCTGTCCACACTCCCGGCCGTCCCGGCCCAACCGGCACAATCACCGCAGGCGCCGCACGGTCGTACGGAGCCCCAGCCCCGCCGCACGGCTTTCGCCGAGGGCTTCGATCAACTCCGGGCCGCCGCCACGACCGAACCCGGCCGTCTCCGCATCATCGGCGCCGTTCTCGCTCTACTCGTCGTCGCCTTCGGCGCCGTCACCGCCTGGCAGATGACCGACCGCGCGGCCGCCGCCGACGACGTCCTGACCAGCAGCCAGCCCCTCAGTTCGGACGCGGCCGACATCTACCGCTCCCTCGCGGACGCCAACACCGCCGCTTCCAGCGGCTTCCTCGCCGGCGGCCAGGAGACGGCCACCTCCCGCGACCGGTACGAGAGGAACATCCGCACGGCCGCGGAGAAACTCGTCAACGCCGCCGCCAACTCGGAACCCGACTCCCCGTCGGCCGCGACCATCGCCAGGCTGAACAGACTCCTCCCCGAGTACAAGGGCCTGGTCGAACGCGCCCGCACCTACAACCGCCAGGGCTTCCCGGTCGGCGGCGCCTACCTCCGCTACGCCAACGAGAAGATGCAACAGCAGATGCTCCCGGCAGCCGAGGACCTGTACAAGAAAGAGAACCAGCGCCTGCGCGCGGACTACGCGGACGCCACGCCCTACCCCTGGGCCGCCATCGCCCTCGGCGTCGCCGCCCTCGCCGCCCTCGCCTGGGCCCAGCACCGCAACTACCAGCGGACGAACCGTGTCCTGAACCACGGCCTGGTCGCCGCCACGGCCACCGCGACCGTGGTCCTCCTCTGGCTGGTCGTCGGCCACAGCGTCGCCCGCGCGGGCCTGAACGACTCCTACGACCACGGCGTCCGCTCCCTGAACGTCCTGCACGACGCCCGCATCGCCTCCCTCAAGGCGAGAGGCAACGAGAACCTCACCCTGGTGGCCCGGGGCGCCGAGACGAAGAAGGTCGGCGACGAGACCTACGACGCGTACGACTACGACTTCCGGGCGGAGATGAAAGCCCTGGGCGAGTACCTGGCGGACGCCGAGCAGCTCGCCGACGACAGCTCTGGTGAGCGGCCCGTCACCGCCGCCACCGGCAACATGGCGGAGTGGAAGAAGCGCCACACCGCGGCCCGTGAGCAGGACGAGAACGGCAACTACCAGCGTGCGCTGGACATGGTGATCGGAGCGAAGAACGCGACCGGCGAGTGCTTCGACAGCGTCGACGAGAACCTGCGCACGGCACTCGCCCACGAGGAGACCGAGTTCAAGCACGCCGCCGGTGACGGCAGGGACGCCCTGACGGGCCTGTCGGCGGGTGCGGCGGTACTCGGCGTGCTCGGCGCGGCGGGCGCGGTACTGGGCATCGGCCGCAGGCTCTCGGAGTACCGGTGAACGGGACGGAGGCGAAAGGGGGCGTGGCCATGCGAGCGCGACGTCTGCGGGCCAGTCTGAAGGGCTGGGGCGGGGTGGCCGCGATGGCGGCCGTGTGCGCCCTGGTGGCCGTCTTCGCACTCTGCCTCCCCGCTGCCGGACCGGGCATCGTGGACGGCCGGGCCGTCACCCGGGCCGCCCAGACCAGGACGGTGCAGGCCGAAGAGGACTGCGAGGCCCCCGAGAAGCAGACCCTGCCCCCCTCCTCCGCGGACGGCGACACCATCCGGGCGATCAAGAACCGCGAGGGCGAGAAACGCAAGCTGATCGTCGGAGTCGACCAGAACAGCTACCGCTGGGGCTACCGCGACCCCAACAGCGGCCAGACCGCGGAGCTGGAGGGCTTCGACATCGATCTGGTCCACCGCATCGCCGAGGACATCCTGGGCGACCCGGACGCGGTCCAGTTCAAGGCGATCCCCACCGACCAGCGCATCCCGGCGATCCAGGACGGCCGCGTGGACATGGTCGTCCGGACGATGACGATCAACTGTGAACGCATCAAGGACGTCGCCTTCTCCGCGCCGTACTTCAAGACGGGACAGCAGGTCCTGGCCCCCAAGTCCTCACCCGTCACGGGCTACGACGACACACTCGCGGGCCGCAAGGTCTGCACGGCGGCGGGCTCCACGGCGTACTCGACGCTGGAGAAGGACCGGAAGAACGGCGAACTCCCCGCCGGCACCGACATCTCCGGAACCGTCCCCAACCAACTCGACTGCCTGGTGAGGCTCCAGCTGGGCGAGGCCGACGCCGTCGTCACGGACGGCGCGCTCGCGGCGAGCCAGGCGGCACAGGATCCGACGGTCCAGCTCAAGGGCGACGCGTTCACTGCCGAGTACTACGGCGTGGCGATGAAGAAGGACGCGGACGATCTGGTACGCCGGGTCAACCAGATCCTGGTGGACTACCGCAAGGACTCTGCCGACGGCTGGCAGGCGTCGTACGAGCAATGGCTGTCGGCGACACTGGGCAAGGATGCGAAGAAGTCGGAACCACCGGCACCCCAGTACCTCCGAACCACCTGACGAACCGCACCACTCGACAGACCGCACCACCTGACAACGCGACCGACCCCCCAACCGCACAACCGCAGCGAGAGGTGATCGATGGGCGTCACGGGATCCACCGGGCCGGTGATGGACCGGGACGAGGTGGACCGTGCGCTGGCGCGGCTCGGCGCGGAGCACGAGGCGATCGAGACCTCGCTCCTCGCCCTCCAGGACCACGCGGGCCGCAGACTCCTGGAGGGTGCCGAACTCACCGGCGTCACCCGGGAACGCTGGACCTCCACGGAGGCGTCGATCACGCTGCTGTGGACCTACTTCGACGCGTACACGGACGCTCTGCGCACCGCCCGGGAGATCCGCTCCCGCCGCCGCTGGTCCAGCCGTGAGGACCTGGTGGAGCTGACGGAGCTGCTGAACGGCGAGTCGGTCACGGTCGCGGGCAGCGCCACCGCCACGGCCAACGCCCCGACGCCGCACGGCGCCGCGAACAAACTCAGCGAACGCTACTCACTGGGCACCCTCGTCGACCGGATGAACGAGCTGTACGCGACGAGCCTGGACATGGTCGTCGCCGCCGACGCGGTCTGGTCGGCCCTGCCGGCCCGGATCGATCTGCTGGCAGCCGAACTCCAGCGCACCCGCCGGCTCGCGCACTCGGTCGGCGTGCGCCCCGGCGAGCACCCCGCGGGCGACGACCTGGAGCGCATCACCCGCATACTGACGAAGCTGCGCGAGCAGGTGATCTCGGACCCGCTGGCGTTCTGGCAGGCCTCGGAGGGCAGTTCGGCTCCGGGCGGCGGCAGGCCGGACACCACGGTGTACGACCGTGAGGCACGCGCCCTGGAGGACGTACGGCGGGAGATCGACGCCGTCCTGACGGTGCGCCAGGACGCCGAGAAGCGGATCGTCAAGCTCCGGGACATCCTCAGCCGGGCGGACCGTACGCTCGCCGAGGCGCGCACCGCTCGCGGCGAGGTCCTCGCGAAGATCGCGGCGACGGAGGTGCCGGTGGTCAGCGGACCGCCGACGGTGCTGCAGGAGCAGCTGGCGACGGCCGCGGAGTTCCGCAGGCAGGCACAGTGGCACCGGCTGTCCCCGCTCCTGGAGTCGCTGGAGCAGAAGGCGGAGGACGAACTGCTGCGCGCCCGCGAGTCGCTGACCGCGGTCACGGCGCCCCTGGCGGTCCGTGCCGAGCTGCGCGGCCGTCTCGACGCGTACAAGGCGAAGGTCGCCCGGCACGGCTTCGCCGAGGACTCGCTGCTCGTGGAGCGGTACGAGAAGGCGCGCCGCATGCTGTGGAGCGCCCCCTGCGACCTGCGCGCCGCCGAACAGGCCGTGCTGCGCTACCAGCAGGCGGCCGCGGAACTGCTCGGCGGCCCGCGGGTCCCGGACCAGGGCGTGCCCGAGGACGACCGGAGGGGGCCCGGCGCATGAGCGACAAGGGGGAGTCCATGACTCAGGCACCGCACCCACCACCAGCCGAGCCGGCGAACGGGCCCCAGCGCAGCTGCCAGCGCCCCGCCTGTGAGGGCACCTACGAGGACGTGGGCGGCGGCGAGCTGTACTGCGACACCTGCGGCCTCGCCCCGGTCGTCGCACCGAACGGCATGGTCGGTTCGCCCCCGACCGGCATCACCGCGGGCGGCAAGGGCGGCTCCCACGGCTCGGGGCGCAGCGGCGGCTCCCGCTCCGGCGGCCGCAGTTCGCGTACGTCGTCCCAGTCGTCGAAGTCCCGCCGCTCGGTGTCGGGACGGCTCTCGCGCTCCCTGTCGGGCAAGCCCACGAGCCGTTCGTTGTCGGTGCGCAGCTCCGGTTCCGGCGCCGGTTCCTCGACGCGGGGCCGGCTGGGCGCCGGGCTGGTCCAGGTCCCGCCGATCCCGCGGCCCGACCCGCGCGAGATGGTCCTGGACAACCCGGAGGTGCCCGAGCGGAAGCGGTTCTGCTCACGCTCCGACTGCGGCGCCCCGGTGGGCCGTGCGCGCGGTGACCGGCCGGGGCGCACGGAGGGCTTCTGCACCAAGTGCGGGCACCCGTACTCGTTCGTACCGAAGCTGAAGGCCGGGGACGTCGTGCACGGCCAGTACGAGGTCGTCGGCTGCCTCGCGCACGGCGGCCTGGGCTGGATCTACCTGGCGGTCGACCGGGCGGTGTCCGATCGCTGGGTGGTCCTCAAGGGCCTGCTGGACACGGGCGACCAGGACGCGATGGCCGCGGCGATCTCCGAGCGGCGCTTCCTGGCGGAGATCGAGCACGCCAACATCGTGCGGATCTACAACTTCGTGGAGCACCTGGACCAGCGCACCGGCTCCCTCGACGGCTACATCGTCATGGAGTACGTCGGCGGCAAGTCGCTGAAGGAGATCGCCAACGACCGCCGCACACCGCACGGCAGGCGCGATCCGCTGCCCGTGGAGCAGGCCTGCGCGTACGGCATCGAGGCCCTGGAGGCACTCGGCCACCTGCACAGCCGCAACCTCCTGTACTGCGACTTCAAGGTCGACAACGCGATCCAGACCGAGGACCAGCTCAAGCTGATCGACATGGGCGCGGTGCGCAGGATGGACGACGAGGAGTCGGCCATCTACGGCACGGTCGGATACCAGGCGCCGGAGGTCGCCGAGGCCGGCCCGTCGGTGTCGAGCGACCTCTACACCGTCGCCCGCACCCTCGCCGTCCTGACCTTCGACTTCCAGGGCTACACGAACGTCTACGTCGACTCGCTGCCCGACCCGGACAACATCGAGGTCTTCCGGCAGTACGAGTCGTTCTACCGCCTCCTGGTCCGCGCCACGGACCCGGACCCGGCCCGCCGGTTCGCCTCCGCGCAGGAGATGACCGAGCAGCTCACGGGTGTCCTGCGGGAGGTGGTGTCCCTCCAGACGGGCCGGGCCCGGCCCGCCCTCTCCACGCTGTTCGGGCCCGAACTCCGGGTCACGGACACGGAGCTGTTCCCGAAGCCGGCCGGCGAGGTGTCCCGGCTGGGGGCACGGGCGGTACGGACACGTCGCCCGCCCTCGACCGCGGCCGCGCTGCCCACCGCGCACAGCCTCGTCAAAGCCGTCGACACCACCACCACGGCCCTCGCCCTGCCCGTCCCGCGGGTCGACCCGTCCGACCCCAACGCCGGTTTCCTCGCGGGCCTGATGACCTCCGCGCCCGCCGAACTGCTCGGCGCCCTCGCCGCCGCCCCGGCCCCGTCGACCGAGACCCGGCTGCGGCAGATCCGGGCCTGGCTGGAGACCGGCGACCCGGCCGCCGCACTGCGGGCGCTGGTCACCCTGGAGGGCGAGCGGCCCGACGACTGGCGGGTGGTCTGGTACCGGGGCGTGGCCGCGCTGGTCACGGGCGACGACGAGGGCGCCGCGCTCGCCTTCGACGCGATCTACGACGCCTTCCCCGGCGAGATCGCGCCCAAGCTGGCGCTGGGCCTGTGCGCGGAGGTGCTCGGCCAGCTGGACAACGCCGCCGAGTACTACCGGCTGGTGTGGTCGACCGACCCGAGCCATGTGAGCGCCGCGTTCGGGCTGGCCCGCGTGCAGCTGGCGACCGGCGACCGGCGCGGCGCCGTACGGACGCTGGAGTCGGTCCCGGAGTCCTCCATCCACTACACGGCGGCCCGGGTGGCGGCCGTCCGGGCGCGGCTGCGGCAGCGCACGGCGACCGCCTCCGACGCACCGTTCCTGGAGGACCTGACGGCCGCCGCGGCGCAGGTCGAGGCGCTGGAGGCGTACGGTCTGGATCCGGCGCGGCGTGAGCAGTTGTCGGCCGAAGTCCTCGGTTGCGCCCTGGACTGGGTACTCTCCGGGGGCCAGGGTTCCGCCCTTCCCGCCGCCGGGGGACGGACGCTGCTCGGCAGCGGCCTGGACGAGCGGGGACTGCGTTTCGGACTGGAACGCTCGTACCGCACGCTGGCCCGGCTGGCGCGGGGCGGCGAGGAGAGGATCGACCTGGTGGAACGTGCCAACCGTTACCGCCCCCGGACGTGGGTGTAATTGATGTCGCAGATGCCCCAGTTGTCCGCCTGCCCGAGTTGCGAGGAACCCCTCGACTCGGGTGACCGTTTCTGCGGCGCGTGCGGATATGACCTGTCCGCCGTGCCGGCACGGCCTCAGGACAACCCGACCATCACCATGAACGGCTCGGTGCCCGCCCAGGGCGCTCCGGCCGGTGAGTATCCCGAGCCACCGTCGGCGCCGCCCGCCGGCACGGCCTGGCCGGCGCCCCCGCCACCGAGCGCCCCGCCGGCCACCGGCGTACGGTTCGACCGGCGGCCGGACGGGCAGCCCGCGCCACCCGGGAGCGACACCGCCCGGCCCGGGACCTACCCGGGACAGCAGCCCGACGAGTACCTCCTCCAGGCACCGGACCCACGGGTGTCCGCCGACCCGCCGGCGCAGGCCGCGGGCGCCGGCGGCAAGGTCTGCGTGGCCTGCCGGGCCGGCCGCGTGGACGACGACGGCTACTGCGAGAACTGCGGCCACGCCCAGCCGCGCGAACGGGACCACATGGAGCAGGAGTCCGGCCCGGTGGCCGCGGTCAGCGACCGCGGCCTGCGCCACCACCGCAACGAGGACGCGTTCGCCATCGGCACGACCGCGCTCCCCGACGGCTCGCCCGCCTCCGTGGCGATCGTCTGCGACGGCGTCTCGTCGGCGACCCGCCCCGACGCCGCCTCGATGGCGGCGTCGAAGGCGGCGAGCGAGACACTGCTGGCCGCCCTGCCGCGCGGCACGCACCCGCAGCAGGCGATGCACGAAGCGATCGTCGCCGCCTCACACGCCGTCAACTCGCTCGCCGGGGAACCCGCCACGGCCCGTGAGCACGCCCCGCACCAGAACGCCCCGGCGTGCACCATCGTCGGCGCCGTGGTGACGTCGGGCCTGCTGATCGTCGGCTGGGTCGGCGACAGCCGTGCCTACTGGGTCCCGGTCGACCGGAGCGCACCTCCCGCCCGGCTCACCGAGGACGACTCCTGGGCCGCGCAGATGGTCGCCGCCGGCCTGATGAACGAGTCCGAGGCCTACGCCGACGAGCGCGCCCACGCGATCACAGGCTGGCTGGGCGCTGACGCCTACGAACTGGAACCGCACACCGCCGCGTTCAAGCCGGACCGGCCGGGCGTCGTCGTGGTCTGCACGGACGGTCTGTGGAACTACGCGGAGGCGGCCGAGGAGATGGCCCGGGTCGTCCCGCTCGACGCCGCCACCCATCCGCTGCACAGCGCCCGGGTGCTCGTCGGCCACGCCCTGGACGGCGGGGGCCACGACAACGTAACAGTGGCCCTCGTGCCGTTCCCGGCGGTCCTCCAGGGGGCAGGATCGGCCTGAGGCCGTGTACCGGACGCCTCGGCGGACCGGAGGGGACCGCTCCGCCTACCGTCATCACCCCGTCCTCGGCGGGGGCTTTGGAGGGGGATCGAAGCAGGCATGGCCATTTTCTCGAAACCGAACGTGCCCCGGTTCTCGGTGGACGTGTACCAGAACGAGTACCTGCCTGAAGGCGCCGGCGAGGTCAACGCCATCGTCACGGTGACGGCGACCGGTGGCGGCACGGTCGGCAGCGCGGTCTCGGCGCCCCATCTCTACTCACCCGGGCAGGGCCCGTCCGCAGCCGTAGCGATCATGGTCGACTGCTCCGGGTCGATGGACTACCCGCCGACCAAGATGCGCAACGCCCGGGACGCGACGGCCGCCGCCATCGACACCCTGCGCGACGGCGTGCACTTCGCGGTGATCGGCGGGACGCACGTGGCCAAGGAGGTCTACCCGGGCGGCGGGAACCTCGCGGTCGCCGACGCCACCACCCGCGCACAGGCCAAGCAGGCGCTGCGCTCGCTCAGCGCGGGCGGCGGCACGGCCATCGGCACCTGGCTGAAACTGGCCGACCGACTGCTGTCGTCCGCGGACGTCGCCATCCGGCACGGCATCCTCCTCACCGACGGCCGCAACGAGCACGAGTCGCCCCAGGACCTGAAGGCCGCGCTGGACGCGTGCGCGGGGCGCTTCACCTGTGACGCGCGCGGCGTGGGCACGGACTGGGAAGTGAAAGAAGTCACAGGGATCGCTTCCGCCCTGCTCGGCACCGCCGACATCGTCGCCGACCCGGCCGGGCTGGCCGCCGACTTCACGCACATGATGGAAACGGCGATGGGCAAGGAGGTCGCGGACGTCTTCCTGCGGCTGTGGACCCCGGTCGACACCACCGTGAAGTTCGTCAAGCGGGTCGCGCCGACGGTCGAGGACCTGACCGGCCGGCGCACCGAGGCGGGCCCCCGGGCGGGCGACTACCCCCTTGGTTCCTGGGGAGACGAGTCCCGTGACTATCACCTCTGCGTGGAAGTCCCGGCCGCGAACATCGGCCAGGAGATGCTGGCGGCCCGCGTCTCGCTGGTCATTCCGCAGCCCGACGGCAGCGTTCAGAACCTCGGCGCGCAGGGCCTGGTGCGGGCCGTGTGGACGGACGACATGGTCGCCTCGACGTCGATCAACCCCCAAGTCGCCCACTACACCGGGCAGGCCGAACTGGCACAAGCCATCCAACAAGGGCTGGACCTTCGCAAGTCGGGAGATATGGACGGAGCAACGGCCAAACTGGGCCGGGCCGTTCAGCTCGCGAGTGCCTCCGGGAACGCCGATACTGCGAAACTGCTTGCGAAGGTGGTGGACGTGGTCGATGCCGCGACCGGTACTGTGCGACTGAAGGCGAAGGTCGAGGAGGCCGACGAGATGACGCTCGAGACCCGGTCCACCAAGACCGTCCGCGTGAAGAAGTGACCTAGAAGAGATCGAAGGAGGGACGCGCCGACATGCCGACCTGCCCGAACGGACACCAGTCGGGTTCCGACGACTGGTGCGAGGTCTGCGGTCACCGCATGGCGGGTGCCGTGCCTCCGCCTCCACCGCCGCCCCCGCCCGGCGGCGGCTACGGCTTCCCGCCACCCGGCGGACCCGGTGGTCCCGGTGGCCCAGGCGGCCCTCCCGGCGGCCCTGGCGGCCCCGGTGGCCAGCCCGGTGGGCGCCCTCCGCACCTGTCCGCCGTGCCGAACGCCGAGCCGGAGCTCTGCCCGCAGTGCCGTACGCCGCGGGAGGGCGCCGCCCCGTTCTGCGAGGAGTGCCGGTGGAACTTCCTGACGAACACGGCGACCTCGTACACGCCCGCCGCTCCGCCTCCGACGTCGCCCGGCCCGGGCGGGCGCTTCCAGCCACCGGGCGGGCCCGGTCCTTCCGGCCCGTCGGGTCCCTCCTACGGCGGCGGTGACGCGTTCGAGTACCAGAGTTCCCGCCCGTCGCAGGTGAACCGCCCGGCCGAGCCGATCCCGCCGTTCGGCGACCCCTCCGGCCGGCCGGGCCCGGGCGGTCCCGGTGGGCACAGTGGTCCTCCCGGTCCTGGTGGCCCGGGCGGCCCCGGCGGTTTCGGTGGTCCTTCCGGGCCGGGTGGTCCTGGTGGTCCTTCCGGGCCCGGTGGTCCTGGTGGGCCCGGTGGCCCCGGCAGTTTCGGTGGTCCTTCCGGGCCGGGTGGTCCCGGGGGGCCTGGTGGTCCTTCCGCTCCGGGCGGTCCCGGTGGACACGGTGGTCCTCCCGGTCCCGGTGGCCCGGGCGGCCCCGGCGGTTTCGGTGGTCCTTCCGGGCCCGGTGGTCCGGGTGGTCCTTCCGGGCCAGGCGGTCCTGGTGGCCCCGGCGGCCCCGGCGGCCCGCCCGGATTCGGTGCCGCCCCCTCGCGGCAGGGCCCGCCGCCTGGACCCGGTGCGCCCGGCGCGCCCGGTGGCGCTCCGCAGGGCTACCAGCAGTCCGCCCCGTCGGCCCCGCCCGGATTCCCGCAGGAGACCCAGCGGCCGCCCCAGGGCGGTGCGCCCTTCGGCGGCGGCGGTGACGACGACTGGGTGATCTCCCCGCCCTCGTCCACCGGCCCCGGCGGCCCCGGCGGCCCCGGCGGCCCTGGTGGCCCCGGCGGTCAGGGTGGCGGCTACGGCTACCCCCAGCCCGGCGCGACCCAGGCGCCCCCCGGCCCCGGCGGCTTCCCGCAGCAGCCCCAGGCACCCCAGGGGCCGGCCACCTGGACGGCGACCATCGGCCCGGACCGCGACTACTTCATGGCGATGATGCAGCGCTCCGGACCCGAGGCCGCGGGCCTGAACCTGCCCGCGTACTCGCCCGAGCAGCAGCGCACGCTCACCGGCAACCAGCTCACCATCGGCCGCCGGCGGCACTCCACCGGCGACACCCCCGACATCGACCTGTCGGTGCCGCCGGAGGACCCGGGTGTCTCGCACCAGCACGCGGTGCTGGTCCAGCAGCCGGACGGCAGCTGGGCGGTGGTCGACCAGAACTCGACGAACGGCACGACGGTCAACGGCTCGGACGAGCCGATCCAGCCGTTCGTCCCCGTACCGCTGCAGGACGGCGACCGGGTGCACGTGGGCGCCTGGACGACGATCACGATCCGCCGCGGCTGAGGGGTCCTTTCCAAGACCCCTGAGCCCTTCCGGTGTCAGGACGGGAGGGGCCAGGCGTACGGCCCCTCCGGGTCGTCCAGCCAGGCCCACTCCCGATCGCCGCTGACCGTGATGCCGTAGCGCTCCCGCTGCGGCATGCGCTCCTGCTCCCACAGTGCGTGCGCCTCCTGCGGATCCAGGCTGCCGCGGGTCAGGGCCAGCAGGAAGCGGAACAGATCGTCCTCCCTGGCCCGGCGCGGCACTCCGCCCAGCTGGAGCGGCTCGCCCCCGGGCCTGCTCACACCGCGCAGCGGCACGAAGTAGGCGGGCGTGTGCAGGAAGCGCCCTTCGGCGTGCCCGGCGTCGCGCACCGTGAGCGCGACCAGGCCGGTGGCGAGCGGCATGAGGATCCGGCCGCCGGGACGGCACTGGGCGAGCCAGGCGCGCGGCACGGTGCTCAGCGCGCACGTGGCGATGATCCGGTCGAACGGCGCGCGCTCGGGCACGCCCCGGGCGCCGTCCCCCGTGACGACGACCGGGCGGTACCCGGCGGCGGCCAGGTGCCGGCGGGCCGACTCGGTGATCTCCGGATCGAGGTCGACGGTGGTGACCTTGTCGTCGCCCAGCCGGTGTGCCAGCAACGCGGCGTTGTAGCCCGTGCCGGCGCCGATCTCCAGGACCGTGTTCCCGTCCTCGACGCGCAGCGCGGCCAGCATGTCCGCCATCAGGGAGGGCTGGCTGCTGGACGACAGCAGCTCGCCGTCGCGCAGCCGGGTCGCCAACGGGGTGTCCTCGTATGCGCCCCGTATCCACCGCTCACGCGCCCGCGGGTCGGGGCTCTCGCCCCACCGGCGTTCGTAACCGCCCGCGACGCCGACGTAGTAGTACGGCACGAAGAGGTGGCGCGGTACCGCCGCGAACGCCTCCCGCCACACCGGGTCGGTGACCCAGGCCCCGCTCGCGTCGATCCGGCGCACCAGTCCCGCCCGCGCGGAGGCGGCGAGACCGTCCGATTCCCTGTCGGGAGCATGACCGCCCATACCACCACAGTAAGGGCAACCGGTGCTGGTCCTAGGCCTTGAGTCCTATGTCCCCGCGTCTGAGAGCATGGAGGGCGTGAATGAGATCCGGCGTGGCACGCTTCAGGAGCAGACCTTCTACGAGCAGGTCGGCGGGGAGGAGACCTTCCGTCGGCTCGTCCACCGTTTCTACGAGGGAGTCGCCGAGGACCCGCTGCTGCGGCCGATGTACCCGGAGGAGGACCTGGGCCCGGCCGAGGAGCGCCTCACGCTGTTCCTCATCCAGTACTGGGGCGGGCCCACGACGTACAGCGACAACCGCGGCCACCCGCGCCTGCGGATGCGGCACGCGCCCTTCACGGTCGACCGGGCGGCGCACGACGCCTGGCTGAAGCACATGCGGGTCGCCGTCGAGGAGCTCGGGCTGTCCGAGGAGCACGAGCGCACCCTGTGGAACTACCTGACGTACGCGGCGGCCTCGATGGTGAACACCCCGGGCTGACGTCGTCCGACGGGGCGCCGGTCAGCGGACGCTGACGTCCAGCGCCCCGAGCCCCGCCCGGCGTACGGCGACCGACCCGTACGGTGTGCGCAGCCTGAGCCACGCGCCCGAGGAGAACAGCGCCGGCGGCACCTCGGGCCGCAGGAAGCCCAGGGACTGCGCCGCGTGCACGGCGCGTACCGGGAGCGGGGTGTCGCCGACCGTGCGGGACCAGATGTCCCGGCCGATCCGGTCCAGCTCCGCCCTGGTACGCCGCTCGTCCGGCAAGTCCCGCGTACGGGAACGGAACTCGGCGACCGCGGCGGCCACGAGCGACCGGAGCGCGTCGGGCGCCGGCAGCCCCGGCTCGGGCCGCCAGCCACCGCGCGGCGGCAGCACACCCGCCCACGGCGGCCCGGTCACGGCCTGCGGAACGACGGCCGTGCCCGCCTTCTCGTCCACGGACTCCAGGAACTCACCGGCGGACACGGTCATGTCCAGTGTGACGTCAAGGCCCCTCTCGTACGGCTTCGCCAGCCGCACCGCGCGCACGGCCAGCACCTCGAAGGACGGCGGCCGCCCGAAGACGGCCAGTGCGGTGCCGGCGGCCTGGAGGCGCACCGCGGCCCCGCGGTCGTAGTGGAGCAGCCGGGAGAGGAAGGCCGCGAGATCCGCCGCCTCCCCCTCGTCGGCGAGGTGGAGCACCGTCATGCGGCGACGGCCTCCTCCTCGTCGTCGTCCGTGTACTCCTGGAGGAACTCCCGTTCCTCCGCGGTGATCCGGCGCGGGCGCTGTGCCTCGAAGTCGAACGGGACTATCACCGTCGAGGCCCGCACGTAGACCAGGTCGTCGTCCTTCACCTCGTACGTGAGGGTGAAGGACGCCGCCCTGATCTCGGTGACCCACAGCTCGATGTCCACCGGGGTGTGCCGGTGGACCAGCTGCCGCTTGTAGTCGATCTCATGGCGTGCCACCACGGACCCCTGCTGGAAGTCCTTCTCCGGGCGGAACAGGAAGTCGATACGGGCCTCCTCCAGATAGCGGAGGAACACCACGTTGTTGACGTGGCCGTACGCGTCCATGTCCGCCCAGCGCAGCGGGCAGCGGTAGATGTGCCGCAAGATCAGCCCCGGGTCAGCTTCTTGTAGGTGGCGCGGTGCGGACGGGCCGCGTCCGGGCCGAGCCGCTCGACCTTGTTCTTCTCGTACGACTCGAAGTTGCCCTCGAACCAGAACCACTTGGACTCGCCCTCGTAGGCGAGGATGTGCGTGGCCACGCGGTCCAGGAACCACCGGTCGTGGGAGACCACCACGGCGCAGCCGGGGAACTCCAGCAGCGCGTTCTCCAGGCTGGAGAGGGTCTCGACGTCGAGGTCGTTGGTGGGCTCGTCGAGGAGCAGCAGGTTGCCGCCCTGCTTGAGGGTGAGCGCGAGGTTCAGGCGGTTGCGCTCACCACCGGAGAGCACGCCGGCCGGCTTCTGCTGGTCCGGGCCCTTGAACCCGAACGCGGAGACGTAGGCACGGCTCGGCATCTCGACCTGGCCCACGTTGATGTAGTCCAGCTCGTCGGAGACAACGGCCCAGAGCGTCTTCTTCGGGTCGATGTTCTCGCGGCTCTGGTCGACGTAGGAGATCTTGACGGTGTCGCCGACCTTGATGGCGCCGGAGTCCGGCTCCTCGATGCCCTGGATCATCTTGAACAGGGTGGTCTTGCCGGCACCGTTCGGGCCGATGATGCCGACGATGCCGTTGCGCGGCAGCGTGAAGCTGAGGTCGTCGATGAGCAGCTTCTCGCCGAAGCCCTTGGTGAGGTTGCTGACCTCGACGACGACATTGCCCAGACGCGGGCCCGGCGGGATCTGGATCTCCTCGAAGTCCAGTTTCCGCATCTTGTCGGCCTCGGCGGCCATCTCCTCGTACCGGGCCAGACGCGCCTTGGACTTGGCCTGCCGCCCCTTGGCGTTGGACCGCACCCACTCCAGCTCTTCCTTGAGCCGCTTCTGCCGCTTGGCGTCCTTCTGGCCCTCGACCTTGAGGCGGGCGGCCTTTGTCTCCAGGTACTTCGAGTAGTTGCCCTCGTAGGGGTAGAGGCGACCGCGGTCGACCTCGCAGATCCACTGGGCGACGTTGTCGAGGAAGTACCGGTCGTGGGTGACCGCGACGACGGTGCCCGGGTACTTGGCCAGGTGCTGCTCCAGCCAGTTCACCGACTCGGCGTCGAGGTGGTTGGTGGGCTCGTCGAGCAGCAGCAGGTCGGGCTGCTCCAGCAGTAGCTTGCACAGCGCGACGCGGCGGCGCTCACCACCGGACAGGTTGGTGACGGGCCAGTCGCCGGGCGGGCAGCCCAGGGCGTCCATGGCCTGCTCCAGCTGGGCGTCCAGGTCCCACGCGTTGGCGTGGTCGAGGTCCTCCTGGAGCTTGCCCATCTCGTCCATGAGCTCGTCGGAGTAGTCGGTCGCCATCTGCTCGGCGATCTCGTTGAACCGGTCGAGCTTGCCCTTGATCCCGGCGACACCCTCCTGGACGTTCTCCAGGACGGTCTTGTCCTCGGTCAGCGGGGGCTCCTGGAGCAGGATGCCGACCGTGTAACCGGGCGTGAGGAAGGCGTCACCGTTGGACGGCTGCTCGATGCCGGCCATGATCTTCAGGATCGTCGACTTGCCGGCGCCGTTCGGGCCGACGACGCCGATCTTCGCCCCCGGCAGGAAGCTGGTCGTCACGTCGTCGAGGATCACCTTGTCGCCGTGCGCTTTGCGCGCCTTGCGCATGGTGTAAATGAACTCAGCCAAGAGAAACCGTCCGGCAGCTTGAATCTGGCAGTGGGCAGATACACCCCATCTTGCCGTACCGCCACCCCTGGGTGGAAACGCGTCTGGCCGGGTGCGGCTGACCTGGTCTTTCTCGGATGTGGACCGTCAGCCGTCGCCGGTGCGGCGACACCCACGCGTAGAAGAACCCGGTGGCGACTGGCGATGAGCCCGATGACACGCAGGGCCGAGACGCGGTTCTCCCGCGGCCCGCTGCGCGCCCTCGCTCAGTGAGCGACGCACGAAGAGGGTGACGACGCCGAGCACCCGCCCACGGTGAACGGCACACGCCAACTCCGGCTCCCCGGCTCACCACCGGCCGCTCTGCCCGTGCCCGCACCGCCCATCGCGCGGTACCGTCCAGACATGCCGTGGTATTCCGCCGTCGCGGCCGTACTGCTCCTGGTGGGAGCGCTGGTGCTCATCGTCGCTGCCACCATCCTGCTGCTGCGTTCGGCGCGCAAGCGGCAGTTCCTGGGAACCACGCAGGAGCGGGCGACGTACGAGACGCTGCACACGGCCTCGCTGGCCGCTCCGCCGCTGCGGGCCAGTCTGGACCCGGACGGGGCGCGGCGGGCCGGACGGCATCTGCGTGCGCTGCTCGGTGTTCCCGCGCTGATGCTGGCGGACACGTCCGGCACCGTGCTGGCCTGGGACGGCTTCGCGCCCGCGGCAGGACACGATCACGAAGAGGCGGTGTCCGGGCACGCCCGGAGCGCTTTGGCCAGCGGTCGTACGGAGGTCGTGGGACCTGACGACATACCGTGTGACGACGTGGACTGTCTGCTGCGGCAGGGCGTGGTGGTGCCACTGGTCGTCGCGGGCCGCCCGGAGGGCGCCCTGGCGGTCTATGGAGCCTCCGCCACCACCGGTCTGGTCCGGGCCACGACCGAAGTCGCTCGCTGGGTGTCGACACAGCTGGAGCTGGCCGAGCTCGACCGCTCACGCACGGCGGTGGCCGAGGCGGAGACCCGCGCGCTGCGCGCCCAGATCTCGCCTCACTTCATCTACAACTCGCTGTCGGTCATCGCCTCGTTCGTCCGCACCGACCCGGAGCGGGCCAGGGAGCTGCTGCTGGAGTTCGCCGAGTTCACCCGCTACTCCTTCCGCCGGCACGGTGACTTCACGTCACTCGCCGAGGAGCTGCGCTGCGTCGACCGCTATCTGCTCCTGGAGCGCGCCCGCTTCGGCGGTCGTCTTCAGCTGTCCTTGCAAGTGGCGCCGGAGGTCCTCTCCGTGGTGGTCCCCTACCTGTGTCTGCAGCCCCTGGTCGAGAACGCGGTGCGGCACGGCCTGGAGTGCCGCGCCGGTCCGGGGCATCTGAGGATCACGGCCCAGGACGTGGGCAACGAGGCGCGCATCACCGTGGAGGACGACGGTGTGGGCATGGATCCCGAGCGGCTGGCGGACACACTCAGGGGCGAGACCAAGCCGTTCGCCGACGTGCCCTCGGGCTCCGACAGACGCCGCGAGCCGGGCATCGGACTGCGGAACGTCGATGTCCGGCTCCGGCATGTCTACGGCGACGCCTACGGGCTGGTGGTGGAGACCGCACCGGGTGCCGGAACGAAGGTGCGGGTGCGGGTGCCGAAGTTCCATCCGCACGCCGTTCAGGAGGGGCCGGACGACAGCTGACCGCAATCATGCACATCCGGCGTGTATCGGGCATCCGATCAGGGTTCCGCTCTCCGCGCGGCGCTGGTTACGCTCACAGTGTGCTCCATGTTCTCGCGGTTGACGACGAGGAGCCGGCGCTGGAGGAACTGGCCTATCTGCTCCGTCGCGACCCGCACGTGGCGGAGGTGCGAACGGCCAACGACGGCACCGAGGCGCTCCTCGACATCGATCGGACCCTGGGTGCGGGACGGCCGCTCGACGCCGTCTTCCTCGACATAGGCATGCCCGACCTGGACGGCGTGTCCATCGCCCGCCTGATCTCCCGCTTCGCCGAGCCGCCGCGGGTCGTGTTCGTGACCGCGCACGAGGACTACGCGGTGGACGCGTTCTCCTTGCACGCCGCCGACTACGTGCTCAAACCGGTCGACCCGCAACGCCTGGCCGAGGCGGTGCGCCGGGTCGCGGACGAGAAGCCGAGCGAGCCGGGGGAGTCGGGCGAGCAGGGCGAGCAGGGCGATGGCACCGCGCGGCAGGAAGCCGCGCAGGCCGCCGCGCCGCCCGCCGACGAGGTCATCTGCGTGGAACTGGGCGGAGTGACGCGCTTCCTGCGCCGCAGCGAGGTGCTCTACGCCGAGGCCCAGGGCGACTACGCGCGCCTGCACTCCTCATCGGGCACCCACCTGGTGCGGACGTCGCTCACCGCCTTGGAGGAAGGCTGGCGCGACGCGGGATTCATCCGCATTCACCGAGGCTTCCTGGTCGCCGTCGACGCGGTGAGCGAGATTCGGATCGAGGCCGGGAAGACCTGTGTGCGGCTCGGTGACCAGGTGCTGCCGGTCAGTCGACGTCACGTCCGGCAGGTCAGGGACGCCCTGGTGCGCCAGGCGCTGGCCCGCCGTCCCGAGGCGAAAGCCACCGGTCCGCCGACGCCCGCCACGGGCACGCCGACACCCACCACCGGTCCGCCGGCGCACGGCGGCGGGCTGCCCGGCACCGTCAGACCGCTCATCCAGCGTCCCTTCCACCACCGCGACGGTGTCACATGACGGCGGGGCAGGACCGCTCCCGCGGCGATCCGGGCACCGGCGAGCCACCTCCGCGCCGCGTCACGGTGGCCCACCCCAGGACCCTGGCGGCCCTCGGCAGGGGGGAGCTGGCCACCGGGCACGCGCCGGTCCACGACGATCTCGGCCGCCAGACCCCGCTGGGCGACATCTACCTCCGCTCCCTGATGCGCAGCCAGCTCCGGCTCGGACTCGCCGTCGTGGGAACCCTCGCCCTTGTCCTCGGTTCCCTTCCCTACCTCTTCCTCATGACGCCCGTCCTGCGGGACGGGAGCCTGGCCGGAATCCCCGTGACGTGGCTGGTCATCGGCGTGGCCGTGTACCCGGTGATCCTCACGCTCGCCCTGGTCTGTGTCCGCCAGGCCCGCAGGAACGAGCGTGACTTCGTCGACCTGATCGACCGCTCATGAGGGGCCCGGCCCCGTGAACAGCGTGCAGGCCATCGCGGCCGTCGCTCTGGTGTCCGTCGCCACGGCCCTGTTCAGCGTGTACGGACTGCGCCCGGGACGGGCCACATCCGACTTCTACGTCGCCTCGCGGGCCGTCTCGCCCTTCCGTAACGCCTCGGCGATCGGTGGCGAGTACCTCTCCGCCGCCTCCTTCCTCGGCGTCGCCGGGCTGGTGCTGGCCTACGGCGCGGACATGCTGTGGTTCGGCGTCGGGTACACCGCCGGATATCTGGTGCTCCTGGCCTTCGTCGCCGCCCCGCTGCGCCGTTCCGGCGCCTACACCGTCCCCGACTTCGCCGAGGCGCGTCTGGAGTCCGTTCGGGTGCGCCGCCTGACGGCGCTGCTGGTGGTGCTCACCGGGTGGCTTTACATGCTGCCGCAACTGCAGGGAGCCGGACTGACACTGCGTACCGTCACCTCCGCCCCGCTGTGGGTGGGTCCGGTGGTCGTGACCACCGTGGTGATGATCACCGTCGCGTCGGGCGGGATGCGCAGCGTCACCTTCGTGCAGGCCTTCCAGTACTGGCTCAAGCTCACCGCGCTCGCCATCCCCGTGATCTTCCTGCTGCTGGCCTGGCGTGCCGACGGAGCCCCGTGGCCGAGTGCCGACACTCCGCCGCGGTTCCGGGAGACGACGACCGTGTCCGTGCAGCAGGCCGTGCGCGTGGAGGTGGACGAACCCGTGACCGTGACGGTGAGCGGCAGCCTCGAAGGGCGTCAACTCGACGACACGACGGTACGGCTCGCCGAAGGGGAGCACCGGATCGGCGAAGAGACGGAGGTGGAGTTCCCCGCCGGAGCCGACGTCCCGCACACCGTGGGGCAGGAGCCGCTGGAGGGCAATGACTGGTCCCAGCCGCTGTCGGCGATCAGCCATCCCGTGTACGGGACGTATTCGCTGCTGCTCGCCACCTTGCTGGGCACCATGGGGCTGCCCCATGTGATCGTGCGCTTCTACACCAATCCCGACGGGGCGGCCGCCCGCCGCACCACGTGGGTCGTCCTGTGGCTGCTCGGCGCCTTCTATGTGATGCCCCCGGTCTACGGGGCACTGGGCCGCCTGTACACCCCTGAGCTGCTCATGACCGGCCGCACCGACGCGTCCGTGCTGCTGCTGCCCACCCAACTCGTCGGCGGGACCGTCGGCACGTTGCTGGGCACGCTGGTCACCGCGGGCGCGTTCGCGGCGTTTCTGTCGACGGCCTCCGGCCTGACCGTCTCGGTCGCCGGTGTCCTCGGTCAGGAGCTGGACCATGTGCGGGCACACATCAGAGCCCGGCTTGCGCGTCGGCGCACGCTGGTCGCCGGACCGCGCCGGGGGAACGCGAGGGGCACGCTCCGGGCGGAGGGCCGCGGGGACATTCTGCGCCTGCGGCTCGCCGGAGTGGCTGCCGCGGGTGTGCCGTGCCTGCTCTCGCTGGCCGTGGTCCACCGTCCGGTGGCGGATGTGGTCGTGCTGGCGTTCGCGGTGGCCGCCTCGTCGTTCTGGCCGCTGCTGTTGCTCGGCATCTGGTGGCGTGGCCTGACTCCGCAGGGTGCGGTGGCGGGGCTGCTGGTCGGTGGGGGCGCCACGATCGGTGCGGTGGCCCTCACCATCGTCGGCCACCCGTTCGGCGGCTGGCCGGGGGCCCTGCTGAGCCGCCCTGCGGCCTGGAGTGTGCCGCTCGCCTTCGCGGTGATGATCGGGACCTCCCTGCTGACCCGGCGCAGCATCCCTCGCGGCACCGCCCGTATCCTCGTCCGCCTCCACGCGCCCGAGGGGCTGGTGCTGCCCCGCCGGGACTCGGCGGCCCGTGACCGCGGACGCTGGAAGTGAGGCCGTGACGATCCACCGGTCCCCGACCAGCGTGTCCGCTAGGCGGCGCCGGTTTCGGGCTCGTGCTCGGGAGCGTCGACGGCCAGTGTGGCCCAGACGAGCTTTCCGCCGTGGCCGGTGGCGGTGCCCCAGCGGCTGGCCAGGCACTGGAGGATGTACAGGCCGCGGCCGTGTTCGTCCGAGGACGCGGGGGACGCCACCTCGGGCATCGCCTCGGCCGGGCACTCGTCGGTGACGGTGATCAGCAACTGCGGGTCCGTGGCGGTACCGCACTTGGCGAGGTGCACCATGATCGTTTCGGCGAGGCCGTAGAGCACGGCGTTGGTCACCAGCTCGGAGGTGATCAGAGTGGCGTCGTCCACCAGGTGGTCCAGGTCCCAGCACCGTAGATGGGCCGCGACCTGCCGACGGGCAGTAGAGATGTGTTCCGGATCGGCGGCCAGGGCGAGACCGACGCGGGTGGGGACCGACTGTTTGCCCCAGGCAGCGGCGGCCGGCGCGGACGGCCAGGACACCGGTTCGGCTGCGATGGTGGTGGACATGACGGGGTCCTTCCCTGCAGCGGCGGTCGGCCTAGGAGTTTCTGCGCCAACTGTTTTCGAGATGGAGGTCTGCTCAGTTCGGTTCGTGCTTTGTGTCTACACCGATCGCGGCGGCCTGTGTCCCCCTCCGGAACCCCGGGCATGCCGAACGGACACCTCCATGCGACGAACGGACCGGCACGTGCGCCGAACGGTAGCCGTGGACGACGAACGACGTGTCTCGTGGTCGGCCCGGCGCGTTGTGCTCGGGCCGACACGTGCCCTATCGCCCATGCCACAGCGTCGGCGGCCGACCTCGGGCGCCCTCACACGGCCCAGGGGCGGGCCGGCGATGATCATTCGGTGGCACCGGTCGAGGGTTTGCTCCGCTCCTACTCCTCAGCGCAGGACTGACCGCCTCGCTGCGCCTCGCCCATACCGCACTCCTGGCCGATCCTGATCGTCACCCAGTCGGCGTCAGCCCGACTCTCAGAGTGGATCTTCCGCCTGCCTCAGTGTCCAGCTGCGCTGTTCGCCCACCACTCTGCATCGGTGGGACGTTCCTCGTTCACTCCCGCCCGAAGCAACGTGTCGAACACATATCCCGCGAGCAGCGTGGCATCCTCAACGGCGTCCGGCCCTACCTCACCAGCGACGTCCTGGACCTGGAGGCCGCTCGGCTCGTAGCCGGTGCCGCCGGAGTCGAAGACCCGACCGCCGTAGCGGCACTGGCGCTTTCAGGTCGTCAGCTCCCGCCGTGGCCTGACACCGTGTCGGGGCTCGCCCGACTCGCCGAACGGTTCCCGCTGATCGGCCTCTCCAACGCTGGCCGGATGGCGCTCCTCGGGCTCAACGCCCACGCCGGACCGCGCTGGCACCAGGCGTTGTCCGCCGAAGAAGCACGGACTTACAAGCCGTCGCTGCCCACGCCTGGGATCTGCGCGGAGCGCAGGGCATCGGCATGCGCACCGCCTATGTCGCTCGCCCCGTTGGCGACCCTCCCGCATCCTCGGACCGGTTCGATCCGCACGCCGACGACCTGGATGACTTGGCCGAACAACTCGACGTCGTCCAGCGCCGTGACCGTGAAGGGTGGTTCCCGGACGGTGACGGGGGCGGGGGGAGTTGACGGCACGCAGCACCCTCGCCGTCTTGGTGCCGGGCGGGGCGGTGGAGTCGCAGCAGGCAGTCCGCGCGGCAGCAGGTCCGGGCAGCAAGCGGTGACCGCGAAGTCAAGTGGCCTCGCGGCGCCGGGTTGGTCGGGCTGCGAGGGGGCCGCCCCGCACGGTACTGCCGTACGGGGCGCTCCCGGCGAGCCGGTCAGAGCGGGCAGGTGTCCATCCAGCGGGTGACCAGGGACGTGTCGTTCTTGTCGGCCTCACGTGCGGGGCCGCACAGGAACGGGGTGAAGCGGGTGTCGGCTCGCAGCCAGTAGCTGAGGAACGACACGATCCACTTGCCCTGCTTGGCCTTGTTGCCGGAGCCCGTCATCGGGCACAGGTGGTCGCCCGGAACCTCGATGTAGAGCTTCTCGGCCTGCGCCATGGAGTTGTACCAGGGCACGGCGTAGCTGTTGCCGTGGGCGACGGGGTCGCTCTGGCAGGTCAGGAAGAACGTGGGGTCGGTGACCCCGGAGAAGTCCACGCTCGGGTAGTACGGGGCGGTGGGCACGCCCGCCCGGAATCGGGAGTCGTCCCGGAGGGCCGCCATGACACCACCGCCGCCCATCGAGTGCCCGACCGCGCCCAGCGTGCCGTTGACCTTCCCCGAGACCGGGTTGCCGGGGGCGTTGCCCAGAGCGAGCAACTGGGTGCCGGCGGCCGTGATCTGGCGTCCGCGTGAGGCGGGATCGTCGGTGAGCGTGGTGGTTCCGACGTTGAGGACGACGAAGCCCCAGGAAGCGAGACGGGGGGCGAGCCACTGGAGGTTCTGCTGGGTGCCCTGGTATCCCGGCATCAGGACGACACCCGGGTACGGGCCGCCGGCCGTCGGGTAGGTGACCGTGCCGGAGCCGTATCCGCTCGGGTCGGGGACGGTGTAGGTGGCGGTGGTCAGCGGCCCGGCCGCGGCCTCGAGGGAAGCCGTCGACGGGTCGGGGATCCCATCGCCCGGAGGGGTGCCGCGGGAGCCGTACACCTGGAACTCCCACAGCGAGTAGCCGAAGGCGGTGCCGCGCTGGGTGCCGTGGACGCGGACGTACCGGCCGTTGCCGTTCACGTCGAGGGTCTGCACGCCGCCGGTGCCGGCCGTGGCCGAGTGGATGGTGGTCCAGGCCGTGCCGTCGTCGGAGGTCTGGATCTGGAAGGCGCGGGCGTACGCGGCCTCCCAGCGCAGCACGACCCGGCTGATGGTGGCGGTGGTGCCCAGGTCGACCGTCAGCCACTGCGGATCGCGGAACGTGCTCGACCAGCGGGTTCCGGTGTCGCCGTCCACGGCCGCCGACGCGGGCGTGGACGCTTTCTCGGTGGACGAGGCGGTCGCCGGCCGGCCTTGGGACAGTAAGTCGGCGGCGGCCGCGGGTGGGGCGGCGACGGTCAGCAGGGTCAGTGCCAGGCCGATGGTGGTCGTCAGGGCGATCAGCGCCGTCACGGCACGGGGCCGGGTCCGTGGCGGCGCGGTCGTGCCGGTCGGGGGGCGGGATGGACGCATTGCTTTACCTCCGGGTAGCGGTGAGAGCGCGGTGACCGGACAGCGAGGTACGCCCGTAGGTGAGGGCGGCAGGGCTAGCGGGACTGGGCGAAGAGCCAGTCGATGACCACGTCGTTCTCGTAGGTCTGGGCCCAGGAGAGGTGTGGGTTCACCGGTGTCGTTCCGGGCGTGTAGCTCGTGAACAGGATGTGGCTGCGCGTGGCCCGGGCCTGCTTCAGCAGGGCCCGGGCCCGGGCCTCGAACTGTGCCTTCGGCAGGTCGTTGGCCCATTCCCCCCGGCTGACCCGTGCGCCGGCGGCTTCCAGCGCGTTCATCAGGGTCCAGGTGCCGGGCTTGCCGAACCGGCCCTCCCGGTAGGGGACGATCGGGTCGTCGACGGAGTGGTCGGCCCAGATCGGGATGTGCGTGATCTTTTCCATCGCGGCCGGGTCGCCCCAGCCTGCCGTGGGCAGGGCGGCCGCGAACTGGGCGGGCCGCTTCGCCAGCAGGCTGTAGATGCCGCGTCCGCCGGAGGACAGTCCGACGAGGTAGAGCCGGTCCGTGTCCACGTTCCGGGTGTGCTCGCGTACGAAGGTGTCGATGAGTTCGATCAGCGCGCCCTGGACCCTGGCGTCGGTCCAGTCCGTGCCGTCGGGTCCGTCCATGGGACGGGGCAGGGGGATCTGCGGGGCGAGGACGAACGCGGGGTCGCGGCGCTGTCGTTCCGGCTTGGCGAAGGTGACAGCGATCCGGTTGGAGGTGAGCTGGGTCATGTTGTTGTCCGCGACCTCGCCACCGCCGTGCAGGGTGACGACGAGCGGGTATCGCGTGCGGGTCCGCGGGTTCCGTACGAAGCCCGCGGGCCGGTAGAGCCGGAAGTTCAGAGCGAAGCCCGTGGAGTCGGTGAAGGAACCGGCGGTGAAGTCGTCGGCCACGGGGGTGATGACGTCGTCGTTCCGGCTCGCGAACGGGCCGGCCACGAGCACCGGTTCACCGTTCGGGGCGTGCACGTCCGCGAGCTGTGTGACGGAGTAGGCGCGGTCGAGCGGAAGGGGGTCGGTGCCGGCGGCCCGCGCGTTGGAGTCGTTCGGGTCGAGTTCGATGATCAGCCGGTCTCCGGGCCGTCCGGGGCGAGAGCGGTCGTCCACTTCGGCCGTGGTGCTGGAGTACACCCGGGTCACCGTTCGAGCCGCTGTCTGCCCGCCCACGGTGGCCTTCACCTGGAAGGCGGAGGGCGGGACCACTCCGCCGGGTAAGTCGATGCGGTGTGCGTACTGGAGGGCCACGGCTGTCACCAGCCAGTTGTTCCTCGGTGTGACCCGGGTGACCAGGTCCGTTCGCAGGACCGGGTTGCGTGCGAAGGCCGCTCGGCGTCCTTCGGATGTGCCTGCCGTGGTGCCGGCGGCAGCGGCGGGTGCCGTGGTCAGAGCCGGCGCCGCGAGCGCACCCGCGGTGACGGTGAGCGCCGTGCGTCTGCTGATCGCTTTCATCGGTATTCCTCCGTGGATACCCCCGCCTTCAGGCGGAGGGAGGGACGGACCCCTGCGGAGCATGGCGGTGCTCGCGTCCTCGGGGACGGCCTCGGCGGCGGGCGGGAGCTGGGCGGGTGCGGGCCGAGGTGTTACGCGAGAGTTTCGGAGCATCGGCGGATCGGCGTCCAGCGGCAAACCGAGATCTGTCCATGCGATAAGCGCATCAATGCCGGCGGGTGCGCCACAGAGGGTGTGGGGAGGGCGAGTACGCATGGGAAAGGGCGGCACCCGGCAGACCGGATGCCGCCCTCCGCAGGGCCGTTACTTCGTGGTGCTCGTCGGCTACTTCGTGGTGCTCGTCGGCGCGGGCGGAGCGAGCGGGGACGCGGCCGCCGACTGCGGTGACGTCGCGTTCGCGTACGCCGACGGGGGCGCCATCCCCGCCGTCGGGTCGGCGGGCTGCTCCTCGACCGGGGCCGTGGCGCCGCCCACGATCCGGATGTCCGCCGCGTCGAACGCCCGCTTGATGCGCCAGCGCAGCTCGCGCTCGACGGTCAGGGACTTGCCGGGCATCGTCTTGGCCGAGACGCGCACGACCATGGAGTCCAGCAGCACGCTGTCCAGGCCGAGGACCTCGATCGGGCCCCACAGCAGCTCGTTCCAGGGCTCCTCGGCGCTCATCTTCCCGGCGACCTCGTCGAGCGTGGCCTTCACCCTGTCCAGGTCCTCGCCGGAGTGGACCGTGACGTCGACGTTGGCGGTGGCCCAGCCCTGGGAGAGGTTGCCGATGCGTTTGACCTCGCCATTGCGGACGTACCAGATCTCGCCGTTGTCGCCGCGCAGCTTGGTCACGCGCAGGCCGACCTCGATCACCTCGCCGGAGGCGACGCCCGCGTCGATCGTGTCGCCGACGCCGTACTGGTCCTCCAGGATCATGAAAACGCCGGAGAGGAAGTCCGTGACCAGGTTGCGGGCGCCGAAACCGATCGCCACACCGGCGACACCGGCCGAGGCGAGCAACGGGGCCAGATTGATCTGGAAGGTGCCCAGGATCATCAGCGCGGCCGTGCCCATGATCAGGAACGACGCCACCGAGCGCAGCACCGAGCCGATGGCCTGCGAGCGCTGACGACGGCGTTCGTAGTTGACCAGCAGCCCCCCGAGCGCGCTGCCGTCCGCGGACTGGACGTTCCGGTTCATGCGGTCTATCAGCTTGGTGATCGCACGCCGGACGACGACCCTCAGTACGGCCGCTATCACCACGATGAGCAGGACCCGCAGGCCGATCGCGAGCCATGTCGACCAGTTCTGCTCGACCCAGCCGGCGGCGTTCGTCGCCTTCTCCTGGGCGTCCTGGAGCGAG
Organism: Streptomyces sp. NRRL S-455; assembly: GCF_000717875.1. GTDB lineage: Bacteria > Actinomycetota > Actinomycetes > Streptomycetales > Streptomycetaceae > Streptomyces. Next base: position 122,382 of record NZ_JOCT01000008.1, read on the forward strand.
GGGACTCTCGGGGTCTGTGTGTCCGAGGGAGTCGGCGACGGCGACGGCGACGGACCGGCGGCGAGCAGGACGGCGTCCGCAGGGGACATGGACACGGCGGGTACCTCCAGGTGCAGCGGTCTGCCCCGGTGCGGTGGCCCTGCGGGGGTCAAGGTCACGGATGGGTCACCGAAGGGGCAGAACCACCACACTAACGGGGCATTGTGTGTGCTCTTGCCGGATGTGTGAAGGAGAGACCATGCTCACCTGGGCTTGAACCGGCCACCATCCGGGGGATGAATCGGATGTGGTCGAAAACACTCCCAGCCCGTTACGGGGACATGGTGGCGCTTCCACCAGGCATGAGGGGAGACTGGCTACGAATCGTCCCGGCGCGAGCCACGCGCCGCCGGCGTCCAAGGAGGCATCCGTGCCGCATGTCCTGGTCCTCAACGCGTCGTACGAGCCGCTAGGTGTCGTACCGCTCCGCCGCGCGCTCGTCCTCGTCCTCGAGAACAAGGCCGTATGCCTCGAGGAGTCCGGCGCCTATCTGCACAGCGCGACCGTCACAGTCCCCGCACCCAGCGTGGTCCGGCTCAAGCGATTCGTCCGGGTTCCCTATCGGGGGCCCGTTCCTCTGACCCGCCGGGCGCTGTTCGCCCGCGACGGGGGCCGGTGCATGTACTGCGGTGGCGTCGCAACCAGCGTCGACCACGTCATCCCGCGCAGCCGCGGGGGCAAGCACGTCTGGGACAACGTGGTGGCGTCCTGCCGCCGCTGCAACCATGTGAAGGCCGACCGGCACCTCGTCGAGATCGGCTGGCGGCTGCGCCACAAACCCGCTCCGCCCACCGGTCTGGCCTGGCGCATCATCGGGACCGGCCATAGGGATCCGCGCTGGCTGCCGTACTTGCAGCCGTACGGCGCGGATGACGCCTTGGCCCGGATCGACGGCATTTCCGCCTGACGAGGATCCGGGCCTTCGCATTGCCGCGTGCGCGGCCGGCCGACCGGCCCGGGAAACCCCCGTTCCCCCCGGGCCGGCCCGTCATCGACAGGGCACTTACGCGTACCGCAGCTCGCCCGGGCGTACCGAGCGGCGCAGCAGGGGCAGTGAGGTGGCGGCGGCCAGCAGGCAGGCGGCGTAGACGGCGACGGGCGCCAGGGCGATCGCCCAGGGCACCGGCCGGTCGTAGAGCAGGGCGTACCCGGTGCCTATGGTCATCCCGCCCAGGCCCGAGAGCAGCACGGCGGGGGCGAGTGGCAGCGCGGTCTCCAGCAACAGGGCCCGGCCGAGCACCGTGCGCGGCCCCCCGGCGGCGGTCTGCGCGGCCAGGCCCCGGCGGCGGGTGGCCAGGGACTCGGCGGTGCCGACTGCGAGGCTTGACAGGGTGATCGCGAAGGCGACGACGATGGCGGCGCCGGTGAGGTCGAGGCCGGTGGTGTAGTAGGACGCGGGCTCGGCGAGGTGCCGCGTGCTGTGCAGCACGTCGCTCAGCACCTGCCGGATGCCCAGGAAGCTGGTGCCCACGACTGTCACCAGCAGCACCGCCGCATGCGTGCGGGCGGCCGACCAAGGGTCGTCGCGCAGCCGTTCCGCCGCGATCAGCGTCGCCGCCGACCGGGCCCGGACCGCGAGGATGCGCCCGGTCGCCTTCGCGGTGGCCCCGGAGAGCCACACCGCGCCCGCGCCGACCGCGAGGACCACGCCCATCATCGTCAGCGGCACCCTGCCGTTCGGCCGGTTGGGGGCGGCCGTGGACGTGGTGACCACGGTCAGCAGCGCCAGTATTGCGACGAGCAGCACCCCGGCCAGGAACAGCAGCCCGGGCCCTCGTCCGCCCCGTGCCCCGACCCGGCGCACCCAGCCGAGCGGGGAGGTCACGACCCGGCGCAGCGCCAGGGCGCCCGCCGCCGCGCCCAGCACCGGTACGGCGAAGGCGGCCAGGGCGATCCCCACCCAGGCCAGGGCGGTCGGCCGGTCCCACTGCCGCAGCAGGAGCAGCACCGAGAGGACGGTGGCGACCGCCGAGCCCAGCAGACAGGCCAGCCCGGTCTCCAGCGCCGCGATGCGACGCACCTGCCAGGGCGTTGCCCCGGCCAGCCGCAGCCCGGCCAGCCGCCGGTCCCGGTGCACAGCACCGATCCGGGTGCACTGGCCGAGGAACCCCAGCACGGGCACGAGCAGGAGCAGCAGGCCGACGATCACGCCGGACCGCGTGCCGGGCTCGTCCAGCAGGCCCGCGGCGACGGGCACCTGGTGGCCACCCCGCAGGGAGGCCAGGGCGACGGCTGCCAGCGCGAACCCCGTCGCCAGTGCGGCGCCCGTCGCCGTCAGCGTGATCCGCCACCACTCCCCGCGATCGGAGCCACGGGTGAGTTCCCAGGCGAGGCGCAGATCGGAACGCAGGGAGCTCATGCCGTCACCCCCAGCGGCGCCACGGCACCGTCCCGGAGCTGGACCTCGCGGTCCGCGTACGCCGCCACCTGGGCGTCGTGGGTGATCAGCAGGACCGCGGTGCCCGTCTCGCGGGCCGTGTGGACCAGGGCCGTCATGACCTGCTCCCCGGACAGTGAGTCCAGCGCCCCCGTCGGCTCGTCCGCGAAGACCACCCTCGGTCCGGTGGCCAGGGCCCGGGCCAGCGCGGCCCGCTGGGCCTGGCCGCCGCTCATCTCGCCCGGCCGCAGATCCTGCTGCCCGCGCACGCCGAACCGCTCCAGCCACTCGGCGGCCCGGGCCCGGGCCGCGGTGCGGTCGGTGCCGGCCAGCAGCAGCGGCAGGGCGACGTTGTCCAGGGCCGTCAGCTCGGGGATGAGCTGCCCGAACTGGAACACCACACCGAACTCGGTACGCCGCAGCTCGCTCAGTCGCTTCTCGGGCAGGTCCGTGAGGCGCCGCCCGTCGTACGTCACCGAACCCTCGTCCGGACGGACGATCCCGGCCAGACAGTGCAGCAGCGTCGACTTGCCGCTGCCGCTCGCGCCGGTCACCGCGAGGATCTCGCCCGCGTGCAGCTCGACGGAGGCGCCGCGCAGTGCGGGCGTCCTGCCGTGCGCCTTGGTGAGGCCGCTCGCCGAGAGAAGGGGCACGGGTTTGCTCATACTGCGTCGACCTCCGCGGTCAGTGTGGTCAGCCGGGCCGCTGTGGTGTTCATCCAGCGGAGGTCGGCGTCGAGGTGGTTGAGGGCGTAGTCCGCCGAGAGCACGGTCGCCAGGTCCGCGCCCTTGGCGGCCTTGACCGCCGTGAGCTCCCGCATCCGCTCCATGTGGGCGGCACGCTGGGCGCTCAGATACGCGGCCGGGTCGCCGTCCGAGAGGATCGCGACCACGACCTTGGCGAAGATCTCGTTCGCCACGAAGGGCGCGGGCGGCGCGATCTCGGCGGTCCACCGGGACAGTTCGTGCGTTCCGTCGCCGGTCGCGCGGTACATCGTCCGCTCCGGGCCGCCGTCCGAGTCGGTGCCCTCGACCTCGGCGAGGCCGTCCCGGACCAGGCGCTGGAGTGTCGTGTAGACCTGCCCGTAGGCCAGGGGCCGGGCCTGGGGGAAGCGTTCGTCGTGGCGTCGCTTGAGGTCGTAGCCATGGCTCGGCCCCGAGGCGAGCAGGCCCAGCAGAATGTGGCGGGTGCTCATGGCGTTCATTATGCACTGAGTACATGTACTGAGTACATAGTGATCACCGAGAGAGGACGAGAGAGGAGAGGAGACCAAGGGGGAAGCGTTCCCGGCGGGAGCCGGGAGGAGCTCACTCCGTGACGGCGTACGCCTCCACCGACCACAGCGAATACCCGTACGGCGTGGCCCGCTTCTCGCCCTGCACCCGTACGAAGCGCACGTCCCGCTCGTCCATGCGGACGCTCTCGGCACCGCCCCGGCCGTCCCGCACCGACGCCGCCGTCCGCCAGCGGCGGCCGTCCGGCGAGACCTGGACGCGGTACGCCGAGGGGTGGGCGTCCTGCCAGCGCAGCACGACCTGCCCGAGCCGGGCCGGGCGGGGCAGCTCCACCTGCCACCAGGCGTCGTCGTCGACCGGGGACGACCAGCGGGTGTCCGGGTCGCCGTCGTTCGCCGCCGACGCGGGGAAGTCGGGCGTCTCGTCGCCCGAGGAGCGCGCCGTGCCGGTGCGGGCGAGGTCGGCTCCGCCGGTGGGCGGGAAAGCACGGACGGTGAGCGTGCGGGTCGCTCCCGCGAACCCCAGCCGGATGTCGTACGACCGTCGCGGCGAACCGCGCTCCACGGTCACCTCGACCGGGACCTCCACCGTCGTGCCGCGCGGCACCGTCAGCTCGCTCGTGGGCACCCGCACCCGGACGCCCTCGGGCGCCTCGACGGTGAGCCTGCCGCGGGCGTCGGCGGGGCGCAGCGAGCCCAGGCCGGCCGTCAGCCGCTCCGCCTTGCCGTTCTCGGCGTCCAGGAGGTCGCGCGTCAGCGTCAGGGAGGTGGCGGGGGAGTCCGTGAACCAGGGGACCAGGTGGCGTACGCGGGAGGGCGCGGGGCCGGTGACCCGGACGGCGTCCGCCTGCTGCCGGCCGAGCGTCTCACCCGCTACGCGCACCTCGGTCGCGCCCGACGCGGACAGCCCGCCGATCGCCCGCCAGCCCTGACCCGGCACGTGCAGCTCCACCCTGCCCTCGGTGCCGGGGTCGGCGAGGACCGTCACGGCGTTCAGGGCCCGGGGGCGCGGGAAGCGGAGGGTGCGGCCGCCCGGGTCGCCGGGGTTCGGGGGCGGCTCGCGGTCGATGCCCGACCAGGCCGCGTACGCCTTCTGCGCCCGCCGCAGGAAGGGGGCCAGCACGTCCGTGCCGACCTCGACCGGGGCCGGCTCCAGCCGGGCGCGCAGAGTGCCGAGCCTGCGATACGCCGTCCAGGCCGCCGCCGTGTCACCGGCGCGCTGCGCGTCCAGCATGTCGAGGGCGACCGTGCCGACCTCGCCGTAGCGCGCCAGCTGCTCCGCCCAGGGGTCGACCTCGGAGGCGAGGCCGGTGCCCGAAAGCCGCCGGGGCAACTCACGCAGCACCCCGAACGCGTCCCGCAACCGCCGCGCGGCGTCACCGCCCGTCCCCTCGCCACTCGCCGCACGAGACCGCCAGTACGCCTCCACCAACGGCCTCAGATACGCGGACTCCTCGCCGCCGAGGACCGACGACGCGTCGTTCCCGGCGAGCGCGGACAGGGCCTCCTCGCGGCTCCGGTCGCCGTCCGCGAGGTCGGTGACGGCGGCGCGCCAGGACTCGTCGGGGTTGTAGGCGCGGGGGTTCCAGGCGTAGTCGGCGGTGGTGAACAGCGGGATGCGGGACGCCTCCGGCTGTTGCATCGCGTTGGCGAGCAGGGCGGCCGAGCCGGTGGCCACGGCCGGTTCGCGGCCCTGGTAGGGGCCGAGGAAGATGCGGCCGGGGTCGTAGTCGTTGACCGGGTAGTTGTCCATCGTGACCAGCGGGTGCCGGAGCGCCTCCCGCGCGTCGGCCAGTTCACCGCCCGTGATGGTGCGGGGCACCACCCCGACGCCCGTCCAGGCCACCTCGACGCCCGCGTTCAGCGCGTGCGCGAGAGCCCGCCGGTAGTCGGTCGTGCCGTCCTCGTAGTACTCGGTGGGCATCAGCGACAGCGCGGGGGCGCCGGGGTGCCGGTCCGCCAGGTGCCGGGCCACCGCGTTCGCCACCCGGGCCTGGGCCCGTGCGGCGGCCCGCGGCCCGGAGCCGAACCGGTCGGCGTCCGCCTCGCAGTGCCACTCGCTGTAGCTGACGTCCTGGAACTGGAGCTGGAAGGCCCGGAAGCCCAGCGCCCACATCGCGTCGAGCTTGCGGGCCAGCGCACGCACGTCGGCGTCCGACGCGAAGCACATCGCCTGGCCCGGAGCCACCGCCCACCCGAGGGTGACGTGGTTGCGGCGAGCCCGCTCGGCCAGCTCCCGGAACTCGGCCCGCTGCCGCGCCGGGTACGGCTCCCGCCAGCGGGCCTGCCGGTAGAGGTCGTCACCGGGGGCGTACAGGTAACGGTTCTGCTTGGTGCGCCCCATGAAGTCGAGCTGCCCGAGCCGCTGCCGGTGCGTCCACGCGGTGCCGTAGAAGCCCTCGGTGATGCCGCGGACGGCGGTGCCGGGCCAGTCGCGCACGACAGCCGCGGCGATGGTGCCGCCGGGGCGCACGAGCTGCCGCAGCGTCTGCACGGCGTGGAAGAGGCCGTCCTCCCCGGTGCCGGTCAGGGAGATGCCGTCCCCGGCGACCAGGAGTTCGTAACCCCCGGTGGGGAGGGCATGGCGGTCGCCGGGCCGGGCCGGTTGGGTCCGGGCGCGCACGGTCAGGGCCCCTGGCCGTGCCTCGGCGGAGTCGGTGATCCGGCGGGCCCCGGCCTGCCGCAGCACCTCGCGCAGCGCCTCGACGGCGTACCGGTCGGCTCCGGCGTCGGTGATCAGGGCGACCTCGTCCGGCACCGCCACCGGGGCGCCGTTCCCGCGCAGGGACTGCGGTCGCGGCCAGACGGAAAGCCGCGGCCCGGCGGTGTCGGGCGCGGGTGTCGCGGTGGTGTCCGGGGCGGGCGGGGCAGCCACCGCGGTGGGCGGGATGCCGAGGCTTCCGGCGACGAGGGCGACCGCGAGAGCCGCTGTCCGCTTCCCACGCCTCAGTCCCACAGGCCCCCTCCTGATGTGTTCGACCGGGAGAACGAGCCCACCACCCGCCCGGTGCGGGTGTCAACGAGAGTGGCCATTGTGACCGAATTGCCGGAACCTGGAAGGAGTGGTGGCACGCGAAATGTGACCAGGAGCACGATGTTCTGCCTGGGGCGTCTGACATCGCGTCGACTGGGTAGGGCTGCCACAACCCGTCGAACGACGAACCAGACAAGGAGGCCCCCGTGGCTGCGATGACTTTCCTTCCGCTCCCGGCCCCGTCCAAACCCGTGGCGGACACGTCCGCCGACCTCGACCCGCACTATGACGACCCCCGCTACGACGACCCGCACTACTGCGTCTTCAGCGCCGAGAGCGCCTGCGCCGAGCCCCCGCTGACCAGCGAGCCCCCGCTGCCCGACGCCGAGCCCCTCACCAGCGAACCGCCCCTCGCCGAATCCGCCCCGCTGACCAGCGAGCCCTCCACTCTCGTCCCGGACTGCATGAGGGCCTAGATGACCGCACCGCGGCCGGCCGACCCGCCCTCCGAGGACCTGTCCCGCCTCGCCGACCTGCACGGCGTCGCCACCTCTTACAGTCCGTCCCCGGACCGTACGGTCGCGGCCTCGGCCACCGCGGTCACCCGCACCCTCGCCGCTCTCGGGGTGGAGGCGAGCACGCCCGGCGCCGTCCGCGCCGCGCTCGCCGCCCGGGAGCGGGAACTGGGTGCCCGGCTCCTGCCGCCCACGGTGGTCGGCTGGGGCACCGGCACGCCGGCCGCCCTGGCCACGCTCCCCGAGGGCACCCGGCTGCGCGTCCACACCGAGCAGGGCGAGACCCGCGCCTCGGCGGAGCAGCTCCCGCCGGGCGTCCACCGCCTGACCGCCACCGCCCCCGACGGCCGCACGGCCACCGCTTACCTGGTCATCGCCCCGGCCCGTCTGCCCACCCCCGCCGCACGCTCGCACGGACTCCTCGTCCAGCTCTACTCCCTGCTGTCCCGCCGCTCCTGGGGCATGGGCGACCTCGGCGACCTCACGGAACTGGCCGGCTGGGCCGGGCGGGCGCTCGGCGCCGGCTTCGTCCAGGTCAACCCGCTGCACGCGGCCGTGCCCGGCGCCCCCACCGACCCCTCCCCGTACCGCCCCTCCTCACGCCGCTTCCCCGACCCGGTGCACCTGCGGATCGAGGACGTCCCCGAGTACGCCTACATCAAGGACCGCGAGCGCCTCGACGCCCTGCTGGAAAAGTCCGGCCGGCTGCGCACGGCGGTGCTGGAGGAGGGCGCGCTGATCGATCGGGACGCCGTGTGGGAGCTCAAGCGCGAGGCACTCGAGCTGCTGTGCGACGTGCCGCTCGGCCCCGGCAGGCGCGCCGCCTACTGCGACTTCCTCGCCGAACAGGGCCAGGCCCTGGAGGACCACGCCACCTGGTGCGCGCTCGCCGAGGTGCACGGCTCGGACTGGCACCGCTGGCCGACCGGCCTGCGCGACCCCCGCTCGGCCGACACGGCCCGCGCGCGGAGAGGCCTCATGGACCGGGTCGACTTCTGGTCCCGGCTCGCCTGGCTCACCGACACCCAGCTCACCGCGGCGCAGCGCGCCGGACGCGAGGCCGGCATGCCCGTCGGCGTCGTGCACGACCTCGCGGTCGGCGTGCACCCCGGTGGCGCCGACGCCTGGGCACAGCGGGAGTACTTCGCCGCCGGGATGTCGGTGGGCGCGCCGCCGGACGCCTTCAACGCCCGCGGCCAGGACTGGGGCCTGCCGCCCTGGCGCCCCGACCGCCTGGCCGCGTCGGGCTACGCCCCGTTCCGCGAACTGCTCCGGGCCCTCTTCCGTTACGCCGGGGCCCTGCGCATCGACCACGTCATGGGCCTGTTCCGCCTGTGGTGGGTGCCGCAGGGCCACCCGCCCACGGAGGGCACCTACGTCCGCTACGACGCCGAGGCCATGCTCGCCGTGCTGGTCCTGGAGGCCTCCCGGGCCGGGGCGCTGGTGATCGGCGAGGACCTGGGCACCGTCGAGCCCGGCGTCCGCGAGGCGCTGCGCGAGCGCGGCGTGCTCGGCACGTCCGTCCTGTGGTTCGAACGCGACTGGGAGGGCGACGGCCGCCCCCTGCCCCCCGAGAGCTGGCGCTCCGACTGCCTGGCCACCGCCACCACCCACGACCTGCCCTCCACGGCCGCCCGCCTCACCGGTGAGCACGTCGAGCTCCGCGACAGCCTCGGTCTGCTCACCCGCCCGCTGGAGGAGGAGCGCGCCGAGGCCGCCGCCGACACGGGGGAGTGGCTGGCCCTGCTGACCGGCCTCGGCCTGCTGCACGGCGCCGGTGGCAGCGACACCTCCTCGGAGGAGGCCGAGATCCAGGCCGTCCATCGCTTCCTGCTCCGCACCCCGGCCCGCCTGGTCGGCGTCTGGCTCCCGGACGGCGTGGGTGACCGCCGCCCGCAGAACCTCCCGGGCACGTGGGACCAGTACCCGAACTGGCGGCTGCCGATCGCTGACGCGCAGGGCCGCCCGGTGACCCTGGAGGACCTGGCGGCCTCGCCCCGGCTGCACGCGCTGATGGCCGTGCTGAACGAGCAGGGCCAGGCGCCGCCCGGTCCGGCAGCACCCGGCCCGTCCCGTGCTTGAGCGCGCCGCCGTTCAGGTCGCCGGGGGCTGAACGGCCCCGCGGCGGGGCCCGGCGGCGGCAGCCCCCGGACGACGGCGCACATGCCCCGGGGCCTCTTACGGCACCCCGGCCGCGCGTGCCCCACCGGCGTTGGATACTTTTGACACCGTGGACAAGAAGAACGCCCTGCGCGCCGGCGCCCTGGCAGCCGGTACGACGCTGATGATGCTGCTCATGTCGTCGCCCGCCTCCGCGCTCACCCGCGACGACGGTGACGACCCCGGTCCGGGCCTGAGCGTCATCGAGACGCTGGGCCTCTTCGTCGTGGCCCCGATCGTGCTGTACCTGGTCATCCACGGCCTGGTGATGATCGGCGACAAGTCGCACAAGAAGAAGGACCCGACCAGCTCCAACATCACCACCAAGGCGGGCGCGAAGGCCGACGCCAAGGCCTGACCCAGGGCTCCTCGCCGAGGGCGCCGTCGCGGTCACCGTACGAACGGGACCGGGGCGGCGCCCTCGGTGTCGTCAGGGCCGGTCCGCCCCCGCCGGCAGCTTCCGCAGCAGGCCCGCCGGGAGACCGGCCTGGTCGGCGTCGAGGGCGGACAGGACCACTGTCTGCACCGCCGGCCCCCCCGAGAGCGTGTGGACGCCCGGCAGTACCGGGCGCCCCACGATCACCTGCGGCCGGTTACGCCGCCGCCGCGTCCGCCCGCTGGGCGCGCAGGGCGCGCTCCACGCCGGCCCGGGACTCCGAGACCAGCCGCCGCAGGGCCGCGTTCGGCTCGGCGGCGGTCAGCCAGGAGTCCGTCATGTCCAGGGTCTCCTGGGAGACCTGGACGGTCGGGTAGAGGCCGACGGCGATCTGCTGGGCCATCTCGTGGGAGCGGGACTCCCAGATGTCCTTGACCACCTCGAAGTAGCGGTACGCGTACGGGGCGAGCAGCTCACGCTGGTCGGTCTGGACGAAGCCGGCGATGACCGCCTCCTGCACCGCGTTCGGCAGCTTGTCGGAGTCCACGACCGAGGCCCACGCCTCCGCCTTGGCCTCCGGGGTCGGTCGGGCCGCCCGGGCCGTGGCGGCGTGGCGCTCACCGGCGGCCGTCCGGTCACGGTCGTACTCGCCCGCGATCTCCGCCTCGTCGAACCGGCCGACCGCCGCGAGCCGCTGCACGAACGTCCACCGCAGCTCCGTGTCGACGACCAGGCCCTCGATGGTCTGCGAGCCGTCCAGCAGCGCGTCCAGCAGGTCCAGCTGCTCGGGCGTCCGGGCCGTCGCGGCGAACGCGCGCGCCCACGCCAGCTGGTGGTCGCTGCCCGGCGCCGCCGCCCGCAGGTGGGCCAGGGTCGCGTCGGTCCAGCGGGCCAGCAGCGCCTCGCGGGCGGCCGGGTCGGCGTACAGGTCGATCGCCAGCTTCGCCTGACGCTGCAACGACTGCACGACGCCGATGTCGGACTCCTTGCCGATACCCGACAGCACCAGGGACAGGTAGTCGCGGGCCGCGAGCTCCGCGTCCCGCGTCATGTCCCAGGCGGACGCCCAGCACAGGGCGCGGGGCAGGGACCACTCGAAGTCGCCGAGGTGCTGTGTCACGAAGGCCAGGGACTGCTCGTCCAGCCGGACCTTGGCGTACGACAGGTCGTCGTCGTTGAGCAGCACCACGGCCGGGCGGCGCTTGCCCACGAGCTGCGGTACGGCGGTCAGCTCGCCGTCCACGTCCAGCTCGACGCGCTCGTTCCGCACCAGCTTGCCGCTGTCGCCGTCGAGGTCGTACAGGCCCACGGCGATGCGGTGCGGACGCAGGGTCGGCTCACCCTTGGCGCCGGCGGGCAGGGCCGGGGCCTCCTGGCGGATCGCGAAGGAGGTGACGACACCCTCGGCGTCCGTCTCGATCTCCGGGCGCAGCACGTTGATACCGGCCGTCTGCAGCCACTTCTCCGACCACGTCTTCAGGTCACGGCCGGAGGTCTCCTCCAGTGCGCCCAGCAGGTCGGACAGGCGCGTGTTGCCGTAGGCGTGGCGCTTGAAGTAGGCCTGCACGCCCCGGAAGAACTCGTCCATGCCGACGTAGGCGACGAGCTGCTTCAGGACGCTGGCGCCCTTGGCGTAGGTGATGCCGTCGAAGTTGACCAGGACGTCGTCCAGGTCCCGGATCTCCGCCATGATCGGGTGGGTGGACGGCAGCTGGTCCTGCCGGTACGCCCACGTCTTCATGGAGTTGGCGAACGTGGTCCACGCGTGCGGCCACCGGCTCCCCGGCGCGTGCGCCTGGCAGGCGATGGAGGTGTACGTGGCGAACGACTCGTTCAGCCACAGGTCGTTCCACCACTCCATGGTCACGAGGTCGCCGAACCACATGTGGGCCAGCTCGTGCAGGATGGTCTCCGCGCGCATCTCGTACGCCGCGTCCGTCACCTTCGACCGGAACACGTACTGGTCGCGGATGGTCACCGCGCCCGCGTTCTCCATCGCGCCCGCGTTGAACTCGGGCACGAACAGCTGGTCGTACTTCGCGAACGGGTACGTGTAGTCGAACTTCTGCTGGAACCAGTCGAAGCCCTGCCGGGTCACCTCGAAGATGGCGTCCGAGTCGAGGTACTCGGCGAGCGAGGGGCGGCAGTAGATGCCCAGCGGCACGCTCTGCCCGTCCTTCTCGTACACGCTGTGCACCGAGTGGTACGGGCCGACGATCAGCGCCGTGATGTACGACGAGATGCGCGGCGTCGGCTCGAAGACCCAGACGTTGTCCTGGGGCTCCGGCGTGGGCGAGTTGGAGACGACGGTCCAGCCCTCCGGCGCCCTCACGGTGAACTGGAAGGTCGCCTTCAGGTCCGGCTGCTCGAAGCTCGCGAACACCCGGCGCGCGTCCGGCACCTCGAACTGGGTGTACAGGTAGGCCTGTTCGTCGACCGGGTCGACGAAACGGTGCAGGCCCTCACCGGTGTTGGTGTACGCGCAGTCGGCGACGACCCGCAGGATGTTGCGGCCCCCCAGCAGACCGGGCAGGGCGATGCGGGAGTCCGCGAAGACCTCGGCGGGGTCGAGCGAGTCGCCGTTCAGCGTCACCTCGTGCACGGTCGGCGCCACCAGGTCGATGAACGTCTCCGCACCGTTCTCCGCCGTCACGTCGAAGCGCACCGTGGTCACGGACCGGTAGGTGCCGCCCTCCTGCGCGCCGGAGAGGTCGAGTTCGATCTCGTACGAGTCAACGGCGAGCAGCTTCGCCCGCTGCTGCGCCTCTTCGCGGGTCAGGTTTGTGCCAGGCACGCGGTCATCTCCTCGGTATGGGTGGGTTGCGTCATCTTTCCACGGCGGCCTGGCATCAGGCGACGACCTGGCAGCGTCCTAGGGATACCCCTCGGGCGGTGCCGCGCGGGACCGCGACGTCCGGAATCCGCCGGTGACGCGCGCCGGCGCGAGTGACCCTGACGGACATGACGACCTACACCACCCACCCCATCGCTCCGCGCGCCCTCGAGGAACTGCGCACGACCGACGACGCCGGCCGCCCGATGGCCCCGTTCACCGACACCGAGGGCGGTGCTCTCCTCCGCTGCTGCCTGCGCCGCAGCGAGCCGGGCGAACGCGTCGCCCTGGTCTCCTACGCGCCCCTGCGCCGCTGGGCCTCGGAGACGGACGCGGCACCGGGCGCCTACGACGAGGTGGGCCCGGTCTTCATCCACGCGGGGGAATGCGGGGGCCCGGTCGGCGACACCCTCCCCTTCACCAACGCTCACCGCACGCTCCGCCGCTACGCGGCCGAGGGCCGCATCCTGGGCGGCGAACTGGTCGGGACACCGGATGCCTTCGAACCGGCCCTCACAAAAGCGTTCGACGACCCGGCCGTGGCGCTCGTCCACGTCCGGGCCGTCGAGTACGGCTGTTTCCTCTACGAGGTGCGCAGGGGGTAGGGGTCAGCCCTTCAGCTCAGCGGCCACCAGCTCCGCGATCTGGACCGCGTTCAGCGCGGCGCCCTTGCGGAGGTTGTCGTTGGAGACGAACAGCGCCAGGCCGTTGTCCACCGTCTCGTCGCGGCGGATGCGGCCGACGTAGGACGGGTCCTTGCCGGCGGCCTGGAGGGGGGTGGGGATGTCGGTGACGACGACGCCCGGCGCGTCGGCCAGCAGCTCCGTCGCGCGCTCCGGGGAGATCGGGCGGGCGAAGCGGGCGTTGACCTGGAGGGAGTGGCCGGAGAAGACCGGGACGCGCACGCAGGTACCGGAGACCTTCAGCTCGGGGATCTCCAGGATCTTGCGGGACTCGTTGCGGAGCTTCTGCTCCTCGTCGGTCTCGTTCAGGCCGTCGTCGACGATGCTGCCCGCGAGCGGCAGCACGTTGAAGGCGATGGGGCGCTTGTAGACGCCCGGCTCCGGGAAGTCGACGGCCTCGCCGTCATGGGTGAGCTTGTCGGCGTCGGCGACGACCTTCTGCGCCTGGCCGTGCAGCTCGGCCACGCCCGCGAGGCCGGAGCCGGACACCGCCTGGTAGGTGGCGACGACCAGGGCCTCCAGGCCCGCCTCCTCGTGCAGGGGACGCAGGACCGGCATGGCGGCCATCGTCGTGCAGTTCGGGTTGGCGATGATGCCCTTGGGGCGGTTCTTGATCGCGTGCGGGTTCACCTCGGAGACGACCAGCGGGACCTCCGGGTGCTTGCGCCACGCGGAGGAGTTGTCGATCACCACGGCGCCCTGCGAGGCGACCTTCTCGGCCAGCGCCTTGGACGTGGCACCGCCGGCGGAGAACAGCACGATGTCCAGGCCGGTGTAGTCGGCGGTCGCCGCGTCCTCCACCGTCACGCCGTCCAGCTCCGTGCCCGCCGAGCGGGCCGAGGCGAACAGGCGCAGCTCGGTGACCGGGAAGTTCCGCTCCGTGAGGATCCTGCGCATGACCGTGCCCACCTGTCCGGTGGCTCCGACGATTCCGACCCTCACGGTGACTCCCTCTCGTGCGTCTCTTCACGTGCTCGTTGCTTGGCCGAGGCTTTTCCATCATGCGGCCGACCACAGCCGGTCTGTCCACTTCTTTCCCCGGTCTGCCCGGGGAGTGGGACGGCGTGTCTCGACGCATGGTTGCGGACGTCCGGTGTCCGCCCCCGCTGAGCTGGAGAAATTCGCTCCCCGGGGGGCATGGGCCGCAAGGTCGCCTGCCCTTGTTGCTCTCGGCCACACGGGAGTGTGACGTATACCTCTGTCGCTCCGCCGGAGACCGGCCGGAAAAACGCCGAACGTTCCGGGCGGTGCCGGCGTCGTAGGAGAAACACGGTGAGGGGGTGGCTTGTGCTGCTGCGCGGAAGGGCCCGGCGCGGGCGGGAGGCGCCGCGGGCCGGTGCCGGCGACGGTCCGCCGGGCGTGGCTGATCCGCGGGGCGCGGCTGATGCGTCGGCCGCGGTGGATCGCGACGCGGCTCGTGCGCCGGCCGGGGCCGACCCGCTGGACGCGGCGCAGGAGCGCCGGGTGCGGGCGGTGCTCGCGCTGGGCGGTGTGCCGCAGTCGGACCTGCCGGACGGGGTACAGCAGGTCCGACTGCGGCTGCTGGAGCGGGCCGCGAGCGGGCGGGAGACGCCCCGGGACGTCTCGGCGTGGGCGGCGGTCGTGGCCTCCAACCTCGCCATGGACTGGCACCGGGCCAAGCGCCGCCAGGAGCGCCTCGGGGAGCGGCTGGCCGCCCTGCGGCAGTCGGCGCATCCCTCCGGCGAGGACACCAGTGTGCTCTCCGTCGCCGTCGCCCAGGGTCTGGACGAGCTGCCCGACGCCCAGCGCCAGGTCGTCGTCCTGCGTTTCTACGCCGACCTGCCGGTCCGCTCCATCGCCGAGCAGCTCGGCGTCCCGGAGGGCACGGTCAAGAGCCGGCTGCACACGGCGGTACGGGCCCTGCGCGCCCGCCTGCACGAGGACGAGGTGGTGTGACGTGACCGCCCGGAACGATGGCGACCGTTGTGACGCCGGTGGCGTGTACCACGGGGTGCACGACGGCGAATACGACGGCGAGTACGACGGTGAGTACGACGGCATGGACCCGCTGATGGCCGTACTCGTCGGCGGCCCGCTGCCGGAGGGCGCCCGGCAGGACGCCGGCTTCATGACGGCCCACAGTGCGGCGGAGGCCGATGTGGCGCTGCTGCGGGAACAGCTGGGGCTGATCGGTGACCGGCTGGCGCGCGACGCCGAGCCGTCCGTGCGGCCGGACGCCGCTACCGGCACGGCCGTGACCTCACTGTCCGAGCGACGCGGTCGCCCCCGTCCCCTTCGCCTCTCCATGGCCCTGCGCGGCCTGGCCGCCGCCGCGGCGGCCGCAGCCGTCGTGGGAATGGGCTGGCTCGTCGTGCAGAGCGGTACGGGGGCGGGAGGCGACAACGCGGGCAGCTCCGCCGCCGACAGCGCGGCCAAGCCGCAGCGAGGCGCCGAGAGCGGCAAGCTCGGCCACGCCGGCTACCTCGCCTGCGCGCGGCTGGTCGTCGAGGGCACCGTCGCCGAGGTCGAGCCGGCCCCCGGCACCGGGCAGGACCGCGTCACCCTCGACGTGAACCGCTCCTACAAGCCCGCCGAGGGGCAGGACCAGGTCGTCTTCGTCCTCGCCGAGGACACCGGCCCCCGACCGCGCCCCGGCGACCACGTCCTCGTCGGCATCACACGCGGGCAGGCCGAGCCGGATCTGTGGACGACGGGGGAGAAGGAGATCGCCCGCGACCGGGCGTGGATCACCGCCGCCCTGCCGCAGTCCCGCGCGGTCGCCTGCCCGGGAGCCCAGTAAGAAGGGCGGGCGCCCGTACGGACGCCCGCCCTCACCTCATGTGGTCGCCGGTTACGGCACGACCTTCTCGATCTTGACGCTGCCCAGGCCCGCGACGGTGCCGCGCGCGTTGACCAGCTGGACCTGGCCGAAGAACTCGCGGCCCTCGGGAGCGGCCGCCGCGGCGGTGACGCTGCCCGAGACCGTCGCCGAGTCGCCCGTGCCGAGCTTCACCGCGGAACCGTCGACGCTCACGCTGCCGAGCGAGGCGGAGAAGAACACGTCCCGGTAGTCGTAGGCGGTGGTGCCGGACGGCACGCCGTAGCCGACGACCTCGATCGTGTAGGTGCCGGCGGCCGGGGAGGGCACGGAGACCGACTCCTCCGAGTCGCCGTCGGCGGAGCTGCCGACCTGCTTGCCGGCCGCGTCGTAGACCGCCAGGTCCAGGTCGGCGGCGGCGTCCGAGACGTTGCCGATGGCGACGTCCAGGGACTTCGCACCCGCGGGGACCTCGACCGTCGTGGTCTGCGCCTCACCCTGCTTGATCGACGGGCGGGCCGTCTTGGCCGAGCCCAGCGGGCCGCCGGCCAGCTTGCCGTCGATCGCCGCGAGGCGGTTCGTCACCTTCCAGGAGGCGGTGGCCGGGGTGCCGACCTTCGCCTCGGGCACGGTCACGGTCTCCGGCTCGAAGGCCGCGCCGAGGACGGCGACGTCCAGCTTGTACGGGTTGTCCAGCAGCGGCGACGTACGGCGCGACTCGACCTCGATCTCCCACACGCCGGGCTGCGGGTCGGCGTAGGACCGTACGTCCGGGCGGCAGGTGTTCGCCGGGTTCGGGTAGTTCGGGTAGCAGTTGATCGTCGACGTCGGGTCGGCGGGGGTGCCGTACGGGTGGATGGAGATGAACCGGGTCTGGCTCTTGTCCTTCAGCCCGCTCATCGCGACCTCGAGGGTCCTGGCGCCCTCGGGGACCGTGACGAAGTAGTGCTGCGAGCTGTTGCGCTGCACCGAACCCGCCGCCGAGAAGCTGTACTTCAGCGGCTGCGCGACGACCACGGTGTGCAGGACCTGCTTGTCGATGCCCTCGGTCCGCGGGTCGTCGACCTCCAGGATCGCGCTCTTGAGGCCCGCGGACTTCGGCGCGGCCTGGACCTTGACGGTGACCGGCTTGTTCAGCGGCAGCTTCACCTCGTCGGAGCCGACGATGCGGAACGTGCCGCCCGCGTTGTTCTCGAAGTGCAGCTCGTGCCGGATCGCCTTGTCGGCGCCGGACGTACGCGTGATGGTGACCTCGTAGGTCTTCTTCTGACCGGCCTTCAGGCCGCCCTCACGGTCGTAGAGGCCCGTGCCGAAGCCCGGGGTCTTCAGGAACTGGTCGATCGCGGTGTCGACCGGGGCCTTGACCGTGTACGCGTGCGAGGTGGCGCCGTCGCGGATGGCGTCCCAGGCGTCCTCGATGTTCATCAGGCCCGCGCCCTCTTCGTACGCCTGCACACCCTTGATGTGGTCGGCGGTCGAGGTGAGGGCCGTGCGCAGGGTCGCCGGGGTGAGGTCGATCCGCTTCTGCTTCGCGGCCGACAGCAGCAGCGCGGCGGCGCCGGCGGCCTGCGGGGAGGCCATCGAGGTGCCCTGCAGCATGCCGTAGCCCGCAGGGAGGGAGTAGCCCGCCTCGGCGACCGGGGCGCCCGGCAGCCACGTCTGGATGGTGTTGATCGCGGCACCCGGGGCGACCAGGGTCGGGGTGAAGCCGCCGTCCTCACGCGGGCCGCGCGAGGAGAACGGCATCATCGCGTACTTCTTCTCCACGACCGAGCCGTAGTTGGCGGCCCAGGTCTCCTTGGAGACGGACGCGCCGACCGAGATGACCTTGTCGGCCAGGGCCGGGTCGCCGATGGTGTTGGCGCCGGGGCCGGAGTTGCCCGCGGAGATCACCAGCTGGACGCCGTACTCGTCGATGAGGCGCGTGTACAGCTCGGCGCGCGCGTTGTTGCCGTCGTTCAGCGCCGGCAGGCCGCCGATCGACATGTTGACGATGTCGACGCCGCGCTTGGTGACGAGGTCGATCATGCCCTCGGTCAGCGCCACGTTGGTGCAGCCGCCGGACCAGGTGCAGGCGCGCGAGGAGACCAGCTTGGCGCCGGGCGCGGCACCGTCCATCTTCCCGCCGAACAGGCCGTTGGCGGCGGTGATGCCGGCGACGTGCGTGCCGTGCTCTGACTCGATGACGCCGATGTTGACGAAGTCGGCCTTGGCGCCGGCCGCGTTGAGGACGACGTCCTTGCGGATCTCGACCACGAACGGCTGCCGCTCGGCGACGTCCGTCTTCGGGTCGTCGGTGCCGAAGTACCCGATCTGGAAGCCGTCCTTGTACGGCTTCATCGGGGTGTCGTCGCCGAAGTCGCGGTTGTCGTTGAGGTCGACGCGGACCGTGCCCGTCGCCGGGTCGTACAGCACGCCCCAGTCGTCGGTGGTGTCGCCGTCGCGGTTGGCGTCGCCCGCCGCGTCACCGCCGGTGGTGTACGACTCCTTGAAGGTGCTGATCCGGTAGGAACCGGCCGGTGCCGTCCAGGCCGAGCCGTCGTGCGTGAAGGTGGGACCCGCGACGGAGGTGTCCATCCGGCGCCAGGTGTTGTCGCCGTCGACGACCGGGTCCGTCGCCGTCACCCAGTCGACGATCTTCCGCTCGCCGGTGGTGGTCTTCTGCAGCGCCGGGTGGCCGAGGTCCACGCCGGAGTCCAGGATGCCGATGGTGATGCCGCGGCCGTCGGCCTTCGGGTGGTCCTCCACGAAGTCGACCGCGCCCGTCTCGAAGGACGGGTTGTACGGGTTCTCGGCCGGGGTCTTCTTGCCCGGCGCCGGGTAGGTGCCCGTCGCCTCGGCACCCTTGGCGGTGTCCGCGCTCGGCGTCGGGTCGTCCAGCGGGATCTCCTCGCGCAGGTCGATGCCGTGCACGGAGGAGAGCTTGGTCGCCGCGGCGATGGCCGAGTCCGCCTTGGCGGTCGGGACGGTGGCGCGGACGTAGCCCAGCTTGTCGTCGGCCCGGCCCACCAGGCCGCCCTTGACCGCGTCGAGCTGCCCGGCGACCTGCTCGGTCTGCCCGGGCGCCGTGGCGATCATCATGGTGACGGTCTTGTCACCGTCGGCCTTGGCCTCGGCGAGCAGGTCCGCGTCGTCCGAACCGAGCTTGTCGTGCGCGGACTTGACGTCGGCGTCGGCCGGGGCGGACGCGCCCGGCTCGTCGGCGGCGAAGGCCAGCGGGACCGGCCCGGCCGCGGAGAGCGCGGCGACGAGACCGGCGGCCACGGCGATGCGCGCCACACGTCTCCGGCTCGATATCGGATCACGCTGGGAGCTGTTGGTCATCGGCATCCCTTGCAGGTAAAGGAACGAGCGGGAAGCAACCGGGATCGATCGGTCCTGGTCGCAACGGTCCGGTACGCGAACCCGGACGATCGCACAGCTTTACGCAAGGTGAGGTTCTTTGGGGAGGGTTGACCGAACCGAAATGGATGTATGGGGAAAACCCCCGATGCGTTTTGCGGGCATCGGTCCAGAAGGCGGCGAAATCGGTTAACGTCCCGGAGTGCGACAGAAGTTGAGGGTGGCGGCCTACGCCATATGCGTCCGTGACGGACAGATCCTGCTCGCCCGCTCACCCGCCGCATGGGGGTCCCCCCTGCTCGAGCGCAGCCGAGAGCTTGGGGGAGGCACCCCCGAGTGGGTCGTGCCGGGCGGCGGCATGGAACACGGCGAGGACCCTTACGACACCGTCCGCCGGGAAGTCGAGGAGGAGACCGGCTACCGCATCGAGGTCACCGGACTGCTCGGCGTGGACTCCTCCCGCCACACCTTCCGTGAACGTTTCGGACGCTCCGTCGACCATCACGGCGTCCGGCTCGTCTACGAGGGCCGCGTCATCGGCGGCGAACTACGCAACGAGGTGGGCGGCTCCACGGACCTCGCCGCCTGGCAGGACCTGGACGCGGTGCCCGGACTGGTCCGGGTGCGGATGGTCGACATCGCCCTGCGCCTGTGGCGGGAGCGGCCGGTGACCGGACGGCTCATCGGCACCGCGGACGTGGAACAGGCGCAGGAACAGGCGCCGGAATAGGTGCAGTACCCCGGAAGATGAACACCGAGTGACCGACTCCGGGCCGTTCCAGGAGCGGCCGACGACGCACAGGGTCATCCAAGATCCACGTACGGTGATCGGCGCTGCCCGTTGCCGCGTCGTTTACGCGCAGGCCATTCCCGGTGCCAACGATCGAGTACGAGCGGGACGTTCGCGTGGCGGACGCCCCGCGACCACTGCCGACGCGTTCGCACTCGGGGAGAGAAGCGCATGTCGCGCACACGCTCAGTCGCCGGCTCCGGCCAGGGCATCCACCGCCGTTCCGTCCTCGCCGCCTCCGGAGCGGTCGCCCTCTCCGCGGGCGTCGGCTACGCCCTGCGGCCCAGCGACAGCCGAGCGGCCACGACGGCCAAGGAGACCACCGAGGCCGTCGCGGCCTCCTCACGCCAGGCACCGGCCGCACCGCTGGCCCCCTACACCAAGGGCACCACCCTGGCGTCCGTCTCCGCCCCGCGCACCGGCTCCGGCACCGGCTACCGGCGCCTGGGCGACGGCCCCGGCTGGCAGCGCGTCGTCCGCAGCGACCTGGCCGCGCCCAAGTCCGGCCGCACCGCACGCCGTACCGCGCTCGCCGCGTTCGTGCAGCTGACCGACCTCCACATCATCGACGCCCAGCACCCACTGCGCCTGGAGTACCTCCGCTCGGCGGACATCCACGCCTGGCGGCCGCACGAGGCGCTGACCGTGCAGGGCGCCATCGGGCTCGTGGAGCGGATCAACGCCCTCCGCGGGGCCCCGGTCACCGGCTCGCCGCTGCACTTCGCCATGACCACCGGCGACAACACGGACAACAACGCCAAGTCCGAGCTGGAGTGGTTCCTGAAGGTCATGAGCGGCGGGCGCATCACACCCAACACCGGCGACCCGCGCCGGTACGAGGGCGTCCAGAACAGCGGCCTCAAGCAGTACTGGCAGCCCGACGCCGCCGTCCGCGACAGCGACAAGCAGGTCGGCTTCCCGCACCTCGACGGCTTCCTGAAGGCCGCCATCCGCGAGGTGCGCAGCCCCGGCCTCAACCTGCCCTGGTACTCCACGGTCGGCAACCACGACTCCATGCCGATGGGCTGCTACGCCTCACACGGCGACTCCTACCTCACTGAACTCGCCGTCGGCGGCAAGAAGCTGATGAACGTGTCCGCGGCCGAGGCGCAGCGGCTCCAGTCCCTCATCAAGAAGGCCCGGGATCCCGAGGGGGTCAGCTACCACGACTTCCTCAAGTCCCACGCCCGTGACGCCCGTTCGGTCACTCCCGACGAGAGCCGCGCCCCCTTCACCCCCACCGAGTACCTCAAGGCCCACCTGAACCCGGCCTACCGCGGCGTGGGCCCCGTCGGCCACGGCTACTCCTCGGCCAACCTCGACACGGGCACCCAGTACTACGCCTTCCGCGTCTCCGACGACGTCATCGGCATCAGCCTGGACACCACCGACGCGGGCGGCCACTACGAAGGCTCGCTCGGCACGGCCCAGTTGAAGTGGCTCGACAGGACACTGCGGAAGAACAAGGACTCCTACGCGGTGATCTTCAGCCATCACACCAGCAAGACGATGACGAACACCCGCCGCGACCCGGCCCGCCCGGACGAGCGCCGGCACACCGGCCAGGAGGTCCTCGCCCTGCTCGGCGGCCACCGCAACGTGCTCGCCTGGGTGAACGGCCACATCCACAAGAACGTCATCACACCGCACTCCCTGTCCGGCGGCGGCTCCTTCTGGGAGATCTCCACGGCCTCCCACGTCGACTACCCCCAGCTCGCCCGGGTCATCGAGCTGACCGACAACAAGGACGGCACGATCTCCTTGTTCACCACCCTGGTGGAGTCCTCGGCCCCGTCCTACACGGACTTCTCCGACCTCTCCCAGACCGGCCTCGCGGCCCTCTACCGCGAGCTCTCCCTCAACGCCCCCGGCGCGAACCCGAACCTCGGCGGCGACCCGGAGGACCGCAACACGGAGCTGGTGCTGAAGAAGGGCTGAAACGTCGCCAGGGGGAAACGGGGCGAGCCGCCCCCACCCCACACGAGGAGGGGCCACCGGCACCCCCGGCGGCCCCTCCTCTCCCCTCCTGGTTCCGTCCCCGGCCCTCACTACCGGGGCAGGACCACGACGTACGCGGCCGGATCGCGGCCGGCCGCCGCCATCAGGGCCGTGCGGATCACCGTCGCCTGCTGTTCCAGTGAATCGCGGAGCTTCCTGGGCGTGATGTGGACGACCGTGATGCCGAGCCGCTCCAGATGCTCGCGCTTGCGGGCGTACTCGGACCACATGGTGTCGTCGTCCTGCCGGGGCGCCCGTGTGTCCAGTTCCAGCGCCACCGCCTGCTCGGGCCAGTAGGCGTCCAGACCCCCGAGGTAGGGGCCGCCGGGCAGCCGCAGGTCCACGTTCCACACCGGGTCGGGCAGGCCGTACTCGCGCACCATCCGGTACAGGCGGTCCTCCGCGCGTGCCCGGCCCTCGGCGAGCAGGGACTCCACCGCGTCCACCACGTGCGGACGGCTCAGCAGCCGCGCCTGGTTCAGTTCCCGCACCACCGCGGCGGCCTCGCAGTGGGCGCCGCGTACCGCCTCCGTCATCAGCCTGCGCACGACATCGGCGTCCTGGAGTCCGGCCACCGCGTCGGCCAGGGCGCGGGCCACCGGGGCCACCGGCAGGCCCGTGACCTGCTCGGGGGTGGGCAGCGAGGAGCTTCGGACGATGCGTGCGCAGCCCGTGGAGCGCAGTCGGCGCATCCGGGGGACCAGGACGTCGATCGCCTCCAGGGACGGCAGCGGGGGAGTGCCGGAGAAGCCGTGCAGCGTCAGGGCGGCCAGGCCCGTGATCATCGCCTCGGGGTGGGCCGGGGGGTGGGAGCCGCCCGCGCCGGGCTGGGTGGGGACCCCGGTGCCGCGCTCCCGCGTCGCGTACATCAGCACCGCGTGCAGCCGCTCCTCGCTGGTCGGCGGGCCGGGGTGGAGCAGGACGACGCCCGGGAGGAGCTGCTGCCAGGGCCCGCCGGGGCGGCACTGCTCGTTCGTCTGGGCGGTCGGGACACCGTGCGTGCGGAGCTGAGTGACCGTCATCACCCGGAGCCGGGCTCGGCCGGACAGCTCGTGCAGGGGGCGGGGGGAGAGCGGGGTGTTGTGGTTCATGACCGGGAATTTCCCGCGTCCGATCCACCGCTTAACCGCTGTTACACGTCCGTCGACAAATGCGGACAAGGGCGCACTAAAGGACGCATGTTCGGGTGCCGAAAACCCCTGGTCCGTTCGGGTGCGGGCCAGGGGTTACGGCTGTGATTGCCTGAATTCCGTAACGGTGACGGAACCGCGGATCTCAGGCCAAAGCTGTTAGCCGGCGGTCGCGTCGCAGGCCTGCCCCCGCAGTGCCCGCGCCAGATCGTCCCGTGCCTCCAGCACCAGCCGGCGCAGGGCCGGGGCCGCCTCGCGGTGGGAGTCCAGCCACGCGTCGGTGGCGTCGAGGGTCGCCCGGGACTGCTGGAGCGACGGGAACAGGCCCTGCACCAGGTGCATGCCGATCTGGATCGACCGCTCGGACCAGACGCGCTCGATCGCCGCGAAGTACTTGTCCGCGTACGGGGCGAGCAACTCCCGCTGCGAGCCCTGGGTGAACCCCGCGATCGTCGCCTCGACCATGGCGTTGGACAGCGCGTCCGACTCCACGACCTGCGCCCAGGCCTGGGCCTTGACCGCCTCCGACGGGCGGGCCGCCAGACACCGCACCTGGTGGCGCTTGCCCGAGGCCGTGTCGTCCCTGGCCAGCTCCTCGGCCAGGGCCTTCTCGTCCACCGCCCCGTGCGCGGCCAACGGCTCCAGGAACACCCAGCGCAGCTCCTGGTCCAGGTCGAGCCCCTCGACCGTCGCCGTGCCCTCCAGCAGGCCCCGCAGCAGCTCGAAGTCGGGCTCGGTGGTGGCCGTCCGGGCGAAGAAGCGCGCCCAGGCGAGCTGCTGCTCGCTGCCCGGCTCGGCCTGCCGCAGCTCGCGCCGCGCGCCCTCGGCGAGCAGTCGGCCGCCGGCCTCACGCCAGTCGGCCGCCGCGTAGTGCGTGAGGGCCGACTCGGCCCACGCGTGCAGCATCTGGAGCACGCCGATCTCGGACTCGCGCCCCGCGAACCGCAGCACCAGGTCCACGAAGTGCCGGGCCGGGAGCAGCGCGTCCCGGGTCATGTTCCACAGCGCCGACCAGCACAGGGCGCGGGCGAGGGGATCCGTGACCGACCCCAGGTGCTCGCGCAGGGTCGCCAGCGAGGTCTCGTCGAAGCGGATCTTGCAGTACGTCAGGTCGTCGTCGTTGACCAGGACGAGGTCGGGAGCGCCGGCGCCTGCGAGGTCCGTCACGACCGTCCGTGCTCCCTCGACGTCGGTCTCGACGCGCGCGTACCGCTCGAGCGCCCCCGCGTCCGTCACCCGGTACAGGCCCACCGCGACCCGGTGCGGGCGCAGTTCGGGATGCGACTCGGCCGCATCCTGCACCACCGCCAGCTCCTCGACCCGGCCGTCCGCGCCGAGCAGCACCTGCGGCGTCAGCGAGTTCACCCCGGCCGTCTGGAGCCAGGAGCGGGCCCACCCGCTCATGTCCCGGCCGCTGGTCTCCTCCAGCACCGACAGCAGGTCACCGAGGCGCGTGTTGCCGTACGCGTGCCGCTTGAAGTAGCGCCGGGCACCCTCCAGGAACGCGTCCTCGCCGACGTAGGCCACGAGCTGCTTCAGCACCGACGCGCCCTTGGCGTATGTGATGCCGTCGAAGTTCAGCTTGGCGTCCTGCAGGTCGCGGATGTCCGCCGTGACCGGGTGCGTGGAGGGCAGCTGGTCGGCCCGGTAGGCCCAGGCCTTGCGGCGGTTGGCGAAGGTGATCCAGCCGTTCTCGAAACGGGTCGCGCCGACCAGCGAGAACGCGCCCATGAAGTCGGCGAACGACTCCTTCAGCCACAGGTCGTCCCACCACTCCATGGTGACCAGGTCGCCGAACCACATGTGCGCCATCTCGTGCAGCACGACGTTGGCCCGGCCCTCATAGGACGCCTGCGTCACCTTCCCGCGGAAGATGAACTCCTCCCGGAACGTCACCAGACCCGGGTTCTCCATCGCGCCCAGGTTGTACTCGGGCACGAACGCCTGGTCGTACTTCCCGAACGGGTACGGGTAGTCGAAGCGGTCGTGGAAGAAGTCCAGGCCCTGCTTGGTGACGAGGAAGACGTCCTCGGCGTCGAAGTGGGGCGCGAGCCCCTTGCGGCACAGGGCACCGAGCGGGATCTCCAGGGTCGTGCCGTCCGCGAACGTACGGGAGTACGAGTCCGTCACGTAGTGGTACGGGCCCGCCACCACACAGGTGATGTACGTGGAGATCGGCTTGGTCTCGGCGAACCGCCAGACCCCGTCGGCCTTCTCCCCGGTCCCGTTGCTCCACACCGTCCAGCCCTCGGGTGCCCGCACCTCGAAGCGGTACGGGGCCTTGAGGTCGGGCTGCTCGAAGTTCGCGAAGACCCGGCGGGAGTCGGCCGGTTCGTACTGGGTGTACAGGTACACCTCGCCGTCCTCGGGGTCGACGAAGCGGTGCAGGCCCTCGCCGGTGCGCGAGTAGGCGCACTGGGCGTCGACGATCAGCTCGTTGTCGGCAGCCAGGTCCTCCAGCGTGATCCGGGAGCCGTCGAAGACCTCGCCGGGGTCCAGATCACGGCCGTTGAGCGAGACGGACGTCACGCTCGGCGCGATCAGGTCGGCGAAGCTGCTCGCGCCCGGCTCGTTGCAGCGGAACCGGACGGTCGTGACGGACCGGAACGTGCGGGGACCGCCGGTGTCGTCCGCGCCGACCGCGGACCGCAGGTCGAGGGACACCTCGTACCCGTCGACGCCGATCAGGGCGGCCCGCTCACGGGCCTCGTCGCGGGACAGATTCTCACCGGGCACGGGCAGTACTCCTCGAACCTCGTCGGATACGGCGGATCAGCACGATCCTGCCACGTGCCCCTGACCCGGGGCGGCCGGGAATGACCGGGGCGAGCAGCGGCGTTTCCCCGGGGAAACGGCTTACTCACGAGGAGAGACATGTCGGACAAGACCCCCGTCGACTTCTGGTTCGACCCGCTGTGCCCCTGGGCGTGGATGACCTCTCGCTGGGTGCTGGAGGTGGAGAAGGTCAGGGACATCAAGGTCCGCTGGCACCTCATGAGCCTCGCCGTCCTCAACGAGGACAAGCTGGACGAGCTGCCCGAGGAGTACCGCGAACTGCTGGAGACCAAGGCGTGGGGTCCCGTCCGGGTCGTCATCGCGGCACAGCAGGAGCACGGCGCCGAGGTGCTGGGCGACCTCTACACCGCGCTCGGCACCCGCATCCACAACCAGGGCGAGGGGCCCGGCAAGGAGACGGTCGCCGCCGCCCTGAAGGACGTCGGCCTGCCCGAGTCGCTCATGGAGCACTGGGACGGCACTCGCTACGAGCCCGAGCTCCGCGCCTCCCACAAGGAGGGCATCGACAAGGTCGGCCAGGAGGTCGGCACCCCGGTCATCGCCGTGCCCGGCACCGACGGCGAGCAGATCGCCTTCTTCGGCCCCGTCGTCACCCCGGCCCCGCAGGGCGAGGAGGCCGCCCGCCTCTGGGACGGCACCCTCGCCGTGGCCTCGGTCCCCGGCTTCTACGAGATCAAGCGCACCCGCACCAAGGGCCCGGACTTCTCCAACCTGTAGGGCTCACCCGGCGGGGGCGGCTTCCGGGTTCTCAAGGTCCTCCGGGAGCCGGCCCCCGCCGGCCTGATGGCTCCAGGGCTGGTACCACCGGCAGCCCGGAGCGGTGCAGCGCCACAAATCCGTGCGTTCCGTTCCGAGCGCCTTTCTCTCCTCGGGTTCGAGCGGCCTGAACACCTGCGTGCCGCTGCCGCCACAGGTCGGGCAGTGCTTGTCTCTGAAGAACATCAGCCCCTCCTGGCCATCACCGCCAAGTCCGGGAAGTCGGTTACGACCGCATCGACCCCCATGCGGTAGTACAGCGCGTATTCCGCGAACGCGTCCCCGAAATCGTTCGGTCCGCTTCCCCGCCGGAAGCCGGCCGGGAGGAACTGGTTCTCCGCGCGGAAGGTGTACGGGCCGATCCGCAGCCCCGCCGCGTGCGCGTCCGCGACGAGGGTCGTGCCGGCGACCGACGACTTGTCCGGCCCGATCCAGTCCGCGTACCGCGCGATCTCCGCCAGCCCGGCCGGGGTCATCATGTCCCGGTATGTCGTCGAGGGCAGGTCGTGGGGCCCGCCCGTCGTCCCCAGCGCCTGCCACAGCGGCACGCCCAGGCCCGTCATGCGCCTGAGGCTCGTCGGCTCGAAGGACTGCACGACGCACTCGCGCCGGCCCAGCCGGTTCCGGCGGATCGCGGCGGCCAGCTTCGGCTCCAGCGGCAGGCCGAGGGACCGGAAGTACGTCGGGTGCTTGGTCTCCGGGAAGACGGCGATCGTCCGGCCGTACGTCCGTGACAGCCGCCGCGCCAGGTCCACGACCTCCTGGAAGGTCATGACCTCCTCGCGCCCGTCGAAGACGGTGTTCCGGTCGCGGACCCGCGGCAGCCTTTCCACCGCCCGCAGCGTCTTCAGCTCGGCCAGCGTGAAGTCCTCCGTGAACCAGCCGGTGACCGGACGGCCGTCGACCGTCTTCGTCGTCCGGCGGTCCGCGAACTCCGGGTGGCGGGCCACGTCGGTCGTCTGGGATATCTCGTTCTCGTGCCGGACCACCAGCACGTGGTCCTTCGTCGGCACCAGGTCCGGTTCGATCCAGTCGGCGCCCGTCTGCACGGCGTACGTGTACGAGGCAGCCGTGTGCTCGGGGCGCCAGCCCGCGGCGCCCCGGTGACCGATGACGACCGGGCCGCCCTTGCCGGGTCCGGCCGCCGCGGGGACGGCCGGGGCAGCCGCCGTGGCCACCGTGCCGCCCGCCGCCGCGAGCAGGAGAGATCTCCGTCCGAGCCGCATGTGACTCCCTTTCGCCGTAGGCAGGTTCATGTCCGCGCCCGGGCCCGCGCCTGCGTCAGCCGGGCCAGGTGCTCCTGGTACCCGTCGGTGTAGAGGGCCGCTCGGCCCGGGTCCGGCTCGACGATCCGCGTCGGCCGCGTCCACTCCGCCGCGTCCAGCGGCACCCCGTACCGCTCGGCCGCCGCCAGGACCGCGCCCCGCGCGCCCACCTCACCCTCGACGACCCGCAGCGGTCGGCCGAGCACATCGGCCAGCAGCCGCATCCAGGCCGGGCTGCGGGTGCCGCCGCCGCACACGGCCAGTGCCCCGGTCAGCCCGGCCGCCTCCAGGCAGTGCCGGGCCGCGTACCCGATGCCCTCGCAGGTGGCGCGGACCAGATCGCCCCGGGTCGACTCCAGGGAGACACCGGTGAGTTCGGCGCGCAGCCGGGGCTCGACGAAGGGGGCGCGTTCCCCGGAGGGCGCGAAGTACGGCAGCACGCGGACACCGTTCGCGCCCGGCGGGGTCTCGGAGAGCAGGCCGTCGACCTCGTCGTGCCGCACACCCGTCGTCGACAGCACCCAGTCCAGCGCCGCCGTGCCGACCATCGCGGGCATGGCGCGCAGCCAGTGCCCGGGCCGGTCCGTGGAGATGTACAGGCCGGCCGGTTCGCCGGTCAGATCGAGCTCGGTCGTGGCGACCAGGCCGGCCAGGCAGGTGCCGACGATCAGCAGTCCGTCGCCCGGGGCCGTCACCCCGGCGCCCAGCGCGCAGGCCGGCAGGTCGTACGGGCCGTTGGCGATCCGGGTGCCGGACGGCAGTCCCTCGCCCCGGGCCCCGGCCGTCGCGAGCGGGTCGCTGACCGGGGCGAGCAGCCCGCGCCGGTGCGTGAGGCCGAGCAGCTCCACGACCTCGTCGTCGTACGTCCGGGTACGCGGGTCGAGGAAGGGCATCGAGGCGTCCGACACGTCGGTCGCGGGGCCGGCGCCCGTCAGCCGCTGGAACACCATGTCCTTGCAGTACAGGGCGGCCCGCGCGGCATCCAGCGTCTTCGGTTCGTTGCTGTCCAGCCAGGCCAGCAGCGGCCCCGGGCAGCCCGGGAACATCGCGCTCCCGGTCCGCCGGAACACCGTCTCGAACGTGCCGTCCGCCAGCCAGCGGTCGACCAGTTCGTGCGCCCGTCCGTCCATCCAGGAGGCGGCCGAGCGCACGGGCCGCCCCTCGCCGTCCACCAGCCACACCCCGTCGCCCTGCCCGGTGAGACCCGCGAGCTCCACCGGCTCCGGGACGCGCTCCGTGACCTCGCCGAGCACCGCGACGACCGCCCCGTACACCTCCTCCATGTCCTGCTCCACGACTCCGCCGTGCGGCTTCAGCCCCACCGGGCGGGAGGACACGGCCAGCTGGAGGCCCGTGGCGTCGAAGGCCGCCGCCTTGACCAGGGACGTCCCCACATCGATACCGACGTACATGCGGCTCTCCTCCGGGTCCTCAGGTCAGACAGTGCGCGAGCGGCTCCCCGCGCACCCAGCGGCCCACCTCTTCGGCGGCGATCCGGGCCGCCTTCTCCGCGACCGCCCGCGAGGCGCCGCCCAGGTGCGGCGTCAGCACGACGCGGTCACCGAGCCCCAGCAGCCGGGAACCGGCCGGCAGCGGCTCCCGCTCGTACGTGTCGAGCGCCGCCGCCGACACCTGACCGCTCTCCAGCGCGTCGCACAGCGCGCCCTCGTCCAGCAGCGGGCCGCGCGCCACGTTCACCACCACCGCGCCGGACGGCAGCAGCCCCAGCTCCCGGGCTCCGATCAGTCCCCGGGTCTCGGGAGTGAGCCGGGCGTGCAAGGTGATCACCTGTGAGCGGCGCAGGAGTTCGTCGAGCGAGGTCACGCGCAGGCCGTGGATCTCGCCGTGCACATACGGGTCGTACACCATCACCCGCGCGCCGAACGCGCACAGCACCCGGGCGACGCGGCTGCCGACGGCCCCGTAGCCGACGAGCCCGACGGGCAGGTCCTCCAGCTCCAGACCGCTCTGCTCGTACGTGTAGTACGTCGCCCCCTCCCAGCTGCCCTGCCGGGCCAGCGGACCGTGGGCCTGGGGGATGCGGCGCAGGGCCGACAGCATCAGGCCGAGGGTGAACTCGGCGGTGGCGGCGGCGTTGCGGCCGGGCGCGAAGCACACCCGCACGTCCCGCCGTTTGGCCGCGTCCAGGTTGACGTTGACGGGCCCGCCCCGGCAGACCACGACCAGCCTGAGGTCCGGGCAGGCGGCGAGGACCTTCTCGGTGACCGGCCCCATCTGCGTGACCAGCACCTCGGCCCCGGCCAGCGCCTCGATCATCTCGTCCTCGGCGTCACTGGCCTCCTGCACCTCGGCGACCGGCCCGAACGGCTCCAGCGGCCACCCGAGTGTCAGTTCACCGACCCGCGCCTGCTCCACCTCGCGCCGCACCGCCCGCGTGATCAGCGACGGCAGCACGAAGTGGTCACCGGCGGCCACCACACGCACGCTGTTTCCAGTCATCGCAGAGCATCTCCTGTCTCGGCGTCGAAGACATGGGTGTGCCGGCGGTCGGCGGCGACCCGGACCCGGTCGTCGTGGGCCAGCCGCACCTCGGGGCCGGTGAGGACGACCAGGTGCCGTTCGACCCCGTCGAGGGCGAGGGTCGCCAGGCCCGACTCCAGCAGGGGTTCGTGCGCGACGACCCGGGCGGGCAGGTCGCCTTCGGCGGTGAGCCGGACGTCCTCGGGGCGGACCCCGACCACCACCTCCCGGCCCTGCTCCACCGGCACGGGCAGGGCGATCCGCACCGAGTCGGAGAGGCGGGCGTGACCGTCGCCGGTGGCGATACCGGGCAGCAGGGTGATCGCGGGCTCGCCGACGAAGTCCGCGACGAAGACGTTGGCCGGGCTGTCGTAGATCTCGTAGGGGGTGCCGAGCTGCTGGATGACGCCGTCCTTCATCACGGCGATCCGGTCGGCGAGGGAGAGGGCCTCCTCCTGGTCGTGGGTGACCAGGATCGTGGTGTGGCCCAGGTCCTTCTGGATGCGCTTGAGTTCACGGCGGGTGGTGTCGCGCTGGGCCGCGTCCAGGTGGGAGAGAGGCTCGTCGAGGAGCAGCACGTCGGGTTCGCGGATCAGGGCCCGGGCGAGACAGACGCGCTGCTTCTGGCCGCTGGAGAGGCCCGCCGGGCGGGCGTCGAGGAGGCCGGTCAGGCCGACCCGCTCGGCGATCTCCCTCACCTTGCGGTCGACGTCACCCCTGGCTGCCTTACGGCGGGCCTTGAGTCCGAACGCCAGGTTCTCCGCGACCGACAGCGGCGGATACAGCGCGTAGTTCTCGAACGCGACCCCGATGTTCCGCTGCTGCGCCGGCCGCTCGGTGACCGACGCCCCGCCGACCAGGATGTCCCCGCCGGTGACCGATTCCAGCCCGGCGATCATCCGCAGCGTCGTCGACTTGCCGCAGCCGGAGGGCCCGAGCAGCCCGAGCAGCTCCCCTGACCGGAGGCTCAGATCGATCCCGCGGACGGCGTCCACGGAGGGCCGCCCTCTCGACCGATAGGTCTTACGCAGCTCACGTAGCTCCAGTCCCGTTCCGCTCGTCATGGCCGCCCTTCGTCGCGCAAACCTCGTAACGGACCTTGTGCTCGTCCAGGTCCCGCAGTGCCTCCGGCGACGCCCCGTCGTCCACGAGGAGCAGGTCGAAGCGGGACAGCGGGACGACCCGGTGCAGGGCGACCCGGCCGAGCTTGGTGTGGTCGATCAACAGGACGTTCCGCGCGGCCGCGTCGAGCATCGCCCGCTTCACGGACACGATGTGCTGTTCCTGGTGGTAGGCGTAACCCCCTTGGACCGCCGACGTCGACGCGAAGCACACGTCCACCCGGAGCTGCTCGACCGCCTCCACGCACGACACCCCCAGGAACGAGGAGTGCAGCCGGTCGTAGTCGCCGCCGAGCGCCATCAGATGGATGCCCCGCTGGTCGGCCAGCAGGTTGATCGCCTCCAGGAAGTTGGTGACGACCGTCAGCGGCGTGACCTCGCCCGTGCGCAGCCGCCGGGCTATCTCCAGGGTGGAGGTGGAGTCGTCCAGCAGGATCGCCATGCCGGGCTCCACCATCCGCAGCGCCCGTTCGGCCACGGCGGCCTTCTCGGCCCGCATCGTCTTCAGCCGGTACTGCACGTTCGACTCGAAGACCCCCGACGGCTGCGCCGTCACCCCGCCCCGGAACTTCCTCACGATGCCCTGACGTTCGAGCTCGTCGAGGTCCCGGTGGATGGTCATCAGGCTCACCCCGAACCGCTCGGCGAGTTCCGCCGCGGTCGCCGAACCGTCGGCCAGCACCTGCTCGGCCATGGCGGCCTGCCGTGCCGCGGGCCCCTGCTGTCCACCACTGCTGCTGCTCATGGTCGTGTCTCTATCCGTCGTCCCGGTCGCTCCGGCCGGTCGGCCTCGAACAGCAGCAGGTTCTCAGGCCGGACCGTGAGCCGTACCGGATCGTCCGGACGAAGGCGTGCCGCGTCCGCCCTGGGCGCCACCAGCGACACCCGCCGGCCCCCGGCCCCGAGCCGGACGGTGACCTCGACGGACCGCCCGAGCACCTCGGTGACGTACACGGTCCCGGTGAGCTCGTGGCCCTCCCCGTGCAGGGCGATGTCCCGGGGACGCAGACCGACCAGGACCTCGGCGCCCTCGGGGGCCTGCGCCCGCACGGGCAGTTCCATCCCGCCGTCCGACCGCACGCCGCTCTGCGTCACCACCCCCGGCAGCAGGTTGATCCGGGGCCGCCCGAAGGCCCGCGCGACCTCCGTGTCGCAGGGCCGGTACCAGATCTCCTCCCGCGTGCCCGTCTGCACGATCCGCCCCTGGCGGATCACCCCGATCCGGTCACCGAGCGCCAGCGCCTCGACGGAGTCGTGGGTGACGTACAGGGTGGTGGTGTGCCGCACCTCCCCGATGGCCTTCAGCTCGGCCCGCATCTGCTGGCGCAGCTTGGCGTCCAGGTGGGAGAGCGGCTCGTCGAGCAGGAACGCCCGCGCCGGCCGCACCAGCACCCGCCCGAGCGCCACCCGCTGCCGCTGCCCGTTGGACAACTGGCCCACGGGCCGGTCCAGCAGCCCGGAGATGCCCAGGAGTTCGGCGACCGCGCCGATCCGCTGCCGGGCCTCTGCGGCGGGCAGCCGGTGCCGGGGCGAGCGCAGGGGGGAGGCGAGGTTGTCGTAGGCCGAGCGGTGCGGATAGAGGGCGTAGCTCTCGAAGCACATCGCCACGCCCCGGTCGTACGGTTCCACGCCCCGCATGTCCGTGCCGTCGAGCACGACCGTGCCGGAGTCGGGCTGTTCCAGCCCGGCGACGGTCTTCAAGGTGGTGGTCTTGCCCGCGCCGGACGGCCCGAGCAGACAGAAGAACTCGCCTTCCCGCACCTCCAGTTCGAGCCCGTCGAGCGCGACGGTCCTCCCGTACGCCTTCCGGATCCCGCTCAGCGTGATCACGACTTCACCGCCCCGAACGACAGGCCCCGCACCAGATACCGCTGGATCGTCAGCGCCAGCAGCAGCGGCGGTACGACGGACACGAGTGCGGCGGCGGCCGTCAGGTTGTACTTGGGCCGGTCGCCACCGAGGAAGGACAGCGCCCCGACGGTCACGGTCTGGGCCTCGTTGGAGGTGAGGATCAGCGGGAAGACGAAGTTGTTCCAGGCGAAGATGAAGGCCAGCAGCGACACGGCCGCGATGCCCGGCTTGACGAGAGGGAGGGCGACGCGGAAGAACGCCTGTTTGCGGGTGTAGCCGTCGAGCAGGGCCGCCTGTTCCAGCTCGGGGGTGAGGTCGGCGAAGTAGGACCGCATGATCCACACGATGAGCGGCAGGGTGACGAGCTGAAGCACCCACACCATGCCGACGTACGTGTCGAACAGCCCGAGTTTCTGGTACAGCACGAACAGCGGGATGATCACGGTGAGTTCGGGTGCGAACCGGAACGACAGCAGCGTGAACATCAGGTTCTCCGAGCCCTTGAACCGCCACCGCGCCGAGGCGTACGCCGCCGGCAGCCCGACCACGAGCGACAGGGCGACCGCCCCCACCGACACCACCAGGCTGTTGACGAAGAACCGCACGAACGGGATGCCCTCGCTGTCGCCGAGGACCGTGCGGTAGCCGTCGAGGGTGGGGGAGAAGGAGAAGTACGTGCTGAACAGCTGGTCGGTGGGCTTCAGGGAGAGGATCACCATCCAGGCGATCGGGAACAGCGCGAAGAGGAAGTAGAGGACGAGGGCGGCGTCCGCGAGCCACCCCAGCAGACGTTTCTTCACGTGGTGACCTCCGCGGCCTTCCGCTGGATCTTCCCCAGGTGCTTCACCAGCACCATCGCGGCCAGGTACACCACGGCCCACAGCACGATCGTGTAGCTGATCCCGAAGGAGTAGCGCTGGAAGCGGATCGCCTCCAGATACGCCCGGATCTGCAGCACGACGGTCGAGTCGCCCGGCCCGCCCTCGGTCAGGGCGTAGATGATGTCGAACACCTTCAGCGAGTCCATGAACCGGAAGATCACCGCGACCAGCACGTACGGCCACAGCATCGGCAGCGTCAGCCGCCGGAACGTGTACCACCAGCCCGCCCCGTCCACGGCCGCCGCCTCGAACGGGGAGGTGGGCAGCGACCGCAGACCGGCCAGGGCGAGGATCGCCACGAACGGCGTGTACACCCAGACGTCCACGGTGATCGACGACAACAGGGCGCCCGTCGGGGTGTCCGTCCACTGCACCCCGCCCAGGCCGAAGGGCCTGAGCAGGTGGTTGACCACCCCGACCGACGGCTGGAGCATCAGCTTCCAGATGATCGCCGCGATCACCGGGGCGATCATCAGCGGCAGGATCAGGATCTTCTCCAGGACCCTGCCGACGATCGTCGACCGGTGCAGCAGCAGGGCGACGGCCACCCCGAGCACGGTCTCGACGAGCGCCGCCCCGACCGCGTACAGCACGGTCACCCACGCCGAGTTCCAGAAGGCCTCCTGCGTGAAGACGGCTCGGTAGTTCTCGAACCGCACCATGTCCGGCTGCGGTTTGCTCGCCGAGAAGTCGAACAGCGTGTAGTACAGCCCGAGCCCGAACGGGTAGAGGATCCCGCAGGTCAGCAGCAGCGCCGGGACGATCAGGAGGTACGGGCGCAGCGCGAGCCGCATGGCTAGCCCACCTTGCCGGCGAGGTCGTCGGCCAGCCCGTCGAGGACGGACTTGGCGCCCTTGCCGCCGTAGATCTCCTGCAGGGCAGCCGCCCAGCTGGTCGTCGCGTCGAAGAACTGGGCCTGCGGGGTGAACTGGATCTTCGTCTGGTCGACGACCGTCTCGAAGGTCTCCAGGAAACCCGGCAGATGGCGCATCTTGTCCTTGTAGGCGGCGTCGTCGGCGACCGACTTGCGCACCGGGTCGATGTGGTTGTGCGTGATCGCGCTCCTGCGCAGGTGCTCCTTGCCGGTCGCCCACTGCAGGAACAGCCAACCGGCGCTCTTCTTCTTGCTCTTGGCGTTCATGCCGAGCGACCAGATCCACATGTTGGTGGCGAGGGAGCCGTCCGGTCCCTTCGGCCCCGGGTGGAAGGCGATCGTCCCGGAGGCGGGGCTGGCGCCCTTCACCGCCTGGAAGTAGGCCGCCGTGTCGGCGTCGAACAGCATCCCGGCCTTCTTCGCGCCGAGGTCGCTGGAGCACTGGTACCAGGTGTACGACGTCCAGGACGGCGGCCCGCCCCGCTTGACCATGCGCGCCCAGTCCTCGGTGAACGCGACGGCCTCCGGGCTGTTCATCGACGGTGTGAGCTTCTCACTGTCGACCGTGAAGTCCTTCAGCCCGTTGCGGGCGTACATCGTCATGAAGCCGGGGTGGATGGTGGCCCAGCTGCGCGAGCCGCGTACGGCGATCCCGTACATCCCGTCGAAGCCCGCGCCCGACGCCTTCCGCTTGATGGTCCCGGCGAGTTCGGTCAGCTCGTCGAAGCTCTCGGCCGGTTTCAGGCCGAGCTTGCGGAACACCTCGGTGTTGTAGGCGACGACGTTCGTCTCCCAGCCCCACGGCAGCGCGTACTGCCCGCCCTGGCCCAGCGGCGCGCCGGCCTTCAGCGACCACTGGTCGGCCTGGAGCAGGTTCGGGAAGAAGTCCGCCTGGTCCCATTCGGCGCCGGTCGCCGAGGAGTTGCGCATCCAGGGCCCGAGGTCCTCCAGCCAGCCCGGCGGCCCGTACTGCCACACCATGTACGCGCCGAGCATGAAGACGTCGTAGGAGGCACGCCCGCTGGACAGGTCCACGGTGAGCTTGTCGAAGTAGTTGTCCTCGGGGAAGACGTCGTACTCGACCTTGATGCCGGTCTTCTCGGTGAAGGACTTCAGGTCGGCGACGAGGGCGTCCGTGTAGGGGTGCTTGTTGAGCAGCGCCTTGACGGTGGTGCCCTTCTCCCGCTTCCAGTCGAAGGAGCCGGTGACGTCGTCCGCCGCGGAGCCGTCGCTCTTGCTGTCGTCCCCGCCGAACCCGGCACCGCAGGCCGTGAGCAGCGGCGCCGCGGCGGCCCCGGCGGCGAGCGCGAGGAAGCGCCGGCGGTCGTGCACGTGCGTGTCCATCCGTACCTCCACGTGGGGGCGCTGGTTCAACACGTCGAGTCGACTCGTCAACAGAGGGTGGAACGGCTGAAGTTGGGCGTCAATCCCTCGCGCACGGGAAAATATCGGGGCACAGTGAGAAGTTCACAGATCCGGCTGCGACGGCGTGGGAGGTTCCGGATGGTGGACGAGGGTGCGGGCTGGCTGGGCATCGACCTGGGCACGCAGAGTGTCCGCGTGCTGCTCGTCACCGCCGACGGCCAGGTCCTCGGCAGCGGCTCGGCACCCCTGACCGGGCGGCGGGACGGGGTGCGGCACGAGCAGGATCCGCTGCGCTGGTGGGCGGCGCTGTGCACGGCGTCCAGGGCGGCGCTCGCCGCGGCACCGGGCGTGCCGGTCGGCGGACTCGCGGTGTGCGGCACCTCCGGCACGGTGCTGCTGACGGACGGCTCGGGCCGCCCGGTGAGCCCCGCCCTGATGTACGACGACGGCCGCGCGGCGGCCGAGGCCGCGCGGGTGCGGGAGGCGGGCATCGCGGTCCAGGACACCTGGGCGCTGCCGAAGGCGCTGTGGCTGGTCGGGGAGTACTGCCCTGGCCTCCGGCTCTGCCACCAGCCCGACCTGATCGTCACCCGCCTCACCGGCGCCCCGTGCCCCGCCGACTCCAGCCACGCCCTCAAGACGGGCTACGACCTGGAGCACGGCACCTGGCCGGAGACCGCCCTCGTCCAACTGGGCGTTCCCGAAGGCCTGCTGCCCGATGTCGTACGCCCGGGGACCCGCCTGGGCGAGGTCTGCCCGGCCGCCGCCGACGCCACCGGCATCCCCGCCGGCACCCCGGTGCTCGCCGGGATGACGGACGGCTGCGCGGCCCAGATCGCCTCGGGCGCCCTGCGGCCCGGCTCCTGGAACTCGGTGCTCGGCACCACGCTCGTGCTGAAGGGAGCGGCCCGCGACCCGGTCCGGGACCCCACCGGCGTGGTCTACAACCACCGTGCCCCCGACGGCACCTGGCTGCCCGGCGGAGCCTCCAGCGTCGGCGCCGGGGCGCTCGCGGCGCACTTCCCGGACGCCGACCCCGCCGCGATGGACGAGCGGGCCCGGGCGTTCGAGCCGTCGAGCGCGGTCGCCTACCCCCTCGTCTCACCGGGGGAGCGGTTCCCGTTCCGGGCCCCGGAGGCCACACCCCTCATCCTCGGCGACCCCGCCGACGACGCCGACCGGTGGGCCGCGCTGCTCCAGGGCGTCGGCTTCGCGGAACGCCTGTGCCTGGACTACCTCCACCACCTCGGCGCGCCCCTCGACGGCCCGCTCACCTTCACGGGCGGCGGGGCGCGCAGCCCCTACTGGAACCAGCTGCGCGCCGACATCCTCGGCCGCCCGGCCCGCGTCCCCGAACAGACCGAACCCGCCCTGGGCATGGCCGCGCTGGCCGCCCACGGAGTGTCGGGCGCCGAGGACCTGGCGGGCGCCGCCGAGCGCATGGTCCGCCTGCGGACCGTCCTCCAACCCCGCCCCGGCCGCACGGCGGCCTTCGCCGAGCCGTACGCCCTCCTCCTCGACGCCCTGCGGGACCGCGGCTGGCTGCCCGCCCCCGTCGCGGAACACGGCCGGACCCGGCTGCACCTGGACACCGGGGGATCATGACCAGGACCCTGGTACGGCCCCGCACCGACCGCCCGACCGCACGCGAACGGACCGGCCCATGACCACCACCCTCCTGCTGGCCCGCCACGGGCAGACCGTCTGGCACGCCGAGAACCGCTACGCCGGCGTCAGCGACATCGCCCTCACCGACACCGGCCGCGCCCAGGCCGAGGCACTCGGACGATGGGCCGCCGCCCATCCCGTCGACGCGATCTGGACGTCCCCGCTGTCCCGGGCCGCCGCCACCGCCGAGCCCGCCTGCCGCGCCCTGGGCCTCACCCCGCAGCGCGAACCGGGCCTGCGCGAATGCGACTTCGGCGTGGTCGAGGGCCGCACACTCGCCGAGTTCGAGACCGAGGACCCGGAGTGGGCCGCGGCCTTTCGTGCCGACCCGGTGGCCAACGCCTTCCCCGGCGCCGAGGACCCCACGGCCGCAGCGGCCCGGGGCGTCCGCGCCCTGCGGGACATCGCCGCCGCCCACCCCGGCGGACGTGTCCTGGTCGTCGCCCACAACACCCTGCTGCGCCTCGTGCTGTGCACCCTGCTGTCGATCCCGGCCCGGGAGTACCGCAGAGTGCTCCCACGGTTGCGGAACGCGGCGATCAGCGAACTGCGCATGAATTCCGACGGTTCAGCCGCACTTCTCTCACTCAATGTGCCCTGCGAGGCGGACGGGACGTAGCACCATGGGCGCCATGACGGACATCGACACCTCGGTGCCGCACTCGGCCCGGATCTGGAACTACTGGCTGGGCGGCAAGGACAACTACCCGGTGGACGAGGCGGCAGGCGACGCCTACACCGCCGTCTTCCCCGGCATCGTCACCATCGCCCGCAGCAGCCGCGCCTTCCTCGGCCGCAGCATCCGCCACCTGGTCCGGGAGGCGGGCGTACGGCAGTTCCTCGACGTCGGCACCGGCCTGCCCACCGTCGACAACACCCACGAAGTGGCCCAGCGCCTGGCCCCCGAGTCGCGGATCGTCTACGTCGACAACGACCCGCTGGTCCTCGCGCACGCCCGCGCCCTGCTCACCTCCACCCCCGAGGGCGCGACGGCGTACGAGCCCATCAGCCTCCACGAGCCCGAGAAGATCCTCGCGGCCGCCGGCGGGACACTCGACCTCAGCCGCCCCACCGCCCTGATCCTCAGCGGCATCCTGGGCCACGTGGCCGACTACGAGCAGGCCCGCGACCTGGTCCGCCGCCTGATGGCGGGCCTGCCCTCGGGCAGCTACCTCTCCCTCAACGAGGGCTCCCGTGGCACCGACCCGGCCTACGAGCAGGCGCAGGACGCCTACAACGAGACGGGCGCCGTCCCGTACATCCTGCGGCCGGTGGAGCAGATCGAGGCGTTCTTCGAGGGCCTGGAGCTGGTGGAGCCGGGTGTGGTGTCGGTCCCGCTGTGGCACCCCGAGCCGGGCGGACCGACGGAACCGATCGGCCAGCACGGCGGCCTCGGCCGCAAGCCGTAGCGCACCTGCGGAAGGCCCCCGCGAGTCACTCCCCCAAGCTCTTCGAGCAGGGGGGACCCCCACTCGCGGGGGCCTTCTTCTTTCCGCCTGCCGCCGTGAAGGGTGAGAAGACGATCACGAGGCAGGACGCTTCACGGGGCCGGCCTCAGGGCGCCAGCAGCAGCACGTCCGCGCGGGACTTGGCGGCCTCGTAACGCCGCGCGACGTCCTGCCAGTTGACGACCTGCCACATCGCCTCGATGAAGTCCACCTTCTGGTTGCGGTACTGCAGGTAGAAGGCGTGCTCCCAGGCGTCGAAGACCAGGATCGGGGTGGCGCCCTGCCCCACGTTGCCCTGGTGGTCGTAGACCTGCTCCACGATCAGCCGCCCGCTCAGCGGCTCGTGGGCGAGCACGCCCCAGCCCGAACCCTGCGTGGTGGCGGACGCCTTGGAAAGCTGCGCCTTGAAGTTCGCGAACGACCCGAACGACTCGGCGATCGCGTCCGCCAGCTCGCCCACGCCGTCCTGTGCCAGCGGCTCACCGCCGCCGTCCTTCGGACCGGTCATGTTCTGCCAGTAGATGCTGTGCAGGATGTGCCCGGAGAGGTGGAAGGCCAGGTTCTTCTCCAGCCCGTTGATCGACCCCCACGACTCCTTGTCCCGCGCCTCCGCGAGCTGCTCCAGCGTGTCGTTGGCACCTTTCACATAGGCCGCGTGGTGCTTGTCGTGGTGCAGCTCGATGATCTCGGGGCTGATCACGGGGGCGAGCGCGGAGTAGTCGTACGGGAGCTCGGGCAGCGTGTAGACCGGCATGACAGGACCCCTTCGGACCTCTTATTGCAATTAACTTGCAAGTGCAGGCTAACAGCATCAAGGCGGCTGAGGTGGGAGGGTCGCAAGCGTTGCGTGAATGCGTTCGGCGGCGCCGGGATCGCGGCCTACCATCGGTGTGTACGCGACAGGGGGATGCCGTGGGACCGGAGATGGCCGAGCTCGCCAGAACGGCGGGTACGACGATGGTGACGCTGATGGCCACTCAGGCCTGGGAGTCCACCCGCGAGGGAGTGGTCGCCCTCTGGCGGCGCTTCCAGCCCGACCGGGCCGACACCGTGGGGGGCGAACTCGAGGCAACTCGCGAGGACCTGCTGCTCGCCCGCGAGGCGGGAGACACCGACACCGAGGCCGAACTCACCGCCGAATGGCAGGCGAGGGTGCGCCGGCTCCTGCTCGCCCGGCCCGAGGTGGCCGACGAACTGCGCCGGATCCTCGCCGAGTTGCGTCCCGAGCTGCCCGAAGCGAACTCGGTGGTGGACGTCCGGCTGTGCGCCGAGGTCTCCGGCAGCGGCCGGGTCTACCAGGCCGGACGCGACCAGCACATCACCGAACGATGAGCGAACTCGGCGCCCGGGCCTCGGGCCAGGGCCGGATCTTCCAGACCTCCGGTGACCAGTACATAGAGGAACACCACCATCACTACGACGCCGGTGCCGGCGGACCGCTCTTCGGACGCCACGTCGTGCCCCCGGCGGGGGCCGGGCCGACCGCTCCCGACTCCGTGCGGATGCCGCTGGTCGGCCGACCGCCGGGCATCCTGCGCAACCGCGAAGAACTCCGCGAGGTGCTCGGCGCTGCCGTCGCCGGACCTGGCGGCGCGGTCCACGTCGTGCACGGCATGGGTGGCTGCGGCAAGACCGCGCTGGCGTACTGGCTGTTCAACGAGGCGGTACGCGAACACGGACGCGTCGGCTTCTGGGTCAACGCCTCCGAGCGGATGTCCCTGCGCGCCGGAATGCTGGCGGTCGCCGGTGACCGGGGCGCGACGGCCGGCGAACTCGCCGCGGCCGCCGCGGGCCAGCGCGCCGCGGCCGACCTGGTCTGGGACTACCTCGACCACTCGACCGAACCCTGGCTGCTGGTCCTCGACAACGCCGACGACCCGACGGTCCTGGAGGGCGGGGCGTGGCTGCGCACGAGTGGGCGGGGCACCGTCCTGGTCACCACCCGGCACGCCACGTCACCGTTGTGGCGCGGCCCGGGAGTGACCGGGTACGCCCTCGGCCTCCTGCCACTGGACGACGCCGCTCAGCTGCTGTGCGATCTGGCCCCCGACGCGGGGGACCTCGACTCGGCACGCAAGGTGGCCCACCGCCTGGGCCGCCTGCCGCTCGCCCTCACCCTGGCCGGTTCCCATCTCGCCCATCAGCTGCTGGAGTCGTGGACCATGGAGGAGTACGACAACAGGCTCGCCGAGGAGTCGACGGCCATCGTCGACCGGGGGGCGTCGGGGCACGGCAGCGGTCAGTCACGCCAACTGGTCGGCCGCACATGGCAGTTGTCCCTTGACGCGTTGGCGGAGCAGGGGCTGCCCGAAGCGGCCACGCTACTGCGGCTGCTGTCGCTGCTGGCGGCGGATCCGGTGCCGTTGAGTGTGCCGGCGGCTCTGCGGGACACCGCGGCAGAGGGGCTCGAACCGGCCGTGCGCGCCGGGCAGTTGGAGCCCGCGCTCCGAGGACTCCTCGATCACTCGCTGGCCGAGCTGGTGGAGACCGACGGAGTGCGGTGTGTGCGGGCGCACGGGGTCCTGCTCGACAGTGTCGCCGCGGGTATGACGCCGGCGCAGCGCTCCGCTCACGCGGCGGTGGCGGCCACCCTGCTGGAGGCCGCACTGCCCGGGCAGGGAGTCAATCCGCTGGACCGGCGGCGCCGGCTCGCCCTGCTCACACCGCACGCCTCGGCGCTTCTCGCCGCGGCACCCGGCGAACGGACCGCCGCACTGGCCGCGGGTGTGTTGCGGCGACTGTTCGACTCCGCCGAGTTCGCGGGCACGCTGGAGTCCGCTCCCGCGGTCGTCGAGCGGATCGAGGCACTTCTGGGCGTGGAGCATCCGGCGGCCCTGGAGGCCAGGGACGCGGAGGCCGGCGCGCTGTGGCGCAACGGGCGCTATGCCGAGTCCGAGGCCCTGTGCCGCCTGGTCCTCGGACGGCGCGAACGCGTCCTGGGCCCCGATCACCCGGACACGCTCCGCAGCTGCCACCGCCTGCACTCCCCCCTTCTGCTCCTGGGCAGGGAGGAGGAGGCCGAGCCCTTCCTCCGCAGGGCCCTCGACGGGCAGCGGCGAGTGCTGGGGGAGGACTCCCCGGAAACGCTGGCGACCTGGGCGGACTTGCTGGAGCTGCTGGCCCGCATGGGCAGGGGGCAGGAGCTCGAGACGGAGGCCGAAGCCCTCCTCGGCGTCTGCGAGCGCGCCCTGCCGCCCGACGACCTCACGAC
This sequence comes from Streptomyces sp. NRRL S-455, assembly GCF_000717875.1. Lineage (GTDB taxonomy): Bacteria > Actinomycetota > Actinomycetes > Streptomycetales > Streptomycetaceae > Streptomyces. Next base: position 165,329 of record NZ_JOCT01000008.1, read on the forward strand.
GCTGACCGCTCGGCACAACTACGCCTTCGGCCTGTACCACTTGGGCCGGTACGAGGAAGCGGCGCCGCTCGCCCGGCGCGTACTGGCCGACCGGATCACCGTCCAAGGCGCCGACCACCCCCAGGCGCTGTCCGCCCTGACCCTCCAAGCCCTGATCGCCAAGGGGTCGGGGCGGATCGCCGAAGCCGTCGCGATCCTCAAGGACGTCATCGAGCGAAGCGAACGGGTGCTCGGAGCCGAGCACCCGTTCGTCATCGAGGACCGTGTCTGGCTCGCCGACTGGCAGGCCGAAGCCGGTGACTGATCAGCCCCGGGGCGCCCGCACCCGCTGCCACCCGTACCCCACCAGGGCCAGGAACACGGTCATCCCACCGGTCGAGTACAACTGCACCCGGGTGTCCGGCTCCCGGGCCATCAGGACGAAGACGGCGGCCATGCCGGCCAGCGCGACCCACGTCAGCCACGGGAACAGCCACATCCGCACGACCAGCTTCTCCGGCGCCTCACGCTCCAGCCGACGCCGCAGCCGCAGCTGCGAGACGGCGATGAAGATCCAGACGACCAGGATCACCGCGCCGATCATGTTCAGCAGCCAGGCGAAGACGTCGTTCGGCCGCCAGTAGCTCAGCAGCACGCACAGGAACCCGAACACCGAGGACGCCAGGACGGCGATCCGCGGCACCCCGCCCGAGATCCGGCCCAGCCCCTTCGGGCCCTGGCCGCGCTCCACCAGCGAGTAGGCGATCCGGGAGGCGCCGTAGATGTTGGCGTTCATCGCGGACAGCAGCGCCACCAGCACGACCACGTTCATCAGCTGGCCGGCACCCGGGATGCCGAGCTCGTCCAGGGCGGCGACGTACGGACCCTTCTCGACGACCTCCTTGGAGTCCCACGGCACCAGCGTGACGATGACCGCCATCGAGCCGACGTAGAACAGCGCGATGCGCCACATCGCCGTACGGACCGCGCTCGCCACGCCCTTGACCGGGTTCTCCGACTCGGCCGCCGCGATGGTGACCGTCTCCAGGCCGCCGTAGGCGAAGACCGACGCGAGCAGGCCGATGACCAGGCCCTCGCCGCCGTTGGGGAGGAAGTCGGTGAGGTGCGAGGCGCCGGGGGAATCCGTGCCCGGCAGGATCCCGAGGATCGCCAGGACGCCGAGCACCAGGAACAGGGTGATCGCGCCGACCTTCAGGGCCGCGAACCAGAACTCGAACTCGCCGAAGTTCTTCACGGCCGCGAGGTTCGTGCCGCAGAACACGACCATGAACAACGCCACCCACAGCCACTCCGGGGTGCCCGGCAGCCAGTCGCTGACGATCTCCGCGGCGCCGATGCCCTCCAGGCCGACGGCCGTGCAGAGCAGGACCCAGAAGGCCCAGCCGGCGGTGAAGCCGGCCCAGGGGCCGATCGCCCGCTCGGCGTGCGCCGAGAACGAACCCGACGACGGATACGCGGCGGACATCTCGCCGAGCATCCGCATCACCAGCATCACGAGGAGACCGGAGAGGGCGTAGGCGACCACGATCGACGGGCCGGCGGCGGCGATGCCGGCACCGGAGCCGACGAACAGACCGGCACCGATCACGCCGCCGAGGGCGATCATCGACAGATGGCGCTGCTTCAGGCCATGGGAGAGGGAGACGCCGTCCGTGCCGGTCGGCGTCTCCGTGGTGGTGCTGCTGGGCATGGGCGCGGCTCGTCCAAATGCGTGAGGGTGTGCGAGGGCAAAAACGCCGCCAGTGTGGGATGCCTCCCTGCCGCGGCGGCGAGGCATCCCAGCATCCGGACGCTCGCGTCGCTCTGTGTGGCTACGCGGCGACCGGTGTGTAGTGCGAGGCGTCGCCCTCGATGACGTAGCTCTCCTTGCCCTCGATCCCGACGGGGATGTCCCCGGCGACCGTGACCCGGTGCAGGCGGCGCGGCCGGCCGTCGTAGTTGTCGACGGCGTAGTGCTGGGTGATGCGGTTGTCGAACAGCACGAGCTGGTTCGGCGACCAGCGGTGGCGCAGGACGTTCTCCGGCCGGGTGACGTACGCCTGGAGCAGGTCGAGGACCTTGCGGGACTCGCCCGCCGACAGGCCCACGATCCGCTGGGCGAAGCCGCCGATGAACAGCCCGCGTTCTTCGGTCAGCGGGTGGACGCGGACCACCGGGTGGACCGTGCGGTACTTGATCGACGTGAACTGGGCGCGCCGGGCGGCCTGTTCCTCGTCGACGGCCTCCTCCGGAACGGCGTAGTCGTAGTCATTGGTGTGCTCGGCCCACAGCGTGTCGGCGAGATTCCGCAGCGAGTCGGGCAGGTTCCGGTAGGCGGCGGCCGAGCTGGCGATCAGCGTCTCGCCGCCGTAGGGCGGGACCGTGATGCTGCGCAGGCTGGTGGCCTGCGGCGGGTTGAGGACGAAGGTGACGTCGGTGTGCCAGTGGTTGGCGGCCCGGCCGCCCTCGCTGTCGACGGGCAGCACGTTCGGGGCGCCGTCGACGGCGGACACCGTGGGGTGGGCGGTCGTGATGTCGCCGAAGTGGCGGACGAAGGCCTGCTGACCCGCGTCGTCCAGGCCCGCCGCGTCGAAGACGAGGGCCTTGTGGGCGTTGAGCGCCTCCCGCAGGGCGGCGTAGGTCTCCTCGTCGAGGGGCCGGGTGATGTCGACGCCCTCGACGCGGGCGCCGATGTTCGCGGTGATCTTGTGGATCTCGATGGTCATGGCGGGGTTCCTTCCGGATCAGACGAGCGCGGGGGCGATGACGTGCTGGTTGGCGGGGCGGGGGAGGCCGTACCGCTCCCGCAGGGTGCGGCGGGGACCGCCGTACTCGGTGCGGAGCAGGCCGCGGGCGCGCAGGACCGGGACGACGTGGTCGACGAAGGCCTCCAGGCCGGAGGGCAGCACCGCGGGCATGATGTTGAAGCCGTCGGCGGCGCCCGACTCGAACCAGAGCTGGATCGTGTCGGCGACCTGCTCGGGCGTCCCGGCGAAGGTGAGGTGCCCGCGCCCGCCGCCGAGCCGCCCGATGAGCTGCCGCACGGTGAGCCGCTCGCGCCGGGCCAGCTCGACGACGAGCGTGTAGCGGCTCTTGGCGCCCTCGATGGCGCTCTCCGGCGGCAGGTCGGAGGGGAGCGGGCCGTCCAGGTCCAGGCTGCCGGGGGCGAGCTGCAGGAGCCGCTCCAGGCGGTCCACGCCGTGCGTGTGCACGATGTGTTCCTCCAGGACCCGCTCGTTCGCGAGCGCCTCGGCCTCGGTCGAGCCGATCACCGGGACGATGCCGGGCAGTACCTTGATGTGGTCGGCGTCGCGGCCGGCGGCGACCGTCCGGGACTTGAGGTCGGCGTAGAAGGCCCGCGCGTCCTCGACGGTCTGCTGGGCCGTGAACACCGCCTCCGCGTACCGGGCGGCGAACCGCTTGCCGTCCTCCGAGGAGCCCGCCTGCACCAGCAGGGGGTAACCCTGTGGTGTACGGGGCACGTTGAGCGCCCCTTCGACGCTGAAGAAACGCCCCCGGTGCCGCGGCGGGTGGATCTTCGCGTCGTCGCCCCACACGCCCGCCGCCTTGTCGGCGACGATCGTGTCGTCCTCCCAGCTGTCCCACAGCTTCAGCGCCACGTCGAGGAACTCGGCGGCCCGCGCGTACCGTTCGGCGTGCGCCGGCTCCGCGTCCAGACCGAAGTTGCGGGCGGCCTCGGCACCGGCGGTGGTGACGATGTTCCAGCCCGCCCGGCCACCGCTGATGTGGTCCAGCGTGGCGAACTTGCGGGCCAGGTTGTACGGCGAGTTGTACGAGGTGGAGGCCGTGGCGATCAGGCCGATGTGCTCGGTGGCCGTCGCCAGCGCGGTCAGCAGCGTGATCGGTTCCAGCGCCCCGGCGGGCCGCTGCGCCACACTGCTCCACAGCTGCGGGCCGTCGGCGAGGAACAGCGAGTCGAAGGTGCCGCGCTCGGCGATCCGCGCGAGCCGCACGTAGTGCGCCAGGTCCACGTGCGCGTAGGGGTCGCTCTCCGGCAGCCGCCAGGATGCCTCGTGGTGGCCGGTGTTCATCAGGAACGCGTTGAGATGCAGCTGTCCGCGGGTCATCGATGGTCCTCCGTGACACCGAGCGCGGCCAGCAGCCGCTCCCGGTACTCGCCGAGCAGGGGGTCGCGGTACGACCGCGGGTGCGCGCGGTCGATGGTGAGGTCGAGGCCGATCCGGCCCTGGTCGAGGACGAGCACCCGGTCGGCGAGCACGATCGCCTCGTCCACGTCGTGGGTGACCAGCAGCACCGAGGGCCGGTGGCGCTCCCACAGCTCCCGCAGCAGGCCGTGCATCCGGATCCGGGTGAGCGCGTCCAGCGCCCCGAACGGCTCGTCGGCGAGCAGCAGTTCCGGCTCCTGTACGAGGGACCGGGCCAGGGCGGCGCGCTGGGCCTCCCCGCCGGACAGCTGGCCCGGCCAGGCCCGCTCACGGCCCTTCAGCCCCACCTCCTCGAGCGCCTCACGGCCCTTGCGTCCGGCGTCCTTGCCCTCCGCGCCGAGGAGCACGTTGTCGAGCACCCGCCGCCAGGGCAGCAGCCGGGAGTCCTGGAAGACCACCGACACCCGCTCGGGCGCGGAGAGCTGCCCGCTGCCGCTCACGCCGTGGTCGAGTCCGGCGATGGCCCGCAGCAGCGTGCTCTTGCCGGAGCCGCTGTGCCCGAGCAGGGCCGTGAGCTGCCCGGCGGGCAGGTCGAGGTCGATGCCGTCGAGGACCGTGCGCCCCTCGAACGACCGGGTCAGGCCTCGCAGCTGGACGGCGGGGCGGGTCAGCTGCTCAGTGTGCGGCGCCATGACAGCACCCTCCGTTCGATCAGACGGACCGTGCTGTCGGAGATCAGGCCGAAGATGCCGTAGACGACCAGGCCGACGAGGATGACGTCCGTCTGGCCGTAGTTCTGCGCCTGGAACATCATGTAGCCGAGCCCGCTGGTGGCGTTGATCTGCTCCAGCACCACCAGGCCCAGCCAGGACCCGGTCACGCCGAGCCGCAGCCCGACGAAGAAGCCGGGCAGGGCACCGGGGACGACGACCTGCCGGATGAACCGGAACTTCGACAGTCCCTGCACCTCGGCCAGTTCGACGAAACGGCTGTCGATGCCGGACAGCGCGGCGTGCGTGTTGAGGTAGACCGGGATGTAGACGACGATCGCGATGATGGCGATCTTGAAGGTCTCGCCGATGCCCAGCCAGAGGATGAACAGCGGGATCAGACCCAGGGTGGGGATGGCCCGGTTGAGGTTGACCGTCCCGTCGATCAGCGCCTCGCCGGTCCGGGTGAGCCCGGACGCCAGCGCCAGCAGGATGCCCACGGTCAGGCCGATCGCGAAGCCGCCGGCCGCACGCTGCAACGAGGTCAGGATGTCGTCCGGCAGCGTGCCCTCGGTCCACAGGCGGGTGCCCGTCTCCAGCACCGTCCAGGGGGCCGGGATCGCGCCCGTGTCGAGCAGTCCGGCGGCGGAGGCGACGACCCACAGCGCGAGGACGACGGCGGGCCCGATGAGCCGGGTGGCGGGCAGCCGCCGGCCGGGGGCCAGCCGCCGGCGCCTGCGCACCTGAGGTGCCTCCTCCACCGGTGCGAGGGGTGCGGCGGGGGTCGTGTTCGCGGTGGTGGTCGTGGTCGTGGTCACGGCGGTCACCTCCGGTACTCCGCTGGTACGGCCTTCGCCGCGAGGGACTCGAATCGGTGGTCGAAGAGCTCGGACACGTCGAACTTCTTCACGAAGCCGCCCTCCGCGAGCAGATCGGCGGTCTCCTGCTCCCACTCGATCGCCTCGTCCCAGCGCGGCGGGAACAGCGGCTTGTTGGCCAGCGCGGTGACCGCCTTCGCCTGGGCGAGGGTCAGGTTCTGCGTCCCGACGTAGAACCGCTCGTTCCACTCGTCGGGGTGCTCGTACGTCCACACCTGGCTCTTCGCCCAGTACGGGATGTACGCGGCGACGGCGGCGGCCTTCGCCTCGTCGTTCAGCACCGAGACCGGCGCCCACAGCAGGTTGAGCAGGTCCACCACGTCCGTCCTGATGGTGCGGGCGGACTGGTACTTCGTCAGGTAGGCGGGTGCCTGGGTGTTGGCGAGCGGCGCGATGTCCACCTGCCCGGACTGCAGGGCGGTGAGGAACTGGTTGCTGGTCAGCGGCACCAGCTCCACGTCGTCGTAGGCCAGCCCGGCCTTCTTCAGGGCCCGGAGCAGGACGACGCCCTGGGCCTGGCCCTGGGAGAAGGCCAGCCGCCTGCCCTTGAAGTCGGCGACCGCGCGGATGTCGCTGCCGGGCTTGGTGGCGAAGAGGTAGTTGGGCTTGCGGGTGATGTTGATCGCGACGATCTTCGCGTCGAAGCCCTGGTAGTACGCCTGGATCGGCGGGATGCCCGCGTTGTTGGCGACCTCCAGCGACTTGGCGCGGAAGGCGTTGATGACATCGGGGCCCGCGCCGATGTTCAGCCAGTTGGACACCTTGAACGGCAGGTCGCGGAAGCCGGCCAGCTTGAACTGGAGTTCCTGCGCGCCCTGGTACGAGGCGATCTTCAGGCTCGTACCGGCGGGCACCTTGGTGGCCAGGGGGGCGTCGGAGGCCGTCTCGCCGGCCGCGGCGCTGCTGTCCGCGCAGCCGCTCAGCCCGGCTGCCGCGGCCGTCACGCCGAGCAGTGAGGTCAGGAACAGACGCCGGTCGAAACCGGAAACGGGGGGCGAGGGCATGGGAGGACTCCCTGGGTATGGAAGAGGGCACAGCACACGGAATTCCGGCCCGGAGAAAGCCGGGCAGGGAATTCACGCGAATTTCACAAAGGAAGGAGAAAGCGCTCCGTGACCGGGGCGCCGGGGGCGCGTCAACGGGTCAGCAACAGAGGGTGCGACAGCTCGTGAGCGGGCTCATGAACAGGATGTTCCTGGCCGGCTGCCCGACCTGTCAACATTCCGAGTTTCTGAATTAAATCGCCTCAGGTGACGCGGCCAGTGGATCCCGATAGACAACGTCCAGTGCCACCGAACCCGCCGCTACGGCCAGTACGGAATCCGGGAAACTGATCGGTGAGACGGTCTCCGCGCGGCCCGGCCCGACCTCTTCCCGCAGCGCGGCCAGACAGTCCGCGCGGTGCCTGATTCCGACCTCCGTCACGACCACCTGCTCGGGGTTGAGCACGTCGAGCAGCAGCCCCACCGCACGCCCCACCCGGCGCGACCGCTCCCGCAGCAGCCGTACCGCGACCGGGTCACCGGCCGCGGCGGCACCGACCACGTGCATCGGGTTCGTCCCGTCGGTGATCCCCGCCTCGCGGGCCCGCCGGCACAGGGTCAGCTCGCTCAACTCGGCCTGGAGGCAGCCGACGCGGCCGCAGTCGCAGGGTTCCGTGCCGCCCGGCACCGGCAGATGGGCGATGGCCCCGGCCTGGGAGCGCGGCCCGTGGTGCACCACGTCGTTGGTGCTGAACGCCGCGTCGACCACGTTGCCCGCGAACAGGTGCAGCAGGCTGCGACTGCCCCGTGCCTGCCCGAACAGCCGCTCCGCGTTGACCAACGACCGTGCGTGTCCGTCCACATGGACCGGCAGACCGGTGCGCGCGCCGAGCACCTCCCGCACCGGCACCTCGCGCCAGCCCAGCAGCGGATGCTCCACGACGGTGCCCGAGTCCCGGTCCACCCAGCCGCCCGCCGCGAATCCGACGCCAAGCGGCCGGCTGCCGGGAGCGGCGGCGAGCAGCGCGGCCAGCCCGTCGGCGGCCCGGGCCAGCACCAGTGCGGGGTCGGTGCGTTCGTGCTCCGTCTCGCGCCGGGCCACCACGCGCCCCCGCAGATCCAGCAGCGCGACCGTGGTGTGCGGCACCGCCACGTGCACCCCGCCCACCACGAACCGGGAGTCGTCCAAATCCACCGGCAGGTGCGGCCGCCCCACACCTTTGGAGCGCCGCGGCACGGCCGACTCACGGATGAGGCCCAACTCCGCGAACCGGGCGCAGTAGTCGGTCACCGACGCCGGGGACAGGCCGGTCAGCCGGGCGATGGTGCTGCGCGCGACCGGCCCGTGCTCCAGGACGGACCGCAGGACGACGCTCGCGCTGGTACGGCGCCGGTCGCTGTCGGCGACACGGGGGATGGGGGAGGTCAGAAGGGGAGCCGCGGTACGAGGCATGGGAATCTTTCTGGGGCCGGTCCGACACTGCGCCGTCTCGATCGGCGAGCCGGATCCGCTCCGCCCCGCCTCACACCGGGCGGCGACAGGTGGCCGTGCCCTGGCGTCGCAGGTCGACGTAGCGACGCTGCGAGAAGTACCGGGCCTGGGCAACCATGTCGTCGACGCTAGCAAAGCGGCCCGCGGCCGGACAGACGGCGACCGACGGGCGAGACGGGAGCCCCGGCGCTTTGGCGGAAACCTACAGACGCCCTTCGACCCGGTTCCGGTGTCGCGCACCACCTCATCACCGTGACCGGCATCACCTCGTACTCGGTGTAACCCGCACCCTTTGTGTGAAGCCGACCAAGCGCCGGTTCGCGCCTTTGTCGACCAGTGACGGTGATCGGGGTGAGCACGCTGGGATAGCGTCACGATGTCCCGCCCACCCTCACCCTCGCGGAGTCCCCATGAGCACCGCCGCCGCCACACCCGTACGCACCGGACAGGTCCTCGCCGACCTGCTCCCTGCCTCCCGTGTCAGGGACGCGGCCCTCGTGCTCGGCGGCGCCGCGCTCACCGGCCTCGCCGCCCAGATCTCGGTGCCCGTCCCGGGCTCCCCGGTGCCGGTGACCGGCCAGACCTTCGCCGCGCTGCTCGTCGGCACCTCCCTCGGTGCCGGCCGCGGATTCCTCGCACTCGCGCTGTACGCCGTGGCGGGCATCGCCGGTGTGCCGTGGTTCGCGAGCGGCACCTCCGGTGTCGCCCCCTCCTTCGGCTACATCCTCGGCATGATCCTCGCCTCGGCCGCCGTGGGCGCCCTGGCCCGCCGCGGCGCCGACCGCTCGATGCTGCGCATGGCGGGCGCCATGCTGGTGGGCGAGGCGATCATCTACGCCGTCGGTGTGCCCTACCTGGCCCTCGCCACCGGCATGTCCGCCACCGCCGCGATCGCGGCCGGCCTCACGCCGTTCCTCGTCGGTGACGCGCTGAAGGCGGCGCTGGCGATGGGTGCGCTGCCGACGGCCTGGAAGTTCGCCAACAAGAGCTGAGCTCGCAGACGTTGCCGAGAGGCCCGCCGAGGTGTGGTTTCCCCCGGCGGGCCTCTCGCGTGTGCGCAGGGCGTCGAGGGGCCGGTTCAGCCCTCCCGCTGCCCCGTCCGCCGCCGCTGCGACCACCACATTCCGGCCACGCCCACCGCGAGCAGCGACGCTCCGGCCGTGCCCAGCGGCAGCAGATCACGTGCCGGCCCGGTCTTCGGCAGCTCCTTGCCGCCCGGTCCCGCCGGCTTGTTGTCCGTACCGAGCAGCAGGGGCGTGGCCGGGGCGTCCGGCGACGGGTTGGTGGTGCCGAACGGTACCGGGCCCTGCTGCCAGAACGTCTTCTTCCCGTCGCTCGTCTGGACCGGCAGGCAGATCTTTCCGGTCTTTCCCAGGTCGTATGTCGCGTCCACGGCGTACGACTTCGACTTGCCGGCGGCGAGATTGTCGATCGGGCAGGAGAAACCGCTGTTCGAGCCCTCCGGAAGACTCTTCTCGGGTATCACGGAACAGCCCTCGACGTTCTTGACGACAAGTCCGTCGAATCCGACGACCAGCAGCCTGATCTTCCCGCTGTCCTTGCTTCCCTCGTTCTTCACCGTGGCGGTAATCGCCGTCTTTTCGGAACCGTTGTCGACCGAGATCTTCTCGGGCAGCAGCGTGGTGAGCTTCACCCCCGCCGGTGCGTCGTCAACGACCTTTCCCCCCTTGCTGCTCGCAGGCCCTTCGTCCTTCGCGCCGGCGGTGCCGGAAAGGATCAGCACCGCTGAGAATGATGCCGCGACCAGTGGTCCCGCGACCATGGCCGTACGACGTGAACTCATGTTCGTCCCCCTTGCGTCCCCCTGGGCTGCGCCTGAATTCGCAGCACTGAAAGAGGTACCACAAGATTTCCCCGCACTATCCTGGTACGACGCGAAGTGTGACCGTTGTGTTTCACTGGGAGTCGGTCGCGGCGTCGTGGAGGGGGTGCAGCGGATTGTCGGGGAATGCGAACAGCGGCGGTGTTCCAGGGATATTGGTGACGGGGCGCTATCGGCTGGTCGAAAGTATCGGCCAGGGGGGAATGGGGCGGGTGTGGCGAGCCGCCGACGAAATACTCGACCGGCAGGTCGCCGTCAAGGAAATGCGAATCGACGACCTGGACGCGGAGGACAGCGGGACACGCCGCGAGCGCACCCTGCGCGAAGCGAGGGCCACCGCCCGGATCGACCACCCCAACGTCGTGCGGGTCTACGACGTGGTCGACGAAGGCGAACGCCTGTGGATCGTCATGGAGTTGGTCGCGGGCCGCTCCCTCGAAAGGATCCTCGCGCAGGAGGGCCCGCTGAGCACCTGCGAGACGGCCCGGATCGGGCTCGGCCTGGTCGCGGCGCTCCGGCAGGTCCACGCGGGGGGCGTGCTGCACCGGGACATCAAACCCGGGAACGTGCTGGTGGAAACCGCGGGCGGGGCGGCCGGATCCGGACCTGGGGGAGGCGTGGTTTCCGGCCATGGGCCAGGGCTTCGCCGACCGGAACGACGAGTCGTCCTCACGGACTTCGGCATCGCCGCGATCCAGGACGCCAAGGCGCTCACCATGGTCGGGATGCTGGTCGGCTCGCCCGACTACATGGCCCCCGAGCGCATCTCCGGCCACCCGCAGGGCCCGCCCTCCGACATCTGGTCCCTCGGCGCGACGCTCTGCGCCGCGCTGGGCGGCCGTTCCCCCTTCGCCCGCGCCACCACGCTGGCGACCCTGCACGCGGTGCTGTACGAGGAGCCCGAACTCCCCGCCGCGTCGGGCCCGCTGCGCGACATGCTGACGTCCCTCCTGGCGAAGGACCCGTCGGCCCGCCCGGGTCTGGAGGATCTGGAGGCCGCCCTGGAGCCGGTGGCGTTTCCACCGCCGACGGCCACGGTCCCCGTGGGGTGGAGCGAGGCGGGGCGCCCGGAACCGGAGTCCGTGCGGGAGCCGGATCCGGAACCGCCGCCGGAGCCCGTCGTAGTACCGCATCCCCCGCGGCCACCTCTTCCGCAGGACCCCCGCCGACCGGCCACCGTCCGGGAGACGGCACCACACCGGAACGCGAACCACCCGCCGCCCACACCAGCCCCACCCCCACCAGCCGCGCCCGCACCAGCCCCACCCACGGAAACTGCCGCGAACACCCAGCCTGGCGCGCCCCGTTCGGCAGACCCTTCCGAACCCGCGGCCGGCCACCGCCCCCGACCCGTCTCCCTCGCCAGGGCTCAGGCGGCCACCGAGTGCAGCCCCCAGCCC
>NZ_JOCT01000009.1 GCF_000717875.1 Streptomyces sp. NRRL S-455
CCCTGCCCCCCGCGCAGCCGCTCCCCCCGGCGTACCCGAACCACCAGGGTTACTCCGGCCGGCCGCTGCCCGAAGCGGCACGGCTTCGCGCCGACACTTCCACCGCCTCGTACACCGCACAGACCCCCGAGGCCCCACGGACGCCGCTGTCCGGCCAGGGGGCGTCACGGCACCGAGCGCAGCGCCCGGCGCGTCGCTCCGGGCCGCCGCCCAAGGTGGCGGTCCCGCTCCTGCTCCTCGCCCTGGCCTGCTACGCCGTGGGCTTCTGGGCCCTGGCCCAGCTCTGAGCCCCGCACGGGCGAGCGCGTACCGAACGGCACCCGGTTCGGCCCTAGACCACGTTCTTCCGCCGGGCCAGCACGGTCCACACGCCGAGCCCCACCAGCAGCGCGCTCCCCGTGCCGATGCCGCCGACGGCGACTACCCGCAGCGCGGTGTCGTCACCGGCGGCCACGCCCTCCGCCGCGGTCTGCCGGTCCTGGTCGGTGACCTCGAAGACGCCCTTCGGTTCGGACTCCCCCACGTACCGGGGCCCGTCCTTCGCCGCCCCGCTCACGCGCACGCGCAGTGTCATCGCGAAGGGACCGTCCCCGAAGCTGTCGGCGACGTCCTCCGCGAGGTGTGCGACGAGGTAGTAGGAGCCGGCGAAGCGCATCGCGCCGATCTGGTCCGTGGGGGCGTGGCGGTTGGCGTGGTCGACGGGCGGCAGGGCGGGCAGGCTGTTGGACTTCTGGTCGCCGTCGTAGCCGACACCCACATCGGCGACATGGCCGCGCGCGGGGTTGTACAGGGCCAGGTCCAGCGCGTCTGAGGTGTACCCGGTGCCGCCGGAGTCCGAGCTGCCCAGTTCGGCGGTGACGTGCAGCTGCTGGCCCCAGTCGACCGGCACCTCGTAGAACAGCGTCCGGCCGGGGCGGATGCCGTCACGCCAGACGCCCTGATCCAGAGGGGTCGCCCCGGCGAACCCCTCGCCGCCGCGACGCCGCTCGGCCTCCCCCTGGAGCGGCTGCGGCGAGGCGGAGTTCCACACCTCGGGCGCGCTGGTCGCCCCGGTGTTCGCCGTCCGTGGCTCGGTCATGGCGACGAGCTCCAGATCCCAGGCGTCGGGCGAAGAACCCTCGCCGTCCGGATCGACGCGTTCGACGAACACGTAGTAGGTACCGGCCTCCCGGCACAGCGGTTTGGCGGGTGAGATCTCACGCTTGCCCCATGCCGCGACCGGGTGCGGGCTGCGGGCGGCCCCGAAGCTCGTGGTGTCGACGGAGCAGGGGGCGCCGTTGTCGTCCTGCAGGGACACCTTGACCCCGTCGATGACGGAGACGGTGCTGCCGGGGGAGGGGACGGCGGTGACGGAGACGTACGCGTTCGAGGAGGCGTCGAGTGCGATGCGGTAGCTGACCTTGCCGCTGCTCGGGAGGGAACTCCGGTAGACCGTCCCGGGCTCCAGGGGGGCGGCGTCCGCGGTGCTCCTGGCTCCCTCGATGCTCCGCGCCCCCTCGGCGAAGGCGTAGGGGCTCGGCGACGTCGCCGTGTCGGAGGCCTCGACGGCGGCGAGAGCCGCCTGGCCCGGTCCCACGGCGGCCGTCGTACCCAGCACCACCGCCACGACCCCGAGGCGCACGGCCACCGCAGGACGACGGCCGAGCCACATACCCCCACGACGCCCCCGCTCCGTACGAGACCGTCCCCTCACGCGCCACCCCTCACGTCACCGACCCGCGGAACCGCCGGGAACCTCACACCGTGAACCCGTGGCCCATCCTGCCTCGCGGTCGCGTCCACCACCCGGCCATCCACGCAATCCGTGCGACACACAAAACCCCGACCGCGAGGCGGCCGGGGTGTGCTCGGTATGGGGTGTCGTGACTCAGGAACCCGTGGGCACGGAGTCAGTCGCCTCCGTCCACAGATCCTGCTCGGCGCGATCCGCCTGGATCTGGCGGTACACGAGGAGCCCGCCGATGGCGGCCAGTGCGACCAGGAGAAGCTTCTTCACCGCGCGACCTCGTCTTTCCTTGACGTAGGGGACCTCTGGCGCCCGACTATACACACCGACCGATACCGATCGGTGACCTGCGTCGGCCCTCAACTCCCTTCCGAATGCCCGGGATAGAAGCGGAACTCACCGATCCGACCGGAGGGTGATCACACGCCGACGGACGGTTACTTTGACCGTCATTCTCCCCTCTTCTCACATTCTGCCCCCTCTTACGCCCATCCGAGTGGTGTTCATCTGAACATCCACGCGCCACGGGCGTCGGTCCACCACTTCTCGCCCCCCATACACATCATGAGGAAAGTACGCAAATCGCCCGACCCGAAAGTGAGGGGCCATGGCCCGGAACAAGGTCATGCAGCTGTGGACCGTCATCGTCACCGCCTTCCTCGCACTGTGCAGGACGCTCGGACTCATCACGACGACCGCCGCGGCGGCCGTACCGCAGACCGAGCAGACGCGCAACAGCGAGCACATCCCGCACCAGCGAACGGTGTCGGTGACCTCTTCCAGGTCCTACGCCAGGGCCCTGCCCCCCACGATGAAACAGCGCATCCGCGCCGAGGCCCACGGCAAGTCCCCCCGCTGCCGCAACCGCCCGCTCGCGGACGCACCGGCGGCACCGGCCGCCGACGGCACCCACGACGGCACCGACGCAGCTTCGGACCCCCGGGCGGACCGCCTCATCCCCATGCAGCCCTGAGTCCCTGGCACATCCCACCGGCGATCCGCGTACAGACCCGGCAGCTCGGCAGAGCCGCCGGGTCCTCTCATGTCAGAACACAGAAAACCCCCAACCGCTATCGGTTGGGGGTTTCCGTGCTGGTGGGGCTAACAGGATTTGAACCTGTGGCCTCATCCTTATCAGGGATGCGCTCTAACCAACTGAGCTATAGCCCCGCCGCGCTCTGCGGTGTGTGTCCCGCGCGCTGACTCCTGAAGATTAGCGCACGACATGGGCAGTCCCAAAATCGGTTGTCGGGACAACGACAAAGGGCAACGACAAAGGTGACGTCACTCGTCCTCGGCGAGCGTCAGCTCCACACCGCCAACGAAACCCGCGGAGAGGTTGTAGATGAACGCGCCCAGCGTCGCGAGGGCCGTCGCCAGGACGACGTCGATGACCGCGATGACCGACGTGAACAGCAGGACGTTGGGCAGCGACAGGAAGGCCTGCAGGTCGAAGCCGTTGGACTCGTTCGAGCCGGTCGCCTCGGAGATCGTGCCGCCGACCGTCGAGAAGACACCCATCGCGTCCATGACCATCCACAGCACGGCGGCCGCGACGATCGTGCAGATGCCCAGGGCGATGGAGAGCAGGAAGCTGACCTTCATGACCGACCACGGGTCGGCCTTCGCCACCCGCAACCGCGCCTTGCGGACCCGTGGCGTGGTGCGTGCGCCCGTGCGGGGGCGCCGTACGGCACCGGCGGCGCCCGCGCCCGCTGCCTGCTGCGCCGGATAGGCCTGCGGCGGGTGGTACGGCCCGGCCTGCTGCCGCGTCTGCCGTTCTCCCGGCAGCGGGGAGGCCGTCTGCGCGGCGGTGCCCTGGTCCTGGGCGGCCGGCTGCGGCTGGGCGGCGGAAGCGGCGGGGCCCGCATCGGTCTTCTGCTGGGTCTGCGGACCTCTTGCGTCCGTCACAGTTCCCCCCTGGGAATCATGCGAGTCAGGCGAGGGTGCGTCCTCGGCCGGGGACTTGATCGCCTTCAGGTTGGTCGTGTGCGGGTCCGCCGCACGCGCGGCGGAGCCACGGCCGCCGCCGTCCGTCTCCGTACCCTTCGAGGTACCGGTCGGTCCGGCGCCCGTGGCTCCGCTCACGCTGACTCACTCCTCGTGCCTACTCGGCCGAGGGCACCTCACCCTCGTCCGTGCCGGTGTTCGCGGCACCCTCGGCGGTCTCGTCGACGACCACGTCGCCGTCGACCTCTTCCGCCTCGCGTCCCGCCTCGGCGTTGCGAGCGATGCCGACCACGGCATCGCGCTTGCCCAGATTGATCAGTTGGACGCCCATGGTGTCACGGCCGGTTTCCCTGATCTCGTTGACTCGCGTACGAATCACACCGCCCGACAGCGTGATGGCGAGGATCTCGTCGGTCTCCTCGACCACCAGCGCGCCGACGAGGGAACCACGGTCCTCGACGATCTTGGCAGCCTTGATGCCGAGGCCGCCGCGACCCTGGACGCGGTACTCGTCGACGGCGGTCCGCTTCGCGTACCCGCCGTCCGTGGCAGTGAACACGAACGTACCCGGTCGAACAACATTCATCGAGAGCAGCTCGTCTTCCTCGCGGAAGCTCATGCCCTTGACGCCCGAGGTGGCACGGCCCATGGGACGCAGGGTTTCGTCCGAGGCGGTGAACCTGATCGACTGCGCCTTCTTGCTGATCAGAAGCAGATCGTCGTCCGACGAAACCAGTTCGGCTCCGATCAGTTCGTCGTCCGAACCGTCCTCCATCGAGCGGAGGTTGATCGCGATCACACCACCGGAACGCGGCGAATCGTAATCCTTCAGAGGCGTCTTCTTCACCAGCCCGGCCTTGGTGGCGAGCACGAGGTACGGAACGGCCTCGTAGTCGCGGATCGCCAGGATCTCGGCGATCGCCTCGTCCGGCTGGAAGGCGAGCAGGTTCGCGACGTGCTGGCCGCGCGCGTCCCGGCCGGCGTCGGGCAGCTCGTAGCCCTTGACGCGGTAGACGCGGCCCTTGTTGGTGAAGAACAGCAGCCAGTGGTGCGTGGTCGACACGAAGAAGTGGTCGACGATGTCGTCTTCCTTCAGCTTCGTGCCGCGAACGCCCTTGCCGCCGCGCTTCTGAGCGCGGTAGTCGTCGGTCTTGGTGCGCTTGATGTAGCCGCCCCGGGTGACCGTGACGACGATGTCCTCCTCGGCGATCAGGTCCTCGATGGACATGTCGCCCTCGTAGGGGATCAGCTTGGTCTTGCGGTCGTCACCGTACTTCTCGACGATCGCGGCCAGTTCCGCGCTCACGATGCCCCGCTGGCGGACCGGGGAGGCCAGGATCTCGTTGTACTCGTTGATCTTCGCCTGGAGTTCGTCGTGCTCCTGGACGATCTTCTGGCGCTCCAGGGCCGCCAGTCGGCGCAGCTGCATCTCCAGGATGGCGTTGGCCTGGATCTCGTCGATCGTCAGCAGGTCGATCAGGCCGCCGCGGGCGATCTCGACGGTCTCACTGCGCCGGATCAGCGCGATGACCTCGTCGATGGCGTCCAGGGCCTTCAGCAGACCACGCAGGATGTGGGCCCGCTCCTCGGCCTTGCGCAGCCGGAAACGCGTACGGCGGACGATGACCTCGATCTGGTGCGTCACCCAGTGGCGGATGAACGCGTCCAGCGAGAGCGTGCGCGGCACACCGTCCACCAGCGCCAGCATGTTGGCGCCGAAGTTCGTCTGCAGGTCGGTGTGCTTGTAGAGGTTGTTCAGCACGACCTTGGCGACCGCGTCCCGCTTCAGCACGATGACCAGACGCTGGCCGGTGCGCGAGGAGGTCTCGTCACGGACGTCCGCGATGCCGCCGATCTTGCCGTCCTTGACGAGGTCGGCGATCTTCTGGGCGAGGTTGTCCGGGTTGACCTGGTACGGCAGCTCCGTGACCACCAGGCACTGGCGGTTCTGGATCTCCTCGACCTCGACGACCGCGCGCATCGTGATGGAGCCGCGGCCGGTGCGGTACGCCTCCTCGATGCCCTTGCGGCCCACGACCAGCGCGCCGGTGGGGAAGTCAGGGCCCTTGATGCGCTCGATCAGCGCGTCCAGGAGCTCCTCGTGCGAGGCCTCCGGGTTCTCCAGGTACCACTGGGCGCCGGCGGCGACCTCGCGCAGGTTGTGCGGCGGGATGTTGGTCGCCATGCCGACCGCGATACCGGCCGAGCCGTTGATCAGCAGGTTCGGGAAGCGGGCCGGCAGGACGGTCGGCTCCTGGGAGCGGCCGTCGTAGTTGTCCGTGAAGTCGACGGTCTCCTCGTCGATGTCACGGACCATCTCCATGGACAGCGGCGCCATCTTGCACTCGGTGTACCGCATCGCCGCGGCCGGGTCGTTGCCCGGGGAGCCGAAGTTGCCGTTGGAGTCCACGAGCGGCATGCGCATCGACCAGGACTGGGCGAGGCGGACCAGGGCGTCGTAGATGGAGGAGTCGCCGTGCGGGTGGTAGTTGCCCATCACGTCGCCGACGACTCGGGCGCACTTGTAGAAGCCGCGCTCGGGGCGGTAACCGCCGTCGTACATGGCGTACAGCACGCGCCGGTGGACGGGCTTGAGGCCGTCACGGACGTCCGGCAGTGCACGCGAGACGATGACGGACATCGCGTAGTCGAGGTAGGAGCGCTGCATCTCCGTCTCGAGCCCGACGGGTTCGACGCGCAGGCCCGCCGACTCGTCCACCTCAGGCGTGACGGGAGTGTTCTCGTCGGTCATTGCTGGTGAAGGTCCTTCCTGGTGCGGTCAGCTGAGACCGACTCAGATGTCGAGGAAGCGGACGTCCTTGGCGTTGCGCTGGATGAACGCGCGACGGGCCTCGACGTCCTCGCCCATGAGGACCGAGAACAGGTCGTCGGCCTGGGCGGCGTCGTCGAGGGTGACCTGGCCGAGGACGCGGTGCTCCTGGTCCATGGTCGTGATGCGCAGCTCCTCGGCGTTCATCTCGCCGAGACCCTTGAAGCGCTGCACCGAGTCGTCCTTGATGCGCTTGCCGGCGTTGCGGCCCATCTCGATCAGGGCGTCGCGCTCACGGTCGGAGTACGCGTACTCGAAGTCGTCCTTGCCCCACTTGATCTTGTAGAGCGGCGGGCGGGAGAGGTACACGTGCCCGGCCTCGACCAGCGGCCGCATGAAGCGGAACAGGAAGGTCAGCAGCAGGGTGTTGATGTGCTGGCCGTCGACGTCGGCGTCCGCCATCAGGATGATCTTGTGATAGCGGAGCTTCTCGATGTCGAAGTCCTCGTGCACACCCGTGCCGAACGCGGAGATCATCGCCTGGATCTCCTGGTTCTGCAGGATGCGGTCGATGCGCGCCTTCTCGACGTTGAGGATCTTGCCGCGGATCGGGAGGATCGCCTGGTACTGCGGGTTGCGGCCGGACTTGGCCGAACCGCCGGCCGAGTCACCCTCGACGATGAAGATCTCGCACTTCTCGGGGTCGTTCGACTGGCAGTCGGAGAGCTTGCCCGGCAGGGACGCGGTCTCCAGCAGGCCCTTACGACGGGTCAGGTCGCGCGCCTTGCGGGCCGCCACGCGCGCGGTGGCCGCCGCGATGCCCTTGCGGATGATGTCCGCGGCCTCGTTGGGATTACGGTCCAGCCAGTCCGCCAGGTGCTCGTAGACGACCCGCTGGACGAAGGTCTTGACCTCGGTGTTGCCCAGCTTGGTCTTCGTCTGGCCCTCGAACTGAGGCTCGCTCAGCTTGACCGAGATGATGGCGGTCAGACCCTCACGGATGTCGTCACCCGTGAGGTTGTCGTCCTTCTCGCGCAGCAGCCGCTTGTCGCGCGCGTACTTGTTGATCAGCGAGGTCAGGGCGGACCGGAAGCCCTCTTCGTGCGTACCGCCCTCGTGGGTGTGGATGATGTTGGCGAAGGAGTACACGCCCTCGGTGTAGCCGCCGTTCCACTGCATGGCGAGCTCGAGGGACAGCTGCCTGTCCTTGTCCTCCGCCTCCAGGTCGATCACGGTGGGGTGCACCGCCTCGCCCTTGCGGGAGTTGAGGTACTTCACGAAGTCGACGATGCCGCCCTCGTAGTGGTACGAGACGGACTTGACCTCGTGCTTCTCGTCCTCGCCCGCCTCGTCCGCGCCGGCGGTGGCCTTCGCCGACTCGCGCTCGTCGGTCAGGTTGATCCGCAGGCCCTTGTTGAGGAACGCCATCTCCTGGAAGCGCCGCGACAGCGTCTCGAAGGAGTAGTCGGTGGTCTCGAAGATGTCCGGGTCGGCCCAGAAGGTGACCGTCGTACCCGAGTCCTCGACCGCCTCGTGCTTGGCGAGCGGGGCCGTCGGAACGCCCATCTTGTAGTCCTGCGTCCAGCGGAAGCCGTCGCGTTTGATGTCGACGCTCACCTTGGTCGACAGGGCGTTCACGACGGAGACGCCGACGCCGTGCAGACCACCGGAGACCGCGTAGCCGCCGCCGCCGAACTTGCCGCCCGCGTGCAGCACGGTCAGCACGACCTCGACGGCCGGCTTCTTCTCGACCGGGTGCAGGTCCACCGGGATACCACGGCCGTTGTCGACGACGCGTACGCCGCCGTCGGCCAGGATCGTCACGTCGATGGTGTCCGCGTAACCGGCCAGCGCCTCGTCGACGGAGTTGTCGACGACCTCCTGCACCAGGTGGTGCAGGCCGCGCTCACCGGTCGAGCCGATGTACATGCCGGGTCGCTTGCGGACCGCGTCCAGACCCTCGAGGACGGTGATGGCACTGGCGTCGTACGAAGCGGCGGCTGAGGCCTCGGCGACTCCAGCCATGGCCTCGACGGACGGATTGTTCTCGTTGGGGTTGCCGGAATCGGCCACGAAGCGCCCTTTCTGGCACAGCACGAGCCAGGCTCGTCGGCGGGTTGCCGGAGCGGCTGCGGCATGTTGCGTTGGTAAGCCTTGATCAGCGTTGCTCAGCTTTTCCCGGACGGTCCCCACGATGGGGGCGGGATTGCTTCCAGTCTACCGGTAGCACTGACACTGATGGGGGTTTGCCGGTACCTGGGTCCGCATGTGCCGCCCTCAACCGGTCTTGTCCGACTCCCGATATGCGGATGGGGTCTCCAAGAGGCTCACAGCGGCACTCAGCGCTTCCGGCCGTCAACCCTTGGCTACTTCGGAGTCAGGTCGCGCATCGCGACCGTGCGCGCTCGCGCGAAGAGTGCGCCGCCGGGGCCCGGAGCGGGCCCCCGACGGCCTCTTTTGTGATGTCAGTCACGTGGTGGCGATCGGTGGGAAAAGGGGTGCGGATCGAGGCCGGGCAGGCGTGGGACAGGGGCTCCGGTCAGCCGTAGGTGTCGCCCGGTCCGGTGCTGCCGGGGGCCCGCAGCGGGCCGTAGCGCCGCGTGGGGGCACCGGGGCCCTGCACCTTGATCTGCCGCACCGTGCCGTGCCCCAGGTCCTCGTTGAGACGGGCCACCAGGGTCGGGGCGAGCAGCCTCAGGTTCGTCGCCCAGGCCGTCGAGTCACAGCGCACGCTCAGGACACGCTCGTCCTCGTCGTACCTCTCCGGCACACAGTGCTTGGCCACGTCCTCGCCGACGATCTGCGGCCAGCGGCCCATCACACCGCCCACCGCCGCCGGCGCCTCCCAGCCGCGCTCCGTGATCAGCCGGTTGATCGCGGAGCCCAGCGCCATGGGGTCGCGCCCGTCGGCGCGCGCGCCGGAGCGCAGTCCGCCACGGCGCGCCTGCTTCTTCTGCTGCGCCGCGTCCCCACGCGCGCGAGCGGCCTCCTTCGCCGCACGCAGCGCCACGCGCGCGAGGTCCACGCCGGAGGGCTCGGGAGAACGGGGCGCAGGCGGTTTCCCTGAGGCGGTCTCCGACGCACGCTCCGGTGAGTTCTCGGTCATACGCGCTCCACCGTCCCCTCGGACACGGCGAACCGCGCCCCGGACAGCACATGCGGTACGTCGTCGTCGACCGCCGCCGTCACCAGGACCTGCTCGCCCGGCGCCACCAGCTCGGCAAGACGCTCACGGCGACGGGCGTCCAGCTCGGCGAAGACGTCGTCGAGCACCAGCACCGGCTCGTTGCCCTCGGCACGCAGCAGGTCGTAGGAGGCGAGACGCAGCGCCAGGGCATAGGACCAGGACTCGCCGTGCGAGGCATACCCCTTGGCGGGCAGCTGGCCCAGCTTGAGCACCAGGTCGTCCCGGTGCGGGCCGACCAGCGTGACGCCCCGCTCGATCTCCTGCTTGCGGGCCTCGGCGAGCGCCGCCATCAGCTGCTCGAACAGGTCCTCGCGCGTGTGCGCCTCACCCGGCGCCGACGGCCTGTACTCCAGCGCGACCGGGCCGCCGCCCGGGGCGAGCTGCTCGTACGCCTTGTCGGCGAGCGGCTGGATCGTGGCGATCAGGTCCAGGCGCTGGGCGAGCAGCTCGGCGCCCGCGCGCGCGAGGTGCTGGTCCCACACGTCGAGGGTGGACATGTCCATGGAGCGTCCGCCGTGCCGACGGGCCAGCGCGGCCGACTTCAACAGGGTGTTGCGCTGCTTGAGGACCCGGTCGTAGTCGGAACGGACCCCGGCCATGCGCGGCGAACGGGCGGTGATCAACTCGTCCAGGAAGCGCCGCCGCTCACCGGGATCGCCCTTGACCAGGGCGAGATCCTCCGGCGCGAACAGCACGGTCCGTACGATCCCCAGCACATCACGCGGTCTGACCTGCGAGGACCTGTTGATACGGGCGCGGTTGGCCCTGCCCGGGTTCAGCTCCAGCTCGACCAGCTGCTGCCGGTCGCCCTGCCGGACCTGGGCCCGGACGACCGCACGCTCGGCACCCATGCGGACCAGGGGGGCGTCCGAGGAGACACGGTGACTGCCGAGGGTGGCGAGGTAACCCACGGCCTCGACCAGGTTGGTCTTGCCCTGCCCGTTCGGGCCGACGAAGGCCGTCACTCCCGGGTCGAGCGGGACCTCGACCCGGGGGTACGAGCGGAAGTCGGCCAGCGACAGATGCGTGACGTGCATGGTCGTTTCGCCGACCTCCCAGGTCCTCGGGTGCTGCTTGCTTCCGGGTGCTGCTTACTTCTTCTCGACCGCGTGGCCGCCGAACTGGTTCCGCAGCGCCGCGATCATCTTCATCTGCGGCGAGTCCTCCTGGCGCGAGGCGAACCGTGCGAACAGCGACGCGGTGATCGCCGGCAGCGGCACCGCGTTGTCGATCGCGGCCTCCACAGTCCAGCGTCCCTCACCGGAGTCCTGTGCATAACCCCGGAGCCCGTCCAGATGCTCGTCCTCATCGAGCGCGTTGACGGCGAGGTCCAGCAGCCAGGAGCGGATGACCGTGCCCTCCTGCCAGGAGCGGAAGACCTCCCGGACGTCGGTCACCGAGTCGACCTTCTCCAGGAGCTCCCAGCCCTCGGCGTAAGCCTGCATCATCGCGTACTCGATGCCGTTGTGGACCATCTTGGCGAAGTGGCCCGCACCGACCTTGCCGGCGTGCACCGAACCGAAGTCGCCCTCCGGCTTGAGCGCGTCGAACACCGGCTGCACCTTGGCGACGTTCTCCTTGTCGCCGCCGTACATCAGCGCGTAGCCGTTCTCCAGGCCCCAGACGCCGCCGGAAACACCGCAGTCGACGAAACCGATGCCCTTGGCCGCCAGCTCCTCGGCGTGCTTCTCGTCGTCCGTCCAGCGGGAGTTGCCGCCGTCCACGACGACGTCGCCGGGCTCCAGCAGTTCGGCGAGCTCGTCGATGGTGGACTGCGTGGCCTCACCTGCCGGGACCATCACCCAGACCACGCGCGGGCCGCTGAGCTTGCCCACAAGCTCCTGCAGGCTGTGGACGTCGGCGAGGTCCGGGTTGCGGTCGTATCCGAAGACGGTGTGGCCGGCGCGGCGTATCCGCTCGCGCATGTTGCCGCCCATCTTGCCGAGGCCGACGAGACCGAGCTCCATCAGTTGTGTTCCTTAGCTGTGCAGGTGTCCGACGTGGCGTTGCGGCACTGTCGTGCGCGCGTCCGAGCCTAAACCCGGACGCTCGCGCACATCTGTGGGCATACGCGCTCAGTCGTACGCCCTCACCTGCGGGTTTGCCCTCAGCCCGTGGACGACCGACGGCGCGCTGCTGCCTCAGCCGCTCAGGCGCACCGGCATGATCAGGTACTTGTAGGCCTCGTCAGCCTCGGCGTCCAGCGCCGGCTTGCCGCTGAGCAGCGCCGGCTTGGTGGACGTCGTGAAGGACAGCTGGGCCACCGGGGAGTCGATGGCGCTCAGGCCGTCGAGCAGGAACGTCGGGTTGAAGGCGATCGAGATGTCGTCGCCCTCCAGCTGCGCGTCCACCCTTTCCACAGCCTGTGCGTCGTCGCTGGAACCGGCCTCGAGGATGAGCACGCCCTGCTCGAAGCTGAGCCGCACCGGGGTGTTGCGCTCGGCGACCAGGGCCACGCGCTTGACGGCCTCCACGAAGGGGGCGGTCTCGATGACGGCGACGCTGTTGAACTCCGTCGGGAACAGCGTGCGGTACTTCGGGAGGTCGCCCTCCAGCAGGCGGGTCGTGGTACGACGGCCGGCGCCCTCGAAGCCGATCAGGCCCTCGCCGGAGCCCGAGCCGGACAGCGCCAGAGTCACCTGGTCCCCGCTGGTCAGGGCCTTGGCGGTGTCCAGGAGCGTCTTGGCGGGCACCAGGGCGACCGCGGAGGCCTCCGGGTTCTCCGGCTTCCACAGGAACTCGCGCACCGCGAAGCGGTACCGGTCGGTGGACGCCAGGGTGACGGTGTCGCCCTCGATCTCGATCCGCACACCCGTCAGGACCGGGAGAGTGTCGTCCCGGCCGGCCGCGATGGCCACCTGGGCGGCCGCGGAGGCGAAGACCTCGCCGGGGACCGTGCCCGTGGCGTTCGGCATCTGCGGCAGTGCCGGGTACTCCTCCACAGGCAGTGTGTGGAGTGTGAACCGGGAGGAGCCGCAGACCACGGTCGCCCGTACACCGTCTGTGGAGATCTCCACCGGACGGTTGGGGAGGGCGCGGCAGATGTCGGCGAGCAGACGGCCGGAGACGAGTACCGTGCCCTCCTCCTCGACCTCGGCCTCCACGGACACCCGCGCGGAGACCTCGTAGTCGAAGCTGGACAGGCTCAGCTGGCCGTCCTCCGCCTTCAGCAGCAGGCCGGCGAGGACAGGCGCCGGCGGACGGGCCGGGAGGCTGCGTGCCGCCCAGGCCACTGCCTCCGCGAGTACGTCGCGTTCCACCCGGATCTTCACTGTTGCCGCCTCCTGCTGTTGCCGGCGCTTCTCGCTCTGCCTGGCCCTCGTCGTCTGTCTCGGTGTCGACGGTCCCTGTGAGGGGGAGGACACCGGGGACCAGTCTGACGCACCGCACTGACAGTAGGTGCCTCTCGGGGTCAAGTCGTGACGAGGGGCGGTCGGGCGCCGGAGAGCGAGTTGTGCACAGGACCCGCTTCGAAACGAATTCCCAACTCTCTCTAGTCGGGAGTAGTAGTAGGGCCTGTGGATACCGTGGATAACCCTGTTTGCCCAGCTCAGAGCAGGAATTTTGTCCACGGGGCCTGTGGGTGGCGGCGGTGGACAACCTGGGGTCTCTGTGGAGAACGGAAAGTTCTGCACATCCCGTGCACAGGGCAGGGCGAGTTCTCCCCAGTGCTGTCCCCAGCTTTACCCACCTTTCCCACAGCCCAACCCGGCAGCTTCGTGTGACGCCTTTCACTCGACCCGGTGAGGAGGCGCGTCGCGTTGCCGAACAGTGGACAGCGATGTGGAGAAGCTGGGGATCGCTGGGGACAACTCACCTCAGCCTGTGGGTTGGCGGTGGACAACTCGATGCACAGCCTGTGGATCAGCTCTCCGTCCACAGCCTGTGGAGCGTGTTCGTCCACGGATCCACATGCCATTGACCTGGTCTGATGGTCCTTCAACACGGCTGCCTGTGGACACAGTCTGGACAACTTCCCGGTCCCCAGGATGTGGACGGGAAAAAGTCACCGAATCTGTGGAGAGTGGCCGTAACCCGGCTGGTAATCGAACAGCCGGCGTCCGCGACATGACGAAGGGCGCCCCCGGAAGAGTCTCCGGGGGCGCCCTCAGCGGCCTTCCGCGGTGGCCGTCAGCCGTTCTTGATGCGGTTGGTCAGCTCGGTGACCTGGTTGTAGATGGAGCGGCGCTCGGCCATCAGGTTGCGGATCTTGCGGTCCGCGTGCATGACCGTCGTGTGGTCGCGGCCGCCGAACAGTGCGCCGATCTTCGGCAGCGACAGGTCCGTGAGCTCACGGCACAGATACATGGCGATCTGCCGGGCCGTGACGAGCTGGCGGCCGCGCGAGCTGCCGCACAGGTCCTCGACGGTGAGACCGAAGTAGTCGGCGGTCGCGCCCATGATGGCCGTCGAGGTGATCTCCGGCGTCGCGTCGTCGCCACCGGGGATCAGGTCCTTCAGCACGATCTCCGTCAGGCCCAGGTCCACCGGCTGCCGGTTGAGCGAGGCGAACGCCGTGACCCGGATCAGCGCGCCCTCCAGCTCACGGATGTTGCGCGAGATCCGCGAGGCGATGAACTCCAGCACCTCCGGCGGGGCGTTCAGCTGCTCCTGCACCGCCTTCTTGCGGAGGATCGCGATCCGTGTCTCCAGCTCGGGCGGCTGGACGTCCGTGATCAGACCCCACTCGAAACGGTTCCGCAGCCGGTCCTCCAGCGTCACCAGCTGCTTGGGCGGCCGGTCGCTGGAGAGCACGATCTGCTTGTTGGCGTTGTGGAGCGTGTTGAACGTGTGGAAGAACTCCTCCTGCGTCGATTCCTTGTCCGCCAGGAACTGGATGTCGTCGACGAGCAGGATGTCCATCTCGCGGTAGCGCTTGCGGAAGCTGTCGCCCTTGCCGTCGCGGATGGAGTTGATGAACTCGTTGGTGAACTCCTCCGAGCTCACGTACCGCACGCGCGTGCCCGGGTAGAGGCTGCGCGCGTAGTGCCCGATCGCGTGCAGCAGGTGCGTCTTGCCGAGTCCGGACTCCCCGTAGATGAACAGGGGGTTGTAGGCCTTCGCCGGTGCCTCGGCGACGGCCACCGCGGCCGCGTGCGCGAAGCGGTTGGAGGCGCCGATGACGAACGTGTCGAAGAGGTACTTCGGGTTCAGTCGCGCCGTGGGCTCACCCGGGCCGGTCGCCGGCGCGGGCTGCGCGGCCAGCGGGCCGGGCGCACCGGTCGTGGGCAGGTTCGGGCCGACGGGGCCACCGCGGTGCACGTGCCCGGAGCCGGGCGGGGGCTCGGGCAGTTCCCGGCGGACCGGGTCGCGCTGGTCGTATTCGGCGCGTGGCGGTTCGTAGTCGGAACGCGGTGGCTCGTAGGGACGCTCCATGGACTGCGGGCGGTAGTCCTGGGAGGGGGAGCCGTACGTGTCCTGGGCGGGCGAGCCGTAGGAGTCCTGTGTGCCGTATGTGTCTTTGGAGCCGTAGGAGTCCTGGGGTGATCCGTATGCGTCCTGCGGGCTGTAGGAGTCCTGGGCGCGGTAGGAGTCCTGAGCCTTGTAGGAGTCCTGCGCGCCGTAGGAGTCCTGGCTCGGTGACGCGTACGGGTCACGCTCGGGGAAGCCCAGGCGCTGCTGCTGCCAGCCGTAGTCGTCGTGCGTCGGCCGCGGCCAGGAGCCGGGTTCGGGGCGCTGGTACTCGGACGGGTAGGCGGGACGGGCGGTGGGCAGTTGATCGCCGCGCTGATCTCCGCGCTGATCGCCGCGCTGATCTCCGCGCGTAGGCGGGAGCTGGTCGCCCGCGGTGCCCGGCAGCGGGTCGGCGCGGTGGCGGCCGTAGCCCTCGTACCCGTCGCGTTCCTGGCGCTCGTAGGCGTCGCGTTCCTGGCGCGCGGCCGGGATCTCGGGCTCTTCGTAGCGCGGCTGGGAGCGGGCCGGAGGCGCCGGCGTGGCCGGGGGCTCGCCGGCGGAGTCGTCGACGGTGATCGCGATCCGGATCGGGCGGCCGCACTCGCGGCTCAGCGTCTCGCTGACGACGGGTGCCAGGCGGCCTTCGAGCACACCCTTCGCGAACTCGTTCGGTACGGCGAGCAGGGCGGTGTCCGCCACCAGCGCGAGCGGCTGGCAGCGCCGGATCCAGTGCTCGTCCTTCGCCTCGACCCCCTGGCCTCGACCCTCTCCGAGGAGCTGCTCCAATACGCGTGGCCACACTGCGGCAAGATCGGCAGGTACGTCAGCCACAGGGCACGCTCTCTCGCAGGTCCCACGAACGTGTGGTTCTGGGACGGGTTGGGATCCAAGACGGATTTCGCAGGGACAAGGGAACGAATCGGAGTTCCGTCACGGTAGTCAGGGCGGCCGGTAGGGTTCAAGTTGTTGTCCCCAGCCTGTGGACAAGTGTCTCCGGGCGGGTGCCGGTTTGACCGGATGGCGTAGCCGCGCGTACCGTAACCAGGTCGAGTTGTCGATGGCTGCTGCCGCCTGCCTCCGATGGGCACAGATCATTTGGGTGATCGGTAAGCGGTGCACTCGGGCGTAACTGCGAGCTACTCGTGGGCGCACGGTGACAGCCAGGACGGCACCCCGCAACTACCGATTTCTTCTGGAGCCCCCGAGTGAGCAAGCGCACCTTCCAGCCGAACAACCGTCGTCGCGCGAAGACCCACGGCTTTCGGCTGCGTATGCGCACCCGTGCCGGCCGCGCGATTCTCGCGTCCCGCCGTAGCAAGGGTCGCGCCCGTCTGTCCGCCTGATCCCGATCAGGTCATGACGTCGTGCTGCCCACCGAGAACCGGCTGAGGCGGCGCGAGGACTTCGCGACCGCGGTACGGCGAGGGCGTCGGGCAGGACGCCCGCACCTCGTCGTCCACCTTCGAAGCGGTGCAACGGACCCGCATGCGCCTGGGGAGAGCGCTCCCCCGACGCGTGCGGGTTTCGTCGTGAGCAAGGCCGTGGGTGGCGCGGTCGTACGCAACAAAGTGAAGCGCAGGCTTCGCCACCTGATGCGTGAGCGGGTCGCCCAGCTGCCCCCCGGTAGCCTGGTAGTCGTACGAGCGCTGCCCGGAGCGGGCGACGCCGACCACGCACAGCTGGCCCGAGACCTGGATGCCGCTTTCCAGCGGCTGCTGGGAGGGGGCGCGCGATGAAGTACCCGCTGCTGGCCCTGATCAAGCTCTACCAGTGGACGATCAGTCCGCTGCTGGGGCCGGTCTGCAAGTACTACCCGTCGTGCTCGCACTACGGCTACACGGCCATCGACCGGCACGGTGCCATCAAGGGAACGGCACTCACGGCCTGGCGCCTCCTGCGGTGCAATCCGTGGTCGCTGGGCGGTGTGGACCATGTCCCGCCGCGCAAGCGCCCGCGGTGGCACGAGATGCTGCGTAACGCGTGGCGTGCACGCAAGGGCGGGCCCTCCGCCGCCGCACCGGCCACCGAGGGACAGACTTCTCCCACAAGTCAGTCCAGTCCCTCGAGCCCGGCCGCAGAGACACCGTCCCATGCCCAAGGAGCATGATTAGTGGACACGATTGCCAGCCTCTTCAGCTTCATCACCACACCCGTCTCCTGGGTCATCGTCCAGTTCCACACGGTGTACGGGGCCATCTTCGGCCCTGACACCGGTTGGGCCTGGGGCCTGTCGATCGTGTCCCTGGTGATCCTGATCCGTATCTGCCTGATCCCGCTCTTCGTGAAGCAGATCAAGGCGACTCGGGCCATGCAGACGCTCCAGCCCGAGATGAAGAAGATCCAGGAGCGCTACAAGAACGACAAGCAGCGTCAGTCCGAAGAGATGATGAAGCTGTACAAGGACACGGGGACCAACCCGCTGTCCTCGTGCCTTCCCATCCTGGCGCAGTCCCCGTTCTTCTTCGCTCTGTACCACGTGCTCAACAGCATCGCGTCGAACGACACCATCGGCGTGATCAACGAGAACCTGCTCCAGAGCGCGCAGAAGGCGCACATCGTCGGTGCGCCGCTGGCGGTGAAGTTCACCGACAGCTCGTCGAAGGTGGAAGCACTCGGTGCTTCGCTCACCGACGTCCGCGTGGTCACCGCCGTCATGATCGTCCTGATGTCGGCGTCGCAGTTCTTCACTCAGCGCCAGCTCATGACGAAGAACGTCGACACCACGGTGAAGACGCCGTTCATGCAGCAGCAGAAGATGCTGATGTACATCTTCCCGGTCATGTTCGCCGTCTTCGGCATCAACTTCCCCGTCGGTGTCCTCGTGTACTGGCTGACCACCAACGTGTGGACCATGGGCCAGCAGATGTACGTCATCCGCAACAACCCGACCCCGGGTTCCAAGGCTCAGGCCGAGTACCTGGAGCGCCTGACCAAGCACGTGGCGCAGCACAGCAAGGTCAGCCGGCGTCGTGACCGGGCCATCGTCAAGGCGATCGTCGCCAAGGGACGCGACCGCAACGAGTTCGAGCGCAAGTTCGTCAACGGCCTCAGCAAGGCCGGTCTCGCAGCCCAGGCCGACGGCACGGTGATCAAGAGCGAACCCGCTGCCGCCGCTCAGGCCGAGGACGGAGCGCCGATCACCACCGGCACTCCCAAGCGTCAGCAGCCCAAGCGGCAGAGCAAGGCGCAGCGACAGTCCGGTGCCGCGAAGGCGGCCGGTGACCACCACGAGTCCAAGACGTCGCTGACCAAGTCCGACGAGCCCGAGGATGCCAAGCCCGCAGCCGCTGCCAAGAAGGGCGGAGCGAAGCCCGCCGGCGGTACCCGCAGCAAGGCCCAGTCCGGACAGCGCAAGGGTCCGCAGCGGCCCAAGTCCCCGTCCAAGAAGTAAGAAGGAGTCCATCCCGTGACGGAAGGCACCACCTCCGCCGCTGCCGAGGGTGCAGACACCCTGACTCGCCTGGAGCAGGAGGGCGAGATCGCTGCGGACTACCTGGAGGGTCTGCTCGACATCGCCGACCTCGACGGCGACATCGACATGGACGTCGAGGCAGACCGTGCCTCCGTCTCGATCATCAGCGACACGGGCAGCCGTGACCTGCAGAAGCTGGTCGGCCGTGACGGTGAGGTACTGGAGGCGCTCCAGGAGCTCACCCGTCTGGCCGTGCATCGGGAGACCGGTGACCGCAGCCGTCTGATGCTCGACATCGCGGGATACCGCGCCCGGAAGCGCTCCGAGCTGTCCGAGCTGGGCGCCAAGGCCGCCGCCGAAGCCAAGAGCAGCGGTGAGGCTGTGAAGCTGCAGCCGATGACGCCGTTCGAGCGCAAGGTCGTGCACGACGCGGTCAAGGCCGCGGGTCTGCGCAGCGAGTCCGAGGGCGAGGAGCCGCAGCGCTTCGTCGTCGTGCTGCCGGCCTGATCGGCCTCTACGTTTTCCCGGCCCCGTCTGTTGCGCAGGCGGGGCCGAACTTTGTCAGCCTGATAGTTCTGGTGGTTCTGTCGTCGGCGCCGGGTGCGCCTGACGCGGTACGGAAGGACGGTCCCCCGTGACGGAGGCAGCGGAGCTTCCCCCCGCGCCCGAGCAGGCGCGCGAGGTGTTCGGCGATCGCTTCGCGGATGCGGTGCGGTACGCCGAGCTGCTCGCTGAGGCGGGCGTGCAGCGCGGTCTTATCGGCCCGCGTGAAGTGCCCCGCCTCTGGCAGCGGCACCTGCTGAACTGCGCGGTGCTCTCGGAGGTCGTGCCCGAGGG
This sequence comes from Streptomyces sp. NRRL S-455, assembly GCF_000717875.1. Classification (GTDB taxonomy): domain Bacteria; phylum Actinomycetota; class Actinomycetes; order Streptomycetales; family Streptomycetaceae; genus Streptomyces. The sequence goes on from NZ_JOCT01000009.1 coordinate 19,277, forward strand.
CGTGACGGTGTGCGATGTCGGCTCGGGTGCCGGTCTCCCGGGCATTCCGCTGGCGCTGGTCCGGGAGGACCTGAAGATCACGCTGCTGGAGCCGTTGCTGCGGCGTACCAACTTCCTCACCGAGGTCGTCGAGCTGCTCGGCCTCGATCATGTGACCGTCGTGCGGGGCCGTGCCGAGGAGGTCATGGGGAAGATCCAGCCCGTCCACGTCGTGACGGCCCGAGCCGTCGCGCCGCTCGACCGTCTCGCGACCTGGGGCATCCCGCTGCTGCGGCCCTACGGGGAGATGCTCGCCCTCAAGGGGGACGCCGCCGAGGAGGAGCTGAAGAGCGCGTCGGCGGCCCTGAACAAACTGGGTGCGGTGGGAACGTCCATCCTGCATGTCGGTGAGGGTGTGGTGGACCCGATGTCCACGGTCGTCCGGGTTGAGGTCGGGGAGAGCCCCGGAGGCGTGCGCTTCGCGGCGAAGCGCGCCAAGGCGGCTCGCACGGGTCGCACGCGCCGACGGCGCTGATCCGTCCTGCGGACGAGACGTACTCCACACAAGCTGCCAAACCTATGCATGCCGGAGTGTCGCGACGTTTGGGCTCCGGCTGCTGTGCATCGTGTTTCACGTGAAACGTCGCTCACTGCTGCACGGCATCATCAGTCGTGGTCGCGCTGCGGCCGAACCCCGTGACCGCAAGCCTCTGGGTTCACTCGATGAGGGAACTGAGTTGTCCACAGAGGTGGATTTCTCCACAGATCGCCAGGCCTCACTGGTTCACGACCCCGAAGGCATGGGAGGCTCTGTTCATTGCGAGCCTGAAGTCGAGGAGAGTGAATCCTTGCGGTCCGACGCCAACATCGCGGGACCGATGACCGATCCGGTCCCCGGTCCCCGTACCGAGTCGATGGGGGCGGATGTTTCACGTGAAACGCCGCCTCCGATGGACGACACTCCCATCGGTCGTGCTGCCCAACTGGCGGTGGAGGCTCTGGGCCGCGCCGGCGAGGGTCTGCCACGGCCCGAGCAGACCCGAATCATCGTGGTCGCCAACCAGAAGGGCGGTGTGGGCAAGACGACGACGACCGTCAACCTTGCCGCGTCTCTGGCCGTACATGGGGCCAGGGTTCTGGTGGTCGACCTCGACCCACAGGGCAATGCGTCCACCGCGCTGGGTATCGACCATCACGCCGAGGTCCCGTCCATCTACGACGTGTTGGTGGAGAGCAAGCCGCTCTCCGAGGTCGTCCAGCCGGTCCCCGATGTCGAAGGCCTCTTCTGCGCCCCCGCCACGATCGATCTCGCCGGTGCGGAGATCGAGCTGGTGTCTCTGGTGGCAAGGGAGAGCCGGCTGCAGCGCGCCATCCAGGCGTACGAGCAGCCGTTGGACTACATCCTCATTGACTGTCCGCCCTCGCTCGGTCTCCTGACGGTCAATGCGTTGGTGGCGGGCCAGGAGGTCCTGATCCCGATCCAGTGTGAGTACTACGCGCTGGAGGGCCTGGGGCAGCTGTTGCGCAACGTCGACCTGGTGCGAGGCCACCTCAACCCCGCCCTGCATGTGTCGACCATCCTGCTCACCATGTACGACGGCCGGACGCGTCTCGCTTCGCAGGTCGCGGAAGAGGTGCGCACCCACTTCGGTGACGAGGTCCTGCGGACGAGCATTCCCCGCTCCGTCCGTATCTCCGAGGCGCCGAGCTACGGGCAGACGGTATTGACTTACGATCCTGGATCGAGTGGTGCCCTCTCCTATCTTGAGGCGGCACGAGAGATCGCGCTGAAGGGTGTTGGGGTCAGTTATGACGCGACCCACGCCCACATCGGCGCACAGCAGAACGATCCGAGCATGGTGGAGGGCATCCAGTGAGCGAGCGACGGAGGGGGCTGGGCCGTGGTCTGGGCGCACTGATCCCTGCCGCACCGACGGAGAAGTCGGTGGCCCAGGCTGCGGCGGGGAACACCGCTTCGACATCCCCCGCGGCAGTGCCCGCGCTGCCGAACGACCGTGGAGTGGCTGCGGCGAAGGTGGCGACACTGCCGACTGTTTCACGTGAAACGGAGGAGCCGGCCCAGCCCGGTGCTCCCGCCGTGCCTGCGGCACCCGTCGGTGCGCACTTCGCCGAGATCCCCCTCGACGCCATCACGCCGAATCCGAGGCAGCCGCGTGAGGTGTTCGATGAGGACGCTCTGGCCGAACTCATCACCTCCATCAAGGAAGTGGGACTCCTCCAGCCGGTTGTCGTCCGGCAGGTGGGTCCGGCCAGCTATGAGCTGATCATGGGTGAGCGCCGCTGGCGGGCCTGCCGCGAGGCGGGGCTGGAGGCGATCCCGGCGATCGTACGGGCCACGGACGACGAGAAGCTCCTCCTGGACGCCCTGCTGGAGAACCTGCACCGGGCCCAGCTGAACCCACTGGAAGAGGCAGCCGCCTACGACCAGTTGCTGCGGGACTTCAACTGCACGCACGATCAGCTGGCGGATCGCATCGGCCGATCCCGTCCGCAGGTCTCCAACACCTTGCGCTTGCTGAAGCTTTCGCCCGCTGTGCAGCGCCGGGTCGCTGCCGGGGTGCTCTCCGCCGGCCACGCGCGGGCACTGCTGTCCGTCGAGGACTCGGAGGAGCAGGACAGGCTGGCGCACCGCATCGTGGCTGAAGGGCTCTCGGTGCGGGCCGTCGAGGAGATCGTGACCTTGATGGGGTCGCGGCCCCAGAAGGCCCAGCGGCCCAAGGGCCCGCGTGCCGGTGCCCGAGTTTCTCCCGCGCTGTCGGAGCTCGCCACGCGGCTCTCAGACCGCTTTGAGACGCGCGTGAAGGTCGACCTGGGACAGAAGAAGGGCAAGATCACCGTCGAGTTCGCTTCCATGGAGGACCTCGAGCGGATCCTCGGCTCACTCGCTCCCGGCGAGGGGCCCGTCCTGCAGAAGAGCCTCCTGGAGGGCGACGCCGACGAGAGCGAGTCCTGAGCCTCCGACAGGAGCGTCCTCTGCGTCTCCGGCAGAGCGGGCTGTGTCCGGTGTGTGCCGGAACATGGCCCGCTCTTTCCTTTCTGGCGGTTTCGATGGAATCACATCGTGGATACGATGCGTTCGAGTACGGCGCAACCCACCCGGCAGCACCTCTGAGAGGAAGGCAGGGGCCATGCGAACGATGAGCCGCACCGGACTGGTGAGCGCCGGTTTGGGGCTGGGGGCGGTCGGTGGCTTCATCGGCAGTCTCCTCAGGGAACGGAGCGCTCTGACAGCCGCCCGTGACGCTGCGGGCGAAGGAAGCGAGGAACAGCCTTCATGGGGCGCCGGCTCGTACCGCTCACACTGGACAACCTTCAGGACCTTCCCAAGCGCTGTCGCACGTGTGTCTTCTGGGAGCTCGACCCGGTCAGCGGTGAGGCTGCGGTAAAGGCGGGAACGCCTGCCTTGGAGAAGGAAGCCTGGATCTCAGCCGTCCTGCTGGACTGGGGATCCTGTGGTCGGGTCGTGTACGTGGACGATGTACCGGTGGGTTTCGTGCTCTACGCACCACCCGCCTATGTCCCGCGTTCCACGGCGTTCCCCACGAGCCCCCTGTCTCCGGACGCGGTTCAGCTGATGACCGCGTTCATCATTCCGGGCTATCAGGGGCAGGGTCTGGGCAGGGTGCTCGTCCAGACGGTCGCCAAGGATCTGCTGCGGCGGGGGTTCAAGGCGATCGAGGCGTTCGGAGACGCACGCTGGAAGGAACCGGCCTGTGTGCTGCCCGCCGAGCATCTCCTGGCGGTGGGCTTCAAAACGGTCCGACAGCACCACGCCTATCCCCGCCTCAGGCTGGAACTGAGGTCGACGCTCTCCTGGAAGGAAGACGTCGAGATGGCGCTGGACCGGCTTCTGGGAGCCGTTCAGAAGGAACCGGCGCTGCGACCGCTGTAGAGCAAGCAGACAAGCGAATGGGCCAACCCTTCGGGTTGGCCCATTCGTGTTTCACGTGAAACACGCACCGTCCGTGCGACGGCTCAGCCGTGTCACTCGGCGATGAACTCTTCAAGGTCGCGAACGATCGCGGCCTTCGGCTTCGCGCCGACGATGGTCTTGGCGACCTCGCCACCCTGGTAGACGTTCAGCGTCGGGATGGACATGACGCCGTACTTGGCGGCCGTACCCGGGTTCTCGTCGATGTTCAGCTTGACGACCTCGATCTTGTCGCCGTACTCGGAGGCGATCGCCTCGAGGGACGGCGCGATCTGGCGGCAGGGACCGCACCAGGCGGCCCAGAAGTCCACCAGAACGGGCTTGTCGCTCTTGAGGACGTCCTGCTCGAAGGAGTCGTCGGTCACGTTCTTCAGGGTGCCGGCCACGGCGGGCTCCTTAACTGGTTGGTGCGTGGGGCGGGTAGGGAGGGGATTCAGACAGAGGTCTTCTCGGGCTCCGGCTGCTCCTCGTCCGCGAGAGCGGCGAGGTAGCGCTCGGCGTCGAGAGCGGCGGAGCAGCCGGTGCCGGCCGCGGTGATCGCCTGACGGTAGGTGTGGTCGACGACATCACCGGCAGCGAAGACACCGGTCAGGTTCGTGCGCGTCGACGGCGCGTCCACCTTCAGGTAGCCCTCTTCGTCCAGGTCGAGCTGACCCTTGAAGAGCTCGGTGCGGGGGTCATGGCCGATGGCGATGAAGAGACCCGTCACCGGCAGGTCCGAGAGCTCGCCGGTCTTGAGGTTGCGCAGCTTCAGGCCCGAGAGCTTCGGGTCGCCCTGGATCTCCGCGACCTCGCTGTCCCACACGAAGGTGATCTTCGGGTCGGCGAAGGCGCGCTCCTGCATGGCCTTGGAGGCACGCAGGGTGTCGCGGCGGTGGACGACGGTCACGGACTTGGCGAACCGCGAGAGGAAAGTGGCCTCCTCCATGGCGGTGTCGCCGCCACCGATCACGGCGATGTCCTGGTCCTTGAAGAAGAACCCGTCACAGGTGGCGCACCAGGACACGCCACGGCCGGAAAGGGCGTCCTCGTTCGGCAGGCCGAGCTTGCGGTGCTGCGAGCCGGTGGCGACGATGACGGCCTTGGCTCGGTGGACGGTACCGGCCGTGTCCGTGACGGTCTTGATCTCACCGGCCAGGTCGACGGCCACGATGTCGTCAGGGACGAGCTCGGCACCGAAGCGCTCCGACTGGGCGCGCATGTTGTCCATGAGCTCGGGTCCCATGATGCCGTCCTGGAAACCCGGGAAGTTCTCGACGTCGGTGGTGTTCATGAGCGCACCACCGGCGGTGACGGCCCCCTCGAACACCAGTGGCTTCAGCGACGCGCGCGCGGTGTAGAGCGCCGCCGTATAGCCGGCGGGCCCGGAGCCGATGATGATCACGTTACGGACGTCGCTCACGGCTTGATTCCTCGTCTCTGGACTGCGTCGTTCGGCCGGTGGGAGCCGCTCTTGGAGCTCTCACCCCACCCAACGGATCCTAAGGGGCGCGCATTCCCACTGTGTCCGGGCACACGAAGATGCCACACCGTGCGGGTGGCCACGTAGGGCAAGGATGAGGCGCTTCCTCAGGCGGACGGGTAGGAGCGCTGCAGAAGGATCTTGCCCGAGGCGGTGGATGCCGACTGATCCACGCAGGTCGCATCGACAACGTAGGCAGTGACCCGAGTGGCGTCGGCAGCGTCGGGAAGCAGCACGAGCATTGCCTTCTTCCCCTGGTACCTGCCGTTCTCGACAGCGAGGGCAGCGTCGTTGCGTCCGATCCCGTCGCGGACGCACCCCGGCACGGTGGGCTGCCTGAAGACCCTGGGATGGCTGGTCCCGGAGGTCTCCGCGCCGAACGGGGTGCGGGAGCTGCTTTCCTTACTCTGGTTCTCGGCCAGGAGATCGGTCACCTGCTGCCGCAGCTTTCCCTCGGAGAAGGTGTCCGCTGGGGTGGTCTGCTGCTCGCCCGCCGTGTCGCGTGGCGGCGTGCCGTCGTCGAGTGACGACAGCAGGACCGACCCCAGCCCCAGGGCCGCCACCGTGAAGACGGTCCCCAGAACGGCGATCCTGCGGCGCCCGTTCCGCGTGCGGTCCTTGCGACCGGGGCCTGTGGTGGAGGAGCGGGGCCGTCCGGCCGGCCGGTCGACGGGCGCCGATGTTTCACGTGAAACACGCGCACCGCTGTCGTCGCGGCCGTCCTCGGATCCGGATGGCAGTTCACTCGGCGGTGCCGAGGTGTCCGCGGCCTCCGGCCCTGTGGCGTTCAGCAGCGCCTCGGCAGCCAGGGCGGCGTCGATGCGGCCCGCGACATCGGCGGGCATGCGCTGGGGCCCCGGCAGGGTGCCGAGAAGTCCGCGGATCTCCTCCAGAGAGGCGTGGACGTCCGCGCAGAGCTCGCACTCGTCCAGGTGCCGACGCACGTCGCTGCTCCGGGACGGTGGAAGAAGGCCCTCGGTCAGGTCGGAGATCTCCGCGACGTCCGGGTGCCCGGCCATGTCTGTCGTCGACGTCACGCTCGTCCACCTCCGCCCTTCACTGCGGCTGAGTCGCTCTGTCCTGTGTCTGATGGTTTCGCTCGGTGCGGTCCCGCTGCGGGTGGGACGGCTGGCCCCTGCGTCCGGTTCCGCTCGCTGCCCGGCTTCTTGCCCTCTCCGCCGCTGTCGGGCCGGAGGTGGGTGAGGAGCGGCAGGAGTCTGGCTCTGCCGCGCGCGCATCGGCTCTTCACGGTGCCGGTCGGCACGTCGAGGATGCGGGCGGCCTCCGCTACGGGGTAGCCCTGCATGTCCACGAGGACGAGTGCCGCCCGCTGGTCGGCCGGCAGGGTTCCCAGGGCTTCGATGAGCTGCCGGTGGAGATCGTTGCGCTCAGCGGGCGCGGAAGCCGACTCGTGCGGCTCCAGGAGCTGCTCCAGGCGCTCGGTGTCGTCGACGGGTGAGGTCTTGCGGGAAGCGACCTTGCGGGCACGGTCCAGGCAGGCGTTCACCGTGATCCTGTGCAGCCATGTCGTGACGGCCGACTGGCCCCGGAAGGTGTGGGCGGCCCGGTAGGCGGACACGAGGGCGTCCTGCACCGCGTCAGCGGCCTCCTCGCGGTCTCCCAGGGTCCGCAGGGCGACGGCCCAGAGCCGGTCACGATGCCGCCGTACGAGCTCACCGAAGGCGTCCGGATCGCCATCCACGTGGCGGGTGAGCAGGTCCTGATCGCTCACAGCGTCGTACTCGGTGCCGTCTGCCATCGGCCTCCTTCCTCGAGGCAGATGTCGTCAGCTGGTCACCTTGATGTCTGCCATCCTGCCGCGCCACTTGCCGTCGTCCGCCTGGATGGGCAGCTTGGTCAGCCACACCAGGAGGTAACGGCTCTTGACGGACTTGCCGGGCTTCAGTTCCACCGTCGTCCCGGTGCCCTCCGCGACCTTGGTGTAGGCGTCGAAGGACGTCGGCTCAGAGCCCGCGTCCGCACTCGCGCTGCGGAGCTCCACCGAGGTGTCCCCCACGAAGGTGACCTTCACCTGTCCGACCTGCTGGACCTTGCCGAGGTCGAGGATGACGCCGACGCCCGACTTGAGACGGCCGAAGTCGGAGCTCAGGTAGTAGTCCGTTTGCCAGTACGTGGCGGTGCTGTCGTCGTAGACCTTCCCTATGTCGGACGGCTTCTCGGAACCGTCGGGGCCGAAGGGGTCGAAGTCGTGTGCGCCGCTGATGGCGATGGGCTTGCCGGACGGGGGCTTCTTCGGGGACTTGTCGTTCCCGTCGTTCGTCTGCGTCTGCTTCGGCTCGTCGTTCTTGCTGCCCTGGTCCATGAGCGCGTCCGCCAGCTGCCAGCTGCCGAGGCCCAGTGCGGCGATGAGGAGCGCGGACACGGCCCACTTCAGGGCCTTGCCCGTGCGGCTCTGCAACGGTGGCGGCGGGGTCGGGACGGGCTGGGGAGCGCCGGGACGCGCCGTCTGACGGCCGTAGGAGCCCTGCTGGTACGTCGTGTGCTGGTACTCGGGCGGGGCGGTGAACGCCGGCTCCGGAGGCCGGATGCGGGGCATCTCGCCGATCGCCTTCACCAGCTCCTCCGGCGTGGTGCAGGGCGACTCGTGCCGGGAGGCGGTGGCGCCGTCGTTGACGAGCGCTCGCATGGACAGCTCGGACAGGCCGCGGTGTACACCGGCACGCACCTGGTCGGGGGCGATCAGGCCGATGTCCTTCGGCAGCCCTGACAGGCCGTAGGCGTCACTCTCGTACGGCCACCTCTGGGTGAGCGCCGCGTACAACAGGGCGCCGATGGCCTCGGTGTCGGTGCGTTGCGGGGTCGCGGACGAGACACCCCGCAGGGCCGCGTTCACGGCGAGTCCGCGGATGCGCCACTGGCCGGTCGAGGCACGCAGTACGGCGTTGGGGTTCAGCCGCAGATGGGCGAGGCCCTCGCGGTGGGCTGCGGCCATGGCTGAGGAGATCTGGCTGACCATCTGGTAGGCGTCGTACGGCTCCAGGGGCCCGGCGGCGAGGAGCGTGGTCAGTTCCGTCGCGTCGGGAAGCCACTCGTGGACGACGTAGACGAGGTCGTTCTCCTCCACCGCGTCCAGGACCTGGACGAAGCGCGGGTCGCCGAGGAGAGCAGAGGAGCGGGCGGCCGCCAGGACAGATCGCGCCCGAGCGTGGTCCGCGGGCAGGATGTGCACGCCGACAGCACGGCGGAGCTTCTCGTCCACGGCTCGCCAACTGCTGAAACCGTCCAGCCGGGTGACGCACTCCTCGAGACGGTAGCGTCTGGCGAGCTTGTGCCCACTGTGCAGCTCAGGCGGTGAGGTCTTCCCGGACTCATCGGTCCGAGGGCTGTCCTGTACCTCGTCGCTGTCCGTGTCCCGCTCCCGGTTTTTGGCCACCCCGTCGGCCGTGGACTGGTCCGCCTCCGCGGTCAGCGACGTCTCGTCGCTGTTGTCTGCCACGTCGACGGCAGCCGTGCTCCGTTCCGCCACCGTCGTTCCTGCCTCCCCATCCGTTGCGCGCCGTCCGGCGCCGAAACCAATTGTGCCCACAGTCCGCCGCTATGCACGACACGCGGTGGCTGACGATGGTTGTGCGCCTACCCCCTGCCTCAGCGTCCCAGGCGTCCGCGGACCATGCCGACCAGCGAGTTGAGTTCCTCGATGCGCATGCGGCGGGCGGCGAAGAAGAAGGTCACGAGGAGGACCGCACCACCGGCCAGCACCGCGGCGAGCGAGCCGACGACGCCCTGGCCGAGCGTGTGGCCGATGCCGTAGCAGGCGGCCCCGCTGAGGAGGGCGGCCGGGATCGACGCGATGCACAGCCGGGCGTAGGTCCGCAGGACACGGGCGCCGTCGAGGTCCCCGCCCAGCCGCTTGCGCAGCCGGCGCCACGCCACGCCGACGCCGATGGCGTAGGCCAGGCCGTAGGAGGCGGCCATGCCGACCACGGCCCAGCGGGGCGGGATGACGTAGTAACAGACAGCCGAGGCGCCCGCGTTGACCGCGGCCACGATGACCGTGTTGTAGAAGGGAGTCCGGGTGTCCTCGTAGGCGTAGAAGGCGCGCAGGACGACGTACTGCACGGAGTACGGGATCAGGCCGAGACCGAACGCCATCAGCATGTAGCCCATGTTGGTGGCCTCGCTGGTGCCCGAGGAGCCGAACATCAGAGTGCACATCGGGATGCCGAGCGAGACGAAACCGAACGCTACCGGCACGATGGCGACCGCCGTGTTGCGCAGGCCCTGGGAGATGTCGTCGCGGACGGCGCCGCCGTCGCCCTCGGCCGCCGAGCGCGACAGGCGCGGCAGCAGCGCGGCCATGAGGGAGACCGTGATGATGGCCTGCGGCAGGCCCCAGATCAGCTGTGCGTTGGCGTAGGCGGAGTAGCCGGTGCCGTCGATGGGCGAGGCCTTGCCCGCGGCCGTGGACAGCCAGATCACGATCATGGCGCCCGCCTGGTTGGCGAGGACGAACAGGACCGTCCACTTGGCGAGGGTGATGGCCTTGCCGAGGCCCTGGCCCTTCCAGTCGAAGCGCAGCCGCAGCCGGAAGCCGGTCTCCCGCAGGTAGGGGATCATCGCCAGCGCCTGGACCACCAGGCCGAGCAGCACACCGACGCCGAGAAGGCGCTGGCCCTCCGGCGGGATGGTGGTGACCTTCATCCCGGAGTCAGCGGCCGTGCCGTAGACGTAGATGAACATGCCCAGCGTCACGATGATGACGATGTTGTTCAGGACCGGCGTCCACATCATCGCGCCGAACTTCCCGCGGGCGTTGAGGATCTGGCCCATCACCACGTGGACGCCCATGAAGAAGATCGAGGGCAGGAAGTACTGGACGAAGGTGATGGCGACCTGGTTCGCCGCGGGGTCGCCGGCGATCGAGGGGGACATCACGCGAATCAGGAGTGGCGCGCCGAAGATCGCGAGGGCGGTGAGTGCGCCGAGCGTCACCATGACGAGGGTCAGCAGGCGGTTGGCGTATGCCTCGCCGCCGTCCTCGTCGTCTTTCATGGAGCGCACGAGTTGCGGCACGAAGACGGAGTTGAGACCGCCGCCGACCGTGAGGATGTAGATCATCGTCGGCAGCTGGTAGGCGACCTGGAAGGTGTCACCGAGGAAGCCGACGCCGATGGCCGACACGATCAGCGCGGAGCGGATGAAGCCGGTGAGGCGGGAGACCAGCGTGCCCGCCGCCATCACGGCGCTGGACTTCAGCAGGCCGGCCGCGCGACCGCCCTTCTTGGGCGCGGGCGGGGCGGCGGGCTCCGGGGCGGGGACGTCGTCCACGGGGGGTGCGGCCGCGGCCTGGCCGGGGCCCGGGTAGGGCCCGTGCGCCGCGTACTGCCCGTGCGCCGCGTATTCGCCCTGCGCCACCTGGCCCGAGGCCGGTGACGGGCCGGGAACGGCGGGCGACTCGTAAGACGGGTGGCCGCTGCTCTGCTGCTGGTCCCGGAAGAGGTGTGCGAACGCGTCGGGTTCCTGGCGCGGCTCGCCCGCCTGGGAGACGAGGTCGTCCACGCCCACGAACTGGGTGGTCCGGGCGTCGTCGCCGTACGGCAGGTGGCGGGTGGGGCCCTCCGGCTCCGGCGCGGGTGTCTGGGCCCACACCCCCGGGTCCGGTGCGTAGGGCGACTGCGGTGGCTGGGCGTAGAGCTGCTGCTGCGGCTGGTACGTGCCCGGCGGGGGCGGCGGGTGCGCGGCACGGTCGTAGAGGGCCTCGGCCACCGGATCCTGGGCGGCGAGGTCCTGGGCCCGGTAGGGGTCCTGGTCGTAGGCGTCCTGGAGGTACATGTCCGCGGGCGGCTGCGGCGGTACCTGGCCGTGGTCGGGCGGCGAATCCTCGGGCCTGCCCGTTTCGGGGTAGCCCGAGCTGCCCACGGCACGGCCGTGGTCACCGTCGTACGGCGCGTTCATGGTTACCCCACCTCATCGTCCCGGGCCCACCGGCCACGACTTCTCAACGGTCCACTCTCTCACCCGTGCCGGACGGGTCGGCGCTTTCCGCTGCGGTGTCCGGGGCCGGGTCACTCGGCTGCTCCCGGGCGTCTGCCCGTGCGTCGGCCGCGGACTCCTCCGTGAGACGGTCGCCGGGGGCTTCCGGGTTCTGCGGAGCGTCGACCGTGCCGTCGACGTCGTCTTTCGCCTCGCCTGCGCGGTCCTCGGCGACCTCGCGGGCGGCGGCGCGCTTGCGCTGGGTGTACATCCGGAAGCCGGCGAGGACCAGGAGCAGGACGCCGCCGCCGATGACCAGCATCACGGTGGCTGTGACCTCGGTGACCCTCACGTCGAAGGTGACGGGTGCGCCGTACTTCTGACCGTCCTCGGTGTACAGCTGGGCGACCACCTCCGCCCGGCCGTTGGCGTTGGCGGACGTGGTGAACTTCACCGACTGACTGTGGCCGCCGTTCACGGTGACCGGCTGTTCCTCGTAGGCGGCGCCACCGATCTTGAGTCGGGTCGGGTTCTTCGAGGTGAGACGCAGTGTCAGGCGCTCGACGCCCTGGACCAGGTTGTTCTGGACGGTCACGGGGATCGTGGCGCTGCGGCCGGAGAGCTTGGTCTCCGACTTGTCGATCAGCTTGACCCCGTCGATGAGTCCGTCGAGGTACGACTCGATGCCGTCGCGGTATCCCACCGCCGCGATGCCCTTACCTCGCCACGACGTGGACATCTCGCGGTTCATGGCCCGCCCGAAGGGGGTCACCACCCGGGACTGGCGGGTGAGCACCACCTTGAACTTGTCGAGCTTGTCCTGCGTCCTGGCGATCTGCTCGAAGGCGGCTCGCGGCAGTTCCTGCTTGCGCAGCGAGGACGGGTAGGCGGAGGGCGGCGGCACCTTTGTGTTGGCCGCCGGGTCCGGCTTGGCCTTGGCGGCTGCCGCGAGGTCCTGCCACTCGGACCACGTCCCGTTCTGCAGAACCCTGAGCGCCTCGGCCATGGCCTGGGCCTGGCGCACGGTGGGCATGCGCTGCGGTGCGACGACCACGCTGCGCTGCTTGCCCGTCTGGAGGCCCAGGGCCAGGCTCTGGGCCAGGAAGCGCTGCACGGCGAGCGTGGACGCGGAGGCCCTCGTCAGGTCGCCCTGGAACGCCGTGGACATCCTGGCGTCCGCGACGACTGCCGTGGTGCCGCCGCCGATGGGCCGGGCTGCGGACGGCGTGTACGACAGGTCGTCCTGGAGGCTGTCGCTGCGGGCGATCACCTTGTCGGCGCCCGAGGAGGTCGCGACCTTCACGATCGAGGGGTCGACGGCGCCGTCCACGGGCCACGCGAAGTCCGTGGACGGTTTCACGTGGAGGATCGTAGGGATCGTGTTCTCGATGACGTCGGTGGCTTCCTTGAGGTGGCTCAGGGTGCCGGTGACGTCCGTTCCCTTGTGGGCGACGGAGGCCAGGTCCGGGTCGCCGTAGGGCAGGGCGACGACCTCCTTGCCCGCGACGGCCTGCTGGAGCTCGGCGAGCCAGCGGTTGGCGACCGCCTGGTTGCCACCTTCTGTGTTGGTGCCGTCCGGGCTCTGGACCTGATAGGTCTTCGTCATCGCGTCGACGGATGCCAGCAGGTCCGGGTCGATCACCCAGGTGACGTCGAGCTCCTTGCCCAGCGAGACCATCTGGTCGAGGCGGCCGCCCGGGGCGATCTCCTTGGCGAGCTCCTCGTCGCGGAAGACCGGCGTCTGCTGTTCGTTCGACCCCGTCTCCGCCGCCATGTGGGCGGAGGAGACGAGCGGCCACAGAAACGTGGTCTTCGTCTTGGTGCCCGCCTCCTCAGGCTGCCACGGCAGGAATGTGCGCTGGATGCCGAGGATCCGGTCCCAGGGCTGCGTGGCGGTCTGCCCGGAGAGCGCGACAGCCAGCTGGTAGACGCCGTCCGAGCCGAGGTCCAGCTTGTCGGCGGGCACGGAGATGTTGAACGGCTCCGCGACGCCGGGAGTGAGCTTGGGAAACTTCTTGGCGTACTTTCCGCCGACCGCCTCGCCGGCGGGGCCCTGGATGTCGTCGCTTTTCTTGGCGAGGGTGTCGACTCTTGAGCGGGTGCCGAGCTGGGGGCCCACCCGCAGGTCGACGTGGGCGTCGGTGACCGGCTGCTTGCCGTTGTTCGTCACCGTGCCCGTCACGGTCACCGTGTCCCCCTCGGTGGGGGCGCTGGGGCTGAGGGAGTCGACCGAGACCGATACCGAGCCTGAGCCGGGGGCAGCCTGCGGGGCCTCTTCTCCGGCCGCGCCCGCGGGTGTCGCGGCGGGCAGCTGGAGAAATCCGGCCAGCAGGGGCGCACCGGCGAGCAGTGCCCCGGTGCGCCGCAGCCACCGGCGGGCAGGTGAGGGACTGGTCCCCTGGAAGTCTGCCGCCTCGGCCACGCGCTCGTCCGTCCCTCGTCGTCGTCAGTGGTCGTCGGAATGTGCGTCCAGGCATGGTAACGATGCGCGCTGAGGGGAAGTGCCGCGGTCCGTTCCACAAGATCGCCGGCCGGCAGTGCGGGTGTCTGATATGTGACTCTATGGAAGGACGGGGTCCTTTACATCTCAAGAGCGGTCCTTATCGGTGCATGACGGATGTGTCCGCAGGCATAACCGGGAAGCTCGGGGCGGTCCGGGCCACGTACCCTCTTCTGTTGTGCCGAACGTCAACGAAGATTCGCCCAGTGCCCTGAGCCAGGTGCAGCATCGCGCGGTGAGTGAGCTGCTGCGGGTCGCCCCTGTCGCCGACGACCTCGCCCGCCGCTTCCAGGAGGCCGGGTTCTCCCTTGCCCTGGTCGGCGGCTCGGTCCGGGACGCGCTGCTGGGCCGGCTCGGCAACGACCTGGATTTCACGACCGACGCCCGGCCTCAGGATGTCCTCAAGATCGTGCGTCCGTGGGCCGACGCAGTGTGGGAGGTCGGGATCGCCTTCGGTACCGTCGGCGCCCAGAAGGGTGGCTACCAGATCGAGGTGACCACGTACCGGTCGGAGGCGTATGACCGGACCTCGCGCAAGCCCGACGTGTCGTACGGCGACTCCATCGAGGAGGACCTCGTCCGTCGTGACTTCACGGTGAACGCGATGGCCGTAGCCTTGCCGGAGAAGGACTTCATCGATCCGCACGGCGGTCTCGAGGACCTCGCGTCGCGCGTGCTCCGTACCCCGGGCACGCCGGAGGAGTCCTTCTCCGACGATCCCCTCCGTATGATGCGCGCCGCTCGCTTCGCGGCTCAGCTCGATTTCGAGGTGGCCCCTGAGGTCGTCACCGCGATGAAGGAGATGGCCGGGCGAATCGAGATCGTCTCGGCCGAGCGGGTGCGGGACGAGCTGAACAAGCTGGTCCTGTCCCAGTACCCGCGCAAGGGGCTGACGCTGCTCGTTGAGACGGGCCTTGCCGACCGGGTGCTCCCCGAGCTGCCGGCCCTGCGTCTGGAGCGTGACGAGCACCACCGGCACAAGGACGTCTACGACCACACGTTGATCGTCCTGGAGCAGGCGATGGCGCTGGAGGACGACGGTCCCGACCTGACGCTGCGCCTGGCTGCCCTGCTGCACGACATCGGCAAGCCGCGCACCCGTCGCTTCGAGAAGGACGGCAGGGTCTCGTTCCACCACCACGAAGTGGTGGGGGCGAAGATGACCAAGAAGCGCATGACGGCACTCAAGTACTCCAACGAGTTGGTGAAGGACGTCTCACGTCTGGTCGAGCTCCACCTTCGCTTCCATGGCTACGGCACCGGCGAATGGACGGACTCCGCGGTTCGCCGTTATGTCCGTGACGCCGGCCCGCTCCTCGACCGCCTCCACAAGCTGACCCGCTCGGACTGCACCACGCGCAACAAGCGCAAGGCGGCGGCTCTGTCGCGTGCGTACGACGGCCTGGAAGAGCGGATCGCCCGGCTTCAGGAGCAGGAGGAGCTGGACTCGATCCGCCCGGACCTCGACGGTAACCAGATCATGGAGATTCTCGGCGTCGGCCCCGGCCCGGTCGTCGGTCGCGCATACAAGCACATGCTGGAGCTGCGCCTGGAGAACGGGCCGATGGAGCCCGATGCGGCGGAGGCCGCGCTCAAGGAGTGGTGGGCCGAGCAGCAGGGCTGAGGTCGTGAAACGGGTCATGTTTCACGTGAAACATGACCCGGTTGAAGACGGTCCGAGGGCGGTGTTTCACGTGAAACACCGCCCTCGGACCATGTCTGCCTTACTGGCGAACAATCCGGTTCATGGCCCCGGCCACCGCCGCATAGATGACGGACACCATGATCACCAGCGGTACGGATCGGCCGTCCGGCGGCAGCATCAGGGCGGCCACGGCGGCGGCGCCGACGAAGGAGACGTTGAAGAGGACGTCGTAAACGGAGAAGATCCGGCCGCGGAAGCCGTCCTCGACGGAGGACTGCACGATCGTGTCCGTCGCGATCTTCGCGCCCTGGGTGGTCAGCCCGAGGACGAAGGCCGCGACCAATAGAGGGACGATGGCGAAGGGCAGCCCGAGAGCGGGCTCCAACAGCGCTGCGGCCCCCGCACACACGACGATCCAGCGGCCGGGCCCGAGCCGCCCCGCAGCCCAGGGCGTCACCACGGCCGCCGCGAAGAACCCGGCCCCGGAGGCGCCCAACGCCAGCCCCAGCAGGGCGAGTCCGTCGTCAGTGGTCGAGGTGAGCGCGTACCGGCAGAGCATCAGCAGCATCACCAGCAAGGCGCCGTAGCAGAACCGCATCAGCGCCATCGCCGCGAGCGCCGAGGCGGCCTCCCTGCGCGCCGGTGCGGACAGGTGACGTACGCCTGCCACCAAATCGCGAACGGTGCCCGTGAGGGCCGGCCAGATCCGCTCGCGCACCAGATTCCGGTCCGGGCCGAGGAGTTCCCGCGCCATGCTCAGTATCGCCATGGCCGCGCACAGATACAGACCGGCTGCCACCAGCACAACGGCGGCGTCGGAGTCCGCCACCATCAGACGGACGACGAAGGCGAGCCCACCGCCCGCGGTCGCCGCCAGGGTGCCGGCGGTCGGGGAAAGGGAGTTGGCGATGACCAGGCGCTCGGCGTCGACCACGCGCGGCAGGGCGGCGGACAGACCGGCAAGGACGAACCGGTTGACGGCGGTGACGCACAGGGCGGAGACGTAGAAGAGCCAGTCCGGTGCCGGGCTGAGCATCAACAGGGCTGTCGCTGAGGCCAGCAGGGCGCGCAGAAGGCTCCCGTACAACAGGACCTGGCGGCGTCGCCAGCGGTCCAGCAGGACACCGGCGAAGGGGCCGACGAGCGAGTACGGAAGCAGGAGCACCGCCATCGCGGAGGCGACCGCGACCGCGGAGGTCTGCTTCTCCGGTGAGAAGACGACGTAGGCCGCGAGCGCTACCTGGTAGACACCGTCGGCGCCCTGGGACAGCAACCGCACGGCGAGCAGGCGTCGGAAGCCCTGGAAGCGCAACAGGACGCGCAGGTCACGGACGACGGCCATGGGGCACAGCCTCACATACGGGGAGGGTCTCCGGGTCGTGCGACCCGGAGACCCTCACAGCCCTGGCAGGAGCGACTAGTGGCGGCGCGTCAGCGCTCGACCTCACCCTTGATGAACTTCTCGACGTTCTCACGGGCCTCGTCGTCGAAGTACTGCACGGGCGGGGACTTCATGAAGTAGCTCGACGCGGAGAGCACGGGGCCACCGATGCCGCGGTCCTTGGCGATCTTCGCGGCGCGCAGCGCGTCGATGATGACGCCGGCGGAGTTCGGGGAGTCCCAGACCTCCAGCTTGTACTCCAGGTTCAGCGGGACGTCACCGAAGGCGCGGCCCTCGAGGCGGACGTAGGCCCACTTGCGGTCGTCCAGCCAGGCCACGTAGTCGGAGGGGCCGATGTGGACGTTGCCCTCGCCCAGTTCGCGGTCGCGGATCTGGGAGGTGACGGCCTGCGTCTTGGAGATCTTCTTCGACTCGAGGCGGTCGCGCTCGAGCATGTTCTTGAAGTCCATGTTGCCGCCGACGTTCAGCTGCATGGTGCGGTCCAGGATGACGCCCCGGTCCTCGAACAGCTTCGCCATGACGCGGTGCGTGATGGTGGCACCGACCTGCGACTTGATGTCGTCGCCGACGATCGGGACGCCCGCCTCGGTGAACTTGTCCGCCCACGCCTTGGTGCCCGCGATGAAGACCGGGAGGGCGTTGACGAAGGCGACCTTGGCGTCGATGGCGCACTGGGCGTAGAACTTCGCCGCGTCCTCGGAGCCGACGGGCAGGTAGCAGACGAGGACGTCGACCTGCTTGTCCTTGAGGACCTGGACGACGTCGACCGGCTCCTCGGCGGACTCCTCGATGGTCTCGCGGTAGTACCGGCCGAGGCCGTCGAGGGTGTGGCCGCGCTGGACCGTCACACCGGAACGGGGCACGTCGCAGATCTTGATGGTGTTGTTCTCGGAGGCGCCGATGGCGTCCGCGAGGTCGAGACCGACCTTCTTGGCGTCCACGTCGAACGCGGCGACGAACTCGACGTCGCGGACGTGGTAGTCGCCGAACTGGACGTGCATCAGGCCCGGCACCTTGGACGCCGGGTCGGCGTCCTTGTAGTACTCGACTCCCTGCACCAGCGATGCGGCGCAGTTGCCCACACCGACGATGGCTACGCGAACCGAACCCATTCCGGTTGCTCCCTGTGTGTACGAGTGAGGCCCTTCAGGGGGCTCTCACGTGGCGGTGTCGTCGGGCGTATCCGGACGGGGGTCGCCCCCCGGCCGGGGCAGGCCGCCCGACGCTCCAGATGTGGTGTCACGCGAGCCGGGCTCCTCCGAGGCGGCACCCTTCAGGTCCCGTCCCGCCCGCTCGCTCTCGATGAGCTCGTTCAGCCAGCGCACCTCGCGCTCCACGGACTCCATCCCGTGGCGCTGGAGCTCAAGCGTGTAGTCGTCGAGTCGTTCCCGGGTCCGGGCCAGGGAGACGCGCATCTTCTCCAGGCGCTCCTCCAGCCGGCTGCGCCGGCCCTCCAGCACGCGCATGCGAACGTCTCGTGAGGTTTGCCCGAAGAAAGCGAAACGCGCTGCGAAGGTCTCGTCCTCGTAGGCGTCGGGCCCGGTCTGCGAGAGCAATTGCTCGAAGTGCTCCTTACCCTCCGCCGTGAGCCGGTAGACGATCTTGGCGCGGCGGCCGGTGAGGGGAGCGGCCTCGGCTTCGTTCCCCGGTTCCTCGATCAACCAGCCGTTGGCGACCAGAGTCTTGAGGCAGGGGTACAGCGTCCCGTAGCTGAACGCACGGAACACGCCCAGTGACGTGTTGAGCCGTTTGCGCAGCTCGTAGCCGTGCATCGGAGATTCGCGGAGCAGACCGAGTACGGCGAACTCGAGGATCCCGGAACGCCGGCTCATCGTCGCCTCCTCTCTGCCGCGGTACTCGTCTCGCGGACCCGTGTCTCGGTCCGATGTGTCGGACTGATGTATCGACTCGATACATCTCGACGATAGAACGGCCTTCCGGATGCGACAAGAGGGGGTGTAGTGAGCGGGATCACATCACCGATTCGTCGGACGCGAGATGCCTGATTTGAGATGAACTTCGGCCCCGGCAGGTTTTGGCGGTGCGTAGTCTGTGCGCCATGCACATCACCGGGAACCGAGCGACGCCTGAGAGCGTCGTTGTCTTCGGTGTAGTACGGGTGCAAGCGGGACCGATGAATGCAGAGCCGACCGCATCCGTACTTCGGGGGGACCGGAAACCAGCCGCCGTTTCCAGGCGCGCAAGGGTGCGCCTGCCCGAGGAGTAGTCGTTCGATGAGCGAGCACCGTCGCAAACCGCCGCAGCCGCAGGGAGGCGGACGTGCCGCGGCCCGACGCGGCCAGTCCGGCTCGTCCTCCGGCCGCCGCGCGGCACCGCGAGGCGCCACCGGGTCTCCCTCCGACTCGTATGGGTCGGACTCCTACGGCTCGGGGGGTGAGGAGCGTCCGTACGGCGGCCGTGCCGAAGCCCGGCGTGCGGCGCAGAGAAGCACGGGCGGCCGCCGCAGAGCGGCCGAACCGAGCCGTGGCGGCCGGCGCGCCGCTCCCGGCGGGGCCAGAGGAGGTGCCGCGGCCTTCCCCGCTGAGAAGCGGTTGATCGACTACCCGCGCGCCGGCAAGTACGGCTGGCAGCGCTGGCTGCCGTCCTGGAAGCTCGTCTCCGGTCTGTGTATCGGCTTCTTCGGCAGCCTGGTGGCCGTGGCGGGCATCGGCTACGCCATGGTGGGCGTCCCCACGGAGGAGAACGCCGCAGCGCTGTCGCAGAACAACGTCTACTACTGGGCCGACGGCACCCAGATGGTCGCGGCGGGCAGCGGCCAGAACCGGCAGAACGTCACTTTCGCGCGGATCCCCAAGGAGATGCGGGACGCGGTGATCTCGGCCGAGAACAAGACCTTCTACCAGGACTCCGGTGTCGACCCCATGGGTATCGCCCGGGCCCTGGCGAACATGGCCCGGGGCGGCGACACGCAGGGCGGTTCGACGATCACCCAGCAGTTCGTCAAGAACACCTACCTGAGCCAGGAACAGACGGTCAGCCGTAAGTTCAAAGAGATGTTCATCTCGATCAAGGTGGGCACGAAGCTCAGCAAGGACAAGATCCTCCAGGGGTACCTCAACACCTCGTACTACGGCCGCGGCGCCTACGGCATCCAGGCCGCCGCCCAGACCTACTTCGGCAAGGACGCTGAAAAGCTCAACGCGAGTGAGTGCGCGTTCCTCACCGCCCTGCTCAAGGGCCCGACGTACTACGACCCCGCAGGCAACGCGAGCCTTGACCCAGCGGCGAGCGCCAAGAAGAACCTCAAGCGTTCCAAGGAGCGCTGGGGCTGGATCCTCCAGCAGATGCACAACGACGACAAGCTCTCGGACGCCAAGTACCAGGAGGCGATCAGCAAGTACCCCATGCCTCAGGAGCGCAAGGCGAGCAAGGGCATGAGCGGTCAGATCGGCTACCTGGCGGACACGGCCAAGAAGTACGTCCTGAACAACTCCGACATCACGGAGAAGCAGTTCGACCAGGGCGGCTACCAGATCAGGACGACCTTCGAGAAGAGCAAGGTCGAGGCACTGACCAAGGCCGTCAAGAAGATCGAGGACGAGAAACTCGACCCGGAGAAGCGTGAGCTGGACAAGCACGTCCAGTTCGGCGCGGCGTCGGTGAAGCCCAAGGACGGCGCGATCGTCGCGCTCTACGGTGGCGCGGGGTACGAGAACGGCCACTTCAACAACAACGCGGACACCTCGGGTGTCCCCGTCGGTTCGACGTGGAAGCCGTTCGTGCTCGCGGCCGCCATGGAGCACGGCACCTACCGGAGTGACGGAGTCGGCGTCTCACCGCTGAGCAAGTACAACGGCAACGACGACCTGAAGGTGCGGAAGCCGGACGGCAGCTATTACCTGCGCAAGGACAACTCGATCTTCCGGCAGCAGAACGAGACCGACTACCCGTGGGGCTACATCAGCCTGCGCAAGGCGATGGAACAGTCGGTCAACACACCGTTCGTGCAGCTCGGCGTGGATGTGGGCATGGCACGGGTGCGGGAGGTCGCCAAGCGGTCCGGGATTCTGGACCAGAGCATGGTGCAGGAGCTCAACCCGTCGTTCGCGCTCGGTACGTCGACTCCCAGCGCGATCCGCATGGCGGACGCCTACGCGACGTTCGCCGCCTCCGGCAAGCAGGCCGCGCCGTACTCGGTGACCAGCGTCAAGTTCAACGGGCAGGAGGTCCAGGGCTTCGAGAAGCCGAGGATCACGCAGGCCATGCCCGAGAACGTGGCCAACAACGTCACCAACGTTCTCGAGAACGTCATCCAGAACGGTACGGGTAAGAACGCCCTGTCCCTGGGCCGTACGGCGGCCGGCAAGACCGGTACGACCGACGAGAACAAGTCCGCATGGTTCGTCGGCTACACCAAGCAGCTGTCGACCTCGGTCGCGATGTTCCGTGAGGACCCCAAGAGCGCCAAGCTGCTCTCCATGAACGGCACCGCGGGTGAGGAGTCCATCCACGGTGGTGACGTCCCGACGCTGGTCTGGACCGAGTACATGAAGGCCGCGCTCAAGGGCAAGCCGGACCTCGGCTTCCCGGAAGCAGAGAAGATCGGGGTGATCCAGAACGCGGTGGGTGCTCCGTCACCGACCCCGACGCCGAGCCCCACGCCCAGCGAGACCGTGACCGAGTCGCCGAGCCCCACGCCGAGCGAGAGCTCGAGTCCGTCGCCCTCGCCGAGCGACACCTGTGGGTTCTTCGGCTGCGAGGACGACGGTGGCACCGACAACGGTGGTACCGACAACGGTGGCACGGACGGAGGGGTATCCACCCCGCCCACGCCGACCGAAACGAATGTGGACGGCGGCAACAGCAGAGGCAATGGCAATGGGGGCCTCTTCGGAGGCCCCGAGGGATAGCCGACCGTTCGCCCGGCTTGGGTGTTTCACGTGAAACGCCAGGCTGTTTCACGTGAAACATGGGCCGCCGCACCTGCCGGGTGTGGCGGCCCTCGGCGTATGGACAGACTCGTACGGCAGGATGTGCGGCATGGCCAGTGCAGAATCGACGCGAGCGAGCGTCCACGAGCCGGACCCGGTGCGGCCGACCCATGAGGACGGCGTCGCCGCGGCCGGCAGCGAGCTGATCGGTGGCCCGCTCGGGCGGCGTGCCCTGCTCGGGGTGTCCTGGTGGACTCCCGTGCGGGTGATCGCGCTGGTGGCGATCGGTATGTTCGCCCTCGGCCTGGTCCAGAAGGCGCCCTGCTACAACGGCGCCTGGTTCTTCGGCGCCAGCTCCCAGTACACGCACGCGTGCTACTCGGACATTCCGCACCTCTACCAGGGGCGGGGTTTCGCCGACGGGCTCGTGCCGTACTTCGACAAGCTCCCGGGCGACATGCAGTACCTGGAGTACCCGGTGCTCACCGGTGTCTTCATGGAGGTCGCGTCCTGGCTCACGCCCGGCAGTGGCACCATCCAGGACCAGGAGCAGTTCTACTGGATGGTCAACGCCGGGATGCTCATGGTGTGCGCGTCCGTCATCGCCGTGTGCGTGACCCGGACCCATGCCCGGCGCCCCTGGGACGGTCTGCTGGTAGCCCTGGCGCCGGCCTTCGCGCTGACGGCGACCATCAACTGGGACCTGCTGGCGGTCGCTCTGACGGCCGCGGCGATGCTGATGTGGTCGCGCGGCCGCTCCCTCGCCTTCGGTGTCCTGCTGGGCCTCGCCACGGCCGCCAAGCTCTATCCGTTCCTGATCCTCGGTCCGCTGCTCGTCCTGTGCTGGCGGGCGGGCAGGTGGCGTGAGTTCGGGACGGCTCTGGGCGGCGCGATCGTCGCCTGGGTCGTGGTGAACGGGCCCGTGATGCTCTTCGCGTTCGAGGGGTGGTCGAAGTTCTACACGTTCAGCCAGGAGCGGGGTGTGGACTTCGGCTCCTTCTGGCTGATCATGGCGCAGAACTCGGACGACCCGCTCAGCACCGACACCGTCAACACGCTCGCCACCGTGCTGATGCTGGTGTGCTGCGCGGGTGTCGCGGTGCTCGCGCTGACCGCTCCGCGCCGCCCACGGTTCGCCCAGCTCGCCTTCCTGATCGTCGCGGCGTTCATCCTCACCAACAAGGTCTACTCACCGCAGTACGTCCTGTGGCTGGTTCCCCTGGCCGCCCTCGCCCGGCCGAAGTGGCGGGACTTCCTCATCTGGCAGACCTGTGAGGTGGCGTACTTCCTGGGGATCTGGTTGTACCTCGCCTACACGACCAGCGGAGACGCCCACAAGGGTCTGCCCGCCGACGGCTACCACTGGGCCATCGGCCTCCACCTGCTGGGCACGCTGTACCTGTGCGTCATGGTCGTGCGGGACATCCTCATGCCGGAGCGCGACCCGGTACGCAGGTCAGGGGACGACGATCCCTCGGGCGGCGTGCTCGACGGGGCCGACGACGTCTTCGTCCTCGGTCCCGCGGCTCGTCCCCGGCGGCGGCACGCGGCCGCACAGTCCGAGGGGCCCCCGGTCGAGTGGGGCAAGCAGGGCGCGACGGGCGATTCGCTCTGAGCGAACGACGTCGGGAAGCCGTCCACGGGACGCGAAAGGCCGTACACGGAGAACCGTGTACGGCCTTCTCGCTGTGTCCTTGCCGCGCGGCTCCGGTCAGCGGTCCACGATGCGGTCGAACTGCGTCGTGGTGTGCCGCAGATGAGCCACCAGCTCGTCGCCGACCTTCGGCTCCGGCGCGTCCGCCGGCACGAACAGGATCGACACCTGCATGTGCGGCGGCTCGGCGAACCAGCGCTGCTTGCCGCCCCAGACGAACGGAGACAGGTTCCGGTTGACCGTCGCCAGGCCGGCCCGGGCGACGCCCTTCGCGCGCGGCATGACACCGTGCAGTGCCTTGGGGGCCTCCAGGCCCACCCCGTGCGACGTACCGCCCGCCACGACCACCAGGAAGCCGTCGGAGGCCGCCTTCTGCTGCCGGTAGCCGAAGCGCTCGCCCTTGGCGACGCGCGTGACGTCCAGCACCGCGCCGCGGTACTCGGTGGCCTCGTGGTCCCCCAGCCACAGCCGGGTGCCGATGCGGGCGCGGAAGCGGGTCTGCGGGAACTGCTGCTGGAGCCGGACCAGTTCCTCGGCCTTCAGGTGGCTGACGAACATGGTGTGCAGGGGCAGCCGGGCCGCACGCAGCCGGTCCATCCAGCCGATGACCTCCTCGACCGCGTCCGAGCCGTCGGCGCGGTCCAGCGGCAGGTGGATGGCGAAGCCCTCCAGGCGGACGTTCTCGATGGCGGCGTGCAACTGAGGCAGGTCCTGCTCGCTGATGCCGTGCCGCTTCATCGAGGACATCACCTCGATCACCACACGGGCACCGACCAGGCCGTAGACACCGTCTATCGACGAGACCGAGCGGATGACCCGGTCCGGCAGCGGCACCGGCTCCTCGCCGCGCCGGTACGGCGTCAGCACCAACAGGTCACCACTGAACCAGTCCTTGATCCGGGCGGCCTCGTACGTCGTGCCGACGGCGAGGACGTCCGAGCCCAGCCGCGTGGCCTCCTCCGCCAGCCGCTCGTGACCGAAGCCGTAGCCGTTGCCCTTGCAGACCGGCACGAGACCGGGGAACTGCTCCTGCACGTGCTTGTGGTGCGCCCGCCAGCGCGCGGTGTCGACGTAGAGCGTGAGCGCCATGGCCGGACCTGGAACCCTTCTGCCGTGTATCAGCGGTTGCCGTGTGTCGGGGGATGCGGTGTATCAGAGGTATAGAAGCACTGAACCTGACGTCAGCGGCGCGACATGTAGATGTCGAGCGCCTTGTGCAGCAGCTTGTTCAGTGGGAAGTCCCACTCGCCGAGGTACTCGGCGGCCTGGCCGCCCGTACCCACCTTGAACTGGATCAGGCCGAAGAGGTGGTCGGTCTCGTCCAGCGAGTCGGAGATGCCGCGCAGGTCGTAGACGGTGGCGCCGAGCGCGTAGGCGTCGCGCAGCATCCGCCACTGCATCGCGTTCGAGGGCCGCACCTCACGGCCGATGTTGTCGGAGGCGCCGTAGGAGTACCAGACGTGCCCACCGACGATCAGCATCGTCGCCGCCGACAGGTTCACGCCGTTGTGCCGGGCGAAGTACAGCCGCATGCGGTTGGGGTCCTCGGTGTTGAGGGCCGTCCACATGCGCTGGAAGTACGACAGCGGACGCGGCCGGAAGTGGTCGCGCACGGCCGTGATCTCGTACAGCCGCTGCCATTCCTCGAGGTCCTGGTAGCCGCCCTGGACGACCTCGACGCCGGCCTTCTCGGCCTTCTTGATGTTGCGGCGCCACAGCTGGTTGAAGTTCTTGTGGACCTCTTCCAGGGAGCGGTTGGCCAGCGGCACCTGGAAGACGTAGCGGGGCTGGACGTCACCGAAGCCGGCCCCGCCGTCCTCGCCCTGCTGCCACCCCATGCGGCGCAGCTTGTCGGCGACCTCGAAGGCACGCGGCTCGATGTGGTCGGCCTCGATGTCCCGCAGGCGCTTCACGTCCGGATTCTGGATGCCCTGCTTGATGGAGGCGGCCTCCCAGCGCCGGATGATCACCGGGGGGCCCATCTTCACGGAGAAGGCGCCCTGCTGCTTCAGGTGCGCGAGCATCGGCTCGATCCAGTCCTGCAGATTCGGCGCGAACCAGTTGATGACCGGGCCCTCGGGCAGGTAGGCCAGGTAGCGCTTGATCTTGGGCAGCTGCCGGTAGAGGACCAGACCGGCGCCGACCATCTCGCCGGTCCTCTCGTCGAACCAGCCGAGGTTCTCGGAGCGCCACTCCGCCTTGACGTCAGCCCAGGCCGGGACCTGCATGTGACTCGCCGACGGCAGGCTCTGGATGTATGCCAGATGCTGCTCTCGACTGATGGTCCTCAGGGTCAGGCTCATTCGGGGCGCTCCTCGGGCTGGTGTGTCCCCATGGGGTCAGGGGCTCCGGCTCTCGCGCGAAGCCTACTGCGCCTTGGGAGCGCGCCGGTTGGGCGTACGGACCTTCGCCCCGGCCCGTGGGCGGTCGGGGCGTCACGCGGTGTTCAGAAGGAGGTGTCCCTGGCGTCAGTCGATGAGACCGCCGAAGAGGCCGCCGTGCGCCATGCCCAGGAAGAACCCGACACCGGACGCGCCGAGGCCGAGGATCAGGCCGAAGCGCTCACGGGTCGTCTCCGAGATCCACTGGCCGTACGCACCGGTGAGAATGCCCACCAGGCCGGTCCAGGAGCTGAGCAGGTGCAGGTCGTCGTCGACGAGTGCCGACACGAACGACGTGATGCCCAGCACCAGTGTCACGGCGAGCAGGGTGTCCTGGAGGGGGTGGGGCTTTCCGTCCGTGGCGAAGAGGCCGCCGGCGCTGTTGGGTCGCAATGCCTGTGCCATAGGGCACCTCCTGCGAAGTCGGCGCATCGTAGCGCCATACACACCCGATGTGTACAGATTGGCTGCCCCCGCGGCCGGATTTCAACCGCAAGCCGCTGTGCGGGTACTCTGTACCGTCCGCACCGGTGTCTGCCCATGTCACGACAGGGACTTCTCCACGGAACCCCGATTGTCAGTGGTGGCCGATACCGTTGCCTACGCATCACAACCCTCCTGCCACGGAACGACCGTGGCCGCTGAGTCCAAAGGAGGTGGGTTCCACATGCGTCACTACGAGGTGATGGTCATCCTCGACCCCGACGTCGAGGAGCGCGCTGTCTCCCCGCTGATCGAGAACTTCCTCTCTGTCGTCCGTGACGGCGGCGGAAAGGTCGAGAAGGTCGACACCTGGGGCCGTCGTCGTCTCGCGTACGAGATCAAGAAGAAGCCCGAGGGTATCTACTCGGTCATCGACCTGCAGGCCGAGCCTGCGGTCGTCAAGGAGCTCGACCGCCAGATGAACCTGAACGAGTCGGTCCTCCGGACCAAGGTCCTCCGTCCCGAGATGCACTGAGCTTCCACGCTCAGCTGATCCCGGGATTCGAGTAGCAAGCAGCCAGAGCAAACCCGCCGAGAGGTTCCCCCATGGCAGGCGAGACCGTCATCACGGTCGTCGGCAATCTTGTCGACGACCCCGAGCTGCGCTTCACCCCCTCCGGTGCGGCGGTCGCGAAGTTCCGTGTCGCGTCCACTCCCCGCACCTTCGACCGCCAGACGAACGAGTGGAAGGACGGCGAGAGCCTGTTCCTGACCTGCTCGGTCTGGCGTCAGGCGGCGGAGAACGTCGCGGAGTCGCTCCAGCGAGGCATGCGCGTCATCGTGCAGGGCCGGCTGAAGCAGCGGTCCTACGAGGACCGTGAGGGCGTCAAGCGCACGGTCTACGAGCTGGACGTCGAGGAAGTCGGCGCCAGCCTGCGCAACGCCACGGCCAAGGTCACCAAGACCAGCGGCCGCGGTGGCCAGGGCGGTTACGGCGGCGGTGGCGGTGGCGGCCAGGGTGGCGGCGGCTGGGGCGGCGGCCCCGGTGGCGGCCAGCAGGGCGGCGGCGCCCCCGCCGACGACCCGTGGGCGACCGGCGCTCCCGCCGGTGGCAACCAGGGCGGTGGCGGCGGCTGGGGTGGAAACTCCGGCGGCGGCAGTGGCGGCGGCTACTCGGACGAGCCCCCCTTCTAAGGGCGGGTTCGCACCCACACTTCTTGATCACACAGGAGAAACCCCATGGCGAAGCCGCCTGTGCGCAAGCCGAAGAAGAAGGTCTGCGCTTTCTGCAAGGACAAGGTCACGTACGTGGACTACAAGGACACGAACATGCTGCGGAAGTTCATTTCCGACCGCGGCAAGATCCGTGCCCGCCGCGTGACCGGCAACTGCACGCAGCACCAGCGTGACGTCGCCACGGCCGTGAAGAACAGCCGTGAGATGGCGCTGCTGCCCTACACGTCCACCGCGCGATAAGGGAAGGGTGACCGACTCATGAAGATCATCCTCACCCACGAGGTCTCCGGCCTCGGTGCCGCGGGCGACGTCGTCGACGTCAAGGACGGTTACGCTCGCAACTACCTGATCCCGCGGAAGTTCGCTATCCGCTGGACCAAGGGTGGCGAGAAGGACGTCGAGCAGATCCGTCGTGCTCGCAAGATCCACGAGATCCAGACCATCGAGCAGGCCAACGCTGTGAAGGCCCAGCTCGAGGGCGTCAAGGTCCGTCTGGCCGTTCGCTCCGGCGACGCCGGTCGTCTCTTCGGTTCCGTCACCCCGGCCGACATCGCTTCCGCGATCAAGGCCTCCGGTGGTCCCGAGGTCGACAAGCGTCGCATCGAGCTCGGCTCGCCGATCAAGACGCTGGGCGCTCACGAGACGTCCGTGCGTCTGCACCCCGAGGTTGACGCCAAGGTCAGCATCGAGGTTGTCGCGGCCTGAGTGCCGCACTCGCTCAAGCAGTGAGCGATGGGGGCCGCATCCTTCGGGATGCGGCCCCCATCTTCCGTTTCACGTGAAACAGGGACCTCCACTGAAACCCGCCGTTTCACGTGAAACGGTCGGGCGGGCTGAGTCCGCCGGTCATCGGACGGGCCGAGCCCGGCGGTCAGCGGCTCGCCCCCGTCACGATCCAGCGGCCCGAGCGGGTCCGGACCCACAAGGTCAGCATCCGCACGGTCATCATCAGCGTCATGGTGGCCCAGAGGGCGGTGAGCCCACCGCCCAGTACGGGAACCAGCAGAGCGACCGGGGTGAAAACGGCCAGGGTGAGCAGCATCGCCCAGGCCAGATAGGGGCCGTCACCGGCACCCATCAGAACACCGTCCAGGACGAAGACGATGCCGGAGATCGGCTGCGAGAGGGCGACGATCAGGAGAGCCGGCAGCGCCGCGTCCTTGACCGCGGAGTCGCTGGTGAAGAGCGGCAGGAAAGCCGGCCGAGTGAGGGCCACCAGGATGCCGAGGACGACGCCGACGGCGATACCCCACTCCACCATGCGGCGACAGGCATCACGAGCGCCCTGGGTGTCACCGGCTCCGAGGTAGCGGCCGATGATGGCTTGTCCCGCAATGGCGATGGCGTCGAGTGCGAAGGCGAGCAGGCTCCACAAGGACAGGATGATCTGGTGGGCGGCGATGTCGGCGTCCCCGAGGCGGGCGGCCACAGCTGTGGCGATCAGCAGGACCGCTCGCAAGGAAAGGGTGCGCACCAGCAGAGGAACACCGGCCTGGGCCGAGGCCCTGATCCCGGCGACATCCGGGCGCAGCGAGGCGCCGTGCTTCCGGGCGCCGCGCAGAACCACCACGAGATAGACCGCGGCCATGCCGCACTGGGCGATGACGGTGCCCCAGGCCGAACCGGCGACGCCCAGGTCGGCACCGTAGACAAGCCCTGCGTTGAGCGCACCGTTGGCGACGAAACCGGCGACGGCGACATAGAGCGGCGTCCTTGTGTCCTGCAGGCCGCGCAGGAGACCGGTCGCGGCGAGGACGACCAGCATGGCTGGTATGCCGAGTGTCGAGATGCGCAGATAGGTGGTCGCGTAGGGGGCCGCCGCGTCCGAGGCGCCGAACAACTCAACGAGGGCGGGCGCCGTCGGCAAGGCGACGGCTATGACGGCAGCGCCGAGGAGCAGTGCCAGCCAGATGCCGTCCATGCCCTGGCGGATGGCGGCCTGGAGGTCGCCGGCGCCGACACGACGCGCGACCGCCGCCGTCGTGGCGTAGGCCAGGAAGACGAAGACGCTGACGCCGGTCATCAGCAGGGCCGAGGCGACGCCGAGACCGGCGAGCTGGGCCGTGCCCAGGTGACCGACGATGGCGGTGTCGGCCATGAGGAAAAGGGGCTCGGCGACGAGAGCGCCGAAGGCCGGAATCGCCAGCGAGACGATCTCTCGGTCGTGCTGTCTCCGGTCGGCTCGGCGGCGCGCGGGGGCCTGTGTCATGTGCACCAATCTAATCGTCCACAGGTAAGAGATGCAAAGCCTTTGCAGCCCTTACTTAGCGTCCTGGGGGGCGCACTGCTGTGCACCGTTCGACGCGATCTTGGTCCGGGTGGGGAAGTTTTTCTTCTGCACAGCCGGTGGACGATAAAACTGCAGCTCAGGAGAGTTTCCTTCGGGTGACTCGATGCTTGTTCACAGGGCTGTCCACCGAGTCGTGCACAGGTTTCGGGGAGTTCTCCACAGCATTGGGGCCGTCGTCCACATGGCCTGTGGATAACCAGATTGGCTGACGGTGCAGACAGGCCTAACGTGGTCCGGCGCCCGCTCCGTCCGCCGGTTTCCAAAGCATCGCAAAACCGGCACCGACCAACCGGAGTTGGGCCTCTCATTTGTCAGTGCCGTGCCGTAGAAAAGATGGGGCACGGCGAGGTCTGCTGCGGCGGACGGGAGGAGGTGGCTCGGTGAGCATTTCCGAGCCCTTGGACGACCCGTGGGCCGACAGCGGACCCAGTGATCGTCTGCCCTCCTCCCGCCGACGTGGCGACGGAGCCCGGGGCCGCGACGAGCAGCACGAGCGCGGCAGGGACAACGGTGCGTGGGACGGCGGCGGGGGCCCGGCGTTCGAGCGGGTGCCGCCGCAGGACATCGATGCCGAGCAGTCGGTCCTCGGCGGCATGCTCCTGTCCAAGGACGCGATCGCCGACGTTGTCGAGATCCTCAAGGGTCACGACTTCTACAAGCCCGCCCACGAGACGATCTACCAGGCCGTCCTCGACGTCTATGCCAAGGGCGAGCCGGCCGACCCCATCACCATCGCCGCCGAACTCACCAAGCGCGGCGAGATCAACAAGGTCGGCGGTGCCTCGTATCTGCACACCCTCGTCCAGACCGTTCCCACGGCCGCCAATGCCGCCTACTACGCGGAGATCGTCCACGAGCGCGCCGTCCTGCGCCGCCTGGTCGAGGCCGGTACGCGCATCACACAGATGGGATACGCGGCCGACGACGACGTCGACGAGATCGTCAACCGCGCCCAGGCCGAGGTCTACGCGGTCACCGAGCAGCGGACCAGCGAGGACTACCTGCCGCTCGGCGACATCATGGAGGGCGCGCTCGACGAGATCGAGGCGATCGGCTCGCGCAGCGGCGAGATGACCGGAGTACCCACGGGGTTCACGGACTTCGACTCGCTCACCAACGGCCTGCACCCGGGCCAGATGATCGTCATCGCCGCGCGTCCGGCCATGGGTAAGTCCACGCTCGCGCTGGACTTCGCGCGGGCCTGCTCGATCAAGAACAACCTGCCGAGCGTGATCTTCTCGCTCGAGATGGGACGCAACGAGATCGCGATGCGTCTGCTGTCCGCCGAGGCCCGCGTCGCCCTGCATCACATGCGGTCCGGCACGATGACGGACGAGGACTGGACGCGTTTGGCCCGGCGGATGCCGGACGTCTCGGCGGCACCGCTCTACATCGACGACTCGCCGAACCTGTCGATGATGGAGATCCGTGCCAAGTGCCGCCGCCTCAAGCAGCGCAATGACCTCAGGCTGGTGGTCATCGACTACCTCCAGCTGATGCAGTCCGGTGGGTCCAAGCGGGCCGAGAGCCGTCAGCAGGAGGTCTCGGACATGTCCCGGAACCTCAAGCTGCTGGCCAAGGAACTGGAGATCCCGGTCATCGCGCTCTCCCAGCTGAACCGTGGTCCCGAGCAGCGCACCGACAAGAAGCCGATGGTCTCCGACCTGCGTGAGTCCGGTTCCATCGAGCAGGACGCGGACATGGTCATCCTGCTGCACCGCGAGGACGCCTACGAGAAGGAGTCCCCGCGCGCGGGCGAGGCCGACCTGATCGTGGCCAAGCACCGAAACGGCCCGACGGCGACGATCACGGTCGCCTTCCAGGGCCACTACTCACGCTTCGTGGACATGGCACAGACCTGATCCGGTCCGGCAGGCTGGCTGTAGGGTCCCAGGTCTCGGTCGTCGCGGTGATCATCCGCGGGCGCTCAGCGCCTCGTCTCGTACCTGGTCAGGATCACGCCGCAGGGAAACGTCCGGGTCTCCACCAGGTTCAGGTTCACCCAGCTGTCCAGCGCGGTGAAGAACGGCGTGCCGCCGCCCACCAGGACCGGCGCGGTGGCCAGCACATACTCGTCGATCAGCCCGGCCCGCATGGCGGCCCCGGCGAGCGTCGCGCCGCCGATGTCCATCGGGCCGCCGTCCTCGGCCTTGAGCCGGGTGATCTCGGCGATCGCGTCGCCGGTGACCAGGCGGGTGTTCCAGTCGACCTTGTCGATCGTCGAGGAGAACACCACCTTCGACATGTCCCGCCAGCGGCGCGCGAACTCGATCTCCGCCGGGGTGGCGTTGGGCTGCTGGTCGCCGGTCGGCCAGTAGGAGCTCATCGTCTGCCACAGCTTGTGTCCGTACAGCGACAGGTCGGTCGCCTGCAGCTGGTCGGACCAAAACTGGAACAGCTCGTCGCTCGGCACGCTCCAGCCGATGTCGTCGCCGGGCGCGGCGATGTAGCCGTCCAGGGTCAGGTTCATGCCGTAGATCAGTTTCCGCATGGCGCCGGCCTTCCGTGAGTCGGTCTCACGTGTAACAGACCGGCGCGGCGCGGGAAACTCATCGTTCCGCCGAGGAAATGGCACGGTGCCTGCTCCGAATGTGCTCGACGGAGAGGTGCCGGGCCGGGTGGACTGGGGTCCATGACGACATCTCAGGAAGAGTTGCTCCCCGGCACGCGTCGGGCGTTGCTGCACCGGATCTCCGTCGCGCAGGCCGAAGGGCGGGCTCCCTCGCTCGTCGCGGCTGTCGTGCGGGACGGAAAGCCGGTGTGGACGGGCACGCGGAGCTCCGTGGAAGGGCATGCGCCGGACGAGAACGTGCAGTACCGGATCGGTTCGATCACCAAGACCTTCACGGCGGTTCTGATCCTGCGGCTGCGCGACGAGGGGGTACTGGATCTCGGCGATCCCCTGGAAAAGCATCTGCCGGGTACCGGCGTGGGGGAGGCGACGGTGGCCGAGCTGCTCGCGCACACCGGCGGGCTGGCGGCCGAGACTCCAGGGCCGTGGTGGGAGCGGACGCCCGGGTCTCTGCGGCCAGAACTCGGCGACGTTCTGGGCGAGCGGCCCTTGCTTTCCCCGCCCGGCCGACGGTTCCACTATTCGAATCCGGGCTACACCCTGCTGGGCGCACTCATCGAGAAGCTGCGTGACGCCCCCTGGGAGGAGGTTCTTCGGCGGGAAGTGCTCGAACCCCTGGGGTTGTTTCGCACGAGCGTGCTGCCGCAGGCGCCGCATGCGGGTGGCTGGGCAGTGCATCCATGGGCTGACGTCATGCTCCCGGAGCCCACCGAGGACCTGGGGCGTATGGCCCCGGCCGGTCAACTGTGGTCAACCACTGATGACTTGGCGAGGTTCGCGGTATTCCTGGTCAACGGTGATGAGCGGGTACTGAGCGCTGATTCGCTGCGGGAGATGAGGACCCCGGCGGCCCCTCACGACGCAGCCGACGTGGCGAGCGGCTACGCCTACTGCCTGGGCCTGGAAATCCGGCAACAGGACGGGCGGGCCCTCGTCGGCCACACCGGTTCGTTGCCCGGCTTCCTGGCGTGTCTCATGATCAGTGTCGAGGACGATGTGGCCTCGGTCGTCCTCGCCAACTGCAGCTCCGGGCCGCTGCTGTCCGCTGTCGCAGCCGACCTCGTTCGCATCGTCGCAGAGGCGGAACCGCGTATCCCGGCACCATGGAAACCATTGCGCGATGCCGATCCGGCGACGCTGGAGCTGACGGGCCAGTGGTACTGGGGGACGCATGCGTTCGCCCTGCGGATGACGGCCGACGGGTTCGTCTCGCTGGGCCCCTTGTCCGGCAGCGGTCGGCGCTCGCGGTTCCGCCCGAACGGCGACGGCACATGGACAGGCCTGGAGGGCTACTACGCCGGTGAGCTCCTGAAGGCCGTACGGCGGCCGGACGGATCCCTGAGTCACCTTGACCTCGGGTCGTTCATCTTCACGCGCCAGCCGTATGACGAGGGGGCTCCGGTGCCAGGTGGGGTCGACCCGGAGGGATGGCGCGGGATCGGTTAGGCGGGGGCCTCCGGCACACCGGGCGGAGCCTGCGGGGGCGCCCTGTTTCACGTGAAACAGGGCGCTTGCGGGTCACAGCGAAAGCTTGAAACCGGTGTGGGAGGGTGTGAAGCCGAGCCGTTCGTAGAAGCGGTGGGCATCGGTGCGTGTGTTGTCCGAGGTCAGCTGGACCAACCGGCAGCCCTGCCGACGGGATTCGTTGATGGCCCACTCGATGAGCCGGGTTCCCAGACCGCTCCCGCGCTCATCGGCGTGGATACGAACGCCTTCGATGATCGACCTGGTCGCACCGCGTCGCGACAGCCCGGGCACGATCGTGAGCTGGAGCGTGCCGACGGCTCGGCCTTCCCGAACCGCCACCACCAGGCGCTGGTTCGGATCGGCGCTGATCCGCTCCAGCGCGGTCAGGTAGGGGGTCAGGTCGTCCGGTGACTCGCGCTCTGCGCCCAGGGGGTCGTCCGCGAGCATGCCGACGATCGCAGGAACGTCGTCGACGGCTACAGGACGTATGTCGAAATCTCCCATGAGGCGCACCCTACGCAGGATCAGCCGGTGCGAGTGGTGACTACGCAGGCACCGGAGCCTTCAGCGTCTCCACGACCCGGACCAGCTGGGCCAGCTCCGGATTCTTCGCCGCCTCGTCGAGCGCCTCGCGCAGGGCGGCGTCGTTGGTCGGCCGCGCCTCTTCCAGCAGCTTGAGTCCCGCTTCGGTGACGTTCGTGTAGATGCCCCGGCGGTCGGTGGGGCACAGGTAGCGCTCCAGGAGCCCGCGGTCCTCGAGCCGGGTGACCAGACGTGTGGTGGCGCTCTGGCTGAGAACGACCGCGTCGGCGACCTGCTTCATCTGCAGATGGCCTCCGTCCCCGTCGTGCTGCCGGCTGAGCACGTCCAGCAGGGAGTACTCGCGCGCGCTCAGGTCGTGCCCTGCCTGCAGGGCGCGCTCGATGTGGGCCTCGATCTTTCCGTGCAGCAGGGAGAGCGCGCACCAGCCCTGGGCGAGAGCGGTGAGTGCGGGGTCCGTCGCTGTCATTGGCGTTTCCTCCGTCCCGGAGCGGCTGACACCAAGGATAGGGCAGAGTCGCAATTGACGGCGGTTGCATATAGCCCGCGTATGCAACTATTGTGTTCGCACGTAAAGCGCTCATGCAATCGTTTGGAAGGTGTATCTCCTCCATGCCTCTCGCGCTTCTGGCCCTCGCGATCGGGGCCTTCGGAATCGGCACGACCGAGTTCGTGATCATGGGGCTGTTGCCCGAGGTCGCGGGCGACTACGGCGTCTCCATCCCCACCGCCGGATACCTGGTGACCGGCTACGCGCTCGGTGTCATGTTCGGCGCCCCGCTGATGACCGTGATCGGCACCAAGGTCTCCCGCAAGCGGATGCTGATGCTGCTGATGGGCCTGTTCATTGCCGGCAACCTGCTCTCGGCGCTCGCCCCCGCCTTCGCCGTGATGCTGATCGGCCGGGTCATCGCCTCGCTGGCCCACGGCGCCTTCTTCGGTATCGGCTCAGTCGTCGCGGCCGACCTCGTCGCCCCGGACAAGAAGGCCGGTGCCATCGCGATGATGTTCACCGGTCTGACCGTCGCCAATGTCGTCGGTGTCCCGCTGGGCACGCTCGTGGGGCAGTCCGCCGGCTGGCGCGTGACCTTCG
Organism: Streptomyces sp. NRRL S-455; assembly: GCF_000717875.1. Taxonomy (GTDB): domain Bacteria; phylum Actinomycetota; class Actinomycetes; order Streptomycetales; family Streptomycetaceae; genus Streptomyces. The sequence continues at coordinate 54,699 of NZ_JOCT01000009.1, forward strand.
TGATCGTCGCCGCCCTCGGTGTCGTCGGCCTGGCCGGCATCGCCCGGCTCGTCCCCGACATGCCCAAGCCGGAGGGGGTGCGCCTGCGGCACGAGCTGGCCGCCTTCAAGAACGTGCAGGTGCTCCTCGCGATGGCGATGACCGTTCTCGGCTTCGGTGGTGTCTTCGCGGCCATCACCTACATCGCGCCGATGATGACCCACATCGCCGGCTTCGCCGACGGCTCCGTCACCTGGCTGCTGGTCCTGTTCGGCCTCGGCATGGTCGGCGGCAACCTCGTCGGCGGCAAGTTCGCCGACCGCGCCCTGATGCCCATGCTGTACGTCTCACTGGGCGCTCTGGCCGTCGTCCTGGCGCTGTTCACCCTCACCGCGCACAACAAGCTGCTGTCGGCCCTCACGATCGCGCTGATCGGTGCCCTGGGCTTCGCCACGGTACCGCCGCTGCAGAAGCGGGTCCTCGACCAGGCGCACGGTGCCCCGACGCTGGCCTCCGCCGTGAACATCGGCGCCTTCAACCTCGGCAACGCACTGTCCGCATGGCTCGGCGGTCTCGTGATCTCGGCGGGCTTCGGCTACACCGCTCCCAACTGGGTCGGTGCCGTGCTCGCCGGGGGAGCCCTGGTCCTGGCCTTCATCTCGGCCGGCCTGGAGCGCCGCGCCGATGCCACCAGCACCGTCGTCACCCGATCCGCGCCGGCCGATCAGCGGACCACGGTCCACCACTGATCGCCGACGGTGTACCGGTACACCACGACGGCTTTCTGATCGGCTCGATCGGTGTGGGAGACGGTCCGCAGGAGCAGGACCACGCCTTCGCCCCGGCCGGCATCGGGGGCGCTTCAGCCCGCGGCGACTGTGACCGGGGCGAACCGGCGGCTCCAGTCCCCGGGCAGCTCGTTGATCCCGTAGGACATCACCGCATTGAAACCGACGGACGCCAGGCCGCGCTCCTTCACCCACGTGAGCAGCTCGGAGTGCCGCACGTCGATGTCGGTGCGCAGGGGGCGGTCGGTGTGGGCGGCGAGCGAGGCGATGAGCGCCTGTGCCACCCGCGTGTCACGCGCGATGAGCGGGCCGACGACATGCGTGTCCATGTTCGGCCAAGCGGCGGCGTACCCGATGATCTTCCCGCCCTCCTCGGCCACGCGCAGCTGGTCGGCGAAGGCGGGCAGCCGGGTGACGATGTGTGTACGGTCGGCGCCGAACACCTCCTCGTCGAGACGGAGGATCGCGGTGAGGTCCTCGGCGGTCGCGGCGCGGGTGACCACCGTCGGCTGCGGTACATCAGCGGTGAAGTGCCCCCTCACCATCTCCGCCCCTCCGGTGACCTTGAACCCGAGCTCCTCGTAGAGGGGGCGGCCGTACGGCGTCGCGTGCAGGGTGAGGGGTGTGGTGCCCATCGCCGAGATGACATGGCGCATGAGCCGGCGCCCCACGCCCTGGCGGGCATGCCGTTCGGCGACCAGGACCATGCCGATCGCCGCGAGGCCGGGGTGCTCCTGGGGCCCGTACTCGGTGACGACGCAGGCGCTCACGAGGCCGCCGTCGGGGGCGTCGACGCCGTAGCCCTTGCCGGCCGTGAGGAGGAAGCTCCACTTGTGCTCCTCCCGTGGCCACCCCCGGTCCTCGGACAAGTCGGCGCAGGCGGCGAGATCGCGGAGCGTCAGACGGCGGATGGGCAGAGAGGCAAGGGAAGGAGTCGGCACGCAGGTCAGGCTGTCCGACGAGGACCTCTGACGTCCACCTCTTTCCCGGGACGCATACGAGCTTTTGGCCAGTTGTAGCCGACTGCACAGAGGGCCGACATGCGCCGGTCGTTTCACGTGAAACACGGGAGCCACTCAGTACGTGACGGCGCTGATGGTTCGCGCCGCGCCCTCATTCGTGAGGAGGGAAGGGGGGACTTGTGTGCACAGCGGTGGCCGGTATGGTCGACTCCGGTTCGTGTCCGGGGCGGGGTGGCCCGTCCGGCATCGGCCCCGTGCTGCGGCCAATGTCACACTCTCGCCTTACTTGTCCGTACAGAGCTGGGACACGTGTTGAATATGGCCGCATTGGCCACGACACGGATGGGAACGCAGTCCGTCCACGGGGGACAGCAGGCACCTTCCGACCGGAAGTGCGCAGACCGACCGAGAGATGCTCGAGGCGAGGCACACCATGGACGCTCCGACCACCACGTCGGCCGACAACGGCACTTCTGGCGGCGGAGGCGGCTGGTTCACGCCCCGCACCAGGCCGATAAAGGACCCCGACGGTGAGCCCGGCACGGAGGAAGGGCGTCGACCGGCCGCTGACTCGACGACCGGCAGTACGGACACCGACGTGGTCCAAGAACCCGGCCCCGAGGTCTCAAGACCCGCCGAGGCGTCGCCTTCGGAGCCGGCCGCCTCCGCCACGCCCGGGGAAGCGTCCCCGGACGCCATCCTGATCCGCCGTGCGATGGCCGAGGTCACCCCCGTGGCCGACAAGGTCACGTCGTACTTCTACGCACTGCTCTTCGTCCGCTACCCGGACCTGCGGTCGTTGTTCCCGGCCGCGATGGACACCCAGCGGGACCGGCTGCTCAGGGCGTTGCTCACAGCGGCCGAACACATCGACAACACCGATGTCCTCGTCGACTACCTGCAGAACCTCGGCCGGGGCCACCGGAAGTACGGAACGCGGCCCGAGCACTACCCGGCCGTCGGCGAATGCCTCATCGGCGCGCTGAGCAAGTACGCCACCGGCGTCTGGAACGAGGAGATGGAGGCGGCCTGGATCCGGACGTACACCACGATCTCCCAGATCATGATCGACGCGGCGGCCGCGGACGAGCTGCGAGCTCCGGCCTGGTGGTACGCGGAGGTCGTCACACACGACCTGAGAACCCCGGACGTCGCCGTCATCACCGTCCGCCCCGACCAGCCGTACCCCTTCCTCGCCGGGCAGTACACGAGCGTGGAGACTCCTTGGTGGCCGAGGATCTGGCGGCACTACTCCTTCGCTTCGGCGCCCCGCTCCGACGGCCTGCTGACGTTCCACGTGAAGGCCGTCCCCGCGGGCTGGGTCTCCAACGCCCTGGTGCACCGCGCCCGCCCCGGTGACATCATCCGGCTCGGCCCGCCCGCCGGTTCGATGACCGTGGACCACACCACCGACAGCGGTCTGCTGTGCGTGGGCGGCGGCACGGGCATCGCACCGATCAAGGCGATGGTCGAGGACGTCGCCGAGCACGGGGAGCGCCGGTCGGTCGAGGTCTTCTACGGTGCCCGCACCGACCACGACCTGTATGACATCGACACCATGCTCCGTCTCCAGCAGGCCCACCCGTGGCTCTCGGTGCGGGCCATCATCGACCAGCAGGCGCACCAGCAGCTCCCGGACGCCGTACGCGCCTTCGGCCCGTGGAGCGAATACGACGCCTACCTATCGGGCCCGCCAGGGATGATCCGCAGCGGGGTGGACGCGCTGCGGAGCGTCGGCATCCCGTCCGAGCGGATACGGCACGACTCGGTGGATGAACTGGTCGCGGCCTGGTCCTGATCCGTCGCCGGTGTCAACCCAGGTCCGGGGCGTGCATGGCGCGTACGCCCTCGATGTTGCCGTCCAGATAGTGCCGCAGTGACAGCGGAACGAGATGGACCGAGGCGATGCCCACCCGGGTGAAGGGTACGCGCACGATCTCGTACTCGCCGACGGGCTCGTCCACCTCGGGGCCATGGCGCAGAGAGGGGTCCATGGACTCCAGGCGGCAGACGAAGAAGTGCTGCACCTTCACACCGGTCGCGCCGCCGTCCTCGCCGATGTGCTCCATGGTGTCCACGAAGCAGGGCACCACATCGGTGATCTTCGCGCCGAGTTCCTCGTACACCTCCCGGTGCAGGGCGTCGACGACGGTCGAGTCGGTGGGCTCGACCCCACCGCCGGGGGTGAGCCAGTAGGGGTCGACGCCGGGCTTGGTGCGCTTGATCAGGATCAGGTCGTCACCGTCCAGCAGAACGGCGCGGGCGGTGCGCTTGACCACGGGTCGGACGGTCATGAGTGAAATGTGGCCCGGCTGGTTCCACGTGAAACATCGCGAAATGTCACCGGAGGAGCTCTCAGAGTGAGGTGCTGTCCTGCGGTGCAACCGGTACGGTCCGGCACCCGTGCCCGGGTACCTCAGCACCAGTCGGCCGATGCGAGCTGCAGCCACTCGTGAGCCCGTGCGATGTGAGGCATCGCGAGGGTCCCGGTCCGGACCACCAGGAAGTACGTCCGCAGCGGAGGCACCGCCGGATCGTGCAGGGCGACGACCTCTCCCCGCTCCAGAGCGGCAGCACACAGATAGCGCGGCAGCACCGCCATACCCGCACCCGCGACCGTACACGCAAGCACCGCGCGCAGGTCGGGGACGATGACCGTGCCCGGGGCGGCCGGACGCGAGTCGAAGACGGACGCCCAGTAGCGGGAGACGAAGGGCAGCGACTCGTGCACCTCCACCACGGGTACCTGCTCCAGGGCCGGCTCCGGCTTGAGGTCCGGCTGTCCGGCGTCGATCTGCTCGGCCCATCGAGGGGCGGCGACCAGGACGTGCTCCTCGTCGCAGAGCGCAGTCGCTGTGAGCAGCGGGCCACGCGGCCGGGCCGTGCAAATGGCCAGATCGTGATGCCCGGCGGAAAGCCCTTCCAGCGTTTCCTCGGCGGTGCCGAAAGAGGCGCGGAGGGCGAACCCCTGGCCGTCCTCACCGATCAGCTCGGTGAGCGCGGGCAGGGCCCGTTCAGCGGTGAACTCCGGAGGGCCGGCGAGGTGCAGCGTCCGTAAGGAGGAGTCGTCGTCGAGACCGGTCTCGGTGATCTCCACCAGGGCATCGAGATGTGGTGCGGCCTTGTGGGCGAGCTCGTCGCCGATGCTCGTCGGGGTCACGCCGCGGGCCTGCCGAAGGAACAGAGGGCGGCCCAGTTGCCGTTCCAGCGTCCTGATCTGCGAGGTGACGGCCGGCTGCGAGAGACCCAGCAGGGCGGCGGCACGCGTGAAGGAACCGGCCCGGTGCACGGTCACAAAGGTCCGTAGCAAGGCCAGATCCACCGCAGCACTCTCCCCTCTCAGCCCCGCTCCCCACCCCCCGACCGCGCCAACTATAAATAAGTCGATAGGTCTCTGTCGCTACTGTGATTGGACACTGACAGAGAGTCAACTAGCCTTGGTCGCGCGGTTCTTGCGCGCGGAACCGGAGGACGGTCCGAGCCACGAGGGGGGAGGCTCGGACCGTCCGGCAGGGGAACGGTCAAGCCGCCGACGTGTCCAGCGCACACAGCACGTCCGCCACCAGGTCCTCCGGGTCCTCGGCGCCGACCGACAGGCGGATGAAACCCTCCGGCACCGCGTCTCCACCCCAGCGCCCGCGCCGTTCTGCCGTGGACCGCACTCCGCCGAAGCTCGTCGCGTCGTCCACGATCCGCAGCGCGTCGAGGAATCGGTCGGCACGCGCACGCGTGGGCAGCGTGAACGACACCACGCACCCGAAGCGCCGCATCTGCTGCGAGGCGATCTTGTGGGAGGGGTCGTCGGGGAGTCCCGGATAGCGCAGCCCGGTCACCTCGGGCCGCTCGCGCAGCGCCTCGGCGACCGTCAGGGCGGTCGCGCACTGCCGGTCGACCCGCATCTGGAGCGTCGCGATCGAGCGGTGGGCGAGCCAGGCCTCCATGGGCCCGGGAATCGCACCGACGATCTTGCGCCAGCGGTGCACGGCGGCCATGGCCTCGGCGTCCCGTCCGACGACGTAGCCCAGCAGGATGTCGCCGTGACCGGTGAGCTGCTTGGTTCCACTGGCCACCGCGAAGTCGGCCCCGAGTTCCAGGGGACGCTGGCCGAGCGGTGTCGCGAGGGTGTTGTCGACGGCCACCAGGGCACCACGCGCGTGCGCCGCCTCGGCGAGCCGCCTGATGTCGCACACGTCGAGCCCCGGGTTCGACGGGGTCTCGAGCCACAGCAGCTTCGCGCCGTCGAGGACGTCGAGCTGGGCATCGCCGCCGGTCGGCGCGGTACGCACCTCGATGCCGTACGCCTCCAGCTGGGCGCGGACCAGAGGCAGTGCCTGGTACCCGTCGTCGGGCAGGACGCACACGTCCCCGGTGCGCAGCCGGGAGAAGAGCACGGCAGAGATCGCGGCCATGCCCGAGGCGAACACGAGCGTCTCGGCGGTGTCCTGGCCGGGTGCCTCCAGCTCCCCGACGGCGCGCTCCAGGAGCGTCCAGGTCGGGTTCTCGTCACGGCCGTAGGTGTAGGGGCCGGTGGGGTCTCCGGGCAGGTGGTAGTGGGCGGCGAACACGGGCCCGGGCAGGATGGGCTCGTGCCTGACCGGCTCGGGCAGCCCGGCCCGCACCGCGCGCGTGCCGTCACCGCCACCGACGCCGGAACCCGAGACCATCCCGTCCGCGACACGTGCCATCCGGCCCGTGTCGCTCGTCGCCGGGGCGGCACCGCCCGTCACCTGAGGCCCGTCGCCCGTCGCGGATCCGCTCATACCACGTTTCCCTCCACGTCCTCACGCACAGCGGCGAGCAGACCGCTGCTCGCCGCCTCCACCATCTCAAGACACTCCTCGAAGCCGTCCACATCCCCGTAGTAGGGGTCCGGTACGTCGAGGTCGTCGTCGGCAGAGGGGTCGTACGAACGAAGAAGCCGCACCTTCCGCGCGTCCTGTTCCGTGGGCGCGAGGCGGCGCAGCGCCCCGAGGTGACCGGCGTCGAGGGCCACGACCAGGTCCAGGCGGGAGAACCACGACGGCTGGAACTGCCGGGCCGTGTGGCTGACGGCGTAGCCGTTCTCCTCCAGGACGGCGACCGTGCGCGGGTCGGCGCCGTCGCCTTCGTGCCAGCCGCCCGTGCCGGCGCTGTCGACCTCGACCAGGCCCTCGAGTCCGGCCTCCGCCACCCGCGCGCGGAAGACGACCTCGGCCATCGGGGAGCGGCAGATGTTGCCCGTGCAGACGAAGCAGACGCGGTACGTCACGACCGGTCAGTCCCCGTCGGGCAGAACGACGTGCAGCGCCCAGGAGACGACCGAGATGATCAAGCCGCCCAGGACGGCCGTCCAGAAGCCGTCCACGTGGAAGCTCAGGTCGATCTGGTCGGCCAGCCACGAGGTGAGCAGCAGCATCAGCGCGTTGACGACCAGAGTGAACAGGCCGAGCGTCACTATCAGCAGCGGCAGGCTGAACAGCTTGACGACCGGCTTGACCAGGAAATTCACCAGACCGAAGATCAGCGCGACGACGACCAGGGTGCCGATCTTCTTGCCCGTGCTGTCACCGGTCAGGGTGATCTTGTCGAGCAGCCAAACGGCGACCGCCAGGGCACCCGCGTTGGCGATCGTCTTGACTACGAAATTCATCATGTGTCTGATCGTGGCAGACCTGATCGGGCACGGGCACAAGAGGCAGGGGGCGGACCAGGCCATGAAGGCATTCCGGCTGGACGAACTGGAGGCCGAACGCGCCGCCAACGAGGGCGCCTACCTGCAGTTTCTGCGCGAGCAGAACATGTCGGTCGGCCTGTACGCCCTCGACGCGGGCGACCAGGATCCACAGAAGCCGCACAATCAGGACGAGGTCTACTTCGTTGTGAGCGGCCGTGCCGCGATCACCGTCGGCCTGGAGACGACGCAGGTGGCGCGCGGCAGCGTGATCTACGTACCGGCGGGCGTGGCCCACAAGTTCCACCACATCACCGAGGACCTCAGGGTGCTGGTGGTCTTCTCTCCGCCCGAGAGCTGACGAACGGCCACCGGGTTCCCTAGGGGATCGGTCAGGGGAGGACAAGGGGTGCGAGGCCCCCGCCCGGCCCCCTCTCGGACCTAGCATCGAGTGCAGGACATCAGAACCGACAGGACCCGGCACCCGAACGGGCGGAGAGGTAAGGACGAGGGCGATGCGAGAGATCTTCGCGGGACTGCCGTGGTGGGTGAAGTGGGTCGCGGTGCCGGTCATCGCCCTGGTCGTGTTCGGCGGGCTGATAGCCAGCGTGGTCGGTTTCGTCATCGGACTGCTCTTCAAGGTGCTGGTCTTCGTGGCGCTGGTCAGTGGACTGATCTACGTCGTACGGAAGTTCACGTCGAGCTCCTCGTCGCGCAGCGACTGGTGAGACCGGTGCGAAACCGGTGGGGGTAGCGGACAACACCTGGAATCTCCGGTTCCCTCGGCCGGGGGAAGTTTCCCGGCGGCGCCGTCTCTGCGCGGTGACAGACGAATAGAGTCCGGAACTCGACGCGGGGACAGACCCCCGCGAGCGGCGTACCCCCACCCGTGTCTCGGCACGGGCCGCCCCCTCGCGCTTCGGAAGTGACCCTTGGCCCCGGCTGACACCGCACCAGTCCACCTGCACACAGTCCCCGCGCAACCCCGCTCGGCGGAACGGCCCGAGCAGCCTTCTTCCCCCGCATCACCGCCCCCGGCGACCCTGATCGGCTCCGTCCAGCGCGCGATGCGCCTGCTGGAGACCGTCGCCGGACACGAGTACGGCGCCCCTGCCAAGCAGTTGGCCCGGGAGACCGGGATCGCGCTGCCCACGACGTACCACCTGCTGCGCACCCTCGTGCACGAGGGCTATCTGCGCCGGGACAAGGGCCTGTTCTTCCTCGGGGAGGCTGCCGAGCGGCTGAGCAGCAGCGGGGCACGGCAGAAACGTCGCAGCACGATCGTCGACGCGCTCGCGCACTGGCGGGACGTGCTCGGCGTACCCGTGTACTACGCCCTGTACCGCGAGGGCGAGATCGAGCTCGTGTGCGTCTCGGACAGCCCGGCCAGTCCCGCGGTCGAGGAATGGGCCGACTTCCGGGAGACCGGGCACGCGCATGCCATCGGGCAGTGCCTGTTGTCCCAGCTGGACGAGGACGCCCGCCGGGATCACCTCGACCGCTACCCGGTGCAGCCGCTCACGCCGTACACGGTGCGGGACAACCACAGTCTGCTCCGGCGTCTGGAACGCGCGCGACGGATGGAACCGGTGACCGAACGTCAGGAGTACGCCCTGGGCACGGTCTGCGCGGCGATTCCGCTCACCCTGGGCACCACGGCCGCGACGATGGCCATCTCCCTGCCCGCCCACCAGACAGACCGGCTGCTCCCCGCGGCCCGGCGGTTGCAGGATGAGATCGGGCGGCGACTCGGCTCGCTGGCGCTCTCTATCAGTATGTGAAAACTCACTCCTTGTGATCTGCTGTGTACGTTCAGCAAGATTCCACCGAGTGTCAGAGGTTAGTTCCCGGCCAGTCCACGGCAAATGACGGGGTTAGCGATGCGCGAGTCCGTACAGGCAGAGGTCATGATGAGCTTTCTCGTGTCCGAGGAGCTCTCCTTCCGCATTCCGGTGGAGCTGCGCTATGAGACCAGTGATCCCTATGCCGTCCGGCTGACGTTCCACTTGCCCGGTGATGCCCCGGTGACCTGGGCTTTCGGGCGGGAGTTGCTGATCGACGGCGTCGGCCGGCCGTGCGGCGAGGGCGATGTGCGGGTCACCCCCGTCGACCCCGACTCGCTCGGCGAAGTGCTGATCCGGCTTCAGGTGGGCAGCGACCAGGCGCTCTTCCGGTCGTCGACGGCACCGCTCGTCGCCTTTCTGGACCGTACCGACAAGCTGGTGCCGCTGGGCCAGGAAGGCTCGCTCGCCGACTTCGACGCCCACCTCGACGAGGCCCTGGACCGCATCCTGGCGGAACAGGGCGCTGGGTGAGAGATCCGTCGGGCGGCCTGGTGGAGGAACGCTTCACCGGATGCCGCCGACCGCGCAGGAACGCTTCTCCGCACGAGGGGCGGATGACTCCCGCGTCAGCGAGGCCGGTGGGCTCAGACGACTCCGAGGCGCTTCGGCACAGCGGCGTCACCGGCCCTGAGGCGTCAGCGCTTACGCCGCCGCCCCCTCCCCCCGCGTGCCGGGACCGTGGCGGCCTCCGCGGCAGGCTCCGCTCCCGGACGGTCGGCCGAGACCACCAGCGCCGCCAGCAGCGTGGTGACCGGAACCGAAGCGACCAGACCGATCGAACCGATCAGCGTGCGCACGATCTCCTCCGCGACGATCTCACTGTTGGCGACCGTCCCCACCCCGCTCTGCGCGATGGAGAAGAGCAGCAGCAACGGCAGCGCGGCACCCGCGTAGGCGAGGACGAGCGTGTTGACGACCGAGGCGATGTGGTCGCGCCCGATCCGGATACCCGCGCGGTACAGCCCACGCCAGCCCGTCGACGGGTTGGCATCGTGCAGCTCCCAGACCGCCGACGTCTGCGTGACCGTCACGTCGTCGAGAACACCGAGCGAACCGATGATGACGCCGGCGAGCAGCAGACCGCTCATGTCGATCGTCGGGTAGAGGCCGTGGATCAAGCCGGTGTTGTCGTCGGTGTTGCCGGTGAGCGCCGCCCAGTCGATGAACACCGAGCCGAGAAGGCCGATCAGCAACAGCGAGACAAGGGTGCCCAGCACCGCCACGGACGTACGGGCGGACAGGCCGTGGCACAGGTACAGCGCGATGAGCATGATGGCGCTCGCACCCACCACCGCCACGAGCAGCGGGTTCGAGCCCTGCAGGATCGCGGGCAGGATGAAGAAGTTGAGCACCAGGAAGCTGATGGCCAGCGAGACGAGGGCCATGACACCCCGCAGCCGCCCGACGACCACGACGGCGAGTGCGAAGATGCCGGCGAGCAGCGCCAGCGGCAGACGACGGTTGACGTCGGTGACCGAGTACTGCAGGTCCCGCGGCGCGGAGGGCTCGTAGGCGACCACGACTTCCTGGCCCTCGCTCAACTGCCGGGACTGGTCCGGCTGGACGATCTCGGTGAACGTACGGCCCTTGTCCTTGCCGCTGTCGACCCGGATCGTCGCACGCTTGCAGGTGCCCTTCTCCTGCTGCACGGCGGAGGAACCCTCGGCGGTGGAGGTGTCGCCGGTCGGCGGGACTCCCTGGGTGCCCGCCTCCTTGCAGCTCACCTCGACCACCTTGGTGACGGTGGCCTGCTGGGTCTGCCGGTCGAAGCCGACGCCGGTGCGCTCGTGCGGCGGAGCACCACCCGGCCACAGCACGGCGAGACCGACCAGCACCGCCGCGGCGAACGGGATCAGCACCGCCGCGATGACCTTGCGCAGATGCATGGACACGGGCGTGGCCGGGCCGTGGTTGTGACTGTGCGAGTGGCCGTGTCCACCACCCGGCGCGGAGCCGGGCCCGTGACCATGCCCGTGTCCCCCACCGTCACCGTCGCCCCCGGCGTGCCCATGACCTCGGCCAGGACCGGTGCCCCCGTCGTGCCCATGGCCTCCGCCAGGACCGCTGCCCCCGCTGGATCCGTCGCGGCCGCGAGGAACGCGGGCACCGCCGGGACCGGAACCGTGCCGGTCCTCGGAGCCGGAACCAGTGTCGCCGGCGGCCCCGGTACCAGAACCCGCACCGCCCCAGGCTCCGAAGCCCGCACCTGGCCCGCTCCTGCCGCCGGGACCGTGCCCCTGCTGCTGTCCCCGGGCAGACTCCTGCCCGGCACCGGCGGTGAAATCGTGATCGCCTGCACGGCCGTCGCCGAATCCGGCGCCGGATCCGCGGGGCGGCTCGGGCGGTGGGTACGCGGGGCGCTGTGTCGAGGTCACCGACCGATCATCGCAAGAACGAAGGGGGCCCTCTGTTCACCGCGCCACAATTCCCGCTAGCGTGGAGGCGCCTTTTGTACACGCGGGAGCTCGGAGCACCGGGCTGAGAGGGCGCTGACCTCCGTCCCAGCGATGTTTCACATGAAACGTCACCGAAGTGTGAGTGATGTTTCACACGAAACGTCGGCGGACGGAAACCGCTGCGTCGACCGCCGAACCTGTTACCGGGTAATGCCGGCGTAGGGAGTAGGTCTCATGACCCACAAGGACGCGCGCACGCCTGCCTCCGTTCAGGACGAGAAGTCCCAGGAGGCCGGGAAGTCCATCGGCTGGCACAAGGCGTACGTCGAGGGCACCCGCCCCGACCTGCGGGTGCCGGTTCGCCAGGTGCATCTCACCAACGGTCAGTCGGTCACGCTGTACGACACGTCGGGCCCGTACACCGATCCACTCGTCGACACCGACGTCCGCAGGGGCCTTTCGCCGCTGCGCGAGAACTGGATCATCGCCCGCGGCGACACCGAGGAGTACGCGGGCCGCCCCGTCCGCCCAGAGGACGACGGCATCAAGCACACCTCGCCGCGCGGCGGCCTCCGCAACCTCGACGCTGTCTTCCCCGGTCGGCCGCGCCTGCCGCGTCGCAGCAGGGACGGCAAGGCGGTCACGCAGCTCGCGTACGCCCGGCGCGGCGAGATCACGCCGGAGATGGAGTACGTGGCCATCAGGGAGAACGTTTCGCCCGAAGTGGTCCGGGACGAGATCGCCGCGGGCCGTGCGGTGCTGCCGGCCAACGTCAACCACCCGGAGATCGAGCCGATGATCATCGGCAAGCGGTTCCTGGTGAAGGTCAACGCCAACATCGGCAACTCGGCGGTGACGTCCTCCATCGAGGAAGAGGTCGAGAAGATGACCTGGGCGACCCGCTGGGGCGCCGACACGGTCATGGACCTGTCCACCGGCCGCAACATCCACACCACACGCGAGTGGGTGCTGCGCAACTCCCCCGTGCCCATCGGCACCGTGCCGCTCTACCAGGCCCTGGAGAAGGTCGACGGCCGCGCCGAGGAACTGACCTGGGAGATCTACAAGGACACGGTCATCGAGCAGGCCGAGCAGGGCGTGGACTACATGACCGTCCACGCGGGCGTGCGCCTGGCGTACGTGCCGCTGACAGCGAACCGCAAGACCGGCATCGTCTCGCGCGGCGGCTCGATCATGGCTGCCTGGTGCCTCGCGCACCACAAGGAGTCGTTCCTCTACGAGAACTTCGAGGAACTCTGCGAGATCCTCGCCGCGTACGACGTCACGTACTCCCTCGGCGACGGCCTGCGGCCCGGCTCGATCGCGGACGCCAACGACGAGGCGCAGTTCGCGGAGCTGCGCACGCTCGGGGAACTCAACCGGATCGCGAAGCGTTTCCACGTACAGACCATGATCGAGGGCCCGGGCCACGTCCCGATGCACAAGATCAAGGAGAACATCGACCTGCAGCAGGAGATCTGCGACGAGGCTCCGTTCTATACGCTCGGCCCGCTGACCACGGACGTCGCGCCGGCGTACGACCACATCACCTCAGGCATCGGTGCGGCGATGATCGCCTGGTGGGGCACGGCCATGCTGTGTTACGTCACACCCAAGGAGCACTTGGGCCTGCCGAACCGCGACGACGTCAAGACCGGCGTCATCACCTACAAGATCGCCGCCCACGCGGCCGACCTCGCCAAGGGGCACCCAGGCGCCCAGGAGTGGGACGACGCGCTGTCCGACGCCCGCTTCGAGTTCCGGTGGGAGGACCAGTTCAACCTCGCCCTCGACCCGGACACCGCACGCGAGTTCCACGACGAGACCCTCCCGGCGGAGCCCGCCAAGACGGCTCACTTCTGCTCGATGTGCGGTCCGAAATTTTGCAGCATGAAGATTAGCCAAAGCATCACAGAGCGGTTCGGTGGTGCTGCAGCTGAGGGGGCCTCGCCCGAGGAGATCGCCGAGGGGATGCTCCAGAAGTCGAAGGAGTTCGCGGCGAGCGGGAACCGGGTTTATCTGCCGCTGGCTGATTAGTCGGAGCAGTGTGGGACGGCCCGCGGCTCGTGGAGTCGTGGGCCGTTCTGTCCGGCCTGTAGGGCACGGATCTGCCTGCGTGCTCAACGGCAGAGCGTCTGTTGAGGGGCTGGACGACGACGTCAGTTCGCTGGGCGTGGACCGGGTGCGATTCCCGTGAGACGGCTCCTGGTTCTCGACTCCATCTAGTCGCCGGCTCCCAGATAGAGCCTCGCCAGACGGGGCAGTCGCCGATACATCTCATTCGCGTCGTCGAAGTCGAAGTCTTCCCCCATGTCTGTTGCATCGGCGTCCTGATGAGCAACTGACCGGTACCCGGCCCAAGCCTCGTAGAAGGCATCCGGGTTTCCCGTAAGGCGTTCGAAGGCGGCGCCAGCGGCGTAGTTCATTTCCTCGTAGAACAGTGCCTCGTTGCGGTGGGCGCTCGCGGCTGCGATGACAGTGGGGTGCTCGGCGAGGTTGTCCGGATCAAGAGCCGTGCGCTCGTACCAGCCTCGTCCCAGCGCGATCACTCCTGCTCGGAAGTCCATGAAGCTGTCGTCGGAGCAGCCGCCGCCGATGAGGTACGCCGCAGCCCAGACGTCCCAGCGGTACAGAGCGTCGTGTACCTCATCGAACCGTTCGGCGTACTCAAGGATCTCCTGCGGAGCGCTACCGGCGAGCAGTTCCACCAGGGCCTCGTCGAGGGGCACGCCAGAGATGGCGGCCGACGAACGCGCGGACTCGATGATGTTCCAGAACCGGTCAGTGTTCATGGTGGTGCACTGTGCCATCCGCGTACGACAACGAGGCGGCGCGACTCCGGTCTGGACTTGTCCAGCATGAAGATCTCTCAGGACATCCGTCGTGAACACGGCGGCACCAAGACCGAGATCGAGGAGGGCATGGCCCAGAAGTCGAAGGAGTTCGCCGCGAGCGGCAACCGCGTGTACCTGCCGATCGCGGACTGACCCGGCCCGCGGCATTGATCGCGTAACGGAAACAGCACGGCGGCGCCTGCCCGGCCCAAGATCCCTACTGTCGTGGACATGGATGGGATCGATGTGCTCAACGGTGTCGTGGGCGCCGTATTCGGCATGGTGTTCGCCGTGCTGTTCCAGCAGCCGTTGCAGGACGCGTGGTACCGCCTGCGCAGACGTTCCACCAGTGCGGTCCGGGGCCTGAGGCGGCGTGAGGAGTCGACGCCCGCCTGGCGGGCGTTCTCCCTCGGACCGCTCCAGACGCCCGCCCTGATCGTCGAAGGCGACGGCGAGCTGCCCATATCACCCGAATCCGTCCATGTGCACGTACTCGACGAGGAGGTGACGCTGCCCCCGGACATGGCCGGCTGGCGGGACGAGATCGCCGAGGAGAGCGAGCGCCTGCAAGCCGAGGGACGCGCTTCGCTGTGGAACGGCCCGCGGTACGCGGTCGAATCCGTCGAGATCTCGCGTACGGCACTCGAGGAACGACCCGAAGTCCACCTGCGGCTGCGCCCGACCGACTACTACACCTTCCTCGCCGCCCAGCAGCTCGACCGTCGGCTCCCGGACGGCACCACGCCCAGGTCCCGCTACCTGGACCCGGACGAGCCGTTGAGGGCTCCGGCCTTCCTTCAGTGCAGCCTCGGGATCAACATCGCGGTGGTCACCGCGGACGACATGCTCGTGGTGACCCGGCGCAGCGACCGGGTCCGTATGGCCCCTGGCGTCTGGAACTCCTCGGTCAACGAGGGACTGTCACGCCACATCGACTCATCGGGAAGGAACGCACCCGACCTGCACGCGGTGGCCCGCCGCGGCATGCGGGAGGAACTGTCCCTGGAGGCCCACGAGTCCACACTCGAGCTCCTGGCCTTCGTACTGGACGTGGAGAGGAGGGGCTGGAGTGCGCACTTCTACGCCAGGCTGCACGAGCTGAAGAGCGCGGATCTGGAAGCACGGATGAGCAGGGGCGTCGCCGACCGCTGGGAGCACCAGACCATCGACTTCGTCCCCTTCCGGCCGACGACGGTGGTCAGGTACCTGCTGCGGGACGACCGCGTCCACCGCTGGGCGGCGACGGCACCGGCGCTGTACCACCTGGCCCTGGTACATGCCTTCAGCCGCCGCACAGTCGAACGGGTCGAGGCGCAGATCCTCCGTCGGCTGTGAGCAAGTCGGCTGCGCGGCGGGCACCGCACGGCGGCTCCTGGACAACACACCTAGACGTTACTCCGGCTGGTGTTCCGGTCCTCCGAAGTCCGGGCTGCTGTAGTCCGGGCTGCTGTAACTGGGCCGCGAGCCGCGCCGGCCGTCTTCGGGGCTGGTGAAGCCCGGGCGGTCGTAGCCGAGGTGCGGCATGCGGCTGACCGGTGCGGACGAGGAAGGGTGGCGCAGCGCGGCGGCCGCGCCCGGGTCGACGAGGGCCTCCCGCAGGAAGGGCAGGATGCCGCGCTCCAGCAGCGCCTCACGCCAGGCCGCCCTGGCCTTGTCCACTTCCCCCTGCAGCTCGGCGTACGGACCGACCTCCGCCGTCGGCTTGTTGCGCAGGGCGGTGAGCAGCAGACCCACGGCGGCGACGAGGATCGCGATGGCGGTCACGGCGCCGAACACCCAGCCCGTGGTGAGCATGGTCCGGGCGAAGGTCTGCTCCGGGTTGAGCATCTGCAGGATGTAGCCGACGAGCAGGAAGATCGCGGCGGCCGTGCCGGCCAGGAGGGGGGCGAGGACGGCGACAACGGCGATGGCGCCCGCGCCGGCGGTCTCGGCCACCTCTCCCATCGTGGCGGCGAGCCCCGCCGCGCCGGTGTCCGGCTCCGAGGAGCCGGAGTCGCCCACGGCCGGCCGGCCGGACTGCACCGGCTGGCGGAGCTCGTCGCGGATTTTGACGTAGTGCTGGTACTCGGTCGACGCGGCCGCCGTGATGATCGCGGTGGCGTTCAGCGCCATGGTGCGCAGCTGTTCGGGGTTGAGCCGCTGTCCGACAGCGGCGAGTTCCGGACGGTGTGGTGCGGAGCGCAGCGCCTCATCGAGGATCCGCTCGTATTCCTGGCGGTCCTCGCTCAGCAGGTGCTGCGGAACGCTGTTCATGTGCATCCCCCGATGCTCCGTAGGGCTTGTGGCTCGGCATGCTGACGAGCCGTCGGGCAGAAACGGAGGGGAGCCTGCTACGGATAAGCAGATGGTAGAGCCGTGGAGGTGGGCGGTGACAGGGGGTTTACCGAAATTGGCCCCTCGCCGGTCCGGTCATGTGAGGGGAAACGCCTGCCCGGTGAACGTTCACGTGCCCAGCGGCAGTTGCTGGACCAGCAGCTTTCCGGCCATGGTCACGCCGCCGTCCATCGCGATGGCGAGTCCGTCGGCGTAGACGTGCGGTCCCTCGATGACGGGGTCGCCGCTGTCCTCGTCGTCCTCGGAGCCGACCTCGCCCAGCAGGTACGGAATCGGGCTGTGGCCGTGAACGATGCGGGTGCCCCCGTACGTATCGAGCAGGGAGCGCACGGCGTCCGCGCCGCCCTCGTCGCGGAAGGAGAACCGCTTGGTGAACTTGCGGAACAGGTCCCAGACCTCGTCCGCGTCGTTGCGCGTGAGCGTCTCGCGGACGGTGTCGTTGACCTCTTCGATGGAGCGGCCGTAGTCGAGGTAGGCGGTGGTGTCGGAGTGTACGAGCAGGTGGCCGTCGACCTCCTCGACGGCGTCCAGGCGGGACATCCACTGCAGGTGGTGGTCCTGGAGGCGGTCCATGTCGGTCTTCTGGCCGCCGTTGAGCAGCCAGGCCGCCTGGAAGGTGGCGGTACCCGCGCCGGAGTTGACGGGGGTGTCGCCGAACCGCTTGGCGCCGAGCAGCAGCAGCTCGTGGTTGCCCATGAGCGCCTTGCAGTAGCCGCCGGCCGCGGCGGCCTCGGCGGACAGCCGCATCACCAGGTCGATGACGCCGATGCCGTCCGGCCCGCGGTCGGTGAAGTCGCCGAGGAACCACAGGCGGGCGGTGCCCGCGCACCAGTTGCCGGCGGCGTCGAGCAGGCCCTTCTCCTGCAGGGCGGCCACCAGCTCGTCGAGGTAGCCGTGCACGTCGCCCACGACGTACAGCGGGCCCTGTCCGGTGTTCGCCTGCGGGGCCGAGGCGGCTTCGGGATCGATGGTCACCTGGACAGTGTCCCCCCGGTTGACGACGGGAAGGTCACGCTGGGTCGGCGTGTATCCCTCGGGGTACGTCTCCTCGGGTGGTGGGGCGACCTCGGCGGGGTGGGCGCTGTGGACGTACGGACCGGCCTCGTGGACGTACGCGGGCACCCGGAAGTCGCGCAACGTCGCCGTCCGCTCCACCTCGGGTCCCTGACCGGCCCCCTGAGTCATCGACCCCTCCACCATCGCGCCGCATCTGCACCGCATCGGACTGCCTGGTCGTAGCGGCCCGTGGGTGTCGTGGGCCCATCATAGGAATGCGGATCGCGCCATGTGATGACCCAGGGGTGGTGAATCAGAGCAAGAGTCCAGTTCACCGTGGCTTTCGCCCCGATTGCGCCGGGCTTTGACCACCGTGTGACCGTCCTCGGACTTCTTCTCTTCGCGAGAACGATCCCTTCTCTCCTGGGGACCGGCCCGGTTTCTCCCCAGGAGTGTGTGACCTTCCCCCCTGCCCGGGGACCGGGCCTACGCCTGCTCGGGTGACCTCGGTGGGCTGACCGTGGTGCGCGGCGAGCGCCGCTGGGACGACGTCCGCACGATCAGTTCCGTCGGTATCACCTGCTCGACCGGCTGGTCCGCTTCCACTCCTTCGATGGCGTCGATCAGAAGCTGGACCACCGCCGTGCCGATGCGGCGGGGCTTCAGGGAGAGCGTGGTGATCGGCGGCTCGGTGTTGGCGTACACGGTGGACTCGCTGCAGCAGACGAGCAGCAGGTCGTCGGGGACGCGCAGGCCGTAGCGGCGGGCTGCGGCGAGCAGGTCGGTGCCGTTGGGGTCGAACAGTCCGTAGACCGCGTCGGGCCGGTCGGGGCGGGCGAGGAGCCGGTCGGCGGCGACGGCGCCCGCGCAGGGGTCGTGCGCCGGGTAGGCCTCGTACACCGGGTCCTGGCCCACGCGCTCGCACCAGCGCAGGTAGGCGGTGGTGGACAGGTGGGTGTACGTGTCCGTCGTGGTGCCGGTCAGCAGGCCGATGCGGCGGGCTCCGGCGGCGGCCAGGTGGTCGAGGATGCCGAGGACGGCGGCCTCGTGGTCGTTGTCGACCCAGGCCGTGACCGGCAGCGAGCCGGCCGGGCGGCCGTCGGAGACGACCGGCAGGCCCTGGCGGACGAGTTCGCTGACGACCGGGTCCTGGTCGGAGGGGTCGATGACGACCGTGCCGTCCAGGGCGACGTTCGACCACACGTCGTGGCGGGAGGTCGCGGGCAGGATGACCAGGGCGTAGCCGCGGGCCAGTGCGGCGGAGGTGGCGGCTCGCGCCATCTCGGCGAAGTACGCGAACTCGGTGAAGGTGAAAGGTTCATCCCCGTACGTGGTCACGGTCAGGCCGATGAGTCCCGACTTGCCGGTACGCAGTGTCCGGGCGGCGGCCGAGGGGCGATAGCCCAGCCGGTCGGCGACCTCGCGGACATGGCGCCGGGTGGCGTCCGGGAGCCGGCCCTTGCCGTTGAGGGCGTCGGAGACGGTCGTGATGGAGACTCCGGCGGCGGCGGCCACGTCCCTGATACCCGCTCGACCCGGCCGAGTGCCTCGCCGTGAGGTTTCCGCGCGGCTCACCTGGTGCTTCCCTGCTGCTGTCATGGCGAGCCGATAGTAGGGCTCATGGGGTGGGGTAGGGCGGACGCATATGCACACGTTGACAGGCACGTTTCTGCATGATCATTTAACTCCAATTGCTTTGGAAACCAAGGGGGTTGAACGCTCCCATGGCAGTACGTGACGTGGCGGCGCATGCAGGCCTGGCAGGTGGTCGAGGTTGCGAAGAGGTCTCAACTCACCTGCACGGGGGACGCGCGCCACGGAGTGCACCACCGGCGCGTAGATATATGTGCGGCGCGCCCCCGCATTCGTACGCCTTCGTACAGCGATGCCCTTGATGCCTGCGGGAGGCGGGAGGCCGGCGTTCGCCGCCCCGTCCCGGCTATACGCAGCGGCGCCGAATCCTCATAAGGTGAGGAGTATTGGATGTCGGCGGCGGTCATGGGCCGCCGGTCTTCGCGAGGAGGACTGCGGTGAGCGAGACGAGCCCGAAGCTGCGCGCCGAGCTGGAGGGTATCCCCACCTACAAGCCCGGCAGGCCCGCCGCGGCCGGTGGGCCGGTGGCCTACAAGCTGTCCTCCAACGAGAACCCCTATCCGCCGCTGCCGGGTGTGATGGAGACCGTGACGGCGGCGGCCTGCAACTTCAACCGCTACCCGGACATGGCGTGCACGGCGCTGATGAACGAGCTGTCCGAGCGGTTCGGCGTGCCCCTCACCCACCTGGCCACCGGCACCGGCTCGGTCGGTGTCGCCCAGCAGCTGATCCAGGCCACGTCCGGCCCCGGCGACGAGGTGATCTACGCCTGGCGGTCCTTCGAGGCGTACCCGATCATCACGCAGATCAGCGGCGCGACGTCGGTGCAAGTGCCGCTGACGTCAGGCGATGTGCACGACCTCGACGCGATGGCCGACGCGATCACCGACCGGACCCGGCTGATCTTCGTCTGCAACCCCAACAACCCGACCGGGACGGTCGTGCGGCGGGCGGAGCTGGAGCGTTTCCTCGACCGGGTGCCGAAGGACGTGCTGGTGGTGCTGGACGAGGCCTACCGCGAGTTCATCCGGGACGCCGAGGTGCCGGACGGTGTGGAGCTCTACCGTGACCGGCCCAACGTCTGCGTCCTGCGGACCTTCTCCAAGGCGTACGGCCTCGCCGGTCTGCGCGTGGGGTTCGCCATCGCCCACGAGCCGGTGGCCGCGGCGCTGCGCAAGACGGCCGTGCCGTTCGGGGTGAGCCAGCTCGCGCAGGAAGCGGCGATCGCCTCACTGCGCGCCGAGGACGAACTGCTCGGCCGGGTCGGCTCGCTGGTGTGTGAGCGCACGCGCGTGGTCGACGGGCTGCGCGCCCAGGGCTGGACGGTGCCCGAGACCCAGGCCAACTTCGTGTGGCTGCGACTGGGGGAGCGCACGGTCGCGTTCGCGGAGGCGTGCGAGCAGGCGGGCGTGGTGATCCGGCCCTTCCCGGGTGAGGGTGTGCGGGTGACGGTCGGGGAGACCGAGGCGAACGACATCCTGCTGAAGGTGGCGGAAGGGTTCCGCAAGGACCTGTAGGGGACCTGGGTCCGAAGTCCTGGGTCGCCGTCGAGGCTCCGTCGAGGCGGCCCAGGACGTGGTGCACGGGTCCGCGCGCAAGGGTGCTCTGACTCACAGGGCCCCCCTCGGTGGACTCGAAAGTGCGTGCTGCATAATGGCTTGTGAATGTGAACGCTTTCACAAGCGTATGTAAGGAGCGGCGACGTGGACCTGGCTTTGGCGCCGGAGACCCTGGCGCGATGGCAGTTCGGCATCACCACCGTCTATCACTTTCTGTTCGTCCCCCTGACGATCTCGCTGGCCGCGCTCACGGCCGGTCTGCAGACCGCCTGGGTGCGGACGGAGAAGGAGAAGTACCTCCGGGCCACCAAGTTCTGGGGCAAGCTCTTCCTGATCAACATCGCGATGGGCGTGGTCACCGGCATCGTGCAGGAGTTCCAGTTCGGCATGAACTGGTCCGACTACTCGCGCTTCGTCGGTGACGTCTTCGGTGCACCGCTCGCCTTCGAGGCCCTGATCGCCTTCTTCTTCGAGTCCACCTTCATCGGTCTGTGGATCTTCGGCTGGGACAAGCTGCCGAAGAAGATCCACCTGGCCTGCATATGGATGGTCTCGACCGGCACGATCCTGTCGGCCTACTTCATCCTCGCGGCCAACTCCTGGATGCAGCACCCGGTCGGCTACCGGATCAACGAGGCCAAGGGACGGGCCGAGCTCACCGACTTCTGGCTGGTGCTCACCCAGAACACCGCGCTCGCCCAGGTCTTCCACACGCTCACCGCTGCCTTCCTGACCGGCGGCGCCTTCATGGTCGGCATCGCCGCCTTCCACCTGGTCCGCAAGAAGCACGTCCCCGTGATGAAGACCTCGCTGCGGCTGGGCCTCGTCACGGTCGTGATCGGCGGTCTGCTCACCGCGATCAGCGGTGACGTCCTCGGCAAGATCATGTACGAGCAGCAGCCGATGAAGATGGCCGCGGCCGAGGCGCTGTGGGACGGCGAGAAGCCGGCGCCCTTCTCGGTCTTCGCGGTCGGCGACGTCGACAAGGGCCACAACAAGGTCGCCATCGAGATCCCGGGCCTGCTGTCCTTCCTCGCCAAGGACGACTTCACCTCGTACGTCCCCGGCATCAACGACGTCAACAAGGCCGAGCAGGAGAAGTACGGACCCGGCGACTACCGGCCCAACATCCCGGTCGCCTACTGGGGCTTCCGCTGGATGATCGGCTTCGGCATGACCTCGTTCGCCATCGGCCTGGCCGGACTGTGGCTCACCCGCAAGAAGTTCATGCTGCCCCAGCATCTGCGGGTGGGCGACGACGAGGTGCCGCACCTCGTGCTGCTGCCGAAGAAGGCACTCGGCCCGACCCTGACCAAGTGGTACTGGCGGATGGCGATCCTGACCCTGGGCTTCCCGCTGATTGCCAGCTCCTGGGGATGGATCTTCACCGAGATGGGCCGCCAGCCGTGGGTCGTCTACGGCCTGTTCCAGACGCGTGACGCGGTCTCCCCCGGTGTCTCCCAGGCCGAGGTGCTCACCTCGATGATCGTCTTCACCACGCTGTACGCGATCCTCGCGGTCGTCGAGGTCAAGTTGCTGGTCAAGTACGTCAAGGCGGGGCCGCCCGAACTCACCGAGGCCGACCTCAACCCGCCCACGAAGATCGGCGGCGACTCCCGTGACGCCGACAAGCCGATGGCCTTCTCGTACTAGGCCGAGGGAGCTGCAAGTCATGGAACTGCACGACGTCTGGTTCGTCCTGATCGCCGTCCTGTGGACCGGCTACTTCTTCCTGGAGGGCTTCGACTTCGGGGTCGGTGTGCTCACCAAGCTGCTGGCCCGCGACCGGCCCGAGAAGCGGGTGCTGATCAACACCATCGGTCCCGTCTGGGACGGCAACGAGGTGTGGCTGCTGTCGGCGGGCGGTGCCACCTTCGCCGCCTTCCCCGAGTGGTACGCCACGCTCTTCTCCGGCTTCTACCTGCCGCTCCTGCTCATCCTGGTCTGTCTGATCGTCCGCGGTGTGGCCTTCGAGTACCGCGCGAAGCGGCCCGAGGAGAACTGGCAGCGCAACTGGGAGACGGCGATCTTCTGGACCTCGCTGCTCCCCGCGTTCCTGTGGGGGGTGGCCTTCGGCAACATCGTGCGGGGCGTGAAGATCGACCAGGACTTCAACTACGCCGGTGGCGTCCTGGACCTGCTCAACCCGTACGCGCTGCTGGGCGGCCTGGTCACGCTGGCGCTGTTCACCTTCCACGGGACGGTGTTCGTCGGGCTCAAGACCGTCGGGGAGATCCGGGAGCGGGCGCGGAAGCTGGCGCTGCGCGTCGGAGCGGTGACCGCCCTGCTGGCCCTCGCCTTCCTGCTGTGGACGCAGTCCGACCGGGGCGACGGCGCGACCCTCGTCGCGCTGGTCGCGGCCGTGGCGTCGCTCGTCGTGGCCCTGTTCGCGGCCCGGGCGGGGCGTGAGGGCTGGGCGTTCGCCCTGTCGGGGCTCACCATCGTGGCCACGGTCGCGATGCTCTTCCTGACGCTGTTCCCGAATGTCATGCCGTCGACGCTCAACCCGGACTGGAGCCTGACGGTCACCAACGCCGCGTCCAGCCCGTACACGCTGAAGATCATGACGTGGTGTGCGGCGATCGCCGCTCCGATCGTGATGCTCTACCAGGGCTGGACCTACTGGGTGTTCCGCAAGCGGATCGGCACGCAGCACATCGCCGATCCCGTGCACTGAGGTGTGTTTCACGTGAAACCGATCGATCCGCGTCTGCTCCGGTACGCCCGTGCCACCCGGGGCTTCCTGGTGGCGGTCGTCGCCCTGGGTGCCGTCGGGGCGGGGTTGGTCGTCGCGCAGGCGATGCTCATCGCCGACGTGGTGGTCGGCGCGTTCCAGCACCGCATGCCGGTGGCCGGCCTCGGCACTCCCCTGCTGCTGCTGGCCGCCGTCGCGGTCGGCCGGGCGCTGGTCGGCTGGCTGACCGAGCTGGCGGCGCACCGGGCGAGCGCGGCGGTGAAGTCCGAGCTGCGGGGGCGGCTGCTGGAGCGCTCCGCTTCGCTGGGCCCGGGCTGGCTGAGCGGGCAGCACACCGGTTCGCTGGTCGCCCTGGCCACCCGGGGCGTCGACGCCCTCGACGACTACTTCTCGCGGTACCTGCCGCAGCTCGGTCTCGCGGTGGTCGTGCCGGTGGCGGTGCTGGCGCGGATCGTCACCGAGGACTGGGTCTCCGCCGCCATCATCGTCGGCACCCTGCCGCTCATCCCGGTCTTCATGGTGCTGATCGGCTGGGCCACCCAGTCCCGGATGGACCGGCAGTGGCGGCTGCTCTCCCGGCTCTCCGGTCATTTCCTGGATGTCGTCGCCGGGCTTCCGACACTCAAGGTCTTCGGGCGGGCCAAGGCGCAGGCCGAGTCGATCCGGCGGATCACCGGCGAGTACCGGCGAGCGACCATGCGGACGCTGCGGATCGCCTTCATCTCCTCCTTCGCGCTGGAGCTGCTCGCGACGATCTCGGTGGCGCTGGTCGCCGTGACGATCGGCATGCGGCTGGTGCACGGCGAGATGGACCTGTACACCGGCCTGGTCATTCTGATCCTGGCGCCGGAGGCGTACCTGCCGCTGCGGCAGGTCGGCGCGCAGTACCACGCGGCGGCGGAAGGCCTCGCCGCGGCCGAGGAGATCTTCGGTGTCCTGGAGACGCCCGTGCCGGCCTCCGGCACCGTGGCCGTGCCTGAGGGCGCGCTGGCTGTCGAGGGGGTGACCGTGCGGTACCCGGGGCGGTCGGCGGACGCCGTGGCGGACGTGTCCTTCACCGTCGAGCCAGGGGAGACGGTCGCGCTGGTCGGGCCCAGCGGCGCCGGCAAATCGACGTTGCTGCACGTCCTGCTCGGATTCGTGCGGCCGGCCGAGGGACGGGTACGGGTCGGGGGAGTCGACCTCGATGACGCCGACCTCGAGCAGTGGCGCTCCCGGGTCGCGTGGGTGCCGCAGCGGCCGCACCTGTACGCCGGGACGATCGCCGAGAACGTACGACTGGCACACCCCGGGGCCACCGATGACGCCGTACGGCGGGCGCTGCGGGACGCCGGGGCGCTGGAGTTCGTGGACGCGCTGCCCGAGGGCCCGGACACCGTGCTCGGCGAGAACGGGGCGGGGCTGTCCGCCGGGCAGCGACAGCGGCTGGCGCTGGCCCGGGCGTTCCTCGCGGACCGGCCGGTGCTGCTGCTCGACGAGCCGACGGCCGCGCTGGACGGAGCCACCGAGGCCGAGGTCGTGGCGGCGGTGCGGCGGCTGGCGGCCGGGCGGACGGTGCTGCTGGTCGTGCACCGGCCGGCGCTGCTGGGGGTGGCCGACCGGGTGGTGCGGCTGGCGGAGCCCGAGACCGCGGCCCTGGCTGCCGCGTCTGTCGAAACCCAGGTGTCCGGCACGCCTTCCGTCGGAGCCCCGGGGTCCGGAACGCGTTCCGTCGAGGCCGAGCTGCCCGGGCAGACCGGGCCGGAAGCAGTCGCGGCGTCCGCTTCGGGCGGTGTGCTCGCGCGGGTCCGCGCCATGTCCGGTGCCCGGCGCGGGCGGCTCGGGCTCGCGCTGCTCCTCGGGAGCCTCGCGCTCGGGAGCGCCGTCGGCCTCATGGCCACCTCAGGGTGGCTGATCTCACGGGCCTCGCAGCAGCCGCCCGTGCTGTATCTGATGATGGCCGTGACGGCGACGCGGGCGTTCGGGATCGGGCGGGCCGTGTTCCGGTACGCCGAGCGGCTTGTCTCGCACGACGCCGTGCTGCGGATGCTGGCGGACACCAGGGTCGCCGTGTTCCGCAGGCTGGAGCGGCTGGCCCCCGCCGGGCTGCGCCGCACCCGCCGGGGTGATCTGCTCTCCCGGCTGGTCGCCGACGTGGACGCGCTGCAGGACTACTGGCTGCGATGGCTCCTGCCGGCCGGTGCGGCGGTCCTCGTGTCCGCCGCTTCCGTCGGCTTCACGGCGTGGCTGCTGCCCGAGGCCGGGGCGGTGCTCGCGGCCGGGCTGCTGGCCGCGGGGGCGGGCGTGCCGATGGTCACGGGCGCCGTCGCCCGGCGTGCCGAGCACCGGCTGGCGCCCGCCCGTGGGGTGCTCGCGACGCGCGTGGCCGACCTGCTCACCGGCACCGCCGAGCTGACCGTCGCCGGTGCCCTGCCCGCGCGGACCGCCCAGGCCCGCGAGGCCGACGGGGTGCTCACCCGGATCGCCTCGCGCACCGCCACCGCGACGGCCCTCGGCGACGGGCTCACCGCGCTGATCTCCGGGCTGACCGTCACGGCCGCCGCCCTGGTCGGCGCGCAGGCGGTCGCCGCCGGGCGGCTGGACGGCGTGGCCATGGCCGTCGTGGTCCTCACCCCGCTGGCCGCCTTCGAGGCCGTGCTCGGGCTGCCGCTGGCCGTGCAGTACCGGCAGCGGGTGCGCCGGAGCGCCGAGCGGGTGTACGAGGTGCTGGACGCCCCGGAGCCCGTGCGGGAGCCGGAGCGGCCCCGGCAGGCGCCCGCGTCGCCGTTCCCGGTCGTCCTGAAGGGGGTGGCCGCACGGTACGCCGGCCAGGACCGGGACGCGCTCGCCGGGCTGGACCTGACCCTCGAGGAGGGTCGCCGGGTCGCCGTGGTCGGGCCCTCCGGTTCCGGCAAGACGACGCTGGCGCAGGTGCTGCTGCGCTTCCTCGACGCGGACAGGGGCTCGTACACGCTGGCCGGCGTGGACACGTACGCGCTGCAGGGCGACGACGTGCGGAGGCTCGTCGGGCTGTGCGCGCAGGACGCGCACCTCTTCGACAGCTCGTTGCGTGAGAACCTGCTGCTCGCCAGGAAGGACGCCACGGAGGACCGACTGCGCGCCGCGCTCGGCCGGGCCCGGCTGCTGGACTGGGCCGACAGCCTGCCCGACGGGCTCGACACGCTCGTCGGCGAGCACGGGGCGCGGCTGTCCGGAGGGCAGCGGCAGCGGCTGGCGCTGGCCCGGGCGCTGCTCGCCGACTTCCCCGTCCTGGTGCTCGACGAGCCCGCCGAGCACCTGGACCTGCCGACCGCCGACGCACTCACCGCCGACCTGCTGGCCGCGACCGAGGGCCGTACGACACTGCTCATCACGCACCGGCTGGCGGGCCTGGAGGCGGTGGACGAGGTGATCGTGCTGGAGCAGGGGCGTGTGGTGCAGCGCGGGACGTACGCTCAACTGGTGGCGATGGAAGGTCCGTTGCGGGAGATGGCGGCGCGGGAGGCGGCGGAGGAACCGGTGGGAGCTCGGTAGCGGCCCGAAGTCCCCGGGCCGGGTGGTGCCGCGCTGATCCATTCGGAGCAGCCTGTCCCCCAGCCGTACGACCTGAACAGGACCGGGCCGCCGTGGCCGGGCGACGATCACTGACATGCGCTCATATCGCCGCCATCGGCTGCTCGTTCCGGTCCTGCTGTGCGCACTGGCGGTTCTCGCGGCCCGGCCCACCGCGGCGGACAGGCGGCCCGGCAGCGGCACCGCCGGGGACTCGGGCCTCAGCTCCGAGGTGGTGCGGCTGTACGAGGAGGCAGCCGTCGCGACCCAGCAGTACGAGGCGGGGCGCAGGGAGGCCGAGGAGCAACGGGCCCGGGCCCGGCGAGCTGAGGAACTGGTGGATCGCCAGCGGCGGCACATCGCCGCCCTGCACGAGGACCTGGGCCGGATCGCCCGTGCCCAGTACCGCGGCAGCGGCGGCCTGCCGGTGGCGGCGCAGATGATCCTCGCCGACAGCCCCGACGACCTGATGCGGGGCCACCACGCCTTCTCCCAGGCTGACCTCGCCGTGAACAACGCGATCGCCGAGAGCCGCCGCGCCGAGGAACGGCTCGCCGCCGACGAGGCCGAGGCCGCGGCCCAGTGGCAGGCGCTGGAGCAGCGGAACACGCGGCTCGCCACGCTGAAGGCGAGCATCGAGCGGAAACTCGAAACGGCACGCTCGCGGCTTCAGGGGCAGGCGGACGCCTCGGCGGCCGCCGGGGCGTGCCGGGGCGCCGTCCGGCTCGACCAGCCGGAGACGGAGTTCACGAACGCCTGGGTCGCGCCGGTGGAGACGTACGAGCTGTCCGCGTCGTACGGCAGGGGCGGTTCGCGCTGGGCGAGCCGGCACACGGGGCAGGACTTCGCGGTGCCGATCGGCACGCCGGTGCGGGCCGTGGGGACGGGCCGGGTGGTGAGGGTGTCCTGCGGCGGTGCCTTCGGCATCGAGATCGTGCTCAAGCACGCGGGCGGCCACTACACGCAGTACGCCCATCTGGCGTCCGTCGCGGTCGACCAGGGGGAGCACGTCACCCCCGGCCAGTGGATCGGCCAGTCGGGCAACACCGGCAACTCCACCGGCCCTCACCTGCACTTCGAGGCCCGGATCACGCCGGAGACGGGCTCGGCGGTGGACCCGGTGGCGTGGCTGGAGGAACGAGGGGTGTCGCTCTGAGGCGGCGCGGGGGCTACGGCAGCTCGCCCAGCAGGTGCTCGATCACGACGGCCACGCCGTCCTCGTTGTTCGCGACCGTCCGTCCCGAGGCCGCGGCGATCACGTCCGGGTGGGCGTTGCCCATCGCGTACGACCGGCCCGCCCAGGTCAGCATCTCGACGTCGTTCGGCATGTCCCCGAAGGCGACGACCTCCTCGTGCGAGATGCCGCGCTCGGCACAGCACAGGGCGAGCGTGCTCGCCTTGGACACGCCTGGGCCGCTGATCTCCAGCAGGGCGCTGGGGCTGGAGCGGGTCACGCCGGCGCGGTCGCCGATGGCGAGCCGGGCCAGGGTCAGGAAGGCGTCGGGGTCCAGTTCGGGGTGGTAGGCCAGGATCTTCAGTACCGGCTCGGCGGCCGCCCGGTGGTCCGGCGACAGCAGTTCCTCGGCCGGAGCGAGGCTGTCGGGGATCTCCATGTGCAGCTTCGGATACGCCGGCTCCTGATAGAAGCCGTATGTCTGCTCCACCGCGTACACCGTGCCCGGCGCCGCCTCGCGCAGCAGTCGTACGGCGTCCAGCGCGTTCTCCCGCGCCAGCTCGCGCACCTTCACGAACTGGTGGGCGCCGGGGCCGCCGTGCAGGTCGACCACGGCGGCCCCGTTGCCGCAGATCGCCAGGCCGTGGCCGTGGACATGGTCGCTGACGACGTCCATCCAGCGGGCCGGGCGGCCGGTGACGAAGAAGACCTCGACGCCCGCCTCCTCGGCTGCGGCCAGCGCGGCGACCGTGCGTGGGGACACCGACTTGTCGTCCCGCAGCAGGGTGCCGTCGAGGTCGGTGGCGATCAGCCGTGGCGGGACGGTCTCGGCCGCGGTCTCGGGTTCTCGGGTCGCTGAGGTCACCGGGCCATTGTCCCGCATATGCCTGCACGGGCGTGCGGGAGTCCGCACAGGTGAGTGGATACCGCCCTCACCAGGGTGTACCGAGGGAGTGGTGAGGGCTTACCGAGGGAGTCGTGCGCAGAGGCCGCTTCAAAGGCCGCCCCTTCAAGAGCGGCCCACGACGCCTCAGCCCAGCTGTCCCGGCGCCTCCATGGCGATCCGCTCGAAGACCTTCTCGTCCGCCGCGAAGTTCGATTCGGGGATGGGCCAGTGGATCACGAGCTCCGTGAAGCCCAGTTCCAGGTGCCGGCCGGCGAAGTCCACGAAGGCGTCCAGGGACTGGAGCGGGCCGTTGCGGTCCGGAGTGAATCCGGTGAGCAGCACCTTGTCGAGGCCGGTCATGTCCCGGCCGATCTCGGCGCAGGTGTCGGCGAGCTTCTCCGCCTGTCCGCGAATGGCCTGAACCGACTGTTCAGGGGTGCCGTGCTCGAACAGCTTGGGGTCGCCGGTGGTCACCCACGCCTGCCCGTACCGGGCGGCCAGTCGCAGTCCGCGCGGCCCGGTCGCGGCCACCGCGAAGGGCAGCCTGGGGCGCTGCACACAGCCAGGGATGTTCCGCGCCTCGTGGGCCGAGTAGAAGTCGCCGTCGTACGACACGGTGTCCTCGCTGAGCAGCCGGTCGAGCAGCGGGACGAACTCGGCGAAGCGGTCGGCGCGCTCGCGCGGGGTCCACGGCTCCTGGCCGAGAGCGGTGGCGTCGAAGCCGGTGCCGCCCGCGCCGATGCCCAGGGTGACCCGCCCCCCGGAGATGTCGTCGAGGGAGATCAGCTCCTTGGCGAGGGTCACCGGGTGCCGGAAGTTCGGCGAGGTCACCAGCGTGCCCAGCCGCAGCCGGTCGGTGACGGTCGCGGCGGCGGTGAGTGTCGGTACGGCGCCGAACCACGGGCCGTCCCGGAAGGTGCGCCAGGAGAGATGGTCGTACGTGTACGCGGTGTGGAAACCGAGCTCCTCGGCACGCGTCCAGGCCGCGCGGCCGCCTTCGTGCCAGCGGCGGTAGGGGAGGATCACGGTGCTCAGGCGCAGACTCATGGCGTCGAGCCTAAAGGAGCCCCTCAGGGTGCCCGTGTTTCACGTGAAACGGTCACCGGAAGCAGCCGACCGCGCACAGCAGGTCAGCGCGGCCTCGACGCTGTGACACTGGTCGGCACGGATCCAAGAGCTCTCGACAGCGATGCATCCCACCACGGTGCGGCAGAGACGTGAATCACGCGATCGAGTCTTGTGCCGGAGGTTTGATCCACAGCGAAGTGCGGTTATCCACAGGGGAATTGGCGATCCTGTGGACAACTGGCCTTCCTCGCGGGCGTCTTGGGCACCCTCCAGCATCACCGCAACCACCGCCTCGTCGCGCACCACCGCCCGCAGGATCGCCGCACCGCCGCACCGCCGCACCGCCGCGCAGCGGCCGCAGCGCCGTCGACCGGCCGTGACCGCGGACGAAACTCGGCCACGCGCAGTTCGACTTCACCGGTCCGCCCCCGGCGCTCCCGGGCGCCCGTGAGCAACGTCATCCGGCGAATCCGGCAGTTGTTGGAGATGTCGTCGACAGGGCGTCCCCTCGCCGCCCCCGACCCTGATAATCCTCAAGCACCGGGGCCCCTAAGGGCCCGTAATACCTCAGGCTGACCCGAAGACAGCCCTGCGGAGTGACGACCGCCACGTGCACGGCCCCTACCGTCGAAGGGTGACTGTGATCGCGACCGAAAGCCTGAGCAAGCGGTTCCCCAGGGTGACCGCGCTTGACCGGCTCTCCGTGGACGTCGGGCCCGGTGTGACCGGACTCGTCGGAGCCAACGGAGCCGGCAAGTCCACACTGATCAAGATCCTGCTGGGTCTGTCCCCCGCCACCGAGGGCCGCGCCGAAGTGCTCGGTCTCGACGTCGCCACCAAGGGCGCCGCCATCCGCGAGCGGGTCGGCTACATGCCCGAGCACGACTGCCTGCCGCCGGACGTCTCGGCCACCGAGTTCGTCGTCCACATGGCGCGCATGTCCGGTCTGCCGCCCACCGCCGCCCGTGAGCGTACCGCCGACACCCTGCGCCACGTCGGCCTGTACGAGGAGCGCTACCGCCCCATCGGCGGCTACTCCACCGGCATGAAGCAGCGCGTGAAACTCGCGCAGGCCCTCGTCCACGACCCGCAGCTGGTCTTCCTCGACGAGCCGACCAACGGACTCGACCCCGTCGGCCGCGACGAGATGCTCGGCCTGATCCGCCGCATCCACACCGACTTCGGCATCTCGGTCCTGGTCACCTCCCACCTGCTGGGCGAACTCGAGCGCACCTGCGACCACGTCGTCGTCATCGACGGCGGCAAGCTCCTGCGCTCCAGCTCCACCACCGACTTCACCCAGACCACCACCACCCTCGCCATCGAGGTCACCGACACCGACGAGCACCCGGACGGCACCCGCGCGGTGCGCGACGCGCTGCACGCACGCGGGGTGAGCGCCGAGGACGGCAGCGGACTGCCCGGCGCCGGCCACATCCTGCTGCTCACCGCACAGGGCGAGGAGACCTACGACCTGATCCGGGACGTGATCGCCGACCTCGGACTCGGCCTGGTGCGCATGGAGCAGCGCCGGCACCACATCTCCGAGGTCTTCACGGCAGGCGACGAGCACGAGCAGCGGAAGGAGACGGTCGGCCATGGCGGTTGAGCACTCCACAGGGACACCCACCCCGGCCCAGGGCGACCAGACCCGCATCCACAACATCGGCTACCGCGGCTACGACGGCCCCCGCCTGGGCCGCGCCTACGCCCGCCGGTCCCTGTACTCGCAGTCCCTGCGCGGCTCCTACGGACTCGGCCGCTCGGTCAAGTCCAAGGTGCTGCCGATGCTGCTGTTCGTGGTGATGTGCGTGCCCGCGGCCATCATGGTCGCCGTCGCGGTCGCCACCAAGGCCAACGCCCTGCCCCTGGACTACACGCGCTACGCGATCGTCATGCAGGCGGTCATCAGCCTGTACGTCGCCTCGCAGGCACCCCAGTCCGTCTCGCGCGACCTGCGCTTCAAGACCGTACCGCTGTACTTCTCGCGGCCCATCGAGACCGCCGACTACGTCCGGGCCAAGTTCGCGGCCCTGGCCTCGGCGCTGTTCATCCTCACCGCCGCCCCCCTGCTCGTGCTCTACGTGGGCGCGCTGCTGGCCAAGCTCGACTTCACCGACCAGACCAAGGGATTCGCACAGGGACTCGTCTCCGTGGCACTGCTCTCACTGCTGTTCGCCGGCATCGGCCTGGTCATCGCGTCCTTCACCCCGCGCCGCGGCTTCGGCATCGCGGCCGTGATCGCCGTGCTGACCATCACCTACGGCGCCGTCTCCACCCTCCAGGCCATCGCCGACGCGCAGGGCAGCAGCGACGCCGTGCCGTGGATCGGGCTGTTCTCGCCGATCACCATCGTGGACGGTGTGCAGTCCGCGTTCCTGGGCGCGACCTCCGCCTTCCCCGGCGGGGTGGGCCCGAGCAGCGCCGAGGGCGTCGTCTTCGTCCTCCTCGCACTGGGCCTGATCGCCGCCAGCTACGGCCTCCTGATGCGCCGCTACAAGAAGGTGGGACTGTGACCACGCTCTCCATCGACCACGTCTCCCGCTGGTTCGGCAACGTGGTCGCCGTCAACGACATCACCATGACCATCGGCCCCGGCGTCACCGGCCTGCTCGGTCCCAACGGCGCCGGAAAGTCCACCCTCATCAACATGATGGGCGGCTTCCTGGCCCCCTCCACCGGCACGATCACCCTCGACGGCCGGCCGGTGTGGCGCAACGAGCAGATCTACAAGCACATCGGCGTCGTCCCCGAGCGTGAGGCGATGTACGACTTCCTCACCGGCAAGGAGTTCGTCCTCGCCAACGCCGAGCTGCACGGCCTCGGCGCCAAGGCGGCCCAGAAGGCGCTCGCCACGGTCGAGATGGAGTACGCGCAGGACCGCAAGATCCAGACGTACTCCAAGGGCATGCGCCAGCGCGTGAAGATGGCGAGCGCCCTCGTCCACGACCCCTCGCTGCTGCTGCTCGACGAGCCCTTCAACGGCATGGACCCGCGCCAGCGCATGCAGCTGATGGACCTGCTGCGGCGCATGGGCGACGAGGGCCGCACGGTGCTGTTCTCGTCCCACATCCTCGAAGAGGTCGAGCAACTCGCCTGGCACATCGAGGTCGTCGTCGCGGGACGGCACGCCGCCAGCGGCGACTTCCGCAAGATCCGCCGCCTGATGACCGACCGGCCGCACCGCTACCTGGTGCGCTCCAGCGACGACCGCGCCCTCGCGGCCGCACTGATCGCCGACCCGTCGACATCCGGCATCGAAGTCGACCTCGCCGAGGGCGCGCTGCGCGTCCAGGCCGTCGACTTCGGCCGCTTCACGGCCCTGCTGCCGCGCGTGGCCAGGGACCACGGCATCCGCCTGCTCACGGTCTCGCCGTCCGACGAGTCCCTCGAGTCCGTCTTCTCGTACCTGGTCGCGGCGTAGGAGGCCCTGATGTACGACCCCACAGTCGCCCGGCTCACCTACCGGGCCCTGCTCGGCCGCCGCCGGGCCCTCATCCTCGGAGCCCTGCCGCTCCTGCTCATCGTGATCGCCGTGGCGGTGCGGGGCCTCGCCGGGGCGGACGACCAGACGGCGTCGGACCTGCTGGGCGGCCTCGCCCTCGCCACCATGGTGCCGATCATCGGCGTCATCGCCGGCACCGGCGCCATCGGCCCGGAGATCGACGACGGCTCGGTGGTGTACCTGCTGTCCAAGCCGATCAAACGGCCGACGATCATCTTCACCAAACTGATCGTGGCCATCGCGGTGACCATGGTGTTCTCCGCGGTGCCCACGCTCATCGCCGGGTTCATCCTGAACGGCAACGGACAGCAGATAGCCGTCGCCTACACGGTGGCCGCGCTGGTCGCCTCCATCGCCTACGCGGCACTGTTCCTGCTGCTCGGCACGGTCTCCCGGCACGCGGTGGTGTTCGGGCTCGTCTACGCCCTGGTCTGGGAGGCCCTGTTCGGCTCCCTGGTGCCGGGTGCCCGCACCCTGAGCGTCCAGCAGTGGTCGCTGGCCGTGGCCCAGAAGGTGTCCGGCGGGGACCTGGTGACCTCCGACGTGGGGCTGACCACGGCGACGGTGCTGCTGGTCGCCGTCACCGTGCTGGCCACCTGGTACGCCGGCCAGAAGCTGCGCTCGCTGACGCTGGCCGGCGAGGAGTGACGTGCCCCGGCCTTGACGGCGGCTTCACCTCTGTCCGGGCACACTGGGCAAACCGCATGTAAGGGAATCGCACGGGAGTTGGACGGCTGGGAGGTACGGGGATGGCGGGCGAGAGGGCTCAGCACGACGGGCGGTCCGAAAGCGGGTCCGGCGACGACGCCTGGGACGACCTCGTCCTGGACGAGGACTTCATACGCTCCGCCGGCACCTCCGAGCCGTCCGCCCGCGCCCGGATGCTCGCCGCCCGCTGGCGCCGGGAGGAGCCGGAGCCGCAGCCCTGGCGCTCCGACGAGCCGCCGGCGGGCTGGTTCTTCAGCAAGGCCCGCCGACGCAGGTGGCGCAGGCGATAGCCGACCCGGTCCGGTCGCCGGTTTATTCAGTGGCGTCCCATTCGCCCACCCGGCAGAGTAGTGGTGTTCACCCCGCCGGGCACGACACGTCCGGTGCCACGTTCCGGGAGAGGAGCGGGACGATGTCCATGCACGGCAGTACGTCCAGCTCCCTTCAGGGCAGCCCGCGGCGGGTTCCGGAGTAGTCGCTACCTCTCCGTTGAGCCCGCCCCGCACGGGGAGCTGCCCGGGGCGGCCGCTTCGAGCACGCGAATCGCACATCGCGTGGGCCGCCCACCCGGAGGATTGGCCGAGTGGTAAGGCACTGGCTCGCGTCGCGTTCGATCACAAGCGAGTCATGGTCGGGCTGAAAGGCCCGCGCACGTTCGACCCGTGCATCCTCCGCCGAGTACCGCTGAGTACCACCGCGTACCACCGCACACCGAGCGGAAAACCCGACGTTCAGCCCAGCAACCGCTCCAGCACCACCGCGATCCCGTCCTCCTCGTTCGAGGACGTCACCTCGTCGGCCACCGCCTTCAGCTCCTCGTGGGCGTCGGCCATGGCGACACCGTACGAGGACCAGGCGAACATCGGGACGTCGTTGGGCATGTCGCCGAAGGCGATCGTGTCCGCCGCCTTCATCTTGAGCCGACGGGCCGCCAGGGACAGGCCCGTGGCCTTGGACAGGCCCAGGGGGAGGAGTTCGACGATGCCCTCGCCCGCCATGACGACGGTGACGAAACCGCCGGCGGTCCGGGTGGCCACCTCGCACAGCTCGTCGTCCGACAGCGTCGGGTGCTGGATGTAGAGCTTGTTCAGCGGCGCGCTCCACAGGTCCGACGCGTCCGTGAACGGGGTCGCGGGAAGCGCCCCGTGGACCGCGTAACCGGGCCCCACCAGCACCTCGCCGTCCAGGCCGTCGCGGCTCGCCGCCAGGTGCAGCGGGCCGACCTCCGCCTCGATCTTCGCCAGCGCCACCCCGGCCAGCTGCCGGTCCAGCGTCACCGACGTCAGCAGGCGGTGGCTGCCGGCGTCGTACACCTGCGCGCCCTGGCCGCAGACGGCCAGGCCCTGGTAGCCGAGCTCGTCGAGGATGTGCCGGGTCCAGGGGACCGCCCGGCCGGTGACGACGATGTGCGCGGCACCCGCCGCGGTGGCCGCGGCGAGTGCCTCACGGGTGCGGGGCGACACCGACTCGTCGGAACGCAGCAGCGTCCCGTCGAGGTCGGTCGCGATCAGCTTGTACGGGAAGCCCGAGGGAGCCGTGTCGCTCACTTGGCCACCGGCTCCAGGACCTCCCGGCCGCCCAGGTACGGGCGCAGCACCTCGGGCACGCGCACCGAGCCGTCGGCCTGCTGGTGGTTCTCAAGGATCGCCACGATCGTGCGCGGTACGGCGCACAGCGTGCCGTTGAGCGTGGCCAGCGGGCGGACCTGCTTGCCCTCACGGACACGGATCGACAGGCGGCGGGACTGGAACTCGGTGCAGTCCGAGGTCGAGGTCAGCTCGCGGTATTTGCCCTGGGTCGGGATCCAGGCCTCGCAGTCGAACTTGCGCGCGGCCGAGGAGCCGAGGTCGGCGGAGGCCACGTCGATGACCCGGAACGGCAGCTCCAGCGAGGTCAGCCACTGCTTCTCCCACTCCAGCAGCCGCTCGTGCTCGGCCTGCGAGTCCTCCGGCCTCACGTAGGAGAACATCTCGACCTTGTCGAACTGGTGCACGCGGAAGATGCCCCGGGTGTCCTTGCCGTGCGAGCCGGCCTCGCGGCGGAAGCAGGGCGAGAAGCCCGCGTAGCGCAGCGGGAGGCGGTCCGCGTCGAGGATCTCGTCCATGTGGTACGCCGCGAGCGCGACCTCGGAGGTGCCGACCAGGTAGAGGTCGTCATCGGCGAGGTGGTAGACGTCCTGGGCGGCCTGGCCGAGGAAGCCCGTGCCCGCCATGGACTGGGGGCGGACCAGGGCCGGGGTCAGCATCGGCGTGAAGCCGGCCGCCGTGGCCTGGGCCATCGCCGCGTTCACCAGGGCGAGCTCCAGCAGGGCGCCGACACCCGTGAGGAAGTAGAAGCGCGAGCCGGAGACCTTGGCGCCACGCTCGACGTCGATCGCGCCGAGGAGCTGGCCGAGTTCCAGATGGTCCTTGGGCTCGAAGCCCTCGACGCCGAAGTCGCGGATCGTGCCGTGCGTCTCCAGGGTGACGAAGTCCTCCTCGCCGCCCACGGGCACGTCCGGGTGGACGAGGTTGCCGAGCTTCTGGAGCAGCTCCTGGGTCTCGGCGGCGGCCGTGTCGCGTTCCGCGTCGGCGGCCTTGACGTCGGCGGCGAGCTGGCTCGCCTTCTTCAGCAGCTCGGCCTTCTCGTCCCCGGACGCCTTGGGGATCAGCTTGCCGAGAGCCTTCTGCTCGGCGCGCAGCTCGTCGAAGCGGACGCCGGACGACCTGCGCCGCTCGTCGGCGGAGAGGAGGGAGTCGACGAGCGCGACGTCCTCTCCACGGGCGCGCTGAGACGCGCGCACACGGTCGGGGTCCTCACGGAGCAGGCGAAGGTCAATCACGCGGTCAAGGCTACCGGTGTGGGATGACCGCCCACGACTCACTATTCGGGCCGCGCCTTACGTACCGTTATGGGGGAATTGCCCGCAGTGTCAATAACGGCAGCCCTCTCCCCCGGAATGAGGCATTCACGGGACGCGGCGTTGACTCGACTTCCTTGCGGGGAGCGGAACTTGAGGTCCAGTTGTCCACAGGGGTGCACACCCGCCGAAGAGTTATCCACAGGCTGTGTGGAAGATCTGTGGACTCTGGAATTGATCACTCCGGAAGGTCGGGCCACCCTTAAGAATTCCCAGCACAAACCCGTTCCATCCTCACTTTCGAGTGGAATTGGGTCCCCCTGAAGAGTTACGCAAGGGAAAACGGTGGACGAAGGGTGACCTGCCCGCCGATGGACGCATCAGGGCCCTACAGGGCGATTTGTCGACTGAATCATGCTGTGTTGTCGACTTGTCCCCAGGTCGAGAAGCTGACCTGTGGAAAACTTCTGTGGATAACTAAAATCAGCAGGTACGACCGCCCAGGAACCCCCGCCCCGCGCCCAGGAACCCCCGCCCCGCGCCCGGGAACCGCCTGTCCCGCGCTTAGAACCGCCCGTCCTGGCACCGCGCCACCCAGTCCGCCGCCGCCACGAACTCCTCGTCCGAGGTACCCGGCCGCGGCGGCAGGACATCCCCCGGCCGCATGTCCGCGCGCGGATAGGAGCCGAGGTAGCGCACCTGGAGGCAGATCCGCTTCAGACCCATCAGCGCCTCGGCCACCCGGCGGTCGGAGATGTGGCCCTCGGCGTCGATGCAGAAGCAGTAGTTGCCGATGCCCGCGCCGGTGGGGCGGGACTGGAGCAGCATCAGGTTGATACCGCGGGTGGCGAACTCGCCCAGCAGGTCGCGCAGGCCGCCGGGGTGGTCGTCGCGCTGCCACAGGACGATCGAGGTCTTGTCCGCGCCGGTCGGCGCCGCAGGCCGGGCGGGCCGGCCGACCAGCACGAACCGGGTCTGGGCGTTCTCCGCGTCGTGGATCCCGGTCTCCAGGGCCTCGAGGCCGTAGCGGGCAGCGGCGAACTCGCCGGCGAAGGCGGCGTCGTACTGGCCCTCCTGGACCAGGCGGGCGGCGTCCGCGTTCGAGGCGGCCGACTCCCAGTGCGCGTCGGGGAGGTGCTTCTTCAGCCAGTTGCGCACCTGTGGCTGGGCGGCCGGGTGGGCGGAGACCGTCTTGATGTCCGACAGCTGGGTGCCCGGGCGGACCAGCAGTGCGAAGGTGATCGACAGCAGCACTTCGCGGTAGATCATCAGCGGCGCGCCGGCGACCAGTTCGTCGAGGGTGGTGGTGATGCCGCCTTCGACGGAGTTCTCGATCGGCACGAACGCGGCCTCGGCCTCGCCGGCTCGTACCGCGTCGAGTGCGGACTGGACGGACACGTACGGGACGAGTTCCCGGGTGGCGGCCTCGGGGAGAGTGCGCAGGGCGACTTCGGTGAAGGTGCCCTCGGGGCCGAGATACGCATAGCTCGCTGGCATGACCTCACCCTAATGGGCCCGGGGAACCGGCATCCCCCACAAGCTCACAGGGGTGAACTTTCACCCCTCCAGCAACTTCTGGCCCACGTATTCACCCTCCGCTGCCCCGCCCGGTACCGCGAACAGTCCGCTCGATTCGTGTCGGATGAACTTCGACAGGGCGTCACCCCGGTCGAGCTTGCGCTGCACCGGAACGAAGCCGCGCAGCGGATCGGCCTGCCAGCAGATGAAGAGCAGGCCCGCGTCGGGCGTTCCGTCCGCGTCGATGCCGTCGTGGAAGGAGAACGGTCGGCGGAGCATCGCCGCGCCGCCGTTCTGGTCGGGCCGGGTGATCCGGGCGTGGGCATTGATCGGGACGAGCAGGTTGCCCTTGGCGTCCGTCTTGTCCAGGTCCATGGCGGTGGTCTCGGTTCCCCCGGACAGCGCGGCCCCGTCGGACTTCCGGCGCCCGATCACGTCCTCCTGCGCCTTGACGGAGAGCTTCTCCCAGTCGTCGAGGAGCATGCGGATCCGGCGTACGACGGCGTAGGAGCCGTTGGCCATCCAGGCCGGTTCGCCCTTCTCCGGCACGAAGATCCGCTGGTCGAAGTCGGCTTCGCTCGGTTTGGGGTTGCGGGTGCCGTCGATCTGGCCCATGAGGTTGCGGGCCGTCATGGGATGGGCGGTGGCACCGGGTGAGCGATTGAAGCCGTTCATCTGCCAGCGGACCCGGGCGGCGGATCCGGTGTCCTTCTGGATGGCGCGCAGGGCGTGGAAGGCGACGAGGGCGTCGTTGGCGCCTATCTGCACCCACAGGTCGCCGTTGCTGCGGTTCTTGTCGAGGTGGTCGGAGGAGAACTCGGGCAGCGGGTCGAGGGCGGCCGGGCGCTGTTTCTCCAGGCCTGTCCTGCTGAAGAAGCTGTGGCCGAAGCCGAAGGTGAGGGTCAGCGAGGAGGGCCCGGCGTCCCGGGCCACGTCGGTGTCGTCGTGAGGGCTCGGCTCTCCCGCCATCAGCCGCCGGGCCGTCTCCGACCAGCGGCGCAGCAGGGCGGCGGCTTCCTTGCGGCCGGTGCCCGCTGTCAGGTCGAAGGCGACGAGGTGGCCGCGGGCCTGGAGGCCGTCGGTGATACCGGGCTGATGTTTCCCGTGAAACATCGCCCGGCCGGTGCCGAGGGAGGTGAGGGGAGCGGCGGCCTCGGAGGGCGCGGTCGTGTATCCGACGGCCGCGCCCGCCGCGCCGAGGACGACGCCCGTGGCGCCGGCGGTGCCGAGCAGCCGCCGGCGTGAGATGCCCTTGTCGGCCGGGGCCGTTTCGGTCCGCGCGGGGGCGGTGCCGGGGGCGGGAGCTTCCGGAAGGGACTGGTCAGCCATGGGTGGTTCAGCCGATCTGCGCGTTCTTGGTAACGGTCACCTCGTCGATGTCGGAGGTCCGCACGGTCACGTCGACCTGCCAGTCGCCGGCCATGGGGATCTGCACTCCGTTCGCCGACCAGTGTCCGGTAGCGATGTGGTCGGGGGCGACGGGCAGGGGCCCGATGTTCTTGGCTTCCAGGGTGAACTCGACCTTCACCTCGGGGATGTCGAAGGCGCGGCCGTTGGGTCGCTCCACGTAGACGTGCATCTCGTTGTTGCCCACCCGCGCGGGGTCGAGGTCGATCGTGACGATGCCCTTGCCGTCCTCGCCGCCGGTGTCGAACGGCATGTTCAGGGTCAACGCCCCTGACGCGCCCGGGTCGGTGGAGGCGGACGCGGAGTTCGAGGTGGCCGCCCTGGCCTCCTGCTCGGTGCGCCCCGGCTCGGTCTGGGTCAGCACGGTGGTCACGGCGAGCAGAGCGACCGCGATGCCGGCCTCGGCCAGCACGGAGCGGCGCAGTCCGGAGCGGTTCGGGTCGGCGTCCCGCAGCCGCTTCTGCCGGGCGGCGTCCCGGGCGGCCCGCTGCCGGGCGAGTTGGGCGGCGCGTTCGGCGTCGGCGGGCTCGGACAGTGGAGGCATATCGGAGTCGGCGGGCTCGGACAGCGGAGGCACATCGGAGTCGGGGTCGGTGGCGGTGTCCGACTCGGTTCCGTCCGCGTCGGAGACCTGGGTGGCGATGTCCGTGCCGGTCGGGTCCCCGGAGATCTCGGCCCGGGCCGGGTCGGGGGCGGCCCCCGCACCGACTCGCGCCTTCTCCCGCTCCGCCGATGCCGGCACCGTCTCCGCGAGCCGCCCCGTCCACCGCCGTGAGATCCACGCGACGCCGACCAGTACGGTCACGAGGGCGATCTTGGCGAGGAGCAGCTGCCCGTACCGCGTGTCCGTGAAGGCCGACCAGGAGCCGAGCTGGCGCCAGGACTGGTACGTGCCGGTCGCGATGAGGGCAAGGACGCTGCCGAAGGCGACGGCGGAGAAGCGGCGTACGGCCGTTGCGTCGACGGGCGCGTCCGCGGGGGCCCGGTACAGAGCGGTCAGGAGTGCGCCCAGGCCGCCGAGCCATGCGGCGACGGCCAGCAGATGGACGATGTCGACGGGCATGGAGATGCCTGCCTGGAGCCCGACGGAGGCGTGCTCGGACATGGCCCAGCTCGCGGCGAGGCCGGCGGCCACGACGAGGCCGCCGATCGCCAGCCCGAAGGTGAGGTCCCGCTTCTCCTGGGCGTCCTCCCGTTTGTCGTAGGCGCCGAACAGCACGGCGATGAACAGGGCCGCCGCGGCGAGCAGCAGGAGCCGGGAGACCAGGGCCGCGCCGGTCTTGGTCTGGAGCACCTGTCCGAGCAGGGACAGGTCGAAGACGTCGGCGATCTTCCCGGAGCCGGTGAAGGAGCCGCGCAGGAGCAGCAGGGCGAGGGTCGAGGCGGTGAGCGCGAGCCACCCGGAGACGACGAACCGCTGCACGGGCCGGACCCCGGAGCCGCGTGGCCAGCAGGCGAGCACGAAGGCGGCGCCGCCGGCCATCACGATGAACCCGGCGTAGGACATGTACCGCCCGAAGCCGTACAGCCAGCCGACGACGCCGTCGTCGGTCGTCTGCCCGGAGACCGTCACGGATGTCTTGGAGGGGGCGCCGATGGAGAAGGTGTAGGCGCCGGTGACGGGGTGGCTGTCGGCCGACACGACCTGGTAGGCCACCGTGTACGTGCCGTCGGGCAGTCCTGAGTGGAGTCGGACGCCGTACGTCGTGCCGCCGGCGTTCGACGGTTTGCCCGTGTCGACGCGCTTGCCCTGGGGGTCGAGGACGCGCAGCGAGTCGTCGGACAGGGCGACCGGCTCGGAGAAGGTGAGCGAGATCCGGGCCGGGGCCTCCTGGACCACCGTCCCCTGTCCGGGGTCGCTGCCGGTCACCGCGGCGTGTGCGGAGGCCGGGCCGGCTCCGGTGAGGAGCGCGCAGGCCGCGGCCAGGAGCAGCAGCACCACGGTCCGGACGCGGGGGGCGATGGTCTGTGTCACAGTGGTCCCTCCCTCAGTGTCCGGTCTTGGGGGTGTAGGTCGCCGATTTCACCGGCATCCTGACCGTGACGGGGCCGGAGTGGGCGAAGCGCAGTTCGACGGAGACCGTCTGGCCTTCCTTCGGCTTGCGCTTGAGCTGCTCGAACATCAGGTGGTCGCCACCGCTCTTCAGCACCAGTTCGCCGTGCGCGGGGACCTTCAGGCTCTTGACCTCCTGCATGGCCTGGCCGACGGTCTCGTGCACGGTGACCTGCCCGGCGACGTCGCTGGTGACCGAGGTCAGCTCGTCGGCGGCACCGCCCTTGTTGGTGATGGTGAAGAAGCCGGCGGCCATCTCGTCGGAGACCGGCTGCGGCATGTACGCGGAGCTCACGGAGAGTTCCGCCTTGCCGCTGTCCGAACCGGAGCCGCTGGAAGCGGAGCCGGAGTCCGGGCCGCCGCAGCCCGCGAGGGCCAGACCCCCGGCTATGACGAGGGCCGCCGGGCCGAGCCGCCGCCTCACGGCTTCTCCCCCTTGACGATCTTGGGAAGGTCCTTGGTGTAGTCGTCGACGGTGGCGTCCTCGCCGTAGAGCACATAGCCGCCGTCGGTCTTCGGCGAGAAGGCGATGACCTGCGTGCCGTGCTCGGAGACGATCTTGCCGTTCTTGTCCTTGCGCGGCGGGTCGAAGGCGATGCCGAGGGTGCGGGCGCCGGCCTGGATGGTCGAGAAGTCTCCGGTGAGGCCGACGAACCGGGGGTCGATGCCCTTGAGCCACTTGCCGAGCTCGGCGGGGGTGTCACGGTCCGGGTCGGTGGTGACGAGTACGACGCGCAGCTTGTCCTGTTCGGCCTTGGGCAGCTGCTTCGCGGCCACGGCGATGTTGCTCATGGTGGACGGGCACACGTCGGGGCAGTGCGTGTAGCCGAAGTAGACGAGGGTCGGCTTGCCCTTGGTCTCCTTGCGGAGGTCGTACTTCTTGCCCTGGGTGTCGGTGAGGACCAGGTCCGGCTTCTCGAAGGGCTGGTCGAGGACGGTGGCGGCCTTGTCGCTGCCAGCCTCCTCGGACACCACGGCGACGGGCTTGTCGCTGTCGCCGCCGCTGCCGCAGGCGGTCAGGGTCAGGGAGGCGGCGGCGAGCAGGGCGGCCGCGGTGAAGGTCTTGGTGCGCATAGAAAAATGTCCCAGATGTCGGTGACCCGGCGCGCACCGGGGTGCCTCCGTCCCGGAGGCGGGGCCCCGGAGCGCGCCGTGCAACGGAATCAGCGTCAGGCGTCGGTGCGCCGGCGGCCGGCGAGGACGCCGTAGGCGACGCCCGCGGCGCCCACCACGATGCCGACGACGCCCAGGACGCGGGCGGTGGTGTCGGTGCCGTCGGAGGAGCCGGAGTCGGCGGCGGCGGTCTCGGCGGAGGCGTTCTCGGCCGACTTGGCGTCGGAGGTGTCGTCGCCCGAAGCGCCGTGGTGCCCGTCCTCGGAGGCGGCGGACAGCTCCAGCACGGGGGCCGGGTTGTCCGGTTCGTCCTGACCCTTCTGCGGCACCTCGATCCAGCGGACGACGTCCTTGTCGGAGTACGTCTGGAGGG
Source organism: Streptomyces sp. NRRL S-455 (assembly GCF_000717875.1). GTDB lineage: Bacteria > Actinomycetota > Actinomycetes > Streptomycetales > Streptomycetaceae > Streptomyces. The sequence goes on from NZ_JOCT01000009.1 coordinate 98,504, forward strand.
CCTTGAAGACCAGCTGGTCGGTGTTTTCGGGCAGGGTGCCGATGGAGACCGGGAACTTCTGGAAGAAGCCGGTCTTGATGCCGTCACCCTCGGCGGTCCAGGTGACCTTGGTGACGGCCTCGGAGATCTTCTTGCCGTGCATCTCCAGCGGCTTGTCCAGCTTGGACTTGGTGACCTCGGTCTTCCAGCCCGGAACCGGCTCCGGCATGACGGAGGCCAGCGGGTGGTCCGTGGGGAAGGTGACCTCGAGCTTGGTGGTCGAGGCGTCGTCGCGCTCGTTGGGGACCTTGAAGTTCACGACCGCGTAGCCGCCCTTGGCGGCCGTGCCCTCGGGCTGCACGGTGACGTGCGCGAAGGCGGGGGCGGACAGGGCGAGCACGGTGAGGCCGGCGGCGGCACCGGCCGCGGCGATACGGGAAGCCTTCATGGAAGGGGCACTCCGCTGTGAGTCGGTTTTCGGTGGACGAGAAGGAAGAGGGATCCGCGCGCACGCGCGTGCCGCACGACGGCGGTCCCTCCGGCCGGTCCGTCCGAGGAGACTCGAGGAGACTCGACGGGATACGAAGAGATACGGAGTGGTGCTCGCGTCGTGTCAGGCGGCGAGGGCGAGTGCGGATACGGAGGACGCGGCGGTCGGCGGGCCGCGCCGGATCACCGTGTGCTGGATCGCGGTGGTGCCCGGCATCCCGGGCGCGGGGTGCACGGCGTGCGTCAGGCCCTCAGGTGCCTCGGGCGCGCCTGGAAGCCCGGCGCGCAGGGCGCGGACCAGCGCGAGCGCGGCCCGCAGGGAGCGCACGAGCGTCTTTTCGGCGACGCCCTGCGCCGACAGGTCGGTGAGCCGCAGCAGAGCCAGGTCACCGTTGCGGAGCAGCCAGCCGGCGGCGATCGCCGCGAGGACGTGGCCGAGCAGCATCGGCAGGGAGGGCCACAGCGAGGCCGGAGCCGCGGCGTCCGCCAGGTGGGTGTGCGCCTCCGTGGCCGGCTGGATCCGGGCGTCGCTGAGGATCTTCTGGGCCTGAGCCGGGCTGATCGCCGCCGCCGTGGTGCCGCACACCAGCCGGGCGGCCTGCTGGACCAGCGCCGTGTCACTCGCGCCCGTCGGCATCGAGGGCGTGGCGGTCGTACCGTGCTGGCCCAGTCCGAACAGCGCGTGCAGCACCGTCTGACCGGCCGCGAGCAGCGTCGCGATCCCCGGCAGTGAGCGCACGCGCCCGGCGAGCGGTGCCGCGACCGCGACCACTCCGAGGAACCCGGCGCCCAGTGTCCACGGCGGAACGCCGTCGCAGGAGGCGACCGCGTGACCTGCCCCGGCCAGCACGACACAGACCGCGGCGAACACCGCGGCCCGGAACATCCGGATCGAGTGCCCGGGGCGTGTCGTGGGCGTGTGGGGGGCAGTCATGGCGGGCTCATCATCGCACTGGCCCCGCGGACCTCGTGCGGCAGGTCCGCAAGATGCGGTACGGCCGGAATGTCACCGTCTGGCCCCGCCCACCCCTCCCCACACCCTGGCGACCGCCGCCCCCACATACACCGATCAGAACCGGTCCGCATCCGCCGTATGGGCGGCATCACGTCAACTTCACGCTTACATGCGGGGACTCGGGGCAATACGTATCGGTATGTCGAGCCGCAGCCAGGAGGCTGGAGCATGAGCATCTGGTGGTCACTCCATCTGCGGCGCGAGGCTGCGAGCGTGCCGCTCGCCAGGCGGCTGTTGATCGGCACGATGGAGACCGCGGGAGTCGACCCCGACATCTCTTACGACCTCTCCGTGGCTCTCAGCGAGGCCTGCGCGAACGCCGTGGAGCACGGGGGCGACCGGACATGCGGCGGTCCCGGTACGGAGGCGTACCGCGTCACCGCCTACCTCGACGGCGAGAAGTGCCGCATCGAGGTCGCCGACGCGGGCCCGGGTTTTCCCGGGGCTGCCGGCCGGCCCCGCCCGCCGATCCGCCCCGCACACACCGACGCGGAGCACGGCAGAGGGCTGTGTCTCATCCAGGAGCTGGCCGACCACGTGCACATCGGCAACAAGCCGGGCCGGGGCGGGGCCGTGGTGAGCTTCGACAAGGTCCTCAAGTGGCGTGAGGGCGCCGCGCCGATGATGGCGGTCTAACTCCTTCCGGCGTCCGTTCGGCCCGGAGTCGCTGTTTCACGTGAAACGGCCGCTCCTACGCCCCGTTTGCGGCCCGGCCGGGTTACAGCGCGCCCCAGTCCAGCGTCGTACGCGCCAGTCCCGCCACTTCCGTGAGCAGCGCCAGCCGCGCCGCACGGACCGCCGGTTCGGGGTCCATCACCAGCACCTCGTCGAAGAAGGCGCTGATCGCCTCGACCAGCGGGCCCGATACGTTGATCAGCGCGTCGAGGTCGTCCTCACGGCCGTGCAGCGCCTGGCGTACGGCCTCCGCGCTCTCCGCGAGGCGCAGTTCGGCGGGCGCGGTCAGCAGGGACGGATCCGCCGCCTCGACGCCGCCCTCGGGAAGGATGCGCACCACCCGCTGGAACGCGGCAGCGAGTGCTTCGAACGCCTCGGTGCCGATGTGCCGCTCCAGCGTGGCCAGCGTGCGGTCGCCGTGGGCCGGCCGGTCGGCCCACACCAGCACGGCCTGCACCAGCCGGTGCTCGTGTCCGGCGTCCGTGAGCTGCTGCTCGTATCGCCGGGTGATCAGTTCGGCGGCCTCGGCGACCCGCTCGGCGGGCACCTCGACGCCCTGCGCGGCGTACCGTACGGCCGCCGCGCGCAGCCCGTCGCGCACCCGGACGCCAGCCACGGCGGGCACGGTGCGCAACACGTTGAGCAGGCCGATCGCGGCCCGGCGCACCCCGTACGGGTCGGAGCTCCCGGTCGGTGCGGCACCGATCAGGAACATGCCTGTCACCAGGTCGAACCGGTCGGCGAGCGAGAGCACGGCACCCGCGTCCCCGGTCGGCAGGGCGCCGCCGGCGGAGCGCGGCAGCTCCATCTCGGCGAGGGCCCGGGCGACTTCGGCGGACTCACCGGCCCGCAGGGCGTACTCCTCGGCCATCACCCCGGCAAGGCCGGAGAACTCGATCACCATCTGCGAGGCCAGGTCGAACTTCGCCAGCGCACCGGCGCGCCGCACGACCTCCGCGGCCTCCTCGGAGAGTCCGGCCCGTCGGGCCAGGTCGTCGGCGAGGACGGCGAGGCGCTCGGCGCGTTGGGCGACCGTACCGAGGCGGTCCTCGAAGGTCAGCTTGTCCAGCCGCCGCCGGAACTCGGCCGGGGGCACCTTGAGGTCCGCCTGCCAGAAGAACACGGCGTCCTCGTAACGGGCCCGCAGCACGGCCTCGTTGCCCGCTCGCACCACATCGTCGTCGCACAGGGCGTTGGCGAAGGTGACGAAGTACGGCATGAGCCGCTCGCCGTCCAGCACCGGCAGATAGCGCTGGTGCTTGCGCATGACGGTGGTGAGGACGCTCGCGGGCAGCTCCAGGTATCGCTCGTCGAACGACCCCCGGACGGCATAGGGGAACTCGAGGATGTCGGTGATCTCGTCGATCAGACCGGCCTGGTCCTCCACATCGATCCGCCCGCCCACCTCGGCCGCCGCCTCCAGGGCTCCGCGCACCACCGCGCCGCGCCGGGCGTCCCGGTCGAGCAGGATGCCGTGCATGTGCAGGAAGTGCGGGTAGCCCTCGGCGGAGGTCACCCGGACTTCGGGGTAGGGGGCCTGGCGCTGCACGCGCGTCGTGTCGCTCGCGGCCAGCGAGGAGACCACCACCGGCAGGGGGGTACGGCCGAGCAGCGCCAGCAGCCACCGCACGGGACGCGCGAACGACAGACCCGGGTCGCTCCACCGCATGTTGCGGCCGGCGCGCAGCCCGGACACGACCTCGGCCAGCAGGTCGCTGAGCACCTCGACGGCCGGACGTCCCTCCTCGTGCCGGGTGACCGCCACGTACTCGGTACCGCCGGCGTCGACGACCCGCACGTCCGCCGGGTCGGCGCCCTGACTGCGGGCGAAGCCCAGCAGCGCGGGGGTGGGTGCGCCGTCCTTGTAGGCGGCGGCCACCTTGGGGCCGCGCACGGTGCGCATGGTGTCCCGCTCGCGCGGCTGCACGCCCTCCACGGTGATCACGATGCGGCGGGGTGTGGCCATGACGGTGATCGCGCCGTGCCTCAGTCGCGTCGCGGCCAGCTTGGCGGTGACGGACTCGCGGACCGCCTCGGTGGTGGCGGGGACGTCGGCGTACGGCAGTTCCTCGACACCGATCTCGAACAACAGCGTCTCGGTACCGGACACCTTCGGCAGTGCGGCCCGCTGTGCCGGGGCCGGCGTGGCCGCCACGCCCAGCGGATGCTCCAGCGCGGCCCGCCGCCGCTCCCACAGCTTGGCCGACTCGTGCGTCAGCCCGCGCATCAGCGAGAACGCCTTGGCCCGCTCGGTGGTGCTGATCGCGCCGCGCGCGTCGAGCACGTTGAAGGTGTGGCTGCACTTGAGCACGTAGGTGTACGCCGGAACCGGCAGCTCCAGGTCGAGCAGGCGACGGGCCTCGGCGGCGTACGCCTCGAACAGCCCGTGGTTGGTGTCGAGATCGGCGTCGTCGAGGTAGTAGCGGCTCATCTCGTACTCGTTCTGCCCGAACACCTCGCCGTACGTGATGCCCGGCGCGTACACGATGTCCTTGAAGTGGGACACGCCCTGAAGGTTCATCAGGATGCGTTCGAGGCCGTACGTGATCTCCACCGACACCGGGTCCAGGGCGACTCCGCCGACCTGCTGGAAGTAGGTGAACTGGGTGATCTCCATGCCGTCCAGCCAGACCTCCCAGCCCAGCCCCCAGGCGCCGAGCGCGGGGGAGGCCCAGTTGTCTTCGACGAACCGCACGTCGTGTGCGTTCAGGTCGACGCCGAGCGCCCGCAGACTGCCCAGGTACAGCTCCTGCGGGTTGCCCGGGTCGGGCTTGAGGATGACCTGGAACTGGGTGTGGGTCTGGAGCCGGTTGGGGTTCTCGCCGTAGCGCGAGTCGTCCGGCCGCACACTCGGCTCCACGTAGGCCACGCTCCACGGCTCGGGACCGAGCACCCGCAGCGCCGTGGCCGGGTTGGCCGTACCGGCTCCGACCTCGGTGTTCAACGGCTGCGTGATCATGCAGCCGTTGTCGCTCCAGTACTTCTGCAGGGTGAGGATGGCGTCCTGCATGGTCAGCGCCGTCTGCACGTTCTTCATGGTGATCGCTGCCTGTTCCCCGAGTCGGCCCGGCAAGGTGCGCCATGATCTCATACGTCAACAACCGCTGACCTGCGATAATTTGACCCTGGCCGAATGCGCCCGGTCGCTTCGCTGCCGGCTCTCAGCTCAGCCCGTGCGCCTGACGGACGGAATCCCGGCGGGGAGCCGCGCGAGCAGCCCCCCACACCCGCACCCGAGACTCAGCCCGTGACGGAAGCCATCCAGGCCTCGACCTCGTCCGAACGCCGGGGCAGCGCCGCACTCAGATTCCGGTTCCCGTCCTCCGTCACGAGGATGTCGTCCTCGATCCGCACCCCGATCCCCCGGTACTCCTCCGGCACGGTCAGGTCATCGGCCTGGAAGTACAACCCGGGCTCGACGGTCAGACACATCCCCGGCTCCAGCACACCGTCGACGTAGGTCTCGGTGCGCGCGGCAGCGCAGTCGTGCACGTCCATGCCGAGCATGTGCCCGGTCCCGTGCAGTGTCCAGCGCCGCTGGAGCCCCAGCTCCAGCACCCGCTCCACGGGCCCCTCGACCAGTCCCCACTCGACGAGCTTCTCGGCGAGCACGCGCTGCGCGGCGTCGTGGAAGTCCCGGTACTTCGCGCCCGGCTTCACCGCCGCGATCCCGGCCTCCTGGGCCTCGTACACCGCGTCGTAGATCTTCTTCTGGATCTCGCTGAACCGCCCGTTGACCGGCAGCGTGCGCGTGACGTCGGCGGTGTAGTAGGTGTGCGTCTCCACACCGGCGTCGAGCAGCAGCAGGTCACCCGACCGCACGGGGCCGTCGTTGCGCACCCAGTGCAGTGTGCAGGCGTGCGGCCCGGCCGCGGCGATCGTGCCGTAGCCGACGTCGTTGCCCTCGACGCGGGCGCGCAGGAAGAACGTGCCCTCGATGTACCGCTCGGAGGTCGCCCGGGCCTTGTCGAGGACCTTCACGACGTCCTCGAAGCCACGCACCGTCGAGTCGACCGCCTTCTGCAGCTCGCCGACTTCGAACTCGTCCTTGACCAGCCGCGCCTCGGAGAGGAAGACCCGCAGCTCCTCGTCCCGCTCGGCGGTGACCTTGTCGGTCAGCGCGGACTCGATGCCGGCGTCGTGACCGCGCACGACCCGCACCGGCCCGGTGGCCTCGCGCAGCGCGTCCGCCAGCTCGCGCACGTCGGACGCGGGGATGCCGTACAGCTTCTCCGCCTCGGTGAGGGAGTGGCGGCGGCCCACCCACAGCTCGCCCTGGCCGTCCAGCCAGAACTCGCCGTTCTCGCGGTCGGACCGCGGCAGGAGGTAGATCGTCGCCTCGTGGCCCCCGTCCTTCGGCTCCAGGACCAGGACGCCGTCCTCCGTCTGGTTGCCGGTGAGGTAGGCGTACTCGACGGAGGCGCGGAACGGGTACTCGGTGTCGTTGGAGCGGGTCTTCAGGTTGCCCGCGGGGATCACCAGCCGCTCGCCCGGGAAGCGCGCGGACAGCGCGGCCCGGCGGGCGGCCGTCTCGGCGGCCTGGGGGATGGGCTGGAGATCGCGCAGCTCGGTGTCGGCCCAGCCGCTCTTCATGTTCTCTGCCAGCTCGTCGGACACGCCGGGGTACAGTCCGTTCTTCCGCTGCTTGATGGGCTCCTCTTCGGCAGTCTCAGCGGTCTCCGAGAGCTCCTCCGCCACGGTCATCCTCCTCGATACGGCACTGGACCCCCTCCACTCTACGGCGGCGCGGAAGGGGCCCAGGGCGCTGACGAGGAGCGTTATTCGAACCGCACCGCCAGCAGAACCACATCCTCCGCGCCCTCGGCCACGTCCAGCCCGTCCGGCAGCACGTTCCGCAGGACGTGGTCGGCGATCGCGCCGGGGTCGCGCCGCAGTGGCCGGGGCACTCCGGCCGCCGCCGCGTGCAGCCGGGCGAAGGCGCGGTCGGTGGTCTCGCCCGTGCGGTGCAGCAGCCCGTCGGTGTACAGCAGAACCGTCTCTCCGGGTTCGGCGAGGATCTCCAGGCACGGCGCCTCCCAGCAGGCGAGCATGCCCAGCGGTGCGGAGACCGACGTCTCCACGAACTCGGTGCGGCGCTCCCCGATCAGCAGCGGCGGACTGTGCCCGGCACCGGCCAGCGTGATCTTGCGGGCGGCCGGTTCGCAGTAGCCGAACAGGGCGGTGGCCGAACGGGCCGGCTCGGTCAGCCGCAGCAGCAGTTCCAGGTCCGACAGGACGGCGACCGGGTCCTCCCCCTCCATGACGGCGTAGGCCCGCAGGGAGGCCCGCAGCCGCCCCATCGCGGCGACCGCGCTGGGGCCCGACCCCGTGACGGACCCGACGGCGAGGCCGAGGGCGGCGTCGGGCAGCGGCAGCGCGTCGTACCAGTCGCCGCCGCCGCGCGGTCCGGTGCGGTGCCGGGCGGCGAGCTGCACGCCGGCCACGCGCGGCAGCCGGGCGGGCAGCAGCTCGTCCGACATGGTGGCCATAGACGAGCGTGTGCGCTCCAGTTCCAGGAGGAGCGCGAGGTGCTCGGCGGCGTACCGGGTGTACAGGCCGGCGAGATGGCGCTGCCGCTCGCTCGGCTCCGCGGGTTCGTCGTAGAGCCAGACGGCGGCACCGAGGCGCCCGGCGGTCTCGGTGGACAGGGGGAGGGCGTAACTCGCGGCGTAGCCGAGGCGGGCCGCGACCTCGCGGTGGCGGGGGTCGAGCCCCTCTGCCGCGAACAGGTCGGGTTCGGCGATGCCGCGCTCGCCTCCGGGCCGTCCGTCGAGGATCCGGCCGTAGGACAGGGCGCTGCGCGGCACGGTCTCGATGTGGCCGAGATCGGCGCGGGCCAGGCCCAGACCGATGGTGGTGTCCGGGCCGAGTCCGTCGCCGGGTTCGAGGACGACGAGGCCGCGACGCGCGCCCACCAAGGCGGCGCCGGCCCGCAGCAGTTCCTGGAGGGTCTCGTCGAGCGCGGTCGTGCGGGCCAGGCGTTCGGTCAGTTCGTGGAGCGTGGTGAGGTCGGAGACCCAGCCGGCGAGGCGGTCCTGGAGCACCGCGCCGGGTGGCGCCGGGGGGGTCGGCGGGGCGGTGCTTGACGCGACGGGCGCGACAGTGTGGGCGGGCGAGGGAACCGTTGAATCGATTCCAGCCACTTTCGGAGGGTGCGGCGCGTTCATGGCATCCGGCTTTCCGACCGGTGCGTACTGCCCAAAAGCATCGCAAACCCCCATGTCATTCTGCGTCGCTAGCAGTGTCTCCACATGTACACGCACTCGTGAGGGGATGTCCAGCATTGTCCTGCTGGAATTCCTGGTGTCCGTGGGGCTCGAGGGAACAACTCCCCTCCCTCTTGCGGAAATGTAAAGTTGGCTTAAAACTGCCGCAGTGGACGGCTTATTGCGGTCGACTGGGCTTGCTCCACGGAGCGTCACAACGGTCGTGATGGGTACGTACTCGGTGAAGGCCAGGGGTGGTTGGGAACCACCCGGAACCTGGTGACGGACCCGGGCGTCTTAGCCACCGACGACTGTGCCCCATCCTCCCGTGGCGGCGGCGGAGAGAAATACGCGCGACGGCAAACGCCATACTTCGCCACCCCTACGCCATGCCCGTGCTTCTGATAGACGCAGTATGAGCGGGACAGCCACGGAGGCAGTCAAAAAGCTCGACCCATAGGGGCTCCCCGTGCTTCCGGCAGGGGTGTGATGCGCCAATAGGTACGCACAGTGAAGTGATCGACACATGATGTGATGTGGACCACGGTGTTGCCAGGCGTGCAACGGAAAGGAACGAGCGCTCATGCGCGAGATCCTCGGAAGGCGACGCAGGCTCCCCTCCCAGCGCAGTGACGGGAGGCCTGAGCTGATCGGCGCGGCCCTGACCTACGCGACGGAATGGCAGTGGCCCGTACTCCCGGGCGTGGCGGCGGACCCGCAGAACCAGGGCCGCTGCGCCTGCCCAGACCAGGAGTGCACGGTGCCCGGCGCGCACCCCTTCGACCCCGGCCTGCTCGCGGCCACCACCGACGAGCGCATGGTGCGCTGGTGGTGGCACAACCGGCCCACGGCGCCCATCGTCCTGGCCACCGGTGGCACGGCCCCCTGCGCGGTCTCGCTGCCCGCCCCGGCGGCGGCCCGCGCTCTCGACGCCCTCGACCGCGTGGGCATGCGGCTCGGCCCGGTCGTCGCCTCCCCCACCCGCTGGGCGATCCTGGTGAAGCCGTACTCCATGGAGCAGCTCGGCGAGCTGCTGTACGCCAAGGACTTCGTGCCCGGCTCCCTCCGCTTCCACAGCGAGGGCGGCTACCTCGCGCTGCCCCCGTCCGAGACGGGTCAGGGCGGGATCCTCTGGGAGCGGGCGCCGCTGCCGGGCTCCGCCTCGCCGTGGGTGCCCGATGTCGAGGCCGTGGTGGACGCCGTGGTCGAGGCCCTCACTCGTACGGGTGTGAGCGCGCCCGAGTTCTAGAGCTGTCGGGCGCGCCGGGCGCCGCGCTCGCCCCGGGGCGTTATGTTCCGGGGCCATGCCGCGTCATGCCCGGGGCCGCCCCCGGGACCTCCGAAAGACCCGACTGCTCGCCCTCGCGGGGGTCGTGGTGATGTGCGCGATCGCGCTGCCGCTGGCGGTGGCGTCGGGGTCCGTGAACGGGGGGAGCGCGGTGAACCGTCCGGGACCGGCCGACGAGGCCGGCGCGCCCGGCGGCCCCGCGTCCGGTTCCGAGCGCGACGGCGTACGTCCCACCCCGGCCTCCCGGCCGCCGTCCGCCGACGGCGGGCCGTCCTCCGTCCTCTCCGGTCTCCCGGCGCCCGGCCAGGGCCTGCCGACCGCCGTGCGCTGCGGTCCCGGGCTCTCCTCGCCCGGCGGCATCGAGGCGCAGACCTGCGTCGTGACGCAGGGCGCGGACACCTGGGCACGGACGTACTACCGCAACGCGACCGGTGAGGCGCTGGACGTCGTGCTGAGCCTGATGGGACCCGGGGCGCGGACCGTGCGGACGACGTGCGCGGCCGGGGCGGAGGACGAGCCGCGGACCTGTGAGACGCCCCGGGAGCCCGCGCGGGGCGGCCTGGCGGCGTACACGGCGGTCGCGGAGTTCGCCCGACGGGCGGGCCAAGGGCCGCTGCTGCTGCGCTCAGGGAGCAACTCACCTGCGGAAGCAGGCAGTTGAGGAGCGACTGCGTTCCCTCAACCGCTACACGCATGGAAAGACCCGGTTGCTGGCGACGGGGGATGCACCAGCAACCGGGCTACAGGAACGGTAACAAGAGATCGGCGGTTCGCAAATTCGATCTCGCCCTTTCCGGTCACCGACTGGCTTGTCTCCAGAGGGAGTTGTGCGAGTCAACCGTCCCGGGTGCGAGGGTCCGGCCGGGTGGCGGCCGGACCCGGTGACCGGCGTTCAGCTGAGCGTGACCTGCCGGTTGGTGAGGCCGCCGCGCGCACGGCGCTCGTCCGCCGTGAGCGGTGCGTCCGTCGCCAGGGCCGCGGCGAGGCGCTCGGCGAACTCCGCCGCCGGCTTCTCCACGTCGTCTGCCGTGACCTCGCTCGGCAGGTCCCAGACCGGCACGGTGAGCCCGTGGGCGCGGAAGGAGCCCACCAGGCGGGTGCCCTCGCCCAGGCTGGACCGGCCCGCCGCGTGCAGCCGCGCGAGAGCGTCCAGAAGCTGCTCCTCCGGGTGGGGCATGACCCACCGCAGGTGGTTCTTCTCCGGCGTCTCGCACCAGTACGCGGCGTCCACGCCCTGGAGCTTGACGGTCGGGATGGCCGCGGCGTTGGCCCGCTCCAGCGAGGCGGTCACGTCGGGGGTGGCGTTCTCCGGGTCCGGGACCCAGAACTCGAAGCCGCTGTGCACTTCTGGCTCGAAGCCGCCCTCCGGGTCGAGCAGGTCCTGAAGCCGCGGACCGTCGGCCGGGGCGCGGCGGCCCTGCACCGGTGTGCCGGGCTCCGCTTCCAGGGCACGCTGGAGGGTGTCCGCGAGGTCGCGGCTGATGTCGCCCGACGAGGTGTCGTTCTGCAGGCCGAGCAGGACCGAGCCGTCGTCGCGGCGCAGGGCGGGCCAGGCCATCGGCAGCACCGTGGCGAGCGTGACCGCCGGGACACCCTCGGGGAGGCCGCCCTTGAGGGTCAGGCCGACCGTGGCCGCCGGGACCAGTTCGCGCAGGGCCACCCAGTCGCACTCGCCGGGCAGACCCTCGAACGGGCGGTGCACCAGCTCGGTCACGGCGTGGGACGCGGCCCGGCCGTGGCAGGCCTTGTAGCGGCGGCCGCTGCCGCAGGGGCAGGGCTCGCGGGCACCGACGACCGGGACCTCACCGTCCGTGATCTGCGGGCGCTTGGCCTTCGTCTGGGGTCGCTTCTTGGCCATCGATGGGTCTCCCGGTTACGGCTCGTCTCGTACTTTCGCGAGCCTAGCCGGTCACGCCTCCGGCGACGGGAACCTGTGGACAACACTCAGTGGTTCGCGGCGCGCGGCGCCCGGAACCGCCGCGGCGGGCGGCACCCGGTCCGTTCACTCCATGTCGTCGAAGGCGTCCGCGAAGTCCAGCCCGGGTATCCGGGACACCGCCGGGGCGGCGACGCGCGTCGCGAAGTCGTCGCGGCGGTGGCCGGCGTCCGGGTCGTGCACGTCGTCGTGGACGACGACCCACACCGTGACCTCGCCGCGGATGTCGTCCCGGACACCCCAGTCGTCGGCCAGCGCCGTGATGATGTTCAGCCCGCGGCCGCCGTGCGCCGTGACCGACGGGGTCGCCGGGGCGGGGCGGGTCGGGCCGCCGCCGTCCGTGACCTCGACGATGAGCCGGCCGGACGGGTCCACACGCCATGCGGCGCGGACGTCCCCGTCGCCGGAGAGGGCGTCGCCCAGGGGCCTGCCGTGTTTGCACGCGTTGCTCAGCAGTTCGGTAAGGATCAGTACGGCGTCGTCGATGACCGTTTCCGCTACGCCACCTCTGCGCAACTGCGTACGCATGTGGTGTCGCGCCTCGCCCACGCCCGCCGGGCCATGGGGTACGGCCATGCTCGACGACGTGGGCACCTCCTGTGCCACCACCAACGCCACCCCCGAGACCTCCTTCGCCCCACGCCACGGTGTGGATGCCCCATTGGCCTGTACCGGAAACCGGCCAATCCATCTCCGCTGACGCACTCACCACGACCGGACACGGAACGAACGCGCCGGAGCACTCCCTGTCATCGCGTGGCCGGATTTAGTCGGTGTGGCCGAGACGTGAGGATCCCGCCCGTCAAGGTGTGGGTCAAGAGGTGTGCATGGGTCTGGTGTGACGTGTGGTGGCCGGCCGCGGGTGGCGGGTTCTCAGCGGCCGAGCCGGTCCAGAACCGCGCGGGGACGGTTGGTGATGATGGCGTCGACGCCCAGGTCCACGCAGAGGTCGACGTCCTCCGGCTCGTTCACCGTCCATACGTGCACCTGGTGGCCGGCCTGCTTCAGGCGCTCGATGTGGCCGGGGTGGCCGCGCACGATCCGGATGGAGGGGCCCGCGATCCGCACGCCCGGGGGCAGCCGCCCGTCCCGCAGCCGGGGCGAGGCGAACTGTGTCAGGTAGACCGTGGGCAGCGTGGGTGAGGCGGCGCGCACGCGGTGCAGCGAACGGGCCGAGAAGCTCATCACCCGCACCCGGGACTCCTCGGCGGAGGCCGGGGTGTCCAGGCCGAACCGCTTCAGCAGGGTCAGCAGCCGCTCCTCGACCTGCCCAGCCCAGCGCGTCGGGTGCTTGGTCTCGATGGCCAGCTCCACCGGCCGTCCGGCGTCGGCGACGAGTTCGAGCAGCCGTTCCAGGGTGAGGACGGACGTCGCCTCGCGGTCCTCCGGGCGGTGTTCCCAGTCGGGTTCCTCGTCGCGCGCCTTCCAGGCCTCGCCTGTCTTCCAGGAGCCGAAGTCCAGGGCGGCGAGGTCGGCGAGCTCCAGGGCGGAGACCGCGCCCCGGCCGTTGGACGTACGGTTGATCCGGCGGTCGTGCACGCACACCAGGTGGCCGTCGGCGGTCAGGCGCACATCGCACTCGAGGGCGTCCGCGCCGTCCTCGATCGCCTTGGTGTACGCGGCCAGGGTGTGCTCCGGGGCGTCCTCGGAGGCCCCGCGGTGGGCGACGACTTGAATGACATGCTGCCGTGCGTGGGTCACCGCGTCATGGTGCCACCGTCCGCGGGTACGCGTCCGGTCGGACGGACTCGACGGATGCACAGGTCCGGACGGAGGCATCGGGATTGCACCCCTTTCGCCGGTAATGACCTATATAAAGAATGGCCCCGGACCCACAGCCACCGCTTATGGTGCCCTGACGGCCCGTGGGCAAAGCTGACGGCATACAAAGGGACAAGCACAGCTGTATCGCGCCGGACCGTCGCCAGCGTGAAGAAGCGGACCGAGTGCGCCCCAGGTAACAGCCGTGGATCGAGGAGAGAAAGCTGTGAGCACCGAGAACGAGGGCACCGCGGTACCCCCCGCCCCGTCCGCACCTCCCGTGCCGGTGGACGCTCCCGCTGCTCAGGCACCCCAGGGGCCGTACGGGCAGGACGCGCAAGGACAGGGTCCGCACGGGCAGGGGGCTCCCGGTGACGCCGGTCATCCCGGGGTCACCTCCTCCGCCCCGGACCCCTCCTGGCCGCCGCCCCCGCCGCCGACCGCCCCCTACGGCGACGGCGGTTCCGGTTCCGGCGCGGGCGGCTGGGGCTCCTCGTACCAGCAGCCGGCGCCGAAGTCCGGCCGCGGTCGCGGTGGTCTGGTCGCCGCGCTCCTGGTGGCCGCGCTGGTCGCGGGCGGTCTGGGCGGTGGCCTCGGCTACACGCTGGCGAAGAACAACGACGAGAGCACCGGCTCGACGACGGTCTCCGCCTCCACCAGCGGCGGCGACGTCAAGCGCGACCCGGGCACGGTCGCGGGCGTGACGGCCAGGGCGCTGCCGAGCACGGTGACGATCGAGGCCGAGGGCAGCAGCGGCGAGGGCGGCACCGGCACGGGCTTCGTCTTCGACAAGCAGGGCCACATCGTCACCAACAACCACGTGGTGGCCGACGCGGTGGACGGCGGCAAGCTCAGCGCCACCTTCCCGAACGGCAAGAAGTACGACGCCGAGGTGATCGGCAACGCCCAGGGCTACGACGTGGCGGTCATCAAGCTCAAGAACGCCCCGAGCGACCTGAAGCCCCTCACCCTCGGCGACTCGGACAAGGTGGCCGTCGGCGACGCGACGATCGCGATCGGCGCCCCCTTCGGCCTGTCCGACACGGTGACGACGGGCATCATCAGCGCCAAGAACCGCCCGGTGGCCTCCAGCGACGGCAGCGGCAGCCAGGCCTCCTACATGAGCGCCCTGCAGACCGACGCCTCGATCAACCCGGGCAACTCCGGCGGCCCGCTGCTGGACGCGCAGGGCAACGTCATCGGCATCAACTCCGCGATCCAGTCCACCGGCAACGGCGGCTTCGGCACCGGCCAGTCCGGCTCCATCGGCCTCGGCTTCGCCATCCCGATCAACCAGGCCGAGTACGTCGCCCAGGAGCTGATCAAGACCGGCAAGCCGGTGTACGCGAAGATCGGCGCGTCCGTGTCCCTGGACGACAGCTCCGACGGCGCGCAGATCACCGACCAGGGCGCGGGCGGCGCGGCACCGGTCGAGCCGGGCGGCCCGGCCGCCGACGCGGGCCTCAAGCCCGGCGACGTCATCACCAAGCTCGACGACCGTGTGATCGACTCCGGGCCCACCCTGATCGGCGAGATCTGGACCCACAAGCCCGGCGACAAGGTCACGATCACCTACGAGCGCGGCGGCAAGCAGCACACGGTCGAGGTCACCCTGGGCTCCCGCGTCGGCGACAACTGATCCCCACCCGCCCGCACCGACCCGTTACCCTTGTCCCCGCGCCGCCCGCATCAGGGCCGGCGCGGGGAGGTGTGCCCGAGCGGCCGAAGGGAACGGTCTTGAAAACCGTCGTGGCAGCGATGTCACCGTGGGTTCAAATCCCACCGCCTCCGCGCGATGAGCAGTGAGAACGGCCCCCGTCCACGGTTGATGGAGGGGGGCCGTTCACTTGCCCGGGACTCCGGGACTTCCCGCCGTTCCCCGTAGTTCCCCGCGGCCAAATCGCTCTGGGCCTCGATAGGTCGGGTGTGAGCTTGTGCCAAGATCGCGGGATGCTGCGACTCACCGATTTCATTATCGACTGCCCGGACACGATGAAGCTGGCGGCTTTCTACTCCGAGGTGACGGGCCGTCCGATCAAGGAAGGCAGCTCCGAGAACTGGGCCGGCATCCAGTTCGGCGAGATCGAGCTGGCATTCATCCGGGTGGACGACTACCGCGCTCCGCAGTGGCCCGACATCGAGCACCCCAAGCAGTTCCACCTCGACTTCGAAGTGGACGAGATCGAGTCCGAGCAGCGCCGCGTCCTCGACCTCGGCGCGACGCTGAGGCAGGACTTCATCGGCCCCAACGGCTACGGCTGGCAGGTCTACACCGACCCGATCGGCCACCCCTTCTGCCTGTGCCGCAACAAGGGCGTCATCTGGACCGACCAGGGCCCGATCTGGCCCAAGCGCGACTGATCAGCCGCCTGTGGTTCATGGCGTCCAGGTGGAGCGTGCCACCCGCTCGTCGGCTCGCGGCCGTCTCTCCGCAGCTCAAGCGCAAGGGTGGGCGGGCTACCGAGTGCTAGCGGATGGGGTGGTGACGGGAGCGTTGGGACCAGCGGACGGCGATGAGGCCCAGCGCAGCGACAAGGACCACGATGCCGATGATCAACAAGTAGCCCAACCCTTCCGCGGCCACTCCGATGATTCCCAGCACGAGGCCGACCAGAACGAGAAGGAGCAAGAGGGCCATGGCGCGTACGCCTCCCTTGGGTGGCTGAGCGCGGGCGATCAGCGGCGCGCGAGTTGCCGCTCGCCACCTGCGCCCGTCTGGTAGGGCATGTCGTAGTGCTGGAAGATCGCTTCCTCCGACTCGGCGGGCAGGATGTCGTCCATGCCGACCGAGGGCGCCTTCTTCACCAGCGTCTTGGTGTAGGAGACCTTGACGTAGCCGGGCCCGAGGATCGCCTCGTCCAGGGGTACGAAGGCCAGGTGGTGGCGGGTGGGGAGTCCGGTGCGAACCGTGGCCATGGCCGGTTCGTCGGTGGTGGTGTCGACGTAGACCGCTTCGAGTACGCCGATCTTGTGGCCCTTGGGGTCGACGACGCTGCGGTTGCGCCACTCGCGGATATCGGCTGAATGGATCATGGCCTGCCTCCTGAGCCGTTGATCCGGGCCCGTAGGAGCAGCACCCCCGCAGGCAGTCACAGCCTGCTGAACCCTCGGTGGCCCTTCGTTCGTCCAGGCTATCCGGGAATCTCTGCGTCGCGCCCTCACGCGACAGGGGTTTCGAAGTGGTAGTCGACAGGCATGCCGATGAAGCCTTCCGGTCCGGCGGACCGCTCATCTTGGTTCGGACGACTGCACCGCGTGATCAGCCGTTCGCCGGCCGGGCGGGGATGGCGGCGGAGCAGGGATATCGAGCTGTGGTCGCGTTCGCTGGGCTTCGCGGCGCTGGGGCTGCTCACGCTGGTGCCGCTGCTGATCATCGTCTCCGCCGCCGACGCCGAGCACGGGCGGGGGTTCGCGCAGTGGCTCGGGGAAGGGCTGGGCGTCTCGACGGCCTCCAGGCGACAGGTCGAGCAACTGTTCATCCGGCCCGGTCAGGCCCTGCGGACCACCACCGCGTTCGGTATCGCCGCCCTTGCCGTGTTCGGCCTGACCTTCGGTGCGGCGGTGCAGACCGGCTATGAGAAGGTCTGGGACCTGCCGTCGGCCCGCTGGTGGGCCAGGTGGCGGCATGTGGTGTGGCTCGGCGTCCTCACGGGATACCTCTACCTCTCCGCCACCACCGCGTTGCGGCGCGAACCTCTGGCGGGCGGGGCCGTGGCCTCGCTGAGTGCCGTGCTGTTCCTGTGGTGGTCCCAGCGCCTGCTGCTCGGCGGGCGAATCCGCTGGCGTGCCCTGTTGCCCGGCGCCGTGGCCACCGTGATCGGGCTGGTCGGTCTGAGGGTCTTCTCCAGACTGGTCTTCTCGCCGTTGATCGCGTCCAACACCGTCACCTACGGACCCGTCGGAACCGTCCTCGTCATCCAGTCCTGGCTGGTCGGTGTGGGTGTCGTCGTCTTCGGCGGTGCCCTGGTCGGCCGCCTGCTGTACGAAGAACTCCCCCGCATCGCACACTCACTGAAACGGCATGAGTGAGGCGTATTTGCGCCAGGGAGACACCTGACTCATGGCAGCCCGTGGCCGCCGCTCCTTGTCTCAAGTGAGAACGGCTGCCAACACACGTTTCGCAGGATTCGAGATCGTGAAGCATCTTCGCCTCCGTGTCGGTCACGCTGGGGGATTGCGCTTTTTTGGTGGCGTTTCCCAGTCGCCCGTCCGGAGCAGAGAAGTGAGCGCCATCCGGCCCATTAAGCATTATTGAGAATTTCGTGATTGGTTGGCCAATTCCAGCGAAGGCCCTTGAGGCGACCATGGATCGATCGCTTCCTCGAATAATATGCCGCCGTCAGAACCGGCAATGTAGGCATCACCCCTCACAGGAATTGGCCCCTCGATGACACTGAATATCGCTGGTGCGTCACGATGGCGCTCCATGCCGCTTTGGATCACTGCGGTGGTAACCGCGCTGATCGCCGCTGCTGTGATCGCGATGTCGCCGACACGCGCTGAAGCCGTTGCCACGCCTGTGCCTCTGGGTACGGCAGGCGATTACGGAGTACTGGCGGGTTCGACAGTCACCAACACCGGCCCGACGACGGTCGAGCGTAACGTCGGGGTGAGTCCGGGTACGGCGATCGTGGGGTTCCCGCCCGGCGTAGTGCTGCCGCCCGGAACCATCCATGCCGCTGACGCCGAGGCTCTCCAGGCCCAGAGCGATCTGACCACGGCGTACAACCAGGCCGCCGGGCAGGCACCGGACGTCACGTACACCGGAGACCCCGTGGAGCTCGGTGGCCAGACGCTGGTTCCGGGCGTCTACAAGGTGCCCGTCAGCGCCCAGATCACCGGCACCCTCACCCTGAACGGCCAGGGCAACCCCAACGCGGTCTGGGTGTTCCAGGTCGGTTCGACGCTGACGACGGCGTCCGCAAGCTCGGTGAGTTTCATCAATGGCGCCAACCCGTGCAACGTGTACTGGCAGATCGGCAGCTCGGCCACTTTCGGTACCGGCACCAGTTTCGTGGGCAACGTCCTGGCCTTGACCTCGATCACTGCCAACACGAACACGACCATCAACGGCCGGCTGCTGGCCCGCAACGGTGCCGTGACGCTGGACTCCAACACGATCTTCCAGGGTGAGTGCGGGACCAGCCCCACCGGGACTCCGACGGGGACTCCCACCGGGACTCCGACGGGGACTCCGACGGGGACTCCGACGGGGACTCCGACGGGGACTCCGACGGGGACTCCGACGGGGACTCCGACGGGGACTCCCACCGGGACTCCGACGGGGACTCCGACGGGGACTCCCACCGGGACTCCGACGGGGACTCCGACGGGGACTCCGACGGGGACTCCCACCGGGACCCCGACGGGGACTCCGACGGGCACTCCCACGGACGGCGGCCGTCATGACGGGGGCAAAAAGCACGATGGGCACGGCCATCATGACGGGGGCAAAAAGCACGATGGCCACGGTCACCACGACGGGGGCAAGAAGCACGATGGGCACGGCAGTCACGGCTGGGCAGACTTCCCGTCATTGTCTGGGCACTAGCTGACCTGGCCATGTGCCTGGTAGGGATTGCCTGGCTTCTGGCGTAGAGAACGGCAAGCCAGTGGACCAAACGGCGCGCGGCGGATCACCATCGATTCGTCGCGCGCCTTATTCGTGCTGGGGGGCTTGGGCATTGCGAGAATGGAGCGTCAATCCCCGAAGACTTGTCCAGGGCAGCCGAGACTGACCGCTCATTCGGAATTGACGGCAATGGCGGCACGCAGACCCGCCAGGCTAGGCGGCCTGCTTCTTCGACCCTGTCGGCGTGCGGTCCCAGGCGGGCCAAGCAGGGGCCACTACTCCTCCTTTCTGCCGATGTGCTGCACGATTCAGCTCGGGTATTTCGGGTGCGTCCTGGCCTTCCAACGGGTGGCTGACTGCATGTCGCCGCAGTGGCCCGACTCGACCTGGCCTCAAGCTCCATCTGGACCTTGGTGTCGCGGACCTGGAGCGAGCCCGGGACCAGGTGCACCGTGGAACGGGCGTGCTCCCTGGCGTCCACGTGGAGCGCGCCACTGTACGAACGACCTGGACGCCAGGGGCCGTGTCTGCTCGGCTCTGCCCTGGGGCGATGGCAGACATTATGGGAGCTGCGGGCGGCCTCGGCACCCGTGACAATGGCGCGATGTGACGCTGGTCGGGAGGGGGCTGTGCACCCTGGTGCGCTGACAGCGGCTTTCAACCTGCGCATGCTGAGCCCCCGGTGGTTCCATTCCCGGCTCCAGGGCCATGGAGGTGATACGGCATCAGACCCTCACATCCCAGGGAGCACTGGCAGCTGGACCACGGCACCGGCGCGACGCGCGAGGCCGGTAGGTTGGAGCCGCCCCGCCCCGGGTGGACGCAGCGGAGGTGAGGGCCCGAGCGGCATGAGGGAACGGTTCTGAAGAGGCGAGAGAGGGGGGTGAGTGCCGGCGTGAGCCGACGCGTCGTCGTCGTCACCGCTGTGCACGGCCCGTCGGCCCGGTTCCTGCCGGAGGCCTACAAGTCCCTGCGGGAGCAGTGGCTGCCCGAGGGCTGGGAGTGGCACTGGGTCATCCAGGAGGACGGGGAGGGCAGGCACGTACGGCCGTATGTGCCCGACGACGAGCGGGTGACGTTCCGGCAGGGCAGGGCCGGTGGGCCCGGAGTGGCGCGGACCATCGCGCTGGCCCATGCGGAGGGGGCGTACGTGAAAGTCCTGGACGCCGACGACCAGTTGGCGCCGGGCGTCCTCGCGCGGGATCTGGCGGCGCTGGAGGGCGACCGCGGGCTCGGGTGGGCGACGTCCCGTGCGCTGGACCTCATGCCCGACGGGTCGACGGTCGGGTTTCCGGGCGACCCGGACCAGGGGCCGATCGAACGCGGCGCGGTGCTCGAGCACTGGAAGGCGAACGGCTTCCTCGCCCAGGTCCATCCGGCGTCGCTGTTCGTACGACGGGAGTTGCTGCTCGCCCTCGGCGGCTGGATGGCGCTGCCGGCGTCGGAGGACACGGGGCTGCTGCTCGCGCTGAACGCCGTGAGCCGGGGGTGGTTCTCGGGGGAGGTGGGGCTGCTGTACCGGAAGTGGGAGGGGCAGGTGACCGGGCAGGCGGCCCATGTGGACCGGGTCGAGCGGGACGCGCGGATGGCTGTCGTGGAGGCCAGGGCGCGGGCGTTGGCCGAGCTGCGGTGGCCGTTTCCGGCCGGTTGAGCGGGGCGCGGGCCTACGCCAGGAGTTCCGTCCGGGGCGGCGCCGTCGTCACCGGGTCATGGCGGATGTAGTACTCCGTGCCGAGCAGTCGCTCCCGCTCCGGCCCGGGGAGCGCGGCGATCAGACCCGGCGCGGCTCCGCGTGCCACCTCCGTGCGGTGCGCGAGCACGGCCGCCACCTTCCGCTCCAGCCAGGGGGTCACGTCCACGGTCGCGCTGATCAGCTCGTCCGGGACGGTGTGCATCGCTTTGCCCACCGGGGCCAGTTGTCCGGCCCACGCCCGGACGGCGGAGTGCGGATGCGTGGCCAGGTACAGGGCTTTCGGCCGCCAGGGCTCGCCGGCCTCCGGGTAGAGGCGTTCCAGTCCGGCGGCGTGGACGGCCAGCAGGGTCACGCGGTGGGTGTGCACATGGTCCTCGTGGCCCGTCAGTCCGCCGTAGGCGTCGTGCGTGACGACGATCTCCGGGCGGACGTCCCGGATCTGCGCGACCAGTGCGCCCACCGTCTCGTCGAGCGGGGCGTCGCAGAAGCGCGCTCTGCCCGGGGCCGACCGCGGTAGGCGGGAGTCGGCGTAGCCCAGCAGGCGCGGCTTGTCGGCGCCGAGGACGCGGAGTGCTTCGGCCAGTTCCGCGGCGCGTGGGCTGTCCGGCGCCCAGGTCGCCGTGACCACCGTGGTGCGCGCGCCCGCCGCCGCGTGCCGGGCGAGTACGCCGCCCGCCGACAGGGACTCGTCGTCGGGGTGGGCGAAGACGGCCAGCAGGCTCGGTGTGGACATGGGGGGAGGCTAGTCGGTGGCGCCCGCTAACGGCCCCCGGCCGTGGCGAGCCAGTCGGCGACCCGGCGTACGGCGGTCTCGTCGAGCCGTTCGACGAGCGCCTGAACCGTCGTCTCGTCCTCGGGGGAGAGGTCGTAGAGGCCCGCCTTGCCCAGCCCGGCCATGAGGACCTGGTGGCGGCGGCCGGTCATGCGGGCCGCCAGGACGGTCGGTGCGCCGGCAGGGGCCTGGGGGCTCGGCTGAGGTGAAGCGGCTTGCCTCGGCGGGGCGTCGTACAGGTGCCACGCGCCGTCCTTCGGACCCCACAGGGCGAAGGAGACGTCCTCTCCACGCGCGCGCAGGGTCTGGGTCATCTCGTCGAGGGCGTACAGCACGGGCGGCCGGTGCGGTGACTCCGCGGCTGCCCGCCAGGAGCCGTCGGCCGGCCGGTGGACCATCGCCACCCAGCGGGGCGCGCCCTGCGGTTGTGGACTCTCGGGACGTGTCTCCACTGCGCTCACCCCTGTACGTCGCTCGGGAAGCGGTAAGGCGGTCCGGGCCGAACCACGGGGAAGGCGACCGTAACTGACGGACCGTCAGATATCCAGGGTTGGAAGTCGCCGTCCGAAGGGGAGGATCACCACGTCGTCCGGTACCGGTCCCTCCCCTCGTGGGGACCGGTACCGAACGGTGGAGCCACCGTCGACCGACCCCGATGGAAGCCGACCGGATGGATGCGCTGCTGGTCCGGAATCCTGCCAGTTCCGGCACCCGACGAGGAGTTCCCGGTTCCGGGTGGGCGGTATCGTCGCAGGTCAGACGTATAAGGTGAGTTTTCCGGTCCGGACGTCCAGGCGTGGGAAGAGAAGGAGTGGAGCCTTGGGTTCCGACTCGGGGGCACGCACCGCCTTCGCGGAACGCCTCGCACTGCTGTACAAGGAAGCCGGTAACCCGCCCCTCAAGCGCGTGTCCGAATCGGTCGTACGCCTGCGGCGGGTCGACGAACGCGGGCGTCCCGTGCGGGTGTCCGCGCAGCGCATCAGCGACTGGCGGCGGGCGCGCAACGTCCCCGCTCAGTTCACCGCCCTCGCGGCCGTGCTGCACGTGCTGATACCCGAGGCGCGCCGCGCGCGGCCCACGCCGGTGTCCCCGGGCCTGTACGACCTCGGCCACTGGCAGCGGCTGTGGGAGAGCGCGGTGGCCGACCCCGTCGGCGAGCGCGGCGCGGCGTCCCCCGCGGAGGAGGGGCCTGCGGCCGACGCCCCGTCCGCGCCCGCCGGGGTGTGCCCGTACCGGGGGCTGGCCTCGTACCGCCTGGAGGACGCCAACTGGTTCTTCGGCCGGGAACGGTGCACGGACGCGCTCGTCGCCCAGCTCCGCGGCGTGGCGGACCGGGGCGGACTGGTCATGCTCGTGGGCGCGTCGGGAGCGGGGAAGTCCTCACTGCTGAACGCCGGCCTGGTGCCCGCGCTGAGGGCAGGCGCGCTGGGCCGCCATGACGGCATCGACGGCATCGACGGTGGCGACGGCGGCGACGGCGGCGACGGCGAGGAGAACGGCCGGGCGGGCACGGTGGTGCAGCTCGTGCCCGGGAGTGACCCCCTGGCGGAGCTGGCCCGGCGCATCCCCGACCTCGGGCCCGTCGTCTCGGCCGGGGAGAGAACCGGAACGGAGACGTCCGACGGCTCGGTCGCGTCGAGGGGGCCGCGGACGGAGAACTCCGACGGTTCCGCTGTGGGGCACTCGGACGCGGTCCGCTCCGTCCCCTCCCCGGACGCGGTCCGCTCCGTCCCCTCCCCGGACGCGGTCCGCGCCGCCGTCTCCGCCTGGGCGCGGCGTGTGGCGGCTCCCGGTACGCGGCCGGTCATCATCGTGGACCAGTTCGAGGAGACGTTCACCCTCTGCCCCGACGAGGCCGACCGGCGTGCCTTCGTCGAGGTCCTGCACGCCGCGTGCTTACCGGCCCGCCCCGGCGACCCGGCTCCGGCCGTCGTGGTGCTGGGCATCCGGGCCGACTTCTACGAGCAGTGCCTCAGGTATCCCGAACTGGCCGACGCGCTCCAGCACCGGCACATGGTGCTCGGACCGCTGACCACCGCTGAACTGCGCGAGGCCGTGACGGGACCGGCCAAGGCCGTCGGCCTGGAGCTGGAACCGGGCCTGGCGGAGCTGATCGTCCGGGAGGTCAGCGCCGACGGCCCGCGCGGGGCGCACGACGCGGGTGTGCTGCCGCTCCTCTCGCACGCCCTGCTCGCCACCTGGCAGCGCAGGAAGGCGGGCCGGCTGACGCTGGCCGGCTACCGCGCGGCCGGCGGCATCCAGGGCGCGGTCGCGGCGACCGCGGAGCGGGCCTGGTCCGGCCTCGACCCGGCGGCGCGCACCGCGGCCCGGCTGCTCCTGCTCCGGCTGGTCCGGCTGGGTGAGGACACCCAGGCCACGCGCAGGCGCGGGACCCGGCGCAAGCTGGCGGAGGAGTCGGCCGACCCCGGGAAGACCGAGGAGTCCCTGGAGGCGCTGGTCCGGGCCCGGCTGGTGACGCTCGACGCCGAGTCCGTGGAGATCACCCACGAGGCGCTGCTGCACGCCTGGCCGCGCTTGCGTGACTGGATCGACGACGACCGGCAGGGCAATCTGCTGCGTCAGCGCCTGGAGGAGGACGGCCGGGCCTGGGAGGAGTCGAACCGCGACACCTCCCTGCTCTACCGGGGCTCCCGTCTGGAACAGGCCCACGGGTGGGCGAAATCCGCGGGCGACACGTTCCTCACCCGCAGCGCGGTGGAGTTCCTGGCCGCGTCGGTCAGGCTGCGCAGGCGCATCATCTGGATCAGCCGGGGCGCCGTGGCGGCGCTGGTCGCACTGGCTGTCCTGGCCGTCGGGTCGGCGGTCGTCGCGTGGAAGCAGCGGGACGACGCCGTGTTCCAGCAGGTGCTCGCCCAGGCCGATCGCGTCCAGGACACGGATCCGTCGCTGTCCGCACAGCTCGACCTGGTGGCGCACCGGCTGCGGCCGGACGACGAGGGGGCGAACAGCCGCCTGATCTCCGTGGTGAACGCGCCGCTGGCCACGCCGTTGACCGGTCACACGGGCGCCGTCTACCTCACGACGTTCAGCCCGGACGGCCGCACCCTGGCCACGGCCAGCTACGACCGGACCGTACGCCTGTGGAACGTGGCCGATCCACGCCGCCCGAAGCCCCTGGGCAAGCCGCTCGGCGGCCACCGGAGCTGGGTGAGCAGCGCGGTGTTCAGCCCGGACGGCCGTACCCTCGCCAGCGCCTCCGACGACGGCACGATCCGGTTGTGGAACGCGACGGATCCCGGCCGCCCGCAGCCGCTCGGCGAACCGCTGACCGGCCATGACGGCACGATCTACCTGATCGCCTTCAGCCCGGACGGACGCACGCTGGCCTCCGCCGGCGACGATCACACCGTCCGGCTGTGGGATGTGGCCGACCCGAAGCGTCCGCGGCCCCTGGGCGAGCCGCTGACCGGTCACACGGCCGCCGTGCGCTCGGTGGCGCTCAGCCCGGACGGCCGGACACTGGCGGCCGGTGGCGACGACGGCACGGTCCGGCTCTGGGACGTGTCCGACCGCAGGCGTCCCACGCCGGTGGGTGAGCCGCTGACCGGTCACACCGCCACGGTGCACTCGGTGGCGTTCAGCCCCGACGGCCGTACGCTCGCCAGCGGCGGTTCGGACGACACCGTCCGGCTCTGGGACACGTCCGCCCCCCGCCGGGCGAAGCAGATCGGTACGCCGCTGACCGGCCACACCGGCCCCGTGTGGTCGGTGGCCTTCAGCCCGAGCGGCGAGAGGCTCGCCGCCGCCAGTGAGGACAGCACGGCGAGCCTGTGGAACGTCACCGATCCGGCGTACCCGTCACAGGTCGGCGGGCCCTTGGCGGGCAGCAGCGGCGAGATGTACGCGCTCGGCTTCAGCCCCGACGGGCGCACCCTCGCCACCGGCACGGGCGACAACAAGGTGCGCCTGTGGTCGCTGCCGACCTCGGACATGATCGGCCGGACCGGAGCGTTCCGGCCGGACGGCCGGGTGCTCGCGACGGCGGCGCGTGACGAACGGATCCGGCTGTGGGACGTGCGCAGGCCCGGCAGGCCGGTGCCGATCGGCGCACCGTTCCAACCGGACGGTGACGTGCACTCCATGGCGTTCTCCGCCGACGGCCGGACCCTCGCGGTGCGGATCGGCACCCGTGCGGTGCGGCTGTGGAACCTCACCGATCCGGCCCGTCCGGTCCCCTACGGGCCCGCTGTCGCCCTGCGCACCCGTTTCGCGGGCGCGTTGGCCTTCAGTCCCGACGGGCGCACCCTGGCCACCGCCTACGACGACCGCACCATCCAGCTGTGGGACGTCAGCGACCCGTCGCGGCTGCGGCGGCTCGGCGCACCGCTCACCGGGCACAAGGGCTACGTCAACTCCCTGGCCTTCAGCCCGGACGGCCGCACCCTCGCCAGCGGGAGCGCGGACGGCACCATCCGCCGGTGGAAGGTGTCCGACCCCCGCCGTGCCGAGCGGTTGGGCGCACCGCTCGAGGGCCACCTCGGCGCCGTCAACATCCTCGCCTACAGCCCCGACGGCCGTACGCTGGCCAGCGGCGGCGACGACAACTCGGTCCGCCTCTGGAACATCACCGACCCTGCCGGTCCCTCCGGTATCGCAAGCCTCACCGGCCACACCGAAGCGGTCGTGTCACTCACGTTCAGCCGGGACGGCCGCACCCTGGCCAGCGGCGGCAACGACAACAGTGTCCGCCTCTGGAACGCGTCCGAACCGTCCAGGGCCACCCCGATCGGTCAGTCGATGAGCCTCAACGCCAAGAGCGGCAGCTTCCTGTCGTTCAGCCCGAACAGCAACATGCTGGGGGTGTCGAGCGGCGCGGACACCGTCCGGCTCTGGGACCTCGACGTCGACCAGGCCGCACACCGCGTCTGCGAGACGACCCGGGGCGTTCTGACGCGCGATACCTGGGACGAGTACCTGTCCCGCCTCTCGTACGATCCGCCCTGCGACGGCTGACGGGACCGGCCCGCACAACAGTGCTGTCTCTCATGAGAGTTGAGTGATACGAGTCACAAGATGGCCTTTAGTGGCGGACGGTCGGCTTCCTCGCGTAAGCGCTTGTTACCCTTGGCCATAGCCCGACCGCTGGTGCATCCCCCGTCGCCAGCGGTCGGGTTTTCTCATCGCAGGGCGAGGCGCATCAGGATCCTGGGGTGGCCGGCCAGGACCGAGGTGGTCGCCGCCGCGTAGGTGAAGCCGGCGCGCTCGAAGTTCTTCCGCAGCCCGGCGTACGCCATCGTCAGGTCGACCCTGGCGTCACCGTTGTCGAGTGGGTAGGCCTCGACGGCCGGTGCTCCGTGAGCGCGGGCGAACTCGACCGCGCCCGCGATGAGGGCGTGCGAGATGCCCTGCTTCCGGTGACCGGGGCGTACCCGGACGCACCACAGCGACCAGACGGGCAGGTCGTCGACGTGCGGGATCTTGCGGTTGCGGGCGAAGGAGGTGTCCGAGCGCGGGGAGACGGCGGCCCAGCCGACCGGTTCGTCACCGTCGTAGGCGAGCACGCCCGGGGCCGGGTCCGCACGGCACAGCCCTGCGACGTACTCGCCACGGGCCGGTCCGTGCAGCTCCTTGTTGAGCTTGGACGGGATCCGGTAGCTCAGGCACCAGCAGACATTCGCGCCGGGCGACTTGGGCCCGAGTACCGCGCGCACGTCCGCGAAGTCCGAAGCCGGGCGAACGTCGATGGTCATGCCCCCACGATGACACGCCCCACCCGGCCCCGCCGCCCGGGTGTCCCCGGCCTCGCGTGGATCCGCCCCGGCGTGGATGCGTGTGCCGAGAGCCCGTACTGCCGACCTCGCCCCGGCTCGACCGCCGCCGCGAACCGCCTCCGCGAGCGGCTCGGCTCCGCTGCCCGCCGGTCCACGGTTCACCGCGGCACGCCGGTCCACGGTCCACCGCTACCCGCCGGACCGAGGCACCGACGCGGCTCGCAGCAGCCGCAGTTGGCCGATCTCGCTCACGTTCTTCATCAGCTCGGCGTTCACCCAGCCCGCCATGTGCGCGACGGTGTGCTGGGGGTCGTCCGGCCACGGGAACGGTGCCGTGGCGTCCAGGTCGGTGTCGGTGAGGCGGTCGAGGACCGTCAGCCACTCCGTGCGCAGGCCGCGCAGCCACTCGACGGTCGCGGCGCCCGCGCCGGGCCACCGGACGTCCGTGCGGTCGCGGGGCGGCCGGCCCTGCGCGTGGTCGAGGGTGACGCTCCACCACCAGCCGATGTGCCAGCTCACCCAGGCGAGGGTGGGCACCGGCACGGGGTCCGGTTCGGGCTCCGCCCAGTCCGGCACCCACGTGCCGTCGGGGCCCTCGTGCATCGTCCAGCAGTGCGGCGCCGGCTCCCAGAGGAAGTCCTCCGGCTCCAGCCGCTCCAGGTGGTACTCGAACAGCGACCAGGTCAACTCGAACTGCCAGCGCAGCAGTTGGGTTCGCGTAACGCTCATCGGACGAGCCTACGCAGGCACCGCGCGTGCGTCCCGGGCCAGACCCGCCCAGTCCAGGTTCCGCAGTGCGGGGTCCGCGTCCCAGCCCGACGGCAGGCGAGGCGTGGACTGGAACCAGACGACGGCCAGGCGCGAGCGGTACAGCACCGGGTCGTGGACGGGGTCGAGGGCCGTGGAGTGGAACGTGCCCAAACAGGCCACGGCGGGCAGCACCTCGACGGGACCGAGGCCGCCCGGGTACTGGTCGGGATACTCACGCGGCGGCGGCACGAGGTGGACCGGTGTGCCGGGGTGCGCCCGCCCGGCGGCGCGCAGCAGGCCGCGGATGCGCAGGTCGTTGACCGGCTTGCAGGGATAGCCCTCCAGCAGGTCGCCGTACGTGGACGAGAGCCGCAGCTCGGTGAGGTCCACCGAGCGGCCGGAGGCCAGGACGAGGCGTGCGAGCGCCATGGCCGGCACCTTGGGGCGGTGTTGCATCAGGGTCTTTCGATCGTCCTGGTTCCTTCAGGGGCGGGGCATGGTCTTCCTTCCGGGGCACGGGCGTCGCCCGGCCCCCGTCACGGCCGGTGCCCCGTCATCCGTGCCGCCGACGCGATCGTGGCCCGGGCCTCGCGTGCGGACAGTCCGGTGTCGACCGCGGCGTCGACCAGGGCGACCGCGAGCGCGGGGCCGATGCCGTCCTCGTAGGCCCGGCAGGCCGCCCAGAACAGCCGGGTGTTGCGCTGGCCCTCGTGCGCGGCGAGGACGAACTCGACCAGGCCCTGGCCGTGTCCGCCGGCCGACGCGGGCGCGGGGTGGTGGGCACGGGGCGGCGGGATCAGCAGGCGCAGAAGGGAGCGTGGGCAGGGGGCGGGAGCCAGGTGCGCGGTCCCCGGGGCCGCGGCGTACACGCCCTGGCCGGTGCGGGAGCCGGGGCCGACGAGGTAGCCGCCGGCGCCCCGGATGTCGATGCCGGGGGCGAGCCGCCCCGCCGAGTTGGGGACGACCAGCTCGGGCGGGCCGCTCAGCCACAGGTGCCGACCGCCGGACGGGGTCAATACGACCACCGTCGGCGGGATCGTGAACAGGTGCCGCAGGGCCAGCTCGCGCAGGGCGGCCGAGGCGTCCGTGCCGGTCTTCACGTCCAGGTCGAGGCCGATCAGATGGTGCGGGGGCAGTCCGCAGGCGATGCCGTAGCCGGTCGCCCAGGGCGCGGCGGCGAACAGCTCCCGGATGCGGGCGGGGTCGCTGGAGGCGTCGTACACCCCGTGGCCGAGGCGGCCGCACTCGCCGTGGCAGGGGGAGGGGGCGGGGTCGTCGCGGTGGGGGGAGCGGAGCGCCGGAAGCTTGGTGCGGGACAGGGGGATGACGGCCAGTCCGCGTTCGGCGGCTGACAGGGCGTGCGCGAGGGCCAGCGTCGTGGCCTGCCGGTCGGTGGTGGCCATGCCTCCATTTTCGTACACGCGTTCGAAAAAGGAAAGAGGGAGCGGTTGTGACGCGCGGGCGTTCTCGCGCCCCCGGGGTGCGACGCCTTGACGGCGCAGTCGATCTGACGGACAGTCAGAAACGTGAGTGGTGAGCCGGAGGTGCACGAGGAGTTCGAGGCGCGGCTGAAGGCCTACGAGGGCCGCCCCGCAGCCACCGGGGTCGGCCGGGACCCCGTCAACGAGCCGATGATCAGGCACTGGTGCGAGGCCATGGGCGACACCAACCCGGCGTACGCCGGACCGGACGCCATCGCTCCCCCCACCATGCTCCAGGCATGGACGATGGCCGGCCTCACCGGCCGCCCGGAACGCACCGCCGCCTACGACGAACTGCTGCGCCTGCTCGATGAGTCGGGTCATGGCGCGGTCGTCGCCACCGACTGCGAGCAGGAGTACGTCCGCCCCCTGCGCCCCGGGGACGAGATCACCTTCGACTCGGTGATCGAGTCGGTGTCGGAGCGCAAGACCACGAAGCTGGGAGCGGGCTACTTCGTCACGACCCGTACGGACATCAGGGCGGACGGCGAACTCGCCGGAACCCACCGCTTCCGCATCCTCAAGTACGCCCCCGCACGCCGGCCGCGGATCCCGGAGCAACGCCGCCCGGAGGAACGCCGACCAAAGGAGCGCCGCCCGGAGGAACGCCGCCCGGAGGAGCGCCGCCCCCGTCCCGTGATCAACCGGGACAACGCCGGCTTCTGGGAGGGCGTGGCCCGCCACGAGCTGCTGATCCAGCGCTGCACCGGCTGCGGCACCCTGCGTTTTCCCTGGCTGCCCGGCTGCAACAGCTGCGGCTGCGCGCAGTGGGACACCGTGGCGGCGAGCGGCGAGGGCACGGTCTACTCGTACGTCGTCATGCACCATCCGCCCTTCCCGGCCTTCGAGCCTCCGTACGCGGTCGGCCTGATCGAGCTCGCCGAGGGCGTGCGGATCGTCAGCAACGTGGTGGGGGTGCCGTACGACAAGGTGCGGATCGGCATGCCGGTGCGGCTCACCTTCCGGCGGTACGACGACGAACTGGTGCTGCCCGTCTTCCAGGGGGTGGCCCCGTGAACCCCGGCGACCGGCTCCCGCCCCTGGAGATCCCGGTCACCCGCACCCTGATCGTCGCCGGGGCGATCGCCTCCCGGGACTACCAGGACGTGCACCACGACCCGGAGCTCGCCCGGCGGAAGGGCTCCCCCGACATCTTCATGAACATCCTCACCACCAACGGCCTGGTCGGCCGCTACATCACCGACCATTTCGGACCCCGGGCCGTGCTGCGCCGGGTCGCCATCCGGCTCGGCGCTCCCAATCACCCGGGCGACACGATGGTGCTGACCGGCACCGTCGAGGCGGTCGACGGTGACACGGTGACGGTCCGGGTCGTCGGCGAGAACGGCATCGGCCGGCACGTCACCGGCACGGTGACGGTCTCGGTTCCGGAAACGGTGACGGTGCCGATCCCGGAAGGAGACCCGGCATGAGCCTGCGCCGGCGCGACACCCTCGGCGGGCGGGCCGCCATCGCCGGCATCGGCGCCACCGAGTTCTCCAAGGACTCCGGCCGCAGCGAGCTCCGCCTGGCCGTCGAGGCGGTGCGCGCGGCCCTGGACGACGCGGGCCTCGGTCCGGCCGACGTGGACGGCATGGTCACCTTCACCATGGACACCAGCCCCGAGATCGCCGTGGCCCAGGCGGCGGGCATCGGCGAGCTCTCCTTCTTCTCCCGGATCCACTACGGCGGCGGCGCGGCCTGTGCCACCGTCCAGCAGGCGGCCCTGGCGATCGCCGCGGGCGTGGCCGACGTGGTCGTCTGCTACCGGGCGTTCAACGAGCGCTCGGGCCGCCGCTTCGGCTCCGGGGTGCGGCGCCGGGAGCCGTCGGCGGAGGGTGCGGCGCTCGGCTGGCAGCTGCCGTTCGGCCTGCTCACCCCGGCCTCATGGGTGGCGATGGCGGCCCAGCGGTACCTGCACACGTACGGGCTGACGGCACAGGCCTTCGGGCACGTGGCCGTGGCCGGCCGCGCCTACGCGGCGACCAACCCGGCGGCCTACTTCCACGGCAGGCCCATCACCCTGGCCGACCACGCCGCGTCCCGCTGGATCGTGGAGCCGCTGCGGCTGCTGGACTGCTGCCAGGAGACGGACGGCGGGCAGGCGCTCGTGGTCACCTCCGTGGAGCGGGCCCGCGACCTGCCCCGTCCGCCCGCCGTCATCGCGGCGGCCGCCCAGGGGGCGGGACGCGCTCAGGAGCAGATGACCAGCTTCTACCGGGACGACCTGACCGGCCTGCCCGAGAGCGCGGTCGTGGCCCGGCAGCTCTGGCGGTCCTCAGGGCTCGCGCCGGCCGACATCGACGTGGCGATCCTCTACGACCACTTCACCCCGTTCGTGCTGATGCAGCTGGAGGAGTTCGGCTTCTGCGGCCCCGGCGAGGCGCCGGACTTCGTGGCCGAGGAGCGCCTGCCGCTCAACACCCACGGCGGGCAGCTCGGGGAGGCGTACCTGCACGGGATGAACGGCGTGGCGGAGGCCGTCCGGCAGATCAGGGGCACGGCGGTGAACCGGATACCGGGAGCGGAGCGGGTCCTGGTGACGGCGGGGACGGGCGTGCCAACGTCAGGGCTCGTACTGACCGCTGACCCTCAGGGGTGAACCCGCAGTACTCCGGGCCCTCCGCTCCACCTACAGGAGGTGCGGCGACCCCTACCCCTACAACCTGAGGGGGACCCCGCTTCGGCACCTGCGGCCGATCCGCCGGACGTGCCCCGCTCATAGCGTTGAGCCATGACCACACTCGTCTGCACCAGCGCGTCGAAGGCCGCTGCACCAGCGACGCAGACCCTGCCCTACCCGTCGTTCTCGTCGTACGTCAGGGCACGCCAGCCGGTGCTGCTGCGGACCGCCCGCTCCCTCACCGGCAACCCGAGCGACGCGGAGGACCTGCTGCAGACCGCGCTGGCCAAGACGTACGTCGCCTGGGAGCGCATCGAGGACCACCGTGCCGTCGACGGCTACGTGCGCCGGGCGCTGGTGAACACGCGGACCTCGCAGTGGCGCAAGCGGAAGGTCGACGAGTTCGCCTGCGACGAGCTGCCCGAGCCGGAGCCGGTGCCGGGCGGCGACGACCCGGCCGAGCGGCAGGCGCTGCGCGACGCGATGTGGCGGGCGATCATGCGACTGCCGGCCCGGCAGCGGGCGATGGTCGTCCTCAGGTACTACGAGGACCTCAGCGAGGCCCAGACGGCCGAAGTGCTCGGCGTCTCCGTGGGCACCGTGAAGTCGGCCGTCTCCCGCGCGCTGAGCAAGCTCCGCGACGACTCTGAGCTGGGATTTGTCCGCCAGTGAGCGAACATGTCGCTCGATCCTGAGCGATCACGTCGCACGTCGTGACCTGATCGATCGCCCGGTCCTAGTGACATACCGCGCGGTATGTGCGCAGAATCAGCGCAGCCCTTACCACCGCGTAGGCAATGTCGCCCCGGGAGGACGCCGTGCTGAGCACCATGCAGGACGTACCACTGTTGATCTCCAGGATCCTGACCCACGGGTCGACGATCCACGGGACGTCACAGGTGACCACCTGGACCGGTGAGGACGAGCCGCACCGCCGCTCCTTCGCCGAGATCGGCGCCCGCGCGGCCCAGCTGGCCCACGCGCTGCGGGACGACCTCGGCGTCACCGGCGACGAGCGCGTCGCGACGCTCGCCTGGAACAACGCGGAGCACGTCGAGGCCTACTTCGCGATCCCGTCCATGGGCGCGGTCCTGCACACCCTGAACCTCCGCCTCCCGCCCGAGCAGCTGGCCTGGATCGTCCACCACGCCGCCGACCGCGTGATCATCGCCAACGGTTCGCTGCTCCCCCTGCTCGCCCCGCTGCTGCCGCACCTGAAGACGGTCGAACACGTCGTCGTCACCGGCCCCGGGGACCGCTCCCTGCTCGCGGACGCGACCGCCCGCGTGCACGAGTACGAGGACCTGATCGCCGGCAAGCCGACCTCGTACGACTGGCCCGAGCTGGACGAACGCCAGGCCGCCGCCATGTGCTACACCTCCGGCACCACCGGCGACCCCAAGGGCGTGGTCTACAGCCACCGCTCCATCTACCTGCACTCCATGCAGGTCAACATGGCCCAGTCGATGGGCCTGACGGACCAGGACACCTCACTGGTCGTCGTCCCCCAGTTCCACGTGAACGCCTGGGGCCTGCCGCACGCCACCTTCATGACCGGCGTGAACATGCTGATGCCGGACCGCTTCCTGCAGCCGGCCCCGCTCGCCGCGATGATCGAGGCCGAGAAGCCCACCCACGCCGCCGCCGTCCCGACCATCTGGCAGGGCCTGCTCGCCGAGCTGACCGCGCACCCCCGCGACGTCTCCTCCCTCACCCAGGTGACCATCGGCGGCTCGGCCTGTCCGCCGTCCCTGATGGAGGCCTTCGACAAGCTGGGCATGCGGGTCTGCCACGCCTGGGGCATGACGGAGACCTCCCCGCTCGGCACCATCGCCCGTCCCCCGGCCGGTGTAGCCGGCACGGAGGAGGAGTTCGCCTACCGCCTCACCCAGGGCCGCTTCCCGGCCGGTGTCGAGGCCCGCCTGAGCGGCCCCGGCGGCGAACGCCTGCCCTGGGACGGCGAGTCGGCCGGCGAACTGGAGGTACGCGGCCCCTGGATCGCCGGCGCCTACTACAACGGCCCGGACGCCGAACCCCTCCGCCCCGCCGACAAGTTCAGCGACGACGGCTGGCTCAAGACCGGCGACGTCGGGACCATCTCCCCCGACGGCTACCTCACCCTCACCGACCGCGCCAAGGACGTCATCAAGTCCGGCGGCGAGTGGATCTCATCGGTGGAGCTGGAGAACGCGCTCATGGCCCACCCCGAGGTCGCCGAGGCGGCCGTCGTCGCCGTCCCCGACGAGAAGTGGGGCGAGCGCCCCCTGGCCACGGTCGTCCTCAAGGAGGGCTCCACCGCCACCTTCGAGACCCTGCGCGCCTTCCTCGCCGACGACGGCAAGATCGCCAAGTGGCAGCTCCCGGAACGCTGGACGGTCATCGAGGCGGTTCCGAAGACGAGCGTCGGCAAGTTCGACAAGAAGGTGCTGCGCAGGCTTTACGCGGAGGGAGAGCTGGACATCACCCGGCTCTGACCGGGACCGGGTACCGCCGTACGCCTTCGCCACCGGCGTACGGCGACCGTGCCGACACCCGCGCTGGGGCGGGCGTACGGCGGCCGAAGCCCACCGCGTCACCGGCGTACGGCGGTCACCCCCCACCCCAGCAGCAGCCACACCCCGGCCACCCCGCACACCCCGCCCCAGCCGAAGTGGCTGAAGGCGTAACCCGCGAGGGCCGACGCGCCGGCGCCGCCCGCGAAACCGGCGACCACGTAGGCGGTGTTGGCCGTGGCGGGCGTGGAGGTCGCCGTCAGGGCGAGGGTCTGGTTGGCGACATGGGACGCGACCAGCGCCGCGTGGACCGCGATGGCGGCGGCGAACAGCGCGATCAGCAGGTGCCCGCCCAGCCAGAACAGCGGCACCGAAACAGCGGCCAGCAGATACGCCGACCGCACGACCCGCGCCGCCCCGAACCGGTCCACGAGCCCGCCGGCCAGCGGCGCCACCGCACTCGCCGTCAGACCGAACAGCCCGAAGAGCCCGGCGGTCGCGGTGGACAGCCCGTACTCCGGCCCGGTCAGCAGCAGGGCGAGCGAGGTCCACAGCGCGCTCCACGCGCCGAACATCCCGGCCTGCCGCACGCAGGCCCGCCACAGGTCGGGCGAGTGGCGTAGCACCGAGGGCAGGGCGGCGAGACCGGCGAACAGGGGGCCTTCCCGCCGCCGCTGCGACGGCAGGACCAGGGCCGTCGCCAGTCCCAGCACGAGGGTGAGCACGGCCGCGCCCCCGAACACCCACCGCCAGCCGAAGGCCTGGCCGGCGAGACCGCCCAGCACCCGGGCCGCGACGATGCCGGCGAACAGGCCCGCGATGACGGCCGCGACATGCCGGGCCCGCCGATCGGCGGGGGCGCGTTCGGCGACCAGCGGGACGAGCAGCTGGGGGATGACGGTCGCGGCCGAGGCGACGAACATCGCGACCGCCAGGGCGGTGACACCCGGGGCGGTCGCGCTCGCGGCCAGCGCCACGGCGGTGACCATCGTCAGCCCCGCGACCAGCCGGCGCCGGTTCGCGCTGTCGCCGAGCGGGGCGAAGAACAGCAGGCCGACCGCGTAGCCGAGCTGGGCGACCGAGGCGATCCAGGCAACGGCCGAGGGGGTGGAGCCGAAGTCGCGGGCCATGAGCGAGAGCAGCGGCGCGGCGAGGTAGATGTTGGCGGCGGTGACCGCGCTGCACACGGCGATCAGGGTGAGGAAGAGACCCGGGGCGGGCGTACGGGACCGGCGCCCGGGAGTCGTGCCGGCCGGGCGGGCCGTGGTCTTGGTCGCTGACGGCATGGGAGGAGGACTCCTTGAAGTCGACTCGTTGGAGCCAGCTCTAACAACTAACTGGTTGGTTGGCTGAGGGGTGAACAGTCTGGGCTGCCCGGCCATTCCTGTCAACCAAACAGTTGGTTACCTCGGCGCGCTACCCTCTTCCCATGGGAGCAAGGGACCCCGAGGCCACCAAGGCACGGATCTTCGAGGCGGCGGTCGCCGAGTTCGCCCGGCACGGCATCGCCGGCGCCCGCATCGACCGCATCGCCGCCGAGGCGAAGGCCAACAAGCAGCTGATCTACGCCTACTTCGGCAA
The DNA here is from genome assembly GCF_000717875.1 of Streptomyces sp. NRRL S-455. Classification (GTDB taxonomy): domain Bacteria; phylum Actinomycetota; class Actinomycetes; order Streptomycetales; family Streptomycetaceae; genus Streptomyces. Next base: position 134,549 of record NZ_JOCT01000009.1, read on the forward strand.
CAAGGCGGAGCTGTTCGCGATCGTCCTCGAGAAGAAGATGCTCCACCTCGCCGAGGCCGTCCCCGTCGACCCGGACGACATCGAGAGCTGGATCGACCGCCTGATGGACTACCACGCGGCCCACCCGGAGCTGCTGCGCCTGCTCTTCTGGGAGGGCCTGGAGTACGGCAGCACCGAACTGCCCCACGAGTCCGACCGCCAGGAGCACTACGCCCGCAAGGTCGCCGCCCTCCAGGACGGCCAGAACCGGGGCGTCGTCACCGACGCCATCCCGGCGGCCGACCTGCTGTTCCTGCTGACCGCCCTGGCCAACTGGACCGCCGTCGTCCCGCAGATGCGGCGCATCCTGGTCGGCGACGGGGAGCCCGACCGGGACCGCCTGCGCACCTCGGTCAAGGAGGCGGCGTGCCGCCTGACGGCACGCTAGCGATCGGAGCGATCTAGTTGGTTCCGATCCGGCTGAGCAGCTCGACGATCCGGGACTGCACCTCGCTGCTGGTGGACCGCTCCGCGAGGAACAGCACCGTCTCCCCGGACGCCAGCCGTGGCAGATCGGCCGGGTCGACGGCGGCGGTGTAGACGACGAGCGGGGTGCGGTTCAGCTGCCCGTTCGCCCGCAGCCAGTCGATGATCCCGGCGTATCCGGCCCTCCGCTGCTGCACCTGCATCAGGTCCATCACGACCAGGTTCGGCCGGAAGTCGCTCGCCAGCGTCACCGCGTCGGCGTCGCTCGCGGCCCGCGCGACCTGCATCCCGCGCCGCTCCAGCGTCGCCGTCAGCGCGAGCGCGATCTCGGCGTGCTCCTCGATCAGCAGCACCCGCGGCGGGTGCTGCTCGGTGTCCCGCGGTGCCAGCGCCTTCAGCAGAATGGCGGGGTCGGCACCGTAGGCCGCGTCCCGCGAGGCCTGCCCGAGCCCTGCCGTGACCAGCACGGGCACCTCGGCGGCGACGGCGGCCTGCCGCAGCGACTGCAGCGCCGTGCGCGTGATCGGCCCGGTCAGCGGGTCGACGAACAGCGCGGCGGGGAAGGCCGCGATCTGCGCGTCGACCTCCTCGCGCGAGTTCACGATCACCGGCCGGTAGCCGCGGTCGCTCAGCGCCTGCTGCGTGCTGGCGTCCGGCGCCGGCCACACCAGCAGCCGCCGCGGGTTGTCCAGCGGCTCCGGCGGCAGTTCGTCGTCCATCGGCTGCGGCAGCGGCGGGTCGGCCACCTCGACCGCCCCGCCGGGCCCGTCCAGCGGCTCGGGCCCCTCGGCGGCGTTCTCGTCCGGCGCGCCTATGGCGTACGACCGCCCACCGCCCTCGGTCATCTGCGCCAGCCGCGACTGACCGGCCAGGGACGGCTGCGCGGGAACCGGCGCCGGAACCGGGGCGCCCCGCGGGGGCGTCGGCTCGGCCGCCGGATGCGGCCGCGCGGCCTGCTCCGGACGGGAGGCCTGCTCCTTGCGGGGCCCGTGTTCCTGGCGGGAGGCCTGCTCGGGCCGCGGGGCCTGTTCCGTACGCGCGGCCGGGTCGGGCGGCGTGCCGAGCTTGCGGCGCCGGCCCGATCCGCCCGGCTGGTGCGGCGGAGGCGTCACCGCGCCCTGGGGTGCTGGTGCGCCGCCCGGCACGCCCGACGGCTGCTGGACCTGGGCGGCCTGTCGGTTGAACGGCACGCCCTGCCCCAGCGTCCGCACGCTGAACGCCCGCCCCTGCGTCGAGTTCGGATCGACGGGCGCCGCGGCCTCCGCGGGCAACGGCTGAGCCGCCCGCTGAGCCCGAGCCGGGCCCTCCGGCGGCAGCGGGGTGCCCGGGGCCGGTGTGCTCGACTGCGGGGCCGCCGCCTGGGCCGGTGTGCCGTTCGGGGGGACGGAGGGGGCCGGGTGTGCGGTGCCGTTGGCGGGCGCCGCCGCTTGCGCAGCACCGCCGGTGGGCACGGCGAAACCGGCCCCCGTGCTGTCGTCGTCGGCGATGGGCCAGGGCTGCGGCGCGGGGACGGGAGCCCCTGCGGCCGGGGCTCCCGGGGTGGGTGTGCCCTGGGCCGGGGGCATGGGGGCCGGGGTTCCCGGAGCGGGTGTTCCCTGGGGCGGGGTGCCCTGCCCGGGGGCGGCCTCGGCGGGGAGTGGCTGCCCGGCGGGCTGCTGCGGCAGGGGCTGCGCGGCCTGGGGCAGCGGCTGCCCGGCCGGCGAGGCGACCGCGGGCTGAACGGGCTGACCGGGTACGACGGCCTGCACGCTGCCCCCGAGACCGCCCGGCGGGGGAACGGACACGCCCTGCGGGGGTACGGCGACGCCCTGCGGGGGTACGGCGACGCCTTGCGGAGGCACGGCGCCCGCGTGCGGCGGGACCGCGGTTCCCTGCGGAGGCATTGCGCCCTCGTGCGGCGGGACCGCGATTCCCTGCGGAGGCACGGCCGCACCCTGGGGCGGGACGGCAGCGCCCTGTGGCTGCCCGGCTTCCCCGTGCGCCGCCGGAACCGCCAGGTCCTGCGGCGGCATGGCCGTACCCGGTGCGACCTGGCCGGCGGCGACGCCGACCTGGACGGGCACACCGTGACCCGGGGCGCCTTGACCCGGGGCGGCGTGTCCCGCCGGGACCTGACCGGTGGCGTCGTGCTGCGCGGGGACACCTTGCCCCGGCCCCGCGGGTGCGGCACCGGTCGCCGCGGCCGGCACCGAGGCCTGCTGTCCGGCCCCCTGCGCTCCGGCCGCTTCGGCAGGCTGAGGAGCCGCGGCCCGCCGACGGCGCCCCGTCGGTGCGCTCGTGGGATGCGGCTGCGGCGGGGTGTGATCGGCGGACTGATCATGCGGAACGGCGTCGTGCCGCCCCTCCTCGACCACCGCGTCACCGACGGAAGCCGAGCCGGGAACCGCCACGGCTCCCTGCCCCTGTCCGGCCTGCACGCCCTGTCCGGGCTGCACACTCTGTCCGGGCTGCACGCTCTGGCCGGGCTGGGCCGGCCGGCCGGACTGGTCGGTCTCGACGCTCTGGCCGGGCCGGGGCGCCTGGTCGGCCTCGGCCGGCGGCAGCGCGAACACCGGACGCGGCCCAGCCGCCTCCTGCGCGGCCGCCCGCTCATTGGCGGCGGCCAGCGCCCGCCGTCGACGCCCCGTCGGCTGCGGCCCCTGCCCCTGCGCCGCACCGGACGAGCCGGCCGCGGCCTCGCCGGACGGCGCGGGAAGGGCCGGCGGCAGCGCGTGCTGTTCGCCGGGTTCACGCCGGGCCCGCCGCCCTGAGGACGCGGGTACGCCCTGCGGCGGCACGGTCCCACCCAGCCCCGTGTTCGAGGCGGCGGTCCCCGCCGCATGTTCGGCGGCCGTGACGACGGCCCCTTCGGCGACACCCTGGACGGCGCTCCCGACGGCACCCGCACCGGCGTCCTCGGCCGCCCGTCCGCGCCGCCGCCCGGTACCGCCCGACGCCGCCGCACCCTCACCCGAAGCCAGTGCCGGCAGCGCAGCGGGTTCCCCGGCGGCCCGACGCCGACGCCGCCCGGTGGGTGCGGCCCCCTCGGCCTCGGCACCGACGACACCGGCACCACCGGCATCCTCGGTGCCCTCACCCGGAACGTCAGCGTCCAGGAAGGCATTGGTGGAGGCCCGCCGGGCCCGGCGCCGCCCCCCACTCAAGGTCTGCCCACTGGGGGTCTGCTCACCGGGGGCCTGCTCACCGGAGGCGGCGGGATCCCCCTCGTCGGCCGCCTGGCCGACGGCATCCGCGGCAACAACACCGGCCCCACCGCCGATCGGCACCTCGAGGACGTACGCGTTACCGCTCATGCCCGGCACCTCGTGCGTCTGCAGCACGCCGCCGTGAGCCCGGACGATCCCGCGCACGATGGGCTCGTGCACCGTGTCGCCGCCGGCGTACGGCCCGCGCACCTCGATGCGGACGCCCTCGCCGCGCTGGGCCGCCGCCACCACGACGGTGTTGTCCAGGTAACCGCCCGCCGACACAGGCGTGTTGCCGGTCGCGTCGACGCCCGCCACGTCCGCGACCAGATGCGCGAGGGCTGTGGCGAGCAGCCGGGCGTCGACCTCGGCCTCGATCGGCGGAGCGTGCACGGCGAACTGCACCCGCCCGGGCCCGATCAGCTCGACGGCCCCGTCGACCCCGGCGGCGACGACGGCGTCCAGCATCACCTTCGTACGGGTGATGCCTCCGTCGCCCGCGTCGAGCCGCTGGTAGCCGAGGACGTTGTCGATCAGCGTCGTGATGCGCGAATAGCCCGCCGACAGATGGTGCAGCACCTGGTTGGCCTCGGGCCAGAGCTGCCCGGCGTCGTCCGCGGCCAGCGCGGCCAGCTCGCGGCGCAGCTCCTCCAGCGGCCCGCGCAGCGACCGCCCGAGCAGGGTCAGCAACTGCTCGTGCCGGGCGGCGAGCGCCTCGTAGCGGTCCTTCTCCCGCTCCCCGAGGGCGGCGTACCGGTCCTCGTTCGCGCCGAGTTCCTCGGCGTGCCGCTCCTGCAGCTCCTCCAGCTCGGTGACGTGCTGCTGACGCAGCGCGGTCAGCTCGGAGGCGTGCTCCTCGGCGATCCGCTCCAGCTCTTCCTCGTGGCGCTTCTGTGCCGCCTCCTTCTCCTCGACGACGGCGTCGTACGGCCGCCGGTCGGTGAAGGTCATCACGGCACCGACGAGCTGGTCGCCGTCGCGCACGGGCGCGGTCGTCAGATCGACCGGCACCTTGCCGCCGTCCTTGGCGTACAGCACCTGCCCGCGCACCCGGTGCTTGCGCCCGGAGCGCAGGGTGTCGGCGAGCGGCGACTCCTCGTACGGGAAGGGCGAGCCGTCGGCCCGCGAGTGCAGCACGAGATCATGCAGTTCGCGCCCGCCGAGATCGCTGGCCCGGAAACCCAGGATCTGGGCCGCGGCCGGATTGACCAGCACGATCCGCCCGTCGGTGTCCGTTCCGACGACACCCTCGGACGCCGCCCGCAGGATCATCTCGGTCTGCCGCTGCGACCGGGCCAGCTCGGCCTCGGTGTCCACGGTCCCGGAGAGGTCACGCACGACGAGCATGAGCAGCTCGTCGCCGGTGTAGCCGTAACCGTCGTAGGCCTGCTGCCCGTTCTCGAGATTCGCACTGGTGACCTCGACGGGGAACTCGGTCCCGTCCGTCCTGCGCGCGATCATCCGGGTCGGCTTGGTCCGGGCCTGCGGATCGAGGTGCTCCGGCCGCCGCATGGAGCCCGGGATGAGCTTGGAGTCGAACTGCGGCAGCAGATCGAGCAGCCCGCGCCCCACCAGAGCGGTGCCCGGAGTCTCGAAGGCCTCCAGGGCGATGGTGTTGGCGTTGACGACCGTCCCGTTGGCATTGACCAGCACCAACGCGTCGGGAAGGGCGTCCAGTATGGCTGCGAGGCGAGCAGCGCCTCGGGATGGCCTGCTGCTCACGAGTCGCTTCCTCCCTGTTACCGCACCTTGCCGACCGCTCGGGCCATCTTGCCAACCGGCCCGCGGCGTGTCACGCGAGGGAGTCTAAGGGCTGCGGTTGCGCTCGCGACGCCGGATGCGGGCGAGGTCCCACGAGCAAGTGACCCCGAACTGACGACCGAGTAGCCGCAAACGCCCGCCCTCCTGCAAGGACGTCGCGGGACCTTCGCGGGACCTTTACGAGGGCAGGGTTTCTGTACCTTTTCGCCCGGGTGGCCGGATGAGGGCGGGCTGTGGCCGAATCGGACTCAGCGGCGCTTCTCGGACCCCATGGCCGGCAGGAGCGGCACGAGCCGGTCCCAGCGGGCGATCTGGCAGCCGTCACTGCGGTCGTACGTGGCGTCGACCCACCGCCCGGCCCAGGTCCCGGTGACGTGCGCGGTGGCCGGCCCGCCGTACTGCATGGTGCAGATGCCGCCCTCCCGGGCGGGGGCGAAGGCGTCCTCCCCCCACCGCGTGTTCCGCTCCAGGGCGGCACAGGCACCGCGCGGGTCGGGATGGCTGCCCCCGTCGGGCCCGCAGTACAGCTCGAACGTCCCGTCGGCCCCACCGCCGGCGTTCCGCACGGTCACGGTGAGGTGGTCACGCTCCTGGCCCTGGCCCTGGCCCTGACCCTTCCCCTGGCCCTTCCCTTTGCCCTGGCTCACGCCGAGCCCGGCCGCGGACTGCCCGGCCTGGGCGTGCGCGACCGGGGACACCGCGGTCAGTGAACCGACGGCGGCGACGGAGGCGGCGGCCCCGACGACGAGGCGCCGCAGACCGGGACGAGATGTGATCCGTGGTGTGATCCGAGGCGTACCCCGGCGAATGGTGATCAGCATGCCCTGACTAACGCGGCGCGGCCCGGTACGTTGCGCGCCGGGACACGAGCGCCGTACGACCCCACGACGCGCCCCCGCGCCGACCGGACAAGGCCTTTGCCCTGCGCCCTTCCCGCCTAGTAACGTGGGGGTCGATTGGTGACAGCACGCTCGACTGTGTCATCATCGGCAGGCACCGAATCGCGCTCGCGCGGGAGGGTCGTGCACTGGAGGCGTCGCCTAGTCCGGTCTATGGCGCCGCACTGCTAATGCGGTTTGGGTCTTAAAGCCCATCGAGGGTTCAAATCCCTCCGCCTCCGCACCTGATCACGAAGCCCCGGTCACCCGACCGGGGCTTCGCTGCCGTTTGGGCTGTTTCCGCTGGTCACAAGGGGTGCGGCAAACGGATTTCACATGGCGGCGGCAGTCATGTAATGTTCTTCCTGTCGCCGCGAGCGAGCCGGAAGGCCCGAGAGCGGCGAAAAAACAGAACAAGCACTCGTAGCTTAACGGATAGAGCATCTGACTACGGATCAGAAGGTTGCAGGTTCGAATCCTGCCGAGTGCACACAGGTCAAAGGCCCCCTGGGATCATCCCGGGGGGCCTTTGACATCAACGGCTGACATCAACGCGGCCAGAAAGGCCGATCACTCCTCAGCGGCCTGCTCCTGCTCGCCGTCTGATTCCTCCTGCGACTCGTCCAGGCCGAGAGCATCGTCCATCCGATCGGCGGCGGCCTGGAGCGTCGTGCTCATCACGTGCGCGTAAGTATCGAGCGTCATCGTGATCGTGCTGTGGCCCAGCGTCTCCATGATCGTGCGAGCGTCCACACCCTGTGCGAGCAGCAGAGAGGCGCACGTGTGGCGAAGGTCGTGCACCCGTACTCGCCGTACGCCGGCGTCCCGGCACAGGATAGTGCCGTCGAGTTGGCACCGCCATCCGGACAGACCCACCCTGGAAGCACGACAACCCCGTTCCCGCTGGTGAGTTGCGGGAACGGGGCATATCTCGCTTTGACCAGGCTTGGGAGAGCCTGATCGAAAGGATGGGCTACCGCCGTGACAAAGATTGACGGGCCTCTGAACGTGGAGACTACCGAAGCCCGGCGCCGGAGGGTTGAACTTTGGTTCGCTGGCATCGGATCAGTGGCCGGCCTGCTGGGGGCGGTGGCAACTGTGATCACAGTTCTCAGGGGGTGATCCACACAGGCGTTAGAAGCTGTTGTCTTTCCGATCTTGAGCAGTGTCCGTCGAACGGGAGTCTCGATCGGGTGATCACGGTCGGTGCCGGGCATGCTCAGAGGGTGTCTATGCCAACGAGCGGTCCAGGAGGCCCTGTTGTCGCAGTTGTACGCGACCGCCAAGACGGAGTCCACCTCGGTCATCCTCGCGTGTGACTGCCTGGCTCACCGGTTCGGGAACGCCGCCGTTGCCGTGACAACGGACTGCGCAGCGTCAACGGGAGGGAACAACTCACGAGCTGTCGATTTGGAGCGTCATGTCCGGCGGGTCTCACCGGGACCTCGCACGGGTTGGCCCTCCCTGCAGGTCAGAGCGGTCCGCGTCCCGTTATCACCCACCTCCCGGAGCCTCCTGGAGCCGCGCTCTCCGCCCGGCCGATGCTCTCTCCGGCGCGGCGAGCGAAGCGGTCCATCCTCGCACCGCTCGCTGTGCCCCACTGCCGTACCCGCCGGACCCTGGAAGGTTTCAGGTTCCGCCTGGCTCACGGCACTCCGTACTGTTCCCGGACATGCCCATAGGTTATGGGCGGGAAGGAATCGAACATGATCATCAGGCATGTACGTTCCATCAGGCAACCGGTTCGTCGGCGATGGCTTCAGGCGCTCACCACCTGCGCGGCGGCCGGGGCAATCGCTGTGGGGCTGGCGGCACAGCCCGCCGCAGCAGCCAGCCAGTTGATCGTATGGCAGGCGCACGGGAGCGACAGCGGTGAGCTTCGGTACAGCGGCGATGCCACTTGGTACGGCACGGTCAAGGTCTGCGACAACGAGGCGGACGGCCGCGGGGTCTACGTCCAACTGATGTCTGAAGCCGGAGAATCGATGAGCTGGACTGACTCGGGCGGCTCTGACGGTGTCTGCGGTTACGACGATTCCTATTTCGCGGTCAACTTCATCGACTGGTTCAGGGTGTGCGAGCGGATCAACAACTTGCCAGACAGCTGCACATCCAAGGTGTCCATCACTAAGGGCGACTGAAGTCAGCCCAGGGTTTGACATCAACGGCTGACATCAACAGTTGCGCACATCGGCATACGGCAGTGATCCGACACCGCCCCCTCGCGGGGGTAGCCTCGGCGCTAAACGGCTGGTCGGCACCCTGCGCGTCTGGGGGTGACGCGCCTACGGATCAGAAGGTTGCAGGTTCGAATCCTGCCGAGTGCACAGCACGTCAGAGGCCCTGTGGATCACTCCACAGGGCCTCTGGCTTTTGTTTTGACGGCAGTGTTTGACGCAACCGCCTGCGCGAGCCGATCAGACGGCTACCGGGACACCGGCCGGGCCGTCGTCATTGTCCGGATCGTTGCCGTCACTCCTCTGGCTTTGTTCACGAGTTTCGACAGCAATCGTTCATGGCTTCGGGAGGCACTCTGGTAGCTCGGTGTTCGATGTTCACGAGAACGGGCAGCACCTACAGGGCCAGTGGCATGTCACCGTTCGGGCCCGCGGGCCCGGATACCGGGCTACTCCTGCCAGTCCGTTGTGGTGGCGGCGCGCTCCTGCCACAACCGGCCCGGTGCCGTTGGTGGGCCGGGTGGGTTGTGACCTCGCCCGAGAGGACCGCGCTCGCGTTTTAGCAGCGGCTGATCACCGCGCCCGAGCTGCATCTGTTCTTTGCGCCGAGCCGGGACGAGGTCGAGTGGCTCCGGCCGGCGCAGCCGTGCTACGCGGCCTTGGGGCCGCAGCGCATCCCGATGTACACACACCCCGTGCCGTCCAGCAGCTCGGAGAAGATCACGGGCATGTAGCCCTCACTGAACGCCGCGCCCACCCCCGTACCGGCGAAAACTGTCTCCGTCACCGGCACCAGATCGATCTCCAGGGCTTCGGAGAAGTCCTTCATGCCGTCGACGAACTCGTACACCATGTGCCCCGCACCGTCCCGCTCGGTCACGGTGATGACCACGCCCTCGCGCCGGTACGTGCCGACGAGCGGCGCGAAGTCGACCACGGGAGGCTTGGCCGGCGGGGCGAAGGTGTCCGGCATCGTCACCCCGGCCAGTTCGGCGAGGAGTTCCCGGTAGAGCGCAGCGTACAGCTCACGCGCACCGCCGCCGTTGGTGAGCAGCGCGACCGCGACGCCTGCCGACGGGACGACGCGCAGATAGCCGTACTGCCCGATGGAGGCGCCGTCATGGCCGTAGCCCTGGACGCCGTTCCAGTCGTACAGGGTCCAGCCCAAACCCCAACCGTCCGCGCTGACCGACCACTTGTCGGGGGAGTCGACGACCCGGCGCTGCATGAGCGCGACGGTCTCCTCGGAGAGCATCCGGGTACCGTCCTGTGCCACTCCGCCCGCGAGGTGCATCCGCGCGAGCCGCGCGAGGTCCCCGGCCGTGGCGATGACCCGGCCGTACGGGCCCGCCGAGCGCGGCATCAGGTCCCAGGACGGCGCCGGGTCCGGGTCCTGGCCCGGCTCGCCCAGGTGACCCATCGCTGCGCGGAACCGCAGAGCCTCCTCGGGCAGCGTCATCGTGTGGTCGAGGCCCAGCGGTGTGAGGAGCAGGTCCTTCAGTGCCTCGTCCCAGACCTTGCCGGTCAGCACCTCGATGATGCGGCCGAGCACGTTGTACCCGATGCTGCTGTACGAGAGCGCCTCGCCGGGCGGGCAGTCGAGTGCCACGCCCTTCGCGGCCTCGACGTACTTGGCGAGGCAATCGTCGCCGCGCCCGCTGTCATAGGTGAAGTCGCAGGTCAGGCCGCTCGTGTGGCTGAGCAGCTGGCGTGTGGTGATCGCCCTGGTCAACTCGGGGTCGGCGACCGAGAACTCCGGCAGTACGTCCACGACCGGTGCGTCCAGGTCCAGTTGGCCCGAATCTGCGAGCTGCATGATCAGGGTGGCGGTGTAAACCTTGGCGATCGAGCCCATCTGGAAGACCGAGTCGGTCGTCGCCTCCACGCCCGTTCCGCGGTGGAGCACACCGCTGGCCAGCTCGTGTACGGCCCCGTCGATGAGTATCGCCAGCGACGCAGCCGGGACGTGGTGCTTGGCGCGCAGCTCGTCGAGCCGGGCCTGCCAGTGGGCGAGGTCCAGCTTCCGGCCCGTCGATCCCCGGGTCCCCCACTGGCCCGTGGCGTTCCAGTTGCCCTGCTCGTCCCAGCTCACGTTCTTCGACATGCCTGCTCCCCACTTTGATGCGTACGGCGTTCCCTCGACGCGAACACTGTACGCACTCTGAAGCGCTGTACGCAATGTGCGTACGGTGTGCGCTACTACTGATCGAGCTGGTCGTGGACGACGTCTACGGAGAGCTGGAGGTACCGGCCGTCGTCGACCGCGCCGAGTGGCGCGCGGCCGTCACCCGCAGCGCGGCCGAGCTGCGGGCGATGACCCTTCGTTACCCCTGGATCGCCCCTGAGCTGGGTCAGGTGGGCCGGTCCACATCGGCCCGAAGGCCACGCGGATGTCGTCCGGGTTGCTCGCGCAGTTCGAGGTGGATCTCTGCAGACTACGGATCGGAAGGTCGCAGGTTCGAATCCTGCCGAGTGCGCCTCTGGCATTTGTCTTGACGGCAGTGTTTGACGGCAACCGCCCTGCCCAACGGCTCCCCGACCGTTAACTCCACCGCGACTCGAGCAAGTTCGCACTACGATCACGTTGCCGCTGCTGAGCAGGACATCGCGAGGGGACACGGACGTGGGGAGAACTGAGGGCCGCGGAGGCCGCCGGCGAGGCGGGGGCACGGCTGCGTTGGCTGTCGCCACGGTGCTGCTTCCGCTCGTCGCGGGGTGTGGCGGGGACCATGACGACGCCAAGGCCGGGGCCAAGGGCGCTCAGGCGACCGCCGGACAGCAGGGCGGGAGCAAGAACGCAGACCGGAGGAGCGGGGACTTCCCGGACAGGGGTGTCATCGTCACCGCCTCGTGTTCCGTGCCCGCGAGCAATCCGGCCAGCGTGACGGTCACGGGCTGGGATCCGACAACGTGGAAACGGACCGTCTCCCGGACCTTCACCGTCCCGGCCGAGGCCGTGGTCGCGGAGGCCGACGACGTCGGCTCCCCGCTCGTGGAGCTGTGCGCTGACAACTTCCCTGGTGTCAGCGCGTCCGAGGACGGGCCGCGGGCCGTCGCCGCCACCCAGCTGCGGCAACTCTTCGACAAGGACTTCTCCCGGATGGCCGTCGTCCTCATCGATCGAGAGACCGAGGCGACAGGGGTGGGCTACGTCGACACCAGCGGCAAGCTGACCAAGCTGTCCGGTGAACAGAGCGACGACTTCGGAGACACGCCCAAAGAGGAGAACGCCGTCTTCGCCCAGAACGGCAGTGCTGTCTGGTTCACCGAGACCGACTCCTCGGATCATGTGCGGATCGCCAGCCGTTCCGTCGCGGGAGATCACGCGGTGACCGAACGGGTGGGCGGTGATGGCGATTACATGGACGGGGCCAACCTCGCGCTCGCTGGTGACCCGGCGCGCGGACTCTTCGGCAAGGAAGTCCGGATCAGTCCCGACGGGCGCAAGGCGACGGCCTTCATCACCTGGCGGGGCTTCAACGTGGCCGACGTACCACAGCGCGGTGCGCTGCTCAAGGTCGGCGGTGTGAAGGCAACCAGCATGCCCTACGAGGCCGACTGCTACCCCTACGGCTGGGTCGACGACAGGACCGTGCTGTGCGGCCCCCGAAGCGGCGAGGCCGAAGACCCGAAGCGGAAGAACTCCTTCTGGACGCTGGACACGTCTCGGCTCGACGGCACGGCCGACCTCCCGAAGGGTGCCCTGGGTGATCCGATCATCCCGGCGACGGATCGGAAGAACACCGTGCGGGCCATTTCGCGGGACGGAAAGCAGCTGATCTTCGCCTCGCTCCAGGGCAGCCGGCTCGAGTTCTTCATCTCCGCCATCGCTCCCGGCGCGACCCCGAAGAAGATCGCTGCAGGGGACGCGGACAGGGCGCTGAGCGTGGGGCACGTCCTGGAGTGGCGGTAGAGGCCGACGCTTACGGCGGGAGCCCGCGTCCGCAAGGACAAGCTGCGCTTCGACACGGCCACCGTCTCGTCGTAAGTCCACACAACTCACGATGAGGCCGACGAGGCGGGAACCTCGCGGCCGTCTCGGCTGTTCGGGGGACGCGCGGGTCCTCACGGCGCCTTTCCCGCACCGCAGTGGCATCACTGACGGAACGAAAGGAGACGTGATGCCGCTCTACCTGTCGAGGTTCAGTTACACCCCGGAGACCTGGGCGAGGCTGACCGATCACCCTGAGGACCGTGCCCGAGCCGCTCAGTCGTACATCGAGTCCGTCGGCGGGAAGCTCCACGGGTTCTGGTATGCCTTCGGCACGCACGATGGCTACAACCTGTGGGAGGCCCCGGACAACGTGTCCATGGCCGCGGTTGCGCTGGCGATCAGCGGAGGCGGTGCGCTCAGCTCGTTCGAGACGACGGTTCTCCTGACCGTCGATGAAACGATGGAGGCTCTGCGGACAGCGGGGCAAGTCCAGTACCGGGCCCCTGGCGCCTAGTGGTCCAGATCGCCGCGGCAGCCGCACCGCAGTCATCCGGCTGCGGTGCGGCTGCAGGCGGGCTCCGCGGCTTTCGGTGATGCGTGAGCACAACGGCTGGCCGATCGGTGATCGGCTGGCACGGTCAAGCCAAAAGCTGCTGGTCAGATACGGTGACGGAATGACCGAGAGCCTGCCTGCCGAAGTAGCGGACGTGCTCGCGGCGGTCCTGAACGCGGACAATCCGGTCCATGCCGCGCTCCGAAGGCAGGTTCCGCACCTCAGCGTGCGAGCGCGCTGCGCATGCGGGTGCGGAACCGCCTACTTCGAACTCGACACCAGCGAGGCGGAGCCCGCACCCACTGGCCCCAGCACTGTCGTGGCGGCCGAAGCGCAGCTCGTCACCGAGGCCGGCGAATGCCCCGGTGAGGTCCTGGTCTTCACGCAAGGCGGCTACCTGTCGTGGCTGGAAGTCTGTTCATGGAGCGACAACGTCCAGGTGACCCTGGCCGCCGCGCGCCGCTGGCTGCAGACACCCACTTGATCTCGAACGGCCAGAGTCCAGCGGTCTGCACGCCGACCGTGGCGTCGCCTCGCAAGGCAAGCTCTGATCTTGCTCAAAGGCTCTGCACGCTTTGCTCACCAAGGTCATAAGTTCATTTCGACCACCGGGGCGTACAACGCCTCACACAAGTGAACATGAAACACGGGGAATTTCGCATGACCACCAGTACCAGGCCGCGCAGCGTATTCCAGCGCACCAGCGCCATGATCGTTGCTGCGGTGACTGCCGGTGCTCTCTTCGCCACCGCGACCGGTGCCCATGCTGCGGAGCCGATATCGCAGACCAGCGTCAGCACCACAATGGCCGCAGACGACTCGGGCTTCACGCCCGAGGAGCAGGAGCAGGCCGCTGTACTCGCGCAGAGCGTGGCTGAACTCGGCGTGACCGAGGAGCAGTTCGCCGCTGCGCTGGACATAGCCCTGACCCGCCCCGCCCCGGACGCAGAGGCCTTCCGTACGCGTCTGGCCGCACTGCCTGCCAAGCCGACGGCCGAACAATTGGTGCAGGCCGCGTACCCCGGCGATGCCGAGGCCCGGGCCGCGCTGCTGCCCGTCTTCGCCAACGCAGAAGTGCGCGAATCCGCCCTCGCCCAGCTCACCGGCGGCACGGGTAGCCAGAAGGCCACCACCTTCGGGTTGTGGGACAAGACGAAGTTCGTCGTCAAGTGCGGGGCCGCCGTCGCGGCAGTCCTGATCAGTTTCGCGCCGGCCGGCTCCAGCATCAAGGTCGTCCGCGCGGTCGCGCTGTTCAAGAAGTACGGCGCGAAGAAGACCGCCAACATCATCTGGCGCTTCGTGAACGGCAAGCACGTCGGCTCCAAGGAGCGCGAGGCGGTCAAGGCGTTCATCGGTATCTCCGCCATCTCCCAGGCATGCGGCAAGTGAGGTGATGTCATGACGATCGAGCACGTTGCGGTGATCGCCCTTGTCGTCGAGGTGGCGATCATGGTGCTGGCACGGTTCGGCACCGAGCGCCGTCACTGGGACCACCACAAGCGGCGCGGTCCCGCTCCGATGAAGAGGGATGACATCACGCTCGTGTCGGGGGTCCTGTACGCCCTCGCCGCCGCAGCGATGGTGGCCGGTGCACTGACAGCGCGAATCGAGTGGACCCTGTCCGCCGTCGGCACGTTCGCGCTGTTCGGCATCCTGCTGCCGGCGTTCGCCGCCAACTCCATCATGGTCATGGCGACGCGAGGTCGTCCCGAAGCGGTCACCTGGTGGCAGCGCGGGATCGCCTGTGCGGTCGCCGCAGGTGGTGGCCTGGCGTCGGTCGGCCTCGTCGGCTGACGGACTCCGGTCGAGTGCACACAGGTGAGAGGCCCCGGAGAGCCCGGGGCCTCTGGCGTAGCGTCATGACGAGCACCAAGGCACGTACCACCGCACTGATCATGCCCGTCGGCCAGGCGGCCCAGAACGAGGCAAAGGTGCTGGCTGCTGAAGGGCGCACCGCCAAAGCCATCCGTCGCCTGCGTAAGGATTCGGGCCTCGGGCTGGACGCGGCCCCCGTGGCGTTGGACCTGCTCGCGCAGGGGCACACCCTGCCCACCACGTACGGCCAAGCGTTGGATGCCCTACGGCACCTCGATGCCTCACTGGTCGCAGAGATGACCCACCTTCTCAGCAGCGGCGATCGCGACTCCGCGATCAGACTGCTCAGGGAGCGGACCGACATCGATCTTGCCGGGGGCTACCACGTCGTCACGGAGTTGAGCGGCCAACTCGATACGCGGTAACTGCGCGTGGCAGGCCCGCCGTCCGGCGGGACGACCTGCCGAGCCTCCATACCCTCGCCGTAGGCATCGACCGCGACCGCGACGCCGTCACCGCCGGCCTGACTCTGCCCCTTGGAGCTCAGGCGTCGTGGAAGGGCACGTCAACCGGATCAAGAAGCAAGAGTTCTGCAGCCGAGGCGGGGGATTGACCCGGGGTTCGCCCTCACCATCGGGATCGGTCAACTGCGAGGTGATCCGCTCACTCAACCCCGCATCACAGAACCTGAGCCAGAACCCGAGTTTGGACAGCGCCGGTCCCGCGTGTGACTTCGCTCGGGGCCCCCGAGCCAGTGCTGGTGGCGGAGCTCCGCGACCACCAGCACCGTCGCTGGGGATGGGCATGCACCTCGGGCCCTGACGACAGGTCAGCAGCGCCGGTTACCAGGTAGTGCCGGCGGGCTCCTCGATGGTGGTGTTGATGCGGTTGAAGAAGTTGGTGAAGCTGATCATCAGGATGATCGCGGAGAGCTGCCCCTCGTTGAAGTGGTCTGCGGCCTCGTTCCACACCTCGTCGGGGACGGCCTTGCCGGAGCGGTCGGCGATCCGGGTGGCGGCTTCGGTCAGGGCCAGGGCCGCGCGCTCCTCGTCGGTGAAGAACGGCGCCTCGCGCCAGGCGGCCACGGCGTGCAGGCGTTCGTCGCTCTCGCCGTGCTTCTTGGCGCCCGCCACGCCGGCGAACACGCAGGCGCTGCAGCCGTTGATCTGGCTGGCCCGCAGGTGGACCAGCTCCATGACCTGCGGGGAGACGCCGCCCTGGTACATGGCCTTGATGATGTTCTGGATGCCCTTCATAGCGTCCGGCAGGACCAGGGCGGGGTTCTTCATTCGGGCAGTGGGGGTGATCGCGGCGTTCATCTGATGCTCTCCTGGTGATCCGTTAGCGTCTGTCACTGGACCGACGGATCCGGACGCGGGGGTGTGACAGGTGAGCGAGAACATTCTTCTGGCCGACCGTTTCGAGGCGGAGCGGCCCGGGCTTCGGGCGGTGGCCTACCGGATGCTGGGGTCGCTCGCCGAGGCGGAGGACGCCGTCCAGGAGGCGTGGTTCAAGCTCAGCCGCACCGATGTGAGCGACGTGAAGAACCTGGGGGCCTGGCTCACCACGGTCGTGGGCCGGATATGCCTGGACATGCTGCGCTCGCGTACCTCGCGACGCGAGGATCCGCTGCCTGAGCAGGACTGGGCGATCCGGATGCCGGACCCGGTGGTCACCCAGCTTGCCCGCGTCGACCCCGAGCGGGAGATCCTGCTCGGGGATTCGGTGGGTATCGCACTCATGATCGTGCTGGAGACCCTCTCCCCTGCCGAGCGACTCGCCTTCGTCCTGCACGACATGTTCGACGTGCCCTTCGACGACATCGCCCCCATCCTCGGCCGGACGACGGTCTCCACCCGGCAGCTCGCCAGCCGCGCCCGCCGCCGGGTTCAGGGTGCCGCCCCGGCGGCCGACACGGACCTCGCCCGGAAGCGCGATGTCGTGGACGCGTTCCTGACTGCCTCCCGCGGCGGCGACTTCGAGGCGCTACTGGCCGTCCTGGACCCCGACGTGGTCGCGCGCTCCGACGGCGGCACGCTCGTCCCGAGCATCCTGCGGCGCGGCGCGGCCGACGTGGCATCCCAGGCCATCACCTTCGCCCGCTTCGCGGCGGACGCACGCCTCGTCCTGGTCAACGGCACACCCGGTGTTGTCTCGTTCGCCGAGGGCCGACCACTGTCCGTCATGTCGTTCACCATCCGGGACGGCCGCATCACCGGACTCGACATCCTCAGCGATCCTGACCGTCTGACCACGCTCCGCCTGACCGCCTGACCGATGCCAGCCACCCCCGGCAAGCGGCCGCTGCCCATGCATGCCGTCGAATGGTCGACAGGGCCTGCCATGGGTGATGAGGACTCTTGAAATCGGCCAGAGCCGCTCATCCTCCCCACTTGATCCGGTTCTGGACGGTCTGGAGAGGGGATTCGGGAACAGCGTGGAACGAGTCGGCGGTGTGGCGGGTGGCGTCATTCCAGCCACTGACACCCCGCGCCTCAGGCGGCTTCGGCCTGGAGCCGTCCGGACTGGATGGCGTCGACCAGGGCCTGGTGGTCCTTCTCGTTCTGGTCGGCGTACAGCTCGGCGAAGGTCTCCAGCGCACGGTCGAAGGGCTCGCCAGCGCCCAGGTAGGCGGCGATCGCGATGCGGTCTCCGGAGCGGGCGTGGGCGCGGGCCAGGGTGGCACCGCACAGCCGGCCGAACAGGGCCATCCGCTTCGGCGACATGTTCTCGGCCACGGCGATGCCCTTCCAGTCCCGCAACTGGCGTATGTAGAAGTCCCGTTGCCTGCCGTCGATGCCCGTGACGCGCTCCCAGCCCAGGAAGATGTCGCTGGTGGCCTGCATGAGCCGCTGGCCGGCGACGACCCGCTCGCCCTGTGTGCGGAAGGCGGTGTCGCCGGCAAAGGGCGCCAGAACCGACTCGTCGGCCTCCTTGGCCTGGAGGAACAGAGGATCCTCGTCGTCCTTGCCGAGCATCAGGATGATCCAGCAGCGCGTTCCCACACTGCCCACGCCGACCACTTTGCGGGCGACGTCCGCGAGGCGGTAGTGCTCCAGCAGGAACCGGCGGTCCGTCTGCAGGGTCCGGCCGTAGCGGCCGATCAGGCGGCTGATCTCCTTCTCCAGCCCGCCGCGTTCCCTGTCCGGCAGCAGGTCCTGGAGCCGGACCAGCAGCGGTGGATCGGGAGCGATCTGGCGCCTTCCGTCGATGACGTGCGTGAGCTTGTCGAAGACCTGCAGCGTGTCATGAGCACGGGCCCGCTCCCGGGTGCGTGTCAGGCGATCGCGCTGCCCGGAGCTCAGCATCGGGGCGAACTGCTGGTGCAGCTCGTCCATGTCGATGCGGCTGTACCAGACCTCGAGATTGCCCATTCCGGCGAAGGCCCGCATGCGCTCGCGGTAGGACCGTACGGTCGCCCGCACCACCGACGCGCGCTCCTTGGCACTGAAGCCGTTCGCCCGGCCCGCGATGACGAAGCTGGCCGCCAGCCGTTTCACGTCCCATTCCCACGGTCCGGGCAGCGTCTCGTCGAAGTCGTTGATGTCGAACATCAGGTGGCGTTCCGGCGAGGCCAGCAGCCGGAAGTTCAGCATGTGCGCGTCGCCGCAGCACTGGACCCGGAACCCGCTGCGCGGTGTCTCCGCGAGGTCGGCGGCCATGATGGCGGCGGCCCCGCGGTAGAAGCGGAACGGCGCCTCGCTCATCCTGCCGTAGCGGATCGGTACGAGTTCCGGAACCCGCGTCGCGGACTGCTTCTCGATGATCTCCACCGGGTCCGTGCGCTTCGGCGGGGGCGCGAACTCGGCGTGGCTGGACCGGGGTACGAGGGCGCGTGCGGCTTTGCCCCGGGCGGCCCGCTCCTTCGGAGTGAGGTCCCGGACGCCGGCGCCGGAAAGGCGGTTCTCGCTCATCGCAGATGCTCCACTATGGGTTGGCCGGCGCTGCGCGGGGCGCGGGTCAGTGGAGGACCTTCTCCTTGGCCCGGCGGTACTCCTCGTCGGTGATGTCGCCCCTGGCGCGGATCTCGGAGAGCTTGGCGAGTTCGTCCGCCTTGCTGGTGCCCGCGCCGCCCGCGGTCTCGCGGATGTACCGCTCCGCCTGCTCCTGCTGGGCTTGGGCGTGGCGTTGTTCGCGCTTGCCCATGTCCTTGCCCCGGGCGATGACGTAGACGAAGACGCCCAGGAAGGGGAGGACGATGGTGAAGACGAGCCATCCGGTCTTGGCCCATCCGCTCAGGTCGTCGTCACGGAAGATGTCCACGACGACGCGGAAGAGCAGAACGAACCACATGATCCACAGGAAGAACCACATGACCGCCCAGAACGCCCCCAGAACGGGAAAGTCGTAGGCCAGGTTCACGCTGCTGCTCATTGCTTCTCCTCTGGGTGCTGGCCGCCAGGAGCCCGGCGGCCCGCCCGCGAGTCCCACGTGAAGCCGAGCGCGGGCGCGGCGTGGGCGTGGTGTGGTGTTCCTTCCAGGAGAGCCGGGCCTGCCGCGTACCGCCTCACCCGGAGGGGGTGACCGGCCGGCCGGGGGCGGAGGTGGCTCGGAGGGCTGACCGCGTCTCGTCCGTACGGCCCACCCGGGTGTGCCGTCTCGCTGTTCGGCTGCGGAAATGGAGGCAGGCCGACCCCCAGGACCCCTGGAGCCTCTGTGACCAGCTCGCCCGAGCCGCCCGAGCCCGACGCAGCCAGGGCGGGGGACGCGCGTGACGCGGCGGGGAGTGGGCGCCGGTACGGCTCGGCGTCCGCGCGGATCGCCCGGAGCACCGCCTCGGCTGTGCTCATCGTGCTCACCTGCATCCTGGTGCCAGTCGCCCTGCTCACGGTCTGGGTGCACGGCATCGTCCTGGACACCGACCGGTATGTGTCGACGGTGTCGCCGCTCGCCTCGGACCCGGCGATCGAGGACGCGGCGGTCGAGCGCGTCACCCGTGCCGTCGGCGTTCGGGTGGACGGCAGCCAGGTCACGTCGGACATCGCCGCCTGGCTGCGGTCCCAGGGGCTGCCGCCACGCGCCGCGGACGCATTGAAAGGGCTGGGCCCGCAGCTCGACTCCGTGATCAATGACACGGTCGAGCAGGTGGCCACGCGCTTCGTGCGGAGCGACCGCTTCGAGCAGATCTGGACGAACGCCAACCGGACCGCCCACGCCGCGGTCGTGGACGCGCTCACCGGCGAGGGCAAAGGCGCCGTGGGCGTGAACGGCGGGACGGTCACCCTCGACCTCGGCGTAGCCGTCGACCAGGTCAGACAGACGCTCGTGGACGCCGGCCTGTCCCCGGCCGAGAAGATCCCCGATGTCGACGAGCAACTGGTGCTCTTCCAGTCCGACCAGCTGGAGAAGATCCGTACGGGCGCCCGTCTGCTGGACACGATCGGGAACTGGCTTCCTCTGATCGTCGTCGTGATCGGCGCGTGCGGGGTGCTGCTGGCCCACCGGCGCCGCCGGGCCCTCGCCCGTACGGCTCTCGGCGCGGCCTTCGCGTGCCTGGTCGTGGCCATCGTCCTGGTCGTCGCCCGCCGCTACTACCTGGACCACCTCCCGCCCCAGGTGCTGTCGGAGGCCGCCGCGGCAGCCGTCTTCGACACGCTCCTGCGATTTTTGAGGGTCAGCCTGCGCACGGCGATCGTGCTCGGTGTCGTCATCGCGCTCGGCGCCTACCTGACCGGCCCGGGAAGGCTGCCGCGAGCCGTCCGGGGCACATCCGAGCGCGCCGCGGACTCCGCGGCACAGTGGGCGTACGGCCACCACGTCCGCACCGGCCGGGTGGGCATCTGGGCCCAGGCCCACCGCCGGTGGATCACCGTGGCCGCCCTGCTGATCGTGGTCCTGGTCTTCGCGCTCTGGAACCACCCCACGGCTCTGACCATCCTGCTGCTGGTCCTCGTTCTGCTGGCCGTGCTCGCGCTGCTCGCCCTCCTCGCCGCCTCCGGCCGCGCCACCGCCGTCGACACCGAGAGGGTGGCACCACACCGCCCGGGGAGCGGCGAGTGACGTCCTTCAGCAGGTGCGCTCGCGGCGAGGTTCCCGGACCTGGCCGTCGGGTTCGCCGCGGGCCCGCCGACGGCCGGGGACGACCGCCGTCACTCACCTGTCCCGGGTGATGCGGAACCGCACCGGAGGGCCCCACAGTGGGGGGTCACCCTGCCGCAGCGGCAGTACCGCGGGCCTCCGCGCCGGGGGCGACGCCACTGCGGCCTGGTTCCGGATACCAGGAAGGTGGTAGCCCGATGTGCCGGTGGCTCGCCTACACAGGAACGCCCGTACTGCTCGACACCGTGCTCTACAAACCGGCCCACTCGCTGATCGACCAGAGCCTGCACTCCCGGATGGGCGTCGAGACGACCAACGGCGACGGGTTCGGCGTCGGCTGGTACACACCGGACGACGGCATCCCCGCGGTCTTCCGGGACATCGGCCCGGCATGGAGCAACCGCAATCTGCGGGAGATCGCCGACCACGTCCGCTCTCCGCTCTTCTTCGCTCACATCCGGGCCTCGACCGGTACCCCGGTGCAGCAGACCAACTGCCACCCGTTCCGCCACGGCCGCTGGATGTGGATGCACAACGGCGGGATCACCGACTTCCACCAGGTACGGCGTGATCTCGCCCTGGCGGTCGACCCGGAACTCTTCCCCGACATCGAGGGATCGACGGACTCCGAGATGATGTTCTACCTGGCACTCACCTTCGGTCTGGAGCAGGACCCGCCGGGTGCCGTCGCCCGCATGGTCGGCACGGTGGAACGGACCGGTCGTCAGCACGGGGTGGAGTTCCCGTTGCAGATGACGGTCGCCGTGACCGACGGGCAGCAGATGTGGGCCTTCCGCTACTCCAGTCAGGGGGCCTCCCGCTCGCTGTTCTACAGCACCCAGGTGGAGGCGCTGCGAGCACTCCACCCCGACCTGGCGTTCCTGCGGGAGGCGTCCGACGAGACCCGCCTCATCGTGTCCGAGCCGCTGGGCGATCTGCCCGGTGCCTGGAACGAGGTTCCCGAGAGCAGCTACGGCGTGGTGCGGCCCGGAGGCGACGACCTGCTTCCGTTCACCCCGCAACCCGTGTAGGGCGAGGACGGCCCGCTTCCGCCCTCATACGGCTACGACCCGGTCGAACCGGGCTGGGTCTTCGGGATCCGCGAGGTGAAGAACATCGCGAGGAGCGCGGCGAAGGCGAGGATGGCGACCGAGGCGCGCAGACCGTCGATCCGGGCATCGTTGTTCGCGTCGAGTGCCGCCTGAGCCACCTCCTCGCTGGTGCCCGCCTCGTCGAGCGCGGACTCGAGCTGGGCGTCCGACAGGAACGGCACGCCGCTTTCGAGTTCGACCGTCGCCTTGTTCTTGACCTCGGCCGGGATCGCCGGATTCTCCTCCACGCTGGTGAGGAAGGACGTCGTCATCGTGGCGATCAGGATCGACCCGGCGAGAGCCGTACCGATCGAGGCACCCAGGTTGGTGACGGAGTTCTGGACGCCGCCCACTTCCGCACTCTGTGTTTCCGGCACCGCGGACACGGTGACCGACCCGAGCTGGGAGGCCAGCGCGCCCATGCCCAGCCCGATCAGCAGCATGGGGATGGTGACGATCTCCGCACCGGCGTCCGCGTCGAGCGCGGCCATCAGCACCACCGCGCCCGCGAGCAGCGCGAGGATCCCGAGCCGCACCACCCGCCGGGGTGAGACGTCCGGGAGGTAACGGGGGATCAGGATGGCGGCCGCCAGCAGTGTCACGGAGAGCGGCAGGAGGCGAGCACCGGTCTTGAGGGCGGACAGGCCCAGGGCGACCGACAGATAGAGCGGTACGAGGAAGAACACGCCCATCTGCACGAGGTACTGGAAGAAGAACATCGTCAGTCCGCCGGTGAGCTGCCTGTTGTGCAGCATGGCCGGGTCGACGAGTGGCTCCCTGTGCCGCTCCACCATGCGGGCCTCCCAGTGGAGGAAGAGCCAGACCAGCGCGAGGCCGGCCATCATCAGCCACACGACCAGCGAGATCCCGAGCCACGAGGGCGCGTCGGGCTTCGGCCGGAACCAGCCCCATTCGTCCGAGCGGAGCACGCCGTAGACGAAGATCCCGAGACCGAGCGCGGACAGCACGGCGCCGACGAGGTCGATGCGAGGGCGTTCGCCGACCGGAGCGTCGGCGATACGGCGGGCGAGCACCAGGATGCCGAGCACCACCAGGACCTCTCCGGCGAAGACCCACCGCCAGGAGAAGTAGGTCGTCGCGATACCCCCGATGAGCGGCCCGACCGCGATCGCCACGGCCCCCGCGGCCGCGACCAGACCGTAGGCGGCGGGACGGCGTTCCGTGGCGAAGTTGCCGGCCACGAGCGCCACGATCGCGGGCATGATGAGTGCCGCCCCGATCCCCTCGAGGAACGACCAGCCGATCAGCAGCACGGCCAGGTTCGGTGCGAGCGCCGTGGTGAGGGAACCGCAGCCGTAGATGACGCACCCGATCATGAACGCGCGTTTGCGGCCGATCAGCGCCCCCGTCTTGCCGCCGGGGATCATGAACATCGCCATCACGAGGGTGTAGGCCGTGATGGCGCCCTGGACACCCGTCACCGTCGTGCCCACGTCCTCGGCCACCGTCGCGATCGAGACGTTCATGACCGAGCTGTCCAGCGCCATCAGAAACTGACCGGCCGCGAGCGTCAGCAGGACGATTCGCGCCTTTGGCGTACTCTTGGCGGCTTCCGTCCCAGGTGCCATGCGCGCATCGTCCCAGTTGCCCCGGAGTGTGGACTCCGACCCGCCCCGGAGATCGACCGGTTGGCGGAGCCCCGTGGGTGGGAGTCCTCGTCGCGAGCTCCACGGCGCAGAAGGCGCTCCTCCACCTCAAGGCGGAGGGCTCATCCGGGCTGAGGTCGGCCTCGGGTCGTTCGTGGCCGAGCAGTCGCCGAAGGCCGACGCGGCAGAGGACGCGTAGCAGGAGGGCGCCGAGACCGCCCGGTCGCCGGTCTCAGTCCGTGCGGCAGTGCTCCTCCAAGTAGTCCGCCGCCAGCGCGCTCGCCCGGGTGAACCAGTCCGCCAGGACCGCGATCTCGTCAGGGGAGTAGTCCGCGAAGAGCCCGGTGAGGCGGGCGTAGTACGGCTCGTAGACCTCTCGGACGCGGGCGACCGCGTCGGGCTGGGCGGCTACCCGGATGCGGCGGCGGTCGGCCGGGTCGGGGCGGCGGGTGATGTAGCCGGCGCGTTCCAGGCGGTTGAGGATGCCGGTGACCGCGCCCGTGGTGACGTGGACCCGGGCTGCCAGGTCGCCGGCCGTCGGGAGGTTCTCACCGGCCTGGATGACGTAGGCGAAGCAGGTGAGGTCGGTCACACTGAGGCCCACCTGTTGGGCGATCTCGTGCTGTCCGACCAGGTGGGTGGCGATGAGGTGGTCCATCGCCGACAGGGCCTGCTCGGGGGTGGCGGCCGGGCGGGGCTTGCCTTGCATTCCCGAATCCCTTAGTTCGTGAGATGTTTGGGCTGTAAATGTCTTAGTCGACGAGGGGTTCGGGACCAGTTTCCATGAGCCCTGGTGTCAGGGGGTAGCACGTGAGCGCACATCAGTATGACCACGGGCACACGGTCGCCGGGTGGGTCGGATGCGGGATCGCGAGCATCGGGGCCGCTCTGGTGGGGGCGGGGGTGTGTTTCGTCTCCGGTGTGCTGATCGGCGGCGGGCTCGCGATCGGGGTGGTCGCCCTGCTCGTCACCTGGGCGCTGCATCTGGCCGGTTGGGGGAAGGGGCCGGGGGTCCGGCCTCGGGACGAGTGGGGGTGGCGGGTGCGGGACTCGGGCGCGTCGGCGGGGCATGACGGGTGCCTCGGGTGCCGACTGGCCGGGCGCAGGCGGGCCGGGCGTGTGACGGAGGTGGCTCTGCCGGTCCGCGGGGACGCGGGAGGGGAGCCGGAGGTCGCCGCTGCCGTGGGTGCCGACTCCGTGCGCTGACCCATCGGGACGCCGTTGTCACTGACGCCGTCAGTGGCGCCGTTGTCAGTGGTGCCCTCTACTCTCGGCAGAGATGGCACAGGCATGGAAGTGCTCGGGGCTGCGGTGGGCGGCGGGCGGTCCCGAGCTGGTGTGGGACGGGGGGCGGCGCTCCGCGCTGACCTGGGGGAAACGCGTGGCCTTCGGGGTCGCGGAAGGGGGCGGGCGGACATGTGTGGGGGCCCGGGGGCATGGGTGTCCGGTGGGGGCGGCCGTGCCGGCGCGGAGTACGGGGGCGCGGTGCGAGGAGTGTGCGCGGCTGGACCGGGCGCACTCCGTGGCCGCCGACACGATCGCGGACGATCCACGGCCGTACCACGTATACCTGGCGTGGTTCGGGCCCGGCATGACCAAGGTCGGCATCACGGCCGAGGAGCGGGGGCCGGCCCGGCTGCTCGAGCAGGGGGCCGTGTGCTTCAGCTGGCTCGGTGTCGGGCCGCTCATGGCCGCGCGGCGCACGGAGGAGCTGTTGCGGGCAGCGCTGCGGGTGCCCGACCGGATTCC
Source organism: Streptomyces sp. NRRL S-455 (assembly GCF_000717875.1). Classification (GTDB taxonomy): domain Bacteria; phylum Actinomycetota; class Actinomycetes; order Streptomycetales; family Streptomycetaceae; genus Streptomyces. Next base: position 159,803 of record NZ_JOCT01000009.1, read on the forward strand.
ATACGCCGAGAAGCGGGCCGTGCGGGCCGTGTTGCCGGAGGCGGCGGCTGAGCGGGCCGGGGAGGTCGCCGAGTTGCACGCGCGGGCGGTGGCGCTCGGCGGATGGCCGGAGTCGCTCGTGCGGGAGCCCCTGCGGGTTGTCGATCACGTCGAGGTGTTCGGGCTGGCCGGGTTGCCCGTCGCCGTCGGGGAGGTGAGCGAGCTCGTCGCCGGTGGGGCCGTGAGTGGGGAACTGGTGGCCGCCGCGGGACCCGACCTGCATCTGGTGACCGGGGGAGGAGTCGTCGTGCTGGATACGCGGCTGATGACGGGGTGGGGGCTGGTGCCCGACGCGGGCGGTGAACTGACCGTTCCCGTGAGGGGGTTCAGGGAGGCGCTGGGCGTGCAGGACGGGCTGTTCTGACCTGCCCGCGAGGGCCCGTGGCCTTCCCCGGCCGTCCCTGGGAAACACCTGTGTGTTTCTCAGGAGAATCACAGGTTGTCGAAAGGACGCTCTCAGAGGTCCCCGACATCGTGTTCACCATGACCACGACCTCGCCCCAGGGGCGCACCGAACTGCTGAGGCCGGACGGGAGCCCCGTCCGAGTGCTTGTGGTGGACGACGAGCTGTCGATCACGGAGCTGCTGTCCATGGCCCTTCGCTACGAGGGGTGGCAGATCCGGAGTGCGGGGGACGGCCAGGGGGCCGTCCAGGCCGCGCGCGATTTCCGGCCCGACGCCGTCGTGCTGGACATGATGCTGCCCGACATGGACGGGCTGGCGGTGCTCGGGCGGCTGCGCCGTGAACTGCCGGACGTGCCGGTGCTCTTCCTCACCGCCAAGGACGCCGTCGAGGACCGGATCGCCGGGCTGACGGCGGGCGGGGACGACTACGTCACCAAGCCGTTCAGCCTGGAGGAGGTCGTCGCGCGGCTGCGCGGGCTGATACGGCGGTCCGGCGCGGCCGACCGCCGCTCCGAGTCCATGCTCGTCGTAGGCGACCTCACCCTCGACGAGGACAGTCACGAGGTCACCCGGGGCGGCGACAACATCCACCTCACCGCGACCGAGTTCGAGCTGCTGCGGTTCCTGATGCGCAATCCGCGGCGGGTGCTCAGCAAGGCGCAGATCCTCGACCGCGTGTGGTCGTACGACTTCGGCGGGCAGGCCAACGTCGTCGAGCTGTACATCTCGTACCTGCGGCGGAAGATCGACGCCGGGCGGGAGCCGATGATCCACACGCGGCGCGGTGCCGGTTACCTGATCAAGCCCGCGGCGTCATGAGCGGGCGGCGGCGGCCGCGTGCGCAGCGGGGAGCGGGCGGGCAGTCGCGAGCGGGGAAGCCGCGCACTCTGCGGGCGCGGCTCGTCGTCGCGTCCGTGGCGCTGATCGCCGTGGTGTGCGCGGTGATCGGGACGGTGACGACGCTGGCGCTGCGGTCGCATCTGTACGAGCAGTTGGACGGACAGGTCGAGGACAGCGGCAAGCGGCTGTCGGGACCCATGAGACCCGGCGGCTTGAACGACGCCGACGTGCCGGACAGGATCACGGGCTTCGTCAGCGGGCCGGCGCAGCCGGGAACGATTGCCGCCGAGGTCGACGTCGACGGCACGATCGCCACGGCGGCCTTCGCCAAGGACTCCAGGGAGAACGGCCCCTTTCGGAACTCCGCCGTCAGTCTCACCGACGAGCAGAAGGCCGCACTAGCCGACGTGCCGGCCACGGGGACGCACACCGTCGACATTCCGGGTCTCGGCGAGTACCGCGTGCAGTACGTCGACGGGGACGACGGAGGCCACTATTACGTCGCCCTGCCCACCGCGTCGGTCAACGCCACCATCAACACCCTCATCCTCGTCGAGGTGAGCGTCACCGGCGCCGGACTGGTCGCCGCCGCCATCGCCGGCTCCGCCCTCATCGGCGTCGCCACCCGCCCCCTCCGCCGGGTCGCCGCCACCGCCACCCGGGTCTCCGAACTGCCCCTGCACACCGGCGAGGTGAACCTCAGCGAGCGTGTCCCCGACTCCGAGACCGACCCGCACACCGAGGTCGGTCAGGTCGGTGCCGCGCTCAACCGGATGCTCGACCACGTCCACGGTGCCCTGCACGCACGGCAGCAGAGCGAGACGCGGGTCAGGCAGTTCGTCGCCGACGCCAGCCATGAGCTGCGCACCCCGCTCGCCTCCATCCGCGGGTACGCCGAGCTGACCAGACGCGGCAGAGAGGACGTCGGGCCCGACACCCGGCACGCCCTCGGGCGGATCGAGTCCGAGGCGGGGCGTATGACCCTGCTCGTCGAGGACCTGCTGCTGCTCGCCCGGCTGGACGCCGGACGGCCCCTGCAGTTCGAGCGGACCGACCTCGTACCGCTCGTCATCGACACCGTCAGTGATGCCCGAGCCGCGGGCCAGGACCACGTCTGGCGGCTCGACCTGCCCGACGAGCCGGCGCTCGTGCCGGCGGACGCGGCCCGGCTGCAACAGGTCCTCGTCAACCTGCTGGGCAACGCGCGCAGCCACACCCCGCCCGGCACGACCGTCACCGCCCGCGTCCAGCGACGCGGGACCTGGCTGTGCGTGGACGTCGAGGACAACGGGCAGGGCATTCCGGCCGAGTTGCTCCCGCACGTCTTCGAACGGTTCGCGCGCGGCGACTCCGCACGCACCCGCACCACCGGCTCGACCGGACTCGGTCTCGCCATCGTGCAGGCCGTGGCGACCGCGCACGGCGGCGCCGTGACCGTCGACAGCGTGCCTGGGCGGACCGTGTTCACCGTGCACCTGCCCGCGCTGCCGCTCCAGCCGCAGCCGGACATGAGCCGGCAGCAGCACTCACAGGCACGCCACAGCGTCACCACACGGGCGGGACAGGGCGCCTGACGAAAGTCGGTCCCATGCGAACCGACTCTTCTCCCGGCACCCTGCCGGCGCGGGAGCACCTCCCGGCCGCACCAGCCGGAACGCCTGTCCTGGACGTAGTGGTCCCCGTCTACAACGAGGAGAAGGACCTCCAGCCGTGCGTCCGAAGACTGCACGAGCACCTCGCCCGCACCTTCCCGTACGCGTTCCGCATCACGATCGCGGACAACGCCTCCACGGACAGCACCCCCGGGGTCGCGGCGAGGCTGGCGGCGGAGATCCCCGAGGTGGCCGTCTTCCGGCTGGAGCAGAAGGGCCGGGGCCGGGCGCTGCGGGCCGTCTGGTCGGCCTCGGACGCCCCCGTCCTCGCCTATATGGACGTGGACCTGTCCACCGACCTCAACGCCCTGCTCCCGCTGGTGGCGCCGCTGATCTCCGGCCACTCGGACCTGGCGATCGGCTCCCGGCTCGCCCGCAGCTCGCGCGTGGTGCGCGGCCCCAAGCGGGAGTTCATCAGCCGGGCCTACAACCTCATCCTGCGCGGCTCGCTCCAGGCCCGTTTCTCCGACGCCCAGTGCGGGTTCAAGGCGATCCGCCGTGACGTGGCGCGGGTGCTGCTGCCGCTGATCGAGGACACCGGCTGGTTCTTCGACACCGAGATGCTGGTGCTCGCCGAGCGTGCCGGGCTCCGGATCCACGAGGTGCCGGTCGACTGGGTCGACGACCCCGACTCGACGGTGCACATCGTGAAGACCGCGACCGACGACCTCAAGGGCGTGTGGCGGGTGGGCAGGGCCCTGGCCACGGGTTCGCTTCCGCTGGACCGGCTCACCCGGCCGTTCGGTGACGACCCGCGCGACCGTGAGATCGAGGACGTACCGCGGGGCCTGGCCCGGCAGTTGGTCGGCTTCTGTGTCGTCGGCGGCCTGTCCACCCTCTTCTACCTGCTGCTCTACAGCGGCTTCCGCGTGTTCACCGGCTCCCAGGTCGCCAACGCCCTCGCCCTGCTGGTCTCGGCGGTCGCCAACACCGCCGCGAACCGGCGGCTCACCTTCGGGGTGCGCGGGCGTGCCGGGGCCGTGCGGCACCAGGCGCAGGGCCTGGTCGTCTTCGGGATCGGGCTCGCCCTGACCAGCGGTTCGCTCGCCGCCCTCAGCGCCGCCACGTCCGAGCCCGCGCACTCCACCGAACTGGCGGTCCTCATCGCCGCCAACCTCGCGGCCACCGTGCTGCGCTTCCTGCTCTTCCGGGCGTGGGTGTTCCCGGACCGGCGCGAGGCCGCCGCCACGGCGGGCGCCACATACCCCACCACCCAGTTCCGCGCCGGTGACGTCGCGGACGGCTCCTGGCCGGACGCCACCGTGCAGTTGCTGCCGGTGCGCCCGCACGACACCGATGTGAGGGACTTCCGATGACCGTCCACTACGACCGGCAGCTCACCGACCCGGACACCGCTCCCGAGTCCTGGACCCGGCCGACGGAGCCCGCGCCGGGGCCGCATGCCGGTGACCCCGAGCGGCCCTTCCCGCAGCGGCTGTGGCGCGGCCGGCCCGAGGACCCCCGCTGGGCGCGCCCCGCCTTCCTCGGTCTGCTGCTCGCCACCCTCGTCCTCTACCTCTGCAACCTGAGCGCCTCCGGCTACGCCAACTCCTTCTACTCGGCGGCCGTACAGGCCGGCAGCCAGTCCTGGAAGGCCTTCTTCTTCGGCTCGCTGGACGCGGCGGGCGCCATCACCGTCGACAAGCCCCCGGCCGCGCTGTGGCCGATGGCCCTGTCGGTGCGGCTCTTCGGGCTCAGCTCCTGGGCGATCCTGGTCCCCGAGGTCCTCATGGGCGTCGGCACGGTCGCCGTCGTGTACGCGGCCGTACGCCGCCGGTTCAGCCCCGGGGCCGGTCTGATCGCGGGCGCGGTGCTCGCGCTCACCCCCGTCGCGGCGCTGATGTTCCGGTTCAACAACCCGGACGCGATGCTGGCGCTGCTCATGGCCGTGGCCTGCTACTTCGTCATCCGGGGTCTCGAGGACGGCCGGACGAAGTGGCTGGTGTGGGCCGGAGTCGCGATCGGCTTCGCCTTCCTCGCCAAGACGCTCCAGGCCTTCCTGATCCTGCCGCCGCTGGCGCTCGTGTACGGCGTCTGCGCGCCGGTCCCGGTGAAGAAGCGGGTCGCTCAACTGGCCGCCGGTCTCACCGCGATCGTCGTCTCCGGCGGCTGGTGGGTGGCGATCGTCGAGCTGTGGCCCGCGTCCTCCCGCCCGTACGTCGGCGGCTCGCAGAACAACAGCTTCCTTGAACTGACCTTCGGCTACAACGGCCTGGGCCGCCTCAACGGCGACGAGACCGGCAGCGTCGGAGGCGGCGGCAGGGGCGGCAACGGCGGCGGCAACTGGGGCGAGACCGGCTGGGACCGGCTGTTCGGCGCCGGCATCGGCGGCCAGATCTCCTGGCTGATCCCGGCCGCGCTGATCCTGCTGGTCGCGGCCTTGGTGGCCACCCGCAGGGCCCGGCGCGCGTCGGTGACCCGGGGCTCGTTCCTCGTCTGGGGCGGTGCCCTGATCACGACCATGCTGGTCTTCAGCTACATGCAGGGCATCTTCCACGAGTACTACACGGTGGCGCTCGCCCCCTACATCGCGCCGCTGATCGGCATGGGCTCGGCGCTGCTCTGGGAGAAGCGCGACAAGGTGTGGGCGTCGCTGACGCTCGCGGCGGCGATGACGGCCACCGCGGCCTGGGGGTACGTCCTGCTCAACCGTTCCTCCGACTATCTGCCGTGGCTGAAGTGGCTCGTCCTGGTCGGCGGCCTCACGGCGGCCCTCGGGCTGGTCTTCGCCGGCCGGCTGGGGCGTCGGGCGTCCTTGGGGGCGGCGGCGCTCGGCCTCGTCGCGGCGCTGGCCGGTCCGGTCGCCTACACCCTCACCACGGTGAACGAGGGACACACCGGCTCGATCGTCACGGCGGGTCCCGCGGTCGCCGGCGGGCGCGCTTTCCCGGGCGGCGGTGGCGGCCCCGGTGGCCCCGGCGACGGCGGCTTCCCGGGTGATGGCCAGAACCAGCAGAACGGCAACGGCACCACCCAGGGCCGGCCGGGCAACGGCTTCCCCGGCGGCGGTTTCCCGGGCGGCGGTCAGAACCAGCCGGGCCAGGCCCCGCCGGGGCTGCAGGGCGGGAGCCGGCCGAACGGCGAGGGTGGCCGCATGGGCGGCGGTGGCGGCATGGGCGGTCTGCTCAACGGCGCCGGCGTCACCTCCGAGGCCAAGAAGCTGCTGGAGACCGACGCCGACCGGTACACGTGGGTCGCGGCGGCCATCGGCGCCCAGAACGCCGCGAGTTACCAGCTGTCCACCGGCGAGCCCGTGATGGCGATCGGCGGCTTCAACGGCACGGACCCCTCCCCGACCCTGGCCCAGTTCAAGCAGTACGTGGCCGACGGGAAGATCCACTACTTCATCGCGTCCGGTATGGGCGGTGGCGGGATGGGCGGCAGCGGCGACGGCGCGTCCTCCCGGATCACCTCCTGGGTCGAGGCAACCTTCAAGAAGGTGACCGTCGGGTCCTCCACCTTCTACGACCTCACGCAGAAGGCGAGCAGCTGACACATCCCTGAGCGGGGAGGGACGGTGGCCGGGAAGCCACCGTCCCTCCCCCTTATTCGTTGTACAGCGTATGGGGACTGTTCTACGGTGTATGGCATGACGACGTCCCCACTGGAAGAGGCCCCGCCGCAGACGGCGCACGGCGGCCACCCCCAACGCTGGCTGATCCTCGGTGTCATCTGTCTCGCACAGCTCACCGTGCTGCTCGACAACACGATCCTGAACGTGGCGATCCCCTCGCTCACCCGCGAGTTGGACGCGACGACCGCCGACGTCCAGTGGATGATGAACGCCTACGCGCTGGTGCAGTCCGGCCTGCTCCTCACGGCGGGCAACGCCGCCGACCGCTACGGCCGCAAGCTGCTGCTGATGTCGGGCCTGGTGATCTTCGGTGTGGGCTCGCTGGCGGCCGGACTCTCCCAGAGCCCGGCACAGCTGATCGCGGCCCGTGCGGGCATGGGCGTCGGCGGCGCGCTGCTGATGACCACGATCCTGGCCGTCGTCGTGCAGATCTTCGACGACCAGGAGCGGGTGAAGGCCATCGCGCTGTGGTCCACGGTCAGTTCGCTCGGTTTCGCGGCCGGGCCGCTGATCGGCGGTGTGATGCTGAACCACTTCTGGTGGGGCGCGATCTTCCTGATCAACATCCCGGTCACCGTGCTCGGCCTGGTCGCGGTCGCCGCGCTGGTGCCGGAGTCCAGGCACCGGGCCGGTGACCGGCCCGACCTGGTCGGCGCCGTGCTGTCGACGATCGGCATGACGGCCGTGGTGTACGCGATCATCACCGGCCCCGAACACGGCTGGACGTCCGGGCAGGTGCTGGTCTCGGCCCTGACCGGGGTGCTCGTACTCGGCCTCTTCGTGACGTGGGAGCTGCGCACCGAGCACCCGATGCTCGACATGCACTTCTTCCGCAACCAGAAGTTCGTGGGCGCCGTCGCGGGCGCGATCCTCGTGGCGTTCGGCATGACGGGTTCGCTGTTCCTGCTCACCCAGCACCTGCAGTTCGTGCTCGGCTACGAACCGCTGGACGCCGGGCTGCGGACGGCGCCGCTGGCGCTGACCGTCGTCGTCCTCAACTTCACCGGGATCGGGGCGAAGCTGGTCCTCAAGGCCGGTACGCCCGCGGCCATCGCGCTCGGTATGACCCTGGTGTCGGCCGGGCTGGCGGCGATCGCGCTGCTCGGCGGACACGGGTACGGGGGGACGCTGCTCGGGCTGGTGGTGATGGGTGCGGGTGTGGCGCTGTCCATGCCGGCCATGGCCAACGCGATCATGAGCGCGATCCCGCCGGAGAAGGCGGGGGTGGGAGCGGGGATCAACGGGACGCTCGCGGAGTTCGGCAACGGGCTCGGCGTCGCCGTCCTGGGCGCTGTCCTGAACTCCCGTTTCGCGTCCCTCGTCGCCGTGTCCGCGGCGTCGTTGCCGGCGGCGCTGGCGGCGGCGGAATCGGCCGAGGAGAGGGCTCGGATCTCCGACGCGTTCGCCTCCGGGTTGGAGACCAGTCAGTTGGTGGGGGCGGTTGCCGTTCTGGCTGGTGGACTGGTCGCCGCCGGGTTGTTGCGGCGGGCTGAGCGGGCAGAATCCGCCTAGGAGCTCGGGGCGTGCGGTCGTCGTGGGGGTGCGGGTGAGCTGTGGTCGATCGCGCCCACGCGGCGGAGCCGCACATCGACACAGCCCCGCGCCCCTGAGGGGGCGCCTAGCATGATCGGCGTCGGCAAGTCGAGGAAGGTGCGCCATGGCGAGAGCGGCCCGGGAGCGTCCGCCGCGGACCAGTGTCTGGCTGGAGGGCAAGGCGCACCGGCGGCGCGGCGGTGGCGGGCAGCCGTCGGGGCTGGACCGGGACCGGATCACCGAGGTGACGGTCCGGCTGCTGGACGCCGAGGGGCTGGCGAAGTTCTCGATGCGGCGGCTGGCCGCCGAGCTGAACGTGACGGCCATGTCCGTCTACTGGTACGTCGACACCAAGGACGACCTGCTCGAACTCGCCCTGGACGCGGTCATGGGAGAGATGGTCCTGCCCGATCCGGACGCGCCCGACGCGGACTGGCGCGACCAGGTGCGGGCCCTCGCCGGGGCGTACCGGGCCCTGCTGGTGCGTCACCCCTGGGTGTCCGCGCTGGTCGGCACCTTCCTCAACATCGGCCCCAACAACCTGGCCTACTCGAGGGTCGTGCAGCGCGTCATGCGCAGGACGGGCCTGCCCGCGAAGCGGCTGACGAGTGCGATCTCGGCCGTCTTCCAGTTCGTGTACGGCTACGGCACGCTCGAGGGTCATCTCTCCACCCGGGCCGCGGCCACCGGCATGACCATGGACGAGTACTTCCAGGACGCCCTGAGCACCGTGGGCGAGGCCCCGCAGGCCGCCGACGTCATGCGGGAGTCGCGGGAGATCATGGAGGCGCGCGGCGGGGAGACGGTGGCCGAGATGCTGGAGCGGGACTTCGACTTCGCGCTGGAACTGCTGATCGCCGGCATCGAGACGATGGCCGCCCGGGAGTGAGCCGACCGCCGGGCTACTCCCCCTCGACCAGCCGCGCCGGAAACCCGCCCGTCGCCACGGGGCCCCACCGCTCCGGCGTGATCCGGATGATCGACTTGCCCTGTTTGAGCATGGCCGCGCGGTACTCGTCCCAGTCGGGGTGCTCTCCGGCGATGTTCCGGTAGTACTCCACGAGCGGTTCGACGGAGTCGGGTGTGTCCACGACCTCCGCCGTGCCGTCGATCTGGACCCACGGGCCGTTCCAGTCGTCACTGAGGACGATCAGGCTCACGCGCGGGTCCCGCTTGGCGTTGCGGGTCTTGGCGCGCTCCGGGTAGGTGGAGACGACGATCCGGCCTGAGTTGTCGATCCCGCAGGTCAGGGGAGAGCCCTGGGGGCCGCCGTCGGCGCGTCGGGTCAGCAGGATGGCGTGGTGCCGGGGGCGCACGAAGTCGAGCAACTCGTCCAGGGAGACGCGGGTGTTCGTCGCGATGTTCGGTGCCATGCGCGCCAGCCTACGACGCCAGGGCCTCCCCGAGATCGTCGTACACGGGGACGTCGCGGCGCAGACCGGTCAGTTCCAGGACGCGGCTCGTGACGCCCTCCGGCCGGGCCACCAGGCGCATCGTGGCCCCGGGGCGCAGCCGGTGGCGTATGTCGTTGATGAGGCGGACGCCCTGGGAGTCCATGAAGGACGTCGCCGTGAGGTCGAGGACGAGGACCTCCAGCCGGTCACCACGGTCCCGGACCTCGGACAGCACCAGCGGAAGCAGCTCCGCCGCGTTGCAGAAGTCGATCTCCGCGGGCATGGGGAGACGCACGCGGCCCGGCAGGCCCGGCGGTTCGGTGGGATTCGGGAGGAAGGTCACAGCGCTCACCTGGCAGACGTTCGTCCGGATTCCGGTAAGGCCGCTTCCTGACCTTCGGGCTATTCCATCACGCCGAGGGGGCGCGGCGGAAGCGCCCGGCCCGGCCGTCGGCCGGTCGTCACTTCGAGGCAACCGAGCAGTTAGAGTGCTGTCCGTCCTGTGCTCGCAGTCGGGAATGTGCTGCGGAGCTCTCCTGCGCACGGTCATGGCCGTGCATGCCGAAGAGGTTCGTGGTGGCTGCGTCCGACTTTACTGATTTGCCCCGTTTTCCGGTCGGCTTCGAGCTGGCCGAAGCCCTGACGGTGGCCTCTCAGCAGCTGCACGAGAAGCCCACCAGGCACAACACGCTGCGTACGGCCGTGCGGTTGGCCGTGCACATCATGCCCGGAGCCGAGCACGCGGGCATCTCCGAGATCGAGCGCGGCAACAAGCTGCGCACGCTCGCCTGGACCGACGAGGTGGTGCGCGCCGCCGAGGCCCGGCACACCGGCCGCGAACCGCACGGGCACTGGGAGCGGTTGTGGCACGACCCGGTGGCACGGATAACGGACAGTGAGGCCGACGAAGGCTGGGACGTGCTGTCGGCCCTGGGGCTGCGCTCGGCGCTGTCCCTGCGGCTGCGTGCCGACCGCCGCCGGCTGACCGTGCTCACGGCCTACGCCCGCAAGCCGGGCGTCTTCGACGAGGCCGCGACGCACATCGGCCGGCTGTTCACCGCGCACGTCAGCGTCGCCCTGGACTCCGCGACCGTGCGCGAGCAGCTCACCGAGGCCATGCACACCCGGGACCTGATCGGCCAGGCCACCGGCATCCTCATGGAGCGCCAGGGCATCGACGCGACCGCCGCCTTCGAGAGCCTGGTGCGGGCCTCCCAGCGGGAGAACGTGAAACTGCGGGACATCGCCCGCCGGATCGTAGGCACCCACAACGGCACGTGAGTGGGGGTCGGTCAGGCCGTAGGCGTGTTCAAGGCATGACGGGATACCCGTACGGCCATGAGTTCCGAGACGTCCGACACGCTGGACGAGGCGATGGTGCGCAGCAGTGGTCTCGACACCCTGCTGCGCGACCTGACCGACCGCGCGGTGCAGGAGGTGCCCGGGGCCGCCGCGTGCAGCATCACGGTGCGCCGGGCCGGCCGGCTGCTCACCCTGGCCGGCAGCGACGGCCTGCCCAGCGGCCTCGACCAGCGCCAGTACGAGAACGGCTCGGGGCCCTGCGTGGACGCCGCCGAAACCGGCGAGGAACAGTACGCCCCCGACCTGGCGGCGGAGACCCGCTGGCCCTCGTACGCGCGGTACGCGCTCTCCACGGGCGTCCGGTGCGCGCTGGCGGTGCCGCTCGCCCTCGAGGGCGTGACCGGTGCGGCGGTCAACTTCTACGGCGAGCGGGCCGACGCACTGGGCACGAGCCGGGACGCGGCCCGCACCTTCACGGCGCGGGCGGCGAACGCGATCGACGTGGCGCTGCGCATCGAGCGCCATCACCAGTCGGCGGCGGACGTGCGCCTGGCCCTGCTCTCCCGCAGCGTCATCGACCAGGCGGTCGGCATGGTCATGGCCCGGGAGCGGATCGACGCGCGCACGGCGATGGATCGGCTGCGCCGCGCCTCACAGAAGAGGAACGTCAAACTCCGCGACCTGTGCGGCCAGTTGGTGGCGCAGGTCGCCGCCGCGGACTCACACGGCCGGAAGTGACTCGCCCTGCACGGCCTGGATGTCCAGCTCCACCTTGAGGGTCGTGCCGACGGCGGCGATGCCCGCCTGGAGAACCTGGTTGTAGTTCATCGCGAAGTCCTCGCGGCGCAGTTCGGTCGTGGCGCGGAACGCCGCACGGGTGCCGCCCCACGGGTCCGGACCCGTGCCGAGGTAGGCCAGGTCCAGGTCGACCGGCCGTACGACGCCGTGCATGCCCAGCTCGCCGTGCACGGTCCACCGGTCGGACCCGGTCGCCGTCAGCCCCGTGGACCGGTAGGTGATCTCCGGGAACCGCTCGACGTCGAGGAAGTCCGGCGACTTCAGGTGCCCGTCGCGCATGCCGTTGCCGGTGTCGACGGACGCGGCCCTGATCACCGCCTCCACCCGTGACTTGGTGACGTCGTCAGGGGCGATCTCGATCGCGCCGGAGAACTCCGTGAACCGGCCGTGCACGCTGGAGATGCCGAGGTGCTGGGCCACGGCGGCCACACTGGAATGCACCGGGTCGACGGTCCACGGCCCCGGCGGCGGCAGCTCGGCACCGCCCTGCCGCGCCAGTGTCACCGTGCCCACCTCGGCCCGCCCGCTCGCCGTGACGATCACACTGGAAGCAGCGGGCGCGTACCCCACCGCCGTGACGATGACGGTGTACGCCCCCGGCTCGAGCGGCGTCGCGTCCCGTACGGCGCCCTCCGCGTCGGCCTCGGCCCGCAGCACCTGCGAGCCCGTCATGTCCGCCACGGTGACGACCGCGTGCGACACGGCCCATCCGTCCCGGGTACGGATCCTCGCGGTCAGTCCCATCTCTGCGTCACTCCTAAGACTGCTGGGAATGGAACCGGCCCGTGGCAGGGGCGCACCTCCGCTCGGAGTGCGCCCGCCCGCCACGGGCCGGGGCCGGACTACTCGCCGGGGTGGGCGAGTTCGATGTCGTGGGCGTCGGCACCACGGCCCGTCACCGTCAGCGCGGTGGCCACCGGCGGGTAACCCGTGGCGATGACGGTGTACTCACCGCCGTCCAGGTCGGTGAAGGCGTACGCCCCGTCCGCGCCGGTCGTCGCCGAGCCGACCACGTTCCCGGCCTGGTCGACCAGCGTCACCCGGGCGTCGGCCAGCGGCCCGTGCGGAGCCCGGACGACACCCTGGACGCGGGCGCCCGCGTCCAGGTCGATCTCGACCCGGGTGACCCCGGTGCCGCCCACCTCGACCGGCAGGGCGCGCGGCCGGTACCCGGCGGCGTTCACCGCGACGGTCACGGCGCCCGGCACCAGCTCGGCGAAGGAGAACTCGCCCTGCTCACCGGTGGTCCCGTTGGCCAGCAGGTCCCCGCGCACATCGGTCACGATGACCATCGCGTCCTTCACCGGCTGCCCGCCCTCCGCGGCCCGCACCAGGCCGGTCAGCCCGCTGGTGCCGCTGAGCAGGATGTCGTAGGCGACCGGTTCGCCGTTCACCACGACCGTGGAGGCCTGCGGCTGGTAGCCGTCGGCGGAGGCGATCAGGACGTACGACCCGGAGCCCGGCGCGTCCACCGCATAGGACCCGTCGGCCCGGGCCACGGACCGGCCGAGCTGCCGCCCGGCCAGCGAGATCAGCGTGACGGCCGCCTGCGGCACGGGCACGGACTCGTTGCCGCGCACGTGGCCACGCACCGGCACACCGCCCCCACCGGACGCGCACTCCTCGGCACGCGCCACGGTCGCCACCGCGGCGAGCCGCTGCGTGCCCTCAGGCCCGGCCTCGCCGTCCTCGGCCGTCCCGGCCACGGCCCAGCTAGGCACGGCCTTCTCCGCGCCCGCAGCCTCGGCCGTCACCTCGGCGGCAGCCTCCGCCGGGGCGTCGGCCTCCGCCGCCTGCGCCATTCCGCCCTTCGTCTTCAACGGGACCTCCTTGATGAACAGCGACACCAGCAGGGCGAGCAGCGCCAGCGGAGCCGAGTAGAGGAACACGTCCGCGACACCGTGGCCGTAGGCGCTCTCGACGACCGTGCGGATCGGCGCGGGCATGGCGTCGAGGTCGGGGATGCCGCCACCGCCCGTACCGGCGTGACCGAGGGCCGCGCCCTTGGCGCCGAGACCGGCGAGGCCGTCCCTGACGTAGTCGGTGATCTTGTTGCCCAGCACCGCGCCCAGCGCCGAGACGCCCACGGCACCGCCGAGGGACCGGAAGAAGGTGACCGTGGAGCTGGCGGCACCCAGGTCGCCCGGCTCCACCTGGTTCTGCGTGCAGAGCACCAGGTTCTGCATCATCATGCCGATGCCGAGGCCCATCAGCGCCATGAAGATCGCTATGTGCCAGTACTCGGTGTCGTACCGGATCGTGCCGAGCAGCCCGAGCCCGGCCGTGACCAGCACACCGCCGCCGAGCAGCCAGCCCTTCCAGCGCCCCGTCCGGGTGATGACCTGGCCGGAGACGGTGGACGAGACGAACAGGCCCGCGATCATCGGGATGGTCATGACGCCGGACATCGTCGGCGACTTGTCCCGCGCCAGCTGGAAGTACTGGCTGAAGAAGACGGTCCCCGCGAACATCGCGACACCGACGAACAGCGAGGCCAGCGAGGCCAGCGTGATGGTGCGGTTGCGGAACAGCCGCAGCGGGATGATCGGCTCGCTCGCCTTCGCCTCCACGAGGACGAACACCGCCAGCAGCACCAGCGACCCTCCGACCATCGCGTACGTCTGCCAGGAGATCCAGTCGTACTTGTCACCGGCGAACGTCACCCAGACGAGCAGCAGGCAGACGGCCGCGGTGATGAAGAAGGCACCGGCCCAGTCGACCTTGACCTTCCGCTTCACGACGGGCAGGTGCAGGGTCTTCTGCAGCACGATCAGGGCGATCACGGCGAAGGGCACGCCGACGTAGAAGCACCAGCGCCAGCCGAGCCAGTCGGTGTCGGTGATGACACCGCCGACCAGCGGACCGCCGACCATGGCGGTGGCGAAGACGGCACCGAGGTAGCCGTTGTAACGGCCGCGCTCACGCGGCGAGATCATCGCCGCCATGATGATCTGGGCCAGCGCGGACAGGCCGCCCATGCCGATGCCCTGGACCGCGCGGAAGGCGATGAGCATGCCCGGGTTCTGGGACATGCCGGCCGCCGCCGACCCCAGCACGAAGACCACCAGGGCCACCTGGATCAGCAGCTTCTTGGAGAACAGGTCGGCGAGCTTGCCCCACAGCGGCGTGGACGCGGTCATCGTCAGCAGGGACGCGGTGACGACCCAGGTGTAGGCGCTCTGACCGCCGCCGAGGTCGCCGATGATGCGGGGCAGGGCGTTGGAGACGATCGTCGAGGACAGGATCGCGACGAACATGCCGAGCAGGAGACCGGTGAGTGCCTCCATGATCTGCCGGTGCGTCATCGGAGCGCCGCCGCCGGAGGAGTCGTGGGAGCCCCCTCCGTGCTTGGCATGAGCCCGCACACCGGCTGGTGTGGTCGTTGCCATGGGCTTCCTTTTCTTACGTGCTTGCGGGTGTACGGGTGGTCTGTGCGACAGCGGGCTGGGCCTCCCGGGGCCCGGGCCGGCAGTCGAAGCTCTCCCTCAGCCGCGCCATCAGGTGGGTGAGCCGGCCGACGTCCTCGTCGGTCCAGTCGCTCAGGCGCTCGGCGAGGACCTCGGTGGTCCGCCGGGACAGCTCGTCGAGCTGTGCGTGGCCCGCGGGCGTGAGGCGCAGGATGCGTGAGCGTTTGTCCGCGGGGTCGGGGGAGCGTTCGATCCAGCCGCGGTCCACGACGTGCGCGACATGGCGGCTGGTGACCGACATGTCCACGGCCAGCAGCTCCGCGAGCTTGCTGATGCGCATGTCGCCATGGCGGCCCAGCAGGGTCAGAACGGCTGCCGACCCGCCGGGGCACTCGGCGGGCATGACCTTGCCGAGCTCCCGCTTCACGGCGCCGAAGGCACTGAGCTGGCGAGCCAACTCCTCGTACTGCGCCTTCTCGGCCATGACACCTCCGCTTTCGTTGCTTAGGGCAACGATAGGAGCGATTGGTTGCTGCGGGCAAATAAAAAGAGGGTTAGCGGGCCAAAAAGTTGGCAAAGGCAAGTATTGCGGCAGTAAATGTGCAGGTCGGGAGCTCGGAAGGAGGGCTCGCTCGGAGTCAAACGGAATGCCAACCCCCACTTGGGGAGCCCCGGCGTTTTCGCTAGGGTCTCGGGCCATGGCTAACAACCAGGCCCCGCAGGGCAATCACGACCCCGCCGGCAGCACCCAGATGTTCCGCGCGTTCGTCGACGAGCCGCAGGGGCGGCGGGCCGCGGCGACCGGTAGCAGCGGTCCGCGTGTCGGTCTCATCCTCGGCGTAGTCGTCGCCGTCGCGGTCGTCGCGGCGGTGGCCTGGCTGGCGCTGTCGTAACGCGAGCCGGCGTAAACGCGTTTCCAGTACCACCGCGTTGGTGCTGAGGGCGGGGCGTTGCGCAGCCCGGTGGTCCGGGGTGCCGCTGCGCCCACCCTCCCCCAAGCTCTCGGCTTCGCTCGAGCAGGGGGGACCCCCATCGCCCCAGCGGCACGACTGCCCGCAGCGACGGCC
>NZ_JOCT01000010.1 GCF_000717875.1 Streptomyces sp. NRRL S-455
CCAGCAGCGGCAGCGGTTCACTGCTGGTGACCAGCTCCCGCAGCGGATGCCGCGCCAGCACCTCGTCCACCTCCGGCGTCAACGCCGCCGCCAGCCGCGCCGAGGGGGGCGATGAGTCGTCGCGCAGGGCCTCGGCCGCGCCGAGCAGCACACCGCGGCCGGACTCCTTCGGCACGCCGGCCGCTGCGCGCTCGTGGAGTTCGGCGCCCTCTTCGAGGACCAGATCCGGGTCGATGCCCGCCGGCACCTTGATGCCTGCCGTGCGGCGCCAGGTGGCCACCGGATCGCTCCACGCCTCCACCCGGTACGTCCAGCGGCCGACCGCGTCCGCGGTGACCTCGGCGCCCCACCGGTCCGTCCCCGGGGCCAGTTCGCGCATCGGTGTCCACGGCCCGGGGCGGCCCTCGGGGTCCTTCAGGACGACATTGGCGGCGACCGCGTCGTGCCCCTCCCGGAACACGGTGGCGGTGACCTCGAACGTCTCTCCCACAACCGCCTTGGCCGGCCGGTTGCCGCCCTCCACGGCCGGGCGGACGTCCCGTACCGGGATACGGCCGATGGCCCGGGTCCTTCTCATGGTCCTCACCTCCACCGTGCTCGAAAGCCGGGCCCGCGGGCCCGGTCAGGGGACAACCTCCGTCCGGAACACTCCCTAGGCCCCCGCCGGGGAGCGCCGCTCCACCGCCGGCGGTCCTCGCCTCACCGCCGCGGCCGGGCGGGGCCTGTCGCTCTGTTCCCGCAGAGAGCTGACCTGGGCCGCACGCAGGTACCGCTCGGCCGCGTCCGCCGCCTCCCGCGCACAGCGTTCGCCCATCAGCACGCAGAGGGTGTAACCGGAATCCTCGAACGTGGCCCGGACCGTGCGGTCGTTCGGTGCCGCGAGCATCACGCGTTCCCAGGCCCGGTAACGCCGCAACTGCCGGGCGACTTCGGCTTTGGCGGGTAGCAGCATGGCGCCGATCACCTTTCGGGCTCGAGGGGGACGGTCTCCCGACGGTCGGACGGCGGCCGTGCCAGAGCGACACGGACCCGTAACGGCGATCGAGTTCTTCACACATGGTGCACGCGCGACGACGCTGCGTCCTGTTGGATCATTGGCGAGCGGCAGCCCGGGATGGGCCGTCCGGGGCGTTCATGCCTGCTCACTTGTGTATGAGGTCGCCTCAGGCGTGCGCTCGTGTTGCACGAACGGGCTAGCGCCCTCAGGCTGAGGGTGACTCAGAAGCGATGCGCACTCACGTTCCGTGTTCGGGGCTCGTCCCGCAGGACTGCGGGAACGAGGAGGAGCTGAGCTTCGTGGTGAGGAGCCAACCGATGAAGACCGCAGTGCCCTGCTACTACCACCTCGACGTGGAAGTCAGCCCGGAACGGGTGGGACAGGTCAGCCGCATTCTGGCCGCTCACCTCAGGTTCTGGGACCTGGACAACCTGGTCAAGCCCGTCTGCGGCGGCGCCGAGATGCTGCTCAAGGCCATCGACGAGCACGCCACCGACAAGAACACGTCGATCGAGATGTGGTGGAACCGCCAGCATCTGATCACCGCCATCGCGGACAACGACCGCGCCCTGCGCCCGGACCAGGAACTGCGTGGCTGCCTGGAGCACCTCGCGGCGATGAGCGACGGCTGGGGCTGCTGCGCCACCGAGACCGGAAGCAAGGTCATCTGGTTCTCGCAGCGCGCCCGCGCCGGCGAACGCGTCCCGCTGGTGCCGACCGCACCCGCGCCGTACCTGAGCGAAGGCCTCGACGTGCCCCGCGAGGTACGGGTCGCCCAGTTGGCCGCCGACCCGGTGAGTACCCCGGACGAGGTCCTGGAGGAGGCCAGGTGACCCGCCGGAAGTCCCGCACAGGGGTGCCCGCCTGGAGCGGGCGCCCCTACCCGCTGGGCGCGGCCTACGACGGGGAGGGCACCAACTTCGCCCTCTTCAGCGAGGTGGCCGAACACGTCGAGCTGGTCCTCGTCGACGACGACGGCACACATACCCAGGTACCGCTGACCGAGGTCGACGGCTTCGTGTGGCACGGCTACCTCCCCGGCGTCGGCCCGGGCCAGCGCTACGGCTACCGCGTGCACGGGCCGTGGGCCCCGGCCGCCGGCCACCGCTGCAACCCGGCGAAGCTGCTCCTCGACCCGTACGCACGCGCGGTGGACGGGCAGACCGACAACCATCCCTCGCTCTACGAGCGGAACCCGGACGGCCCCGACCCGGCCGACAGCGCCGGGCACACCATGCTCGGCGTCGTCACCGACCCGTCCTTCGACTGGGGCGACGACACCCCGCCCGGCCGCCCGTACGCCGACTCGGTGATCTACGAGGCACACGTCAAGGGCCTGACCCGCACCCACCCGGAGGTGCCCGAGGAACTCCGCGGTACCTACGCCGGGCTCGCGCACCCGGCGGTCGTCGAGCACCTCACCTCGCTGGGTGTCACGGCGGTGGAGCTGATGCCGGTGCACCAGTTCGTCCACGACGGCGTGCTGCACGACCGTGGTCTGGCCAACTACTGGGGCTACAACACGATCGGCTTCTTCGCACCACACAACGGCTACGCCGCGCACGGCACACGGGGGCAGCAGGTCGCCGAGTTCAAGTCGATGGTGAAGACCCTGCACGCGGCCGGCCTCGAGGTGATCCTCGACGTGGTCTACAACCACACCGCGGAGGGCAACGAGAAGGGCCCCACCCTGTCCTTCCGGGGCATCGACAACTCCTCGTACTACCGCCTGGTCGACGGTGACTGGGTGCACTACTACGACACCACCGGCACCGGCAACAGCCTGCTGATGCGCCACCCCTATGTGCTCCAGCTGATCATGGACTCGCTGCGGTACTGGGTCACGGAGATGCGCGTCGACGGGTTCCGCTTCGACCTCGCGGCGACCCTGGCCCGGCAGTTCCACGAGGTGGACCGGCTGTCGGCGTTCTTCGACCTCATCCAGCAGGACCCGGTGATCAGCCGCGTCAAGCTGATCGCGGAGCCGTGGGACGTCGGCGAGGGCGGCTACCAGGTGGGCAACTTCCCGCCGCTGTGGTCGGAGTGGAACGGCATGTACCGGGACGCCGTACGGGACTTCTGGCGCGGCGAGGACCATACCCTCGGCGAGTTCGCCTCCCGGCTGACCGGCTCCTCCGACCTGTACGCGCACAGCAGGCGCCGCCCCCGCGCCAGCGTCAACTTCGTCACCGCGCACGACGGGTTCACCCTGCGGGACCTCGTCTCCTACAACGACAAGCACAACGAGGCCAACGGCGAGGACAACCAGGACGGCGAGAGCACCAACCGCTCCTGGAACTGCGGCGCCGAGGGCCCGACCCGCGACCCGGCCGTCCTGGAGCTGCGCGGCCGCCAGCAGCGCAACTTCCTCGCCACACTGCTGCTCTCCCAGGGCATCCCGATGCTCTCGCACGGCGACGAACTCGGGCGCACCCAGCGCGGCAACAACAACGCCTACTGCCAGGACAACGAGATCTCCTGGATCGACTGGCGGCTCACCGGGGAACAGCGCGCCCTGCTGGAGTTCACCCGGTACGTCGTCCGGCTGCGCACCACGCACCCCGTGCTGCGCCGGCGCCGCTTCTTCCTCGGCGAGACCCCGACCCGCGCGGACCAGCCACTGCCCGACCTGGTGTGGCTGGCGCCGGACGCCCAGGAGATGACCGACGACGACTGGCAGCGCGGCGACGCCCACTGCGTCGGCGTGTTCCTCAACGGCGACGCCATCGCCGAGCCCGACGCCCGCGGCCGCCCCGTGGTCGACGACTCGTTCCTGCTGCTGCTCAACAGCCACTGGGAGCCGGTCGACTTCCGCCTGCCGGACGCCTCCTACGGCGAACGCTGGACGGTCCTGATCGACACGGCAGACCCGGAGGGCACCCCCGACGAGGCGGAGCACAAGGCGAACGCGGGCCTGACCGTCGGCGCACGCAGCCTGATCCTGCTGTCCCGGCCGTCGCGGACCTCCCGCGAGCAGGGGTGACGGGGCGCCGAGGGCTTCCTCGGTGTCAGCGGCCTCTGCGCGACGTCACCGTGAACTGTGCGCCGTCGTGGTCGCGCAGCACGGCCTCGTCGCTGCCCTGGGACAGCACGCTGCCGCCGTGCAGCTCCGCGGCGCGGGCGCAGGCCTCGACGTCGTCGACGGTGAAGTGGACCTGCCAGTGCGGCCGGATCGCGGGGTCGGGGGCGGCCTCCAGCGCCCCCGACTCGATCCGGGCCACCACGTCGCCGCGGCTGCGCAGGACGACCTCCCCGCCCTCGTAGTGGACCTCGCAGCAGCCGGACCGTCCCGAAGCCCAGTCGAGGATCTCGCCGTAGAAGATGGCCGCGTCGAACGCGTCACGCGTGTGCAGCGTGATGAAAGCCGGCTGCGCGTTGCGCCAGGTCTCCCAGTCGGTGAACAGGTCCCCCTCCCAGATACCGAAGGTCGCCCCGTCCCGGTCGGCCAGCAGGGCCGCCCGCCCGGGCGGCAGGGAGATCGGACCGACCGCGACCGTGCCCATGCGTTCCTGCACCCGTGCCACCGCCTCGTCGGCGCTGCGCACGGCGAAGTACGGCGTCCACGCCACGGCCATCTGCCACATGGTGGCCACCCCCGCGATGCCGGCCACCGGCGAGCCGTCCATCAGCGCGATCCGGAACCGGTCGCCGAGCTTGGCCGGCCGCCACTGCCAGCCCAGCACGGCCCCGTAGAACTCCTCCGTCGCCTTGACGTCCCTGCTGGTCAGGCTCACCCAGCAGGGAGCGCCGAACACGGAGTGTGATGAGACGACGTCCTTGGTGCCGGAGGGGGTGGGCGTGTTGTGGTTCATGGCAGTCGCGTCCTGATCTCGTCGGCCTGGCAGCCACCGGAGGAATGACACCAGTGTCCAACCGGAACCCCCGTGGGCGCCTGCCGAGTACCCCGGCGACGGTGCCGAAACGGTGAGGTGAACCGGCCTGGACCGCCCCGGTGGCAGCGGGCGGTCCGAGTGACGACGATGGAGGCGTCGGACACTGCGTCAAGGCACTCAAGCACCATGTGAGGCCACGGAGGCAGCGGCGCACCGGATCCGGAGGTGACCATGCCCACGGACGGGGGCTCGGAGCGGATTCTCGAGCTGCAGGAGGAGGTCCAGCAGCTCAAGGAGGCGGTCGTCTCGCACGCCGTCGTCGACCAGGCGATCGGGGTGATCGTCGTGCTCGGCCGGGTCTCACCCGACGAGGGGTGGGCGGTGCTGAAGGAGGTCTCCCAGCACACCAACGTCAAGCTGCGCAACGTCGCGGAGATGATTCTCGTCTGGGGGCGAACGGGCGCGATGCCCAGGGACATACGGGCCGCTCTGGCAGACGCCCTCGACCGCGTGGGACCGACAGAGGTGCCCGGAGCGCCGCCGGAGCGGTGACCGGCGGCGCCGACGCCGGGCTCGCGCTCACCGGGCCTCGGCGAGCAGTTCCTCCCGCAGATGGGCGAAGCAGCTGCTGAGCAGCCGGGAGACGTGCATCTGGGAGATGCCGAGCTGGTCCGCGATGCGGCTCTGCGTCATTCCCTTGAAGAACCGCAGGTACAGGATGATGCGCTCGCGCTCCGGCAGCGCCTCCAGACAGGGCCTCACGGCCACCCGGTCGACGACGGTGTCGAAGGCCGGGTCCGGCCCGCCGATCGCGTCCCCGAGGGCGTAGCCGTCCGTGCCGGGCATCTCCGCCTCCAGCGACAGCGCGGAGAAGCACTCCAGGGCCTCCATGCCGGTACGTACCTCACCCTCGGTGAGGTGCGCGTACTCGGCGATGTCGGCGACCGTGGGGGAGCGGCCGGGGGTGGTCTGCGACAGCTCCTTGACGGCGTGCCGCACCCGGTTGCGCAGGTCCTGGACCCTGCGGGGGACGTGCAGCGTCCACATGTGGTCGCGGAAGTGACGCTTGATCTCGCCGGTGACCGTCGGCACGGCGTAGGCCTCGAAGGCGTTGCCGCGCGCCGGGTCGTAGTGGTCGACCGCCTTGACCAGGCCGAGGGCCGCCACCTGGTACAGATCCTCGAGGGCCTCGCCGCGGCCGCGGAAGCGGACGGCGATCCGCTCGGCCATGGGCAGCCAGGCCTCGACCAGCTCGTCGCGCAGGGCCTTGCGCTCGGGCCCCTCGGACAGCCGCACGAGGCGTTCGAACGCCGCGGCGGTGTCGGGGGCGTCGTCGTGGGGGTGCGTTCGGGTGCTGCCGGCGATACGCATGGTGCGCACCTCCCTGAGCCGGTGCCGAATGGACAGACACCGTGGGAAGCACGGGCTCGGACCTCACGGAGGGCCCCGGGGGTCCGGGCGGCTCCCACGGACGTGCCTCCTGTCCGAAGCACTGCATCGCACCTTCCCGGCCGGGAAGGTTACGAGACAATTCCGACGATACGCCCATCCGGGGCTACGGGCCTGCCGCCGGGCCGCCCGGCCCGTTGATCTTCACCCGCGACAGTGATGTGCGGCACGCCCCGGCAACCGCTTTCTCCTCCTGTTTCCGGATAACCGCTGGGCACGGCTTGATCACCGATCAAAAGGGATGAACTGCCTGGCCACAGCGCATTCTGCTCATTTGACAGTGCCGTGACACCACAGATAGGAAGCAGCTTCCAGAGGTCGAGAGGGGCACCGTGTACGAGCCGAACGTGGTCGGGGACTGGCACGAGTACGACGAGCATGCCGGCCTGCGCGTCCGCGTCCACCGTCTGGAACTGGCCGAGCCGCCCCGGGGCCGTGACGACGCCGCCGACGGGCTGACGTACTTCTGCCTCCGCGTGACGGTCGAGAACCGCGGCAGCCGGCACCTCGGCGTCCACCTCGAGGACGGTCAGATCGACGTGCGGGTCGGCCCGGACGGGGAGAGCGCCTTCCTCGACTGGCGCAACTCGCAGTTCATCGAGGGCTTTGACGTCTATCCGCTGCGCCGGGCCACCGCCGTGCTCTACGCGGCCGGCGCCGAGGCGTCCCTGGGACTCGTGGACGTGCAGGTCCAGCTGCGCGTCGACGAGGAGTGGACCGGGCGCCGGCTGTGGTCGGGCGGCATCGGGGCACACGAGGGACCCACCGGGGGACAGCCGGGTGCCGTGCGGGACAGCCTGGCGCACCAGGTGAGCGTCTTCCTGCAGGACCAGGCGGGGGAAGGCACCGCCTGATCCCGTGTCAGGGCGTCCTGCCGGTCAGTGCGGGATGCCGTCGATGATCTCGCGGGCACCCTGACGCAGCAGGGCCACGGCGACCGAGGTGCCGAGCGTGGCCGGGTCGAGCCGGCCCGCCCACTCGTGGGCGTTCAGCCGGGTCTTGCCGTCCGGGGTGAACACGCAGGCGCGAAGCGACAGTTCACCACTGCGGTCCACCCGCGCGAACCCGGCGATCGGGCTGTTGCAGTGCCCCTGCAGCACATGCAGGAACATGCGCTCGGCGGTGGTCTCCCGGTAGGTGTCCGGGTCGCCGAGACCGCTCACCGCGTCGATCAGGTCGGCGTCGTCCTCGCGGCACTGGAGCGCCAGGACGCCCGCGCCGATGGGCGGCATCATCGTCTCGGTGGAGAGGATCTCGGTGATCACGTCCTGCCGGCCGATGCGCTCGAGGCCGGCGACCGCGAGCAGCAGGGCGTCGGCCTCTCCGGCTTCCAGCTTCGCGAGGCGCCGGTTGGCGTTGCCGCGGAACGGCACGCACTCCAGGTGCGGGTGGGTGGCGGCGAGTTGGGCGACCCGGCGCACCGAGGAGGTGCCGATCCGCGTCCCGGCCGGCAGCTCGTCCAGGGGGAGCCCGCCCGGGTGGATCAGGGCGTCGCGGACGTCGTCCCGCTTGAGGAACGCGGCGAACACCGTGCCCGCGGGGAGCGGCCGGTCGGCGGGCACGTCCTTCACGCAGTGCACGGCGAGATCGGCCTCCCCGGCCAGCAGTGCCGCGTCGACCTCCTTGGTGAACGCGCCCTTGCCCTCGACCTGGGACAGGTCTCCCATCCACTTGTCCCCGGTGGTCTTCACCGGTACGACCTCGGTGCGCACTCCGGGGTGGGCGATGGCCAACTCGGTCCGGACGCGCTCCACCTGGGCGAGGGCCATGGGGGAGTCGCGGGAGACGATGCGGATCAGTTCGGGGACGGACATGCGGACACGATAGACCCTCCGGCGCGTGCGTTCGTGCCGTACCTCCCCGGCGGCCGGCCGGCACACGTCAGTTCGGGACGAGCGGCTCGCTCAGTTCGACCGCGCGCAGGGCCGCGGCAAGGGCCTGCGCGTCGCCGACGTCGAGGGCGGTGTCGGCGAGCTTGACAACGTGTTCGTCGCCGTGGGCGAGGGCCCGTTCCAGCACCTCCTCGGCCGTACACCGTGGCGCGGGGACGCGGGCGACGGGTTCGGCGGGGGCGTACATGGCGGTGACCGCCGCGGACGCGGTCCAGGCCGCGTGCAGGCTCGGCGCCCACAGCTCGCGCGGGAGGGAACCGAGGGTGCGCAGTACGGCGTTGGGCGCCGTCGCCGCGTGCACCAGCATGGTCGGCTGGCCGTGGCCGTGTGTGGCGTAGCGGTGGGTCGCGGCCCGGACCAGTTCGGTCAGGCGCGCCCGGGCGGTGTCCGGATCGGTCACGTCGCCCGCCCACAGCGGCAGTCGTCGTACGGCCGCCAGCCGGTCGGGGAACCCCCCGGTGGGGTCGGTGAGCGGCGGCACGGCGTCGAGGGATTCCGCGGCGGTCGGCGCGGCGGGCAGTGCCGTGATGCCGGACACGGGACGGTGCCGGGCCGCCCAGTAGCCGAGCCCGTGTGCGAGTTCGGCGAGCCGTGGCGGGTTCTCGCCGGCTTCCAGTGCCCGCACGGCATGGCCGACGCGGATCACGGGATGCGTGGAGCCGCCGTACATTCCGGGCAGCAGGCGCGGCCACCACTCGGCCAGGACGTCACGCCACGGCCGTGCCGCGAGGGCGCGGGTGAAGTGGCCGATCCAGTCCGCGGCCCGGCGCGGATCGCCGAGCGCCTCCCGCCAGCCCACGTCGGTCACGGGAGCGACGGGCCGGGGGAAGTCCTCCAGCTTGTGCCGGTACAGATCCAGCCAGCGGTGCACGGCGCCCGCCTGGCCGTGCGCGGCGAGCGCCTCGACGACCATCGGGGCGTGGTTGGTGAGCCTGCCGAGCCGCTCCGGCCCGCAGGAGTGCAGCCGTTCGAGTGCCTCTTCGAGCGTCCCTGTCGTGTCGTGCGTGTCCATGCCGGGCACGCTATGCGCCCGCCCGGCGCCCGCGGATCCGACGGCGGGAGGAAGCCGGGCCCGGCCGGGGACCTAGGTCCCCGGCCAGGCCCGGGCGGATCAGGCGTACGGGTCGAACGCGATGCCGGCCGGCTTCGCCGAGGCGAGGTGGTTGGCGAAGTTGGCGTCCTTCAGGCCGAAGTTGGCGCTGCCGAAGTCGTAGGAGGCGAGCTTGTCGCGCACGCCCGCCGGGTAGCCGTTCCAGCCCACCAGCGGCGGGTACTGCCAGGTGGCCTTGTGGTTCTCCGGCGGCTCGTCGCCCGGGTTCGCGAGGCGGAAGCAGTGCGTGCTGACGCCGTCCTTGTGGTAGACGATCTTCGGGTGGGTGCCGTCGAAGCGGACCTCGGACGCCGCGTGCACGTCGAACGAGCCGTGGGCGGACGTCGACACGTACTTGACCTGGTTGTCCTGCACGAACACGGCGACGTGCTCGAAGTCGTGCCGGTGGCCGCCGATGCCGCTGCCGGCCACGGCCTGGTCCTTCTCGAAGTAGAGCGCGTACAGGATGGCGCACCAGCCGTTGTTGCACTTGTAGCGGGAGTAGCCGTTGGTGTTGTCGAGGTCCGAGGCGTCGCGGCAGTCGCCGTTCAGGGCGCCGGTCGGCTTGAGCCCCCCGTTGACGGTGCCGTCCGGGCCGATGGCGGGCGTGGAGTAGCAGCCGTCGGTGTCGTAGTCGTAGGCCGGCTGGAACGTCTGCTCCAGCGACTCCGCGTTGGCCGGAAGCGCGCGCGGCGGCGCGGCGAAGGCCGTGGCGGGGAAGGCCAGGACGAGGACAACGGCTCCAGCCGCTCCGGTGAGCCATCTCCTGCGGGATGTGATCGGGCGTGACGACACTGCGTCCTCCTCTTGGGCGCAGCCCAACGGCTGTGGGGGAAAAGGAGGTTCAGCTTCCACGCTGAACGCGTCCATGCCAAGAGGGGGGCGAGGACCGAGAAGTGAATCACCGTCCGACAGCCGGAGTCCGGACGCCGTTTCAGACCATGTCGTCCGGGATGTCGGCAGCAGCCTCCTCGGGTGCGAGGTCCGGCCGGAGCCGTAGCCACGACGGCTGCCGCAGCCGCCCGTCCCTCGTGCGGGTGCTGTAGCGGACCTCGCCGACGAGCCGGGGGACGACCCAGTGCGCGCCCGGAGCGTGCGGCGCGGGGTCGAAGGGGCAGACGTCGGTCGCGGCGGCCCGCAGCAGCCCGGCCAGGTCCGTCCGTTCGGCTTCACTCCAGCCGGTGCCCACGCTCCCGACGTAACGCAGCCGCCCCGCGGCACGCTGCCCGACCAGCACCGCTCCGGGCAGGCCGGTGAGGCGCCCCTTGCCGGGCTGCCAGCCGCCGACCAGCACGTCCTCGGTGCGCATGTTGCGGATCTTGATCCAGGCCCGGGAGCGCACCCCCGGCTCGTACACCGAGTCCAGCCGCTTGCAGACCAGGCCCTCCGCGCCGTGCTCGCGGGTGGCGGCCAGGGCCTCGGCGCCGTGGCCGACGATCGCGGCGGGGGTGGACCAGGAGGGGCCGGTCAGACCGAGATCCTCCAGGGTCGAGCGGCGCCGCGCATAGGCGAGCCGGATCAGCGAACGGCCCTCCAGGTGCATCACGTCGAACAGCACGAGGTGGACCGGGACCTCCGCCGCCCGCCGCGCCGCCCTGGCGGGCGCGTGGGCCAGGCCCATACGGGACTGGAGCAACTGGAAGCTGGCCCGGCCGTGTGCGTCCAGGGCCAGGATCTCCCCGTCCAGGACCGCGGGCACGGGGCCGAGCGCGGCGCCCAGCGGCCGCAGTTCGGGGTAGGCGCCCGTGATGTCCTCCCCGGACCGGGCGCGCAGCAGCACGCTGCCGTCCCCGGGGAGGTAGGCCACCACGCGCTGGCCGTCCTGCTTGGTCTCATAGGCCCAGCGCGTGTCCTGCGAGGGCGGCGGCAGGGTGCCGGGCGTGGCGAGCATGGGCGGGATCAGCGGCAGGTCCACGGGTGAGTTGTGGACGTACCGGTGCGCGCTCACGCGCGTTCCCCGGGTCTTTCCCCTGAACGGCGTCGGACCGGGACCCGGTCTCTGCGGTTGCCGCCCTCGGACCGGGCGGAAGTCCGGCTGCGTCACGTGGGTCCCCGACCCGGACGACCGCCGTGTCGCCGGCGCTTGGAGCTCCCCGGCGCCGGCGCTCAGTCCGTCACCAGGGTGCGCGAGGCCGGAGTGCGCGGCATGCGGATTGGCCCTGTCCGACCGGTCGCAGGGGGGAACCGCGGCGGCCGGCCACGCCCGTCCATCGCATCGTCGACGGCTTCCCCGCCACGTCGGCGAACCGGTGCCCCGGTCCGCCCCGGCGGGCCAACGCCCGGACTGGGAGCACGGTGCGGACCGCTTCAGCGGTGCTGACGCCGACCGCGCGGGTCCCCACCGGCGACGTGGGCGTCGGCCCGGTCCCGGTCATCGTGCTGGGCCGGCTCCCGCAGCCGGCACAGCAGCAGCCGGCCCACCACCGGCAGAGCGATCAGCGGCAGCAGGGCCGTCCGGAGAGACGTCGCGTCGGCCAGCGCCCCGAGCGCCGGAGCGGCCAGACCTCCCACGCTCACGGCCAGCCCCAGCGTGACACCGCTCGCGGTGCCCACCCGCCGGGGCAGACAGTCCTGGCCCAGGGTGAGGTGCAGCGAGAACGGCACGTACAGGCCCGCCGAGGTCAAGGCGACGAACACGTACACCGGCGGCCCCGGCACGAGCACCAGACCGGCCACGGCAAGGACTGTCAGGGCGTACGACCGGCGCACCACCGCCAGCCGCCCGTACCGCTCGGCCAGCCGTCCCCCGGCCAGCGTGCCCACCGCACCACCGGCGTAGAGCACGAACAGCGCCGCCGTTCCGGCCGCCTCCCCGCCGCCGGTCCGCTCCCGCGCGTACAGCGAGACGAACGTGCTCAGGCCGACGAACACCACCGAGCGGCAGACCACGGCACCGGACAGCCGCAGGAAGGACGCCCAGTCGTCCCGGCCCACGGAGACCGGCGGACCGTAGCCCTTGGTGCCGCTTCCCGCCTTGCGCACCGCCGCCGCACACAGCACCGCCCCCACTACGGCCGGAACGGCCAGCAGCGGGGAGGCCCCCAGCCCGCCCGTCGCCACCACGGCGAAGACCAGCAGGGGTGCCAGCGCGAAACCGGCATTGCCACCGAAGGAGAACCAGCTCATCGCCGTATGACGGCCCCGCGCGACGGCCCGGGCCACCCGGGCGGCCTCCGGATGGTAGGCGGCCACGCCGAACCCCGACACCGCGACCACCGCCAGGGTCAGCGCGTAGGAGCCGGTCACTCCGCTCAACGCGACGCCCGCCCCCGCCGTCAGCGCGCTGAGCGGCAGCAGCCACGGCATCGCCCACCGGTCGGTGAGTACCCCGAACAGCGGTTGCACCAGCGACGACAACAGGGACGCCGCCAGGACGACGCCCGAGGCGGCGGCGTAGGAGTAGGCGCGCTCGGCGACGAAGTACGGCACCAGAGCTGCCACGGCCCCCTGGTACACGTCCACACAGGCGTGTCCCAGGGACATCAGGGCGACGGATCGGTCGCGATGGGAATCGGTCACCCGGCGATCGTCGTCCGCCGGGCACCTGGCCCGCTTCCGGTAATCTGCCGGACTGTGCCGGACATCCGCCACACACCCACGGCGCCGACCCGCGCCCAGCGGCTGACCGCGGGCGACCGCATCGACGCGCACCGGCACGACGACCACCAGATCGTCTACGCGGGCGCCGGCGTCGTGGCCGTCACCACCGACGCCGGCACCTGGTTCGCGCCCGGTACCCGCGCCATCTGGGTCCCCGCGGGCACCGTGCACGCCCACCGCGCCCACGGACGGCTCGACCTGCACCTGATCGGTCTGCCCGCCGACGACAACCCCCTCGGCCTGGACCACCCGGCCGTCCTCGCCGTCAGCCCGCTGCTGCGCGAGCTGATCCGCGCCTACACCCGCGACCCCGCCGACGGCAGCCCCGAGCGCCACCGGCTGCGTGCCGTCCTGCGTGACCAGCTCCGGGTCTCGCCGCAGCAGCCACTGCGCCTGCCCACGCCCACCGACCCGCGCCTCGCGGCCGTCTGCGCCCTCGTGCACAACGACCCGGCCGACTCGCGCACGCTCGCCGCCCTCGGCGCCGCGACCGGGGTGGGGGAGCGCACCCTCAGCCGGCTCTTCCGCCACGAGTTCGGCATGACCTTCCCGCAGTGGCGCACTCAGTCACGGCTCTACCACGCGCTCCGGATGCTGGCCGACGGCCTGCCCGTCACGACCGTCGCGCACCGCTGCGGCTGGTCCTCCGCCAGCGCGTTCATCGACGTCTTCCGCCGCTCGTTCGGATACACACCGGGTACGCACACCCGCCGCGCCCGATCCGCCGAACCTCCATGACCATCCGTCCCTTTACCGTCCAGTAATATCGCGCGGCAGGCCATCAGAGGAGGAACCGTGCCCCGGTCCGAACGCTCACCCCTGCTGCTCGCCGGCCTGCTGGCCACCGCGGGGGTCGCCCACTTCGCCGCCCCGCGCCCGTTCGACGCGACCGTCCCGCGCAGCCTGCCGGGCTCGCCCAGGACCTGGACCTACGCCAGCGGTGCCGCCGAGCTCGCGCTGGCCGCCGGCCTGGCCCTGCCGCGTACCCGCAAGGCGGCCGCGCTGGCCACGGCGGCCTTCTTCGTCGGGGTGTTCCCCG
This sequence comes from Streptomyces sp. NRRL S-455, assembly GCF_000717875.1. Classification (GTDB taxonomy): domain Bacteria; phylum Actinomycetota; class Actinomycetes; order Streptomycetales; family Streptomycetaceae; genus Streptomyces. Next base: position 13,901 of record NZ_JOCT01000010.1, read on the forward strand.
CGAACGTGAAGATGGCGGCCGACTGGCGCCACCGCCCCACGCCGCAGAAGGCGGCGGCCTTCGGACGCCTGCCGCTTCAGGTCCCCCTAGTGCTCTGGGCCCGCGGCGTCGCACGGAACGCCGAGAGCCGGTCGTGAGCGCGCGGTTGAGCCCCAGCGCTACCTGCGGCTCGACGACGCGGCTTGCCAGGTAGTCTCCGGCGGCAGTCCGACCTCCCCACACTCGCGCCGGGCCCACCAGGACGACGAGGGCGGCCGCGGACCGCTGCCGTGCACCCAGATCACCAGGGCTGGGGAGGCCGGCAGACCACCCGGGGCAAGACGATCTGGTGCGAACAACCGCTGACGCCGCTGCTCTGACCGTCCTTCACGCCCCGCGGCTCCCCGCACAGGGAAGAGGCTCTCAGGAGGGACCGCTGCCTGCGGGGCCCGCTCGTGCGGCGGTGTCGCCCCGGGCGCGGATCACTGTCACGATCTCCGGGAAGGACCACGCTCACGACCAGCGGAGTGCGCATGACGACGGACAGCCCGATGACGGACGAGGCGGTGCGGGACGCCGGGGTGGAGGTGCGGCCGGCCGCCGGGCACATCGGTGCCGAGATCAGCGGTGTCGACCTCACCGCGGAACTCGACGACACCGTGGTCGCCGCGATCAGGGCAGCGGTGCTGCGCTGGAAGGTGGTGTTCTTCCGGGGGCAACGGCTGGACCACGCGGGGCATGTGGCGTTCGCGCGCCGGTTCGGGGAGGCCGTGGTGCTGCCGCGCCGTGGCGGGGCCTCACCCGCCGACTTCCCCGAGATCGAGACGACCGCCGACCGGCTGGAGCTCGGCGGGAGGTTCGGCATGGAGCACGACGAGTGGCTGCGGCGCCGCCGTCACACCCTGCTGCGCGGCTGGCACTGCGACCACGGCGCCCGTGTCGACCCGCCCGCCGCGACGATCCTGCGCGCCGAGACCGTCCCGCCCTACGGCGGCGACACCACCTGGTCCAATCTGGCGGCCGCGTACGCCGGGCTCTCCGAGCCACTGCGGGAGTTCGTCGACGGGCTGTGGGCCGAACACCGGCTCGGCGTCGGCTACCAGCCCCGGCCAGGTGACGACGCGTACGTCCGCCATCTGCTGGAACGGCAGGTCGCCACGCTGCACCCGCTGGTGCGCGTCCACCCGGAGACCGGGGAGCGGATCCTGTACGTCAACGGCTACTACGTCGAGCAGATCGCCGGGCTCTCCCGGCCCGAGAGCAGCGCGATCCTGGAGATGCTGCTGGAGCAGGCGGTCCGGCCCGAGTACACCGTCCGGTTCCGCTGGGAGCCGGGCGACGTGGCCTTCTGGGACAACCGCGCCACGATCCACCTGGCTCCGGGCGACACCGCTCATCTCGACCACCCGCGGATCATGCACCGGGTGATGCTCGCGGGGGACGTGCCCGTCGGAGTGGACGGCAGGGTGTCGGAGCCGATCACCGGGACGGCTCCCGGGCGTTGGTGAACGGTGGGTGGTGGGGTGCCGGAGGGGATCCCTTACCGGCCGGCCACGGCCCTCTCCCCGGCGCACCGGATCACCCCAGTGGAATCGTCACCTCGTCCTCGACCGGCGGGTCGAGTTCCTGGGCCCGGTTGCCGGTGGCCGCGTAGCAGCGCAGCCGCACCGACTCGGGGGAGACGTCCAGGCGCAGGAAGCACTTGAAGAACGGCGGGCTGTAGGTCGCCGAGCTCGGCGAGAACAGCGACGTGTAGATCTTCCGCACGGGCAGCCGGAACCGTCTGGCCCGGTCGGGACGGCGGCCGGTGCCGAGCAGGCCCGCGACCAGCCGGACGCGCCGGGTCACCCGGGTGTCCGGGCCCGGGACGCGGGCGGGCGAGATGCCCAGGCGCTCGGCGATCACAGCCGTCGCCTCCGCCTCGGTGAGCGTGAAGAAGCGCTGCATCCGCAGCCGGCGGCCGTAGAGCCGGCTGTAGAAGGCGAGGGAGTCGCCGCGCAGCGGATAGCACCGGAAGTCCTTCTCGGTGACGTTCGCGACCGAGACCCGCGGGATGGTGTGGGTGGCGTGCGTGAACGCCCCGCCGCCGCCCGCGACCACGTACTGCAGGGTGCGTCCGTCGTCCAGCCGGACCGGGTAGCGCTGGTAGTTGTGGATGTCGCCGCCGATCGCCGCGACGTAGTGGTGCGCCGGGTCGCGGACGATGTCGTCGACGGTACCGCCCCCTTCGACGGCGCACGGCTCGTGCCTGCCGTCCACGTACAGGGGTGAGCCGGTGACCAGGATTTTCGGGCGGGGCCCCTGGGAGACCTGGCGCAGCCAGGCGCCCTGTTCGGCGTCGATGGTGCCGAGCAGCCCGGTGTCGATGCCTACGATCCGCACCGGTCCGGCGTCGATCGCCCAGTACGGCCCCGGCTGCACGGCCCGCTGGGCGGGATCGGACCGCAACGTGCGCGCCTCGGCCAGGTGCCGGCCGTCGTCGGGACGCGGCCGGTGCCACAGCAGGGACCGCATCCAGGCCCGGGTCAGGGGTCGTGGCCGGGGCTCGGACGGCAGGGGCGGGGCGTCGTCGCAGAAGACGCGCATGAAGCCGCCGAGGTCCTCGTACCAGTCGTGGTTGCCGGGTATCGCGTAGATCGGCGCCCGGTAGTCCTGGTACGGGCGGAAGAACTTGGTGCCGTAGTCGTCGGCGCTGCCCACCGGATAGATCACGTCACTGGCCAGCACGGCGAAACTGGTGTCCTGACCCGTCTTCAGCAAGCCCGGTACGACGGCGTACTGAGGGTCGTCGCCCTCGCCGGTGTCGCCGATGACCAGGAAGGAGAACCGGTCCGGTTCGTCGCGTCGGATCACCTTGTCCTCCGGGGCTCCGGCGGCCGCCCGCTGGGCCACCCACCGGCGGCGGGTGCGGCCGGTGGGGTCCCCGAACCAGGAGGCCAGCACGCCGTTGCGGGCGGCCCACAGCGTCCCGGGGTTCAGCCAGGAGATCTTTTCCACCTGCCGCGGCATCAACTGCCGGTAGGCACCGCGTTCGTCGGTACCCCAGCCGGCGCCTTCGGCGGAGTCGCGTGAGGAGTCGGACACCGGTGCACCGTAACAATGATCCGGGGGCCGTCCGCGGGCGGGTTGCTCACCGGCCGCGGGCGGGCGAGTCCCTGTCGTGCCAGGAAGTACGCGAGACGGTGACGGAGTTGGTGGCACGGGCGGATCCGGAGGCGTCCGGGCCGGCGGCGGGAGTCCGCTGACCCCCGGCCCTGTTGCCCTGGACGAGGAGCGGGTCGCACATCACCAGCACCCCGGCCAGCAGCAGGAAGACGACCGGCCCCAGCAGCATCGGCAGCAGCAGGGACAGGGGTGATTCGCCGTCCCAGGTCCCGCCGGTCGTGTCGTGCACGCGGACGCTGACGGCGGCCATACCCGTGTAGTGCATCCCGGAGACGGCCACACCCATCACCAGGCTCGCCCCGAGGCTGGTCAGGAAGCCGCGGATCGTCACAGCCGACCACAGGGCGACGGTCGCCGCGGCGATGGCGATCAGCACGGACAGTGCCACACCGGCCGGGTGGTAGCCGATGTCGCCGTTCAGTCGCATCGCCGCCATGCCGAGGTAGTGCATGACGGCCACGCCCAGTCCGGTGACGACGCCCGCGACCGCCAGGGTGACGCCCCGCGTGCCGCGGTAGCCGACGACGAACACGCCGATGCCGACGACAGCGACGGCCACGACGAGACTGAGCACGGTCGTGGCCGCGTCGTAGCGGACCCGGGTCTCCTCCACATGGAAGCCGATCATGGCGATGAAGTGCATCGTCCAGATGCCGCACCCGATGGCGGTGGCGCCCAACGCCAGCCAGCCGGGTTTCCAGGACCGCGCGTCGAGCAGCGTGCGCACGATGCACCGCAGCCCCAGTGCCCCTCCCAGACAGGCCATCAGATAGGCCGCGACCGGGGTCACCGCCCCGTAGCGAAACCCGTCGACCGTACCGTCCATGAGCCAACTCCCCCCGAGTCCTGGCTGGTTTTCAGCAAGGTCTACGGGCAGCTGGCACGTTAAAGCAAGCCCTTACCGTCGGTAGATCAACAACTCTCTGTCATGAACAATCAAGTCCGGTCACGTGAGGGTCGAAATTCAGCCAAGTACCCTTGTGTGCTGGGCGTTTGGCGCGGAGATCTGATCTTCTCCGGTCAGAATGTGCGCTTCAGCAGGTCGAGCAGGGCCGCCCAGTGCCGCTCGTCGGCCTCCTTGCGGTACGCCGCCGTGTCAGCCTGCGTGAAACCGTGGGACGCGCCGGTGTACACCTCGCACCGGTGGCGGACGCCCGCCGCGGTCAGAGCCTCTTCCAGGCGCTCGATCTGCTCCGGCGGCAGCGAGTGGTCCTGGTCGGCGTGGCCGAAGTACAGCTCGGCGGTGACACTGCCGGCCACCAGGTGCGGGCTGTCCGGCGTGTCCGTCGCCAGCCGCCCGCCGTGGAAGCCGGCCGCGGCCGCGACCCGCTCCGGGTAGGTCCCGGCGGTGAGCAGCGACAGCCCGGCGCCCATGCAGTAGCCGGTCAGCGCGACCGGCCCGCCGGCCACGGCGGGCGACTCGGCCAGCCAGCGCAGATACGCCCCCGCGTCCCGCATCGCCCGTTCGTTCGTCAGGGACCGCATGACCGGCCCGATGCGCTCGAATATCTCCGGACGCACCCCCGGGTCGATGAACTCGGGCAGATCGAACAAGGGGGCGCGGCCGTGCCGGTAGAACACGTTGGGCACCAGCACCGTGTAGCCCTCACCGGCAAGCCGGTCGGCCAGGGACCGCAGCTGCGGACGCAGGCCCAAGGCGTCCATGTAGAGCAGGACCGCCGGGTGCGCGGCCCCGTCGGCGGGGCGGGTCAGATAGGCGTCGGCGGTGCCGTCCTCGGTGGGGACATCGACCGTGGTTCCCTGTACGGCGGTCATGGCTGAGCTGCCTTTCTGCGGGGTGTCGTCCGGATACCGCCCGGCCGACCGGGTGGTCCACGGGGATCGTGACACGCCGCCTCCCCCGGCGTTTCGCCCGCCCCCGGTGCCCGGGGCGACCGTGAAGGGCCCTTGGTCCGGCCTTTACTCGAACCGTGACGTGTCGCCCGCGCCGCGCCGCACGATCTCCGCCTCCCCGCCGGAGAAGTCGATGACGGTCGTCGGCTCGGTACCGCATTCACCGGAGTCGACCACTGCGTCCAGGACGTGGTCGAGCTCGTCCTTGATCTCCCAGCCCTGGGTCATCGGCTCCTCCTCGCCGGGCAGCAGCAGGGTGCTGGACAGCAGCGGCTCACCGAGCTCGGCGAGCAGGGCCTGGGTCACGACGTGGTCGGGGATGCGCACGCCGACCGTCTTCTTCTTGGGATGCTGGAGCATGCGCGGCACCTCCCTCGTCGCGGGCAGGATGAAGGTGTAGCTGCCGGGCGTCGACGCCTTGATCGCACGGAACACGTCGTTGTCGATCCGCACGAACTGGCCGAGCTGCGCGAAGTCCTGGCACACCAGGGTGAAGTGGTGCCGGTCGTCCAGCTTGCGGATCGTCCGGATCCGCTCGATGCCGTCGCGGCTGCCGAGGCGGCAGCCCAGCGCGTAGCAGGAGTCCGTCGGGTAGGCGACGAGAGCGTCCGCGCGAATACTGTCGGCGATCTGGCCGATGGTGCGCGGCTGGGGGTTGTCGGGGTGCACGTCGTAGTACTTCGCCATCCATCGAGCTTATGCCGCGCATGTGGGGGTGCGGGGCAGGCGGTCGCTGTGTGCTGTGCAGGGGTGGGGCGGTCCGGGGCCCGGTCAGGTGGATCAGGCTCCGGTCCGGGAGCGGAGCGCTGGGGGCCGGCGGGGCGTGCCGGGCCCGGCGGGAAGCGGGCGTAGGTGGACGGGCGGGCCCGGTTCGACTCGCACCGGGAGGATCGCGAGGGCGGCTGGGGCGTGTCGGGCCACCGGGGACCGGGCGGGTCGGGTCGGTTCGGGCCGGATCGGCGGCGTGGGGCTCGGTGACCGAGGGGGCGGGAGGGGCGGCTCGGCCGGCCGCGCCGAGGGGCTCGGCCGGCAGGCCGGGTGCGGCGTCGGCGTCTTTCACCGGGATCGGTTTGCCGGATGCGGGGGCGGGGACCGGAGGTGTGTGGCCGCGCGTGGCTCCGCGGGAGTCCTGGCACCCCGCGCGGGTGGTCGGCGTCGTCCCGGGTGAGGGTCTCCAGGTGGGTGAGGTAACGTCCCCGACCGGTGCGCCAGAGAGGCGGTGCGAGGAACGAGGGGTAGGCCGAAGTGGCTGGCCGACAGGACGGGAACGGGCAGCAGGGGACGCCGGGCGGTGCGGAACCGGCATGGGCCGAGGAACTGCTCGAGCACCTGCGACCCGCGGGGCGCGACGTACGCAGGATCGTCGCCTGGCTCTCCGGTGCCGTGCACGGATCCGCCGCCCTGCAGGACGCCGCCGGGAACCTCGTCGCCGGTGACCGGCTCCCGCTGGACGGAAGTCTGGTCACGGACATCGCCACGGGCCGGATCGCCTCCGCCGCCTGGGAGAGCCGGAACCGTCACCTGCGCCTGGTCAGGGTGGAACACCCCCTGCACGCATGGGTGCTGGCCGTCTCCCGCGACGCTCCCTTCGACCGGCGCTCCTCGGATGTCGTCACGCGCACCGCCCAGGTCCTCGGGCTCGTGCTGGCGGCGCGCGAGTCGACCGCCGCCGGGCACCGGCTCCGGCGCGCCACCTCCGACCTGCGCCTGGCGATCCTGCAACTGCTCATGGTCGAGGACACCATCGCCGCCCGCCGCGTCGCCGCCGGACTCTGGCCCGGACTGCTGGACACCGACACCGCGTGCGTCTACGTCGTCGAGTCCGACCCGGCCGCCCGCGACCGCATCGCCGAGGAGTGCCTGGACAGCACCAGGGAGGACGCCCTGGTCGTGCGCTGCCCCGCCATGGACGGCCACGTGATCGTCGTCAGCCCCCGGGACACCGCGGGAACCGCCCTGCGGTCACTGGTCGGACGCCATCCGGGCCTCTACCTCGGCGGCAGCGTCCGGCAGAGCCTCGCCCGGACCGCCACCGCCTACGGACAGGCCGTCAGCGCCCTCGCCGTCGCGCACTTCCGGCCCGACAAGACGGCCGTGTACGCCGAACGCACCCACCCCGAACGCCTGATGGACCCCGAGGCGCTGCGTGGCTGGACCGCCCGTGTGCTGCGCCCCCTCGACACCCTGCCGCACCACACCCGCGCCGAGCTCCTGGCCACCACCCGCCTCGGCCTGGAGTTCACCGCCGTCAACGCCGCCAAGGTGCTCGGCGTCAGCCGCAACACCGTCCGCGCCCGCATGGAACGCGTCGAGTCACTCCTCGGCACCGATTTCAGCGACCTCAGGGTCCGGGCCGCCGTCCACTTGGCGCTCAACACCCAGATCGGGCTGCCCGACATACCGTCTCCCCGCGCCACCGGCGACGCCGGGCCCCGGCTCTCCGACCTGCTGTCCGGTCCCGCGCGTACCTGGGCCGAGAACCTGCTGGGCCGGCTGGACGAGGACGCCCGGAACCCGCGGCGGACCCTGCGCACCTGGATCGCCGTCGGCGGCAACGCCGAACGCGCCGCACAGGCCCTGGGCGTGCACGCGCAGACCGTGCGGGAACACGTCCGCAGCGCCGAGCCCGTCCTGGAACGCCAGTTGCTCGCCGCGGGCACGGATTTGTACGAGGTCGTGCTGGCCCACCTGGCCGTGGGCGACCTCGACCTGCCGCTTCTCCACCGCGCCGACTGACCTCCTCGCCTCCCGGCCTCGAGGACAGCCGGTTGGCCGGGCGCCGACGGTACGAAACCGGGCCATCCGGACTCAGCTGTGCACAGGTGAGCCCTGCCGGGCACGCAGCGGGCATCGACGAGGTTCACACAGCAACGACCGTGGACGTAAGTTCGTGGAACAGCGGGGGCACGACCGGAACGGGGGACCGGTCGCGCTCCCGCCAGTCGTCCCGGCCCGGCCGGTGCCCGGACCGCGTCAGCCCCGCAGCCGCACCGGGATCTCCTGCCAGCCGACGGCGATGAAGGACGGCACCTGCCGCAGTTCCTCCTCACCGGCCGCGAGGCTCAGATCCGGGAACCGGCCGAACAGCGCCGGCAGCGCGGTCAGCGCCTCCAGCCGGGCCAGCGGCGCGCCGATGCAGCGGTGCACCCCGATCCCGAACGCCAGATGGTCGTCGGCGGCGCGGGTGGCGTCGAAGACGTCGGCGTCCGGCCCGTAGTGCTCGGGGTCGAGCCCCGCTGCCGCGTAGGTGGTGATGATCGCGTCACCGGCCGGGACGGTCACGTCGCCGACGTCGAGGTCCGTGACGGCGAACCGCAGCGGCAGGGACGCGATCGACGGGTGTGCGCGCAGTGTCTCGTCGACGACGGCGTCCCAGCCGATCTCCCCGGACCGGACGGCGGCCAGCTGTCCGGGGTGGCGGAGCAGGGCGACCACCGCGTTGCCTATGAGGTTGACCGTGGTCTCGTAACCGGCGCCGATGACCAGCAGCAGCGTGTACATCAGCTCTTCGTCGCTGAGCCGGTCGCCGTCCTCGTCCCGGACCCGGATCAGTTCGGTGGTCATGTCGTCACCGGGGTGTGCTGCCTTGTGCGCGATCAGCGCGGGCAGCACCGTGCCGATCTGCTGCTGGACGGCCGCCGCGTGCTCCGGGCTCGGGTCGGTGGTGTCCAGGATGTCCGCGAACAATTGGCCGGTGTCCTCGCGCAGGTCGTCCGGGACTCCGAACAGTTCGCAGATCATCCGCATCGGCAGCGGGTGGGCGAACCGCTCCTTGATGTCCACCACCTCCCCGCCGGCCGCGTCAAGCCCGTCGAGCAGCTCAGCCGTGATCGCCTCCACGCGGGGCCGCATGGCTTCGGTGCGCCGGTGCGTGAAGCTGGGCGCCACCAGCTTGCGCAGCCGCGTGTGGTCCTCGCCGTACGCGGAGAGCATGTTGACCACGCCGACCCAGCCCAGGATCCAGGCCCAGGACGGATGCTCGCCGATCTCGGGCCACAGCCGCCAGTGCTGCCGCGGGTCCTTGCTGACCCGCGGGTCGAGGATGAGCTCCTTCAGGGTGCGGTAGCGCGTGGGCGCCCAGGCGGGGATGCCACCGGGCAGCTCCACGGGCACCATCGCGCCGAGGGCGCGTAATCGGGCGCTCTCGCCGGCGATGTCGGCGCCGAACGGGTCCAGAGCGATGCGGTCGGTGATGGTCACGGTCGTCCTCCTGGCTGGTCGGGGGAGCGGGGGCTGAAACGGACGGGCAGTGCCGTCAGCGAGCGGTGGAAGGGGCCGGGCCGCCAGGTGAGGCGCTCGCGGGGCACCAGGGGTTCGAGGTCGGGCAGCCACTGGGTGAGCCGTTCGACGGCCTCGGTGGCGATGAGCACGGTGTGCTGCTTGACCGGGCAGGCGTGCGGGCCGGCCGACCAGGACAGGTGCGAGGCGTCACCCGGATGGCGGTCTCCGCCGCGCTCCTGCTCGGTGGCGTGCGCCAGCGCCCCGTAGGAGACCACCACCGGCACGGCCGCCCTGATCCACACGCCGTGGAAGGTGAGGGGCGCACGGGCGTAGTGGATGCCGTAGTTGGCGAGCGGCGTCTCGTGGTGCAGCACCTCCAGCACCGCGTCCGTCACGGGACGGGCGCCGCTGGTGAGTGTCGAGTAGTAGGCCGGGTTGCCGAGGATCCTCGACAGCGCGTTGGACACCAGATTGGCCGTCGGCTCGTGGCCGGCGCCGAGGGTGAGGAACACCTGCCAGGTGACCTCCTCGGCGGTGAGACCCGACGGATGGTCCAGCAGCCAGCTCGGCAGATCGTCGCCGCGCCGCGCCGTCTTGGCCGCGATCAGCTCCAGCACGTACCCCCCGTACTCGGCCTCGCCCTCGGCCGCCTGCGCACCGCCCTCGATGATCTTGCCGACCGCGGAGTCCAGCCGGTCGCTCGCGCTGTCCGGCAACCCGAACAGGCTGTTGAAGACCAGCGCCATCAGCGGCCTGGTGAACTCACCGACCAGGTCGGCCTCCCCGCGTGGCCCGAACCGGCCGACCAGCAGGTGCACCGCCCGGTGCACCATGGCCCGCAGGTCGTGCGGCTCCACCAGGTCGAAGGTGTCGATCAGCGCGGTGCGGTAACGGATGTGCGCGTCGCCGTCGGCGAACAGGGTGTTGGGCCGCCAGCGCATCATGCCGAGCACCGGGGAGTCGTCGGGGACGGTCGCCTGCCACGGCCGCGGATCGCGCGAGAACGTCTCCGTGTCGTGCAGCAGGTCCAGCGCCGCCCGCCGGTCGGTGACGACGTACGCCGGCACCCCGGGTGCGAGTTCCGCCCAGCCGACCGGGCCCTGGGCGCGCAGGGCGGCGTAGTAGGGGTGAGGGTCGCGGGCGAAGCCGTCCTCCCACAGGCGTACGGGCGTGGCGAGGGAGAAGGCCTGTTCGGCGGGGGAGGGGTGGGTCACCGGGGCTCCGGGGGGTGGTGGTCGATCAGGTGCTGCACCAGCGCGAGCAGGGCGTCGATCGAGGAGTCCGCCTCGCGCGCGTCGCAGGTCACCATGGGGGTCGTGGGCTCCAGGTCCAGGGCGGCGCGCAACTGCTCGGCCGTGTGGTGGCGGGGGGCGTCCGGGAAGGTGTTGAAGGCGACCGCGTACGGCAGTCCGGTCTCCTCCACCAGCTCCAGCACGTCGAACGAGGCGTCGATCCGGCGGACGTCGACGAGGACGAGCGCGCCCAGTGCCCCGTATGCGATGTCGTCCCACAGCGGCCGGAAGCGCTCCTGGCCGGGCGTGCCGAACAGGTACAGCACGATGCCGTCCGGCAGGCTGATGCGGCCGAAGTCGATGGCGACCGTCGTGGTCGACTTGTCCCGTACTCCGGCGAGATCGTCCACCGGCGCGGACGCCTCGGTGAGCTGCTCCTCCGTGTGCAGCGGGCGGATCTCGGAGACGGAGCGGATCAGGGTGGTCTTGCCCACCCCGAAGGGCCCCGTCACGAGGATCTTCACCAGGTCGCGGGCCGTGTCGGGGAGGTGGATGCCGGTGCCGCCGGTCTCGGGTTCAGCGGTGCTTGAGGTCGCGGAGGCCATCGGCCACTCTCTTCAGCAGGTCGGGGTCGAAGCGCCTGGCGGGCGGGATCGGCGCGCGGGACAGCGCCAGGCCCTGGTCGACGAGGTCGGCGGCCAGCACCAGCACGGCGGAGACGGGCAGCCGCAGCAGGGCCGCGGCCTCCACCACCGTCAGCGCCCCGTACTCCAGCTCCTCGAGCAGGGCCGCGTGGGCGGCGGGCAGGTCGGCGGGGGCCGGTTCGCCGCTGCCGGTGAGCACCGACAGCCGCTCCAGATGCGTACGGCTGGGCCTCGCCACTCCGCCGGTCGACAGGTACGCGGGGACCAGCGGACGGCCGCCCCGGCGGCGGGTCATGCCGGCGTGTCGCCGTCGGCACCTCGGGGTCCGGCGGTCATCGCTTTCTCACCCAGCCGCGCGACCTGCGAGTGCACCCGGTGGGCGAGCAGGTCCAGGCGCACCTCGGGGTCGCCGTACGCGGCCACGCAAGTGCCGTGGTCCGTCGGCACGATGAGCACATAGCCGTGGTCCGACTCGATGACGACCTGCCGTATCTCGGCCCGGTCGGAGTCCGCGAACGCCGCCGCCGCGGTCCGGCACGCGCCCTGCACGGTGCTGGTGATGGCGGCGACCCGCTCGGCCGACGGCTGCGACAGCGCGTCGGTGTAGCCCGTCACGAGCCCGTCCCGGGTGAGCAGGACGGCGGCCACGACGTGCGGCACCTCCAGGACCGGTTCGAGCACCCATGCCGTGTCCCCCGCTGCGCGGCTGGTCATCGAGCCGTTCCCCCTTCGTGGTCGTTCTGGTCTCGGTCGGTGTCGTCGGATGCCTCGTCGGTCCTGGTCGTGACCGGGGCACCCTCAGGTACGGCTGGAACGGCGCCGGTGTTCGACCGGGCGGCGAAACGGGCGGCCGCCGTGCCGGACTGAAGGGCGCCGAGGGCGGCGGCGGACTCCTCGGGGCGGCGCGGCCGGGGCTGTGGTGCGGGCGCGGAGACGTCCGGCGGGGGTGCGATCCGGCTGCGGCGCCGCCGCTGGGGGAGGCCGCTGCTGCCCTGCGGGTCCTGGTGCCCGGAGGCCGGGGCGGCGGCCTGGTCGTCCTGGTCGGAGCCGAATCCGTGGTCCGGGCCGGCGGGAGGCCGACCGGAGCCGCCGGCGGAGGGCGGCTCGGAATCCCGTGACCCGGCCGCCGGCTTCGATCCGTCCGACCCGGCGGCCACGGCCGGCCCCGGCTCCTGGACCGGTGCTGCCGGTGCGGGCTCGGAGTCCTGGGAGGGTACGGCCGCCGACGCGGTCTCAGGTTTCGGGGGCGTCGCGGCAGGCGACGGCTCCGGCTGGCCGGACTCGCGCACGGTGTTCCGGAACGAGGCCGAACCACCCACCCCGTCCCGGTCCGCCCTGCGGGTCGAACGCGGGGCGCTGGCGGCCGGAGGCTTCTCCTCGGGATCGATCCGGGTCAGCAGATGGCTGTCCACCCGCAGCACCGCCCGTACACCGCCGTACGGCGACGAGGAGGACAGATCCACGCTCAGATCGAACTGCCGGGTGAGCTGACCGATGGCGGCCAGACCCATGCGCGGCGGGTCGCCGAGCTCGGTGAGCAGGATCGGTTCGGAACCCGCCACCATCCGCTGGGCACGCGCGCGTTCGTCCTGCGTCATGCCCAGCCCGGCGTCGTCCACGATGACGCAGGCACCGTGGTGGACGGCCTCGAGGTTGACCACCACGTCGGTGTCGGGCGCGGAGTGCCGCAGCGCGTTGTCGAGGAGTTCGGCGACGATGATGGCGACCGGCTCCACGGCGTGGGACACCAGCGCGGTGCCCGCCTCCAGATGGTTGTGGACCCGGACCCGCCGGTAGCCCGCGAGCCGGGCCTGACCGCCCGTCACCGCGTCGACGAGGTGGGACTCCTCGCGGGCCAGCCCGACCCAGGCCCCGCACACCACCGCGGCGATCTGCGCGCGCCGCAGGGACTGCTCGTTCTCGTGGTCCAGGGCGAACAGCGTCTGCGCCAACTCGGGATCGTCATAACGCTGTTGCAGGCCGCGCAGGGCGTCCTGCAACCGGTACAGCGCCGCCTGGATCTCCCGGGTGGCACCGCGCATCCCGGCCTGTGCCGCCGCGTCGATCCGGGTGCGCTGCGCGGTGAGTTCGGCGTGCAGCCCCTTGAGTACCTGATCGAGGGCCAAGCCCAGAGGCGAACCGGCGAGTTGCGGGTTCAGCGGTCCGGGCACCGTGACGTGCGGATGCGCGACCCGCCGGCCCACCGCGGGCACACGCTGCGCCGCCAGATGCTCGACCTCGGCGGTGAACGCCCTCGTGGTCCCGTCGAGTCGGGCTCGCAGGGCGGCCGTCTTCTCGAGCTGTGCACGCAGGTGCCGCCGCGAACGCAGCAGCCCGCCGCCGAGGGCGAACGCGGACAGTGTGCCGAGGGCGAGACCACCGACGGCCAGGTCCGGTAGATCGATCATTCGAGTGGGTTCCAGGGGGAGTCGGGCAGGGGGTGGTCCGAGGTGGTCTGTTCAACCACCCGCAGCACAGTACACACCGTCACAGACCGATCTCGCACGGTGGAGGGCCACTTCGTTCTGAAAGTTGAAGGTGTCTGTTCGTTTCTGCGTCAACTGTCTGGATTGCCATGCAGGGGAGGGGAGTTGGGGTTCCGTATGGGTCTGCCTCGCGGGTGTGACCGTACGGGTGCGGAAAGTGATGGCGAACGCCTGTGTGCCAGGTCGGCGGCAGGGTACCCGTCCGGCGCCCGAAGAGGCCCGCTCCGCGAGAAGGAGGTCCGAATGAGCAGCCAGACGGAGACCGGCGGCGTGACCGGTACGCAGGACAAGGACTACAACCTGATCTGGTACGTAGAGGCGTGCCTGAACAACGCCCTGCGCCTGGAAAGCTACATCCAGGACGCGGAACGCGCCAAGGACACCGAGGTAGCGGACCTGTTCCGCAAGGCCCAGGCGGACAGCCGCAAGGGTGCCGAACTGGGCAAGGGGCTCCTGCGCACCCGTCTCAACGGGGGCTGAGGCCCACCAGAGCGGCACGGACCGGACCCCGCCGCGGCGGGGTCCGGGTCCTTTCCTGTCCGGGTGGACAGGTGGGGGCAGCGCGAGGCCCGGGGCGTAGACCCTGCCCTATGGCCGGTCAGTTCTTTCACTCGGCTGGTGGCGCGTGACTCACCCGCCCCACCGGGTACCCGGGCGGTCCGCCACGACCGGCCGGGCGGCTGCTCGCGGTGCCGCCCCGGTCGGCCGCCGGCCCGAGCCGAAGGAGCCCACGCATATGACGGACGTATCCGGCACCGGTCCCGCTCCGGGCGACGACCGAGAGATCCTCACCAACCGCCAGGGCCATCCGGTCTACGACAACCAGAACCAGCGCACGATCGGTGCCCGAGGCCCCGCCACACTGGAGAACTACCAGTTCCTCGAGAAGATCAGCCACTTCGACCGGGAACGCATCCCCGAGCGCGTCGTGCACGCCCGCGGCGTCACCGCCTACGGCCACTTCGAGGCCTACGGCACCTGGGGCGACGAGCCGATCAGCCGCTACACCCGGGCCAAACTGTTCCAGGAGCGCGGTAAACGCACCGACGTCGCCGTCCGTTTCTCCACCGTCATCGGCGGACGCGACTCCTCCGAGGCCGCCCGGGACCCGCGTGGTTTCGCGGTCAAGTTCTACACCGAGGACGGCAACTGGGACCTGGTCGGCAACAACCTCGGCGTCTTCTTCATCCGCGACGCCATCAAGTTCCCGGACGTCATCCACGCCCTCAAGCCGGATCCGGTGACCTTCGAGCAGCAGCCCCGCCGCATCTTCGACTTCATGTCGCAGACGCCCGAGGCCATGCACATGCTGGTCAACCTGTTCAGCCCGCGCGGCATCCCCGCCGACTACCGCCACATGCAGGGCTTCGGCGTCAACACGTACAAATGGGTGAACGCCGACGGCCACACCAAACTCGTCAAGTACCACTGGATGCCCAAACAGGGCGTGCGCAGCATGACCGAGGAGGACGCCGCCAACGTCCAGGCCGAAACCCTCGGCCACGCCACCAAGGACCTGTACGAGGCGGTCGCGCGCGGTGACCACCCGGAGTGGGAACTGCTCGTCCAGATGATGGACGACCACGACCACCCGGAGCTCGACTTCGACCCGCTGGACGACACCAAGACCTGGCCCGAGCAGGACTTCCCGCCGAAGCCGGTGGGCCGGATGGTGCTCGACCGCATGCCCCGGGACTTCTTCGCGGAGAACGAGCAGATCTCCTTCGGCACCGGCGTCCTCGTCGACGGCCTGGACTTCTCCGACGACAAGATGCTCGTCGGCCGGACCTTCTCCTACAGCGACACCCAGCGCTACCGGGTCGGCCCGAACTACCTCCAGCTGCCGGTCAACCAGGCCAAGAACGCCGAGGTGCGCACCAATCAGCGCGACGGCCAGATGGCGTACTACGTGGACGGCGGAGGCGAGAACCCGCAGGTGAACTACGAGCCGTCGATCACCGGTGGCCTGCGCGAGGCGCGGTACCCCACGCACGACGAGCAGGGACCGGAGATCCAGGGCCGTCTGACCCGCAAACGCATCCCGCGCACCAACGACTACCTGCAGGCCGGCCAGCGCTATCTCCTCCTGGAGGACTGGGAGCGCGACGATCTCGTCAAGAATTTCATCAATCAACTGTCCCAGTGCGACCGGGAAGTGCAGGAGCGCATGGTCTGGCACTTCCTGCTGGTCGAGAACGACCTCGGCCTGCGGGTCGGCGAGGGACTGGGCATCGGCCCCGAAGACGTGGCCGGCCTGGAGCCGCTGGCGAGCCAGGACCTCACCGACGAGGACCGCGAACGCCTTTCGAACCTCGGCAAGAACAAGCCGCGTGACGTCGAGGGGCTCACCATGACCCACTGCGTCCCCGACGAACGGCACGTCGTGACGCGCTGACCGATCATCCCGACAGGGCCGTACGGGCAACGGAGAGGGCCTGCTCCGCGTAACCGCGGCCGAACAGCACGGCGTGCACCAGCAGCGGGAACAGCTGGTGCACGCCGACGCGTTCCTCCCAGCCCTCGGCGAGCGGAGCCTGTTGCCGGTAACCGTCCAGCACCTGCTCCAGGTGCGGACAGCCGAAGAGCCGCAGCATCGCCAGGTCGGTCTCGCGGTGCCCGCCGTGCGCGGCCGGGTCGATCAGCCACACCCGGCCGTCGGCTCCCCACAGCACATTGCCGCTCCATAGATCGCCGTGCAGCCGCGCGGGCGGCTCGGCGGGCCCGGCCAGCCCCGGCAGGCGCTCACACAGACGCTCCACGACGGTCGCCTCGCCGGAGCGGACGGTGCCCCGGTCGACCGCGAGCCGCAGATACGGCAGGACGCGATGCTCGGCGTACCAGCGCGGCCAGTCGGCGCCGGGCTCGTTGCGCATCGGGGCGAGCCCGATCCAGGCGTCCGCCGGCCCGTCCGGCGGGGGCGCGCCGAACGCGGGCGCCCCGGCGCCATGGAGAGCGGCCAGAGCGCGGCCGAAGGCGACCGCCGCCTCCCGGCTCGGCCGCCCTTCCATGACCCGGTCGACGACCAGCCAGTCGCCGTCGTGGCCGTGTACCGCCGGTACGCACACCGAGCTGGCGGCGGCCAGCCAGCGCAGCCCGGCCGCCTCGGCCCGCGTCGCCCCCGGATCGTCGGAGCGCTTGGCGATGACAACCCGCTCGTCGTCCAGGGTGACCTCGGCAACGGACGCCGACAGGGGCCTCTCTCTCCTGACGGCCCGCCCGGTGAGCCGGACCACGGCATCCGCACGGCCGGCCATGCATGGCTCCCTTCCAGCTGCGCCTTTGATCAACACCCAGCGTACGACCGCACGGCAGGGGGCACCGGGGCCCAGCGCGAGCGGCCACGCAGCACCCGCAGCCGACGACGGTCCGTCCGATCCCGGGACATTCGCCACCCGCCGGTCACGCGGGACGGTGAAATCCCGCCCCCGGCCGACAGAAACGGCCGCCACCGGGGGAGCAGTCGGGGCATGACGAGTTCATCGTTCCAGAGCACCATCGCCCTGCCCGCCCCCGTGTGCGAACAGGCCGCACAGCACCTGGAGCAGGCCGCACAGCGGGCCATCGACGGAGCCGCGATCCCCCTGAAGGCGTTCCGCGCGGCCGCCGACAGCGACTTCACCTTCCCCGTCCCGGTCGTCGAGCAGGCGGCGGCCTGCCTGCTGATCCTGGCCACCGAGACCGCCCAGACGCTACGTCCCTCCGCCCTGCGCGCCCTCATCAGCGTCGCGCTGCGGCTGCGGGACGCCGTGCACCTGGCGCATCAGCCGGCCCTCAGCAGCAGGTTCTGGTAAGGCGGGGCCCGCGTGTGTCGCGTGTGTCAGGTCTCGCGGAAGGCGACCCCGACCTGCCGGCGGCGCAGCTCCTCCAGCGTGGCGCGTTGCCGCCGCGCCCGTTCGACGAGGTCGTCGAGCCGCCGTGCGTCGAGGCGCTCGACCGTCGCGGCCAGCTCATGGAGCGTCCGCCAGCCCGCCGCCTTGCCCTCCACGGCCAGCACCAGTGCCTCCAGTTCCCACAGTGTGCTCAGCGGGGACCGCCGTACCAGGCTGCCGTTGCTCTTCAGCCGCCCCATCTGCTCGGCCGCCCGCCCCGCGTAGACCTTGTAGCGCCGCACCGGAACATCGAGCCGCCGCATGAGGTCCAGCAGGCTCGCCCGGTCCTCCGCGATCTCGGCGGCGACCGGAGCCAGCCCGTCGCCGAGCGCCGTACCCCGGCACGCGCGCAGCAGGGAGCGCGCCCGCGCGGTCCCCGCGGTGGCGCCCGCGAGGTGGTCGTTGAGGTAGATGCCCAGCAGGGACATGTCGGCGCCCGGGGGACGCCCGGCGCCCGGCGCGTCAGCTCGGTGTTCCGTCACGGCACTGCTCCTGTCCTGCTCCGGCCCCGCCCCACGGACACGCTCGTGGTGACACGCACGACGCAGGGAATGCGGGGCGTCGAGCCGGACCCGAACCGCACGGGAGGCTCGACCGGGTTCAGGGCGCCGAGACCGACGCCCTCGTAGCTGACCTCGGCCCAGGTGACCGGGTGCAGGTCACGGGCGCCGTACCACTGGTGCCGGCCGGCCTGGGCACTGCCGTGGGTACGCGCGCCCAGCAGCAGCCGGGCCGGCCGGTCCCACAGCGCGATCCAGCCCGGACGGGTGGCGATCGCGCCCGGCACCGCCCGCAGCGCGAGTCCCGCCAGGCCCCTGGGGCCCGTGCGGAAACGCAGGTCGAGCCGCCCCGCGGACACGGCCCAGTGCCGGCCGCCGGCGACCCGCACCCTGACCGGTACGACCCGGACCTCGTCGAAGACGTACGTACCGGCCACGAAGTCCGCCGTCTCCCGCGAGGGCGCCAGCAGCAGCCGGTGGCCGGCGGCGTCCTCGAACATCACGTCGCTGAACGGCCCGAAGGGCGAAGCCGCCCAGTGCCCGAGTACCACGCGGGCGCCGGACGCCGTTCCCAGCCCCGCGATCCAGCCGTCGAAGCGCAGGAGGCGCACGGGTGACCCGGCCCTTCGCCGGCGCCGGGCCGGGGGTTCGCCGGACGTCACGGGTCCGTGGACGAGCACGCCGGCCGGGTGCCCGGCCGCTCCTTCGGCGAAACGGGACCGGCGTCCCTCGGCACATCGCGCCGCGCTGGGCCGATGTGGCCGAGACCACGTCCCGGACGAGGCCCCGGTCATGTCCCGGCACGCGCCGCGGAGGCTACCGTCTACGACCACGCCCCCTCTCCCACCTCTCCCGGACGGCCCGGCAGTGCAAGCAGATCTCTCCCCTGTCATCGCGGCGACCGCCCAGTGGCTGACCCGCTCCTTCCCCGCCTCCGGAGGCGCGCTGGCCTCCGCCCTGTGCGAGGTGCAGGCCCGGCAGGCCGTGACCGTCGCCGCCTGGCTCAGGTACCCGACGGCGATGGACGCCGAGCTGCTCGGCCTGGCCGGTCCCGGCGGCTCCGCGCGGCTCGACTGGGTGACCGGCGCGGACGCGGCCCTGGGCGACCACGTGGATGACGCGCACGCCTGGCGCACCTGGGTGGACGAGGTCGTGGCGAGCTGGGCGGCCGGCCTGCTCACCGACCCCGAGCTGGCGGCGCGGGCGGTGGCCGCGCTCGCCGAGGGCAGCCACAGCACCGGCACACACGCCGAGTTCCGCAGGCTCGTGGCCCCCGACGACGGCGACCGCAGGGCCGCGTCCCTGCTCCGCCACCCGGACCTGCTCGCCCCCGTCGCCGAACTCCACCACGCTCAACTCCTCGACCGCCTGAACCCGGGCCGCACCCTGATCGCCTGACACGGACCGCGTCCCCCGCAGGCGCCGGCCCGTGCGTCTCCCCCCGACCTCCCTCCACCTGCGTGACCTGCCCGCGCCGACGTGTTCACCCTCCGTGACTCACACCTTTGCCGTACGCGACCGTGCCTCCTCCGTACGGTCGGCGGACCCTGATGCTGGGCTCGACGGTCTCCGGCCGGCCTCGGCGGCCCGAGGCGCGCGACGTCGTGCCGGGCAGTGACGCCACTGACGGAGGAGAGACCGAGATGACAACCGCCCGCTCACGGAGCTGGAAACACGCCGTCGTCACCGGCGGCGCCGGGTTCGTCGGCTCCCATCTGTGCGCCGCCCTGCTGGACGCGGGCGCGGCCGTCACCTGCGTGGACGACTTCAGCACCGGGCGGCCCGAGAACATATCCCCGCTGCTCGAACAACCCCGGTTCACGCTCCTGCAGGCCAACGTCGCCGAGGGACTGCGGGTCAAACGGCCGCCCGACCTCGTCCTGCACTTCGCCTCCCCGGCCTCCCCGGCGGACTACCTGCGACTGCCGCTGCACACCATGGAGACCGGCAGTCTCGGCACCCGCAACGCACTGGACCTCGCACACTCCGCACGCGCCCGCTTCGTCCTCGCCTCGACCTCCGAGGTCTACGGCGACCCGCAGCAGAACCCCCAGGACGAGCGCTACTGGGGCAACGTCAACCCGGTCGGCCCCCGCAGCGTCTACGACGAGGCCAAGCGCTTCAGCGAGGCGCTGACCACCGCCCACGCGGAGACGCACGGCACCGACACCTGCATCGTCCGGCTGTTCAACACCTACGGCCCCCGGATGCGCGGTCACGACGGACGCGCGGTACCGACCTTCGTACGGCAGGCCCTGGCCGGCGAGCCGCTCACCGTCACCGGCGACGGCCGCCAGACCCGGTCCCTGTGCTTCGTCGACGACACCGTCCGCGGCGTCCTCGCGGCGGCCGCCCACGGCATGCGCGGCCCCGTCAACATCGGTAACCCGACCGAGATCAGCATGTTCGACCTGGCGCGACTGGTCGTCGAACTCGCCGGGTCCTCGTCGGAGATCCGCTTCATCGAACGCCCGGTGGACGATCCGGCCGTGCGCTGCCCCGACATCACGCTGGCCCGCGACAAGCTCGGCTGGGATCCGCAGGTGCGCGCCGAGGAAGGCCTGCGGCGCACCATCGCCTGGTTCCGCGAGGACGGAACGGACGGCTGACCCGCCTCCCGGGCACACCTCGGCTCGCGCCGCACGCACCCCTCGACGGGACCGGGCCCGCCCAGCTCCGCCGAAAGGCCCGGCACGCCCATGCGCATCCTCCGAAGGAGGAGAGGTTCTCCCGGCGCAAGCACGGGAAACGGTCCCTCGGAGAGCGGGCTCGTGAGGTCCTCTCAGGCAGCCGTGCTCAGGGCGGGCTGCCCCGCCACCTCGCCCTCCTCCGGGCGGAGCACCACCGGGGTCGCGGTCCGGCGCTGCCGGAGCAGGTAGCCCGCACCGATCGCGCCGGCGATCAGCAGGCCGCCGGTGACGAGGGCGCCGCGGGCCCCGGCCAGTTCCATGAGGAGGCCGAGAGCGGGCGGGCCGCCCAGACTCCACACCGTGCCGATGCTGCCCCACACGCCCAGCACCCGGCCCCGCAGGTGCGCGGGCGGGTCGGTCTGCAGGACGGCCGTACCGGCGGTGTCGGAGACGGACTCGACCACGGCCATCGGCAGCACCAGCGCGATCAGTACCGCCAGTGACGGCGACAGCCCCGCCACCACCTGGAGCAGCGCCCCGGCCGCCGCGAGAGCCCCCACGAGCCGCACGGACGGCCGGCGCAGCCGGGCGCCGAGCAGCGCGCCGAGGATGCCGCCGACGGCGAGCACGGTCGACACCGTGCCGAACGAACCGGCTCCGCCCGCGAGCGGCCCGGTGACGAGCACCGCCAGGGTGAGCTGGTAGTTGCGGCCGAACACCGCGCTGATACCGGTCACCCCGGCCAGCGCCATCAGACGGGGCCGGCGCGCGAAGAATGTCAGCCCCTCGCGCACGGTCATGTCGGTGCCCGTGTCCTTCGGGTCCGGGGTGAACTGCCGGACCGCGCCGGCCGCCGGGCGCAGAAAGGGGATGACCGAGGCCACGAACAGGAACGACAGCCCGTTCGCGAAGTACGCGGCGGACGTGCCGAGGAACCCGACGGCCACACCGGCGAGAGCCGCCCCCACGAGCCGCCCCGCCTGGTGCACCAGCGCCCCGACCCCGATGGCCGACGGCACGTCCTCCGGCGGGACGAGATCGTTGCCCAGCAGCGCGCACGCCGGGTTGTCGACGGTCGCGACGACACCCGTGAGGGCGGCGAGCACCATCAGGGAGGTCATGTCGAGCCGGTCCAGCGCCACCAGGACGGCCGTCGTGAACGCGATCGCGCCGAGCAGCGCCTGGCTCACGGCCGCCGTCAGCTTGCGGGGCCACCGGTCGACGGCCGCGCCGCCCAGGACGCTCATCAGCAGGGCGGGAGCGGCCTGCACGGACATGGACAGCCCCGTCGCGGCGGCGGACCCGGTGATCTGGAGGACCAGCAGGTTCTGCACCGTGAGCTGCATCCACGTGCCGGCGTTCGACACGAAGTTCGCGGCGGACCACCAGCGCATGCTGCGGTACCTCAGCGACCGCCAGGGCGAGCGAGAGGTGGGCTGAACAGGGGAGAGCGAGGAGGAAGACACAGTGCGCCACTCGTCGGCGAGCCGGAGGACTCAGGAGGTGGGGGACGAGGGGAACGAGAAGCACCGGCTGCGCTGCGCGGCGGCTCCCCTCGGGATACGGCGCCGACCATCGTGGCAGAGGCACACCCCGAGTCGACGCCGCCCGCACCGTGCCCGCCGCCGGCGCACCACCCAAACATGGCCGGGCACAAGGGATTTGGGCAAGCGAGTGTGGTTGATCACAGCTGACGATCAGGGGCATGGCCCCGGCCCTGGCAGGTGATGCCGGACACACCACGAGGGAGGGGCCCGTCGCCCAGGCGACGGGCCCCTCCCTCGTGGGGCGGCGGCGTTACGCGGACTTCCCCCGGCCGGTCAGCGCGTCACGAAGCCGGTCGACCATTCCGGTGCCCGGAGCCAGCAGCTTGTTCGCCGGAGGCCTGTCCGGGGCAGCCGGGTGGGGCCGGGTCGGGGCGGTCTTCTTCGCCTTCCGCACCTTCTCGCCCAGCTCGTCGAGCGCGTCCGCCGGGCATGCCTGCCGCAGCGCCGGGAAGAGGTTCCCCTCCTCGTCCGCGATGTGCGAGCGGATCTCGCTCATCAGCATGCCGATCAGCCGGTCGAATTCGGCGTCGCCCGGATCACAGCCCTCCAGGTCCTTCATGATCCGCTCGGCCGTGGCGTGGTCCTGGAGCTCCTGGTCGGCGAGCTCGTCCCCGCCCGCCACGTGTTCGCGCACGGCCGGATAGAGGTAGGCCTCCTCGGCCACCGAGTGCCGGACCAGCTCGATCGTGACCTGGTCCGCGTACAGCTTGCGGTCCTCGTGCCCCGCCGGCAGCGCCTCGATCTTGCCGAACATCTCCTCGACTTCGCGGTGATCGGTCACCAGCTCGTCGATGACGTTCCCTCCGTGTCCCATGTCCTTCACCTCCAGCCCACGGGTTTCCCCGGGCCTCAGGAGCTAACGCGCGGTGCGGCCCACGTCCCCCGGACGGATCAGGCGGGCAGCTTGGCCCGTACCCGTCCGGCGGCCGCGGCCGGGCGTGCGGTGGCACGGACGGAGCGGCGCACCAGCCCGGCGTCACGCCGCAGGCCGTGGGCGGCGTGGGTGCCGCGCCACAGCAGCGAGGGGCGGGCGCCGGTGTCGTCGGCGGCGATCAGCAGGCCGCCGAGCATGGACATGTTCTTGAAGAAGTGGATGCGCTGCTCGGCACGCTCCGAGGGGTCCTCCACCTCCCAGAAGCGGTGCGCGGCCAGCGTCGTGGGCACCAGAGTGGCCGCGATGGCCAGCGCGGCCGGACGCGGCATGCGCCCCGTGGCCAGCATCAGCCCGGCCGCGACCTGCACCGCGCCGCTCAGGCGCACGACCTGCTCGGTGCGGTCGGGCAACGCCGGAACGCGATCCGTGACCGGCTGGACGACAGGCTCCGCGATCGGAGCCACCTGCTCCGGCTCCCGGACGGAGTTCAGGCCGCCCGTGAGGAACATCGAGGCCAGCATGGGGCGGCCGAGCAAGCGCATCAGACTCATGGCCCTCTCCAGGGGTGTCGGTGGTACGGCGTTCGCCGGGTTCCCCGCCAGGGGCGATGGCACTCACCCGGTTCGCGCCGCCCGGTGCCGCGCCCACGCCTCCTCGCGCAGTTCCCCGGACCGCAGCACGTCGGCGGCGGTGCACGCGAGGGCCTCGGTCACGGCGACCAACACCTCCCGGGCCCGGTCGGACGCGGCGGCCTCGGCGAACTCGGGGGTGTGGTCGGAACCGTCCTCGTCCATGATCGCCACGAACGGGTGAATGGCCGGCACCCGCGTACTGACGTTCCCGATGTCGGACGACCCCAGGTACACGCCGGGCGCGGGCGGTGACAGCGGGATCCCGGCCCGGGCCAGGTGGGCGGCGAACCGTTCGGACAGCACCTCACTGTCCCTGAAGTGCTCGTAGCGCACGGTGGCCCGCTCCACCTCGGCGGTGGTGCCCGTGGCCCGGGCCACACCGTCGGCGCACACCCGCAGTCGGTCCGTCAGGTCGTCCAGCGCCCGCGTCGTGGCCGCGCGCAGGCCGAACAAGCCCTCGGCGTACTCCGGGACGATGTTCGTGGCGGTGCCGCCATGGGTGACGATGCCCTGCACGTGCGAGCCGTCCGGCAGCCGCCGCCCCACCACGCCCAGCACGTTGAACAGCTCCACGAGCGCCGCGAGCGCGTCGACGCCCTCCGTCGGATTCCCCGTGGGGTGCGCCGCCCGGCCGTGGAAAGCGACCCGGTACTGCACCTGCGCGGTCAGCGGCGCCCGCGCCCAGCTGTACACGCCCGGATGGAACATCAGCGCCGCGTCGACGTCGTCGAACACCCCGGCCTCCACCTCCAGGATCTTGCCGCCTCCGCCCTCCTCCGCGGGAGTGCCCACCGCCAGCACCGACCCGGCGGACGCCTCCGCCACGGCACCCACCGCCAGCGCGGCACCGAGGCCCGCCGCCGCGATGAGGTTGTGGCCGCACGCGTGGCCGAGCCCCGGCAGGGCGTCGTACTCCATCAGCAGTGCCACCGTGGGCCGGCCCCGGCCCGAGCGCGCCGTGAACGCGGTGGGCATCCCCGCCACGCCGCGCTCCACGGCGAAACCGGCCCGCTCCAGCTCGCCCGACAGCAGGGCCGCCGCCCGGTGTTCGGCGAAGCCGTACTCGGGGTCGGCGTGCAGACGCAGAGCCACGTTCCACAGCGCGCCCGCCCGCGCCGCCACCTCCTCACGAACGGCCTGGTGCACGTCCTCACGCGTGCGGTCCACGAGTCCTCCCCGGCGTCGGAAGCGGTGTGTCCCCGCCCGGGTTTCTCCGCACGCCACCGTGACACGCGCCGCGCCTCGAGGACGGAACGCACCCGTACCGGCCGGGGTGCGGCGAGAGGCCACGAGAGGCCCGGCAGAAGGCCACGAGAGGCCCGGCATGAGGCCGCGAGACCCGGCCGGGCCCGCCCCCGCACCGGCCGCCGACCGCACCGCGACGGCCTCGCGACCCGCGCGGCGTTTCGAGGACGGAACACACCCGTACCGACCGGAGTGCGGCGAGAGGCCACGAGAGGCCCGGCATGAGGCCGCGAGACCCGGCCGGGCCCGCCCCCGCACCGGCCGCCGACCGCACCGCTACGGCCTCGCGACCCGCGCGGCGTTTCGAGCGGTGCACCGGTGCAACACGGTCTGTGTACCCGCCGGGCCACGACAGCGTGGACGCAGCGGTGACGGCCGGGCGGGCCCGATCTGGGAGGAACCATGGACCACTCGCGCGCGCCCGTGCTGGAGGCGCTGGAGGCCTTCCGGCGCCGCGGCGACATCGCCTACGGCCCGCCGGGCCACAAGCAGGGCAGGGGAGTGGACCCCCGGGTCGCCGAGATCGTCGGGCTCGATGTGTTCCGGTCCGACGTGCTCTCCCTCAACGGGCTGGACGACCGCCGCCAGTCACAGGGCGTCCTCAGCCAGGCGCAGGAACTCATGGCGGACGCGGTCGGTGCCGAGCACGCGTTCTTCTCCACCTGCGGCAGTTCCCTGTCCGTGAAGACGGCCATGCTGGCCGCGGCCGGGCCGGGCGAGAAGCTCCTGCTGTCCCGCAACGCCCACAAGTCCGTCATCGCCGCGGTCGTCGTCAACGGTGTCGAACCGATCTGGGTGCACCCGAAGTTCGACACCGAACGGCATCTGGCCCACCCGCCCGAGCCCGAGGACGTCCGCAGGCGGCTCCGGGAGCACCCGGAGGCCAAGGGCATGCTGCTCATCACGCCCACCGACTGGGGATCCTGCGCGGACGTCGAGGGAGTGGCCCGGGTGTGCCACGAGTTCGACGTGCCCGTCATCGTCGACGAGGCCTGGGGCGCCCACCTGCCGTTCCACCCGGCCCTGCCCGTCTGGGGCATGGACGCCGAGGCCGACCTGGTGGTGACCAGCGTGCACAAGATGGGCGGGGCCGTGGAGCAGAGCTCCGTCTTCCACCTGCAGTACGACCGCGTGTCGCCCGAGGTCCTCGCTCAGCGGGAGGACCTGCTCGGCACCACCAGCGCCTCCTCCCTCGTGTACGCCACGCTCGACGGCTGGCGCCGCCAGATGGTGGAACAGGGGCTGGAGCTCCTGGAGGCGGCCATCCACCGCGCCGGACGCATCCGGGCGGCGGTGGCCGACATGCCGGGCCTGCGGCCCATGGGACGCGAGGTCGTGGAGGAGGGGCTCGCCGCCGACCTCGACCCGCTCAAGCTCGTCATCGACGTACGCAAGCTCGGCATGAGCGGGATGCAGGCCACGGAGTGGCTGCGCACCCACCGGCACGTGGACGTCGGCGGCTCGGACAGCTGCCGCATCAGCGCCTCCATCACCTGCGCCGACGACGACGAGACCGAGGAGATCCTGGTGGACGCCCTGCGCGCGCTCGTCGAGCACGCGCAGTACGTCGACCGGCGCCCCCCGGTCCGGCTGCCCGAGCCCTCCGCGCTGGAACTGGAGCAGGCGATGCTGCCCCGCGCGGCGTTCTTCGCCCCGGTCGAGCACGTGGCCGCGGAGCGGGCCGCGGGACGGATCGCCGCGGAGATGATCAGCCCCTACCCGCCGGGCGTGCCCGTGGTGGCGCCCGGCGAGGTCATCACCGACGAGGTCCTGGACTACCTGCGCAGCGGGGTCGAGCACGGCGTCCTCATCCCGGACGCGGCCGACTCCTCCGTCCGGACGCTGCGGGTGGTGGCCCGGGCCTGACCCGCAGGAGCTGATCCCTCGTCACGCTCGCTGCCACAGGGCCGGGGTGCGGGCGGGTGCCCAGGCGCCCTGCGCCTGGTGGGTCTGCAGGCACTGGTAGCGCACACCGGCGTGGATCACCACGGCACCGGCCTCGTAGACACGGCCGGTGGCCCACGTCTGCGCGACGTTGTCCTGCGGGGCCGCGGCATCGGCGGCCGTGGTTTTCAGGGTGAGCCCGAAGTCGCTGAGCAGCGGGTTGACCGGCTGGTAGTACGTGTGGCCCCCGCTACCGCAGTCGCCGGTACCGCCGGAGGTCACGCCCTGCGCCTGGGCGCCCGCGACGAAGGGCCCGCCCGAGTCGCCCGGCTCGGCGCACACGGTCGTCCGGGTCAGCCCGTTCACCCTGCCCTCGGTGTAACTGACGCTCGTGTCGTGCTGCTCGATCCGGCCGCAGTGCCACCCGGTGGTGGAGCCGGAGCGGCAGACCGCCGCGCCGACCAGCGCCTGCACCGAGCCGGTGATCCGCACGTTCTGCCCGCCCTCGCCCCGCACGTTCGCGGTGGTCGTCCACCGGTCGTTGACGGCCACCCACGACATGTCCTTGCCGGGGAACGTGGAGGCCTGGAACGTGCCCTGCGGCGTGTTGTCGTACCCGGTCGTCCTGGCGCCCGTCCTACCGCAGTGGCCCGCCGAGGCGAAGCCCTGCTGCGTGCCCCTGGTGACGGAGAAACCGACGGAGCAGCGGGCCGTGCCGTTGATGTAGTAGGCGTCGCCGCCGGTGATGTCCGCCAGGAGTCGGGGCCGCAACGCCGTCACCCTGACGCCGACGCCCTTGGCATCGAGGCCCGCGGCTTTGACGAACGCGGCTGCCGCGGCCTTGCTCCTGGCTTCCACCGCGACCCGGTTCGCCGGGATGTCGACGTACCACACGGGGGTGTCACGGGTGCTGTGGCGGACCGCCGCCGCGTCCAGCTTCCGTTTGGCGGCCCGGAGGTCACGGAGCGTCTTCTTCACGACAACCGCCTTGGCTCCCTGGGCTTGGATGGCGGGCACGTCCGTCGTGTGGGTCGTCGCCACGACCAGCTCCTGCGACGTCGTGCCGCGCAGCCAGGCCCCCGCGAAGCGGCCGCCCAGGGCGTTGCGCAGCCGCCCCGCCCGGGTGCCCGCCTCCGCTTCGTTGACGAGTCGCCGGGACGCCTGAGCCGGGGTCAGCCCGAGGTCGCGTTCCATGGCACGCAGCACCGGAGCCGACGGCCGGTCGGCGCCGAGGGTCTGGGCGGCCGAGGGCAGCGGGCCCGCGGGCGGCGCGGGTTCGGCCGCCACGGCGGAGGGGATCCCGGTGGCGACGAGCGCGCCGAGCACGGTGAGGACAGCCCGGCGGCCGGGCACGGCATGTCTGTGGCCCATTCGATGTGTCTCCTTCGGTCACGGTGAAGCGGTCATGAGGCCATAGGCCTTGCCGGAACGGCCCGGAGCGATGCCCGGGGCGGTCCCGTTTCGCGCTTGGGCGCGGGGAAGGGCGCCAACTGCAGTACTGGGGACGCCGGACGGTCACGCGGGCTTCAGACCCGGCGAACCCACCTCCGTGACGAAGGACGCGGACGTCGAGACGGTGCCCCCGGGCCGTGTGACGCCCGAGACGGTGCGGAAGTCGACCTGGGCCCTCAGGCGACCCAGCTCGACCCGGACGTAGCCGCGCCGGCCGTCGTAGTGCTGCATGTGGGGGTTGGCCCTCATGTACGTGTCCCAGTTGGCCGGCTTCTCGCTTCCGTTCCCGCCGCTGGTGATCGAGGTGCAGGTGACCTCCGTGCCCAGCGTCCTGGACCCCGGGTCGTCGAAGTCGTCCTTGATGTCGAAGGCGTACCCGACGTGGACGTCTCCGGTGAGGACCATCCAGTTGTCGATGCCCGCGGCCTTCGCGCCCGCCACCACCCGGTCGCGGGAGGCACGGTAGCCGTCCCATGCGTCCATGGAGACCCGGGCCGGGGTGGTCGCCTCGAACTTGCGCTGGGAGAAGCACACCTGCTGGGGCGTCACGTGCCACAGTGCGCCGGAGTTCCGCCACCCGTCCAGCAGCCAGCTCTCCTGTGCGGCGCCGGTGAGGGTGCGGGCCGGGTCGTCCGACTCGGGGCCCTGAGGATGCGGCCGGTCGCCGTAGGCCTGGTCCGAGCGGTACTGACGGGTGTCGAGGATGTCGAACTGGGCGAGCGAACCCCAGGCCAGCCGGCGGTACAACCGGGCGTCGGGCCCCTGCGGCAGCTGCTCGGCGCGCAGCGGCTGGTTCTCCCAGTAGGCCCGGTAGGCGGCGGCGCGCCGCACCAGGAACCGTTCCGGGGGACTGCCGTTCTCGTCGACGGCGCCGGCGTAGTTGTTCTCCGTCTCGTGGTCGTCCCAGGTGACGAGGAACGGGTGCCGGGCGTGCGCGGCGCGCAGGTCCGGGTCGCTCTTGTAGAGCGCGTAACGCAAACGGTAGTCCGCCAGGGTGACCGTCTCGCGGTTGAACACGTCGGGCAGGGTGCGGTCGTTGTAGCGGCGGGCCCCGCCGGAGGCGTCCACGGGATACTCGTACAGGTAGTCGCCGAGGTGGAACACCACGTCGACGTCCTCCTGCGCCAGATGCCGGTGGGCCGTGTAGTAGCCGTCCTGGTAGGACTGACAGGCCACGGCGGCCAGCCGCATGGCACCCGTCTCGCCGCCCGCGGCCGGTGCCGTGCGGGTCCGGCCCGTGGGACTGATCCAGCCTCCCACCCGGAACCGGTAGTAGTAGTGCCTGTCAGGCATGAGGCCCTTGACGTCGACGCGCACGCTGTGGCCGTACTCGGGGTGGGCCGTGGCGGCACCCCGCTGCTCGACGAGCGCGAAGCGCTCGTCCGCGGCGACTTCCCATTCGACGACGAGCCGTTCCCGGCCCAGGCCGCCGTCCTCCGCGAACGGCTCGGGCGCGAGCCGGGTCCAGATCAGTACCGAGTCCGGCAGCGGGTCGCCGGAGGCCACCCCGAGGGTGAACGGGTCCGCGGAGACCCGGGCGGCGTCCAGTTCGGCGGCGGCGGTGGCGCCGCGGGCCGGCCGGTTGGTGGCGAAGGCGAGCATCGCCGCCGCCGCGGTGACGGTCAGGAAACGGCGGCGGGCGACGTGCGGCGCCGCGGTGCGCAGTACGTCGTCGTGCGGGGAAAGGGCATGCTCGGACAGGGCTCCACGACGGCCCGTCAGCGCCATCTGATGTCCTCTCGTACGGGGCGGTCGCACCCCGGGCGGACGCGTGGGGACATCGCAGATGTGCGGAGCGCGGAGCATGCATGCTAAGCAGACAAAATGCCTGGAACCGGTACGACGTGCGGCGTATTCACACCAGAGGCGGCATCGGAGCGGGGCCTCGGCGCCGCCGTCGCGGCACACGGAGAACGCCGCCGGCGTCGGCCGGCGGCGGATGGGTGACGGGCGGTGCCTAGTGGGCGGCTCGGGCGGCGGCCCCGGTGGTCGCGTGGTCACGGACCGGCAGGTGGTAGACGTGGAAGGCGCGCCCGATGACGGGCTGGGCGACGTTGCGCACCCGCACGCCGCCGCTCGTCATGCCGTGCTCCGTGCCGGCGTGCGCGTGCCCGTGCACCGCGAGATCGGCACCGGCCGTGTCGATCGCCTCGGCCAGCAGATAGCTGCCCAGGAACGGATAGATCTCCAGCGGTTCGCCGGCCAGCGTCTCCGGGACGGGGGAGTAGTGGGTCAGCGCGATCCGCGCGTCACAGCCCTTCTCACCCAACCCCTCCAGAGCGGCCCGCAGGGCGTCGGCGCGCCGGCGCGAGTACCTGACGAACTCCTTCATGAGCGGCTCACCGAACTCCCCGGCGCAACGGCCGACGAAACCGCCGCCGAACCCCTTGGTGCCGGCCACGCCGATCCGTGCTCCGCCGCTCTCCACGACCGTTCCCTGGCCCTCCAGGACGTGGGCGCCGACCTCCCGGAGGATGGCCGAGACCTCGTCGGGCCGGTCGTCGTGATGGTCGTGGTTGCCCAGGACGGCGACCACCGGGACGCCCAGATCCTGGATCTCCCGGGCAACCACCCGCATCTCCTCGGGCGTGCCGTGCCGGGTGAGGTCACCCGCCAGCAGCAGAAGGTCGGCGCACTCGGGCAGGGTCTCGAAGGCGGGGCGGAGCACACCCTGGCTCTCGGGCCCCATGTGGATGTCTCCGACGGCTGCGATGCGGATCATGAGAGCTCCTCCGCGTGGTCGGGGGAGGACGCCTCGGTCACCACGAGGTCGCTGTGTACCGGGACCCCGGCCAGCTCCTCGTGGACGGTGCGCAGAATCTCGTCGCGGCAGGGCGCCGAGGGCACGGTGCCGGTGAGCAGCACCGTCTGGCCGCGGGCCTCGGCCCGCACGCCCAGCTCCCCGAGGTCGCCGGAGGCGAGGCGGTCCTGGAGGTGGGCGATCCGGTAGTCCAGGTTCCGCGCCGGCTCACCGCCGCCCGCGTGCTCCGGTCCGTGGGTGGTCATGGGTGTTCCTTCCGCTTCAGATGACGTTCAGGCGCTCCAGAAGGAAGAAGAAGGCGGCGGGCATCGGCGCGTCCCCGCACTCGCGCCGCACCCGCTCCCAGTCGACCTTCTCGCGCAGGGCACGTGCGATGGGCAGGGCCGCGCCGAAGTCGCAGTGATGCTCGGAGAAGGCGGCGAGCAGGCTCCACAGGAGGTCGGTCGGCGCCAGGACGGGCATGCGCACCGAGTCGACCGAGACCTCCTCCGCCCGCTGAAGCATGTCCGCGCCGACCGGCTGGTGCGCCAGCTCGAAGATGATGTCGACCGGCTGTCCGAAACACGTGGCCTTGATCAGCCAGTCCTCCGGCGGGGTGTAGACCGTCAGCCCGGCCTCGCGGAGCGTGGCCGCCACCGCTTCCGCGTCCTCGGGGCGGATGGCGAAGTCGACGTCGTGCTGCAGGTTCTTCTCGCCGCCGTGCGCGTAGGCGGCCACGCTCCCGGCCAGCGCGAAGAGGTGCCCCTTCCGCTTCAGCAGGGCACCGACCTGCTTGGCCGCCTCCAGCAGCGCCTGGTTGCGGTCCAGGGGCAGCTCCTGCGGCGGTTCCGCGGCCTGCGGGTCCTGTGGTGGCGCGGGCTCGGCACGGTCCGGGGCCATCCGGAGGTCCGGGATCCCCGGTCGCCGGACGAGCGTCGCGTCATCACCGTTCTGCGTCATGACCCCTCCATTCGCCGAACCGGACACCGCTCTGCCCTGCGCTGCCCGGACCCGAGACGGCCTGCGTGCCCGCTCTGAGTACCCGACGCTTGCGGACCGACACGGCAGGGTGCCGGAGTGAGCCCGACCGCGACGTTCCCGGCCATGGGAACGCCCGGCACCACCCGGCGCACGCGCACGACGCCGGCCCCTGCGTCGCCCACGACAAGCAGTCACTCGTCGAAAAGCGGAATATGGGGCAAAGAGCTGGGAAACCGGGGGGAGCCGCATGATATCGCGCTCGTGGAGGTCGACATGAACCAGGAGACATCACGTTCGCCCGATCTTCCGCAGCCGCTTCGGGCCGTCGCATCCGGGCTGAGGCATGTGCCGGGTGCGGAACAGGTGGGCAAGGTGGCCGGAGGCACCCTGGACCGGATCGGAGCCGTGTCGCCGCGCGGCCGCCGGATGGCCGTGTACGCGGGTGCCGGTGTGCTCGGCGTGGCCGGAGTGGTCGAGTGGCCGGTGGCACTCACCGGCGCCGCCGTCGCCTGGCTGACCCGGCCGCGGCCCGGACACGGGCCCGACGGCGCGCCCCCGGACGGCGGTCCGCGGGCCGAGCGGGCCGGCGAACGCCCCTCGGAGGCCGGCGCGAAGGACACGCCGGACGAGCCGGACACCTCGTACGGCCCCGGCGACAAGCTCGCCGCGTCGCACTACCGGCACGACCGGCCGGAACAGCACGTGCACGAGCAGCCGGCCAAAGTGGGCGACACAGCCACCGCGTCCGCGCTGAAACAGGTGGCCGAGGCCACCACCCACCACGACCCGCACGGCGAGGAACCGGACCGGGAGCAGATCCACCGGCACGGACACGACAGCCGCCCCACCAGCTGAGTCGGGACACCAGCAGATGCTCACACGCTTCGACGTCGCCCCGCTCGCCGGGGCCGTGGCCGGGGCGGCCGCAGGCGCCGCCCGCAGCACCGCACAGGGAGTGACGTCCGTCTACGACACCACGCGCCGCGTCCGCAACGTCGCCCGCAACGCCCTGACCGGCGCACACCACTGGAAGGCCGGGCAGCGCGTCCACCTCGCGCTGCGGCCTTCCGACGGCGAGGCCGCCGCCCGTGCCCGCAAGCTGGCCGGGGAACTGCTCGAGCACCCGGACGTCCTCCTGGCGTACTGGGACGAGGGACTGTCCCGCCTGGTGGTCACCGCGGCCGAGGAGACCGCTACCGACCGGGTCACCGAACGGGCCATCGAACTCGCCGCCCGCTTCGGCCTGGACGAGGGCGCCGATCCGGAAGCACCGGAGGTCTCCCACCCCGGTGACCCCGGCGAGGTGCGCGTCACCGCGGCGGGCATCCTGTTGGACGCCGCCGGCGCGGCCGGTGCCCTGGCCGGCCGTTCGCTGCGCCTGCCGCCCACCTCACGCATCGTCACCGCCGGCGTCACGCTGCTGCGGGAGAACCCCCGCTTCCGCGCTTTCCTGAGGCAGCGGTTCGGCAAGTCCGGCATGGAGCTCGTCCTCGCCGCCGGCAACGCCGCCGCACACGGAGTCGGCCAGACCCCGCTGGCACTCGTGCTCGACGGCGTGCTGCGCGGCACCCAGCTGACCGAGGCGGTGTCCAGGGCCGCGGCGTTCGAGGCCCTGCACGACGACATCTGCCTCGAAGGGCGCACCAGCCTGCCCTGTCCGGCCGGCACCCGGCCGCCGCTGCGGGTGACACCCGCCCAGGAGTACGCGTCCCACGCGAGCACCGGAAGCCTCGCCGGCGCCGCCGCCACCCTCCTCGTGACGCACGACGCGAGGGAAGCGGCCGAAGCGGTCCTGGCAGGATCCCCGAAGGCGGCCCGGTACGGACCGGCCGCCTTCAACGCGACCCTCGGCACCTTCCTCGCCCACTCCGGGATCCTCGTGCGCAGCGCGGAGCGGCTGCGGCAGCTGGAGATCGCCGACGCCCTCGTCCTGCACGCCGACGCCCTGCGCAGCCGGCGGACCCGGAGCGACGACGCGTCCGGCCCCGCCGACGGCCTGCCCGACGATCCGGTCGACCCCCACGCCGAGGCCGTCCTCGACGCAGCCCGCAGGGCGGGACTGCACGTCGTGATCGCGGGCGGCTCCGACCTGAAGGACATCACCCGGCTCGCCGACGAGGTCGCCCCGAGCGGGACACCGTTCGCGGACGTCGTACGCGGCCTCCAGGACGACGGGCGCGTGGTCGTGACCGTCGCCCGGCTGAGCGAGTCCGGCGAGGGGCACGTCGCGGCCGGACTGCCCGCCGGCGACATCGCCATCGCTCTCACCGACAGCCGGACGGCCGTCTCCTGGGGCGCCGACGTGCTGGCCCCGGGGGGACTCGCCGACGTCTGGCGACTGCTGACGGCGATCCCGGCGGCCCGCCGCGTCGGACGCCGCTCGCAGACCCTGGCCCGCGCCGGCGCGGCCCTGTCGGGGCTGCTGGTCGCCCGCGGCGGACAAGCCCCGGGCCCGGCCGGCCGGTGGCCCTTCAGCCGGCACGCCCCCGTCAACATCGCCGCCGCGAACGCCCTGCTCGCCGGCTGGCTCGAAGCCACCCGCGTGGCCCGGGCCACCCCGCCCCCGCCCCGGCTGCACATCCCCTGGCACGCCCTGGAGCCCCACGAGGCCCACGCCCGGCTGGCACGGACCGGAAGGGACGAGGAGCCCCGCGGACTCGCCCTGCTCACCGACCGCACGCGACAGCGGGCGGCACGCCTGACCCGCCGGCCCGCGCTGACACCCGCCCGCTGGACCTGGCAGGCGGCCGGCGCCGTACGCCGCGAACTCGACGACCCGCTCACCCCCGTCCTGGCCACGGGCGCCGTCGCCTCCGCGCTGCTCGGCTCGATCGTCGACGCGCTGCTGGTGGTCGGTGCCATGGACCTCAACGCCGTGACCGGCGGACTCCAGCGGCTGCGCGCCGAACAGGCACTGGCCCGGCTGGCCGCCCGGCAGCAGCCCAAGGCCCGCAGGCGGGAAGGCCGCACCCGCACGGTCACCGTCGACGCGGCCCGGCTCCGGCCCGGGGACGAGATCACCCTCGGCGCCGGCGACGTCGTACCCGCCGACGCACGCCTGCTCGACGTCGACGGTCTCGAGGTCGACGAGTCGGCCCTCACCGGCGAATCGCTGCCGGTCGCCAAGGCCCTCGACGCCACCCCGGGCGCGCCGGTGGCGCAGCGCGCCTGCATGGTGTTCGAGGGCACGACCGTCGTGGCCGGGAACGCCACCGCGCTCGTCGTCGACACCGGTGACCGGACCGAGGCGGGACGTGCCGTCACGCTCGCCGCCCGCACCCCGCCGCCCGCAGGCGTTCAGGCCCGGCTCCAGGAGCTGACCCGCAAGGCCCTGCCGGTGACCTTCACGGGCGGCGCGGCCGTGACCGGGCTGTCCCTGCTGCGCGGCAGTCCGATACGACGCGCCGTCAGCGGCGGTGTCGCGGTGGCCGTCGCCGCCGTACCGGAGGGACTCCCGCTCGTGGCGACGGTCGCGCAGATGGCGGCGGCCCGCCGGCTGTCCCGGCGCGGCGTCCTGGTGCGCACCCCGCGCACCCTGGAGGCGCTCGGGAGGGTCGACACCGTTTGCTTCGACAAGACCGGCACCCTCACCGAGAACACACTGCGCCTGGTCCGCGTCGCCACCGCCGACGGCACCGTCCTGGACGTGGACAGCGAACAGGCCGCACCGATCATGCGTCTGGCCGCGCGCGCCTGCCCGCAGGAGGAGACGGAACAGGGGCGCCGCGTCGCGCACGCCACCGACGAGGCCGTCCTCGACGTCGCCCCGCCCGACGAGGGCTGGACGCCGGTCGGCGAGCTGCCCTTCGAGGCCCGCCGGGGCTACGCCGCGGCGGTCGGCCGCGACGGCGACCCGGACCTCGGTGACGTCCTCGTCGTCAAGGGCGCCCCCGAGACGATCCTGCCCGCCTGCCGGGACCTGCCCGGTCACGCGACCGACACCGCCCACGAACTGGCCGGACGAGGCCTGCGCGTCCTCGCCGTCGCCCGCCGCTCCTGCCGGGCCGGCGACGCCGACGCCGAACTCGACGCGTCGCTCGCCGACCTGGAGTTCAGCGGACTGATCGCGCTCGCCGACGTGCCCCGCGACACCTCACAGGCGCTGCTCGCGGAACTGCGCAGCTCCGGCATCCTGCCCGTCATGCTCACCGGCGACCACCCGGAGACCGCCCGCGCGATCGCCCTGCAACTGGGCTGGCCCGAGGAGACCGAAGTCGTGACCGGCGACGAACTGGTCGCCATGGAGCGCCGCGAACGGGTCCGGGTTCTGCGCGGTGCGGGCGTCGTGGCCCGTGTCGCACCCGAGCAGAAGCTGCACGTCGTGGAGGCCCTGCAACAGGCGGGCCGGGTCGTGGCGATGATCGGCGACGGCGCCAACGACGCCGCCGCCATTCGCGCCGCCGACGTCGGCGTCGGCATCGAGGCCCGCGGCTCCGCCGCGGCCCGCAACGCCGCCGACCTCGTGCTCACCACCGGCGACCTGTCCGTCCTGGTGGACGCGGTCGTCGAGGGCCGGGCCCTGTGGCGAAGCGTCGCCGACGCGGTGAGCATCCTCATCGGCGGCAACGCCGGCGAGGTCGGCTTCAGTGTCCTCGGCACCCTGCTGGCCGGGGCATCGCCCCTGTCGACGCGTCAGCTGCTCCTGGTCAACCTGCTCACCGACATGTTCCCGGCCATGGCCGTGGCGGTCACCCCGAGCGACGACCCCTCGACGGCCGAGCACGCCGCGACCCGCCCGATGGGCCTCGACGTCCTCGGCGCGCCCCTGCTGCGCTCGATCCGGCGGCGAGGCATCACCACCTGCTTCGGCGCTGTCGCGGCCTATCTCATCGGCCGCCTCACCCCCGGTACGGAACGCCGTTCCACCACCATGGCGCTGTGCGGCGTGGTGGGCGCACAACTGGTGCAGACCCTCTCCGGGCGCCGCCGGAGTCCGCTGGTGTGGGCGACGGCCCTCGGCTCGGCCGCCGTGCTCGCCGCACTCGTCCAGACCCCCGGCGTCAGCCACTTCTTCGGCTGCACGCCGCTCGGCCCGGTGGCCTGGGCGGGCGTGGCCCTGGCCATCGCCCTCTCCGCCCTCGCCCCCCGCCTGGAACGCCTCCAGGCCGTGCACAGCCTCTACGACACCGCGGCCCGGGCCGCCCTTCGCCTGGCCGACCTGAGCGAGAAGGCCCGGGATCTGCTGCACAGCGGGATCGCCAAGCCGGTGGTGGCCTGACGGGCAAGCGACGAGGGCGGCCGCCACCACGAGCAGTGGTGGCGGCCGCCCTCGTCGCTTGATCAGACCTCGCCGCGCCAGGCTCCCGTCTCCGACCCACGGGCCTCCATGAACCGCTTGAACCGCTGCAGATCACCGGAGACCTGCCGCTTGACGAACCCGAGCTTGTCGCCCACCGTCTCGGCCATGCCACTGGGGTCGAAGTCCATCTGGAGCATGACCTTGGTCGTGTCGTCCTTGATGCGGTGGAAGGTCACCACGCCGGCCTGCCTCGCCTCGCCGTTCACGGTCGTCCACGCGACCCGCTCGTCGGGTACCTGCTCGGTGATCTCCGCGTCGAACTCCCGCTGCTGGCCGCCGATCTTCGTCACCCAGTGCGTCAGGGTGTCGGTGCGCTGCTCGATGCGCTCGACACCGTCCATGAACTCGGGGAACGTCTCGAACTGCGTCCACTGGTTGTACGCGGTGTGCACCGGGACGCGGACCTCGATGGATTCCTCTACCTGGGACAAGGCGGTTACCTCCCTTTCTCGTACGGTGAGCAACCGCCGGGTACCAGTTCGCGCGCCGTTCAGTCATGGCGCCCACGACTTGTAGGGTCGGACGACGTGGCCACCTTGCTGATCGTCCATCACACGCCCTCGCCCAACTGCCAGGCGATGTTCGAAGCCGTCGTCTCCGGCGCGACGGATCCCGAGATCGAGGGCGTACGGGTCGTGCGCGTGCCCGCGCTGTCCGCCACCGCCTCCGACGTCCTCGCCGCCGACGGCTACCTCCTCGGCACCCCCGCCAACCTGGGCTACATGTCCGGAGCCCTCAAACACTTCTTCGACCAGGTCTACTACCCGTGCCTGGACGCGACCCGCGGCCGGCCCTTCGGCTACTGGGTCCACGGCGGGAACGACGTCACCGGAGCGGTGCGGGGCATCGAGGCGATCACGACGGGCCTCGGCTGGCGCCGCACCGCCGAGGCCGTGACGGTGACCGGCGAGCCGGACAAGAGCGACGTCGGGAAATGCTGGGAACTGGGCGCGACGGCCGCCGCCGGACTCATGGGCTGAGAGGGCGAGGGCGGTCAGCTCTCTTCCATTCGGCGTCGGTCCTGTTCGTCCCAGGCGCTGGTGTCGCGCGGCTGGGTGTAGGGCTCGGCCTCGGGCGGATGACCTCCCGCGATGGCCCGCTGCCGTGCCGTCTCCGCGTCGAACTCCAGGCCCAGCAGGATGGCCAGGTTGGTGATCCACAGCCACACCAGGAAGACGATGACACCGGCCATCGTGCCGTAGGTCTTGTTGTACGAGGCGAAGTTGGCGACGTAGACCGCGAAGCCGGCGGACGCGACCAGCCAGATCGCCAGGGCCAGCACGCTGCCCGGCGTGATCCAGCGGAATCCCTTCACCTTGGCGTTCGGGGTCGCCCAGTACAGGAGCGCGATCATGATCGTGACCAGCACGACCAGGACCGGCCATTTCGCGATCGACCACACCGTCAGCGCGGTGTCGCCGATCCCGAGCGCCGTTCCGGCCTCACGGGCCAGCCCGCCCGTGAAGACCACGATCAGCGCGCTGAACGTGGCCAGCATCATCAGCGCGACCGTCACACCCACCCGCACCGGCAGCACCTTCCACACCGGCCGCCCCTCGGGCATGTCGTAGACGGCGTTGGCCGAGCGGATGAACGCGCCCACGTACCCGGAGGCCGACCACACCGCCAGGACGAGTCCGACGATCGCCATCAGGGAGCCGATACCGGCGTTGCCCTGCAATTGCTCGACGGCCCGGGTGATGATGTCGCGGGCAGAGCCGGGGGCGAGTTGCTGGAGGTTGTCGATCACCTTGTCCGTGGTCGATTTGCCGGTGAGGCCCAGTACCGACACCAGCACGAGCAGGGCCGGGAACAGTGCCAGCACTCCGTAGTACGTCAGCGCGGCCGCCCGGTCGGTCAGCTCGTCGTCCTTGAACTCGCGCAGGCTCCCCTTCAGCACCGCGCCCCACGACTTCCGCGGCAGCTCGCTCGGCGTGTCCGGCGCCGCACGCTCCACCTCGGGGGCCGGCCCGGGCTCTGCCGCATCGGCTTCCGAAGCCGGGGCACGAGTGGAGGCGGGGTCCTGAGCCGGGGCCTCGGCCTCTCGGTGTTCTTTTCGTCCTGGAATATGCAGCTTCACCATGCGCACCGGGTAACCCCGCGCGGTGCCCTTAAGCCGCGCTCGGCGCGCCGTCCTGGGTCCGGGGCCCGGCGCGCGGTCACGCACCCCGCCGTCCGCCGTGCGGCCACGCCGAAGCGCGTCCCCTCCCTGGTCTCGGGAATGGCCGGCGCGGCTCTCCCGGCGGGGTTGAGGGAGCACTCCGCACCGGGCACGATGCCCTCATGACCGCGTCCCCTGCCGTCCGCCCGTACCGCTCCGAGGACGGTCCGGCCCTCGACGACATCTGCGTCCGCACCGCGCACAACGGCCAGGACAGCCGCCCTCACTACGTCGACCCGGGCGTCTTCCCGGCCACCTTCGCGGCGCCGTACGTTCACCTGGAGCCGGAACTGGCCTTCGTGCTGGACGACGGGCAGGGGCAGGCGGTCGGCTACATCCTCGGCACGGCCGACACCGGGCGCTTCGCGGAGGCCTTCCGCACCGAGTGGCTGCCTCTGGTCGCCGACCGCTACCCGGCGCCGCCCGAACCGCCGCGCACCCCTGACGAGGAGATCGCCCGTCTGCTGCACCGTCCCGAACGGATGGTGGTTCCCGAACTGGCCGCGTACCCCGCGCATCTGCACATCGACCTGCTGCCCGAGTGGCAGGGCGGGGGCCACGGACGCCGCCTGATGCGGACCTTCCTGGAGGCTCTGCACGGCAGGGGAGTACCGGCCGTCCACCTGGCCATGGGGACCGCCAACACCCGGGCCAGGGCCTTCTACGGCCGAGTGGGCTTCCACGAGCTCGACGTCCCCGGGCCCGGCGCCACCACCTACCTCGGACGTGCCACCGAGGAAGCCGACCGTCTCTGACGCCCCCGGCCCGGCAGGCGCATCGAACGCGCCAGGAGGAGCGGAAGTGGCGCAATCAGACGTTGCCGACCCGTGTCTTCGGGCGCACCCTGTGCACTGCGGGAGCGCTCCCACGCTCTCCCGCTCCCCACGGAAGAGCTTCGACAACCCCCACATCCGAAAGAAGGAGATCATGAATTGTCATGGTCATGTCCTTAGTCGTGGTGGTCTCAGGCCACGATCACGTCTGGCGCTCGCCCTGAGTGTGCTGGTCGCCGCCCTGCTGAGCCTGCTCCCCTGGAGCGGCACCGCCGTCGCGCACGGCTCGGTCGTCGACCCGGCATCCCGCAACTACGGCTGCTGGCAGCGCTGGGGCAGCGACCACCTGAACCCCGCGATGGCCCAGCAGGACCCCATGTGCTGGCAGGCGTGGCGGGCCGACGCGAACGCCATGTGGAACTGGAACGGCCTGTACCGCAACGGCTCGGGCGGCAACTTCCAGGCCGTGGTCCCCAACGGACAGTTGTGCAGCGGCGGACGCACCGAGGGCGGCCGGTACAACTCCCTGGACACGGTCGGGGCGTGGAAGACCACGGACATCGGCCGCAACTTCACCGTGAAGCTGTACGACCAGGCCAGTCACGGCGCCGACTACTTCCTGGTCTACGTCACGCGGCAGGGCTTCGACCCCACCACCCAGCCGCTGACCTGGAGCGACCTGCGCCTCGTGGCCCGCACGGGCAAGTACGCGCCCAGCCAGAACTACGAGATTCCGGTGAGCACTTCGGGGCTGAGTGGCCGGCACGTCGTCTACACGATCTGGCAGGCCTCGCACATGGACCAGACCTACTTCCTGTGCAGTGACGTGAACTTCCGCTGACCTGCGGGTCTCCGCCGGGTCGTGCGTCCGGCGGGGACCGGCACGCCCTGTGCTTCCTGAGAGTTTCCGAAGAATTCCGGGGACGCTTGAACACGCCGGTGCTCCCGTACGTATGGGGCAAGGGGATTTTCATGCCCGGCACGCCACAAGCGCAGGAGAGCACCCTTGGGACGCAACACGCGAAGACGCCCTACCGGCCCGCGACGCGCGACCTTCGCCGCATTCGCACTGATCCTCGGCGGAGGCGGCCTGATGGCGGCGAACGTCTACGCCTCCGCAACCGACGGCGGCGGTGACGCCGCCTGGACGCGGTCCGGTACGGGGGTCCGGACCGCGGGCGCCACGATCGACTGCCCGGACGTCGCCACCGAGCTGACCGCGGTTCCCGACCGGGCGAGGCCGGAGGTCGACAAGGAACTGGCCCTGCTGGACGAGCAGATCGCCAAGGCGTACCAGCGGCTGAGCGAGTCGGCCCAGCAGGTGCGGCAGGACGCGGGCTTCGCCGACAACGCCATCATGAACCCGCTGAAGGACAAGCGGGCCGCGACCCTCGAGCGCATCGCGATCGCCATCGACCGCGTCGGGAACCGACCCGAGGGGCTCGACACCCTCGCCGCCTGCGCCGTACGGGACTCCGGCAACGAGGCCCCCGCGCAGGGCGAAGGCACGGACGGGAACACCGGTGAGCAGCCCGGCCAGGCGCAGGGCGACGGCGACCAGGGCGGGCAGGGCAGCGGCCAGGGCGGTAACGGCGGACAGGCGGGCAACGGGCCGGTCGCCGCCGACTTCGCGCCCATCACCAGCGTCCAGCCGGACGCCTCCCGCCCGCGCCAGGCGGCGGACGCCTCCCGCGGCTCCTTCGCCACCGACTGCGGCGTGAACGAGAACGGCTTGTTCAACTCCGACAACATCATCGCCGCCCCGGGCGTCACCAACGGCGCCCACCACTTCCACGACTACATCGGCAACCAGGCCAACAACGCCTTCGCCAGCGACCAGGACCTCGCGAACGCCGAGACCAGCTGCGTCGACCCGGGCGACAGGTCCTCCTACTACTGGCCCGTCCTGCGCCTCCAGAACGGCACCCAGGAGCAGGACGCCGACTCGCCCGGCGGCGGCATCGAGGGCAACGCCGGTGAGATCGTCACGCCCAAGCAGGTCACG
Organism: Streptomyces sp. NRRL S-455; assembly: GCF_000717875.1. Classification (GTDB taxonomy): domain Bacteria; phylum Actinomycetota; class Actinomycetes; order Streptomycetales; family Streptomycetaceae; genus Streptomyces. The sequence continues at coordinate 56,074 of NZ_JOCT01000010.1, forward strand.
CTGACCTTCCAGGGGAACCCGCGCGGCAAGGTCACCGCCATGCCGCGGCTGCTGCGCATCATCACCGGCGACGCCAAGTCGTTCCTCAACGGCCCGGCCAACGCCAACGCCTCATGGAGCTGCACGGGCCTCGAGGACCGGCAGCTGAAGGACAAGTACCCGCTGTGCCCGCAGGGCAGCGACGTCGTGCGCACCTTCAAGTTCCAGAGCTGCTGGGACGGCCGCAACACCGACAGCGCCAACCACCGTACGCACATGGCGTTCACGGACGCCGCGGGCAACTGCCCGTCCGGCTTCCGGCCCGTTCCGCAGCTGGTCCAGCGCATCGTCTACGACGTCGACGCGCCGAGCCTGAAGGACGGCGGCCGCACGACACCGCTCTTCGCGGTGGACTCCTTCCCGGAGCAGCTGCACAAGCCGGTCACGGACCACGGCGACTTCATCAACGTCTTCGACGAGGGTCTGATGCGGGAGATGGTCGACTGCATCAACGAGGGCCGGACGTGCGGGGCGGGCGCGGAAGCCGGGCCGGGCGAGGAGCCGGGTCAGGAGCCGGGCGCGGGGGAGGAGCCGCAGGAGCAGCCGACGAAGGCCCCCGAGGCCCCGCAGGAGCAGCCGACGAAGACGCCCGAGGCCCCGGCGGACCAGCCCACGCGTACGCCGGACGCCCAGCAGGGCGGCAACGCCGGCGGCCAGCCCGGTGACGCGGACGGTTCCGAAGACGGGAAGGGCGAGGCCGTCCAGCCGCCGGCGACGAACAAGCCGGCCCCCGAACCGGACCAGGACGGACAGTCCCCCGGCACTGACGCCCCCGGCGTACTGGCGACGGCGACGGCGGATGCGGGGACCGCGAACACGGGTGACCAGGGCGGCTCGAAGGAGGAGACCGGCGAGGACACGGACGGTCTCGGCCAGTCCCAGGCGGTCGGCACGGCGACCAGCTCCGCCCCGACCCCGTCGCTCCCGCCCCGGACCGAGCCCCAGGCGGTCGGCAGCGGCGGCCTGGCCGACACCGGTGCCCAGCTCTGGCCGGCCGCGGCAGGCGCCGTCCTGGTCCTGGCGGGCTTCGTCGTCCTCCGCCGTGCGCGCCGCGGCTGACACCACATCACCCACCAGCAGGGAAACGGCGGCAGGACCCCGAGGGGGCCTGCCGCCGTTCCGGCTCCCGCGACCGAGGCCCGGCCCGGGACCCTTCGGCGACCGCCGAACCGCTCACCCTCTAGCGTGACCCCATGAACCTCACCAGGAACGTCACACGCGGCTCCGCCGCCATGAGAGGGGTGGCATGACACCGGGGGATATGGCGGCCGTCTTCGCGGCCGGTGCCGGCGCGGGCGCAGTCAACGCCGTCGTCGGGTCGGGAACGCTCATCACCTTCCCGGTGCTGCTCGCCACCGGACTCCCGCCGGTCACCGCCACGGTGTCCAACGGGCTCGGACTGGTCCCCGGCTCCATCGGCGCGATCATCGGCTACCGCGAGGAACTCCGAGGGCAGGGGCGACGCGTCGCGCTGCTGGGTGGCGGCGCCGTACTGGGCGGCCTGACCGGCGCGGTGCTGCTGCTGACCCTGCCCGCCGCTGCGTTCGATCGGATCGTCCCGGCCCTGGTCGGCCTCGCCCTCGTCCTGGTCGCCTGCCAGCCCCTGATCGCCGCACGAGTGCGCCGCCGTCGCGACCGAGGCGGACCCGTCCGCCGTGACGGGGGCCCGCTGCTCTTCACCGGGCTGACCCTCGCCAGCGTCTACGGCGGCTACTTCTCCGCCGCGCAGGGCATCATCTACGTCTCCCTGATGGGCATGGTGCTCGACGACACGCTCCAGCGGCTCAACGCCGTCAAGAACGTGCTGGCCGCCCTCGTCAACACCGTCGCCGCCGTGCTCTTCCTCTTCTTCGCGGACTTCGACTGGGCGGCCGTCCTGCTCATCGCCGCCGGATCCGCACTGGGCGGTCTCCTCGGAGCCAGAACGGGCCGCCGCTTCAGCCCCGCCGTCCTGCGGACCCTGATCGTGTCGGTCGGCACCATCGCCCTCGTCCACCTGGTGCTCCAGTGACAGCCGCCCCACCGGCTACGCCCGCGCCCCCTCGGCGTCGATACGGGGCAGCACCCGGTCCAGCCACCGCGGCGTCCACCAGGCGTGCCGCCCCAGCAGCGTCATCACCGCCGGCACCATGAGCAGCCGTACGACGGTGGCGTCGATGAGCACGCTGACGGCCAGACCCAGCCCCAGCATCTTGACCACGATGTTGTCACTGACGATGAACGCCGCGAACACGCTCACCATGATCAGCGCGGCACAGGTGATGACCCGGGCCGTGATCTCCAGGGCGTGCGCGACGGACCCCTTGGCGTCCCCGGTGCGCAGCCAGGCCTCATGAACACGCGACAGCAGGAAGATCTCGTAGTCCATGCTGAGGCCGAAGACGATGGCGAACATCATCATCGGCACATAGCTCTCGATGGGCACCTTGCCGTGGACGCCGAGCGCGGGACCGCCCCATCCCCACTGGAAGACCGCGACCACCACACCGTACGAGGCGGCGATCGACAGCACGTTCAGGACGGCGGCCTTGACGGCGACGAGCAGCCCCCGGAACACCGCGAGGATGATCAGGAACGCCAGGCCCACCACGACGGCGATGATCACGGGCAGCTGGGAGGCGACGATGTCACGGAAGTCGACCTGGGTCGCCGTCGTACCGGTGACGTACCCCTTGGCGTCCGTGCCCTGGACGGCATCCGGCAGCGTGTCGTCGACAAGACGGTTGCTCAGGTCCGTGGTCGCGGCGTTCTGCGGGGACTTGGCCGAATAGACCGTGCCGACCAGGACGTCGCCGTCCTGCGTGGGCGTCAGGGGGGTGACGACGGCGGCTCCTTCGACCTTGTCGAGCGTCTGCTGAGCCTTCGAGGCCAGGGCGGAGCGCTGCGACTGCGGTACGTCCGTCTGGTCGACGACGACCGTGAGCGGGCCGTTCGAGCCCGGCCCGAAAGCGTCGCTCATGAGGTCGTACGCCCGCCGGTCGGTGAAGGAGGTCGGGTCGGCGCCGTCACCGATGTGGCCGAACTGGATGGAGAACAACGGGATCGCGAGGACGACGACCACGGCGACACCCCCCGACAGGAACCACAGCGGCCTGCGCTCCACCCGCTGCGCGTACCGGTGCCAGGTGCCCTGTGGCGTCTCACCGCCCTCGGCCTCCGTCTCGGCGACAGGGCGGCGCACGTGGTAGCGGTCGATATGCCGGCCGATGAGGCCGAGCAGGGCCGGCACCAGGGTGAGCGCGCCGGCGACGGCCGAGACGACGGTGACGGCGGCCGCGAGACCGAGCAGGGAGATGAAGGAGACCCCGGACGCGGACAGGCCCGCCAGCGCAATGATCACCGTGCAGCCCGAGACGAGCACGGCGTGCCCGCTGGTGCTCGCGGCCTGTCCGGCGGCCCGCACCGGGTCCACACCGTCCACGAGGTTCTGCCGATGCCGCGTGATCATGAACAGCGCGTAGTCGATCCCGACACCCAGGCCGATCATCGTGGCCAGGGTCGGTGAGACCGTCGCGAACGTGAACGCCGCTGCCAGCAGCCCGAGGATGGCGAGACCGCCGACCACACTGATCAGCGCGCTCAGCAACGGGACGACCGCGGCGATCACGCTTCCGAACCCGACCAGCAGCACGATGACGGCCACGCCGAAACCGATCAGCTCGCTCACCCGGTCGTCGGCGGCCGGCCGGGCCAGCTCGCCGAGGGGGCCGCCGTACTCGACCTCCGCGCCGGCCGACCGCAACGGCTGCACGGCGGAGTCGACGCCGTCGAGGTAGCCGTCGCCGAGCGTCGACGGCTGCACGTCGAAACGGACGGTGATGTAGGCCGTCTTCTTGTCGTCCGACACCGGCCCCACGTTCTGCTGGGACTGCCCACTCGGCGAGCTCGGGGCGGACAGCGGGTTCTGGGCTGACAGGACGTGCGGGAGCTTCTCCAGGTCGGCGACCGTGGTGGACATCTGGGAACTCAGCGCGGTCAGGGGCTGCTGGTCGTCGTGCAGCACGATCTGGCTGCTGTAACCGCCGGCCTGGGGGTCGTGCTGCTTCAGCACGTCCAGGCCCTTCTGGGACTGCGCCTGGGGGAGGCTGAAGTTGTCGGAGTACGTCCCCCCGAATTCACGGCTGACGACCTGCAGTGCCACCAGCGCCACGAGCCAGGCGATGATGACGATCACGAAGTGGTGCGCGCACCACTCGCCCAGCCGCCGCAGCACGCCCGCACGCGCCGGGTCCTCGGCCTTCTCACCGGTGCGGGTGCGCGGCATGGACGTGGCCTCCTGTGTCGGCCGGGACGTTCGGTGCCGTCCATTAGATGCGGGCGGGACCACGCCGGCATGCCGGACGCGGCGTCGTCAGGCCCTCGGGGCGGGCCGTTCCCCCGAAAGGCGGTCACCCGGGGAGCACGGCCGTTCGTTGCGGGGCACCGACGACCCGCCGCCGCGCGGCCACGGCTCCGGCCACGGTCACCGTCCCGTCCGGATGAGCCCCGGTGCACGGGCCGCGCGCGGTTCGTCCCCCGCGGGCCCCGTCCGCGTCAGCGCTCCGGACCCCAGCGCCACGCCCAGACCGACCAGCGTGCTGCCCGCCGCCTGCACGAGCCCGTAGGGGCCGGTGCCGACCAGTGGGGCGGTGCACGCCGCCGCGACCGGGATGAGGCCGGAAAACAGGGTGGCGCGTTCCGCGCCGATCCGCTGCATGCCCAGGTACCAGCACACGAAGCCGACCACGGTGACCACCACCGCCTGCCACAGCAGTGCGGCGGCCTCGACACCGTCCGGGAGCCGCAGCCACCCGGCGCCGTCGACCAGCACCGCGACCGCCGCCGACTCCAGCGCGGCAATGCCGCACACCGTGGCGGACAGCAGCCGGGGCCCGAGAGGCCGCAGCACGGGCACGGCGAGCACGGCGAACCCGACCTCCCCCGCCAGGGCGCACGCCGAGAAGGCCATGCCCGCTCCGTCCGTACGCCCCCAGCCCTGGACGGCGAAGGCGCCGACGGCCACCAGCAAGGCACCGTACAGAACCACCCGTTGGGGCCTGCGCCCGCCCAGGAGGGGCACCAGCACGGCGACGACCACCGGCGCACAGCCCACGAACACGCCGGGAACCGCTGGTTCCGCCGTGCGCTCCGCGGCGATGACGGCCAGGTTGAAGCCGACCATGCCGACCGCCGCGAGCAGGGCGAGACGAAGCCACTGACGGGGCGCCAGTGCCCTCAGCCGTCCGGTCGCGCCCTTCCCCGCCAGCGGGACCAGCAGCAGACAGGCCAGCCCGTAGCGCAGGAACTGGCCGCCCGCGTACGGGTAGTCGCCCAGGACGCTGTTGGCCGTGAAGGAGCCCCCGACGAGGACACAGGCGAGCGCGGCGAGCAGGGCTCCGCGCGTGGTGGTGGCGTTCATGCCGGCGACGCTAGGCAGCCGGGCGGTCCGGGTGCAGGTCCAATTGAGCGCCGTCCTGAGGGGCCAATCGACCGTGATCGCGTGTGTCTGGGCCGAGCCCGACGAGGGTCGAGCACCGCTCGGCGGCACCACCTCCGCGGCGGAGCGACGCGACGGGAACCTTGGGCCCGTCTCGCACGTCAACTCTGTACCCAGGGAGGGCCGATCGGTCCGGGGGACCAGCCGGAGAGGGGAATCGCCGTGGACGATGCGACCGCGCAGCAGGGGAATGAGGCGGAGGTGGCCGCACGCCGGGCCCGCTTCGGGGCACTGCCGGAGCCGGTCCGCGTGGAGGACATGGTCGAGGAGCGACCCGCCGGCGTCCCGGACCCGGCGCGCACCGCGTACAACCAGGACGAATGGCTGGTCCGCTACTGCTTGTGAGCCGACCGGCCCCGGAAACGGCCGAGAGGCGAGCCCTGCCTACGACCCGCTCTTCGCGCCCCGGTCGCGCAGCCACCGCACGACGTCGTCGGCGCCCTGGGCGCGGGCGATGCCGAGCGGTGTCCTGTTGTCGTAGCCGCACCAGTCGATGTCGGCGCCGCGCCGGTGGAGGTACTGCGCGGTGGTCAGGTGACCGCCGTGGCAGGCCCCCCAGAAGGCGCTGGTGATCTCGTCCGGCGACGGTGGCCGGTCGCTCTCGACGTACGCCCGGACCCGGTCGAGCAGACCGAGCGTGGCGGCGTCCTGGAGGGTGGTGCGGGCGCCGTGTTCGACGAGCCGGTGCGCGGCGCGCCACTGGCCGAACGCGCGGGCGTCGGCGAGCGGGGTGCCGCCGGCGATCACCGCCCCGGGCGCCTCGATGTCGGCCCCTGCGGCGATGAGCGCGTCCAGGACGGGCACGTCGTTGCTGCTGGCGGCCCAGTGCAGCGGCGTCTCCGCGTGCGCACCTTCGAAGCGGGCGCCGGGATCGGCCCCGGCGGCGACCAGTGCGGCGACCACCTCGGGCCCGCGGGAAAGTGACCGGGCCAGTCGGTCGCGATGTGCAGCAGACTGCGGGTGCCCTTGCCGTCCTCACCGTGCTCGGTGATGCGCGCGGTGGCCAGACCCGGGTGGTCGGAGAGCAACTGCCCGAGCCCGGTCAGATCGCCGCGCCGGATCGCCTCGATGACGGCCACGGCCAGTGGATCCCGCGATGTCAGCGTCTGCACGCCCGGCCTCCCGATCGCTCGTCAGGCCCTTGATTCTGCCAGGAGGCCACGACGGACCACCCCCCTTCCCGTCACAAGGGCGCCGGGACGACATGCCCCCACGTCCCGCTGGGCGTCACGTCCGGGTTAGGGCCTGTTGCGCAAGTGGCCTCGTCGCCCGGAGGGCGGCCGCCCGGCGTCCGGTGCGGCGAGTCGGGGTCCCCCTGTTCGAAGAGCTTGGACGAGCGTGCCGGGCGTCGCGCGGCAGAGGGCACTTTCGCAACAGGCCCTGGAGCGGGAGGCGAGCATGTCCGGGAGCGACGAGCCACCCAGAGGCGCCGAGGCGCTGGACGACGCCCTGGGGGTGGCCCTGGCCGACATGGTGCGCGGCACCGGCGCCTCGATCGGCGGCCTGTACCTGATCGAGGAGGCAGAGCCGGTGCTGCGCCTGGCGGCGCTGTGCGGCCTGCCGGTGGCGTTCAGCGCCCCCTGGCAGCGGCTGCCGCTCACCGCGCCCGTCCCGGTCGCCGACGCGATCCACGACGACGCCCTGGTCTGCCTCGGCAGCCAGGACGAGATGGCCCGCCGCTACCCGCGGGCCGCCGCGGCCCTGCCCTATCCGTTCGCCCTGGCCGCGGCCCCGCTGACCGGTGTACGGCGCCGCTGGGGCGGCATCGTGCTGATGTGGCCCGCGGCGCGTCCCCGCGAGGTCACCCCCCGCGAGCGGGGACACATCGCCTCCAGCGCCCGCCGCATGGCCCGCATGCTGGACGACGCCACCCGGCCGCCCACCCTGCCCGACCAGCCGCGCATCGTCCCCGTCGACGCCGCACACCACCCCGTGCAGACCGGCCTGGCGGCCGCCGACTACCTCGAACGCCTCCCCGAGGGTGCCCTTGCCCTGGACCTGGAGGGCCGGATCACCATGGCCAGCACCACCGCGGCACACCTGCTCGGCCGCCGCGCCGACCGGCTGCTGGGGACCCGGCCCTGGCAGTCCCTGTCCTGGCTGGACGACCCCGTCTACGAGGACCACTACCGCACGGTGGTCCTCAGCCGCGCGCCCGTGTCCTTCACCGCGCTCCGCCCACCGGACCACTGGCTGACCTTCCAGCTCCACCCCGACACCAGCGGCATCAGCGTCCGCGTCGTCCCGCGAGGAGAGCGGCCCGAGGACGCGGCACCGCCCGCACCCGCACGGCCCCTGCCAGCGGCACCGACGGGACGCCTCTACCAACTGGTGCACCTGGCCGCAGCGCTCACCGAGGCGGTGACCGTGCGGGACCTGGTGACACTGATCGCCCACCAGATCCTGCCCGCCTTCCGCGCCCCGGGCATGGTGCTCTCCTCCGCCGACGCCGGCCGACTGAAGATCACCGGTCATCACGGATACCCGGCCGCCACCATCGAACGACTCGACGCCCTGTCACTGGAGACCGACCTCACCCCCGCCGGGCAGGTCCTCGCCAGCGGCACCCCCGCCTTCTTCGCCGACCCGGCCGAACTGGCCGCCACCGACCCCCAGGCACCCCAGATCAGCGGCAAGCAGGCCTGGGCGTTCCTGCCTCTGATCATCTCGGGCCGGCCGGTCGGCTGCTGCATCCTGTCCTACGACCACCCGCACGCCTTCACCGCCGACGAACGCGCCGTCCTGACCTCGCTGTCCGGTCTGATCGCCCAGGCCCTCGACCGCGCCCGGCTCTACGACGCCAAACACCGTCTCGTCCACGAACTGCAACGCGCCCTGCTGCCCCGCGCCCTGCCGCACCTGCACGGCCTGGAGGTCGCCGCCCGCTACCTGCCCGCCGGCCACGGCCTCGAGGTCGGCGGCGACTTCTTCGACGTCCTGCGCCTCGACGACACCACCGCGGCAGCTCTGATCGGCGACGTGGAAGGCCACAGCATGGCCGCCGCCGCGCTGATGGGCCAGGTCCGCACCGCCATCCACGCCCACGCCACCGCCGGCACCGCACCCGGCCAGGTCCTCGCCCGCACCAACCGGCTGCTCGGCGACCTCGACTCCGAGCTGCTCGTCTCCTGCCTCTACGTCCAGCTCGACCTGGCCCGCCAGGAGGCGGCCTTCGCCAGCGCGGGACACGTCCCCCCGCTCCTGCACCAGCCCGGCCGGCCGACCGGGGTCCTCGACGCCGAGCCCGGCCCGCTGCTGGGCATCGACACCGGCGCGCACTACCCGGTCACCACCGTGCCCCTGCTCCCCGGCACCACCCTCGCCCTGTACACCGACGGACTGGTCGAACTCCCGGGCACCGACGCCACACGGACCACGTCCGACCTCGCCGGCCACCTGGACGCGGGCGACGGCCAGGATCTGGAACGGCTCATCGACCGGCTCGTCCGGCACACGACACCCACCGGACAGCACACCGACGACATCGCGGTGCTCCTGCTGCGCGCCACGCGCCCGCCGGACGGTCAGTCCTGAGCGGGAGAGTCGGCCCGGACGTACCCCGCCACATCGCGCAGTTTGATGTTGTGCTCCTGGGAGAGGCGCCGCAGCACATCGAAGGCCTCGTCCTGGCTCAGCCGGTGGCGTTCCATGAGGATCCCCATGGCCTCACCGATGGCGTGCCGCGTCTCCAGGGCGTGCTCGAGCTGCTCGACGGTGCGGGCCGAGGCCAGCGCGACGGCCGCATGGGAGGCGAGCAGCCAGCCCGCGGACTCGATGTCCTTGCCGAACGCCCCGGGGCGGCGGGCGTAGAGGTTCAGCGCGCCGAAGTCCTGCCGGTCGGTGTAGAGCAGCACGCCGGTCATGCTGCCGATCCCGAGGTCGCGGGCCTTCTGGCTGAACCGCGGCCAGGACGGCTGCGGCCGGCTCATGTCGGCGATACGGAACAGCCGCTCACCGTCCACGCGCCGGGCGGCGTCAAAACAGGGCCCCTCACCCAGCTCGCCCTGCAGCCTGTCCGACTCCTCGACCATGTCCCCGCACACGGACAGCGTCACGGCCCGCCCCTTGGACACGGCCAGGATGCCCGCCGCGTCACAGCCCTCGATCAGCTTCACCGCCGATGCCGCGATCTCGTCCAGCGTCCCCTGCACGGAATCCTGCGCCAACAGGTCCCGGGCGAGCAGCGCCATCTCCTCGGCATACTGCTGCCACTCCACCACCGACCACCGCCTCGCTAGCCCGGCCCTGTCAACAGTACCCCGCGCCGAGCGGACCGCCGGGCGCCGAGAGCCCGGCCGAACCGCCCCCGGTCGGCTCACCGATACGCCGTCAGCAGCAACGCCACGTCGTCCTGCCGCTCCCGTGCGCGCCGCGCCGTCCGCACCAGCCGGTCGGCGAGGTGCTCCACCGAGTCCGCCGGGGTCTCGGCCAGACACCGGCGGACCTCCTCGATGCCCGTCTCGATGTCACTGCCGGGCTGCTCCACGAGCCCGTCGGTGTAGAGGGCGAGCACGCTGCCCGGGGCCAGGGTGAGCTCCGTGACCGGATACACGGCGTCGGGCTCCACCCCCAGCATGACGCCGCCCACGAGGTCCAGCGTCTCGGCGTGCCCGTCGGGTCGGCGCAGCAGCGGCGGGGGATGCCCGGCCCGCACGGCGAGCGCACGTCCCGTCCGCGGGTCGAGCTCGATGTAGCAGCAGGTGGCGAAGGCATCCGCCTCCAGCTCGGCCAGCAGCCGGTTGGTGTGCGTGATGACCTCCTGCGGCGGCCGCTCGCTCGCGGCGAAGGCGTGCACGGCACTGCGCAGTTGCCCCATCAGCGCGGCGGCGCCGACACTGTGCCCCTCCACGTCCCCGATCACCAGCGCCACTCCCCGCCCCGTGGTGATCACGTCGTACCAGTCCCCGCCGATGGCCATGCCCTGCGTGCCCGGCAGATAGCGTCCGGTGGTGCGCAGCCCCTCGACGGCGGGCAGCCGGCGCGGCAGCAGACCCTCCTGCAGGACACGGGCGACGGCGGACTCCGAGTCGTAGAGCCGCGCCCGCTCCATCGCCTGGGCGGCCAGACCGCTCAGCGCGGTGAGGGCGGAGCGCTCGTCGGCGGTGAAGTGGTGCGGGGCCTCCCAGCCCAGGATGCAGGAGCCGACGGGATGACCGGAGGCGATCAGCGGCAGGAACGCCCAGGCGCTCATACGGTCCAGGCTGATGCCCGGATAAGCGACGGAGAGGTCCTCGGGCGACTCGAAGAAGAGGGGGAGCCGCGTGGTGAGCGCGTGGACGCCGGGCAGATGCGTGTCGAGCGTGACCCCCTCGAACGGGTCGAGGAAGCCTTCCGGGTAGCCCGACTCCCACAGCAGGTACATCCGCCCCTCGCGAACGGTGTACAGCGCGAACTCCCGCGCCCCGAACGCGGGCAGCAGCTGCTCCGACACGGCCCGGCACACGTCCCGCACGGTGACCGCCTCGGTCAGCACGCTCGCCATCTGCACCACGTGGTACAGCGCCCCGGCACGCGCCCCGGCCGCGGCACCCGGCGCGGGCCCGCCGGCCCCGGCCTCGCGCCCCGTCTCGGCCCCGTAGGGCGCCACGGTGGGATAGACGCGCCCGGTCAGCCCGTGCACATCCGGGTACAGCACGAAGCCCAGCCAGCGCGCGTCGGGGTGCCGCACGAGGAAGGACACCTGCTCCTGCGACAGCATCGCCGCCCGGTAGCGGTCCTCGTAGGAGGGATCCCGGAGCCAGGTGACGACCTCCCACGGATGACGGCCCAGGAGCTCCTCCCGGCCGGAGCCCAGCAGTTCCTCGCAGCGGCGGTTGGCGTAGGTCAGGCGGCCGTCCTGGTCCAGGGAGAAGAGCCCGTCGGGCAGCCGCTCGGTGGCCTCGGCCGCGGTGAGTCCGCCGACCGCGTCGACCAGGGTGCCCACCAGCACCCGGGGGGACCCGGCTTCGCCGCGCACGAGGTGGCCCCACAGTTCGACCGGCCGGTAGCCGGCCTCCCCGCCGCCCGCGGACTCGTCCCGCACCCGGAACTGCCGCGACCTGACCCGGCCGTCCCTGAGCGCGTCGTCCCGGCTGGCCCGCAGCTCATGCAGGTCGTCGGGGCTGACGCGGGCCTCGACGTCCGCCATCCGGCCGCCGAAGTCCGCCCGGTCGATACCGAGGAGAGCGAGGGCCTCGTCGTCGGGTGCGCACCGGTCGCTGTCCAGGTCCCAGTCGATGAGTCCCACCCGGACGGGCTGGACGGCGGGCGTGGGCAGCCGCACGCCGACCGGTTCGTCGTCGTACTCGATCCGGTACGCGGCGCCCCCCGGAGCGGAACGGGCGGCGGCGAGGCGGCCGAGGCGCTCCTCCATGTCCTCTCCGGCGGGGCGCAGAGCGAGATCCACGGCCTCTGCGTCCATCGACGGCCGGGCCGCCGAGCGCAGCACGACCAGGACGCCCACGGTCTCGCCGCCGACCCGCACGGGCCGGTGCGCCGACCCGAAGGAGTACGGCAGCCCAGCGGTGAAGTGCGGGAAGCGCACCATGGTGACGCGCTCGTCCGGCAGCCACAGGGGCTCGCCGTGGCGGTAGGCCTCCGCCATGGGCAGGGCACCGCTCACCGGCACCCGCCACCAGGCCCTGAGCAGCGACCGGGGCACCCCGGTCACCATCGCGAGCACCAGCGAGCGCCGGTCGCGGGAGCGCAGGTAGACCAGTCCGCCGTAACCCCCCAGGGCCCCGACGGCCTCTCTCAGCGGCGCGGTCAGGGCGTCCTCGATCCGGCCGGCGTCCCCTGTCCGGGCCCGGCCGTCACCACCGCTCCGGCTCCGGCCGCCAGGCGACCCCGGCCCGTCCGGTACGGCGGTTGGCTCATCCATCTCGCGTCCTCCCGGTACGGACGCACCGGACACCATCGCTCCCCACCAGGATGTGCCATGGTCGGCACTCCGGCGCGGCAGGCGCAACCTTTCGGCCGGAACGGTCGTCTCACCCCATATCAGCCACATGCGAGCCTCGGGGGCGGCAATGGTACGAATCAGAACAGCATGCGCGACTCTCGCGTTCGTCGGCGCCACGGTGGGTGTGGCAGCGGTCCCGGCCGGTGCGGCACCGGTCGCCGCCCGGGCCACCGCGGCGGCCACGGCATGCCCGACCGGCTGGGGGAGTCTCGCCAAGACCGACACCAGCGCCACGATCTCGCCGGTGAAGAACGTCAGGACCGGCCGTCACGACTGCTTCGACCGGATGGTCATCGACGTGCCCGGCGCGGGCAGCGACGTCGGCTACTCGGTCCGGTACGTCGACCGGCTCTACCAGGACGGCTCGGGCCAGTACATCCCCGTGGCCGGCGGAGCCGTCCTCGAGGTGCGGGTGGCCGCACCCGCCTACGATCCGGAGACCGGCGCACCGACGTACCCCGGACGGGTCGCGCGCCCGCTGCCGGGCGTGGACCTCACCGGTTACCGCACCTTCCGGGACACCCGCTACGCCGGCAGCTTCGAGGGCGAGACCCAGATCGGCCTCGGCGTCCGAGCGCGGCTGCCCTTCCGGGTCCTGCAGCTGGACGGCCGCGTCATCGTCGACGTCGCCCACAGCTGGACCGCCACCCGCTGACCGCGATGCGCCCGACTTCCCGGTGCCGGGCGCACCGCCTGCCCTGGGGTCGATCCGACGTGCTGTCGGCAGGCCCTGGGGCTGATCCGATGAGCTGTCGGCCTGCCCTGGGGCCGAGCCCGTGTGGTGCGCCCGCCGGCCCGCGCGACGAGCCCGTGGCGCATCAGCGCCCCGGCGCCCGGCCCGTGCGGCGTCCACCGGCCCGTGTGACGAGGCCGTGTGGCGCGAGGGGCCGGGCGCCGAGCCGGTGTCGCGCCTCCCACCCGCGCTCAGCGGCCGCGCAGCCGCCCCACTTCCGTCAGTGCCCGGGCCGCCGCGCCGGCCAGGCGGGGCCGGTTGCGTACGAAGCGACGGGCGGCCCGTGCCGGTTCCCGGCCCAGCCAGTGGGCGACTCCGCCCGGCACCGGCCGCACCACGGACCCCTCGTACACCCGCAGGTCACGGGTCTTGAGCGACTCCTTGTAGCGGGCCGGACCACTCCCCAGGTCGACTGTCTCGATCCCGTCGGCGGCCGCGGCCTCCAGCATCCTCAGCTGCAGGACGAGGCCGGGGGAGTACTTCGCGTACGCGCGGTCGTACGCCGGGAACCACCAGGACAGCACGGTGCGCGAACACAGCCCGAAGTGCGCGGCCACGGGCCGGTCCGCGGCGTACAGCACGGACAACACGCCACGGCACTCCGGTTCCTCGCTCTCCCCGAGCAGTCCCACCAGGCGGGTGATCCACTCCTGCGCGAACCGGTCCCGCCGGCCGGTCCGCCGGTACTGGGCCGACTTCCATGCCATCAGCGCCCGCAGCGCGTCCGGGTCCCGGGCGTCGTGGACGAACCGCACCTCGCCCGCCCGGCGGGCCAGCTTGCGCTCCTTGGCCAGGGTCTGTCTGAGAAAGCTCGCCGACCTCGCACGCAGCCGCTCCGTGTACCGCTCGAACCCCTCGCCCAGGTCGACGACGGGGGAGGCGAGCTCCTCCACCGCGTGCGGCACGAACACCCCCTGGTCGGCTTCGAGGTTGTCGAACTCCCAGGACGACAGCGCACAGGACCGCAGCAACCCCCGGGCGTCGAGCCGTATCCCGGGGCGTAACGCGGCCCCCTGACAGTCGGACACCCCCAGCCCGATGGCCCGGCCCTGCCCCAAGGGACCTCTCTCGTACGGGAAGAACCCGACCGGGCAGCCGTCCTCCTGCAGCACCGCCACTCTGGCTCCCGGTCTGACCTGACCGACGGCCGTGGTGAACACCGGGTCCAGAAAGGGATTGGCCGGGGCTCGCGACTCCGTCCGTATCTCCCGCCACATCTTCCACTCGTCCGGGCCGAGTTCGTCCGGCCTCAGAACGAGAACGCGCTTTCCAGGCACGTCTGCCTCCTGTGTCATCGGCATGGGGACACACGAGGGCCCGCGCATCACCGCGCACGGCACCGGGCAGTACGGGTCGCACGGCGCGGGCCCCTGTCGGTACTGCCGCCTCTCAGCAGCGGAACGTCTGCAACTCGACCGTGGTCGGAGCGGTTCCCGCCGCTCTCGCACTCCGGCCTCTTCTCACCGCGCCGATGTCCAGTTCGCCCCGGTCCACCCCGGGCGCGGCGGCCACCACGGCACTCGCCCCGGCCGCTCCCGCGGCCCGCGGGGTCCGTACCACCCATGGCCGGACCGACGGCTCCTTCGCGCACGGGCAGGGCTCCCCGGCTTCTTCGGCCCCGGCACCCGCCGTCCCGGCCGTCTCCACCACGCCCGGGCCGACGGCCGCCGTGACCGCGACCTCGGCCGTACGGCCACCGTCCCCGAGCCCCGGGACGACGAGAGGCAGCGACAACAGGCAGGCCACCAGGCCCAGCACCACTGCCCATCGTCGCCGCACCATCGGACCCCTGACCTGTGTCTCGGCGGGGAGGGCGGAGTGGTGCGGCCCAGGAGAGCCGGCGCCGGACGGGCCCCCCGACTCGGCCGGCTGCGCCTTCCAGTAGGCCGAGCGCAGTGCCCCCCGTCAAGCCCTCGTGGGCTGTTTCGCCCCGCTGGGCCGGTTCCTGCGGAAATCCAACGGAAAGCGCCGTCCTCCGCGAGACCGCTCCGGTGATCAGCCCGGGAGCCTACTGGCGCGTCCACGGCGACGTACCGCATTCACGCCCGGCTCCTCCTCGTCCCGGGGCGGGCATGGTGGGCGGACCGCGTGCGGAGGGCCGCGTACGCTACCGGTGGCTCTGCCCCGGGGGGACCTTCACGTCTGACGGGCTCGCCGACGGGGGAGGCATCCGGGACGGCGGTGGCCGAGCCGATCCGTCGGCGGGCACCATATTGCTGGGCCGGGCGCGGTCTCGAAGGCCGCCCGCGCCGGCCTTCGAGCGGAGGAAGAGATGGCATCGGCGATGAGCGACCGGTATCACCGCCGGCAGAGATGGGCGGCCCGTGGAGCCCTGGCCGCGGTCGCGCTGGCGGCGCTGCTGCCGCTGGTGTCCGGCGGTCTGAGAGGAGTGCTGCTGCTCCCGGTCGGCATCGCGGGCCTCGCCCTGACCGCGGCCGCGCTCTGGTGGGTGCTGTCCCGCCGGGGACCGGCACGCATGGCGGCGGCCACGCTGGCCGCCGTCACCCCCGTCGCCGTCATCACCCTGTTCGCGATAGCCGATCTGCTCTGGGTCGTCGTCTCCGCGCTGCTGTGGTGCCTCGCGGTGTGGAGCGGCCGCTACGCGCTGCGCAGCACGGGCCTGCGCCCGGTCCGGGTCAGGGAGTACCGCACGCCACCGCCGCGGCGCCCCTTCCTCCTGCTCAACCCGCGCTCCGGCGGCGGCAAGGTCGAGAAGTTCGCCCTCCAGGAGAAGGCGGAGGCACTGGGTGCCCGAGTCGTCCTGCTCGACCCGGAGCGGCACCAGGACGTCACCGCGCTGGCCCGGGCGGCAGTGGCCGACGGAGCCGACCTGCTGGGCGTCGCGGGAGGCGACGGCACCCAGGCTCTGGTCGCCGCCGTCGCGGCGGAGCACGGCCTCCCGTTCCTCGTCATCTCGGCAGGCACCCGCAACCACTTCGCCATGGACCTGGGCCTGGACCGGGACGACCCGTCCACCTGCCTCGACGCGCTCACCGACGGTGTCGAAGTCCGCGTGGATCTCGGATTCGCCGACGATCACCCCTTCGTCAACAACGCGTCGTTCGGCGTGTACGGAGCCGTCGTCCAGAGTCCCGGCTATCGCGACGACAAGGTGGGGGCGGCGCTGGAGCGGCTGCCCGAGCTGCTCACCCGGCAGACCGGCCCGCGTCTGACGGCCCGGGCCGACGGCACCACCATCGCCGATCCACAGGCCATCCTGGTGAGCAACAACCCGTACCGCATGGACGATCCGTTCGGCTTCGGCCGACGCGAGCGGCTCGACTCCGGGACGCTGGGCGTGCTCGCCGTTCGTGTGGACAGCGCCGTGGACGCGGCCGAACTCCTGTTGTCCCCGCGCCCGGAGGGGCTCACGGTGCTCACCGCCCAGCACGTCGTCGTCCAGGGCGACGAACCGCAGCTGGACGTCGGCCTGGACGGCGAGGCGCTCACCCTGACCGCTCCCGTGCACTGCCGCATCGCACGCCGGGCCCTGCGCGTGCGGGTGCCCCGCGACCGTCCCGGAGTTCCCGAGGCGCCACCGCGCCTGGACTGGCGCCGGCTGCGCAAACTCGCGGCCGACGTCGGCCGTACCGCCGCACCCTCACGCTCCTGGCGCCCCTAGCGGGGGATCGGCCTCTGCTGCGCGAGGCCCCCCGTACCGTTTCGCGCACGGGGGACCTCGCACGGGTGTCGCCGGGTACTACGCGCCCTTCGGGCCCGCCTGCTGCACGACCTCGAAGGACCAGAGAGTCGAGTCGCTCGCCGCGGGCCTGGGCCGCTCGCCTCCCTGGCCGCCACCCTGGTGCGCGGCCTTCATCGGCCCTTCCATCCAGGCCTGGAACGACTCCTCGTCACGCCACCGCGTGTAGACGAGGTAGGTGTCGGTGCCCTCCACCGGGCGGAGGAGCTCGAACCATTCGAACCCGTCGGAGCTCTCCACGGTGTGCGCACGGGAGGCGAACCGCTTCTCCAGCGTCTCCCGCTGCTCGGCGGGCACGGTCAGCACGTTGATCTTGACTACGCTCATGGCCCCATCTTGCCCGACGGCACATCTGCGCAGGCTAAGTGCCCACCTCGGAACGCCTGAGGTTCAGCTCCGGCCCTTGCCCTGCTTGCCCTGTTCCAGGGCCTTGCCGGTCATGTCGGTGACCTGTCCGGCCGGGGGCGCGTCCGCCTCCAGCTCGGTGCCGAAGTCGGTGAACTCCATGACGGTGCGCACGGTGACCTTCTGCGGCGAGGACGAGGCGTCAGCGGAGGACCGCTGCTCCGACGGCGGGGCCTTGAGCGTCATGTCGATCTGCTGACGGCGCATGCGGCCCTCGTCGTCGAGCCACACGTCCATCGGCAGGGCCGGGCCGACCTGCCGGCGCAGCGTGTCACCGCCCGGCAGCTCGGCGACGTCGACGGAGACGCGGTAGTGCGTGGTCCGCACCCCGTCGACCGTCGCCGTGCCCTTCCTGGTCACGTCCTTGTCGGTGATCGCCTTCGCGTACGCCGCGGACCGCGCCGGGTCGCTCATGGACTGGTCGCCGGTGCCCTGCCGGTCGGCGACCTTCCCCAGGTCGATCTTGATCCAGGGCTTGCCGCCCGGCGCCTGCCCCTTCGGCATCTTCTGGTACAGCACCTGATCGACCACGCGCTGCTCGATCCGCTGCCCCCGCACCGTGAGTGTCATGACGCTGTCGCCGTCGTCCAGGTCCACGGCACCCTGCCCGTTCGCCGACTCGGAGGCGCCCTGGGCCGAGGTCTGCACCCGCAGCTTCACCCGGGCGGTGTCCTCCTCGGCGGTCTTGTCGTAGGCCGAGCGCACCGCCCGCGTGCCCTGCTCCTGCGCCCCGGCGCCCGGCTTCGCCGAGGAGCCCCGCGCATCGTCTCCCGTGCCCCCGTCGTCGCCGCAGCCGGCCAGCATCGTCCCCGCCAGGACGCCGGTGACACCTAAGGCACAGACCCTCCTGCCGTAACCTGCCCTGCCCATCGAACCAGCTCCTCTCCTCAAGTGTGAGTGTGACCCAAGTGCCCATGCCGGACATGAACACACTTGTCTGCTGGAGGAGTTGGGCTCCGGGGCCCCGCGGTGGGCCCGCGGCCAGGTCAGCGGCGACCGCGCAGCCTGCCGAGCAGGCGCTGCGCCTGGGCTCGCTTGCGGGGATCCGCGGCGGCCCGCCGCGCCTCCGCGATGGCCCGCTGCCCCTGCGGGGTCCGGGCGAACTGCTTGATGCGATTCAGAATGCCGGCCATGACGCACCCTCCTGCATGTCCTGACGTCGTCCTGTCTGTGGCTCGCCTACCCCTTCGACGACGTGCTCAGGCCTCCGCACGGCCGGACGGTGCGCGACCGAACGTGTTTGCCGCCGGAGTCAGAGGCAAGGCGGTGTCCATGACGGAAGAGAACAAGCGCACGAATCAGAAGCCGACCACGAGCCAGACGACCCAGACCAAGGCGCGTCGCGCCGCGGACAAGGCGAGCGCGTCGACATCGCAGGCCGCGAAGCGCACGGCGGGGAAGGCCGATGACGCGGCGTCAGCGGTCAAGTCCGGCGCCGAGCGTTCCGCCGAGACGACGTCGGCGGCCGTGCAGACCGCGGCCAAGGGCGTGGAGACGGGCCGCCAGGCGGTCGTCGCGGCCTCGGGCCACGTCGCGGCCACGGCCAGGACGGCCTGGACGGTCATCGCCCACCGCAAGCTCGTCGCCGCGGGCGTCGGCGCCGGCCTGACCGCCCTGAGTGCCGCGTCGTACGCGGTGGGACGCCGCGCGGAACGCCACACGTACGGGCCCCTCACCCGGATGACCGGCGGGCGGATCTGACGACGGCGAGGGCGCTCGGCCCTGCGCCCGCGAGGCCGGCAGGGTGGCGCGGCGCATCACCGGACGTCCCGGTGGTCCGCCGCGCCGCCTCGTTTCCGGTCACGGACGCGGTCCCCGCGGTCGTCGCGTGGCCTGGCCCACATCCGGCCCTCACCCCCGTGCCCCTCTCGCGCGTCACCACGGGGACGAGGAAGGATGTGACCGCACACGAAGGATCAACTCATGCGGAGGAGCGGGCCATGCAGCACGAGCGAGCGGGCATTCCGGCCGGTCCCGAAGATCTCGTCGATGTCGCTCGGCTGGTCACCGCGTACTACGCGCTCCACCCCGACCTCGACGACCCGGGGCAGCGCGTGACGTTCGGGACCTCCGGGCACCGTGGATCGTCACTGGCCGGCGCGTTCAACGACGACCACATCGCCGCGACCAGCCAGGCCATCTGCGAGTACCGGGCCGAGCGGGGGGTCGACGGGCCGCTGTTCCTCGGCGCCGACACACACGCCCTGTCGGAGCCCGCGCGGGTCAC
Organism: Streptomyces sp. NRRL S-455; assembly: GCF_000717875.1. Lineage (GTDB taxonomy): Bacteria > Actinomycetota > Actinomycetes > Streptomycetales > Streptomycetaceae > Streptomyces. The sequence continues at coordinate 75,594 of NZ_JOCT01000010.1, forward strand.
CGCGCTGGAGGTGTTCGCCGCCAACGAGGTGACGACACTGATCGACGACGCGGACGGATACACGCCGACCCCGGCCGTCTCGCACGCCATCCTCACCCACAACCGCGGCCGCACGACGGGCCTCGCGGACGGCGTCGTCGTCACGCCCTCCCACAACCCGCCCGCCGACGGAGGCTTCAAGTACAACCCGCCCAGCGGTGGCCCCGCCGCCTCCGACGCGACCTCCTGGATCCAGGACCGGGCGAACGAGATCATCCGGGGCGGCCTGAAGGACGTGCGTCGCATCCCCTACGCCCGGGCGCTCTCCGCGGCCGGCACCGGCCGCTACGACTTCCTCGGCACCTACGTCGCCGACCTGCCCGGTGTCCTCGACCTCGACGCGATCCGCGCGGCCGGGGTGCGCATCGGGGCGGATCCGCTGGGCGGGGCGTCCGTCGCCTACTGGGGCCGGATCGCGGAACAGCACGGCATCGACCTCACCGTGGTCAACCCGCACACCGACCCCACCTGGCGGTTCATGACGCTGGACTGGGACGGCAAGATCCGTATGGACTGCTCGTCGCCGTACGCGATGGCCTCCCTCATCGAGCAGCGCGACCGCTTCCAGATCTCCACCGGCAACGACGCCGACGCCGACCGGCACGGCATCGTCACTCCGGACGCGGGCCTGATGAACCCGAACCACTACCTCGCGGTCGCCATCTCCTACCTGTACGCCCACCGCGACCACTGGCCGGCCGCCACCGGCGTCGGCAAGACCCTGGTGTCCTCCGCGATGATCGACCGGGTCGCCGCCGACCTGGGCCGTCAACTGGTCGAGGTGCCCGTCGGGTTCAAGTGGTTCGTGGACGGGCTGGTCGGGGGCACCATCGGCTTCGGCGGGGAGGAGTCCGCCGGGGCGTCCTTCCTGCGCCGGGACGGCTCGGTGTGGACCACCGACAAGGACGGCATCATCCTGGCGCTGCTCGCCTCCGAGATCACGGCGGTCACCGGCAGGACACCGTCGGAGCACTACGCCGATCTGACCGCCCGCTTCGGCGAACCGGCGTACGCGCGGATCGACGCCCCGGCGACCCGCGAGGAGAAGGCGCTGCTCGCCAGGCTTTCCCCGGCACAGGTCAGCGCGGACACGCTGGCCGGTGACGCGGTCACCGCGGTGCTCACCGAGGCCCCCGGAAACGGCGCGGCCATCGGCGGCATCAAGGTGACCACGGACAACGCCTGGTTCGCCGCCCGCCCCTCGGGCACCGAGGACGTCTACAAGATCTACGCCGAGTCCTTCCTCGGCCCCGACCACCTGGCCCGGGTCCAGGAGGAGGCCAAGACCGTGGTGCTGGCGGCACTGTCGGGCTGAGCCCGGGCACCGCCGTACGGGACACTGGAGGAAGATCCGACCCGGGAAGGACCGTCACGTGATCATCTTCGGCACCAAGGGGTACCTGTACCAGCTGGCGATACTGACGCTGGTGTGCGGCCAGTGCGGCAACCCGGCCGCCCACACGCTCAGGAAGCGCGTCACGAAGTTCACGCTGTTCTTCGTGCCGCTGTTCCCGATCTCGACGAAGTACCTGACCCAGTGCACCTTCTGCGGGGCGGAACAGAAGGTGACCAAGGAACAGGCGGAGCAGTTGCAGGCCCAGGGAGCGGGCGGCCAGGGCGGCCAGACGTACGGGCAGCCGGAGCAGACGCACCGGTTCTGATCCGGTCGTCCCGGAGGGCGAGGCGCTCAGCCGGTCGTGAGTGCCTCGTCCGTCAGCCCCAGGTGCCGCCGGAAGGCGCCCCACCCTGGTCCGTCAACCGCACGACGCGAGAGCCGTCGCCGTCCACGAGCCAGTACGCCTCCAGAGCACGGTGGAACAGGGCGGCGGCCAGCGCCCCCCGCCAGATGCGGCCTCCGCTCCGACCGGTCCAGACAGGTACGCACATGCGGACGGTGCGCCACTCCTACGTCCGCGATCCCGGCCCTCGTCAGCCATGCCGCGCCGTACCCGGTGAGCGCAGGGCCGGGCTCCCAGGACAACAGCCCGCGAGCGGTCATGGCGTCGGTGATCGCCACGGCGAGGTGCCGACAGGCGGCGGCGAGCGAACGCACGGGGACGAGCCGACGGGGCACCCTCGCCGCGAGCGCCTCGATCATCTCCGCGACACCGGGGTCCGCCAGACGCACGTAGCGATGCCGGCCCCGCCGCTCCTCCGTGAGCGCGCCCCCTGATTCTTGCCCTCCGACCCTTCGACGGGCGCCGAAACGTCCGGCCCATAGCGTCCTGGGCATGACGACTGACACCCACCGAGTGATCCGGCCCAGCATTCTCTACTTCGGCACGCCCGTGGTCCTGTTGACCACCGAGAACGACGACGGCACCGCCAATCTCGCTCCGGTCTCGTCCGCGTGGGCCCTGGGGCAGCACGTCGTCCTGGGTGTGGGCAGCGAGAGCCAGACGGTGCGCAACCTCGCGGAACGCCCGGAGCTCGTGATCAACGTCGCCTCGCCGGAACTCTGGGAGCACGTGGAACGCCTCGCACCGCTCACCGGCGCCGGCCCCGTGCCCGAGGCCAAGCGGGGGCTGTACCGGCACGAGCGGGACAAGTTCGCCGCTGCCGGGCTCACGCCGGCCGCCTCCGGCCTCGTCGGGCCGCCACGCGTCGCCGAGTGCGCCCTCCAGCTGGAGGCACGGGTCAGCGCGCTGACGCCGGGCGGGGCGGGCCTCTTCTTCAGCGTCGAGTGCGAGGTCCTGCGCGTCCACGCCGCCGAACGCGTCGTCGTGCCCGGCACCCATCACATCGACCCCGCCGTCTGGAGTCCCCTCATCTACAACTTCCGCCACTACCACGGCCTGGCCCCCGAGGTCGGTCACGGCTTCCGCTCGGAAACGGCCCTGGCCGCCACCTCCGCGGCCTGACAGGGACAGCTGCGTGGCCGGGCTCATTCCGCTCCCGTTCCCGGGCGGGCACCGATCCGTGTGGCTACCGGAAGATCTCGGGTACTCGTCGTCGCAGCGGGCCCGGACCTGAATGGGCCGATGGGCCTCCAGTAGTCGATCAGGGAAAACGGAGGCATACAGATGAGCACCGTCAAGGAAACCGTGGAAGTCGGCGTGCCCGTCCACACCGCCTACAACCAGTGGACCCAGTTCGAGGAGTTCCCGAACTTCATGGAGGGCGTCGAGGAGGTCAGGCAGCTGGACGACCGCCACAACCACTGGACCACCAAGATCGGCGGAGTGCGGCGCGAGTTCGACACCGAGATCGTCGACCAGCTGCCCGACGAGCGCGTCACCTGGCGCACGACCAGCGGAGACACCCATCAGAGGGGCTCGGTCCGCTTCGAGCGCGTGGACGACACCCATACGAGGGTGGAGCTGGTGATGGACGTCGAGCCCAGCGGAGTCGTGGAGAAGGCAGCGGACATGATGGGCACGATCGACCGCCGGATCAAGGGCGACATGAAGCGCTTCAAGCAGTACATCGAGGAGCGTGGAGCCGAGTCCGGCGCCTGGCGTGGACGTATCCAGCCGGGCGGCGGCAGCGGCCCCACCTTCTGACACCCACGGCCCCGCTCTCCGGACCCGGCCTCCACCATGGTGGAGGCCGGGTCCGCCTGTGTTCCGGTGTCCAGGATGCGGAGAGCGTGTGGCGATTCGGCCATCTCTCTGACATGCACCTGTCCAATACGGTCTCCCGGTGGCACGCTGCCCTCTGACTGCGCGCAGTGGCAGCCCTGCGTGACCGGGTGGATGACCCCACCACCCGGCCCCCACAGCAGAAGGAGACCGCGTGATAGGCAGACCCCGTAGCCCTCGTTTGTCCGGCGGCACCCGCGTTCGCCGCACCGTCCTCGGCGCCCTCGCCGGGGTCGCCGCACTGCTGGCGACCGGAGTCACCGCCACGCCGGCGGGCGCCGCGCCGGAGCCCGGAGCGGTGGCGCCCTCGGCGCAGGAACGCGCCCTCGCCTTCTGGACCCCGCAGCGGATGCGCGAGGCCACCCCCCTCGACGTCCTGTCCGTCGACCGGTCCGACGTGCGGACAGCGGCACCCCGCAAGGGCCAGGCGACCGTTGTGGCACCGAGCGCACCCGCCTCCGCCGTGGGGCCCCTCGCCTTCCCGCACGGCGGCGGCCCCTGGTCCGGAGGCGGAGCGGTGACCAAGACCGCCGGACGCGTGTTCTTCACCTACCAGGGGCGCACCGCCTCCTGCTCCGGCAACGCCGTCACCAGCGCCAACAAGAGCACCGTGATGACCGCCGGCCACTGCGTGAAGCTGGAAGGGGCCTGGCACACCAACTGGGTGTTCGTCCCCGGCTACCACGACGGGCAGCGGCCGTACGGCACCTGGACGGCGGCCAAGACCCTCTCCACACCGCAGTGGACGGCCGGCGAGGACATCAACTACGACATCGGCGCGGCCGTGGTCGCCCCGCTGGACGGCAAGAAGCTGACCGACGTGGTCGGCGGGCAGGGGCTGGCCTTCAACACCGGCTACAACAAGGCCATGTACGCCTTCGGCTTCCCGGCCGCCGCGCCGTACGACGGCGAGAAGTTCATCTACTGCAGCGGAACCACCTTCCGGGACTTCCTGCTGTCCAGCGACCACGGTCTGACCTGCGACATGACCGGCGGCTCCAGTGGAGGCCCGTGGTTCACCCAGTTCGACGAGGCGACCGGGACCGGCCTGCAGTCCTCGGTGAACAGCTTCAAGTACAACTTCCTGCCGAACGCCATGTACGGCCCGTACTTCGGCGCGGACGCACAGAACCTGTACCAGAGCGCGCAGTCGTCCTGAGCCACCGGCCGCCAGGGGCCGGGTCCTTCCTCCGAGCCGTGGGGGAGGGGCCCGGCTCCCGGTCGCTCGGGCGACGGCCGACCCATGGTGCAAGGACCCCTCAGCCGGTCGCCTCGGCGAGCAGCCCCACCTGCTCGAGCCCCGACGCCGCGGGAACGAAGATGAGCTCGTCACAGCCGGCGGCTGCGTACGCGGCGGTGTATGAGGCGACCATCTCCGCGCTCACCGCGGCACCCGCCGCGATCTGCGCGGCAGCCTCACCGGGGAAGCCGTAGTAGTGCCGGAGGTAACCGTCCGCGTGCGCCCGGGCGTCCGGGCCGAGCGCGAAATAGGCCAGCGCCAGCTTGCCCGGCGCGCCGGCCCGCCCCGCTTCCTTCCACGCGGCAGCGACGCCGACCGAGGCCTCAGCGAACATCTCCGGCGTGCCACCGCCCATCCAGCCGTCGGCCAGCCGGGCCACCCGCCGGAAACCGGCCGGGGTCCCACCGCCCAGGACGAGCTCGGGACCACCCTCACGCCCGGGTTCCGGCCCGATCGCCCCGGCGAACCCGCGTTCCTCGCCCGACCAGACGCGTTTCATCTCCGCCAGCTGTTCCTCCAGCCGACGCCCCCGGCCTGCCGTGGGCAGTCCGCTCGCGGCGTAGTCGTCGTCGCGCCAGCCCAGCCCGACACCGAGCACGAATCGCCCTCCGGAGAGCCGGTCGAGGGAGGCCGCCTGCTTCGCCAGCAGCGCGGCGTTCGTGTACAGCGGCCCCAGCAGCACACTCGTCGTCAGCCGGATCCGGCTGATGACCGCCGCCGCCGCACTCAGTGCGACCAGCTCCTCATTCCCCGGGTACACCAGTCGCCCGATCGTCCCGAGCGTGCTGAACTCCGGCCCCACCCGTTGTCAACCGGGTGTGACGTAGTGATCATCGAGGGGTGGAGTTCCGCGACCGCGCCGTGGGCATGCATCGATCGTTTGTCGCCCCCACAAGGAGTGAAACCGGCCATGAGCGCTCCCGCGACGTCCCCCACCCGCACCGCCCCCGGCGGACTCCCCCTGATCGGCCACGGCCTCCAACTCGCCCGCAACCCCCTGCCCTTCATCAGCTCCCTGCGCGAACACGGCCCCGTCGTACGGATACGCATAGGCCCGGCCCCGGCCTACGTCGTCACGGATCCAGCGCTGACCCGAAAGGTCCTGGTGACCGATGCCGGGCACTACGCCAAGGGCGGCAAGATCATCGACGCCCTGCGCGTGTTCTTCGGAGACGGACTCGCCACGATCGCGGACGGCGACGCCCACCTGCGCAACCGGCGGCTGATGCAGCCGATGTTCAACAAGGCCCACATCGCCGACCGCGGCGACGCCATGATCGAGCAGGTCTCGGCGATGGTCGGCGCTTGGCCCGAAGGGCGGCCGCGCGACGTGTACGAGGACATGAACGAAGTCACCCTCGCGGCCTTCCTCGTCGCCCTGTTCGGCGCGGACCTGCCCGAGCATCTGGAGGGCGAGTTCACCTCGCTCATGCCCCAGATCATGAAGGGAACCATCCGGCAGACGATTCTCCCGCCATGGGTGACCCGGCTGCCGCTGCCCGCCAACCGGGCGCACGCGCAGCGCGTCGCCCGCCTGCGAGCCCTCATCGACCAGGCCATCGACCATCGTGCGAGCCGCGTCACGGGTGCGTCCCCCGACGCCGCGACGGCCGCGTCCGCGGCCGGATGCCCGCACGCGGCGGTGGGCCGCGAGCAGCAGACCGGCCTCTTCGACACCCTGCTGACCGCCGACGATCCGCTGACCCGTCAGCAGCTCCAGGACGAGGCCATCACCCTGCTGACCGGGGCGATCGAGACCACCGGTACCACGCTCGCCTGGACGCTGTACGAGATCAGCCGTCATCCGCAGGTCGAACGGCGGCTGCGCGAGGAGCTGACCACGGTGTGCGCGGACCGCCCGCTGCGCCACGACGACCTGGAGCACCTCCCGTACGCCCGCCAGGTGTTGCAGGAGGCCATCCGCAAGTACGGTCCGGCCTGGCTGGTGACCCGGACGGCCACCCGTGACATCGACCTCGGAGGACACCTGGTTCCCCAGGGCGCCGACGTCGTCTGGAGCCCCTACCTCCACCAGCACGATCCCGCCGTGTTCGCCCGGCCCGCCAGTTTCGACCCGGACCGCTGGACGGCCGCAAACGTGTCGGCCACCCGCGGCTCGTTCCTCGCTTTCGGTGACGGCCGCCGCAAGTGCATCGGCGAGAACTTCGCGTGGGCCGAACTCCAGATCATCCTGGCCACGGTCCTGCGGACATGGCCGTCCTTCGCGCTGACCTCCCGGCCGCCGCGGCCCCAGGCCGTGGTCACGGTCAAGCCGGACCGCCTGACCATGGAGTTCCGCGGTCAGCCGAGTGCGACGCGGCAGACCAGCGACACCCCGGCCCCGGCGACCGCGCCGGAACCGGGCAAGGACACCAGGCCACCCACAGCGTCCGCCGGCTGACGCGCCCGGGAGGCTCTCGGCGCGAGCCTCCCCCGGGTCAGCTCCAGCCGAACCGGCGGTCGACCACCGCGGTGAACTCCTCGAGGGTCAGTACCGCGTCCCCGTTCTGGTCGGCGGTGTCGAAGAACGCGGAGGACGCTTCGACGTCCTGCACTCCCCAGAACGGCACGACGCCCGAGGCGGCCAGGGACGGTCCCTTCGTCCGCAGGGCGACGATCACCTCTTCCCGGGTGAGTACCCCGTCATGGTCGAGGTCGAGCGCCTCGAACAGTCTGCGAGCCTTGTCACTCATCGTCGTCCCCGTCGCATGGTCGGTAGGCGGACATACCCGTCCCGCTCACCAGGAGAGACGCCGCGCACGCCGTCCGGGTTGCCCGGCGCGCGCCGCAGGTGGTCCGGGCGGCGGGCGGTGCTCACGACCTCGCCGCCGCAGGCGGATCGGAAGAAGGCTCCAGGCGGACGCAGCAGTGGCCGGGACTCGGGACCAGGCACGCCCGGAGACCGCTCCGGCCGAGGCCTTCCAGGGCGCCGCGGAGCAGATGGAGGTTCATGCCGCAGACGGTCTCGGTGTGTGCGCGGGCGAGCGCGTGGAACGGGCAGTTGCCCAGCACAATGGCGTCACCCTTGGGGCGGGGCTCGAACCCGTACCGCTCCAGCAGGCCGAACACGTCCGTGTCGCGCGGACCGGCGAGCTGGGCACCGAGGTCGTGGGCCTTTCGGTGCAACACGGCACGGACCGGTTCCCCGGTGGCTTCGGATTCCTCCACGGCCTGGGCGAGGAGCCGCCCGGCCAGCTCGTAGTGCCGCTCGGGCAGGCTGACGGCGATCTGCTTGGCGGAGCGCTTGTAGAGCTTGGCCGGCCTGCCGGCTCCCGGACCGGTGCGGCCGCTGCGCCGCTCGTAGACGACATCGAGGAGCGACTCGTCCGCCAGGCGGTCCAGATGGAACGCAGCGGTCTGACGGGCCAGCCCGAGGGCGGCGGCGGCTTCGTCACGACTGACGGGCTCCCGCTGGCGCACGACATGGTCGTACAGCCGCCTGCGGGTCGGCTCGTCCAGAGCGGCGACCGCGGAGACGTCGCGGCCGGGTCCTTCTTCCGGGTGGTCCACGAACACCAGTGTAAAACCCACGGCCATTGACTTAAGAGCGGGTGCGCGCTTCTATCGACAGTGAGAGTTGTCTATAGAAAGGTGGGCGTCATGTCGTCCGCACCCACAACCACGCCCCCCGCCGCCTCCCGGCGGGCTGTGTTCACCGACCCCGGCTACCAGGCGTTCGTCCTCCTGCGCGTCGGGTTCGCGGTGGCGCCGATCCTGTTCGGGCTGGACAAGTTCGCCAACCTGCTCGTGGACTGGCCCGGCTACCTCGCGCCGTGGATCGACGACGTCGTGCCCGGCAGTGCCCAGGCGGCGATGTACGCCGTCGGTGCCGTCGAGATCGTCGCGGGCCTCGTCGTGGCCTTCGCCCCGCGCTTCGGGGGCTGGCTGGTGGCCGGATGGCTGGCCGGCATCATCGTCAACCTGCTGACCATCCCCGGCTACTACGACATCGCGCTGCGCGACTTCGGCCTCCTGCTCGGCGCGGTCGCCCTCGCCCGGCTCGCCCAGCGCTACCACGGCACGCGGCAATCGGGCTGAGAGCCGGTCACGTCATCAGGATGTCGATGCCCGGAGCGCGGAGAGCGAGGATCTCGACCGCCTCGGTGGCCACCTTCACAGGTGGGCACGCGAGCGCGGCAGGTCCTCGCCGGCGAGGACCCGGCCGGAACGACGGTTGAGGCCCGGCCGGATCAGCAGCAGCCACGACCGCCGACACGGCGCTCGCAAGGAGATGGCCGGCACGGATCCGCCCTCACCCAAAGGCATGTGTGGCAAGGTGGCAAAGCGATGACTGAGGCAGAGACACACCCAGGCGCGGACGGCGCCCCCGTACCGCGTGTTCTGTGCGACACCGAGTCGCTGATCGCGGCCGACTCGACACCGGCCGGCGCGCTGTGGCGGCTGGCCGAGCCAGGACGGCAACTCGATGCCAACCTCATCCGCATCCCGCCCGGAGGGCACGTCGGCACGCATACCGAGCCCGACCTCGATGTCCTCCTGCTCGTCGTGGCCGGCGACGGCACCCTCGGCCCGGCGGCGGACCCGCAGCCGCTGGCTCCCGGCAACCTGGTCTGGCTGCCCCACGGCAGCTCTCGCGGCCTGGTCGCCGGCAGCAGCGGCCTGTGCTACGTCACCGTCCACCGCCGCCGCCCGGGCATGCAGATCGGGACGAGGCCCAGCTCGTGACAGCACCCGTCGGGTGTCAGCGGTGTCAGGCGACGGCGGCGATCGAGATGCCGATGGCGATGAACAGCCAGCCGGTCGTCAGCTCCCAGCGGTGGCGGATCCGCGGCCGGGCGAGCAGGGCGCGCAGTCGCGCGGCGACGACGACGAGGGCGAACCAGTAGGCGATTCCGATGAGCACGTCCAGGACGCCCAGCAGGAAGATCTGCCGGGCTACGGAACCGTCGCCCTCGACGAACTGCGGAAGGACACTGAAGAAGAACAGCGCCGCCTTGGGGTTGAGTACGTTGGTGAGGAAGCCCTGAGTGAAGCCGGACCTCCAGCTCCCCCGGGTGGGCTCGCCCTCCGGCGCCGGCGACCAGGGCGGCGGTTGCTCCGCGGCGGCCCGGCGGGCGGCGAGGACGGCCCGCACCCCGAGATGGACGAGGTAGGCCGCTCCCAGCAGCTTGATCGCGTCGTACACCATGGGGGAGCGGGTGGCGACGACCGACAGGCCGGCGGCCGCGGCCAGCATGTGCACGCACAGCCCGGTCTGCGCGCCCAGCGCCGCGGCCCTCCCCGTCGCCGGGTGCTCGGCCGCCGATCTGACCACCACGAGGAAATCCGGGCCGGGCACCAGGTACGCCACCAGCACCACACCAAGAAATCCGGCCAGGTCGACTGTCATCCGCGCTCCGCTCGTCCGTCGCAGGGGGACCGCTCGCCAGGGTCCGTCCGCCGGCCACGGAGGCGACGGTCACGTCGAGTACCCCGAGCGCACCCTTCCGTGCTCGTTTCGCGCGGTCACCACGCAGCCGGCGTTTCCCGGCTGGTTCCGCGGACGAAAGGGGCACAGGGCAACGGCCTGCGGCCCTCGTTGTGGCGTGGATCACGATGACTGGATTGAGTCAGAGGCCTGGCAGTGTTCCGTACCTTCCCGTGACGTGTGGGACCCCGACTGCGAGGATGAGGCGCCATGACCGCTGGGTGGTGTTCTCGCGCGCTCAGAGCCGCCGTCTTCGCGGCCGTCTGCGTGCTGCTCGCCTCCCTGGGCCACGTCATGACGTCGGGGACCGCCGTGCCCTGGTGGGCCATGGCCGCAGGGGCGGTGGTGACCGGCGGCGCCGCCTGGCGGCTGGCCGTCCGGGAGCGCGGGCCGGTCCTCGTCGGCTCCGTCGCGGTCGCCGCCCAGGCCCTGCTGCACACCTCGTTCTCGCTGGCGCAGGCAGTCGTGCACCCTGATCGCTCCGGCGGCAGCAGCTCACTCGTCATGGACCACGCGATGCGTCACGGTACGGGTGCCGTTCTCCCCGTCCGGCCGATGGACCACGCGGTGGCCGCGCACGCGCTGGGCCACGACATCGGCGGTATGTCATCGACCGGCATGCTCGCCGCCCACCTGCTGGCGGCGCTGTTGTGCGGCCTGTGGCTCGCCCACGGCGAGCGGGCCGCGTTCCGCATCCTGCGGGCGCTCGCCGGATGGCTCATGGCACCGCTGCGTCCGCTCCTTCGACCGCCCACGCCGCCGCACCGCCCGCGCGTCCGCGCCCGGAGCCGCTCCGATCGCACACCGCGGCGGCTTCTTCCGAGGCACGCGGTCATCTCCCGCGGACCGCCCACGGGGACAACTGTCGCCTGACGACAGCAGGTTCACGAGGCCGCCCACGCAGACGTCCGCACGCACGTGCACGAAGACGCCCTGCACGGAGACGACGAGCCGTCGTCTCCCCGCCTCGGGCATCGGCCGCGCCGTACGCACGGTCGTGACCCCTTCACTCCTTCACCGGTCCCGCCGCGCCGCACGCCGGTCCGCCACGCCGGCGCTCGCCGCTGCCTGATCGTTCCCACAGGCCAGTGCACAACAGAGAAAAACAGGAGCACACCCCATGACTGGGAAGACCCGCACCACGGCTGTCACCCTCTCCGCAGCCGCGTTCGCCGTCGCCGTCGCCACCGCGGGACCGGCCGCGGCCCACGCGGAGGTGGAGGCGGAGGGCGCCCGGGCGCTCGACCAGAACGTCGCGCTGACCTTCTCCGCGGAGTCGGAGTCCGCCTCGGCCGGGATCAGCAAGCTGGAGGTGGTCCTGCCTGAGGGCATCACCCCGCAGGACGTCACCTACAAAAAAGGCCCCGAGGGCTGGAAGTTCGCCCCGACCAGCCGGGGCTACACGGTGTCCGGGCCCAAGCTCGCCATGGGCGAGGACGCCGAATACGTCGTGACCGTACGGCAGTTGCCCGACGCGAAAGAACTGGTCTTCAAGACCCTTCAGAGTTACAGCGACGGCACCATCGACCGCTGGATCCAGCTGGAGGAGGAAGCCGAGGACGACGGGCACGGGCACGGTCATCCCGCACCCCGCCTGAAGCTGAAGGCCGCCGCACCGGGCGCCGAGCTCGTGAGCCCCGGCCCCACGGAGGAACCGACGACTCCAGCCCCGTCGACGGGCACCGCCCCGGACAAGCGCGCCGACGAGTCGTCAGCCGAGCCGGTGGCGAAGGGCACCACCGATGACGGCATGCCCGCGGCAGTGCCCCTGGGCATCGGTGCGGTCGTTCTCCTCGTCCTCGGCGGCGCCGGTGCCTGGTGGTTGAAGAACCGCCGGAGCCGGTCCGTCTGAGGCGCCGGCAGTCCGGAGGGAGATGGAGCTGGGGCGTGAGCGCACACCGAGGAGACGACGGCCTGCGGCGCGTACTCATCGTCGCTTACGAGGACGCACAGATCCTCGACATCGCCTGCCCCAGCGGCGCCCTGGACATCGCCAACCGATACGGGGCCGAGCCGCCCTACTCCGTCGAACTGGGCACCCTGGGCCGCCGGGCCGCCCGGAGCTCGGCGGGCATCCTGGTGGGAGCCGGGCAGAGCCTGGAGGCGGTCACCGGACGGCTGGACACCCTGCTCGTCGTTGGCGGCATCGGCTGCGAGGACGCGGCGGCGGACGAGCGGCTACTGGGTCAGGTGCGCCGACTGGCCACGCACAGCCGGCGTGTGGCCTCCGTCTGCACGGGTGCCTACGTACTGGCCGCTGCAGGTCTGCTGGACCACCGACGGGTGACCACCCACTGGGGATGGGGGGACCGGCTCGCCGAGCGCCACCCCGCCGTGGCCGTGGACGCCGGTCCCCTCTACATCCGGGACGGCGACGTCTACACCTCGGCCGGTGTCACCAGCGCTCTCGATCTGACGCTGGCACTGATCGAGGACGACCACGGACCGACGCTGGCCCGCGCCGTCGCCCGGGAACTCGTCACCCATCTGCACCGGCCCGCCGACCAGGCGCAGATCTCCGTGTTCCTGGCCGCGCCGCCTCCGGAGGACCGGCTGGTGCGGGACCTGACCGGTCATATCGCCGGCCATCTGGGCGAGGACCTCAGTCCCGCGGCCCTGGCGGCCCGTGCGGGAGTCAGCAGCCGGCACCTGACCCGGCTGTTCAACGCACACCTGGGCACCACCCCCGCGCGGGCCGTGCGCGTGGCGCGCACCGAGGCGGCGGCGCATCTGGTGCGATCCAGCGCCCTGTCCCTGGCGGCGATCGCCCGCCGCTGCGGGTTCGGATCGCCGGAGACGCTGCGGCAGGCGTTCCTGGACCACTACGGGGTCACCGGCGACAGCATTCGCAGGATGCCGGACATGCCGGCCGCACGCGCCACGCGGGAGCAGAAGACTTCCGGTCCATGAGCCGATTCACGACACGCAGAAACGTGCTGCGGCGGACGGTGGCCACCGCCACCCTCGCCGCCACGACCACGGCACCTTCCGAGGCGTATGCGGCCCCGCGCCGTGGCCGAACCGGACCGAACATCGGCATCCTGCTGTACGACGGCTACAGCTTGCTGGATCCCACCGGCCCGGCGGAGATCCTCTCCCGGCTGCCGGACGCCACCGTGACCATGATCGCGGAGAAGCGCGGGGCCGTCCGCACGGACACGGGAGACGTGGCGGTGATCGCCGACCGCTCCCTCGCCGAGGTCGACCGCCTCGACGTCCTGCTCGTGCCCGGCGCGGGCAACCGCGGCACGATCGCTGCGATGAACAACCAGACACTGCTGCGCTGGATCCGTGCCATGCACCGCCACACCCGATGGACGACCTCCGTGTGCACCGGCAGCATCGTCCTCGCGGCGGCAGGGCTGCTGGACGGCCGGGAGGCGACGACCTACTGGGCCTCCGCCGACTACTTTCGGTCCACCTTCGACGTCACCTACCTGCCGCGGCGTTACGTGCGCTCCGGGAAGATCATCACTGCCGCTGGTGTGTCGGCGGGGCTGGACATGGCCCTGTACCTCGCGGCCCTGCTCACGGACGACGACACGGCCAGAGCCGTCCAACTCGCCGTCGAGTACGACCCCCGGCCCCCGTACGACTCCGGGAACGCGGCGGACGCCGACCCTCAACTCAAGGCACACGCACTGAGGCTGCTCGCCGCCTCCCAGGAGAAGTGACGAGATGTCCGCGGCGGCAGAGGAGTGAACAGCCCGGAGCGGGGAAAGCCCGTCACAATATTTGTCCTAATTTTCAGGATTATACTAAAGTCCATGCTATATAGGGCCGACGGTGCGCCACGTCGGCCCGGTGCTTGCTACAGGCAGGACGAGCGTGATGCCGCCACGAGGGACGACCGGGAACGAAGGGGTGGGCCCGCAGCCGGTAGCGGTCGTTGACGACACGGCCACGGCACGGGCCGTCGTGGACGCGCGCGGCACGGTGACCGGGTGGAGCGAAGGCGCACGCCGCCTGGTCGGATACCCGGCATCGGAGATCGTCGGCCGCCCCGCGGCCCTGCTGCTCGCCGGGGAGCCTCCGGCGCACGAGTTGCGTTCCCTCGTCGGCGTGCGGCGGTGGAACGGTACGGCGACCCTGAGGCACCGCGACGGACACGTCCTCCCGGTGACCCTGCTGGCGCACCGTCGCGAGCCGAACCCGGAAAGTGACGGCGACGCCCACGAGTGGTTTCTGGTCTCACCGGTGGCGCGCACCCGGGCCGAGCCCGACGAGGACGTCCTGGTCGGCTGGTCGCTCACCCAGTCGCCGTGCACCACCGCCCTGTACGACTCCCGGCTGCGGCTGCTCAAGGCCAACGCGGACATGGAACGCGTGATGGGACTCTCCGAGGCGGAGATGCGGGGGCTGCGGGTGTCGGAGATCGTTCTCGACCCGCAGGGCGAACGCGCCGAAGAGCTGATGCTGAAGGTCCTCAGCAGCGGCGAACAGCAGCACCTGAGGGCCACCCTGCAGTTGGCCGGCCATGAGCACGCGAGCGTGTGGTCGGTGTCTTTGGCTCCGGTGAACGACGAATACGGAGTGGTGCGTGGGGTGCTGCTGTCCGCGCACGACATGACCGAGCAGCACCAGGCACGGCAGCGGCTCGCCCTGGTCGCCGAGGCCGGTGTCCGCATCGGTACCACCCTCGACCTGGCCCGCACCGCCCAGGAAATGGCCGACGTCGCCGTCGGGCACCTGGCCGACTTCGTCACGGTGGATCTGCTTCCCGACATCGAGGACGACCGGGAACTGCGGGCCGTGACGCTCCCCAGCCCGGTCCTGCTGCGCCGCGTGGCCAACCAGTCGGTGCTGCCCGGCTGCCCCGAGGCCGTGATCCCGCTGGGCTCGGTCGCCACCTACCCGAGCACCTCGCCCGCGGCCGAATGCCTGGTCACGGGACAGCCACTGATCCAGCAGGTGACCGCGGACGGTGTCGACCGATGGGCATCCCTGGCGCCTGACCGGGCGGAACGCGTGCGACGGTTCGGCTTCCACTCCGTGCTGGCGGTGCCGATGAGCGCGCGTGGCATCACCCTCGGCGTGGCCACCTTCTCCCGCCACCGCCATCCCGAGCCCTTCGAGCAGGACGATCTGCTGCTGGCCCAGGAGATCACGGCTCGGGCCGCCCTGAGCATCGACAACGCCCGCCGCTACACCCGCGAGCGTGACACCGCGCTGACCCTGCAGAGCAGCCTGCTGCCGCAGCGACTGCCCCGGCAGCCCGCCGTGGAGGTCGCCTCCCGCTATCTGCCGGCCAGCGCGCAGGTCGGTGTGGGCGGCGACTGGTTCGACGTCATCCCGCTCTCCGGCGCCCGCGTGGCCCTGGTCGTCGGCGATGTCGTCGGCCACGGCATCCAGGCCTCCGCCGCCATGGGACGGCTGCGGACCGCCGTACGCACCCTGGCCGACGTCGACCTGCCTCCCGACGAGCTGCTGACGCATCTGGACGACCTGGTCAACCGGCTGTCGGCCGAGACCGACGGCACGCCCGGCGCCGCCGCCGACGTCGGCACCACCTGCCTGTACGCCGTGTACGACCCGGTCCACCGGCGCTGCACCCTGGCCCGCGCCGGCCACCCGGAGCCGGTGCTGCTCACCCCTGACGGCGCCGCGCGCGTCCTCGAACTGCCGGCCGGTCCGCCGCTGGGACTGGGTGGCCTGCCGTTCGAGGCGGCCGAGGTCGAGTTGCCCGAGGGCAGCCTGCTCGCGCTGTACACCGACGGCCTGATCGAGGCCCGGGGCCGTGACATCGACGACGGCGTGAACCTCCTGCTGCAGGCGCTGGCCAGGCCGAGCGCATCCCTGGAAGGCATCTGCGACACCGTCCTGCGGGACGTCCTCCCGGCCCGGCCGGCGGACGACGTGGCGCTGCTGCTGGCCCGTACGCACGTCCTGGACGAGGCCCACGTGGCCACCTGGGACGTACGACCGGAACCGTCCGCGGTGGCCGAGACACGCGACAAGGTGAGCCGGCAGCTCCAGGAGTGGGGCCTGGGCGAGACGGCGTACGTCACCGAGCTGGTCGTCAGCGAACTGGTCACCAACGCCATCCGGTACGGCGAGCCTCCCCTCCAACTGCGCCTGATCCTCGACCGCAACCTCATCTGCGAAGTCTCCGACGCCAGCAGCACGGCACCGCACCTGCGCCGGGCTCGCGTCTACGACGAGGGCGGGCGCGGCCTCATGCTGGTCGCCCAGCTGTGCGAGCGATGGGGCACCCGTCACACCTACCACGGCAAGACGATCTGGGCCGAACAGGCCCTGTCCTCAGACTGACGACCGCGGGCGCTTCGAAACCGCCGGATGCGGACCGGCGGTGCCGGGCCGCCAAGAGACCGCCCTGTGCGTCATGTTGACGGTTCATCATTTCTGAATATCAATTACAACTTTACCCGTCCTTGGTGTAGGTGGGCTGTGGTTTACGTGAGCCTCGTTGGCACCACGCGGTGACCGCACGCCCTCCCGTGACAGGGGGCTTGGTCGCCGACCCCCCATGCATGGTGAGAGGCACCAACGATGACGATGAACCGCACGCTGCGGTACGGCGGCCGCACGCTGGCCTTGACGGCGACGGCGCTCGGGATGATCGCGGCGGCCGTACCCGCTGCGGCCGAGGAACAGCCCACCGCGGAGCAGATCATGGCCGACTGCGCTTCCGGGGAAGGCAAGTGCACCTTCAACTCCCCGACCATCGGACAGGCTTACCTCGGTGAGCCCCGTCAGGTCTCAGAACTGCTCTTCAACTGCACCGACTCGCCCGCCGCCCAGTCGATGTCATGGGCCGACACCGTGGGCTCCTCCCAC
The DNA here is from genome assembly GCF_000717875.1 of Streptomyces sp. NRRL S-455. GTDB lineage: Bacteria > Actinomycetota > Actinomycetes > Streptomycetales > Streptomycetaceae > Streptomyces. Next base: position 92,680 of record NZ_JOCT01000010.1, read on the forward strand.
TCGGTGGGAGGCTCCGTCACCGTGGGCGGAGGCATCGAAGGCATCATCACGGCCAGTGTCACCGCGACGTACAACTACACGTGGCAGAGCTCCCGCACGGAGACGAGTTCCTTCACTGTGAACGTGCAGCCGGGGGAAGTCGGCTGGATCTCCCGGGCCCAGGTGATGCAGCGGATCTCCGGCACGTGGCAGACCCATTACGACGACCCCAAGTGGGGCCACTACTACTGGTTCGTCCCCGACGTGGTCACCGGCCCCGCTCCGAACGGCACGGACGGCAAGCACAACGCGGTCGTGGTCAAGTCCCGCAAGATGACGGCAGCCGAGAAGAAGCTGTGCTCCACCGGCTCCACTCGGGACAGGCTCTTCACCCGCAACAGCTGACTCCCAGGAGCCCATCGCTCCGGCACCCTGCGGGTGTTGGGAGCCAAGCCCTCGTGAAGCGTCGGTGAAAACCCTGTGGAAGCGGTGTCGGTGGGGCCGTTTATGCTGCACCGGAAGATCACGCGGTACCAGGGGAGGGCGCGGCATGTTCGGCAAGCTGTTCGGCAGGGGCGGGGAGAGACCGGTGGCGGATTCGCACGTCCTTCCCGCCCCGCGCAGGCAGAAGAACGGGATGTACACGCTGCGCGCGCTCGGGGACGCGCGGGTGCTCGCACTGGTGGAGGCGGCCGAAGCGGGTGACTGGGAGGCGGTCAAGGAGACGCTGGCCCCCTTCGATCTGGGCCGAGACCACCAAGTCCTGGGTGAGCTGGCCGATCTGGACGGTGTGCAGGACTGGATCGGCCGGGCCGTCGAGGAGGACAAGGAGCACCGGGCCACGGCGCTGCTGATATCCGGGGCGCGCCACATCACCTGGGGCTGGGAGGCGCGCACCGCCGAACGCGCCGTGAACGTCACGCAGGAGCAGTGGCGGGTCTTCCACGAGCGGCTGCGGACCGCCGAGGAGCAGCTGCTCGAGGCCGCCGAGCTGCGGCCGGAATGGATCACGCCGTGGCGCTGCCTGCTCACCTCCGGTCGCGGCATGTCGCTGGGCCCCGCCGTGAACGAGACCCGGCGTGACGCCGCCCTGCGCCGCGACCCGCTGGACCTGGAGACCCACCTCGCCTGGGTGTCGCAGTTGCAGCCCCGTTGGGGTGGTGAACCGGGGCAGGCCCTGGCATTCGCCCAGGACGCGGGCGCCCGCGCCCCGCAGGGGCACCGCCTCGGCTGCGTGATCGCCATGGCGTACATCGAGGAGTGGGTCGAGTCGGAGCGCGGGGACTACCTGCAAACCCCGGAGATCCAGGCGCAGTTGCGGGAGGCGGCGGACCACAGCATCCTCCACCCCGCCTACGTGTGGCGCCCGGGCTGGCAGCACGACTTCAACATGTTCGCCATGGCACTGTCGCTGGCCGACGAACGGCACACGGTCAAGCGCGTGTTCCGGACGCTGGACGGCGCCTACACCGAGTGGCCCTGGACGTACTTCGCGGAACCGGAGAAGCAGTTCGCCCGCCGTCACCGCCGCGCCTGAGCAGCCACCGGCCCGGCCGGTCCTCGGCACCCCACGGCCGGCCCCATCCTCAGGACCCGCCGGTCCCGGTCGAGACTCAGAGCCTTCCGTCTCCGCCGACTCTCCGCCCCTCCCGCTCCGACGCCCCCCGGTACGCGCAGGCGGCCCCGCAGTCGCGGCGCCAACCCTGCCGCCCTGCCGCCCAGGAGACCGGCCCCGCCGCCCCCCCCGAAGCACCCCGCGGGCCCGCCGCCCGACCGTACCCGTCGCCCTTCCCACCAACGGACTGCCCGATGACTCTGCCCGACACCGCCACGAACCCGGCCGGCGCCGACCGCACCTTCCAGGTGGACCTGCGCGGCCTCGTCGACCTCCTCTCCCACCACCTCTACTCCAGCCCCCGCGTCTACCTGCGCGAACTGATGCAGAACTCGGTGGACGCGCTGACCGCCCGGCGGGCCCTCGAACCGGCCGCTCCCGCCGACGCCTTCGGCGTCCGCCTGTACGCCGACGGTTCGGTCGTACGCGTCGAGGACGACGGCGTCGGTCTCTCCGAGACCGACGTGCACACCTTCCTCGCCACCATCGGCCGCAGCAGCAAACGCACAGAACAGATCGCCGAGCAACGCGGCGACTTCATCGGCCAGTTCGGCATCGGCCTGCTCTCCTGCTTCCTGGTCGCGGACGAGATCCACGTCCTCAGCCGCTCCGCCCGTACCCCTGACGCACCCGCCGTGGAATGGCGGGGACGCGGCGACGGCAGCTACACCGTCCGCACCCTGCCCGCCTCCGCCGTCCCCCGGCCCGGCACCACCGTCACGCTGACGCCGCGCGCCGACGCGGGCGAGTGGACCCGCCCGGCACAGGTCCACGCGCTGGCCCGCCATTTCGGCTCCCTGCTGCGCCACCCGGTGACCTTCGACGACGGCACAGGCAGGCCGGGCGACCCGGCCGCGTCCGTCAACCCCGATCCCGCGCCCTGGACACGCACGTACCCCACCCCGGGAGCCCGCTCCAGGGCGCTCGCCGCGTACGGCGAGAACGTCTTCGGCTTCACACCGCTGGACACCATCGAACTGGACCTGCCCGCCGTGGGCCTGAAGGGCATCGCCTGCGTGCTTCCCGAGGCGGTGCCGGCCGGGCGCCGCCACGGGCACCGCGTGCACGTCAAGGGCATGCTGCTGTCCGAGCAGGCCGAGGAGATCCTGCCCGACTGGGCGTTCTTCGTCCGCTGCGTCGTCGACGCCGAAAGCCTGCGCCCGACGGCGTCCCGCGAGTCCCTGTACGAGGACGACACCCTCGCCGCCGTCCGAGACGCCCTCGCCGAGCGGCTGCGCGCCTGGATCGCCCGGGCCGCAGCCAGCGACCCGGACCTGCTCGCCCGCTTCCTCCAGGCCCACCACCTGGCCGTGAAGTCCCTCGCGGTGCACGACGACGAGATCCTGCGGATGCTGCTGCCCTGGCTGCCGTTCGAGACCACCGACGGGCACACCACCCTCGACGAGTTCGCGCGCACCCACCGCACCGTGCTCGTCACCTCGAGCGTGGAGGAGTTCCGGCAGGTCGCGGCGATCGCCTCCGCCGCCGGTCTCGGCGTCGTCAACGGCGGCTACACCTACGACCGTGAACTGGTCCACCGGCTCCCCGAGATCAGGCCCGGCGCCACCGTCGCCGACCTCGACCCGGAGACCCTCACCGCTCACCTCGACCCCGTCGACCGGGAGACGGAACTCGCCGCCGCGGCCTACCTCGCCCAGGCCCGCGACGCCCTCGCCGTCTTCGACTGCGACGTCGCACTGCGCACCTTCCAGCCCGCCTCCGCCCCCGCCCTCCTCGTCGACAGCCGGGAGGCCCGGCACGAGCGCACCCGCTCCCAGCTCGCACGCGAGCAGGAAGGCGGCCTGTGGGGCGACATCCTCGGCGCCCTGCGCCAGGAGGCCCCGCGTGCCCAGCTGATCCTCAACCAGCTCAACCCGCTGGTCCGCACCGCCGTCACCATCGACGAGCCCGAGCTTGCCCGTACCAGCGCCGAAGCCCTCTACGGGCAGGCCGCGATGCTGTCCAGGCGCCCCCTCAGGCCCGCCGAATCGAGTCTCATCAACCGCTCCTTCCTCGACCTTCTCGCCCACGCCCTCCGCAAGGACAGCTGACGATGCCGACCGCACCCCAGACCACCGACGAGCTGTACGAGGCGCTGAAGGAGAACGACCGGCGCCCCTACGGCCGCACCCGTACCGTCACTGCCGAAGAACTCGTCGACGCCGCCGAACAGTTCGACCAGCCCGCCCCGCTCGTCCACGCCCTCCTCGAACTCCAGGAGGCGTACACCTACGGCTCCGAACCCCGAAAGTCGCCCGTCGTCTTCGCCCGTCTGCTCACCCTGTTCGACGAACAGCCCGACGTCTTCGACGAGCGCCTGCGCCACACGCTGTTCTGGCGGTTCAAGTGGGTGAGCCACGCCCTGCGCCAGCTGCCGGAGATGCCGCTGACCAGTCTCCGCCAGTGGCTGACGGAGATGCGCGACCGGTACGAGAAGGCCGGCTTCGGCCTCCAGCCGTACTACGGGCAGGCATACCAGCTCGCCGCCCACGTCGGCGAGGACACCACCCCCGCCTACGAACTGTGGGCGGGCCGCACCCGCACCCGCCTCAGCGACTGCGAGGCCTGCGAGATCTGCGAGCGCGCCCGGTACCACCTCACAGCGGGCGACGACGAGCGGGCACTGCGCGCCTGGGAGCCCGTCCTGAACGGGAAGGAGTCCTGCCAGGAGGAGCCGGCACGCTCCCTCTCGTACGCCCTGCTGCCCCTGCTGCGCACCGGCCGCACCGACCGTGCGCGCGAACTGCACCTCACCGGCTACCGCGCCTGCCGCCGCAACCCCGCCATGTCCGGGGAGATCGGGCGGCACCTGGAGTTCTGCGCGCTGACCGGCAACGAGGCCCGTGGCCTGGAACTGCTCGCCGAGAACCGGAGCCTGTTCGACGAGGTGGACTCGCCGCTGGACCTGCTCGACTTCCTCACCGGCGTGGAGGTCCTCCTCCAGCGTGTCGAGCTCCTCGGCCACGGCGCACTGCCTGCGGCCGGATACGCGGGCCGCACCTGGACGGTGGCCGGGCTGCGCGCCGAGGTACGCCGCCGCGCCGACGACCACGCCGCCCGCTTCGACGCCCGCAACGGCACCACGGCCCACAGCGACCGTCGCAGGGCCCGCCTCGACCGTGCCCCGCTCCTGGACGCGCTGGAACTCACTCTGCGCACCCGCAGTCTTGACGACGTGACGCCCGCCGCCCCGGTCGCCGCGCCGCCCGCCCGTCCGGCCGACCCCGCCCCCGACTCGCTCGTCGAACTCATCCTCCAGGCACGCGGGTTGGAGGAGCAGGGGCACCCGGACGCAAGGGCCCGTTGGGAGCGGCTGCGCACGCTCGTCGCCGCCCGCGACTACACCCACCCCGATGATCCGGCCGTGGGCCCGCTCGTCCGGCTGCGCGCGGACCTGCTGGACGACGAGGCGGGCCGGGCGGGCAACAACGACGAGTTCGCCGACGCCGTAGCCCTCCACGAGGAGGCCGCGGCCCTGTACGACGACGCCGGGGAGCCGGGGCAGGCGGCGCTCGCCCGCGCCGGCGCCCTGCTCGCCACCGCCGAGAACTCCGGGGAGGGCGCTGACGGGCCCGAGGCGAAGGCCGCCGCGCTGACCGCGGCCCACGCGTCCCTGGTTCGCCTGCACGAGGAGACCCCCGGCCTCGCCCCGTACCAGGAGGCCCGCCTGTTGCGGCTGCGGGCGACCGCGCTCGCACTGCGCCTGCAGACCTCGGGCAGCGAGGACCACGTCGCGCCGGTCGTCGCCGAGGTGGACGCGTTGCACGCGTTCGCCACCCGGCACGATGTCGTCGGGCAGATCTCCGGCGCGCTGCTGCTGCGGGCCAGCACCTACGCCATCTCCGGCGACCTGCCCGCAGCGGTCACCGAGACCGACGCCCTCATCGACCGGCTGAAGGCGCACGGCCCCGCCTGGCACCTGCCCCGCGCGCTGGGACTGCGCGGCCGGCTCCAGCTCGGCCTCCGGGACGCGCAGGCCGCGTACACCGACCTCTCCGAAGGCCTGCGACGGGCCGCCGACTGGCCGGCCGACGCGGTCGACACCAGCCGTCTTCACGGTGATCTGGCCGAGGCCTGCATGCGCCTGGGCCGCCCCGACGAGGCGCTGCGGCACCTGACGCGCTCGGCGGAGCTGGACCTTCGCCGTGGCAACCGGACGGACGCGTACTGCGCCTACGCCAACGCCGCCCAGCTCAGCCTCGACCTGGGCCGGGTCGAGGACTGCATCGCCCTGCTCGACTCCCTGCTGGCCGAACCGGACATCACCGCCGGAGAAGCCGACGACCGGCTCGTCGCCCAGCTGCGCCTGACCCGCGCCCGCGCACTGCACGCCGGGGAGGACCTCAAGGCCGCCACCGCGGAGTTCGTCGCCCTCGCGGCCGAGTCGGCCGGCTGGGACGACGACCAGGGGAGCCACGCCATGATCGCCGCGGAGACGGCCGTACTCCTCGGCGAGTCCGGCGACTTCGGCCGGGCCCGCGAAGCGGCGGACCAGGCACTCGCCGCCCACGCCGACGCTCCGCGCTACGAGCAGCTCAGCAACTGCCTGCGCGAACTCGCCCGCCTCCAGGCGCAGCAGCAGGGCCCCGACGGACTGGCCGGCGCCCTCGCCCTCCTCGCCGACGCGGGACGGATCGCCGACGAGGCCCGCGCCGCCGCCTACGAGACCCAGGGCCGCTCCCTGGACACCGCCCTGGCCTACGAACACGGGCGGGTCAACGCCTACGCCGGCGCATACGAGGACGCGCTGGCCGCCCTGGACAAGGCCCTCGCCCTGCTCGGCGAGCCGGGACCCGAGGACGACAGTGCCGGCGAGTGGGCCGAGTGCGTCCGTCTCGCGGGCGCCGTGGAGGGCATCTACCTGGAACGCCCCGCCCCCGCCCTCACCCGCCTCGACGCGGCGGTCTCCCACCTGACCGCCCTGGGCCACACCGAGGAGACCGAGCCGCTGATCTCCTTGGCTGCCCGGCTGCGCGACGAGGACTGACCCGGCGGCCCCGGTGCCGGGCCGCACGACGGCGGACCCTGGACGGAGAGGGCAGGGGAGAGGAGACGGATCGCGGCTCGGGCCGGAGGCCCGAGCCGCGCCTGTCGACGTCCGCCGACCGGCGGACGCGTCAGAGCGCGGTGCCCGTTTCCTCGGCCAGCGTCGCGACGAGGCGGTCCTGGAACGCCTCGTCGTGAACCGCGCGGTGCGGCTCCTGCCGCCGGCCGTGATACCAGTACCCGCCAGTGGTCAGCGCCTCGGGCTCGTCGCTCGTCGCGAGCCACTCCTGCGTGCGATGGCCCAGCTCGAGGTCGTCGGGTGCGCTCGGCCCGCCCATCTTCGTCGGCACCCACCCGGGATCCACCGCATTGCTCAGCACCCCGGGACGCAGACGGGCCACGGCGGCCGCGAGGGTCGTGACGAAGAGCTTGCTGTCGGCGTACGAGCCCGCGTTCCCGCCCCGCCAGTCGACCCGCTCCAGCGAGGGACGCCCGCCGAAGTGCGAGCCACTGCTCAGGTACACCAGCCGGCGCGGCCCGCGGAGCAGGGCGGTCAGCAGATACGGGGCGATGATGTTGACCGGCATGACCGCCCGGCCGCTCCACACGCCGGCGTTGTGGATGACGGCGTCGAGCGGCTCGGCCCCGTTCAGCTCGTCGGCCACGCGTCGTACGGCGTCCCGCTCGGTGAAGTCCCCGACCACGAGCCGTGCCCCGCGGCCGACCAGCACGTCGAGGCCGGCAGCGCGCTCCCGGTTGCGGGCGTGTACCACCACCTCGTGCCCCGAGGACAGCAGGGCATCCGCCGCATACCGTCCGAGCCCGTCCGCGGAACCGGTCACCAGGATCCGACTCAAGATCGCTCCACTCCTCCGACGCTCTGGCTTCGCACTGAGCTCTGGTCAGGATTCGATGACTCCACTGTGCACCACTGCCCCGGTACGGCCGGACAGCGGCGAGCCGCTCCTCACGCCGCGGCGGAGACAGCGGTGTCGGTAGGGGAGTGGGCGACCAGCCGAGTACTCGGCACGATCCGCACCGGATGCCCGTCCGCCACCCGGAGCCGCGCTGCACCCGCCGTCGTCAGCGATCGGCGCCTGCATGCTGCGCCCCGGCCTCGGGCGCAGCCGTCGGCTCCGACGCCGGGGCGGTGTAGAAGACGGACCTGCCCTGCTTGCTGCGCTCGGCCTGGCTCTTGGCCACGAGTCCCTCGAGCGTGACCCGTACGACCTTGGCGGTGATGTCGCGACCGGGGTGGGCCTCGCTGAGCGCTGTTGCGATCTCCGCGGCGGAGCGCGGTTCCGTCTGCTCGGCGAGGTGGCGTCGGATCAGCTCGACCAAGGTGGGCTGGGCTCCCTTCGTGGCGTCCTGCGCTTTGGCTGCGGGCTTCTTGGCAGGGTTCTTCCGAGGCGCGGCCGTTGACTTGCGCGCCTTCTTCTTCCCGCGGGGCGTCGCGTCGGTCTTTGTGCGCCGTGGAGAGGGAACCGTGACGCTCCGGGAGTCGACCGCGGCTTCGGCCGGAGCCGCCGTGATGCCGAGTGCCTGCTGCATGTTCATCAGCACGGCGTGGTCGCGCTGCAGTGCGGCGAGCTGTTCCTGCAGGGAGGCGATTTCCGCACTGACGCGCTCCTGCTCCTTGACGTTCGCTTCGAGGTCGCCGGTCACCTGGGCGATGTACTGCGATGCCAGTTCAGTGGCGGGCGTTGTTGTCTCGGGCATGGTGCTGACCTTTCCTCGGCCTGTGGCCGTGCTGCGGGCAGTGCTGTCCTGGGCCATGTCTCGGCGGTCCGGCAGGGACACCGAACGTGCCGCGACATGCCTGGGTGTAGAGATGGTACGGACAGGCGAGGCCGGTCGCTTCCGGATCCGAGTCATGTCATGTGCCCGGAACCGGTCTCCAGTTGTGGCACCCGGATGCCGACGAGGCGGCAACGAGGGCGACTTCGTCGTCGCGGTCGAGGCAGCCGCCCCACTCGGGCGCCGTCCTGCACGGGACTCCGATACCGACGCCGCCTGCCCGACATCGTGCGTGAGCTCATCGACGGTGCGGCCGGGTCCCTGCAAGGCAAGGACAACATGCCACCAAATGACCAGGCCTTGTGGGAGAGTCACCGTGACCGCCTGGAGCGCGTGGCGCGGGAGGCCGGTGGCTGACCTCCCGCCGCGACGCCCGGCCGGCGCCCGCCCGGGCGCGCGGACCCTCAGGCCGAGCAGCCGGAGTCCGCCACGACGTAGTGCCCGGGCGCGGTCTGCTCCAGGGTGTGCGTGGTGAACGCGTTCCACAGCCCCATGGCCTGACCGGAGCCCTTGGCGTAGGTGTGACCGCCGCTCCGGTAGGCGCGTCCGGCGGCCGTGTGGTCGAAGTTGCTGGACGTGTGGCACGTGGGTGTGAACCCGGTCGTGGTCGCGTTCACCGCCGGGGAGACGGCCCCCACCGCACCCGCCGAGTCCACGGCCGCCGCGGCGTAGCTGTACGCCGTGCCCGTGGCCAGGCCGGTGTCGGTGTAGGAGGCCGACGTCGTGGTGTCCACCTTCTTGCCGTCGCGGTGGACGACGTACGAGGCAGCGCCCTCGACCGCCTTCCAGCTCAGCGAAACCGTGGTGCCGGTGATCCCGGTGACCGTCATCCCACTGGGTGCGGGCAGGGCACCGGTGCTCCGGTCGTCGTCGAGCCCCCAGAAGCGGGCGGTGTGGTAGCTGGAACAGATGGTGTCGAGGTAGTAGGTGCCCGTGCTGCCGCACTGCTCACCGCCGTTGCCCGGGTCGACCGCGAGCCCGTGCCCCATACCCGAGACGGAGTAGACCTCGACGGCGGGCCGGCCGGAGGCGTCGTCGTACACGCTCAGTGTGACACCCCCGCTGAGACCCTCGGTGCGGGAGGGCGTCTGACCGATGCCCCACACGTTCGTCCACTGGTCGCGCAACTCCGTCGCGTTGGTGGGCCTGACGGTGGTGTCAGCGGTGCCCTGCCAGATCGCGACACGCGGCCAGGAGGTCGTGCCGGCCGGGGCGGCGGAGCGCACCAGGTCCCCCCACTGGGCGGGGCTCTTGTCCGGCGGACTGTACATGCAGGTGTACGCCGCGGACACACTGCTCGCGCAGCGTGCGGGTAGTCCGGAGCCGATCGCGCCGCCCGCGAAGACGTCCGGATAGGCGGCGAGCATGTTCGCGGTCATCGCGCCCCCGGCGGACAGGCCGGTGATGTGAACCCGCCGGGTGTCGCTGCCGTACAGCGCGACGGCCCTGTCGACCATCTGCTTGATCGACAGCGCCTCGCCCTGACCACGCGAGGTGTCGCCCGGCTCGAACCAGTTGAAGCAGGAGTTCGCGTTGTTGGCGCTGCCCGTCTGCGGGAAGACCAGCGCGAAACCGTAGGTGTCGGCGATCTTCGGCCAGCCGGAGTGCGCGTAGTAGTCACTCGCGCTCTGCGTGCAGCCGTGCAGGGCGACCACGAGCGGGGCGCCGTCCGGCAGCGCGTCGGGCACGTAGGTGTACATCGACAGGTTGCCGGGGTTGGTGCCGAAGCCGGTGACCTGGGTCAGATCCGCGGCGGCTGCCTGGGGACTCACGGTCATCAGGGCACCGGTCAGGACCACGGCCCCCGCGGCCGCTGTGATCCAGCGGCGGACACCCCGGACGAGGCGGCTGCTCCTGGTGAAGCGGAACGGAGGGTGCGACTGTCCCATGACGACTGCCTCCTGATGTGGGGAACGCTTCATGTGCCGATACCGGAACCGGCCCGGTGAACCGGCGTGGCGTGCATCATCGGCGTGAGCCCGCCGGCGTCGGCATGGGCGGAACGGCCACGTGTGGCGACAGCCTGTGTGACGGAGCTACATGGCCCGGTGCGCGATCGGTCGTGTATGGCAGAGCGCACCGGCGAGGCGGAACTTCTTCCGGCCGTTCAGCCGCATGGCGTTCGAACCCACCGTCAGGCGGCAGATGGTGGGCAGCAGACCTATATGTCCCCGCGAGCCCGCGTCATAGCGTCCGGCCACCGGCGAGCTCGGATGCGCTCACACGGACGCCTTGGTCGACACCTTCCAGGACCGACTGCGCCCGCTCGCGCCCTGCCACCGTACGGCCTTCACGGCGCTGGAGAGCTGACTGGCGTCGGGGCACCGTCCGCCCGACTCCCGCACCGTCCCCGTCCCTGAGGCGGGCGTTCGAGCTGATCACCATGCTGAGACCGTCCCCGCGATGCTGCCCGGGCCCGGCCTCCCCCGTACGCACATGCGGCGTCCGGTCACCTCCGGGTGCGAACCGATCTCCCGTCAGCAGGTCATCTGTCCCGGACTCTTGACTCGTGCAACGGAAGTAGCCATCCTCGTCCCACCATGAGCGGGTCATGACAATCGGGTCGTCCCCCCCCCGGCCCCCGGGCCAAAGACGGCCGAGACGTCGACCGCGCCATCCCGCCGACCGAGGACGTGGGCCGTGACCAGTGCCGAACGCCCGTACCGCAGAAACAGGAACGTCACCGCCGTGTCGCTCCTCCTGCTCGTGCTCGCCGTCGTGCTGGGCCCGACACCGAGCTCGGCGGCCGGCCCCGACTGGTGGGAACCGGCCGCACGGCCCGCGCCGGACTCCCGGATCAACATCACGGGCGAGCCCTTCACCGGCACCGACGCCAAGGGCGACGTGCGCGGATTCGTCGACGCGCACGACCACATCTTCTCCAACGAGGCTTTCGGCGGCCGTCTGATCTGCGGAAAGCCGTTCTCCGAGCAGGGCATCACCGACGCGCTCAAGGACTGCCCCGAGCACTACCCGGACGGCTCCCTCGCGGTCTTCGACTTCATCACCAAAGGCGGCGACGGCAAACACGACCCCGTCGGCTGGCCCACCTTCAAGGACTGGCCGGCCCACGACTCGCTGACCCACCAGCAGAACTACTACGCATGGGTGGAGCGGGCCTGGCGCGGCGGCCAACGCGTGCTGGTCAACGACCTCGTCACCAACGGTGTCATCTGCTCCGTGTACTTCTTCAAGGACCGCGGCTGCGACGAGATGACGTCCATCCGGCTCCAGGCCAAGCTGACCTACGACATGCAGGACTACATCGACAAGATCTACGGGGGGCCCGGCAAGGGCTTCTTCCGGATCGTCACCGACAGTGGCCAGGCCCGTGAGGTCATCGAACAGGGCAAGCTGGCCGTCGTCCTCGGCGTCGAGACCTCCGAGCCCTTCGGCTGCAAGCAGGTCCTCGACATCGCGCAGTGCAGCAAGGCGGACATCGACAAGGGCCTGGACGAGCTGCACGCGCTGGGCGTGCGCAGCATGTTCCTCTGCCACAAGTTCGACAACGCGCTGTGCGGGGTCCGCTTCGACTCGGGCTCGCTCGGAACGGCCATCAACGTCGGGCAGTTCCTGTCGACCGGCACCTTCTGGAAGACGGAGAAGTGCACGGGCCCGCAGCACGACAACCCCATCGGCAACGCCTCGGCGGCCGAAGCCGAGAAGAGGCTCCCGGCAGGCGAGGAGGTCCCCTCGTACAGCGTCGACGCCCAGTGCAACGTCCGAGGACTCACCGAACTCGGCGAGTACGCCGTCCGCGGCATGATGCAACGCGGGATGATGCTGGAGATCGACCACATGAGCGTCAAGGCCACCGGCCGGGTGCTCGACATCTTCGAGGCCGCGTCCTACCCCGGCGTCCTCTCCTCGCACAGCTGGATGGACCTGGACTGGACCGAACGGGTCTACGGCCTCGGCGGCTTCATCGCGCAGTACATGCATGGCTCCGAGGGCTTCATCTCGGAAGCGAAACGCACCAAGGCCCTGCGCGACAAGTACGGCGTGGGCTACGGCTACGGCACCGACATGAACGGCGTCGGCGGCTGGCCGGCCCCGCGCGGAGCGGACGCCCCCAACAAGGTCACCTACCCCTTCAAGAGCGTCGACGGCGGCTCCGTCATCGACCGTCAGACCACCGGCGAACGCACCTGGGACCTGAACACCGACGGAGCGGCCCACTACGGCCTCGTCCCGGACTGGATCGAGGACATCCGCCGGGTCGGCGGCCAGGACGTGGTGCAGGACCTCTTCCGCGGCGCCGAGTCCTACCTCGACACCTGGAAGGCCTCCGAGCACCACAAGGCCGGAGCCAATCTCGCGACCGGCTCCACCGCTTCGGCCAGTTCCTCGGAATGGAACCTGTTCACGAGCTACGCACCGGACCGGGCCGTCGACGGCGACGGCGGCACCCGCTGGGCGAGCGACTGGAGCGACGACCAGTGGTACAAGCTCGACCTCGGGTCCACCCGGCTCGTCAAGCGGGTCACCCTCGACTGGGACCGCGCGTACGGCAAGTCGTACCGCGTCGACCTCTCCACCGACGGAGTGAACTGGCGTACCGCCTGGTCCACGACAGCCGGTGACGGGGGCCTGGACACGGCCAGGTTCACCGCCACCCCGGCCAGATACGTCCGCGTCCAGGGCCTGGCACGCGGCACCGAATGGGGCTACTCCCTCCACGAAGTCGGCGTCCACAGCACCTGACACCCGCGCGGGAGAGGGGATCCATGGCACGGTTGCCGTCCGCCGAGCGGCGGCGACAGCTCACCGAAGCGGCGATCAGGGCGATGGCCCGGGACGGCGTCCCCCGGACGACGACCCGGTCCATCGCGGCCGAAGCAGGCGTCTCGCTGAGCGTCTTCCACTACTGCTTCGACTCCAAGCAGCAACTGCTCGAGTCCGTCATCACCACCATCACCGGGCACTACGCGACCGTGGTCAAGGAGGCCCTACGGCCCCGGAACACCCTCGAGGAGACCGTCCGGGCCGGCTTCCAGGCGTATTGGGACCATGTCCGCGCCCACCCCGACGAGCACATGCTCACCTACGAGCTCACCCAGTACGCCCTGCGCCAGCCCGGCTTGCGACATCTGGCAAGACGCCAGTACGAGTTGTACGCCGAGACGTACACCGAGCTCATCGGCCAACTGCGGCAGACCATGGGATTGCGCCTGCGCGTACCGACACCGGTCCTGGCATGCTACCTGGCCGCCATGACGGACGGCCTGACCCTCAACTACCTCGTACTCGGCGAGGACGACGCCTGGACGGCCGTCCTCGACACCATCACCGCCCACATCACCGGCCTGGTCCGCGAGCCCTGAAACCTGACGGGTCATTCAGCGGGATGGATGACGAGTTTGAACTCCGCGAGGGTGATGTTCCGAGACACGCCGTCGTCGTGGGTTGCCCGGACAGCCAGCGGGGTGCCCGGATCCACGAAGATGCCCCAGTGCTTCACCCAGCACTGCATGCCTGGGCTCGGCCGCCGGTGCTCCGTCGCCGTGGTGTCGTTGGGCTGAGGGGTGAGACCGAGCGGGTCGCGGACGAACTGGTCCCGCAGTTCGCTGTAGTCCCCGGCCTCCCACTGGATCATCGCGTACAGGTCGCCCCAGCCGGCCTTGCTGGGCCAGATCAACCCGGACCGGTCGTCTGAGTGCCAGTCAGTGATCACATATCCGTCAGGCTGGCTGACCTGATGCATGGCGGACCGGTCGCTCGACTCGGCCGCCCCGAAAGGGAACCGGATGACCTGGTACGGACTGTTCGCGGGGACGGACTGGGGTGTGTCCCGCTTCAGGGAACACACCTCGACCGCCGACGCGGCACTCGCGTTCGTGGACATGCTTCCATGCTGCCCATCCGAAGACGCAGCGACGCCGCGACGAAGCCGTTGGCCTTCAGTTCCTCGATCAGCCCCCGGCGGAACTGCACGGTCTCAGGCCGTCGGGTGGCGGCGGTGCCGCGTCCAGGCATTGCGTGACGCAGGGTTCGGGTGAGGTGGAGATCGTAGGTCGTCCGCCCGCACCCGGGGGCGATCCGAACACTCCCCCCAACAGCCGAAGCCCGCTACCGCCTCCTGCGGACCCGCCGCCTCCGGCATCGCGCCACCGACCGCCGCGGCACCAGGCACGCTGGTCTCCCTCGCCGAGATGCTCTGGAAACGGTCATTGGTGTTCTGTCTCGGTGCCGGCGGACTATCGCCGACCAGCGGAGACAGTCGTCTGGGAAAGCATGGGCACACCAGGCAAGCGGAAGCGCCCCCCACACCGGACCGCTTATCGTCGCCAGGGGCGGACGTGTGCGCCGGCCGCGCCGATCGCTGCCCTCGCCGCCTGCTCGACCAGCGAGACCCCGCTTTCCATCGACGCGTTGCCGCCGCTGAGGACCGAGATCAGGTACCGGCGCCCGTGCACTGTGACCTGACCGATGCTGTTGATGACCCACAGGCCAGTGGCGCTCCGCTGCAGCCAGCCGTTCTTGAGGGCCCATCGGGAGCCCCGCGGACCGGCCGCGGACACCCCCCAGTCCTGGCCCTGCGCCACCTGGCCCATCAGATCGCGGATGTAAGCACGGGAGGCCTCGGTCAGTCCTACGGGTGAGCGGGCGGGGGCCACCGGCCCTCGGGAGAAAATCGCGCGCAGCAACCTGACCTGGTCCCTTGCCGTGGTCTGCGTGAGCCCCCATCTGGTGCCGGGGCCGCCCCGTGTCGAGGAAAGCCCCAGTCGTTCGTTCGCCGCATCGAGGCCTTCCGCATGGCCGATCGCCCGCCACAGCACATGCGCCGCTTCGTTGTCGCTCGTGCGGATCATCGCCTCGGCATTCCGACGTTCCGGGGCTGTCAGCTCGCGGTGGTCGTCCTGTGCCTGAAGCAGCAGGGTCACCAGGATGCCCACCTTGACGATGCTTGCCGTGTCGAACGTCGCCTCATGCCCGTAGGACGCGATCTCCTGGTTGCCGCTGCTCTCGCCGAGTACGGCCACCGACAGCCGTGTGTTGCCGTCCGGCAGGATTCTCCTGAGTGCCTTCGCGAGAGTCGTGCCGCGGTCTTCGCGCGGCGGTGCCGCAGGCCCGGGAGCCGGCTCACCCGCCCGCGATACGGGCGCCTGCGCCTTATAGGGCGTGCCGGTGGCGGAACAGGCGGCGAGCGACACCACGACTGCGGTCGCGGCGCATGCCCTGAGCGTGTGCGCGCGGAGGTCGCGCTGCGTCGGCGTCCGGTTCTGTCCTTTGGGCATGGCGGGGCAGGCCTCGGCATTCCGATGGAGAGAAAGCAACTAGTCAGAAAATATGACAAACCGGATGAAATGACGGCGATCGACACCGGACAGGCGTGTCGAAGCCCGAGGCGCTCGCCGGCGAGGTCATGCAGGCGCAGACCGTCCGGTCGACACTTCGAAGATCAGCCGGTGGCCGTCCGTCTATGCGGCCTTCATCCCGATGCCCGGGCAACCCCCTGGCTCAGGTGGGAGCCCGTACATCACTTCCCTGGACGCAACCCGGCGGGCCTTCGATGGAGGTCGGCTGTCAGTGCCGGGTGGAAGACTGCCCGGCATGATCGAACCGAACCCGAAAGCGGACCTTCTCCGATACCTGCAAGAGGGGCGTGATGCCCTGTTGTGGAAGCTCGACGGGCTCTCGGAGTACGACATCCGCCGCCCGCTGACCCCCACGGGCACGAACCTGTTGGGGCTGGTCAAACATGTCGCCGGTGTGGAGCTGGGGTACTTCGGCGACACATTCGGGCGGCCGTTCTTCGACGAGGATCCACCGCCCTGGTGGTACACGCAGGACGCGGAACCCAACTCGGACATGTGGGCCAGTGCAGACGAGTCACGCGAAGACATCGTTGGGCTGTACCGCCAGGCGTGGGAGCACTCCAACAGCACGATCGCGTCGCTGACGCTTGACGCGATCGGTCATGTCCCGTGGTGGCCGGAGGGACGACGAGAGGTGACACTGCACCACATTCTGGTGCGCGTGATTTCTGATACCCACCGGCATGCCGGCCACGCCGATATCGTGCGAGAACTCATCGACGGATCTGTCGGGCACTTGCAGGGTAAGGGCAACATGCCATCAGGTGATCAGGCATCGTGGGAGGGCCACCGAAGCCGACTGGAGCGCGTGGCGCGGGAAGTCGGCAACCGCTGACCTCACCCGCCGACGCCGGCCCCACTGGTCCCTTCTCAGCCGGCGGCGGCCTGCGGCCACGCAGAGCCGGGGGTCGGTGAATGACGTTCTGTGCTGTCGGCCTGACCTGGATTGAGGCGGTAGGTGTCCATCCGGGGGAGATCGACCTCCGTAGTGCTCAAGGTGGAAGTGTTCTGAGGGAGCCGGCGTCGGCGGGGAGGCCTCGTTGAGCAGCTGAAGCGAGACCCTGATGCAGATGGTTCGCCGGGGGTGGTCTCCTGCCGTCCTGGCCGTTTACGTCGGCGCCTCGACGCGCACGCTGCAGTGAGGTCGCTTTGCATGCCATCGGGAGGTTCTGTGCGTTCGGCGCTGATATGGCTCGTACGGCTGTGCTCGCTCGCGGCGTGGGTCGCGGCCGCCGTCGCCTGCATGTGGCTGCTGGGGGCCACCGCCATGGCCCGGCCCTGGCACGAACCCTTCGTGTGGGGTGCTGTCGCCGTGGGGTGTGCCGTGGTGCGGGTGGTGGCGCTGTGGGTGCTGCGCGGCGAGCCCAAGGGCGACGGGTTAACGGACGAGTTCTGGGTCAAGCTGCGCACCGGTGCCCTCTGGGCCGTCGTCGCGTTTTCATCCGCCGTGTTCGCCGTGGCCATCCTGACCTCGGCCAATGCGGGCGAGAAGCTTGACGCTCTGCGCGACGCGGGCGCAGAGGTGAGCACCGCGACGGTCGTGGAACGGCACTCGACGCGACAGGAATTGAGCGACGGCGTCGTGAAGGGATACGCGTCCCGGCTTGTGGTATCCGTGCCCGGCGGTGCCGAACGGCTCACCGTGCGCGGCGCTTACACGCAGGAGAAGCCCGGCAAGGGCACCGAGGTCGACGTCCTGTGGGCCCGGTCCGACCCCGATCTCGGCGGTTACATCAACGAGAGCAAGGACCTGCGCACACTCGCCGAAAACCGCTGGAGGGCTTTTCAGGATGACGAGTTGGGCATGGGCTCGCTGATCGCTTTCATCGCCATGGGGTTCATCGGCGCGATCCTGACCTTTGTGTTCACCCTTGTGCCCGACGCCGACGACCTTCAGGAGGTGGCCTGGTCGGCGCCGTTCCAGACCGTGCGCACTGCGCTGACCCTGCTGGTGTTCTGGGGCTGGAGTCCCCTGATGCTGGGGAGCCAGTCGAGCGTTCCGCAGATCATCGTTGCAGTCGGCAGCTCCTGCCTCGTCCTGCTGGGGTACATCTTCACATCGCTCCGCGGCTTCGGCTGACCTACGACGACGCCCTCCGGGCGTTGGTGGTCGAGGAGCAGAAGCGGGGCGATGTGGCGCAGATGCGGCACACCGCCGGTGAGGCACACACCGCCGTCGTGCAGCGCTCGGTCAGCACGATCCGGGCGCCGCCGATGCCGCCCCATGAGCCGATTCACGAGCCGAACTGATGCTCGGTCGTGTGCCTCAGCTCCACCAGCGGTGCATCACCGGCCGACCCTCCGCCGTCAGGATGAGGTGGAAGCGCTCGTCGACCAGGTCACTCACCGTCCCACCCGCTCTCGTCGGTGTAGGTCCGCAGATGCAGCCGCGCATCGGCCGCGACAAGTACGGGCCCGACGTCTTCGCCTCGGCCGCCGCCTTCGGCCACGCCGCATGACCCGGCCCTGCCGGTGCCGCAGGCCGCGGACGTGGGCCGGGTCGGCTGATCGGCTGGGCGCTGGGGAAGCCACTGCCGGGGCCGGTGGGCAAGGAGCTTTCCGCGGCCGTGCAGCGGCGCTCGCGCGGAGCGTACGACTTGCGTCAGGCCGGCTAGCGGTCAGGGGGTCAGGGCCTGTTCGGTGGTGGGGTGGCAGGGGATGAGGGCGTCGACGCCGACCAGTTGCAGGACGCGCAGGACGGATTCCTGTGCCCCGGCGATGCGCAGCCAGCCGCCTGTGCCGCTCGTTTGCTGGTAGGCGGCGACGAAGACGTTGATGCCGCTGGAGTCCATGAAGGTCACACCACTGAGATCCGCTACAACGCGCAGCGGCACCGTCGTGTCCTCAGCCAGCAGGGCTTGGCTGAGGACGTCCTGGACGTCGTGGTCGATCTCGCCCCGCAGCGTCACTACACGGATGCCCGAGAGCGTGCGGTGTTCGACCAAGAGCCGCTCCGGCCGGTCCGCTGGTTCGATGTGGGCCACGGTCTCCTCGACTGCGATTCAGGCTTGTCCCCGGTTCAGGACACGCGCGGATGATTCTGCCCCACCCGTCCGGCCGGATGCATTCGCTTGGCGGCGTTCGAACACCACCCCTCCGGCATGCATGGCGGCGCAGGGGGTACCGGCGCGGGAAACGGGGAGTGAGGGCGAGGCCAGTGGAATCTGATGCCGACGGTGATGGCTGTATGGCGCCGGACAGGCACCTGGTGCGCGTCGGCTTCGCCCTGGGCGGCGATGAGGGGTGCATCGCCGACGCCCACCAGCACGCCGCCGCCTTCCTCGACCAGGCTGGCGACGACTACGGCCTGCTGGTGCCGGCGCGTGTGAAGGACCTCGCCCAGCTCGTGGTCAGCGAGCTGGTCACCAACGCCTGCAAGTACGCTCCGGGCCCCGTCCTGGTGGAGCTGGGCCTCACCGCCGAAGCCCTGGAAGTGGTCGTGTGGGACAGCGACCCCACGGTCCCCGCGGCCCGGGCTGCGGACCCCGGCAGGATCGGCGGCCACGGCCTGGAGATCGTCAAGGCGGTGACGGCCGGACTGTCCGTCGAGCAGGAGGCGGTCGGTAAGCGCATCACGGCCCGCATTGCCCTGACCGGCGTATCCAACGACACTCCCGCCCGAGCCTGACGTAACGCCCCTCGACGTGCAATCCCCATCTGTTGGCGCCCGCCCTCCCCTGGACGGCGCCGAGGTCCGCGCCACACTGCGGCTCGCGCTGCTGCTGCTGCGCCGATGCCACCAGGCGGCCCGCGCAGTAACGCTGACGCTCTGAGCTGCCCAGACGATTCGGCTACGCGCGCGACGTCGCCTGGGCCGGGACCTCAGCACCGTCATCGCGCAGCTGGCCGAGCTGACCCAGATGCCCCGGCCTCTGCTGCGCGACGGCCCTGCTGGGGATCGCGGGGTCTGGCACCGCACCGTGATCCGGCCTGACGCAAACGGATCGTCGTAGATCAGCTGGACGGTGTGCCCGGGGACCACACGCCGAACCATTGCTCGGCTCCCCACTCTTCGAATCGCTCCACCTCAGTGAACCCCAGCTTTCCTGCGAGGCGCATCGAGCGGTGGTTGGCGGTCTGGGTGCAAAGCACCACCGGCTCATGGGGGAACGCGTCGGCGAACCAGTCGAGTGCCGCTGCGCACGCCTCGGCCGCGTACCCGCAGCCCCACGCCTGCGGCAGGAACATGTAACCGAGTTCGGCTTCCCCGGCCTCGGGGCGGACGTGTCCCGGACGTGTGGCGTCGCGCCTGTCGAGAAGCGTGATGGTGCCGATCAGCGCTCCGTCCAGCGCGACCACGAAGACGCCGGGACGCCGCCCGGGCAGTTCGGGCACCGCGTGTTCGAGCTCATCACGCGAGCGAGCGCCGCCAAGGTAGGTGCGCACCTCAGGCGAGGCGAACAGCTCGATAAACGCCGGACGGTCCGCGGCCTCGGACTGGCGGAGCACGAGCCGTTCGGTCCTGATCGGAGCAGGCGGCCAGGCGACGAGTCCGGGCTCAGTCATGGCGGGCAACCTATCGCACTCACGTGCGGTGTTCACCCGGACATCGCAGTACGCGGCGGTCACCCGGCCTCTCACGCAGCCAGGTCGGGCCCCTGGGGTTCCTTGAGCACGAGGGGGAACCCGCGCGTCTTCCAGACGGGAAGGTGCGTCGCCGAGGCGCTACACCGGGGCGTCCGGCGAGACCGTGGACGATGCCTACGAGCCGTAGCGTGACCTGATCAGGCCCGATAACGTTCCTGATCCCGCCGACGCCGGGATCACCCAAGTGCGGGCTGCTCGCCTCGGCGCTGATCTGTCGCCGTGAAGCGGAACACCTGCCAGGCCGGCGCCCCGGTCAGGCGCCGGCCCGGCGGTTCGCCGCCGTCGAGGTCCCTTCCCGGAGCCGTGCTCGCATCAGGACGCCTCGGCGTGCGCGTTCGCCGTGCGCCCGGCCCGGTCGGCCCCACGGTGCGCCCCCGGTCTCCCAGAGACACCAGGTTGACCACAGCAGCAGGACGAGGAAGAGGGCGAGCAGCCCCAGCAGCAGGACCATCTGCCGCGCCGATTCCTTGCCCTGGACCAGATTCAGCAACAGGCAGAAGGTCCAGGCCACCACACCGCCCGCATACAAGGCCCTGAGCTGTCGCAACTGACTGACCGAACCCATCGTCACCCTTCCAGGCCGTGTCCCCACGCGTTGCCCTGCCTGTGCCCCCGCTACGCGAGTTCACCGCTTCGAAGGGCCGCTGATTTCGGGGACTTGCCCACCGTCTCTGTGCTGTCGCACGCGTCCTGTGTCTGCTCACACCGGGATCCAAAGCGGCCGGCCCGCTCCACCTCGTTGCAATCCTCTCCGGCTTGCTGGCGTCAATGAAACCGAGGTCGCGGCGCTGTGCGAGGTGGTCGACGAGCACAGCACCACCCGCCCGCCCGCCATGGCACGACCCCAGGGACGTGGCGCGCCGCGCCGGTCTGACGAAGTCGACGGCCTACCGCGTTCCTCGGGATGCTCGTCCGGGTGGGGGCGGTCGAACATAGGGCACCGGCTACCACATCGCGTTACAGATGATGTCCATCGGTGCAGCGTCGCCCGAAGGAGCGGTCCGCCGCGTCGCGCTTTCCGTACCTGCTGGATCTGCACCGGCTATAGGGCACACCGTTCATCTGTGCGTCCTGCGCGGCCGCCGGGCGGCACCACCGGCACGACATGCCGGTCCCGCCGAAGAACGCACCACTGCCCGCCCGCGTTCGGCGCACCACAGAGGGTCTGGGAGGATGGACGGCAGCCGTCCGTACCGGGGTCCGCCGTATTGCACGGGTTCGGGAACCTGCGGGCGGCGAGAGACGGGCGGGTACGGGCAGCGGCCCGGCGGGCGGGAGAGCAGAGCGGTGCGGCACATGCCGGAGTACCCGGAGTACCTCGCCGCGGTCGTATTCGCCGCGGGCGGCGTCGTCAACGCCCTGCTGGCACCGCACCGGTTCTCCACCGCCGTCCTGTTCTGCCTCGCTGTGACCTCTGCCGGGCTCGGCGTGGCCGCTCGAAGTGCGGCAGCCCACCCGACCATCGCCACCGTCCTCGCCGTCGCCGCCCTGCTCCTGGCGCTCGCGCTGGGCCTGCTGCTGCTGGCCGACGGCGTCCTCCTGGTCCGGCGCTACGGACCGCAGGCAGCCCTGCTGGCGACCGGGGCCGCCGGCTGCGCGGTGCTGGCGGTGCTCTGCCTCGACGCGGTCTTCCACGCGGTCGGCGGCCAGGCGTTCGGTGCCCTCGTGGTCGCGGTGAACGCGGCCGCGGGATACCTCACTCTGCTCTTCCTGGTCTTCGCCGGCTACGTGTTCGTCCGGGGCCGTAGTGCCCCCCTGCCGGAAACCACCCATGTCGTCGTCCTGGGCGCCGGGCTCAACGGCGACCGGCCCGGCCCACTGCTGACCCGCAGGCTGGAGTGCGCCCTCGCGCTCGATGCCGCCCGCGCACCGGACACGCCTCGTGTGGTGTTCGTCGTCTCGGGCGGCCAGGGCGCCGACGAGGTCCGCTCCGAGGCGGACGCGATGGCCGACTATCTACGCGAACGCGGAGTGCCCGCCGACCGGATCGTGCGGGAAGACCGCTCCGTCAACACCGGGCAGAACCTCCGCTTCAGCGTGGCCCTCGTGGACGGCACCACTCCCGGCCACCGTGCCACGGTGGTCACCAGCGGCTTCCACGTCTACCGCACGACCCTGCTGGCCCGCCGCGTCGGCGTGCCCGTGCACGTCGTGGGCGCGCCTACCGCCCCCGCCTACTGGCTGGCCGCGACACTGCGCGAATTCGCCGCCATCCTGTGGCTGGACCGCCTCCCCCTGGTTGGACTCAGCCTGCTGCTGGCAGTGCCGGTGGCGACGGCGGTCTTCGAGCACTGAAGCGCCGGCCGCTGACCTCGTAAGAGGTCCTGGCAAAGGCGCCGTACATGGCGCGGCTGAGGAGGGGAGAGGGCTGCCCGGGCTGTCCGACCGGTGCGTGCAGCTCGCTGCGCGGGGTGCGCGCGGCTAGCTGTGCTGACCGGACTGACCGGACAGGTTGGTGACGCGCTGGCTGGTGTTTGGCCGCTGATTCCGGTGTGGTCGGTGGTAGTTGCACCAGTCCAGCCAGTCGGGAAACGCTGCCTGTCGTTCGACGTCTGAGGTGTACGCCCAGGCGTTGTCGGTCAGCACCCGCTCGACGGTCA
Organism: Streptomyces sp. NRRL S-455; assembly: GCF_000717875.1. Lineage (GTDB taxonomy): Bacteria > Actinomycetota > Actinomycetes > Streptomycetales > Streptomycetaceae > Streptomyces. The sequence goes on from NZ_JOCT01000010.1 coordinate 115,563, forward strand.
CGCCGCGCGCGGCGAACCAGGCGGTTGCCCGTTGCAGGAAGCCGGCGCAGGTGGCGGACTTCTCGTCGGGCAGGTCCTCGGTGTAGGCCAGGCGGGAGTGGTCGTCCAGGGCGGTGTGCAGGTAGGCGTATCCGGCGCCGTTGCGGCGGTCCTGGTTGGCCCGGCCGGCTGCGCGGGGAGGGCTTTGTGGCCGCCGCCGTCCGTGATGCGGCCGAGCTTCTTGCCGGTTCAGATGTCGCAATCCACACCGAATCCAGAGGCCCTCGCCTCGTTCGAGGACCGCTCAAGGCGTGTCGCCTGTCACCAACGTCCCGGGACAGCACACCTAGGATCTGTCCGGCGGATCTTGTGACTGATTCGAGGCGGATCGTCGTTGGCTTGGCCGTGGAGTGGGGAGCCAGTTTCCGGGCGCAGCTGAAAATTGGACGACAGTCGGGGCCCGGGCGCCCTAACGTCCGAAGGAAACGGCACCTTCGCTTGAACGTCCCCCCTTGCATGCCGACGAGCGCACCGCGCTCATCGGCTGGCTGGATCTCCAATGGCAGATCTTGTGATGGAAGTGCACTGGCCTGAGCAAGGCGGACGCGCACCGCTCCGTCATCCCGACGTCGCCGGCGATGACGATGGCCGGGCTCATCAGCCCGTTGTACTCCGGCAGCACGGTGATGCCGCCCTGGTGAAGACGACAGAAACCCACGGGGCCAGGTGCGAGCCCGGCAGGCCGAGGACACCATCGTCCTCGACCACGAGGATCACGCCCAGACCGGCCGGGAACGCGGCACCCGGCCGAACGCGGTGACTGCTCCTGACCCACGATCATGTGCGCCTTCGGTTGGGGAGGCTCTGCCGCCCGACTGAAGAAAGCTGTGTGTCCCGGTGGGGCGTTGGGGGGTACGCAGCGCGGGCACGCCGCTGCCGGTGAGCTTGTCGATCTGCCCGCCGTGGGAACAACCCCCTTGCGTAGACGGGGCTACGGGGGAACGGCGATGCTGTACGAAGGGCTCGGTCTCGCGGTTCCTGACGGGCGGGCCGCGTCGGGTGATGGCGGCGGTGCTGTTCCGGCTGATAGGGCAGAACCGTCTGTCCGTGGCGGAAGACGGCACTGTCACCCTCCACGACGACGTGTACGAGCCCGATGCGACGGCCGGCATCGAGAAGGCGCTCATTGGTGCGGCGGGCATCTCTGCCTTCACCGTCGCTGACAGGAGATCCGGCTGACACTCGTGTCTCTCGGCGACGCCGATCACAACCTGCCTCTTCAACTGCCTCCTGCCTCAGGAATGCCTCAGTACGTTGACGTGCGACCAGAGGCTCGTCCGAGGAGTTGGTGCCCTATCACAAGCGCACCAAGCCACTTGGGCGAATCATTGACATGGCACTTCTCATGGACACGTGGTGGGTCATGGAGACGCGTGAGCGGACCGGAATGCGAGCGGAGACACGTGAGGAAGGCGGCCCTTCATTCAGTCGTACCTGGCTGGACATGATCGCCCTCAGGCCGGTGACACGCCATGAGCGGGTCGCGGTGCGAAGCCCCGGTGCGGCCAACGCCCTGCGCATCGTCGAAGAGGCGCTTGTGCACACGGGGGCGGGTGGGGCCCGGAGCGTTCCCTCCGCAGGTGCCTTGTTCCCGTACGACATCCTCATCGTCACCACAGAGGCAGCCAGCGGCACCTCCCGGCCCGTGATCTATAGAGTCGATCTCGCCCAGGCGGTCTGCATCAGGCTCCCCCTCACTGTCATGCGCACCGTGGAGCTCCATCGTGCGCTGGCCCACGGACAGAGCCCCGATGCCGTCGACCACATCGTGGTGCTGGCCAGGCCATGGTTGTCCATGCGCAAGTACGGTCCGCGCGGCTACCTCTATACCCATCTCGACGCTGGTCACGCCGCCACGAACCTGCTCGGCACCGCGCTCGGGAGAGGTGATGCGGCGCTGCGGCTGCGCGTCCCGCGTCCCGCGGTCCGAGCCGTCATCGACGACTTCCTGCCCTATCGGGAGGTCCACTCGGTGATCACGATCGCAGCGCCCACGGGAGACTCCACGGAGTTATCCGTCCTGGACCAGTCCCGCGGCACGCCCGCCGACTCGCACGGGGACCTGGAGCACTTCTGCTGGTCACAGATCCCCGCGGCACTGCCGGACGGAGGTGACCTGCCCGCCGCAGTGGAACTGGCCCCGGTCGTCGCACCCGGCGACAGACTGGCTTCCTCGTCGAGGATCGGACGCCACGAGTGGCGCCGTCTGACACAGTTGCGCTACTCCTGCAAGGCGTTCGCGCCGGAGGATCAGCCCCCCTCGGCGGTGGCACGCACCATGAGCGTGCTCAGTACCGCCCTGCCGACGGACCTGCGGCGCCTGAACGGTGAGCGGGATGGCGGCGTGAGAATCTCCCTGATCATCGGCCCTGGGGCGAATGTGGGCGCCTGCCGGGAGAAGTTCCCCAGCGGCGACGTGAGGCTGGTGGTCTCCGACGTCGTCGGCGACCGCGACGCGATCACCCGGCTCTGCTTCGGCCAGCGGCACATCGGGGATGCCCAGGCCCTCGTCCTCTTCCACATCCCCAGGGAGCGCGTGCTTCTGGATGGCCACCCGCAGGTGTTGCGGGATGCGCTCTTCCGGGCCTCGGCCGCCGCCCAGCTGATCTATCTGGGTGCGGCCCGCAACTCGGTGGCGGTGACGGCTGTGGGCGGTTTCGACGGGCCTGGCCTGCGCGACGTGGCCGGCATCGGGGACGACGAAGAAGTGGTGTACCTCATGGCCCTCGGCGTCGATGCGGAGGGCGGCCACAAGATCGACCGGCTGGCCGCCGCCCATGCGCACGGTGAATAGCGGGACCAGTGGGAGCCGGCAGGGCGACGCACGGATACGGGAAACAGGGTTCATGAGTGTGCTGAAGGACGTACTGGTCAGGCAATTCGCCGCCCATGCCGACCGGGTGGCGGTCGGCGACGCGAGCGGGAGCCTGACCTATCGCGAACTCGGCGCCGCCGCAGAGCGGTTCGCCGCGACGATCGACATGTGGTGGAAAGCGGGCGGTTCTGTCGGTGACGCGGCCGACGGCGACCGTGTCCGTGTCGCTGTCTACGCGGCGAACTCCGCCCGCTACATAGCGACGTACACCGGACTGCTCCATGCCGGCATGGTGCCCTTCCTGTTGGACCCGGCCCTGGGCGCCGAGGAGATAACCACCGTCGTGGCGGAATGCGGCATCGACGCCTTCGTCCATGACCGCGAGCTGCCGGGTGAGTTCGCCCAATGCGATACGACAACGATCGGCGGCCTGCGGGTGACCCGGGTCTCCGCCGGATCCGACCGACCCCGTCCAGCCCTCCTCGGGACCACGGAGGTCTGCCGGTTCACCTCCGGCTCCACCGGATCCCCGAGCTGTATCGAGTTCTCTGGTACCGCGGTGCACAACGCAGCGAAGGCCTGGCGGGAGGCGACCGGACTGAGCGAAGGGGAGCGGGTGCTCTGCTTCGCGGGGCTCTTCAACGGGCTGGCCTTCAACACCTCGCTGTTGCCCGCCTTTCTCGCGGGCGCATCTCTGTGGGTGCCGTCCGGTCTGCCGAGCTCCGGCCACGTCATCCGGTTCCTGAAGCAGGTCACGCCGACACGGCTCACCGGTTTCCCGGCCCTGTACGAGTCGCTGCTGCGGCGGGACGCCGACATCCCCGAGCTCGCCGATCTGCGTAGTGCGCTGTCCTCGGCGGCGCCGCTGAAGGCGGAGACCGCACGCGCGCTGCGAGAGCGCTTCTCCCTGTCGGTGTGCAACTACTACGGGGTCGCCGAGGCGGGGCCGCTCACCTACGACCCCGAACCCGGTCCGGACCGAGGTGTGGGTTACCCGCTGCCCGGAGTCGAGTTCGCCTTCGGCGGCGGGGCAGACAGCGCCGGCGACGAGAGCATGGCGGGGGAGATCCGGGTTCGCAGCTCCTCCATGGGATCTCGGTATCTGAATGCCCCCGGCGTTCTGGAGGGCCGCCTCGACGCGGACGGCTTCTACCGCACCGGGGACGGAGGCCTGCTGGAGAGCGGCCGACTGGTGCTGAAGGGGCGGGTGGGCAAGGCCATCAACCTCGGCGGGCGCAAGATCGACCCGGCGGAGGTCCGCGCCGTCCTGGCGGAGTGCGGGGCGACGGAATCCGCTGTCTTCTCCGTGGACAAGCGCAACGGAGATCCCATGCTCGTGGCGGTGGTGGCCGGTTCGGAGGGCCTGACCGGGGAGCAGCTGCGGGCCCGGTGCCTGCGACGCCTCGCCGCCTACAAGGTGCCCGAGCGGTTCCTGGTCGTAGACCGACTTCCCAAGACGAGCCTCGGCAAGCCCCGGCTCAGCGCGGCGCGGCAGCTCTTCGCCGAGACGCAGGACGGGCCGACCATCTGACACGGCCGGGATCCGTCGCTCGGCACCACTCCACGTTTTCCTGTTCCCTGCAGAACTGAAGGAGATCCCGATGTCCAACCACCAACTGCTCATGGAGCGCACGGCGAAGCTCGTGGCGACGGCCAGCGAAGGCGTCGTGAGCGAGGCGCAGGCGCTCCAGAGTGGCGTCACCCTCACCGAGCAGGGCCTGACCTCGCTCGCCTACCTCCGGCTGATCGACGCCGTGGAGACGGAGTTCGGCGTCTACATCGACCTGGAGGAGGACACGGGCTTCCTCCAGTCCGTCGAAGGGCTGGTGACTTACATGGTCGAGCAGGGTGTGAGCGCGACCAGCGAGGCCTGAGCCGTACCGAACCCGCGGCTGGAGCCCAGGCAGCCGACGCCTGGGCAGCGCTGGTCGCCTATCCGGACCGGGTGCCCCATTTCACTTGCCGAAGGAGACCTGATGACAGCGGATACGTCCGTCGACCTGCCCCCTATCGTCCAGCGACTGCGGATCCAGGTGGCGATCGCGGCACGTTCGCTGTCGATCGGCGGTCACGACGACTTCAACCAGGGGCAGGTGTCAGCCCGGGTGCCCGGGTCCGACCACATGCTCATCAAGGGAGCACTCAAGGGGTTCGACGAGTGCGCACCGGAGGACGTGATCGTCGCTCCGCTGGACCCGGACGCACCGGCGCCCGCCATGGCGCCGCCGGAACTGCCCCTGCACCAAGCGGTGTACGAGGCACGCCCGGATGTCCACGCCATCGTCCACAGCCACGCGCCCTACACCCTGGTCTTCGGAGCGACCGACCTGGCACTGCGGCCCGTGTCGCACGACGGCGCGTACTTCGAGGACCGCCTCGACCGGTTCACGATGACCAGCAACACCATTCTCGACATCGAGACCGCCCGCGGCGTGGCCAAGGCGCTCGGCGCCAATCCCGCAGCCCTGCTCCGTAACCACGGGGGCGTCATCGTCGGGAAGTCCATCCGCCACGCCACCGTGCACGCGCATACTCTGGAGCGCGCGTGCCGCCTCCAGTTGATCGCCGAGCAGGTCCCCGGGGGTTACCACACGTCGACGCCCGATGACGTCTGGGCCAAGCGCGAATTCATCTACGGTGACCTGGCGGTCCGCTCCTATTGGGACTACGCCGTCGGCCAGGTGCACCGCACATGGCCGGAGGCCGCGGTCTGGAGTGTGCGCAAGCTTGCGCGTCCTTCCTGAGTATCACGCCCGCCCCGCCGCAGCAGAGGAGAACGACCCGCGTGGACAACACGACCGAACCGGACGCTCAGTCGGACGAGTCGCCCGCAGGCGTCCCTGCCGCACAGTCCGTGGCGACCGAGGGCGGTCGCAACACCCGAAACCTGGCTCTCCTGACGGGATGTCAATTCCTCTTCTACATGGGAGTGGGTGTCGACCTGACGCTGACCGCGATCGTGGGCCTCTCGCTGGCCCCGACCGCAGGGCTGGCGACGCTGCCGCTGACCCTCATGGGAGTGGTCGCCATGATCTCCAACTTCTCCGCGGGCCTGCTCAGCACCCGGTTCGGTCACCGCAAGGTGCTGATCACGGGGGCGGTGCTCGCCGTCGTGGGCGGCCTGGTCTCCATGCGGGGCATCGAGGCGGGCAACTTCGCCGTGCTCTGCCTCGGTACCGCCATCGTCGGCGCCTACAAGGCGACGGGTGGCTACTTCCGCTATCTGGCCGCAGACACAGCGCCCCCCGGCCGGCGTGAGCGTTCCATCAGCATCCTGCTGTGCGGCGGTGTGGTTGCGGCGATAGCGGGGCCCCTGGCGGCGACCGCCTGCAGCGGCCTGCTCAGCACCCGGTACGCGGGCTCCTACTTGCTGGTCTCGGTGCTCGCAGCCGGTGTGATCCCGCTGGTCCTGGCCATCAGGGAGAACGCCAAGGGCACGTCCGGTCCCAAGGAGCACGTCGAGGCCGTACGGATCCGGGTCGCGGTCAAGACCGCGGATTTCCGTACCGCCTACGCCGTCATTACGGTGGCGGGCAGCATCATGACCCTGCTGATGGCGGCCGGTCCTCTCGGCAGCGCGCACGCCGGGCACTCCGAGGCGCAGGGCGCGATGGTCATCCAGTGGCACATGGCGGGCATGTATGCCCCGTCGCTCTTCAGTGGCTGGCTGAACACCGCACTGGGCGCACGCCGTACCGCGATCCTCGGCTCCGCGATCCTCGCGTCAGGCGGCCTGGTGGGCGCGGCGAGCACGAGCCTCGCGGCCTTCGTCGTATCGCTGGGGCTGATCGGTGTGGGCTGGAACTTCCTCTACGTGGCGGGAAGCTCCTACGTGGTTCGCTGCTACCCGCCCGGCGCGGGAGGCCGGGTCCAGGCCGTGGTCGAGGGCGGTACCGGAATCTTCGTCACCATGTCCTCGCTCTCGTCCAGCATCCTTTTCGCCAGCCTGGGCTGGCAGGTGCTGAGCACGCTCGCGGCCCTGCCGCCGCTGGCGCTCTGTCTCTGGCTGGCCGTTCGCTCCGACGGCGAACGGCCGGAGTGACATCGGACGGAGTAGTCATCTCCGCCGCAGTGAAGCAGCGCCGCCCGTCGTCCGTCGTCCCGGCCGGGCGGCCTCCGCACGTCAAGGAAGGAAGCATCATGCTTCGACGTCGCTTCGACGTCTACGGCACGGCCCTCTCGCCGCACCCGCGCGAGGGGGCGCCTCTCCCCCTCATCGGTGAGCTCGCCGGGCTGGCGGAGCAGCACGCGGTGGATGGGTTGCTCGCGTTCTACAACCATCAGAACCTCGATCCCTGGGCTGTCGCGGGGGCGGTGCTCCAACAGACCAAGACCGTCGTCCCGCTGGTCGCGCTGCAGCCGTACGCCATACCGCCTTTCACCGCCGCCAAGATGATCCATAGCCTGACCCGCCTGTACGGGCGCCGGGTGGACGTCAACGTGATCACTGGCGCGGCCCAGGAAGAGCTGGGCCAGGTATGCGAATCCCTCGACCACGACGAGCGCTACGAGCGGGCCGTCGAGTACATCGCGGTGCTGCGTGCCCTGCTCGCCACGGACGAACCGCTCGTCCACGAGGGGAGGTTCTACCGGTACCAGGGGCTGCGGACGTACTCGCGGCTGGATCCGGTGGACCGCCCGCGCGTCTTCGTCGCGGGTTCTTCTCCCGCCGCCCAGCGGGCCGCCGCCGTGGCCGACATCGCCATCACCCATCCCGAGCCGGTCGACACCTTCGCCCGCACGTTTCTGCAGTCGCCGCCCCGGGCGGGCGCCGCCGGTCCTGCGATCGGCATCCGCGTCGGCCTGGTCGCCAGGGAGACGGACGACGAGGCATGGGAGGCCGCCAGGACCCTGTACCCGTCGGACCGGCTAGCGCAGCTCAAAACGGTGATGCGCAAGAAGTCGGAGTCGGACTGGAGCAGGCGGCTGGCGACTCTCGCCACCGACGGCGATGTCTACGACGAGGTGTACTGGACCGGCGCCTACCGCGCCGACAAGGGTACGATGCCGCTCCTCGTGGGCAGCTACCGCCGGGTGGCCGACTACCTCGACCGGTATCTCGAGCTCGGTGTGAGCACGGTGCTGCTGGGCGGCCTGCTCACCGAGGAGGACTTCCGCCACACCGCGGTGGTGATCTCCGACCTGAAGAGCCGGGAGTAGCCGGCCGACCCGCGCGTATGCCTGGGCAGTCGGCAGGCCCCGGTGCGTGAGCCGGAAGGACACTTCCGGCTCACGCACCGGGGCCTGCTCGCGCGTGCTGTCGAGCAAGGGGTCAGCGGTCGGCGAGCTCACCCGCGACGGTCGCAGTGAGCTCGCCCACGAGTGCGTCGGTGCGCTCATGGGCCAGACGCAGAACGGTGTCGATCGCCGGGAGCAATGAGCGGGCAAGCTTCGGCGCGACATACGCCGTGTCGGCGCGCACCGCGAACTGCAGCAGCTCCTGGTCGCCCGCGACGGCGATCCCGCACCGGCCGCCCTGGTACGGCCACCACGGAAGCGGACGGACCGCATGGTCCTTGCCCGGATCGGGCTGCGCCGGGTGATCCATCACGGCGGGAAAGCCGCCCCGAACGTCGTTGAACGTGCACGTGGCCCCCAGCACCTCGTCCGCCGACCGGCCGGTGCCCCGCAGCGCGCTGTCGAGCGCCGCGGGCGACCAGAGCGCGCTGCTGTACGCGCGCAACGACCTGCGGCGGACCTGTCCGACGGCGTCGCCGAATCTCTGGTCCGGGTTCAGGTCGACCGTCATCGGGCCCAGTTGCGCCAGCACGCCCAGATAGTCCTCGGTGTCGGACCGGTGCCGGTTGGAGGTGACCACCTGGAGCGGGAGCGACCGCAGCCCGAGGTGCGAGCCCAGTGCGACGGACACCGCCGCCAGCAGCACGGCCGACGCGTCCGTGCCCAGTACGGCGGTCAGCTCCTCCAGTCTGGTGGCCGCCGGCCTGGAGGTGAGCGTCTCCTGGATGATGCCCCCCGCTCCGGGTTCTGGCCGCCGGGCGACGAACGGGAGGTCCGCACCGGCCAGGGCGCGCAGCCATGCGGTCGTCGAGCGCTCCGCTGCCTGCGCGAGCCGGTCACCGGCCTCCGCCTCGGCCTGGTCCTTCGGCTGGGGCGGAGGCCCCTGCCGCGGCTCGTCGAGATGGCTCAGCAGGACCCGCACGCTGGACGCGTCGACGGCCAGATGCGAGATGGCCCAGATCAGCTGCCGGGGCCTGCCCTCCTCGACGACGACGGCTGCCGCGAACGGCAGCTTGCCGTTGCCGATCATCGGCAGCGCCCGCAGCCGCGCCGCATGGCCCGCGAAGTCGCTCTCGTCTGTGGCCTCGATGATCTCCACCGGGAACTCGCCGCGACCGCGCACGCGCTGGCGCAGCCGGCCGTCCGCACCCTCCCTGACGTCGGTACGCAGCCCTTCGTACCGGGAGACGGTCGAGCCGAGCAGCTGGAAGACGTCCGCCAGACTCCAGCCCTCGGGCACCGTCCACACGGGAGCGACATTGCGGTACCAGGACGTGCAGTCGTATCTCTTCAGGCTGTCCCAGAAGCCCTGTTGCCCCCAGGTGGCAGGCCCCTCCCAGTCCCCGGATCCCGAGAACGGGACCGCCTTCATGCCGTGGTGATTCATCTACTCCTCGCGTTTCGTCATGGCCTTGCTGCGGGCCGCGAACTGGGCCTCTTGGAAAGCGACCCGGTTGCTCGCCACCCAGGACTGGGACGCGAGTAGACCGTCGGCGGACCCCCGGAAGCGGGGCGCGACGAATCGGGCGAAGAGTTCCAGGCTGTGGTGGGAGCGCTCTGGCGTGGCCCAGTCCTGGAGAGTGATCAGCAGGGTGCCGAACCCTCCGGTGGCCTCTTGGAGTTTCTGGATGCCCGCGACCACGTCGTCCACGTCGCCGACGAGGATGCCTCCCGCTGCCACGGTGGTCTCGAAGGCCTTGCGGGCACTGGTCTCGCCGCGAGCGACGGGGAAGCCCATGGTGTCCGCCCACAGTTCGCCGCGGTCGCGGAGCCAGCCCGGCAGGATGTCGGCGATCGCCTGCTCCCGGCTCGCCGCCACATGGACCGGAACCACCAGGCGCCAGTTCTTCCGGTCGCAGGGGGTACCGGCCTCGCTCGCCGCGTCCTGCAGGTGACGCCACTGCTCGGCCAGTCGCTCCACACCGACGCTGTGGCCGGCGCGCGCGGCGCCCCACGGTGCGGAGGCGTTGGAAAGAACCCCGATGCCCGTACGGCCCGCCAGCCTCATGCCGAAGGGCGTGGAGGCGCTGGTGATCGCGATCTCGAAGCCGCCCGGGTTGAAGGGGCGCAGCTGGACACGACCGTCCCTGAGCGTGAACCAGTCCGTCTCGCGCGTCACGGTCTCGCCGCGCAGCAGAGGGAGGATGGTGTCCATCGACTCCTCGACACGGCGCCGGGTGTCCTCGGGAGCGACGCCCAGCATGTGCATGTCCGCCGCCCCGGATCCGGCACCGACGCCGAGGATGAACCGGCCGCGGGTCAGGTTGTCCAGCTGCATGGCGCGCTCGGCGACCATGTAGGGGTGGTGGTACGGGAGGGCGGTAACGCCCGTGGCAAGCTTGATCCGCTTGGTCCGCTCGGCGGCCGCCGCGATGAAGAGCTCGGGTGCGGTGACCGTGCCCCAGCCGCCGGTGTGGTGCTCGCCGATCCACATCTCGTCGAAGTTGAGTTCGTCCACCAGCTCCGTGGTGCACAGATCGCGCCGCAGCAGCAGGTTCGGGTCCTCTCCCGGGCGGTGCCACGGCGCAAGGAAGCAACCGAATCGCAGGGGTGTGGGCATGGGGTTCCTCTCGGGCGGTAGCGAGGTCGTGGAGCGGTGAGCGGTCGTCACAGGCTCTGGGCGATGGACACGCGCTGGATCTGGTTGGTGCCCTCGATGATCTGGAGTAACTTCGCCTCGCGCATCCAGCGCTCGACCGGGTAGTCCTGGGTGTATCCGTAGCCGCCCAGGACCTGGACGGCGTCCGTGGTGACGCGCATCGCCATGTCCGTGGCGAAGAGCTTGCACTTGGCGGCTTCGGTCGAGATCGGACGGCCGGTGTCCTTCAGACGGGCGACCGACAGCATCAGCGCGCGTGCGGCGGCGATCTGGGTCGCCATGTCGGCGAGCATGAAGGAGACGCCTTGGAAGGAGATGACCGGGCTGCCGAACTGCCGTCGCTCCTTCGCGTATTGGCATGCGTAGTCGAGTGCGGCCTGGGCGAGACCGATGGCACAGGCGGAGATGCCGAGGCGCCCGTGGTCGAAGACCGAGGCGGCGACGAGCATTCCGCGGTTCCTGCCGCCGATCATCCGCTCGGCCGGTACGCGCACGTCGTCGAAGCCGATCTGGGCCGTCGGCAGTGCGCTGACCCCCATCTTGCTGATGTGCGCCAGGGGCTGCACACCGGTCTGCGAGGCATCGACCAGGAAGCACGAGACACCGCCCACCCCGGAGCGGCCCGTGCGGCAGTAGACGTTGTATACGTCCGCCACACCGCCGTGGCTGACCCAGGACTTCATGCCCGAGATCGCGTATCCGTCGTCCTGGGGCCGCGCCTCGGTGGTCATGGCGGCCAGGTCGGATCCGGCCTCCGCCTCGGACATGCAGTTGGCGCCCAGCAGTTCGCCCTGCAGCATCCTCGGAAGGTAGGCCTCGCGCAGCGGGTCCTTGCCGAACTGGGCCAGCCCGTGGCAGGCCAGCACCTGGAGGTGGACGGACTCGGCCGCGGCCAACCAGCCGTAGGAGAGGCGTTCGAGGACCTGGAGGTAGAACGTGTAGGACTGGCCTCCACCGCCCCACTTCTCCGGGAACGGCAACCCCATCAGGCCGAGTTCTCCGAGAGTCCCGACGATCTCGCGGGGGTACTCCGACCTGGCCTCGTACTGGGCGGCGTTCGGGGCGATCACCTCGTCCGCCACCTGCTCAACGACGGCGAAGAGTTCGGCCTGCTCAGGCGAGTCGAAGTGCCGGATCATTGTCATGTGTGCGCTCCTGCTCGCGGGGTGCGGAATGTCCGAGGGGCCGGTGGTCCGGTGAGTTCACCGAAGGAAGAGATGGTCGAAGAGATCGGTGAGGGAGTGATAGCCGGGCGCGGCGTCGTGTGCCCAGGAAGCGGCGGTGAGCGCGCCGAAGACGGCCGCTCCCAGATCCCGTACGTCATGACGGAGCGTCAGCGTCTCGTGGCAGAAGGTGAGATCGAAGGCGTGCTCGCTCACGGGAAGCCCGGCCCGGTAGGAGGCGATCTCCTTCGTCGCCCCGTCGCCGAGCACCTCGTCCCAGGTGCCGGCCAGCGCCCGCGCGGTTGCGCTCGGCCGGTCCCGCTTCGCCGCCGTGTGGCGTTCGAGCACGGCGGCGGCGGGCAGTTCGGGCAGCCGCCGTGCGATCCGCGCCGCAGTGCTCACCAGCCGGCACTGCAGCCAGTGCGCCACGGACAGGTTGACGGCACGTACGACCGGCACCCGCGCGGACAGCTCCCTCGCGGCCGCCAGTTCCCCGGGACCGAGGTCCGAGGCGCAGGCCACCAGCGCGGCGCCCGTCTCCTCGCAGTGCGCGGCTGTCCGCGGCAGCACGGCTCCGCGGCTGGCGTCGATGACCACGGTGGGCGGGCGGGCCGGCTCGTCGTGCGACGCCGGTGTCGCACCCCACGCCTTGCTGGTCGCCGTCCAGGTGACGGGAATGCCGCGTCGGGCGCATTCCCCGACGATGCTCGACCCCAGTCGTCCGGTTGCGCCGACCACTCCGACCAGGAGCGGCCGCTCCTGGGAGTGTTGATGAGAGGGCATGGGGGCGTCCTCCAGGGGAGCCGGGCAGGGACCGGGGTGAGCGGCGGGTTCATGCCTCGCCTCGGCGCAGCACGTTAGTCACGCCCGGATGCCCTGGGCGGCAGTTGGAGAGGCAGATGATCAGGGCGGTGCTCATCCCCAGGAAAGCGTCGGACACCTGCGGACGGGCCTCTGTAAGGTGCTGGCGACGTCTCGTTCCGTGTGCCGTGTGCCCTAAGGAGATCACCATCAATCCCACCACCCTCAGCACCGATACCCTCGTCGCCCACCGAGATCGCGCGCAGCGGGACTATGCCGAGCTGGTGGGGCAGCACCTCTCCCTCGACCTGACGCGTGGGAAGCCGGCCGCGGACCAGCTCGACCTCTCCCTGCCGCTGCTCACACTCCCGGGCGACACGTACTTCGGCGCCGAGGCCGTGGACTGCCGCAACTACGGTGGTCTGCAGGGCTTGCGGGAGCTGCGGGAGATCTTCAGCGGACCGCTCCAGGTCCCCGTCGAGCAGCTCGTGGCCGCGGGCAACTCCAGCCTGGAACTGATGCACGACTGTCTGGTGCACGCGCTGCTGAGCGCGCTGCCGGGAGCCAAGTCCCGCTGGGTGGACGACGAGCGCATCGCCTTCCTCTGCCCCGTTCCCGGTTACGACCGGCACTTCGGCGTCTGCGAACGCCTCGGTATCGAGATGATTCCGGTCCCCATGACCGACCAGGGTCCGGACATGGATGTCGTGGAGGGGCTGGTGGCCGAGGACTCCTCGGTCAAGGGCATCTGGTGCGTGCCCAAGTACAGCAACCCCGACGGGATCAGCTACAGCGACGAGACCGTCGCCCGGCTCGCCGCCATGTCCACCGCCGCCCCGGACTTCAGGATCTTCTGGGACAACGCCTACGCGGTGCACCACCTGACCGACGAGCGCGTGGAGATCAGCGATCTGCTCGCCGCCTGCGCGCGGAGCGGCCATACCGACCGGGCCTTCGTCTTCGGATCCACCTCCAAGATCACCCTCGCCGGCAGTGGCGTCGCCTTCTTCGGCTCCTCCCCGGACAATGTCGCCTGGCTCCTGGCCAACACCGCGAAGCGCACCATCGGCCCGGACAAGGTGAACCAGCTGCGTCACGCGCTGTTTCTCAAGGACGAAGCCGGTGTCCACGCGCACATGGAACGCCATCGCGCCAAGCTCAGGCCGAAGTTCGACGCCGTCGTGCGCATCCTCGAAGCCGAGCTGGGTGGCACCGGGCTCGCCACATGGACGGAGCCGAAAGGCGGCTACTTCATCACCCTGAAAGTCCTCGACGGCTGTGCCCGCGCAGTGGTGCGCCACGCTGCCGAGGCGGGCATCGTGCTCACTCCCGCGGGCGCCACCCACCCTCACGGCCAGGACCCGGACGACTCGGTGATCCGGATCGCACCCAGCTACCCCACCCTCGACGAGCTGGTGCAGGCAATCATGGGTGTCACCGCCTGCATGCGGCTCGTCGGTTACGAGAAGCTGCTGGCGAGGTAACTGCCGGTCCGACTGCCGCTCATAGGGGGCAGCCATACCTAGGGTTGGCAGCGTCGCGCTCCGTGGGGGCCGCCGCGCCGCCGGGCACACCGGAGCACTCCCGCGAGAACGATCTGCGAGCAGCGGAGCGGACCCAGACCGCCTGCGGTCACCATCCGCTCCGTCGAGCCCCGCACGTCAGCGAGGAGATTCCCCATGGCCGCATCGGCCCACTCGACCGAGGCCGCATCCGATGAGGACTTCCGGGCCGCGATGGCCCACCTCCCCACCTTCGTCACCGTCATCACCACCATGAGCGAACAGGGACCGGTGGGCTGTACGGCCAACGCCCTGCTCTCCCTGTCCGCACAGCCGCCGTCGCTGCTGGTGTCGCTGGCACAGACCAGCCGGACCGCTGGGCACATCCGCCGCAGCGGAGCCTTCGTAGTGAACGCACTGGCTCAGGGGCAGGAGGAACTCTGCCGCCACTTCTCCGCCGGCGACGCGAAGACCCGCTTCGACAGCGTCGCGCACACCCTTCGGCACGGCCAGCCCGTCCTCACCGGCGCGGCCGTCACGGTGATGTGCGCCGTGGAGAGCGTGCAGCCGGTACGGGACCATCTGCTGTTCGTCGGCCGCGTGTTGTCGAGCGCGTACGACGAGGAGCGGCAGCCCGTCGTCTACCACGGTCACCGGTTGCTGCCCGTACCGACGGTGCAGACCGCCGGACTCTGAGCCGGGGCGCGTATCTGCCGCTGCCGCTGCCGCTCATTCCCGGCGGGGGCCGGTACGTTTTCGACATCCCACGGGGCCCGCTGGCATTCGAACGCCTTCCACTGTGTCCCGGTTCATCGCTGCGTCGGCCCACCGGTCCGCAGCCATCGCCTTCTCGTCACCAGATGCCGGTCCACAAGACGCACCCCAGGAGCAGGGGACGGACGGCACCGCCGGAACACACCGATTCACGCAGGAGACGCAATGAGCACGAAGGGCCCTCTTTCGTTCGGGCAGCTCTCTGTGATGCGAGCCGTCCAGAGCCTCCCGGTGGAGCGGTGGCACGAGTCGAACCTCAAGACGCTGTGGGCCCTTCCGGCTCCGGCGCCCGTCGCCGCCGTACACGGGGCGCTGCGGACTCTGGCGTTCCGGCACGAGTCGCTGCGGACCGTCTACGACATATCCGATCCGGCGCTCCCGCGGCAGGTCGTACACGAGGACCCCGGCACCGCCGCGGACGTGGTCGAGGTGGGCCGTGCCACGGAGCATGAGCTTCGTGGCATGACGACCGACATGGCTCACCAGCCGTTCGACCTGTGGTCCGAGTACGCGTGGCGGGCGAGCATCCTCACCCGGGACGGGGAGGCGACGCACGTGGCGATGGTGAACCACCACATCCTCGCGGACGGAACGGCCAAGAAGATCCTCTGGGACGATCTGATGACGGCCCTGACCTCCCCGGAAACGCCGGTGGAGAGTGCATACAGCCTGATCCGGACGGCCCAGGAGCAGCGTTCGGACGAGTTCCGCGCCAAGCGGCTTGCGGCCGAACGGCACTGGGAGAAGACGCTCACCGCGTCGATCGACGGCGGCATGCCGCCCGAGCACGGTGACGGCGGCACCGAGGTGATCCAGGGATGCCTGCGATCCCGCCGCTCCCGTGTCGCGGCCGAACAGCTCGCGACCCGGCTTGGTCTCTCCGTGTCCGTCGTCCTGCTCGCTGCCTACGCGCGTGCGGTCGCGGAGGTCCAAGGCGTGCGGTCGATCCCCATGCGGATGGCGTCGTCGAACCGGCACGGCCACCCCTGGGTCGATCACGTCACGTCGATGAACCAGTGGACACCCCTGCACATCGGGGTCCAGGAGGGGGGCTCCTTCGAAGACCTGGCCCGGCCGCTGGCCATGCGGAGCCTGCAGGCCTATCGCAACGGCATGTTCGACCACGACGCCATCGCGGCGATCCGCAGCCGTTTCCCACAGCACATCGCCATGAACGAGTCGACGTGGGCCTTCAACCACGTCGTCGCAGGCAGCTCCGGCGATCCCGGTGCCTTCGAGGAATTCGGCAGGGAGGAGGGGGAGCTCACCTGGGAGCCGGTCTTTCTCGCCCTCGGGCCCCGTTTCTACCTGCGCGTCACGGACAACGGGAATGACGCGTGGGCGATCCGGCTGCGGGCCAGGGGGATCGGACGGGACGCGGTGTCGGAGATTCTGACGACGATCCACAAGACGCTGCTCAGCGAGGCCGCCGGCCAATAGCTGATCGAGACCTCAGTTGTTGAGCGCGACCGGGAAGCGACATGGCATCGACGACGGTTAACGGTATCCGGATTCATTACGCGTCACACGGCTCGGGCGAGCCGGTTGTGATGGTGGCCGGAAGCGGAAGTGGGGGACGGGTCTGGCACCTGCATCAGGTGCCGCACCTCACTGCGGCGGGGTACCGGGTGATCACCTTCGACAACCGCGGTATCGCGCCCTCCGACCCGTGTGCCGAAGGTTTCACCGTGCAGGACATGGTGGCGGACACCGCCGCGCTGATCGAGCGGCTCAGCCTCGGCAGGTGCCGCCTCGTCGGTCACTCACTCGGCGCGCAGATCGTCCAGGAGCTCGCCCTGTCCAGGCCGGACCTGGTCGACCGCGCCGTACTGATCGCCACGCGCGGTCGCTCGGACGTCCTGCGGCGGGCCCTCGCCGAGGCGGAACTGGCGCTCCATGACTCGGCGGCTCGGCTACCGGCCTCCTACAAGGCGGTCGTCAGAGCCATGCAGAACCTGTCGCCGCACACGCTCGCGAACGCCGAGCGGATCGACGACTGGCTTGCCCTGCTGGAGATGTCCGCCGCCGTCAGCGGGTCGAACCGGGCGCAGTTGGCGCTCTCCGCCATGCCGGACCGTCTCGACGCCTACCGGAAGATCGAGCGGCCCTGCGCGGTGGTGGCGTTCGCGGACGACCTCATCACTCCGGCTCAACTGGGCCGGGAGGTCGCCGAGGTGATTCCAGGCGCGAGTTTCCAATTGATCGAGAGATGTGGTCACTACGGATATCTGGAAGACCCCGGCAGCGTGAACAAGGCAATTGCCGAGTTTTTCGGGTCCGTACGTTGACACCCACACCCATCGAAATGACAAGTATCTCCGAAAGGGGCCCGATGATGGAAAGCGGGCAGCGTACCGACGTGGACATGCGGCAACTGGTGCGCGCGGTATGGGAGCAGGTCCTCGGCCACGCCGACTTCGGCGACGACGACCGCTTCTTCACCGTGCCCGGCGGCCACTCGCTGACGGCCGTCCAGGTGGTCGTCGCGCTGAGCAAGGAGCTCGACGTCAAGCTGCCGGTCCGGCTGATCATGCGCCATCGGACCGTGAACGAACTCGCCGCCGCCATCACCGAGCAGGCCGGCGCGTGACGACCGTTGCGCAGCCCAGGACGATCCGGACCGACAGGAGGGCGTGGTGATCCAGCCGCGGGAGAACTTCACCGACATCCCGTACCGGGAGCCCGTAGGGACACCCGCGGCCGACGTGGCGCGGATCATGGCCGACATCCTCGGTGTCGACCGAGTGGGACTCGACGACAGCTTCTACGATTTCGGTGGGACGTCGCTCCAGGCCATCCGCGTGTGCGTACGGATCGAGCAGGTGACCGGACACACGCTGAGTCCCGTCTCGTTCTTCGAGCACGACGTGCTGGCCGACCTGGTGAACTGGCTGGATTCCGCGCAGGCGGCCGCCCGTGGCTGAGGACATACCGGCTGTGAGGACGGTCCATCTCGCCGTGGCCCGCCACGCGCGGGAGACGCCTGGTGCGATCGCGCTCATCCACCGTGACCGGCATTACGACTACCGCACCCTGCACGCCGCCGCAGGGGCCTATGCGGCGCGACTCGCCGCCCGGGGCGTGGGACCGGGGCACATCGTGCCCCTCCTGATGTCCCGCTCACCCGAGCTCGTGGCCGTTCAGCTCGGTGTGCTCATGTGTGGCGCCGCCTACAGCAGCGTGGACCCCCACTGGCCGCGGCAGCGGCTACGGGACGTGCTCGATATGGTCAACTCCCGCGTCGTGGTGGCTGCCGACGGAACCTGGCGGTTCGGCGACGCCGAGGTCTTGGTCGTACCGACGGGGGACATGGACAGGGCCGCCGCAGCTTCCCTGTCCGCACCGCCCGCGCCTGCGGCGGACGCCGGGGCTCCTGCCATGGTGATCTTCACTTCCGGAACGACCGGGCGCCCCAAGGGCGTGCTCGTTCCCCACCGGGCGGTCACCCGGATGTTCCGCGAGACGCCGCCACCGGGCTTCGGCCGGGGCAACGTCATGCCGCAAGGAGCCCCGCCCTGGTGGGACATGTACGCGTTCGAGCTGTTCGGGCAGCTCATGACCGGTGGCACGTCCGTGCTCAACGACACGGACTACCTGCTGCCGGCCACGGTGCGCACCATGATCCGTACGCACGGAGTGACCACTCTGCGCCTGACCACGACGCTGTTCCACCTCTTCGTCGACGAGGACCCGGACTGCTTCACCGGTCTGCGGCAGGTGTTCGTCGGAGGCGAGCGGATGTCCCCCCGGCATGCCGGAGCCTTCCTGAAGCATCACCCCGAGGTTCTGCTCGTCAACGGGTACGGCCCTGCGGAGAGTTGCATGCACGCCGCGTCCCATCGCGTCCGTGCCGAGGACTGCGCGGACGACTCGGCCGTCCCGCTGGGCAGGGCGGTGCCGTTCACGTCGATCACCGTACTCGGCGGGGAAGGCGAGCCCTGCGCCCCCGGTGAGGTGGGAGAGATTCTCCTTTCCGGCGAGGGGCTCGCTCACGGATATCACGGGGAACCCGAGCTGACGGACCGGGCTTTCGTCCGGATCCCCGGCGAGAACGGCACGGTCCGCGCCTATCGCACCGGAGACCTCGGCTTCCTCGACGGGGAAGGGATCCTGCACTTCCGCGGCCGTGCCGACCGCCAGCTGAAGATCCACGGTAACCGCGTGGAGCTCGCCGAGATCGAGGCGTCCACTCGACGCGTGGCTGGCGTCCGCGACTGCGCGGTGGTCCCCGTCACCGCGGCCGACGGTGTCGTCACCGGGACAGCCCTGTTTTACGTGCCCGCCGCCGCGCCTGAGCGTGCCGAGGAGGGTGCCGATCCGGATGACCCGCTGGACGTCGCGCGAGGGCTGGTGGAGCTGCTGCCGCAGTACCTGATACCCGGACTGGTGCGCGCTGTCGACGCCTTCCCGCTGACCCCCAACGGCAAGATCGACCGCTCGGCCCTGGTCGCGCTGGCCAGCGGGTCCCGCCGACGCAGGCGCCCCGGGCCGGCCGCGGCGGCATCGCGGGCACAGCGGCGCCCCACTGAGACGACGGAACGTACGGAGAGTGAAGCGTGACCGGTCACAGCGAGCCGAAGACCTATCCGCTGTCCCGTGAGCAGGAGGCCATCTGGCTCAATGACGCGATAGCGGAGGGGCGTTCGAGGTACACCGTGCTATGGGCCCGCCGGCTCCGCGGCGATGTCGACCCGGACGCCGTGGAGTGGGCGCTCGACCAGGTGACACGTCGGCATGAGTCCCTGCGCAGCCGGTACGCCATGGAGGCGGAGGGGCTGGTCCAGGTCGTCTGCCCTGAGGCACTCCAACCCCTCGTACGCGTCGAGTGCCCGGAGGCGGAGCTGGACGAGCGGCTGCGGGAGCTCGCCGCCCGTCCCCTCGACCCGGCGGACGGCCCGCTCCGGCCGACGCTTCTGCGTGTCGCGGACGGGCACTGGGTCATCGCCGTCCTCATGCACCATCTGGTCATGGACGACTGGTCCCTGGCCGTCCTGGACCGCGAGTTCGCCCACTTCTACCGCACCCACGTGCGCAGGGAGGACGAATGCGAGCCCGCTGAGGCCGCGTTGCCGGCACTCGCCCTGCAGGCCGGTCCTTACGCGGCCGAGCAGCGCGCTCATGACATCCCCGAGGAGCAGCTGCGCTACTGGCACGAGCGGTTGACCGGGCTGCCGAAAGCCTCGACCGTCCCGCCTGACTTTCCCCGGCCGAAGGAACTCGGCGACGGCGGGGGGCGCGTCGAGTTGGGCCTGCCCGCGGAGCTGGCCGAGTCCGTGCGGCGCTTGGCCCGGGCGTGTAGGAGCACCCCCTTCACCGTCCTCGCCTCCGCGGTCGCCGCCCTGCTCCACCGCCACAACGGCCAGAGCGACACCGTCCTCGGCACGGCCGTCTCGCGCCGGGGTGGGGCGGGCCTCGACTCCCTCATGAGTTGCCTGAGCGACGTCATGCCGCTGCGGCTGGACACTCGCCCTGAGGTGTCCTTCCGGGACCTCGTCGGCACTGTCAAGCAGGAAGTGCTCGGCACGATGCGCCACCGCGACGTGCCCTTCGGCAGGCTGGTCCGGGACACGACGACCGGCGAGGACCTCAGTAGGTTCCCGCTGTTCCAGACCGTCGTCACCGTCAACGACGAACCCGCCGTGGCGCTGGACCTCCCCGGGGCGACGGTCGAGCGCCTCCACGTTCACCCCGGCACGTCCAAGTTCGACCTCTGCTTCGACTTCGCCGTCGACGACGGCGCCTTCCGCGGGTTCCTCGACTATTCGACGGACCTCTACGCCGACGCGACCGCGGAGCGCATCGCCGAGCGCTTCCGCGTTCTGCTCGATGCGGCGGTCACCGACCCCGACCGGCCGCTGGACGAGTTGCCCCTGCTGTCGGCCGACGAGACCGCCCTCGTGACTGGCATCTGGGCACAGGCCTCCGACGCGGCCCGCACCGCACCCCTCGTGCACGACGCGTTCGAGAACCAGCGGCGCGCGACCCCCGAGGCGATCGCCGCCGTCTGGCGGGACCAGGAGCTGACCTACGAGGAACTGGGCAGGCGTGCGGACCGGCTCGGCCGGGTGCTGAGGCGGTCCGGCAAGCCGGGCCAGGCCGTCGGCATCCTGATGGAGCGCTCCCTCGACATGGCCGTCGCCGTGCTCGCGGTGCTCAAGTCCGGGGCGCCGTACGTTCCTCTGGACCCGTCGTACCCCGCCGACCGCCTCACCTACATGATCCACGACAGCGGCCTGCACACGCTGCTCACACAGCCGTCCCTGCGCGACCGCTGCGCCGTACCGGAGAGCGTGAAGACCCTGGAGCCGCAGGACTGGGACCTGCCGCAGCAGTCCGAGGAGATCGCGGCCGACTGCCCGCCGGTCGGGCCGGACGACCTGGCCTACCTCATGTACACCTCGGGCTCCACTGGTCTACCGAAGGGGGTGGCGATGCCGCACGGCCCGGTGGCCGGGATGGTGGACTGGCAGTGCCGTGACTCGGCGGCCGGCCCCGGTGACCGTACCCTCCAGTTCTCCGCCCTGAGCTTCGACGCCTCGTTCCTGGAGTTCTTCTGCACGTGGTCCACGGGCGGCACGCTCGTGATCATTGACGCGGAGGTCCGCACGGACTACGACGCGCTGCTCGAGGTGATCGCCAAGCAGCGGGTGAAGCGGATCTTCCTGCCGTTCGTGGCCCTGCAGAGCATCGCCTTCTACGCGACCGCGATGGGCCTGCCGACACCGGCCCTCAAGGAGTGCATCACCGCCGGCGAGCAGCTCCATGTGACGCCGGCGATCCGGGAGTTCTTCGCCGGACTCGACGACGCGGTCCTGTTCAACCAGTACGGTCCGACGGAAACCCACAGCGTCAGCTCGCTGCGCCTGGACGGGGATCCCGCGAAGTGGCCTCTCATGCCCACGATCGGCTACCCGATCAACGGAGCCCGGGTCTACATCCTCGACGACCGGTTCCGGGTGCAGCCGGCGGGCGTGGCCGGAGAACTGTGCGTCGCTGGACGACCCGTGTCCCAGGGGTACTGGCAGCGCCCGGAGCTCACGCGGGAGAAGTTCATGCCGAGCCCCCTGGGTGAGGCGGACGGAACCCTCTACCGCACCGGTGACGTCGCCAGGTATCTGCCGAACGGACAGATCGAGTTCTTCGGCCGCAGGGACGGCATGGTGAAGATCCGGGGATACCGGGTCGAGATCGGCGAGATCGAGGCGCTCCTGGGTGAGCAGCCCGGAATCGCGGACGCCGTGGTCATCGCCCATACGTCTGGGGTCGGCGACACCAGGCTCATCGCCCACTACCGGCCGAGCGAGCAGCCCGGCCCGGATGCGGCCACCCTCCAGAAGACACTCGCCGACCGGCTTCCCGAGTACATGCTTCCGTCCGCGTACGTCCTCACGGAGCACGAGTTCCCCCGGACACCCAGCGGAAAGGTCGACCGGCTGGCTCTGTCCCGAACGGCCCCCGGCGCCCGCTGAGCAAGGGTCCCCCTTTCACCGTAAGGAGATCGCCTCATGACCACGACGCTCGACACCCCCTTCGCCCGGCTGCGGGCCGCATACGACGAGGACGGCTGGTGCCCCGTACCGTTCCGGTTCGACAAGGCGGCGGTCGACCTCATACGTGAGCACGTCGATTCCATCTGCCAGGAGCGCCGGCCGGAGGTCGTCTACGAGAAGGGCAGCGACGTGGTGCGGGCCATCCACGGCTGCCACGCCTTCGACGACGTGTGCGCCGCGCTCGTGAGGCACCCGCGGCTCGTCGCCCTGGCCGAGGCACTGACCGGCAAGTCCGTCTACGTCTACCAGTTCAAGGTCAACCTCAAGCAGGCCCAAGAGGGCGCGGCCTGGCCCTGGCATCAGGACTACGCGTTCTGGAGCGAGCAGGACGGCATGCCGAGCCCGGCAGCTGTCAACATCGCGGTGTCGCTGGATGACATCCACGAGGAGAACGGCCCCTTGGTCGTCGTCCCGGGCTCTCACCGTCTCGGTCTCTTCGATCTCCCCGAGACGGGGGACGACAAGGGCGATTGGCGCCAGCACGTGTCCGCGGACCTCGCCTACACGGTGACCGCGGACACGGCCGAGGCGCTGGCCCGGAAGAGAGGCAAGGAACGTGTGATGGGCCGGGCCGGTTCGATCCATGCTTTCCACCCGAGCATCGTGCACTCGTCGTCGAACAACATCTCCGCGGACCGTCGCGCTCTGCTTCTCATCACGTACAACACGGTCGACAACGCCCCGCCCAGCCCGACGCGTCCGGAGTTTCTGGTCGCCCGGGACTCGGCTCCGATCGCGGCTCGGCACGACGACAGACTGGGCGTCGAGGCCGACGAGCAGGTACTGGTCGGCTGACGGCCCGGGCAGTTCACCGAGAGGGCGTGGGCACGTGAGTATCGTCGACACCGTCAGGCGGTGGCGGGATGCCGCGGTCCGCGAGGTCTGCTGCAGCGAGTGCCTGTGGATCCATGCCCGGGGACTGCCTGCCGCGGGGCACGCGGAGGAACAGTCAGCCGCAGCCGTCCGGGACCACCGGGTCAGTCCGCCGATTCGGCTGGTACCGCGACGGCTGCGACCACCAGGCCCTGACCGACCGTCCACCAGCCGCTGAACTCGTCGACCGTACGGCCGTCCACCACGGGCGCCGTGACCAGCAGCCGAGCTCGGAAACGGCGGCTGTCCGGAGTGAACGTCAGCCGTGCGCCGTCGAATCCGAGCCACGCACCCGTCAGCGGGAACCAGGCCTTGTACACCGCCTCCTTGGCGCAGAAGAGCAGTCGGTCCCAGTGAACATCCGGTTCGGCTGCCGTCAGTGCGGCGAGCATCGCACGCTCGGCGGGCAGCGTGACGATGCGCAGGGTGCCCCCGGGCAGGGGCTGGTGGGGTTCGGCGTCGATGCCGACCGCGCGGAACCGGTCGGTCTCCGTGACGGCGGCGGCGCGGTAGCCGGGGCAGTGAGTGAGGCTGCCTGTGACACCGTCGGGCCAGCGAACGGCTCCTCTGTGCCCGGGGAGGAGCGGAACGGCGGGCCGGCCCAGCTGAGCGAGGGCGAGCCGGGCGCAGTGTCTGGCCGTGCGGAACTCCCGCTGCCGCTCGGGCACCGAGTTGCGGATGACGAGTTCCTCCTCGGCGTACGTCGGTGGGCCGGTGTGGTCGCCGAACGACGAGAAGTAGGCGATCGAAGGAGGGAGGACGCGCTTGAGCACGGATGTCACCGCTGACCGCCGGGGGTGCGGGCTGTTTCGGCGAGGCAGTCCTCGGGGCTGGGCCCGGTCGGCAGGCACAGAACCGACCAGGCCGTGGGGATGCCGGCGCTCCCGGTGGCTACGAAGACGATCTCCCTGCCGGAGACCGGCTCTTCCGCCTGGACCGACATGAGCCGCCGTTTCTCTAAGACGAGGAGCTCGGCGAGCGTCTGAATCTCGGCGTCGAGGGGTCTGTCGTCAGTCGGCAGCGCGTCCACGACGTGGTGCGCGTGGTCGACCAGTGGCCCTGCCGCCGTCGCCATGAACGCGTTGCGGCGATCGGTGCCGAGACGGAAGGCGTCGGCGAGGAGTCTGATGGTGTCCTTACGCGGCCGGCTCACCCGGCCCCGTTCGAGATCTCGTATGGCTCGGACACTGAGGCCGGCCAAGTCGGCGAGCTCCTTCTGGGTGAGCTTGGCGCGTATGCGCATCTCTCTGAGGACTGTGCAGAAACTGGGCAGCTTGTTCAAGGCTCGACTTTCATGATGGGGAGGGTGAGGTGCAGCAGTACCCGCAGTCAGCAGTTTCCTCGGAGGCGGACGGAAGAGACCTGGTCGCCGAGGTGCGGCGCCAGTTCCGGGGAATCCCGTTCAAATGGGCACCCTTTGTTTCGGCGGGTCCCATAGTCCTTTCCGCTGAGCTGGGGGACGAGGTCCGCGATGCCTCCGTCCGCCTGATCGACCTGGTGCACCGCGCGGTCCGGTCCCTCGCCGGCACCCCGGTGGCCCGGCACCGGAAGCTAAAGCTGGACCCTGAGCTTGAAGTCCTTTACAAAGACACCGATTTCGAGGACCGCTATGCCGCGGTCATTTCGCGCCCGGACGTTGTTCTCACCGAGGAAGGCTGGAAGTTCGTCGAGCTCAACGCCTGTGCGGGAGTGGGGGGGCCGACATGGGTCCATCTCTTCAACGATGTCTGGAGCAGGACCCTGCCGTCGGACCTGCTCCAGGGGCTGCGGCTGGAGCGGCCGTTCGAGGCCCGCAATGCCATGCTGAGGAGAGTCGCCAAGGAACTCGAAGTCGATCCGCGCGTGGCGGTCATCGGCTGCGCCGAGTACATGAAGCTTCCCACTCTCCGTTACTACGAGGTGGAAATCGAGGAGATGCGGAGGGCGGGGATCGAGTCGGAGTACTTCGAACCCGAGCAATTTGTCCAGGTGTCGACTGGGAACGGTCCCGGTTCGTTGTTCCCGCTGGGACTGCAGAGGTGCGTACCGCAGGAGTGGCTGGAGAACGGTCGCGACCTCGCCCCCCTGGAAGCCATGCGGAACACGGGGACGACCGTGCTGGCGTCGCAGAGTTCCTACCAGCTGAGCAGTAAGGCGGTTCTGGCCATGCTGTCCGTTGGCCAGGACTGGATGACGGACGACGACCGGGAGTTCGTGGAGCGCTACGTTCCGTGGTCACGCGAACTCGTCGAATCGGTCGTGGACTTCCATGGGGAGTCGTGGAAGCTGAGCCAACTCGTGCGTGCGGGGCAGGACTGCTTCGTTCTCAAGCGTACGGACAGCAACCGGGGTAACGGAGTCTTCATGGGCTCCGAGATGGATCCGGTGGCGTGGCGGGCGCTGTTGCATGACGCCTTCGCGTCGGGCGCCTGGGTGGTGCAGGAACGGGTCACATCCCAGCGGATTCCGGTGAGCCTCGTTGAACCCGGCAGCGGACGCGTGATCGAGACGGAGGCGCCGACGGTTTTCGGTCCCGTCGTCATCGACGGAGAGCTGGCGGGCTGTATGGCGCGCTTCGACGTGGCGAACAGCAACGATGTCATCTCCTTTGACAAGACTCATGTCCTCATGAACTCCGTCGCATGGAGCACACGGTGACGGCGGGCAGACCTCTGACGGCCCCGGAGGCCTGCAGTCGCGTCCGGCCTAGGCCCTATTCCGACATCCGGCATGCGTACTCATGCGCACGCTGAAGATCTTGCATGGACATGACTACGTTAGGCAAGTAGTTGACAAACTGTTCGGGGTCATTTAACAACCTTTTAAACTGTCGCATTCTTGACTCGCTGCCGCAGGATCAGAGGGAAAGAATGCTCTCGGCCCGGGATGCGCCGCTACAGTTCGAGTCCGCCGAACGGCAGAAAATCCTCTTGACTTGACGATCGGCGATGGATTCCCGGGTCACTACAGTTGTCCGTAATATACCCAAAAGGCGGCCACTGTGATGGCTGGTGGCTGTCAGCCCGGTGTGCTGAAGGCCTTGCTGTCAACGACCATTCGGCCGCAACGTCGACAGGTTTCAGCCTTTTGATCAGTGGTCGGGTCTTCGGGAGCGATTCCCCCGGGAGACCCGACTACTAGGTCGTCAGAACCGGTTTCTTGCAGATCTTTCCGGTCTGGTCACAGCGGACCGAACGGGATGGATCCCGTTCTTTCTTCCAGGTAGAGGTTGAAGTTGCTCGAGCAGCCAGCATTCGGTCGGCGTCTGCGTCAGCTGAGACAGCAGCAAGGGAAGTTCCAGGCACATTTGGCAGGGTCTGGGATGTCCGCCGCCTATGTGTCACGGCTGGAATCCGGCGACCGCCGTCCCACGGAGCGGGTAGTGGCGTACTTGGCCGAGCGGCTCGGTATACCGGCGGAGAGCTTCGAGGAGCAGCCCGAGGACCGCCTCACCAACGCGGTCACCGCCGTCGACACCCTCCCGGAGGGCGAGGTCACCGAGGAGACCGCCCTTCTCCTCGCCGAGGCCCTGGACACCGCCACGGACGCCGATCCGGTGATGCGGTGGCATGCGCTCGCCCAACTCGCCCGGATCCATGAGACCCTCGGCGACTTCCTCAGCCAGCGCCATGCCCTGTGCCGCCTCAACGAGCTGAGCGACGAACTGGCCCGTCCCATGCTCCAGATCCGGGCGCGGTTGCGGATGGCGCACTACGCCTGTAACCACGGCGACGCGGAGACAGCCCGCCGGGCGGCGCGAGAGGCGCTCGCCCTCAGCGAGCAGTACGTCCCGCGGATCTTCGCCCCGGGCGAGCTGGTCCGGGTCAATCTCGTCCTGGTGTCCGCCGAGGCGGAACTGGGCGATCTCGCCAAGGCGGCCCTTCACATTGACAAGATCTGCGGATCGTTGGAGCGCACCGACGGTGCTCTGGCCGCGGAAGTCTTCTGGACGGCGGCCACGGTCAGCACCCGGCAAGGAAACCTCGCCCGCGCCCTCGGCTTCCTGGAGGACGCACTGGCTGCGGTCGACAGCCGGGACAACCTCATTCTGTGGATCAGGCTGAGGCTGGCTGTCGCTTCCCTGTCCCTGCAGGCCCTGCCGCCCCGGCTGGCAGAGGCCGAGTCGTACCTGGATAGCGTCGAGCCCCTCCTCAAGGTCACGGGGCCCCTGCGACACTGGTACGAACTGCTCTTCCTCAAGGCGAAGCTCGCCTTCCACCAGGGCGCCCTCGACCGTGCCGCCCTTCTCGCGGCCGAGGCCGAAGGGGGCGTCAAGATGCTCTCGTACCGCGACCAGGTCCGCTATGAAGTCCTGCGCGGAGTCCTCGCCCTGAACTCCGGGGACGCGGACGCAGGCGCCCGGCTCAAGGAGATCATCGCTCAGGTCCAGACGGCCAACATGCCCGATCTCGCGGCCGAGGTCTGGCGCACGGTGGCCGAGAGCACTCTGTGACCCGGGATCCGGAGGGCCGTGCGGGCAGTGCCCATGGCATTCCGGCCATGCTTCGGCCGGAGCCGCAGTGTGCCGGCCCGCGCCCGGGCCGGCACACCCCTGTGGTCAGGCCTTGAGCCGGGCCATCCACGCCTCGACCTCGTCCGCCTGCCGCGGCAGGCCGGCCGAGAGGTTCTCATTGCCGTCCTCGGTGACGAGGATGTCGTCCTCGACGCGCACGCCGATGCCCCGATACTCCTTCGGCACCGTCAGGTCGTCCTCTTGGAAGTACAGTCCCGGCTCCACGGTCAGGCACATGCCCGGCTCCAGCACGCCCTCGACGTACATCTCGGTCCGGGCCGCGGCGCAGTCGTGCACGTCCAGGCCGAGCATGTGACCGGTGCCGTGCATGGTCCAGCGGCGCTGCAGCCCCAGCTCCAGGACCTTCTCCACGTCCATGTCGCCGAACAGGCCCCACTCGACGAGCCTGGAGGCGAGGACGCGCTGAGCGGCCCGGTGGAAGTCGCGGTACGGGGCACCCGGCCGCACCGCCGCGATGCCGGCCTCCTGGGCCTCGTAAACCGCGTCGTAGATCTTGCGCTGCAGGGGCGTGAACCGGCCGTTGATCGGCAAGGTGCGGGTCACGTCTGCGGTGTAGAGATTGCGGGTCTCCACGCCGGCGTCGAGCAGCAGCAGTTCACCGTCGCGGACCGCGCCGTCGTTGCGCACCCAGTGGATGGTGGTGGCGTGTGGCCCGGCGGCGGCGATCGTGCTGTAGCCGACGTCGTTGCCCTCGACGCGGGCGCGCAGGAAGAACGTGCCCTCGATGTACCGCTCCGACGTGGCCCGCGCCTGGTCGAGGGAGCGGACGACGTCCTCGAAGCCACGGGTGGTGGCGTCGCAGGCGAAGCGCAGGTCGGCGATCTCGAACTCGTCCTTGATCCGGCGCATTTCGGAGAGGAAGACGCGGAACTCCTCGTCGCGTTCCGCAGTGACCTTCTCGGTGAGGGCCTCCTCGATGCCGGCGTCGTAGCCGCGCAGCAGGCGGACCGGGCCTGTGCCCTCCCGGAGCGCGTCGGCGAGGATGCGGACGTCCTCGCAGGGCAGGCCGAGAAGTCGCTCGTTCTCGCCGAGGCTGTTGCGGCGGCCGTCCCACAGCTCGCCGCGGTCGGAGAGCCAGAACTCGCCGTTCTCCCGGTCGGATCGTGGCAGGAGGTAGGCGGTGGCCTCGTGGCCGCCCTCCTCCCGGGGTTCCAGCACCAGTACCCCATTCTCGGTCTGGTCGCCCGTCAGATACGTGTAGTCGGAGGAGGGACGGAACCGGTAGACCGTGTCGTTGGCGCGGACCTTCAGGTTGCCGGCCGGGATCACCAGGCGCTCGCCGGTGAAGCGGGCGGACAGCTCGGCGCGGCGGCGGGCCGTGTGCCAGGCCTGCGGGATCGGCTGCAGGTCGTGCTGCTCGGTGTCGGCCCAGCCTTGCTTCATGTTCTCGGCGAGCTGCTCACTCACGTCCCGCTCCAGACCGTTCTTGCGCTGTTCAACGGCCTCGCTCGCCTCGTCCTCCGGGATCTCCGCGGTCTCCGGGACCGGGAGTCCCCGGCCGATCTCCTGGCTCTCAAGCGTCTGCTCCGTCACGCCGCCTCCATCGTATGGGAAAGCATGAACAATACTCCGCCCAAAATATTCGAATCACCCGAGTGGAGGCATTTCGGCCGATGTCAAGCCCGGAGCTGTTGTGTGGCGCACCGAATAAACTCCCATTGACAGCCGGTGATCTCCGGCCTTAGCATGACGAGCCATCATATAGGGCGAACGCTACGGGGGTTGTCGCCGCTGAGTCACGGCAGTTGGTTCCTAATCGGTGGCGGATCGACTTTTCTCGACCCCAGAACCTCCGGATGATTTCGAGTCATCCATTCTGTGCTGACAGGAGAATTGTGTCCGAGAGTGCGTCGCCGTCGAATTCCGGACTGGGTTCCTATCTGCGATTACTGAGGTCGCCCGGCGCTGGCGCGCTGGCCTTCTGGGGAATGGTCGGCCGGTTCCCGATCGCCATGCGCTCCATCGGCTGTCTGATGCTGATCTCGGCCGTCACCGGATCGTTGGGCGACGCCGGCACGGTGGCGGCGGCGATGCTCATCTCTCAGGGAGTGGCAGCCCCGTTCCTCGGACGCTTGGCTGACCGACACAGCCAGCGCAAGGTGTTGCTCACCACCTGCCTGGGTCATGCGGTCGGCATGACACTGCTGCTGGTGTCGATCGGGCTGGAGCTTCCGCTATGGGCCATGGTCGCCGCGGCCGTGGTCACCGGGTGCACTTCCGTTTCGTTCACCGGCTTCATGCGGGCGCGCTGGGCGGCGTTCGTCGACCAGAGTGCGCTGCGTACCGCGTACGCCATGGAGTCCATGCTCGACGACACGATCTTCCTCCTCGGACCGCTGCTGGTCACCGTGTTGAGCTCGTCGGTGTACCCGGCAGGAGGGCTGGTCGCCTGCGCGATTCTGACCGTGACCGGCTCGATCTTCGTGGCGCTGCACCGGCGGTCCGAGCCGACGAGCGTCCAGAAGCCGGGCGAGCGTCCTCAGCGGGCGATCACGGTGCCCGGGGTCTGGGTGCTGATGATCGCCTACGCTGGCATGGGCTTCCTGTTCGGGGCGGTCGACGTCACGATGATCGCGTTCGCCCAGGAGCGATCGGCGCCCGGTCTCGGCGGTGTGCTGCTGGCGCTGATCGCGGTGGGCAGCCTTGTCGCCGGGGCGGTCTATGGCGCCGTCAACTGGCGTGTGCCGCAGGTCAGACTGCTCGCGGTCACTACCTGTGTGCTGACGCTCAGCGCGGTCCCCCTGGCCTTCGCAGACTCCCTTCCCGTGATGGCCGTCCTGGCGGTCGTCGCGGGCGTCGCGGTCTCGCCCGCCCTGATCGCGGGCAGCACGCTCCTCGAATCGGTGGCTCCGAAGGGCGCCCTGTCCGAGGCGTTCTCCTGGCTCAACAGTTGCGGCGCCCTCGGCATCGCGTCGGGCACTGCCGTCGGCGGGCAACTGGCCGACCTGGCCACTTCTGCGCATGCCGCATGGGCGGGGGCTGCCGGCGGACTCGTCGCCCTGGTGCTGAGTCTCGTCGGACAGTCGGTGCTGCGGAGGGGGGCGTTGGCCGCGCAGCCGGCTCCTGAAATGGCAACAGCAGAACAGTGAAGAACGAGGACAGAGTTGTGAATACAGCGCATTCTGTGTCCGGGCGGGACAGTATCGGGGGCCTATCGGTTCCCCGTATCTCGTTCGATGAGTTCCTGGCCTTCGGGCGGCAAGCCCTCATCCGGGCTGACGTCCCGGTGGTCATCACCCTGCCGAAGGGCGCCCAGGGCCTGGGTCGCGACGGCGTGGCCGAGCGCCTCGGCGACATGACGGTCACCCTGTTCACCGAGCCGGGCAACAAACAGAACCGGGAGCGGTGGACTACCAGGGAGATCAGGCTACGTGAGTTCTTCGAGGACGACCGGCACATGAACGATCCCAGCACGTGGAACCGCATCGTCTCGAACTTCCGCAACAGCCCGACCGACGTCAACGCGATCCTCGGCTTCGACGCGGGGAGGCTCTTCGACTACCGCGGCCCCATGAACGCCGCCAACCTGTGGATCAGTCACAAGGGCGTGTTCACCCAGAGTCACTTCGACGAGCTGGAGAACTTCAACATCTGCCTGGAGGGCAGCAAGCGGTTCGTCCTGGCTCCTCCCGGCTTCTGGGAGTACTACCCAAGGTCGCTCAGGCGCGGGTTCGGCGACAAGTCGCAGGTCTTCGACTTCGACGACGTGGACTGGGCGCGCTATCCGAAGCTCGCCGCCAAGCTCGCCCAGCGGCGCGAACTGGTCCTGAAGCCCGGCGAGATGCTCTATCTGCCTCTCGGCTGGTGGCACCAGGCCGAGTCGCTGGACGACATGAACATCAATATGAACTTCTGGCTGCGCGACCCGAAGATATTTCGCCGCCCGTACGTGCTTGGCGTGGCGATCTACACCGCGGTCTACCGGAAGCTCAAGGGCGTCTACAACTACGAACCGGCGGATACCACGTCATGACCGAGCGCCAGACCATCACCCCCACCCACCGGTACCGCAACAACGACAAGCTGATCGGTATCGGCAACGAGTTCTGGGACATGTCGGAGCGCCACGGCCTGGCCGGGATCGTGGCCGACTTCGACGCCGAGACGGGAGTCCTGCGCGCCACCGAGGGCCATGAGTTCATCCCCGCGGGCCACGAGTTCGTCAACTTCAGCTGCTGCTCGTACCTGGATCTCGACTCCCACCCCAAGGTGATCGAGGGTGCCGTCGATGCACTGCGCCGCTACGGCGTGCTCGACCACTGCATCGCCCGCAGCCGGGTCCAGATCCCCGCCATGCAGGAACTGGAGACCTCACTCGGGGAGCTGTTCGGCGCCCAGGTCGTCTGCTCCATCGCCGCCAGCACCGCGACCTTCGGCCTGCTCCCGCTGATTGCCTCCGGCCATTTGGGCAACGGCCCCCGGCCATTGATGATCTTCGACAAGAACGCCCATGTGTCGATGGCCAACGTCAAGCCGGTCTGCGCCGACGAGACCGAGGTCGTCACCTCCCGCCACCACGACCTTGAGTTCATCGAGGACATGTGCAAGAAATACGCCCAGGTCGCCTACGTCTGCGACGGCAGCGACAGCCTGGGGGGCTACGCGCCGGTGAAGGAACTCGCCGACCTCCAGGACAGGTACGGCCTGCTGGTCTACTATGACGACTCGCACTCGCTGTCGGCGTACGGCGAGCGGGGCATCGGCTACGTCCGTACGCACAACCCGGCCAAGGATGAGCGCACCATCACGGTGGTCACCCTCAACAAGGCATTCGGCACCAGCGGTGCGGCGATCGTGCTCGACGGGCAGTCCAAGGAGACGCTGCGCATCATCGAGCGTTTCGGCGGCGCCCTGAACTACTCCCAGCTCCTGGACACCGCTTCGGTGGGAGCCGGCCTCGCCTCGGCGGAGATCCACCGGACCGACGAACTGACCACGCTGCAGAGCCGCCTCTACCGCAACATCGAGCTCTTCGACTCGCTGATCCACACCGACCAGGGCGGCAGCACCTTCCCGATCCGGCTGGTGCCGATGAGCGACGTGACCGTGATCGAGGCGGGCCGTCGCGTCATCGAGGCCGGGTTCTACGTCTCCCCGGTGTTCTTCCCGATCGTCGCGCGCGGCACGGCGGGCCTGCGGGTCATGATGCGCGCGGGCCAGACCGAGCAGCAGATCCGCGACTTGGGCAAGGTGCTGGTTGAGGTGGGCGCCCGCCCGGCCGGCCCGCTCGCGGCCGAGGCGGCCCGGTGATGGGCGCGGCCCGGGCCATCCCCCGCAGCATCCTGTACACGTCGGCGCTCTCCCTCGACCAGGTCGTCAAAGCCTGGTCGTACGACGCGGACCTCCATGTGATCGACCTGGAGGATTCGGTCCCGCCGCAGCAGAAGGCGGCGGCGCGAAACGTGTGCCGGGCAGCCCTGGAGAAGGCCCCCGAGCCGGCGAACGTCGCCGTGCGCGTCAACGAACTGGGCACCATGGAGGCGGTCCACGACCTGCTGATGCTTGCTGAGTGTCCAGTCAAGCCCGGCTTCGTCGTGATGACCATGGTCGACTCCGCGACTGAGGTCGCCCTGGTGCGCGACACCCTTGCCTCGGCGGGTGTGCATCCGCAGATCTATGTGACCCTGGAGACGCCCCGTGCCGTCGCCGGCGTCGACGCAATCGCGGAGGCAGCCGACGGCCTGGTGCTCGGCTCTGCCGATCTGGCCGCCACCATGGGCGTCGAGATCACCTGGGCGAACATGCTCCCGGCGCGGCAGGCGATGGCGATGGCCTGCGCCCGCTACCGCACGGCCTGCATCGACACCGCCAACTTCCGGCTCGGTGAGCCCGCGGCGCTGGCCGAGGAGATCGCCCGCATCCACGAGCTGGGCTTCCAGGGCAAGGTGACTGTGCACCCGGCCGAACTGGCTGCGATCAACCGCGCACTGCGGCCCGATCCGGAAGAGCTGCGCCGGGCCCGGCGCGTCACCGAGGCCGTGCTAGCGGCCGACGGCGGTGTCGCGCTCCTGGACGGGAGCATGGTCGGCCCGCCATTCGCCCGCATGGCCCGTACGACGGTGGCGCTCGGGGATGCGTGGGCGCAGCGGTTCGGGCGCAGCGCCAAAGGCACGTGGAGCGACGGCGAGGAGGCAGCCCATGACCGTCGTTGACGACACCACCGGCATCACGCCCGGAGCCGTACCCCCCGTCTCCGTCGCCGTCATCGGCACTGGGGCCATTGGCCAGGACCTGGTCAGCAAGGCGCACCGCTCCGAAATCCTGGAGTGCGCCGTGGTGGTCGGACGCAGCCCCGACTCCGCCGGCCTCCGGTACGCCGCCAGGCTCGGCTACCCGACATCGTCGGACGGGATCGACGCGATCCTCGCCGCGCCGCGGCCATTCGATGTCGTCTTCGACGCCACCAACGCCATGGCGCACGCCGAACACTGGCGGCGACTTGAACCGCTGGGCACGCTGCTGATCGACATGACGCCCAGCAAGATCGGGCAGATGGTTGTGCCGACCGTCACCGGCACGCAGGCGCCGATGGTGCGCAACATCAACCTGATCAGCTGCGGCGGGCAGGCGTCGGTTCCGATCGCGCACGCGCTCGCCAACCGGTTCGACGTGGAGTACATCGAGGTCGTCTCCACCGTGGCCTCCACAATCGCGGGCCGCGCGACCCGGCTGAACCTCGACGAGTACGTGGCCACGACGCAGCACGCCGTCACCGCGTTCTCCGGTGTACGCGACACCAAGGCGGTCCTCAACATCAGCCCTGCCGTCCCCCCGGCACCCTTCCGGACGGCCGTCCACGCGGTCGCCCCGGGAGCCGACGCCGAGGCGGTGCGCGCCGTCGTCGCCACAGCGGCCGAACAGGTCCGGGCCGTCCAGCCCGGCTACGAGGTCGTCGCCTGTACGGTGAGCGGCGACCGGATCACTGTCTCCCTGGAGGTCATGGCGGACAGCGAGGTGCTTCCGCCGTACGCCGGGAACCTCGACATCATCAACTCGGCGGCCATCATGGTCGCCGAGCAGCATGCTGCCCGGCTCATCTCGGCAGTCCGGACGGGGGAGCGCCGATGAGCTCCGTGACGATCCACGACCCGACGCTGCGCGACGGCCAGCACGCGGTGCGGCACCAGCTCGGCGCCGCCCTGCTGCGTGGGTACGCGGAAGCCGCCGACGCCGCGAGGATCCCGGTGGTGGAGGTGGGCCACGGTAACGGCCTGGGCGCCTCCTCGCTCCAGGTCGGACGGGCCGCAGTCAGCGACGACGAGATGCTGTCGACCGTGCGGGAGGCGCTGACCACCAGCAAGATGGGCGTCTTCATGCTGCCCGGCTGGGGCACCTCCGCCGATCTGCGCAAGGCTGTCGTGCACGGGGCCGACATCCTCCGTATCGGTGTGCACTGCACCGAGACGTCGCTGGCCGAGCGCCACCTCGAATTCCTGCGGGCAGAGGGCGCCGAGGCGCATTGCGTGCTGATGATGAGCCATATGGCAACGCCCGCCGAGCTGGCCGAGCATGCGGCGAAGGCCGTGGGGTACGGGGCGCAGGCGGTCGGCATCATGGACTCCGCCGGCCACTTCCTGCCCGAGGACGTCACCGAGCGGATCGGCGCGATCGCCGGGACCGTCGACGTGCCCGTGATCTTCCACGGGCACAACAACCTCGGCATGGCCGTCGCCAACTCGGTGGCCGCCGCCGGGGCGGGCGCCACGATCATCGACGGCTGCGCACGCGGCTTCGGTGCCGGGGCGGGCAACACCCAGCTGGAGGTGCTCGTTCCGGTCCTGGAACGCACCGGGTTCCGCACCGGAATCGACCTGTACGCGCTGCTCGACGCCGCCGAGTTCGCGGAGCGGGAACTCATGCCCGCACCACCGGTCACCGGCTCACTGAGCATCGTCAGCGGTCTGGCCGGAGTCTTCTCAGGGTTCAAACACCAGGTGCTCGACCACGCCGTGCGCGCCGGGGTCGACCCGCGCGACGTGTTCTTCGAACTCGGCAGGCGCCAGGCCATCGCCGGTCAGGAGGACTTGATTGTCGACGTCGTCGCCGAGCTGAGCACCCGTAAGGACGGCAGGGTCGCATGACAGGACCGTTGATGATTACCGCCGGGGACATGGCGGGCGAGGAGCGTCTGCTCGGCGTGATCGACGCGCTGGCCGACGCGTTCGCCGATCTCTCCGCGGGCAGGACCGCCTCGCCGTCGCGGACCGTCGTCCAGCACGGCCTGCAGCGGGAGCTGCTGGCAGGGACGGCGGTCTGGGAGCGGCGTGGAGTGGGCAGCGTCAAGATCACCACGCTCACTCCGGACAATCCCGACCGCGGCCTGCCGCTGATCCACGGCGTGGTGGTGCTCACGGACCTGGAGACCGGGCGAGTCACGGCGCTGCTGGAGGGCGCCGAGCTGACCGCCGTCCGCACGGGCGCGGTCGCGGCTCTCGCGACCCGCCTGTGTGCCCCGAAGGACGCTGAGGACCTAGCCCTCATCGGTGCCGGGGTGCAGGCGCGGGCGCTGGTACGGGCGGTGTCGGCGGTCCGCCCGGTTCGCTCGGTGCGGGTGTTCTCTCGCACCCGTGCCCGTACGGAGACGTTCGCCCAGTGGGTACGGGACACATCGGGCCCCGCGGTGCAGGTCACGGTGTGCGACACCGCCCGGGATGCCGTGCTGGACGCCCAGATCGTCTGCACGGCGACCTCGACCAGCGACCGCACGCACCTCGTGGCCGCCGACTGGTTGTTCCCCGGGGCACACGTCAATGTGATCGGCGGCACCCACGAGGACGCGGTTGAGGTCGAACCGGCGCTGCTCGCGGACGCGTTCGTCGCCGTGGAGAAGCGGTCCGTAGCCGTCGAGGAAGCCGCCGAGGTACGGGCCGCGCTCGCCGCAGGACTGATCGGCGAACATCAGCTGGTCGAACTGGGCGCGCTGGTGGACGGGTCGGCCGCAGCGGATGGCCGTACCTCGGTGTTCCGCGGCGTTGGCATGGCCATCGAGGACACGGCCGCTGCGACAGCGCTCTACGAGGCTTCGTGCGGCTGAGGGGCATCGTGCCGCGTCTCGCGGCAGCGGACCATGAAGGAGCGCTCGAACACGATTACCGTCTCCCCGGTCGACTTCCTGCCCGTCGTCTCCACCGTGACGATCCCATGCCCCGGGCGGGACTCGGACAGCCGCTTATGGAGGATCCGGCTCTCGGCGTACAGCGTGTCGCCGACGTACACCGGGTCCTTCAAGCGGACCTTGTCCCAGCCCAGGTTGGCCACCGCCCGTGCGGAGAGGGCCTGCACGGTCATGCCGCCGATCAGGCAGAGTGTGATCCCGCTGTTGACGAGGACCCGCCCGTACTCGGCGCCCTCGCCGTAGGCGCGGTCGAAGTGCAGCGGGTGCTGGTTCATGGTGAGCAGGGTCAGCCAGGTGTTGTCGGTCTCGGTGATGGTGCGGCCCGGCCAGTGCCGGATCAGCATTCCGGCCTCGAAGTCCTCGTAGTCCCCGCCGTGCTCCTCCACGTACTCATTGTCCCGAACGCGGCGCAGCGTCATGCGTTGATCTCCCTTGTGCGATACGGCGGTTGCCGGGCGGTGCGACTGTAGGCTATCCACATCGCGGATGAGCACCTGTCTGACATGGGCACATGCCATCCGTACCGGATTTGGTGTCACGAGTGGATCGGAAGGGTCGGGGGGAAGGCGCATGAGTGCGCTCGTGGAGGTCGGTACGCAGGCGCCGTCGGGCCACCCGTGGTTCGGCAACCACCGCATGGCCACGCCGGCCCTGCCCCCGGCCACGATCCGCCGGATGCTTGACCACGAGATACGGGACACCGGCTGGCCGTACCAGCGGCTGCTGCCCGCAGCGCCCATTGTGCTGCCGCGCGCATCGTACGCGGAGTTGTTCCAGGTGACCGCCGCGCTGCTCGACCTGGTGCGCCGCACCGCGCTGGAGACGGCCACCAGCACGGAGGGTCGGCTGGCGGCGTACCGCATGCCAGAGAGTGAGCACCAGCTCTTCATGGCCGATCAGTTTCTTGAGGAGCGGTACGCGGACTGCGTGACCCGCCCGGACATCGTGATCGGTCCGAACGGCCCGCAGTTCCTGGAGTTCAACGTCAGCGGGGCGCTCGGCGGCCCTGTGGAGGTGCGTTCCCGCCTGGCGGTCTGGCGCGACCTGTACGCCGACGACCAGGGTCGGGTGCCATTCAGCAGCCAGGACCCCTTCGCAGTACGCACCGAGATGTTCCGCGGCCTGTGCGCGGAGCTGGGCGTGGCGCCCCGCGTGGCGGTGCTGGGCAGTGCCCGCGACCAGGGCGGCTTGACCCGCTACTTCGACATGCAGACCGAGTACTTCGCCAGCCGAGGCCTGACCGCGCGATTCTTCGAGCCTGAGGACCTCTACCAAGCCTGGGACTGCCCGCCGCACCTGCGCTACCGGGTCGGGCTGAGGGACTTCACCATCCCGGACTGGCTGGAACTGGGCATCGACACCGCGCCCGTACAGGATGCCCTGGACCACGGCTGCCTGCTAGTGGGCACCCAGACATCCACCTTCCTGTCCAGCAAGCTCACCATGGGGCTCCTGTCGGAAGGCCGCCCGTGGATGAGCGCCGCCGAGCAGGCCCTGGTCGACCGGTACCTCCCGTGGACGCGGGTGCTGTCCCACCGCTTCACGCACCGGGGCGACCGCAAGGTCGACCTCGTCGGGTACGCCGTGGACAACCGCGAGTCGCTGGTGCTCAAGGCGAGCATCGGGATGAGCGGCAAGCAGGTCGCCATCGGCCGCGAGACGGATCCGGCGGAGTGGGAGACGGCGGTGATCGCAGCTGCCGAGGCGGGCACCAGCATCGTCCAGGACTTCGTGTCCCCGCGCACCTGCCGCCTGTCCCTGGCCGCCGACGGCGCGGACGAGCCCCACGACGCCGACATCGCACCGGTCCTCGGCCCGCTCCTCTTCGGCGGCCGCCCAGCGGGCATGCTCGCCCGCTTCTTCGGCGACGGCACAACCGGCATCGTCACCGTCCACGGCACCCACAGCTCCGACAACTGCGTGGTCGCCGTCTGACGCGACTGGTGGCGGCTGGGGGCAGCGCGTCAGCCTGAATCTGCCGGGACACGCCCAGCGGGCTGGTGTTGAGCTGGTACCCCACACGCTTGCTTTGGCCCCCAACGGGCCCTGGCCTCGCACAACGCGTACTACACCACGCCACTGTGTGCTGTCGGTAAAAAAGCGTCCTTGGCCCAAGTGATCGGAACGCGATCACATGTTCTGACCATCGTCGACGGCGTGTGGGCCCTGTCCCTGTGGCGTGCCCGCACGGTGGTGGGGGCGAGCGGGATCGCCGTGGTCGGGGTGGTCCGGGTGCGGAAGTGGGCCTGGCCCGACGTTCAGGACATCGTCGTGGAGACGGAGTCCTCCCCACCGTGCGACAGCCAAGGGCGGCAGACCACCCTGCCTCACGTTGCCGACCGCCATCTGCCGGATCTCCACGCCCTGCGACCCCGGTAGCCCCGCTGGTCCTGGCTGGGCTCACCCCTCCCCGGGCGGGTAGGGCCGCGCACCGCGCAGAGGGGGGGGTGGCGTCTGCGGGTCCGGCACGGACCCTGAGGCAGCTTCCCACACGGCTGCCCTGCCGCTCTGTCCCGTCCGGGGGGCGGTGGGCTGCTGGAGTTTGCCGGCGGTGAGCTGGCTGTGCCTGGTCCTGGTGTGGGACAGCACACCCCCCGGGCGGGACCTCGGTCCCCGCCCTGGTCGTGGAGCCGTGCGGCGTACAGGGCGGGCAGGGACGGACGGTTCAGCCTCGGGTGAAGGTGAAGGTGATCCCTGCCTGCCCCGCCAGTTCACCGCCGGACCCGAGCAGGGACACCGTTCCCTTCGCGCTCACCTCCGCGCTGAACGTCACCTCGTTCAGCTGGAACTCGCCCGCGCGCTGGGGCAGCGAGGCGATCACGTCCTGCATCGTCGTGACGAAGTCGCCGAGG
The DNA here is from genome assembly GCF_000717875.1 of Streptomyces sp. NRRL S-455. Lineage (GTDB taxonomy): Bacteria > Actinomycetota > Actinomycetes > Streptomycetales > Streptomycetaceae > Streptomyces. The sequence continues at coordinate 155,397 of NZ_JOCT01000010.1, forward strand.
CGGGAGCGGAGTTCCTCGGCAGGGATCTCGGTGCGGGCGGCCCGCCATTCTTCGAGGCGTCGCAGGGTCAGCCGGTCGGTGCGACCCGAGTCGGTGTCCTCCAAGCCGAGGACGCTGATCGTCTTCGCGGTGTCAGGAGCGGGCTGGATCTGAGGCACGGGGTCTCTCCTCGGGTGTCGGGCGGACGTGCAGGCCGGGATCGGCGTAGGCGGCATACGTGAGGCCCAGCGGGTTGCGCAGCGTGTACAGCAGGTGCAGGCGGGACTCGAGCAGTGCTCTGCCCAGCGGGATCCTGCGGACGAGGAAGCGTTCGTACAGCGCCGTGGAGAACGCGGCGGCGATGTCGTCGGGGATCTCGGTCTCGGTGCCGATGAAGCCGCGGTTGCCGTTCATGAGGAAGAGGTACGGGAACGACGGCGCTCCCGGGGCGCGCACCCGGCCCGACCCGCAGGCGTTCATCATCACCAGCGGCAGGTCGAAGTCGCGCACGTCCTGGCTGGCGCCGAGGGCGACGAGGTCCGCTCCGAGGGCGCCCAGCGTGATGCGCGAGTGGTGTCCCGCTCCGCTGAGTTCGATCTCGGAGGCGAGTGTGTCGTCCGAGCGCGTGTAACAGTGACAGGCGAAGTGCTGTACCTGGTCGGGCAGTTCGCGCCGGGTGCCGTCGAGGAGGAGCCGGGGGTCGAAGATCTGCTCGGCCAGGCCCGGCCCGCGCTCCGCGCCGTCGGGGTACGGGCCTTCGAGGTCGATGTGCGCGCTTGCGGCACCGCTGAACCAGGCCAGCTCTTCGACGGCTCCTTCGAGGTGCTCGTAGTACAGGTAGCGGGCGGGGACCCGGCCGTAGGGGCCGGTGTGCAGGGTAAGGCCGCCGTGGACCGGGGCGGGCAACATGGCCCGGCGCACCACGCACGAGAAGCCCACGAGGCTCCGGCAGGCGGTGATGAAGTCGTCCGGGGTCTCGATGGGCGCGCCCGGGAACATCCGGAACAGCGGCAGGAACTCCAGGGGCAGGAAGCCGTCCCGGCCGCCGACGCACTCGACGAGCGGGGGCGGCAGTTCGGGGTTCATGCCGTACGGCAGGGCGTCGTTCCAGAACGCCTGGAGTTCCTTGAGGACGGCCTGCTGTCCGCCGAAGAGGATGAAGAGCAGGGTGCGGCCGAGGCCGTGCAGGCTCTGGAAGACCCGGTTGAGGTCCTTGTCCTCGACGTCGAACGCGGTGAGTTCGTCCTTGAGGCGGGTCAGACCCCGGTCCAGTTCCTGGCGGACCCTCAGCAGCGCGTCGCTGCCGAGCAGAGTGGCGCGCACGGGCGCGACGCCGGGACGCTGGGCGGTGAACTCCAGCCGGATCGCCTCATCGGTGGTCAGGACACGTACGGAGACGTCCGGCGGCCGCGCCTCGTTCATGCGTCGCCTGCCGCCCCTGCCGGGGCCTGTACCTCTACCTTGAGGGCGACGACCTGGACCAGGTGGCCCGCCTGGTAGAGCTGGAACCACACCTCGTGGCCGCCCTCCTCCTCGGGCAGCCGGAACTCGAAAACTGTCTGCTGCTCGTTCTCGACAAGGAGGTTCCTGCGCTGTGGCAGGGGTGTGAGCGTCGAACTGTCGGCCATGGCGTCGAAGGACACCGTACGGGAGTCCCTGCCGCCCTCGACGCGTACCGGCTCGAAGACGAAGAAGTCCCGGCCCGGAGGGCTCTCGACGACCGACGGGAGGTCACGGGCGCGTGCGTCGCGCACGACGGAGACGAACAGCTTCACCCGCCGCCCCGCCGGTGCCGTGACCACGCCCCCCTCGGCCCGTACGTCCTGCTGCCCCCGGTCCAGCTCGATCGCGAGGTAGCCGACGAAGTTCGACAGGGCGGGGCCGGCCACGGACTCCTTCACCGAGGAGTGGATCGCGGCGCGGACGTCCCGCTCGAACTGCCGGTGCAGTTCCGTCAGATGGTTCTTCAGGTGGCCCTTCAGGCCTTCGGCGACGGGACCGGCCGCCCGGCCGGCGACCTCCCGCGCGAGGGCGCTCACATCGAGGTCCGCGCCGGCGGCGCCGGCCGGGAACCGCGCATCGAGTGAGGCGTCCCTCTCCCGGACCGCCTGGCGTACCTCGGCGCGTACGCCGCTGCGCACCCGTAGCGCCACGAGGTCGGCGAGTTCGTCGAGCCGGGCGCCGTCGGGAAGCTCCGGCTCCTGCGGCCGGTGCCACCCGGATCGGTCCGGGGGCTCGTCACCGCTCAGCGCGCCGGCCAGCCGGATCATGTACGGGCCCGAGGGGTCCGGCGGCAGGGTGATGTGCATGCGCTTGGCCAGGTCGTACCGGTAGACCTCGACCGCGTCCGCCTTGGCTTGGCTCACCTCGGCCAGCAACCTGCGCGCCTGCACCAGCGCTATCGCCGCCACGACCAGCGGCCCCCAGACGAGCGGGACGGGCCGCCAGTCCGTGTAGCGGAAACCGCCGAAGCCGGTGAGCGCGATGAGCAGCCAGGCACCCGCCGTGCCCAGGGCCGCGGCGATGGTGATCCGCCAGACGAGGACGCCCCGCTCCCCGCCCCGCACCTGTCGCAGGACCTCGTCGGAGGCGACCAGGGCGATCCGGGGCCAGACCTCGTCGATGACGAGGCCGGTGGTCAGAACCGTACGCCGGTGGACTTCGTTCACGGCGGCAGACCGCAGGGGATGTGCGAGACGCCGCCACCAGGTGGAGACGCTGCCCGGAGTCGAGTCCCACTCGCCCAAGCGGCGCTCCCGTACCCGCTCCCGCTCCCGTTCCCGGTAGCGTTCCCAGGCCTGCTCCCGCTCCCAGTCCCACTCGCCCTCCGGCGACGACCACCCAGGCCCGTACCCGTCATGCCCGCGCGACAGCCGGCCGGAGCCATCCGGACGCCCCGCAGGCCCGGCATCCTCCCGAGCCAGCCCACGTACGCGCCGGGCCATCTCGGCCGTCCAGCCCCGCGGCTGTCCGCTGCCCGTCCACAGCAGTACGACGTTCTGCACCAGCAGCAGAGCGGCACCGGCCACGGCCAGCCAGCCAACCCGCAGCAGCCGTTCGCCGGAGTCCGCTGCGCTCCACGGCTCCCCGGAGGACATCGCCCACGCGACACTGCCCAGCGGGACCAGAATCCCCGCGAGCTGCGCCCCCGGCGGAGCCGTCCGGCCGCGACCACCGGCGGTCCTTCGACGGAGAGCGGAGGCGAGGCAGAGCGCACCGACGACGAGCAGCGGACCGCCCACCACGACACCGCCCGCCCACCACGCGGCTACGGTCTCACCCCGCAGCGCGAAACCCGCCACCACACCGCCCGCCCCCAGGGCCCCGGCGCCCCCGAACACCTTGAGGTACCTGTCCTCGACCGACCAGTCCTGCGCATCGGACAGCCAGAAACCCGCGGCCAGTGCCACCATCGCACCACCGAGGGCCCAGGCCGCCCACAGAGGCCCCTCAGCCGCGAAACGGGCGGTGAGCCAGGCCCCGCACGCCTCGGCCAGAGTGAAGGCAGCGATGGTGAGGACGCCGTCGGACGGGGTGTGGCCACTGGCCGAGCCATAGCGGCCGCTGGCACTGGCGGTACGCCAGGACCCCACGCCGAGCAGCGCAAGGAACACACCTCCGGCCGCCCAGGCCGTCACGTCCTCCTGGCCGCGGGACAGCCTGGCGATGATCACCGTCAGTTCGCCCACACAGACCGTCGCCAGGATCCCAGTCGTGTACAGGTGCAGCGTCCGGGTTTCCCCCTGACGAGTGGACTGGCGGCTGCGCCGGACACGAGCGACGGCCGCCTCGGCACACCACGCGGCGGCCGCCGCGACCACCAGCCACCCGCTGAGCAGCCACAGACCGTGCGCCGCAGCGCCGTGCACGGGAACGAGCACCACACCCGCGCCGCCCACGGCGACCAGGACAGCCGCGGCCGTCGCGAAGAAAGCGACGCCCCGCGCCGTGCCCGTGCTCCCCGCCATCACATCCCCGTCGGCTACTCCGAGTCCGGCAACTCAACGACCAGTATGGCCAGTTGTCAGGCCGCTCGCGACACCCCGGACGAAAGCGCGCTCATGGAGCGGTACCGGGGACCAAGCAGGAGGATGCTGTGCCGACGCTCGACCGCCAGCCTGAGGCCCTGATGCGGGAGTTGCTCGAGGCGCTCCCGCAGGACTGGAGCTGCAGCCCCGACTACGCCCCCCGGGAACCGTCGGCCGAGGGGTACGACCTGGACATGCGCGAGCGAGCCCAGGACACGCGGTCCCAGGCCGTGCATCTGCGGCCAGGTGAGGAGATCGTCCTCGACTGGCGCCTGATCTTCAGCCGTGATCGGCCCGACCGCACCACTGACGGAGCGGTCGTGGGAGCCCTTCGAAGCCCCGGCGGCGCTCACCAGTTCTTCGTCCACTACCGCAACGTGGACGCCGACCCTGCGGGCCTCTTCCGCCGCTGGTCGGATCACACCCCGGCTCATGGGATCGCTCACTGGCTTCAGCAGACAGCCAGGGCCACCGACACCGACCTGATCGAACGCGCTCTTGTAGAGGAGCGCCAGGACTCCCTGCTGGGGGAAAACTGGTTCCCCTGCCGCTCCGTGCTGGTACTCGACACCGAGACCACCGGCCTGTCCACAGACCAAGACCGCGTCGTCGAAGTGGCGTGGCTGCTGGCCGACCACGCCCCGCGGCAGTGGCGCAGTCATCTGATCAACCCCGGGGTCCCCATGCCCGCCGACGCCTACACAGTCAACGGCATCGACGACTCCCTGCTGCACGCCGAGGGCGGGCGTCCTGCGCAGACGCTCGACCACGCACTGGATGCCATCGCCGAGCATCTGCGCGACGGTGCGGTGCTGGTGGTGGCGAACGCCGAATTCGACCTTCAGTTGCTGGATGCCGAATGCCGGCGCCACAACCTCCGGCTACTGGCCGCCCGCGTCGGCGTGGAGCATCTGAAGGCGATTGACCCGATACGCATCCATCAAAGACTGTTCGGCGCCCGCAGGGGCCACAGCACCATCCCCGCATTGGCCGAACTGCACGTTCCCGGCGGCGCGATCGGTTCGCACACGGCTCTCGGCGACTGCCACGCCACGCTCCATATCCTGGCCGGTCTCCTGCGCCAGGAGGGCGAGCGGATCGTGCGCCACATCACCGTCCACGACACCAACCAGAGCTTCACGGGTCACCACGTAATCGGAGCCCGGCCGCGTCCCACCCTGCACCACCTGCTAGCCCTCAGTAGCTCCTGGCCCGGCCCGTCCACACCGTCGCAGACAGGCCCGAACTCGAGGTCGCCTCCGCTACCCGCTGAGGCTGCCTTCCGCCGCCGGCCGCGTCCCGGCTGCCGCGCCCATGGGGCCGGTGTCAACCCGCCCTGGCGTCGACCGGCACCCTGATGCGGCGGTGTGAATCGGGTGCACTCGGCGGCCGAGGTGCTGTGTGGGCCGCTGGCACTCCCGGGCGGCCACCGAGCGCCTGTTGGGCGCGGAGCTCGGCGCCGTGTGAGGAGGCCCTGCCCGGCGGGTCGGATGAGAGCACAGGGCCCCGGTCCGGAAGGAGGCCCCGGGGCCGTGCACATGACCGGTCAGATCTGCAGAATCAGTGCCTCCACCTGCCCGAGCGTGGTCACGCTGGCCTGTGCGGCCTCCCGGGCCTTGGCCAGCTTCTCCATCCACTCGATCCGCTGCTCGGCGGGCAGAGCTTCCTCGCCGAGCTGGGCACGCAGGCGGCGTGCTTCCTCAAAGTCCGTCATCAGGGTGTGCGCGGCGTCGCACGCGCGCTGGTAGCTGTCCCCGACCAGCTCGACTCGGGCGGGCAGTTCCCGGCGCAGGGTGGCCAGCCGCTCGCGGGGGTCGGGCGGCGCCTCTCCGTGAGATGTGGAGCCGCTGGCCGGCTCGCTTGCCGGGAGGGTGATGCCGGTGCCCACGCCGCTGCTGCGGGCGGGATTCGGTGCCGCGCGGCCGAGTTCTACCGGGAACGTCTCGTCGAACCAGTCCTTGTCGGCGACGTACCTGGTCGGCCGGCCCTCGATGTCGGGGACGATCACCGTCCCGGCTGTGACCGCGCTCTGCTCTTCCTCGGCCAGGTGGCGCTCGCAGTAGCAGACCAGAGGGCCGCCGTCTTCTGCGACGGGGGGCTGGGTGGCGTCGGGGTGCTCCAGGACGGACGTCGCGAACGCGAGGAGGAGAGGCCGGCTGATGGCCGGGCTTCTTCGAGGTGTAGGCCAGAGTCAGGGACGCGAGGGCGCTGCTGGGGGTCCGGCGTACGCCCTTGCGGCCCTCACCCGCCTCGCTTCCCTGACCGGGCGTGATGAAGGGCTCCGGAGCGTGCATGAGCGCCGGCGCCATCCGCTGGACCAGAGCGGCCCATGCTGTTGCTTCGCCGGCCTCCGCTCCGAGGAGTAGTTCCTTGAGCGACCTGGGGTCCTGTCCGGAGCCCTCCCTGGTCTCCTCGACACCGAACAGTCCCAGCGAGGACAGGATGTTGCCGCGGTGCAGGAACAGCTGGGCGACTGCGGCCGACCACAGACGCGTGCGGGCACCGGCCGTCTTCCCGTTGACCTGGCTCCACGCCCGCTCCTGGAGCGTCCCTTTCACAACCGGCCAAAACCGCCCCGTGTCCCGGACGGTGCGCTTGCCCGTTGCCGTCTCAGGAGCCGTGGGGATCTCCGGGAACACGAGTGCGGTGATGGCCCGCACAGCGATATCGCGCAGGACCACCGGGGACACCTCGTCGCCCGCGGGGACGAGCGGCTCCAGCGGGTCGAGCGGCCCGTTGGCGGTCAGGGCATCGCGCACCCCGAGCAGATCGAGCAGATCCGCGCCCCGCGCACGGGGGAACGCTTCGGCCAGAGCGGCCGCCAGGAGGGACTGGCTCGCATAGGAGTCGACGAGCGTAGCGAACAGGGCGACCAGGCGGGCGTCCTCGTCGTAGGGCTGGATGCCGCGCAGGTGATCGTTGACATTCAGCGCCCGCAGGACATGTTCCAGCGCGGCCGGCTTGTTGCAGCCGATGACGATCTCCGTGGGCACCGTGGCGATCTTCCCCGCCCGGATCGCCGGGTCCTCAGGGCTCGTCTCCGGCTGGGTGCCGGCCTCGTTGAGCCGGGCGGAGACCCGGTTCAGGACCTCCCGCAGATTCAGCAGCCGCAGCTTGGGGTCGCTCTTCTCCTTCGGCAGCGACAGCAGGGACTGAGGCATGCCCGTGACCAGGTACTCCGGGTGCACACCGAAGATGTCCAGGCGGGCCAGCGCCCGGTTGTTGCCGGTCACGGCGGCCATGCGCCAGATCCGGGACACCGTGCCGTCAGGGTTGATGATCTGCCACTGCTGAAGGACGTTCATGCCCTTGGAGAGCTGGCCGGCGTCCACGAGGGACTCGGCCAGGTCGTAGCCCCGGGTCTTCCCCGCGCGCTGCAAGCAGCTGGCGGCGTACCGCTGCACGTGGACGGCGACCTCGTACGGCTGCTCGGCGAGCGTGAGCGCCGCCTTCGGCTCGCGGTCCTCTTCCACCGCACGGACCACGGGCCGCGGTCGGCGGTTGCCCAGAGCGGTAAGCAGCGCCTGCCGCTCCCTTTCGAGCTTCTTGACGTGCCGGACGGCGTCCAGGTGCTTCTGCGTGGCCGCCTCAAGAGCCTCAGCGGTGTAGGTCTCGTCGCCGGGCGCGCGGCGACGGGCCTCTCGCTCCTTCGCGGCGCTCTTCGCCGCCTTCACGACGTGATCGAAACAGCGTCGCGCCGCCTCGCCGGGGACGGTGGGCTCGGCGAGTACGCTCTCGTGCCCGACGTCGCGCTGGAGCTCATGATCGGCGTGCGACAGGAGCTGCCGCTGCACAACGCTCACGTCGAAGGCCTCACCCGGCTCCTGCGGGACACCATCGGCACCATCGGTGCGGGCAGTGGGCCCGGGGAGGGGAACTGCTGCCACTGCGGCGGGACCGGCCTGGCCCGCCCGCTGTGGAAGCCGTCGTTCTCAGCTGGCCACGACGTCGCGTAGTTCCCGTACGACGCGTTCGCGGTGGGCCTGGGCGGGGATCGCCTCGTACAGGTCCAGGGCGCGGCGGCGGACCAGGCCGGTGCGGTAGTCCGTCGGCAGCGCGGTCAGGGCGGCGATCGTGCGGCGGCACGCCTGTTCGGTGTCGCCGTCGTGATGGGAGCAGGCGGCGGCGTCGATGTGCAGCAGGGTGCGCGTCATGGTGCTGGTCGGCGCGGACAGCTCCAGGGCGCGCTGCTGGCTTTCGTTCGCGCGGCGGGTGCTCCCGAGGGTGGTTTAGGCGTGGCTGAGGTGGGCGTGGTGTTTCTGCTCGCCGTACGTCAGCCACGTGTCCGACCGCTCGCCCTCGGGGAGCCGGTCCATGAGGGGCGTCGGCGGCGGCCAGCGCTTGGCGGGCCTGCTCGGGCTGGTGGTTGAGGGCGTATGCGTGGGCGGCGACAGCGGCCGCCAGCGTCGCCGCGGCGGTCGGCCGTTGCCGGCGACGTGACGGGCCCGTTCGGCCGGCGCCGGCCAGCTGATCACCCACCCGCCTACGCGCAGCCGGGCTGCTCGGACAACCATTGCGTTGCCGCTTCCAGGACGGGATCCTTGCTTCCCCCGCGCCCGAGGTTGTCGGCGACTGGCTGGTCAGGCGGAATGGGGCTGTCGTATGCACGCCCCGTGCGGTCGGCATCCATCACCTCTGTCAGGTTGAGGATCGCCCCGTCGGACAGTCGGTGTTGTGCGTTGCCGGTGGGGACGCCTGTGGTGTCCTCGCCGAAGGAGCGCGTATGCGGGCGCCCGCGGAAGGCCACGGTCACCGCCTCCCCGGAACTGGCAGTGGAACGGCTGGTGAGCACCGCAACAGGGGCTGATCCGCCGCCTACGGGAGGACTTGTTCCCCAGCCGGTGGATGCACCGTCCAGACGAGGGCTGCCCTTCCCAATGGACCACACCGTCTTCTTGCCGTCCGCATCGACGAACGCCCCGACGTCGCCGTCGCCGAGGATCGGTCCCACGACGGCAAGCATCGGCCACATGTTGCCACCGCGGTTGCGGCGGAGGTCGATCACCCAGCCGCAGGCGTTCGGACGGTCAGCCTTCGCCACGGCATCTCGCCCCTCCCGCACGTACTGCTGATGGACCTTCTCAGATCCCTTGACCCCGGGGAGCGATAGATACCCAATGCGGCCGGTCAACGCCCGCCCTTCCACAGGGTTGCGGATCTGCTTGTCCCCGTGCAGCTCTCTCGACCTCTTCGGGTCGTAGAAGCCGCTGTGCCCGTCTCCCAAACTGCCCAGGGCCGCCTCAATGGCCCGATAGGTATCGCCAGGACGCTGCGCGCTGCCGGCTTCGGTGAAGGCTGTTCGCCGTACCTCACCCCAGTCGACATCGTCGCGGCGAAGGGCGTTGTCCTCCATGACGGTCAACGCCTTGGACAGGTAGGACCGAGCCTCGTCAGACATCGCCGCCCCCGGAGTGGACGCCTCCTCTCCCGAGCACCCAGCCCCAGCAGCGAGAACACACACCAACCCAGCAGCCCCTAAACGCGGCAAACGCCCCCGAACCATGTGCCCTCCCAGTCAGCCAAACCAGTCGATCTATTGGTGACCCTAACTTCCGATGATCAGTGCGCGGCCGACTCCCAGAAACAGGCTCTTAACCGCACAGCAACTGGACCAACTGCGCGAGCACGGCCCGGCCCGGCCCGCCTTCTGGCGCTTCGGCCGCGACCACCGCCAGCCCCTGCTGGACGCGGGCCGCTGCGCGTCCAGCTCCGCAACCACCCGCTCTGCGCGGCGCCGTTCCTGTTCCCAACCCACCCGACGGGTGTGGCAGCAGAACTCCTCCGCGGCCAGCAAAACACCTCCTAGAGAAGTTGCAGATCAGCGTCAGGAGGCCGGCGCATCAGCCCTGTCGTCCCCTCAGATCAACTGCTCGCCCTCCTGGACAAGGATCCAGAGCTGGCTACTTCAGTTATCGCTAGAGTCGCTTCGCTGTGACTGCGGGAGTCGTTCCACGGCTCAGGTCGTGGCGGAGTAGTGCACTGACCTGTGTGAGCCCTTCAGTAGGCCGATGGGCAGGAGCTGTTCTTGCCTACTGCACTCGCACTCAGTCGGAGTGTCGGGTCGGTTCTGCTCCAGTCTGGACAAGAAAGTCAGTCAGCACTTCGGCCAGCCGTTCGGGTTGGTCCTCGGGGATGAGGGTGGACGAGTCGGCGATCTCGATCAGCCGGCCCTGCGGGTACAACTCGGCCAGTCGGGGGCCGTGCTCACGCGGCATCAGTCTGTCCTCGGTCGCCCAGACGACCAGTACCGGGCGGTCGAAGGCACGCAGTCGCTCGCTCCAGGCCAGCAGTGTCTTGCGGCCGGGTGCTCCGGTGGCGAACTTGGCGAGGTCCTTGCGGATGGCCCTGCTGCGGGTGGCGGGAGCGAACCAGTCGTCCATGATGTCGTCGGGGATCCCGCGCAGGCTCATCCCGCCGTATCCGGCGCGGTTGTGGCGGAACGCGGGGATGCCCATGAGCCGGGTCAGGAGCCAGACGCCGCCGGGGACCCTGCATGCCTGGGCCATCGCCTTGGCGGGTCCGGGGGGAAAGTTGTCGAAGGCCTCGCAGGCCACCAGCACCATGCGCGCGAGCCTCTGGGCCCGCCCTTCCGACACCAGGAACTGGCCCCCGCCCCAGTCGTTGAGGACGAGGGTCACCTGGTCCAGGCCTAGCCGTTCGATGAACTCACCCAGGAGCCGGGCGACGCCGCTTTGGGACAGGTCGGCATCCGGGTTCATCGGCTGGCGGTGACCGCCGAGGGGCAGCGTGGGCAGGACACAGCGGTATCCGTCCAGCAGTGGGACCACCTTGCGCCATTGAGTCTCGTTCATCGGCATACCGTGGCCGAATACCAGCACTGGCCCTTCACCGCCGGTGTCCTGGTAGTCAACCGGTCCAGACGACAGCTCGATCCTCGGCATTAAACCCCCATTTGATAGATTGTTCTACTGTAATCTTGAGGGAAGGGAGAGTAGAGGGCAATGGGGCAATCGGACACTCGAGCCAGGATCCAGGGCGCTGCCGCGATGCTGTTCCGCCGCCACGGCTACTCGGCGACCGGCCTCAAGCGGGTCGCGACAGAGGCGGAAGCGCCGTTCGGCTCGATCTATCACTTCTTCCCCGGTGGGAAGCAGCAACTGGCCGAGGACATGATCCGCACGTCCGGAGCTGAGTACGGCCGAATGGTTATGGCTCTGCTGGACAGCGTGCCGGACCCTGCCGAATCCCTCGTGCACGCCTTCGAGGCGGCCGCGGACGACCTTGGTGCGGCCGATTACGCCGACGCATGCCCGATCGGGACAGTGGCATTGGAGGTTGCCAGCAGCAATGAGGTGCTGCGGGCCGCGACGGCAGAGGTCTTCGAGGGGTGGGTCGACAGCGCGACGCGGTGGTTCGGCCGTTGGGTCGTCGACCCGAGGGCGGCGCGATCGCTCGCCTGCTCGATGATCATGATGCTTGAGGGGGCGTTCATGCTCAGCCGGGCTGCTCGTGATGCGGAACCGCTGCGGGTGGCCGGCCGGTCGATGGCCGAGTTGCTGCGCACAACTGTCGCACAGGCAGGTGAGGGCTGACTCCGGCAAGTGAGACGGCGGCCCGATTGCGAGTCGGTAAAGAGCGCAGGACTCGTGGATGTCAATCGTGCCAGGTGCCCGTCCAGTCGTAGAGCGGCGCCGAGATTGCGTGCCCTCGTAGGTAGGCGATCGCCTTCCCTTCAAGCCTGGCGATCGTTGCGCCCTTAAACGGGCCATCTTTCATTGTCAGGTGCAGGAGAAGATCAACTCGCCAGGCGCCTGGAATGTAGGACAAGCTGAAGACCCGCACCCCCGGGTGCGGGTCTTCTCCGTCACGCCTCCTCGGCAGTCAGCCGAGCTCGCCATTTTGCCGCGATCTCGGTTTCGCTGGTGCCGTCCTCGTATGCAGGAGAGACCAGCCGCTCGGTTTCCAGCACACGGACGACCACTGCCGATTTGACCCGGGCCGGGTTCGTGCCGCGGCTGCGCTGGAAGCGACGTACGATCCGGTCGTACAGCTCGCCCTCAGTGTGCACCTCGCCGACTCCGCGGAAGCGGTAACCCTTCCGGCGGACCGGGTCGAATACGTTAATCTCCACTGCCGGGTTCGCGACGAGGTTGGCTACCGTGCCGGGCGAGTGGAGGTCGAGGAAGACGAGGTGATCGTCATCCCATATCTCGGTCGTGCCCTTGGGGACAAGCTCGGAGTACCGTCCGGCCGTACCGTGGCAACGAATCCCGGTCCCTGAACGGTCACCAGGCGACGCGCATCCTCATCGAGCCTCACTGCGATGTACCTCCGAGCAGAACGATTGTGGATGTCAATCGTGCCAGGTGCCCGTCCAGTCGTAGAGCGGCACTGAGGTTGCGTACTCCCGAAGGTGGGCGATCTTCCCCCGGCGATCGTTGCGCCCTCGAACGTGGCTGCCTTTCCTTGTCAGGTGCAGGAGAAGATCCACTCGGCGATCAGCGCCTCCTCGGCGGTCGCCTCCGAGGTGATTCCAAGCATCGACCGAACCGCTGGCACCGAACCAGGCATGCATTCACTGTTCGACCCGTCGATGCCCGCGGTAGACCGAGCAGTAGCATTCGGTGATCAGGCAGTCGTCGGTCAACGTGGCCAGCACTCCCGCTGCATCGTCGCGTCGCCAGGCGTCGGTGCAGGCATGCAGTCGGCTCGGCTTCGTCGGCATCGCCGCAGCACTCATCGGCCACCGCCGGCTCAACGGATGACCTGCACTGCGCCCAGCGGTCCTGGCATGCTCGACGGCGTGATCGGATGGATACGCCGCACACCGCGCTCGGCGGTCGCACTGATCGTCGTGTACGTCGTCGTCCTCGTCTTCATCGGTGCCGCCTCGCACATCACCGACCTCGTCCACAGTGGCCTGCACCCCTACCGCTGGGCTCCACAGTGGCTGAACCTGTTCTGGTCATCTCTCGCCATCTTCGACTCGCTGGCAGCCGTGCTTCTGGTGTGCGGCAAACGAGCGGGGGTGGATCTGACCTGCGGCATCATGGCAACCGACCTGGCCGCCAATTGGTATGCGGTCTACTCCATCCAGCACAGCAACCTGTCCGCCCAGCCGGGTCTTCAGCGGCTCACCGCCTTCGCCCTTCTCGTGCTTGGTACCGGCCCCTTCGTGCGTTCTCGCCTCGGACACAACGCCATCTGCAACGACGACGTCTAATCCAACGACAACTCGAACACCCGTACACGCCGACCACCGGTGGGATTGACGGTCTCACGGAACAGATGCATCCCCAGTTTGGTCATGATGCGTTCGGAGGCGTCGTTGCCCACTTGAGCGATGCTGACGATCCGCTTCAGCCCTCGCTCTTCGAACCCGAACCGTACAGCGGCCGCAGCGGCCTCGGTGGCCAAGCCCTGCCCCCAGTGGGAGCGTCCCAGCCGCCAGCCGACCTCAACCGCCGGCAGTATCTCCGGCAAGTAGTTGGGCACCGAAAGGCCGGTGAACCCGGCCAGCTCGCCGGTGGACCGTATCTCCACGGCGAACAGGCCGAAGCCCTGTGACTCCCACTCGCTCTCCCATGCCTGGACCCGGCCGCGAGTCTGCTGTTCGTCAAGGACGCTGCCGTCGCGGATCCACCGCATGACCTGGGGGTCGGCATTGATGGCAGCCATGGGCGCGACGTCTTCCTCGCGCCAGCGACGCAGGATCAAACGGGGAGTATCAAAGGTGACCATCCAACCATTCTGAACCGCGCGGTACTCCCTCCCAAGACCACCACATCCCCAGCGGGTTTTCGCCGGAGCACCGCCCAGATCCCCCGAACCTGCTGGTCCTTGAGTACGACTGGCGCACCGCTTTGGAGGGCCTGGCCACACGTCGCCAGCTGCGCACCGCAGGCCTTCGCCCCGGTGGTCAGGAGCCAGCTGTGGTGCTGCGCTGTAAGGCCTGCGCGACCCGGCCACAGCGCGCGCACCCGGCCCGCTTACCTGTACCGGGTCGACCTGGCCCCGCCGGTGCGCCCGATGACGCTCGCCAAGGAGGCCGCGCTCGCCAGATCACTCAGGGCCGGGGCATGTCGGCCTCGCAAGGACGCGCCCTACGCTTCAGCGCGTCGCAGAGAGGCAGGCGTACGCCCCATGAAGTCCCTCGCGGTACGGGCGAGATGGGCCTGGTCGGCGAAGCCCGCGGTGGCTGCGGCTAGGGCGGCGGTCGAATCCGGCAGGTCGGCGATCGCGGTGCGGAGCTGGCCCCATCGGCGCAGGCGGGTAAGCGTAATGCCCACGTCCTGGCGGACCAGGGCGCGCAACCGCGGGGCAGACAGCCCGACCTCGATGGCGATGGAGGTGATGGGCATGTCCGGATCGTGCAGCGTGCACAGGTCGACAGCGTGGGCGACTCTCGGATCGAGTGGGGAGGGGCGCCCCGCGAGTGTCCGCAGCTCGGTGTATCCGGCGGTCGTGTCCACACCGGCGTCGGGGCCGTCGGAATCAATGGTGCCGAGCGAGGCGAGCAGGCGGCTGACCTCGCCAGCATCGAGCCGTATCGGCTCCGGGCAGGGGGCCAGCAGCCAGGGGTCGACGAACAGGGCGATGTAGGGCGAAGTCGCCGCACAGGTGTGGGCCAACTGGGGGGGAACAATCAGCCCGGGCGTCGCCACCAAGGGCCGTCCCGGCTGGCGGAGTTCGACGTGACCGCCGATCGGCAGCACGGCTTTCCACGCGGGCAGCCGGTGTTGGGCGACGCGGAACGGGCGGAATTCGGCGAACATCGTCGCTTCAGTGCCTAAGGCGAAGACGATACGGCGATCGTTTTGTTCAAGCGCCCAGGCACGAGGTGAACGAATCATCGTGCCATGCATGCGATGTGCCGGTTTGGTGTCAGTGGGTGGGTGTCAGTGACGGCACATCAGAGGTGGGTGTTTTCGATGGTCGGGCGTTGGGGAAGGGCGTGGTCACTGTCGTGGGGTGGTTTTTGTAGCGGTGCGGCTGTCATGGGGCGGTACACCCCGCTCCGTTTCACTGTCTTGAGAACGGCACTTCTGATCCTTCCGAGGGCTGCGCGGCGGCACGGTGGTCGGTTTTGACTGCGCACCTACAGAACGCGCTGCTCACCACCGCTGAAGCATCCATCGACCGGGCCTTGCTGAGGCGGCTATTCCAGCGGGTCGCGCCGCCACTGTGAACAGAGCACTCCTGCAAGAGACGGGAGGGCGATCGCATGCTCCCGGCCACCGGCAAGCACACGATGTCCCGCCCGCGTGAGGGGAGCTGACATGGAGGACGGTGACGCGGTCCGCGCAGGCGGCGGACTGCCTGCGGCGTCGAGGACTGCGCTGCGCGGTCCGGCCGTGCGGCGGCTGCTGGCACTGCGGGCAGGGAAGAAGCTGACAGCAGTCCATGTACGGGTGGCCGCGGACGCGCTAGGAGTGTCGGAGCGCACGGTGTGGCGCTGGCTGGCCACCGCTCAGAGCGATGAGACCGCGGCCGCCAACCCCGGCGCACGCTCCCGGGTCGATGCAAGGTTCACGGTCACGCCCGAGGTCCGTGGACTGTTGGCGCTGTGGAAGGGGAACGTGCGGGCGGTCCACCGCGAA
This sequence comes from Streptomyces sp. NRRL S-455, assembly GCF_000717875.1. GTDB lineage: Bacteria > Actinomycetota > Actinomycetes > Streptomycetales > Streptomycetaceae > Streptomyces. The sequence continues at coordinate 170,965 of NZ_JOCT01000010.1, forward strand.
CTGGTCCTGCGTGCTGCCAGGCAGTCTCCGCACCGTCTCTGACGACGCTGCACCGGGCGATCCGCCGTGATCTGAGAAGCCGTTGCTCTATCGATCTTGGTGTGCATGAGTTCGAGGTCGTCGACTCGGTCGGGTGATCTCGCGGCCGGCGGTGCATGCAAGCGGGGCCTCCCGTACAGCTCGTGGGTGTCGAATCCAGCCGAGCAACAGGAGGCCCCTGGTGCTGCAGTTTTCCGTGCCGTCGCCGATGGCGTCCAACTCGGAGCCTCTGACGTGTGATTGCCTCGCTCACCGGTTCGGGAATGCCGGGGATCATCCGCACAGGCGGCCGAGGTATCCGTCCGACATGAGCGACGCGGAGTGGGCGGTCGTACGCGATGCGATGCCGGTGCCTGGCTGGCTGGAGGGCCGCGGCGGGCAGCCGGAGAGTTATTGCCACCGTCAGATGGTCGACGCGGTGCGCTATCTGGTCGCGGGCGGTATCACCTGGCGGGCGATGCCTGCGGACTTCCCCGCCTGGGGCCGCGTCTACGCCTTCTTCCGGCGCTGGCGGGACAAGGGTCTGGCGGCCGAGTTCCACGACCGGCTGCGTGACCGGGTCCGCACGGTCGCGGGCCGGGACCCGGAGCCGACGGCAGGCATCATCGACGCGCAGTCGGTGAAGGCAGCCGCATCGGTACCGGCTGCGACCAGGGGTTTCGACGGCGGGAAGAAGGTCAACGGCCGCAAGCGACACATCGTGGTGGACACTCTCGGACTGCTGCTGCATGTGATGGTGACCGCAGCCTCGGTCACCGACCGGGAGGCGGGACAGACACTGCTGGCCCGGCTGCACGAGCGGAACTGGCGTGTCACGCGGGTGTGGGCCGACGGAGGCTACACCGGGCGCCTGGTCGACCTCGCCCGCGACGTCCTGAGCGTCGCGCTGACCGTGGTCAGACGCAGCGACGACACCAGCGGGTTCACCGTGCTGCCGAAGAGGTGGCTGGTAGAGCGCACGTTCGCGTGGCTGATGCACTCACGCCGGCTGGCCCGCGACTACGAGAGGCGCACCGACACCTCGGAGGCGGTGATCCGGTGGTCGATGACCATGGTCATGAGCCGCCGACTCGCCCGGCGACCGGGCTGATTTCACCGCGTTCAATTCAGGACAGGGGTTCGTAGAACGGACGGTCAGGCGCGAAGTTGCGAGAACACACCGTCACGTCCTCACCCCTGAGATAAGCCAGCAACCAGTCGCTGAATGTCATCTCATGGAGAGTCCAGGCCGGACTGTCAAGCTCCTGAACCAGGACGCTCCAGGGCGACGAGGGCCCGTCTGGAACGCGAAGGAAAACCCATTCCCCCGTCGTGGCCGACGCAACCGGCATCAACTCACCGGGCTTCGACCCAACCGGACTGGGCAGAAACTCTGCCATGTCCTCCTCCCGCCACATCTCGAGATCCCCCCTGATGGTCTCTCTCAAGCTGTGCAGAAGATGGCCGGCGGGGTGCTCCAGGTACAATTGACCGTTGATCTGGATCGAACCGTAGGCGTTCACGATCTCACGGAAATCCGCAGGGAATTCGATACCGAACTCCCGCTCTATTTCGACCCATGGCACCGCATCCGACCAGTTAAATCGGGGTTCGCCCAACAGGGAGCGGATCTCTGAAAGCGTTGCCACCGCTGGGCCTCTTCCTCCAGGTTTCGGACGTCCTGGCCGGTACACCCGCCCCAGCAGCCTACGGGGCGCTGACTCGCCTGGCGACCGCGCTGAACATCCCCGGACGTTCCTCGGCCAGCCAGCCCCGCGCGACCAGGCGCTTCGCCTTCGACCGCACCCCCCTCGACCTTTGCCGGAACCGCCTCCAGACCGAGCGCCACGGCGAGTTGCCGACAGTCCATCGCCTCCCCGCCCGGCTCGCTCCCGCCGGCAAGGACATCCACGAGTCGGCGGTAGTCCGGCGCCAACGCACTGTCCTCGAGTCCGTCCCTCCACACCGGCACCACTGAACCAGGCACAGCTGCGACGGTCCGCGTCGACGGCTCACCTGCCGCTACGACCGGCGGCACCTCATTGCCTCCGCAGGACTCAGCCAGCACCAGTCCGACCGACTCCCGGGCGATCATGAACCGCTCCCACGCGGCCTCCGCCTCCCGAAGCTCTGCCTGAAGAGCTTCCACCCGCTGCCGAGCAGCACGCTCGCGCTCCTCCAACAGCCCCATCACGGACGACATCCCAACACCTCCACCGCAGAGACGACACGACACCTCGTCTCTGCCGCCGAAGCACCGGTCCTATACCTGACCAGCGGGAACGCGCCCGCGACGCTCGGAAAGACAACGGCTTCTGACGCCGGGGGAGCGGGCCGGACTTGCGGGAGGCGAGCGCGCGGCGCGCAAGCATGATGTGTTCCTGGCCCGGCCGCGGGGCTGGCGTAACCAGGTGTGGGAGACCGACCACGTCCAGGCGCCGGTGCTGGTCGACATCGACGGCAAGGCCCGCAGGCCGTGGATCACCTGGTTCACCGACTGTGCCACCAACGCGATCACCGGCGTTGCCGTCACGCCCGGGCATCCGTCGCGGGAGTCGGTGCTGGCCGCGCTCCGCTCCGCGGTCCTGCGCGAGGACCCCTACGGCCCGTTCGGCGGCGTGCCCGAGAAAGTGCGGGTGGACCGTGGCAAGGACTTCCTGTCCCGGACGGTGACCGCAGCGTTCGATCTCCTCGACGTGACGGTGGAGGACCCGCCCGCCTACACCCCCCACCTCAAGGGCACCGTGGAGGGCCTGAACCGGGCGGTGGAGAGCATGTTCCTGGCTTCGCTGCCCGGCTACGCCCGCCAGCCGCGCCCCGGCAAACGGGCTTCTCGTCCGAAGGACGAAGTGCTGCTGGGCTTCGAGGACTTCACCGCCCGGCTGCTGGATTGGACGCTGTGGTGGAACACCGAGCACCGCCCGGCGCCGTTGCGGGGCAAGACCCCGCTTCAGGCGTGGCAGGACGATCCCACGCCGCTGCGGGACGTGCCCGCGGCGGACTTGTGGACGTTCACCCTGGAGGACGCCGGCACCCGCACGCTGACCACCCGCGGCATCCGCTTCAGGAAACGCGACTACGTGGGTCCGTGGATGACCGGCCAGGCCGGGATCCAGGTCCGTATCCGCTTCATGCCCCACCACGACCACCGCATCGAGGTCTACCACGCCGCCACCGGCCGCTACCTGGGCCCCGCGAACCTGGCCGACCAGGCCACCGACGAACAGATCAGCGCCGTACGAAGGGCGCGGTCCGCTCGCGCACGCCGCCTGAAGAAGGACCTGGAGGCCTCGCAGCTCGAGCGCTACGCCGCCGTGAACCAGCCCGAGGCACCTCAACGGCTCGGCGCGCTGACCACCGCGCAGGCCGAGGCCGAACTCGCCCAGACTGCCGACTCCGACCTCGCGCAGCTCGCGCTGCCGGACGTCATCCCGCCCGCCGCGCCACCGGCCGACTGGCGCACCCCGGCTTCCCCGGCCGCCGCTGACCACGCCAGGCCCGCCCGTCCGGTACCCGTACGGCCGTGACGGCGCTTCCGCCCCCGACGGCCCGGGCGGGCGGGCCGCACCCCCCCACCACCGATGAAGACGGAGACGCCTCGTGACCGCGGCCACCTACCAGTACGTCGACCTGCCCGACGCATCCGTGGTCACCACCCGCGCCCTGCTCACTGCCCGGGAGAACATCACCGACACGGTCGCTGCCCGCGCGATGATGTGCATCCATGGCGGCGCTGGCTTCGGCAAGACCCTCGCTGTCAACACCTGCCTGCGCGCACTCGAACCCGGCGAGGACGTCCGAAAGATCACCTTCCGGGCCCGGCCCACCGCCCGCGCGGTGCGCTACGAACTGTTCACCGCGCTCGACCTGGCCGGCGAGCCACCGCGCCACCCCAGCGAGTTCGACCGCCTGCTGAAAACGGCCCTGGCCGAACGCCCCCGTACCTTCCTCGTCGACGAGGCCCAGTGGCTCAACGGGGAGGCGTTCGAATACTTCCGCTACCTCTGGGACGAACCCTCAACCCAGCTCTGGCTCCCCTTCCCGTCGATGTCGAGGCAGTCTTTCCGGGGCCTGATCGGTATGGCGCGCGAGGTCACCCAGCTCTACCCTCGGGCCGGGCAGCCGGA
>NZ_JOCT01000011.1 GCF_000717875.1 Streptomyces sp. NRRL S-455
GGACGGACACCCCCCGGCACGGCCCCGACCCACCACCCGGCGCAAGGCGCTACGCGCACCCCCACACCCGCCGCACAGGCCGCCGCAGGCACCCCACCCCCGCCCAACCGCCGGAGGCACCCGGTAGGGTTCGCCTCCGGAAAGGGGAAGGTGAAGGAAGCCGATGAGCACGGATCGCGACCCTCGAACGCTCCGCAGGCCCGCCCGGAGTGCACTCATAGCCGCTTCAATGACCGCAATGTCATTGACGGCCAGTGGCTGCGTCGTCGTGCACGGCGAACGGGAGATCCTCCCGTCCACCACCCGCGCCGAAGCCGCCAAGGCCCTCCAGGAGTTCACGGCCGCGTACAACGAGGCCGACCAGGCCTACGACGCCTCCCTGGACGCCGGCCACACCACCGGCGCCCTCGCCGACATCGACTCGGCCCGTCTGAAGGCCGGGAAGGCCAACAACCCGGACGGCAACCCGAATCACACGCCCCTGAAGCTGACGGACGCGAAGTTCACGATCCCCAAGAAGGCCGGCTGGCCCCGCTGGTTCCTCGTCGACGCGGCCGGCAACAAGGGCGGCACCGCCCGCTGGCTGCTCGTGTTCACCCGCAGCAGCCTGGACGACCCTTTCCAGGTCGCGTACCTGACCCTCGTCGCACCCGGCAAGGTCCCGGAGTTCAAGAAGGACGCGGACGGCTGGGCGGAGTCGGTCCCGGCGAACGAGACCGGCCTCACCGTCGGCCCCGCGAAGCTGAGCCAGGACTACTCGACGTACCTGAAGAACGGCGGGGACGGCTTCACGGACGGCCCCCACACCAGCCAGTGGCGTGCCCTGCGCAAGAAGAACTCCGAGAGGCCGGGCATGGTCACCCAGTACATCGACGAGCCGCTGACGAACGGCGACTACGCGCCGCTGGCGCTGCGCACGGCGGACGGCGGGGCACTCGTGTTCTTCACCACGCGGCACTACGAGAAGCAGACCGCCTACGCGGGCACGTCGGTCCCGGCCCCCAACAAGGACGTCCTCGCCCTGACGACCGGTGAGATCAAGCAGTCCCTCACGATGGAGTTCGTCTCCAACGAGGTGGCCCTGAACCCGCCGAAGACCGGCGGGAACCAGCCCGTGACGATCCTGGGCCGGATCCAGGGCATGACGTCGGCGAAAGGCTCGTAAGCCCCGCCCCGGTTCAGTGCCGCAGGGGCCAGCCGGCACCAGAGTGGTCCGGCTCCTCACCGGCGTACCGGGCACACGCCTCCGTCAGGACCTCCAGCAGGCTCAGCGGATCCGGCAGCGGATGCTCCGGCCCCCGCAGCCAGTGCACCGTCTGGTCCTCGCCGGGCAGCCGCGCCGGGGGCACGAGGACGTAGGAGCCACGGCAGTGCCACCGCAGCCCGGGGTGCTCGTCCATCGTCTCGGGGTGACAGTCCAGTTCGCACGGCCACCACTCGTCCTCGTCCTCGGGCGTACCGCGGGTGAGGGTGAAGAAGAGCATGCGGCCGTCGTCGCTCTCGGCGACCGGCCCGACCTCGACACCCGCGCCGAGCAGCCGCTCCAACGCGTCGCGACCGGCATCCAGGGGCACGTCGAGGACGTCGTGCACCATGCCGGTCGCGGTGATGAAGTTGGCCTGCGGTTGATGGCGGGCCCAGCGCTCGATCTGGGCGCGGTCGGTGGTGGACTGCGTCTGCCAGGCGAAGGACACCGGGTGCCGGGCGGGCGTGGGACAGCCGACACGGTCGCAGGAACAGCGGTAGCCGACCGGGTGCGCGGCGGGCGCGAGGGGCAGTCCCGCTTCGGCGGCGGCGAGCAGCAGGTCCTCACGGCCGCCGTCACCGGCGGTCTCCTTCGGCCGGCGTCCGGCGCGCAGCCACTGGGTGAGTTTGCCCTGCAGGCCGGTCCGGCCGCCGAACTCCGCGCTCATCTATCCCCTCGCCTCGCTGTCGTGCGGAACAGCATGCCCTATGGTCCCATCTTCCCGCGCACCGGGGGGCCAGTGCCCACATCCAGGGGCAGGACGGGCGAGGCATATGCCACCGGGGCGAGGCAGGCGAGGCACGCTCCAGCACAGGATCGGGTGTCATTGCCTGCTTTGCCATGACATACCGTCCTACCGTGGTCGCCATGGTCACATGGATCGCGCTGACGGGCCTGACCTCCGCGGCTTCCCTGGTCTCGCTGACCCTCACGGGACCGGCCGCCGCCACCCCGGCCCCGCTGGAGTGGGGCGAGGGCCCGCTGACGGTGGCGGCACTCCCCCGGATCACGTACGTCGCCCATCGCGGCGGCGCCCGCGAGGTCCCGGAGAACAGCATGTCGGGGCTGATGGCCGCCTACCAGCGCGGTACGGCGCAGGTGCTGGACTTCGACACCCGGCTGTTGCGGGACGGCACGCCCGTCGTGTTCCACGACGAGACCCTGAACCGCACCACCTTCCTCGGCGGCGAGGTACGCGGCCTGGACGCCCGGGAGTGGCGGGGCGTACGACTGCGCCCGAAGGACGCGCTGCCGGGCAGCTGGCGGTCGGAACGGCCACCGACGGTCGCCGAGGTGCTGGATCGTTTCGGCGGGCGGATCGTGCTGATGCTGGAGGTGAAGGACCCCCGGGGCCTGGGCCGACTGGCCGGGTTGATCCGGGCCCGCGGCCTGGCCCGCTCGGTCTTCGTGAACTCCAACGACCCCGAGGTGGCCCGCCGCGCCCACCGCCTGGGCCTGCTCGCGCAGTTGTGGCGCTCGGCGGAGCAACTGCGCACGGACCGCCCGGAGCGCTGGCGGTCGTACGTGGATCTGCTGGACGTGGACCACCGGGCGCGCGACGCCGATCTGACGCGGGCGGTGAGGTCGGGGATCCGGCGGGTGTGGGCGCACACCGTGGTGACGGACGCGCAGCGGGACCGGGTACTGGCGCTGGGCTGCGACGGCGTCATCACGGACGCACCGGGCCGACTGGCGCGGGCCGCCCGCCGCGAAGCCCAGCGCGAGGCCCGACACGAAGCCCGACACGAAACCCAGCACGAAACTCGACACGAAACCCAGCACGAGACCCGACGCGAAACCCAGCACGAGACCCGACGCGAGGCCCCCCGGGAGGGTCAGCGTGGCGCGAGACCCTGAAGGGCGTAATCCACGAGGGTGTCGGTGTACTCGTAGGAGATCGGGCCCGTGTGCTGGAGCCAGCGCTGGGCGAGCGGGGAGATGAAGAACTCCAGGGCGATGCGCGGGTCGACCTCGGGCCGTACCTGGCCGGCGTCCTGCGCGGCGCGCAGCCGACCGATGTAGAGGTCGAGTGAGGGCTGCATCAGCTTGGCCACGAGCTCACGTCCGAGCTGCTCGTTGACGACCCCCTCGGCGGCCAGCGCGCGCGACGGCGCCTCGAACCTCGGGTCGCGCAGCTGGTCGACGGTAGCGCGCAGCACCCCCTTGACGTCCGCGGCGAGGTCGCCGGTGTCCGGGAAGGCGTACGGCTCCGGACCCGCCTCCCGCAGGGACTGCTCGCCCAGGTCGAGGAACGCCTCCATCAGGACGTCCGCCTTGGACGACCACCACCGGTAGATCGTCTGCTTCCCGACACCGGCGCGGGCGGCGATGCCCTCGATGGTGGTCTTCGGGTAGCCGACCTCCACGACGAGTGCGAGGGCGGCGTCGTAAATGGCCCGGCGGGACTTCTCGCTGCGCCGGGTGGAGTCGGGGGCGGGCTTCGCGGGCTGGGCGGACGGGGCGGGCTTCGGTACGGCCATGGCCCGAATTTATCAGGTTGACAAGACGATGCGTCTCGCCGACAGTAGAGAGCACGCACGAGACGAACCGTCTCGTTCCGCATTCTGATCAGGGAAGGAACCCGAGATGACCCGAAGCGGAGCCGGAAACATGCTGGGCGTCGGCGGATCGCGCAGGAACCTCGGCCGCGAGGCGCTGCGCGGCGGCGGCCAGGGCGGCCGGATCGGCGGCGGACTCGATCCGCAGGCCCAGAAGCGCGAGCTGCTGCGCAAGCTCCAGGAGAAACGACAGCAACGGCAGGGAGGACAGGAGGGCCGGACGACCGACAAGGCGTCGTGAGTCTCCCCCGCCCGGGGGAGGCCGTCCCCTCGCGCGCGGGATCCTCCCGGGACGTACGGCGGGTGTACTGAAGCGGCCGCGACCACGCGGCCCATGACAGACGCCCCACGGACGACCCGGGAGGAACACGATGCACGTGTGGACGAGACGAAGGCTGCTCACCTCGGCCGCCTCGGCGGCGAGCCTCGCCGCCCTGACCGCCGCACCCGCGCGGGCCGCACGCCTCGGCCACCACGACATCGCGGACGCCCTGCGGACAGTGCCCGGACTGCGACTGATCGAGGAGCGGCAGGACGCCGAACCGGGTTACCGGCACTTCCTCCTGGGCCTGCGCCAGCCGGTCGACCACACGAACCCCACGGCCGGCACCTTCGAGCAGCGCCTCACCCTGCTCCACACCGCCGCCGACCGGCCCACCGTGCTCAGCACCACGGGCTACCACGCGGACCTCAGGCCCCGGCGGAGCGAACCGACGGTCCTGCTCGGCGCCAACCAACTCCAGGTGGAACACCGCTACTTCGGCGAATCGCGCCCGCCCGGTCCCGGCTACACCCACCTCACGATCCGCCAGGCCGCCGACGACCACCACCGCGTCGTCCGGCTGTTCCGCCGGCTCTACCCCGGCGCGTGGATCTCCACCGGCAGCAGCAAGGGCGGCCTGGCGAGCGTCTACCACCGCCGCTTCCACCCGCACGACGTGGACGGCACGGTGGTCTACTCGGCCCCGAACAACGTCGACGACCGTGACGACTCCGCCTACCTGCGCTTCCTGGAGACGGTCGGCACCCCCGCCGACCGCGAGGCCGTCAAGTCCGCCCAGCGGCGGCTCCTGCTGAACCGGGCCGAGATGGTCGCCCGCTACGAGGCCTGGGCGGCCGCCAGGAGCGACACCTTCCGCATCATCGGCAGCGCCGACCAGGCGTTCGAAATCGCCGTGCTGCGCGTGCTGTTCATGTTCTGGCAGCGCAGCACACCGGCCGACGTCGCCGCGATCCCCGGCCCGGACGCGACGGCCGACGAGCTGTACACATGGCTGGACAACTGGGCGGGGCTGTCCCTGTACGCCGACACGGCGGCGCGGCGGTACATCCCGTACTGGTACCAGATCGGCACGCAACTGGGGTACGGCGACGTCCCCACCGCCCACCTGGCGGACCTGCTGCGCCACCCCGGCGGCATCGCGGCGCGCAACTTCGTCCCCCGGGACATCCCCATGGTCTTCGACGCGGCCGCCATGCCGGACATCGACCGCTGGGTCCGCCGTCGCGGCAGCCGGCTGCTGTTCGTCTACGGCACCCAGGACCCCTCGGTCGCCGAGTACTTCCGCCCAAAGGCTGCCGACTCACAGGTCCTGTGGGTACCGGCCGGCAATCACAGCGTCGACATCGCGACCCTGCCCCCGGTCGACCGGGCATCGGCGGAGGAGGCACTGGCCCGCTGGGCGGGCCGGGAGCACCTCACGCGGACGGCGGTGAGGTAGGGCCGGAGCCGGAGGGCGGCCAGGCGTCTCCCCAGTCCGCGTCCCGGGCCGCCTTGTACAGGTCGCCGTGGCGTTTGGTGACGGTCGTACGGCGCAGGGACGGTTCCGTCTCGCACAGGTCGAGGAGGACCTGTCCCTTGCGGATCTGGGGGCGCCGGACGACCCGGGAGGGCGCCGGGGCGACGGGGAACCGGGCGGCGGCGACGTAGCTGAACTTCTCGTCCTCGTAGGCGAGCGAGCCGCCCTTGACCTGCCGGTGCAGCGAGGAGCGGCTGACCCGGGCGGAGAAGTGGCACCAGTCGGTGCCGGGCGCGATGGGGCAGGCGGCGCTGTGCGGGCAGGGGGCCGCGATGTGGAAGCCGGCGGTGATCAGCCGGTCGCGGGCCTCGATGACGCGGGCGTAGCCGTCGGGGGTGCCGGGTTCGACGATCACGACGGCCTGGGCGGCGGCCGCGGCGGCGTCCACGAGGGCGGTGCGGTCGGGCGCGGTCAGCTCGTTGAGCACGTAGGAGACGGTGACGAGATCAGTGCTCTCGAGGGTGAGCGCCGCTCCGATCCGGGAGCGCTGCCACCGCACGTCCTTCAGCGCCGGATTGGCCGCGGCGATCTCCCGCCCGAGGTCGAGCGCGGGCTCGGCCCAGTCGACGACGGTGACGGGCCGCTCCCCGTCCCAGGTGGCGCTCACGGCCCAGGCGGCCGCACCGGTACCGCCACCGACGTCCACATGGTCCCCCGGCACCCACTCGGGCGCGGCGTCCGCGAAGGCCTCCATCGCGGACCGTACGGCCTCGAAGGTCGCCGGCATCCGGTAGGCGGCATAGGCGGCGACATCGGCCCGGTCCCGCAGGATCGGCGCGTCGGTCGGAGTGGCCCCCCGGTAGCTGGCGATCAGCCGCTCCACGGCCTGCGAGGCCTGCCGGGGCGGGAGCCCGTCGAGCAGGCCGGCGAGGGCGGCACGGAGGGTCTCGTCGGGGCGTACGGGGGCGTTCACCCGGTGATTCTACGAGGCCGTGGCCGACCCGGCACGCCGCGCGGTCATGCCCTTGCCTGCACCGCCGAGGGCGCACGGCCTCGACGCCGTCACGGGAGACGTCCGGCCTCCGGCACGCCGCACTACCCTTGCGTGGCCTGGATGTGGGCCACCGCGTCTCCCACCAGGGTGAAGGCGGGGGCGTCGGGCAGCGGGACCCGGAACTTCTGCTCGATATGACGGGCGATCACCTCCAGGGCCGCCGCGTCGATCCCCAGGTCCTCGGCGAACCGCGTGCCCAGCGCGACCGACTCGACCGGCACCTGCGTCTCCTCGTTGAGGATCTCGGCCAGTCCGTCCAGGATCTCCCACTCGCTCAGTGCCATGGCAAGGACACTCCCATCCCGGTCGCCCGCGGACGCGGCACCGGCAGCCGGGTTGCGCCGATGTCGGCAGCACCGGGTCCGTGTGACCGCAGTGCTGGCATAATTGCTCACCGTGACGACACGTGCGCGTGGTTCGGTCTTTTCCGTGGGCATCGACTACACCGGCGGCCCGCACCCGCACCTTCCCGACGCGCCGTCCGACGCCCGTCGTCTGGAAGGATTCTTCACGGACTGGGGTTTCCACACGCTCGCCGAGTGCGGCGTCCTCTCCTGTGCGACGGCCCGGACCATCATCGACTCGCTCGAGTGCTGGGTGGACAGCGCCCGCCACGACAGGCGTGCCGCGAAGGTCGTCCTCTATCTGGCGGGGCACGGCAGGCTGCACAACGGCCGGCACTACGTCCTCGTCGCCACCAGCCCCGAGACCGCTCCCTACTTCGGCAGCAAGGCCATAGGCGTTGAGGACCTGGTGCAAGCGGTCCTCAACAGCGGTGCCCACTCCGGCCTCATCCTGCTCGACACCTGCTACGCGGGATTCGCGGCCCACGAGGTGCAGTACGCCATTGACCGCGCCGCCGCGGCACAGGGTGGCCCGGGAATGGATCTCGCTGTGCTGGTGCCGTCGCTCCACCACGAGAGGTCTTACAGCGGCCTGTTCGTGAAGAGCATGCTCGAAGCGCTGGAGGGGGGATCCCAGGGCGGTCACTGGAGTGACGGCGACGAATACGTCACCCTCATGGAGCTGCGCGACGAACTTCGCCTGCGGCTCAGCGACGACCAGTGCGCCTACGTGGCGGGGCGCGACGGCCTGAAGATCATGCCGAATCCGCGCTACCGCGCGCATGCCGCCGACCGGGCGGTGGAACTCGGTTCGTTACTGGCGCAACTCCCCGACACCGACCGCGAGCATTTCCTGCGGAAGGCGGCCAGCGCCGACGCGGGTGACGTGGGATGGTTCTTCACCGGACGTGAGCAGCTGACCACGCAGGTGATCGAATGGCTCTCGGCAAGTGACCGTGGCGTGCTGGTGGTGACCGGTCCTCCCGGCGCGGGCAAGTCCGCCTTCCTGGGGCGCATGGCCGTACTGGCCGACCACGGTTCGCAGCCCGCCTGCCGGGTGCTGGGTCTGCTGGACGACGACCACCCACATCCTCCGGTCGGCAGTTTCGATGCGGTCGTCCACCTCAGGAACCGACGGGCCGAGGACGTGGCCCGCGATATCGCGGGCCAGCTGGGCCTCGACCTGTCCGAGTCCACGAGTCCTCCCCGCGACCTGATCACCCTGCTCAGCGACCAGGGCCGCGAGGTGACCGTGCTGGCCGATGCGCTGGACGAGGCCGAGCAGGACGACGACGTCTTCATCGCGCGGGACGTACTGCGTGCCATTGCCAGTCTCCCGGGCTGCCGGGTGATCGTGGGCACCCGGCGGGACCGGGACGGACGACACGATCCCGAGGGCAGGGACGTGGGCCCGCTCATCGACGTGCTGCGGCCGCGCCGGGCCCCGTTGACCGTCCTCGACCTCGGTTCCGACGACCACGCCGACCAGGACATCGAGCGGTACGTCGAGGCACGTCTCGGCAGGGAGTCGACCGTCACCGGCTGGCCGACCGCCCGGCGGCGCCGGGCGGCGGCCCGCGCGGTCGCGGGACAGGCCCGCAGGGTCTTCCTGTACGCGCGTTTCGCGGTACGCGTGCTGGAGGGCCTCGGCGAGGACATCGTGGACGAGCCGGAATTCGAGCGGCGTCTGCCCGGTCATGTGGGCGACGCGGGGCTCAACCGGGTCTTCGCCGAAGATCTCGAGCGCTTCGACGATCCCACCCTGGTCCGGGAGATCCTCACTCCGCTGGCCTACGCCCGGGGCAAGGGCCTGCCGCGTCGTCAGATCTGGCCCGAACTGGCCGGCGCCCTCGCCGCCGGTCGGTCCGGCCGGGCGTACAGCGCCGCCGACGTGTCCCGGGTCATTCGCGAGGCGGGGTGGTACCTCATCGAGGGCACGGAGGATGGGCAGGCGGTTTTTCGCCTCTATCACCAGGCGATCGGTGACTACCTGCGCGGGGAGGTGCGCCGTGGAGGAAGACCCCGACGTCGAGACGGCCATCGTTGAACGGTTGCTGGCGCTGGCACAGGCCGACGGTTGGGAACGGGTGAACCCCTACACGGCCCACTACCTCGCCGCCCATGCACGGGTCGCCGGCCGCCTGCCGGAACTGGGCACCGACCTCGGCTACATCGTCGTCGCGGAGCCCGACAGTCTCGCCGCCACGCTGGGCACCGGCTTCGACCGTGATCTGCCCGAGGCGACGAGGCTGTACCTGAGATGCGCCCACGCCATGCGCGGACTTTCCATGGACGAACGCGCGGCGGTGCTGTCGCTGACCGCGGCCCAGCAGGGCCGGACACTGGATCTCGCCGCGCCCGGCACCGCCCCGTGGTGGCCGCGGTGGGCACGGTACCGGTCCACGCCCTACCACCGCGTGCTCGAGGGGCACACGGGAGGGGTCCGGGCCGTGGCCGCTGCCGAGGTGGACGGTCGGCCCGTCGCGGTGACCGGCGGCGTGGATCGTGCCGTCCGGGTCTGGGACCTGAGTGTCGGCAGCACCCTGCGCATCCTGGAAGGCCACACGGGCGCCGTGCAGACGGTGGCGACCGGAGACGTGGACGGCAGGACGGTGGCCGTCTCCGGCGGCGACGACGGGACCGTGCGGGTCTGGGATGTCACCACCGGCCGGCTGCTGCGGACTCTGACCGGACACACGGGCTGGGTGGCCTCGGCGGACATCGGCCCGGTGGCCGGCCGGACGGTGGTGGTCAGCGCCGGCTCCGACCGTACGGTCCGGGTCTGGGACCTCCGCGAGGACAACGCTGTCCGGGTCCTGGAGGGACACACGGGCGGAGTGCGGACGGTCGCCCTGGGCATCGTCGGCGGCCGGACCGTTCTGGTCAGCGGTGGCGCCGACCGCACCTTACGCATGTGGGATCCGGCGGACGGGACGCCCCTGCGCGTGCTCACCGGGCACACGGGATGGGTGCTGTCCGCACGGCTTGCCACGGTCCAGGGCCGGGCCTTGGTGGTGAGCACCGGCGACGACTGGGAGGTGCGCTTCTGGGACGCGGCGGACGGCACCCCGCTCAGAGTGCTGGAAGGACATACCGGCTGGGGGCGCTGCGTGGCCGTCGCCGGCACGGCACACACCGCTTCGCTCGGGCACGCCGTCCTCTCGGCCGGCGCCGACCGAACGGTGCGCATGTGGGACACGGAGTCCGGCGACTGCCTGCAGGTCATGGGCGGCCACACGGCGGGGGTCCGGTCGGTGGCGGTCTCCGCGGTCGACGGCTGGCCCGTGGCACTCACCGCCGCGGACGATGCGACGATCCGCGTCTGGGATCTGCGCGGTGCCGGAGAAGCCGACTCCCGTGAGGTGCACGGGCAGTGGGTTCTGGCGGTGTCGGCGTGCGATGTCGAGGACCGCCCGGTGGCCGTCTCCGCCGGGACGGACCGGACCGTACGGGTGTGGGACCTGACCGACGGCAGCCCCCTGGGTGTCCTCCGCGGCCACTCCGGCTGGGTGGGCAGCGCCGCCCATTCGGTCGTGAACGGGCGTCACGTCGTCGTCACCGGCGGGGCGCACGCCGAGGTACGCCTGTGGGACCTCGCTGCCGGCACCTGCCTGCGCGTGCTCGAAGGGCATTCCAGTTCCGTACTGGCGGTCGAGACCGGGGTGGCGCACGGCCGGCCGTACGCCGCGACGGCCGGGAACGACTCGACGGTCCGTCTGTGGGACCTGACCGAGGGCCGCATGGTGAAGGTGATGACCGGTCACACCGGTGGGGCCCGCACGGTGACGACGGCCGTCGCGGGCAACGGTCCGGTGGCCGTGTCGGGCGGCACGGACGGCACCGTGCGGGTCTGGGACGTGGACAGCGGAGAACTGGTGCATCTGCTGGCCGGGCACGATGGCTGGGTGCGGGAGGTGGCCGTGGTGGACGTGGCGGGCCGCCCCGTCGTCGTCAGCGCGAGCGACGACGGCACCGTGCGCACGTGGGACTTGGATGACGGAGCGGCCCTGCGGGTTCTCCGAGGACATACCGGCGCGGTGCTCGCGGCGGCTGCCGGAGCGGTGGGAGGCCGGCCGGTGGCCGCGACGGCGGGCAACGACGGCACCGTACGGATCTGGGACCTCACCGAGGGCCGGCACCTGAGGATTCCACTCAACGGCTGCTACGGCCTTGCTCTGCACCACTCGGCCCTGCTCGTCGCCACCCACCTCGGGGTGTGCGTCCTGGATCTGCTGGCTCCGCCCTGAGGTACCGCTGCGCGGGGGCGCCGGCCGGTGGTGCGACGTGGAGAACTGGAGGGGGCATTGGGCGGCATCGCACACGGTGACCTGGTGGTGGTGATCCCGGGCATTCTGGGCAGCACGCTGGAGCGGGGCGAGCGGCAGACGTGGGGGTACCGGCAGGTCTTCCGAAACGTCCACCGGCTGTCCAGCCGTCTGACCGAGGATCTGTCACTTGATCCGGGCGTCTTCCAGCACCCGGCGGAGGGGTGGGACGACGGGACGCGCGTCACGGGCGTCCTGACGACGCTGGGGATGTTCCCCGGGCTGGTGGCGGTGAACGGCTATGACGATCTGATGCGGTGGCTCGTCAAGCGTTTCCCCGACGACCGGGACGGAATCCATGCGTTCCCCTACGACTGGCGGCAGTCCAACGAGTACACCGCCCGGCGCCTGGCACGGTTCCTGCGGCCTCTCCTCGGACGCCGTCGCCGCGACTACCCGCAGGCCCGCGTCATCCTCATCGGTCACTCGATGGGCGGTCTGGTCGCCCGTTACTACGCCGAATGCCTGGACGCACGGCGCGATACGCGCAGGGTCATCACCATCGGCACGCCGTACCGGGGGTCGGTGAACGCCCTCACCCTCCTGGCCAACGGTTTCGCCCGGCTCGGACCGGTCAAGTGCGACCTCGGCGACCTTGCCCGGTCCCTCCCGTCCGTGGCCGAACTCCTGCCCGTCTACGACTGCGTGGGCACGTCGGCGGACCGACTGTCGGCGCCGGGGACTCCCCTCGCTGTTCCCGGGCTGACCGACGCGGCCCTCGCCAGGTCCCGGTCGTTCCATCGGAAGATCGCCGAGGCGGTCGCCGCGGGCGTCGAGCGCCCCTCCTACCACCCGCTCCTGAGTCACTGGCAGACCACGGATCTGTGGGCACTGGTGAACGGAGTCGACGAGATCCGGGGGCAGCCGTCCACAGACTTCGACGACGGAGGCGACGGCACGGTGCCGCGCTGTTCGGCGGTGCCTCCGGAGTGGCCGGACGACTCGCACGGGATTCATGTCGCGGGCAAGCACGCTGCCCTGCAGCAGCAGCGGGAGACGCTGGTACAGCTGACCGGCATCCTCACGTCCCGTCCGAGAAGGCCCCAGGCCGCGGTGGACGGTATCTCCGTCACGGCGGAGTCCCTGGTGGAACCGGGCCGGTTCTGGGACGTGGCCGCCAGGTCGGTGGAGGGTTCCGACTCTCTGGTGCTGACCCTGACGGTGACGGACCCGGCGCGCGGTGACAGCGCGCCGGTGGCACGTGTGCCGCTGAGGCCTCAGGGCGGCGGCCAGTACGCGGGCAGAGCGCTGGTACCGGATCCGGGCCTTTACCGATGGACCATCCACACGGAATTGACGGCCATGACGCCGGTCGAATCGGTGACCGATGTTCTGCTGTGTACGGCGGCGTGAACGACCGGCCGCCTTTACGGAGGTCTGCGGCACTCCTAGAATGACGGCATATCAGGGAACTGAAGCTCGGGGAGGGAAATCGTGGTGCGTGACGAAGAGAATGCGGAATCCGGTTTGCCGGATTCGGGAGTTCCGGTCGACCATGAGGTGGACATAGATCGTTTCCTCAACAGCCGGGACGCCGACACCGACGTTCACAAGTGGTAATCGCGTGACCGGCCGGGCCGAACGCCCGGCGGCTGCCGACGGCAGGTACCTCTCCGAGCTGACCGAGAGTGCCGTCAGACGCGATTCCGCAGTCCACGAGCGGTTGCTCCACGCGGCGGCACACCACGAACAGTGGACGGTCCGGGCTGCGAGCCTCGAGATCCTCGCCGAACATTTCCTGACCGAGACCGGAACCGCCCGGGCTCTGGCCCGAGCCACACACGATTCGGTCGACTGGGTGGCGTTCACCGCCATCCGGCTCATCGGGTTTCATCGAATCCGCTCGGCCGTACCGGACCTCATCAAGATTTCCGGATGGCCCAGCAACTTCAGTCGACCCACCACTCTGCGCAAACCGGTGGGATGCGGAGCCGCCTTCGCCAAACAGGCACTCATTTCCATCTTCGGCACCAACGACCCGCAGCATCTGCGCAATTTGGAGAATGAATACTTCGTTCCATGGCGGCGACGGGTCGAGACCCGTCGGCGGCGGCGGAACAATGACGACGTCGTTCTCGTGCCGGAGGGCACGTACCGCCATGGCTCGGATCCCGAGCCAACCAACCCCTTCCGGATGGACGACACCGACAACCCCCCTCGCGACGTGTTCCTGCCGGCGTTCTACATCGACAGGACCGCGGTCACCAATGCGCGGTACGCCGTGTTCCTGAAGGAGGCAGGCGGCGGCAGCGCTTTCGATCACCCGGATCAGCCCACGGGAAAGGGGCACGAACCCGCGCACATCGATGACCCGAGATTCAACCGACCGGACCTTCCGGTCGTCGGAATCGACTGGTACGACGCATGGGCCTTCGCCAGGTGGGCCGGCGGAATGCTGCCCAGCGAAGAGCAGTGGGAGCGAGCGGCCCGTGGTGCGGACGGACGCAAGTACCCCTGGGGTGACGTGTTCGAGCCCGATCGGGTCCAGTACGTCGAACACGCCTTCTCCCGGCCGGTCTCGGACATCGCGGAGCTGGATGAACTGCTGGTGACCGCCCAACCCAGTGCGTTTCCGGCAGTACCCGTGCTGCCGGCGGACAGCCTCGTGCAGGGCGCCAGTCCGTACGGCGCCGTACACATGGCCGGCAACGTCTGGGAGATCACCAGGACGAACTATTTCAGCCGGGAGGACATGGATCCGTTCTTCAAAGGGCGCGACCCGGTGGAGTTCATGAACAGAAAAGAGGCCTTTCATGTCCTTCGTGGCGGTTCCTGGACGTCGCCACCCTCGTGCCTCACCACGCATTATCGCGGGCGAGATCTGATCACTGACCGACACAGCGAGGTTGGATTCCGGTGCGTGTACCGCCTGGATGACGACTGAGTGTTCATGGCGAAGAAGAGAGACGATTCACATGACCGAGGCTCCTCGTTCCACGGCGCAGCGCAAGACCGATGCGCTGACCAGGCTGGAAAAGGACAAGGACCTGTGGGTGGCCACGGCGGCCTCCGACGAGGTGCCCACGCTGGTACCCCTGTCATTCTGGTGGAACGGCAGCAGCCTGTACGTAGCGACGGTCCGCACCAATCCCACGGCCCGGAACATCATGTCCTCGGGCAAGGTGCGTGTGGTGTTGGGTCATACCCGGGATGTGGTGCTCATCGACGCGGTCGGGGCACTGGTGGAGAACGCGGAACTTCCGGACGAGTACGCGGAAGCCTACTCGGCCAAGTGCGGGTGGGACCCGCGAGAATCCAAGGGCTACCGCTTCTTCCGGATCGACCCGAGGAACGTCGAGTGCTGGCGCGAACTCAATGAGCACGCCGACCGTCAGGTGATGCGCGACGGCCGGTGGCTCGCCTGACCCGAGGTCAAGTCCGGGGCCGAGGGGGCATGGCATGGGTGCACCCGGTGACGAGGAGAGCGTGTACCGGGACGAGGTGATCGGCTGGCTGCGGCGCGGCGTACTCCCCGTGCGCTACATGTATGCGGGCAGCGGTGCCGACCGGCACATCAGGTTCGCGGAGGAGTACGCGGACGAGTACCGGGACGGCCGGCTCGACGATGAGACGGCCGCCGCGGTGGGCGGTCTCGGCCCGGCAGGTGTTCCTGCCCAGATGTGCGACATCGGACCGAGCAATGGGTTGCACACGGCCCAGTTCCTGGACTGGTTCGCGGGCGCCCACGCCGGCCGAGCGCGCTACCTCGGGATGGATTTCAGCCGAAGACTGCTCGCCGCGGCACGGAGGCGTACCCGCCGGTACGCCTCCGTCGAGCGGTCATTCGCCTGGTGGGACGTGGAGGCCGCCGCGACGCCGGTGGTCCGCGCCTGGCGCTCGCCGGGACCGGTGCTGTTCTGTCTCCTCGGCAACACGTTGGGCAACGTGGAGAACCCGGCCCACGTGCTCCGCAACATCTTCGGCAGTGCGCGCCCGGACGACATTCTGATGCTCGGCCTGTTCGGGCCGCCGGGACAGGGGGAGGACGACGCCGACGATTACCGCTCACCGGCGATACGGGACATGATTCTTGAGCCGCTGAGCGCTGTCGGCATACCGGTTGAGGGCTTGGTGCTGCGTCTGACGACCGTCGACGACTCGGTCGTGGGGACGGTGCGCCTGCACGAGCCGGTCACACTCGCCGGTACACGGCTGCCCGCACGGCATGAAGTGCGCTGCTTCCTGTCGCGGCGCTACCACCCGGCCGGCGCCCGGCACCTGCTGCGGCGCACCGGCTGGCTTCCGCTGGAGACGCACGCCGATCCGGGCCACGGACATTTCGTGCTGCTCGCCCGGCGGATGCCGACGGCGCCGGATACCTCCGGTTCCTCCGGCCCCAACCGGTGACGGACGGCTGCCGGTCTGTGGCGAGAGCGCGGCCGTCAGCGCTCCCGTCTCACACTCCCCGCACCGCCCGGGCCACCCGCGACCCCGCCGCCGCCCTCGGCGCGCTGTCCGGTCGGCGGCGACGCGGATGGACCGCGTTCGTCAGGAGGATCAGGAACGTGTCCGTCGCCGGGTCGAGGACCAGGGACGTCCCTGTGAAGCCCGTGTGGCCCGCTGCTCCCCGGCCCGCGAGGCCGCCCATGAACCAGGGCTGGTCGAGGGAGAATCCGAGGCCCGGCGGGGTGAACAGGAGTTCGACGAAGTCGGGGCCGAGGATGCGGGCGGGGCCGTAGGAGCCGCCGGCGAGGAGGGTGCGGCAGAACACCGCGAGATCCCGGCCCGTGGAGAACAGGCCCGCGTGGCCGGCCACACCGCCCAGCGCCCACGCGTTCTCGTCGTGGACCTCCCCGCGCAGCATCCCCCGGTCCGCCTTGGCCCACGGCCGCCGCTGGTCCTCCGTCGCCGCCGCCCCGGGGCACGGCCCGAACGCCGTCGCCGTCATGCCGAGCGGCCGGGTGATGCCGTCACGCACGAGGACATCGAGGGTGCGGCCGGTGATCCGTTCCAGGACGTGCTGGAGGAGGATCATGTTCAGGTCGGAGTAGCGGTACGTGCCCGGCGCGCCGGCCGGCGGCTCCGCCCGGAGTGCCGCCAGTCGCTGCGCGTCGTCGGCGTAGTCGTAGAGCGGGAGTTCGGGCCGCAGCCCGGACGTGTGGGTGAGCAGCTGCCGCACGGTGAGGCCGTGCCGGGCCGCCGCGGTGAAGTCGGGCAGGTAGGCCCCGACCTTGGCGTCGATGCCGAGCGTGCCGCGCTCGATCTGCTGCACGGCGGCCACGGACGTGAAGAGTTTCGTCAGGGACGCAAGGTCGAAGGGCGTGCCGACGGTCATCGGGACCCGCTCCTTCGGGGGCAGTTCCACTCCGGCGTCGGCGTCCTCGTCGTAGGCCGCGTACCGCACGGCCCAGCCCGCCGCCTCTTCCACGGCGATCACCGGGCCGCGTCCGACGACCAGGACCGCCCCTGGTGCCCAGGGACGCGTGCCGGTGGTGAGGACGTGGACCTCCCGGACGAGGTGACGCAGCTCCGCGGGGTCGAGTCCGGCCCGTTCCGGGGTGCCGTCGCGCAGTCTCGGTGCGCTCAGCTCTCCGCTCCCTCCGCTTTCGCGCGCGTGCTCTCCGTCTTCCAGGGTCGGCACATTCCCACGAAACAGGCCAGTGCCACCAGTGCGGCGGCCAGTTGGACGACGGCCATCGGGACGGCGGTGTCCTCCCCGGCGACGCCCACGAGCGGGGAGGCGATCGCGCCGATCAGGAACGACGAGGTGCCGAGCAGGGCGGACGCGGAGCCCGCGGCGTGCTTGGTGCGCATCAGGGCGAGTGCCTGGGTGTTGGGCAGGGTGATGCCCATCGCGGACATCAGGACGAACAGCGCGACGGCGACGGGCGCCAGACCGACCTCGCCGAAGACGCCCGTGGACATCAGCAGCAGCGCGGTCGCGGCGGTGATGACGATCGTCAGGCCGATCCCCAGCACCCGGTCCAGACTGACCCGGCCGACCAGGATCTTGCCGTTGATCTGGCCGACGACGACCAGTCCGACCGAGTTGACGCCGAAGAGCAGGCTGAACGTCTGCGGGGAGGCGCCGTAGATCTCCTGGATGACGAACGGGGACGCCGAGATGTAGGCGAACAGCGCGGCGAAGGCGAAGCCGCCGGTGAGCATGTAGCCGGCGAAGGAGCGGTCGGCGAGCAGGCCGCGCATCGCGCGGAGGGCCTCGCCGACTCCGCCGCTGTGGCGTTCGGCGGGCTCCAGGGTCTCGGGCAGCCTCGCCCAGACCAGGGCCCCGATCAGTACTCCGATGACGGTGAGGACGACGAACACGCCCCGCCAGTCCGTCACGCGCAGGACCTGCCCGCCGATGAGGGGCGCCACGATCGGGGCGACGCCGGAGATCAGCATCAGGGTGGAGAAGAAGCGGGCCATGGCCATGCCGTCATAGAGGTCGCGGACGACGGCGCGGGCGATGACGATCGCGGCGGCGCCCGCGAGGCCCTGCGCCAGGCGGAAGGCGACGAGGAGTTCGACGGTGGGGGCGAGCGCGCACAGGACGGTGGCGACGACGAAGACCGCGAGCCCGGCGAGCAGCGGGCGGCGGCGTCCCCAGCGGTCGCTCATCGGCCCGACGACGAGCTGGCCGAGCGCCATGCCGGCCAGGCAGGCGGTGAGGGTGAGCTGGACGGTCGCGGCGGGCGCGTGCAGGGAGCGGGTGACCTCCGGCAGGGACGGGAGGTACATGTCCATCGCCAGCGGCGGTACGGCGGTCAGGCTGCCGAGGAGGAAGGTGACCAGGAGCCCGGTGCGGCGGTGCGAGGTGCGGTCGGGCCGCTCCGTCCCGGCGGCTGCGGCCCCCTGCGCGGTGTTCGATATGGACGCCCCACCCTCGGGCATGAGTCCCTCCCTTTCCGAGTCGATCGCCACCTATGCTCTCAGCTCGTACGGATGCTCGGGTCATGAGGCTGAAGGCGGGGCGACGATGACGGCGACGGCGGACGCGGTGCGGTGGGGAGTCCTGGCGACCGGAGGGATAGCGGCCGCGTTCACCGCGGATCTGATCGACCTGCCGGACGCGGAGGTCGTGGCGGTGGCGTCCCGGTCCGAGGAGTCGGCGAAGGCGTTCGCGGAACGGTTCGGGATCCCGCGGGCGTACGGCGACTGGAACGCGCTCGCGCGGGACGAGGACATCGATGTCGTCTACGTCGCCACACCGCACACGGCGCACCGGAGCGCCGCGGGTCTGTGTCTCGCCGCCGGGCGGAACGTGCTGTGCGAGAAGCCGTTCACGCTGAACGTGCGTGAGGCGGAGGAACTCGTCGCGCTGGCGCGGGAACACGGGCGCTTCCTGATGGAGGCGATGTGGATGTACTGCAATCCGCTGGTACGGCGGCTGAAGGCGCTGGTCGACGACGGGGCTGTCGGTGAAGTGCGCAGTGTGCACGCCGATTTCGGGCTGGCCGGGCCGTTCCCGCCCTCGCACCGGCTGCGGAACCCTCAGCTGGGCGGCGGCGCGCTGCTCGATCTGGGCGTGTATCCGGTGTCGTTCGCGCAGCTGCTGCTCGGGGAGCCGTCGGACCTCGCGGCGCGAGCGGTGCTCTCGGACGAGGGCGTCGATCTCCAGACGGCAGCGGTGCTCTCGTGGGAGAGCGGCGCTCTCGGTTCGGTGCACTGCTCCATCGTGGGCGGTACGGCGACCTCCGCATCGGTCACCGGCTCGAAGGGCCGTATCGACATCCCGCACGGCTTCTTCTTCCCGGACCGTTTCCTCCTGCACCGGGACGGCCGTGACCCCGAGGAGTTCACGGCCGACCCGGCCGACGGGCCCCGCAACAGCCTCCGCCACGAAGCGGCCGAGGTGATGCGCGCCGTACGCGCCGGCGAGACCGAGTCCCCGCTGGTCCCGCTCGACGGCACGCTCGCCGTGATGCGGACGCTCGACGCGATCCGGGACCGCGTCGGTGTCCGCTACCCGGGCGAGACCCCCGACGAGGACCTGGCGGCGGAACTCACGCCGGCCTGAGCCCCTGCTCCCCCACCTCCCCGGTGTACGAGGTGGACGCGCTCATGAGAGCGGTCGGGCGCGTCACTTGCTCTGCAGCGTGCCGAGCGGGTTGGGGTCCTCCTCCAGTGCGGTGGCCGCCGCCTTCCAGGCGGCGGCCTCGCCGTACAGGGCGCTGCGCAGGTAGGCCGTGGTGAGCCGCTGGATCAGGGCGACGCGTGCGGGGCTGGCGTCGGTCGTCTCGGCGACCTCGTGCCCCGGGATGCCACCGAGGGAGTGCTCGGCGTCGAACAGAGTGAGCAGGCTCTTGCTGCCGGGGCTGTAGGTGTAGGGGTCGGTGAACCAGTCCGGTCCGCGGGTGGACAGGTGGGACTGGTCCTTGTCCCCGGCGACGATGAGGGCCGGGGTGGTCATGGTGTCGAAGGACGGCTTCATGAAGGGGAAGTGCTCGGCGGCGAACGGGACCAGGTCGTCGCCCAAGCCGGTCAGGGCCAGCAGTACGCCCGCCTTGACCCGGGGGTCGGACATGTCCTCACCCGGCTTGCCGTCGGAGTCGAGGACACGCGCGCCCAGCAGCGTGCTCGCCGACTGGGCTCCCCAGGAGTGGCCGGCCACGGCGACACGGTCACGGTCCAGGCGCCCGGCCAGGCCCGGCACGGAGGCTTCCAGGACGTCGAGTTCGTCCAGGACGCGGGTGAGGTCCTCGATGCGCAGGCGCCAGATCCGCGGGGTACGGGGGTCCTCGGCGGGGATGCCCAGGGTCCTGGAGTCGAGGTGGGTGGGCTGAATGACCATGAAGCCGTGGGCGGCCCAGAAGTCGGCCAGCGGGGCGTAGCCGTCCATCGACCAGCCGAAGCCGTGCGAGAAGACGATGACGGGCAGGCCGGTGCCGGTCGCGGGGGCGGACACGCGGACCTGGAGGTCGTCACCGCGGCCCGGGGCGGACAGGACGACCGGCCGCGCGGATATCACCGTGGCGGGTGCGCCCGCGGTCTGTTGGGCGTTCGCGGTCTTGGTTTCGGACATGGAGGTGCCTTCCGTTCGGTGCGTGCGCACTCTTGGGTTCGGTGAGCCCGGCGGGCGGCGAGGCCGCGGGCATGGGCCGGATGGGGAGCGTTTCTCATGCGGAGCCACATCGACGCCGGGTGGCGACGAGGGCGTGGCTGTTCCGGTCCCGGGTGGAGCGTGCTGAGGACAGCGGTTGGCCGCAGGACTGCCGGTCTGCCATCATGAAGGAAACGGAACCTTGTTCCGAATACGATACGGAACGTCGATCCGTTTTGCAAGATCGATCAAGTGAGGAGTGCTGCGGTGAACGACGGCGGCCAGAGCCCGGGAAGCTCAGCCAGGTCCAGTCGCAAGGACGCCCGGCGCAACCGGCAGGCGCTGCTGGACGCGGCCGCCGCGGTCTTCGCGACCTCGGGTGTGGAGGCGCCGGTACGCGACATCGCGGCCGAGGCCGGCGTCGGGGTGGCCACGATCTACCGCCACTTCCCCACCCGGGCGGACCTCGTCGTCGCCGTCTACCGCCACCAGATCGACGCCTGCGCCGAAGCCGGCCCCACCCTGCTGGCGGCCGGCCCCACTCCCTGTGCCGCCCTGGAGCGGTGGGTCGACCTCTTCGTCGACTTCCTCGTCACCAAACACGGCCTCGCAGCCGCGATGCAGGGCGACAGCACCGGCTTCGAGGCGCTCCACGCCTACTTCCTCGAACGCCTCCTGCCGGTGTGCACCCAGCTCCTCGAAGCCGCCGCCGCCTCCGGCGAGATCCGCTCCGGCCTCGACGCCTACCACCTCATGCGCGGCATCGGAAACCTCTGCATCGGCGCCGAGAGCGACCCCCGCTACGACGCACGCCGACTGGTCGCGCTCCTCGTCGCCGGACTACGCCAACCGAACTGACCGCGGCGCTCGCGCATCACGGAGGTTCTCGCACAAACGTGATGGACGTGGCCGACGTGACCGACGTGGCCCACACGGTGCGGCACATGGCCAAACTGCCGCTGGAGGCGAACGCGCAGTTCGCGACGGTTCCGGCCACGGCGATGCAGTACGTCGGCCCGCGCCCGGGCGCAGCCGGGCGCGGGCCGACGATAGTCAACGCGTCAACCTACACAAACGGAATCTGAACGTCCGGGCTATTGCGGCCGGTCGGGCGCCTATGCTCAACTCGCCTACACCAAAGCTTCACACTTGGAACAGATAGCTTCCGTAAGCCACATCCAGGGGGGAGGCGGCAGTCGTTCCACGGCACCGGGTGGGGGTGGACCCCGCGTGGGACCGCGGGGTACGCACCGGTGCGCGTGGAACGACTGCCGCACAGCCTTGTGATGCGGGGCGTCAGGCCTGGCCGGTCTCGAAGCGGGAGATCCTGCCGTCGTCGTCCACGGTGAAGCTCCACCGGGTCCGCATCTCGCCCCAGGTGTCGTTGCTGTAGCGGGCGATGAGGGACCGGCCCCCGTCGGACTCGTTGTCGACCTCCATGTGGCCGTGGGTGGAGAAGATCTCCCGGTCGACCCAGTCGGCGAGGTCGCGGTCGGAGCCGTCGTCCGCCATCGTCGCGCCGGGCGCGAGAAGCTCCATGAAGCTCTCCCGGTCGTGGTGGTTCACGGCGGTCACGAAGGCACGGACGGCCGGATCACTGAGGCGCGTGGTCTGAATCGTCATGCGAGCCAGCCTCGTACCGGCCCTCGCACCCCGCCACCCGTGCCACCCGAACGGCGTCCCGGAGAGATCCGCCGGATGTCGCGGGGTGTCAGCGGTGCGACGGTGGAAACGCGACGAGGAGTGTTCTTCTGTTCCTGCTGTCTGCTCCGGGAGACGACGTGAGGCGTTACAACCGACGTGATCTGGGCCTGCTGCTGCTTCGGCTGGGGACGGGCGGTGTGCTGGCGGCCCACGGCGCGCAGAAGCTGTTCGGCTGGTTCGGCGGGCATGGCATCGAGGGCACCGGCCAGTTCATGGAGTCCGTCGGGTACACCCCCGGCAAGGCCAGCGCGACGGCGGCCGGCCTCGCGGAGACGGGCGGCGGCACGCTGCTGGCCCTCGGCCTCGCCACGCCGGCGGCCGGGGCGGCCGCGGCCGGCGCGATGGCGGGCGCGGCGGCGGTGCACACCCCGAACGGCTTCTTCAACCAGAGCGGCGGCTACGAGTACGCGGCCACGCTGGGCCTGACGGCCGCCGGGCTCGCGGTCACCGGACCGGGAAAGCTCTCCCTGGACCACGCGCTGGGGCACGCGGTGAACCGGGGCTGGATGATCCCGGCGGCGTTCGCGGCGACGGCGGCGGGGACGGCGGTTGTCGTGGGGACGCGCGCCAGGCGGCTGCGGCAGGCGAAGGAGGGCGAGCAGGACGCCCTGTTCGACGAGGAGTACATGGAGTAGGGCCGCGACTCGGGGCGCTGTCACACCCACGTGGCAGGCTGCGGCCCCATGAACGATCAGACACCGCCCGAGCTGTGGACCGCCGTCGACGACCTGTGGGAGTGGCTCGGGAGCGTTCGCCCGGTCGAGGGCCGCGAGGGCCTGCTCCTGCGCATCCTGAAGCTGTCCGAGGAGGTCGGGGAGGTCTCCGAGGCGGTGATCGGCGCCACCGGCCAGAACCCTCGCAAGGGCGTCACGCACAGCTGGGACGACGTCCAGGCGGAACTGTGCGACGTCGTCATCACGGCCCTGGTGGCCCTGCGCACGCTCACGCCGGACGCGCGCGGCGTGTTCGCGCAACATCTGGAACGCGTGACGCGACGGTCGCTGGGCACGGCTCAGGTGCCGCCCCCGGCGACGGGCACGGCCACCACACGGGGCGGAGCGTCGGATTCCGCCGACGCGGAGCCGCATTGATCGCCGGATGTGGAACAACTCCCTGTTCACACGCCGTCGGCGGGTTACCCTGCGCTGAAAACGCCGAGCGGCCGACCCTGGCCCAACCAGGTTGAGGAGTCCGGTGACGGGGGTGGACTGGCGGTTTCGTGCCGTCGTGGTCGCGCATGCCGTGTCGGCGTACGGGACCTATCTGAATCTGATCGCGCTCAGCCTGTTCTCGTACGAGGTCACGGGGACCGCGCTGGGCGTGGGTGCCGTGATGGCCGTACGGCTGCTGTCCGGTGTGGCGGCGGGCCTCGCCGCCGGGGCGCTGACCGCCAGGGTCACGCGCCGGACCGTCATGGTGGTCACGGACCTCGCCCAGACCCTCGCCATGGTCGTGCTCGCGCTGTGGGCGACGGACACCCCGCTGTCAGTGCTGCTCGGGGCGGTGGTCGTGCTGGGCGCGGGGAACACGTTCTTCAACGTCGCCCTGCGCAGCGCGGTCCCGGTCATGGTCGGGCAGGACAACCGCGCCCGGGCGAACGGCGTGCTGGTCACAGCCCGTTCCACGGCCACGGTGCTGGGCTTCGCGTCGGCCGCGCCGGTCATCGCCGTCGGCGGTTTCGGGGTCGCGTTCGGCGTCAACGCCGCGAGCTTCGCGGTGTCGGCGGCGGCCGTGCTGGCTTTGAAGCCCCGTACGGACGACCATGACGTCGCGGTGAGCGAAACTCCCGCGGCCGGCCCGGACGACCACTCCCCGGGGACGGCCCGGACCGGGTGGCTGCGGCCTCACGTCGCGGGCCTCGCCGGGCCGTTGCTCGGCATGATCGCGCTGCGGGGTCTCGACGCGCTGGCGTCCGCGTCCCACAACGTGGCGCTGCCGCTGGCCGCTCACGAAGCCCAGCCGTCCGAGCCGGCGGTGTTCATGACCTGGTTCTGGTCGGCGTGGGCCGTCGGCACCATGCTCGCCCACCAGGTTCTCAAGCGCCGGTCGCACGGGGCTTCCTGGAGCGAGCGGGCCTTCGCGGTGGGCACCTGCGCGATGTCCCTCTGCTTCATGGCCGCGTTCACCGGACCGCCCGCCCCGGCCCTGATGGCGGCGGCCCTGGCGGCGGGCATCGCCGACGGCTGGACCGAGATCGTCTACACCTCGCGCCTTCAGGCGGCGCCCGACCGGCAGCGCGGCCGGCTGTTCGGCCTGTCCGCCACCGCCGAGCAGTCCGGTTTCGCCCTGGGCACGATGGCCGCCGCGGCCGCCCTCGAGTCCCTGCCCGCACTGGCCGTCGTGGGCACATTCCACGGGGCTGCGCTGTGCGGGGCGCTGATCCTTCTGCTGTTCACCGCTCGAAGCCGCCCTTCACCCACCGGCGAAGACCACTCGCCCGACGAAGACCACTCGACCGACGAGGGCAGCATCGACCGTCCGTCCACCGGCCACGAAGAGGGAGATGACACGCATGGAACGTCTACGGGGGCAGGCCGACTGCCGGGGTCCTGAGCCGGAGCGCACCGAGCACGACCCGGTCGACGCGGTGCGGGCGCTGCTGGACACAGCCCGGTCCGCTCCCGGCTCAGCCGTCGTCACCGTCGCCGCCGACGGCACGACGAGCTCACGGTCGTATCCCGAACTGCTCGGCGCCGCACGGCGGATGCTCACGGGCCTGCGGTCCCACGGACTGCGGCGCGGCGATGTGGTGGTGCTGTGCGGGCTGCCGCTGGCCGACTTCTTTCCCGCCTTCTGGGCCTGTGTACTCGGCGGTGCCGTACCCGTGGCCATCGCCGACCGCCCAGAGCCGGGCTCCCCTGCCGCGGAACGCCTGGTCCAGGCGTACGCATTACTCGGCCGGCCCCTGGTCCTGACCGACACTCCCGGCGCGGCGGCCGTCGACCGGGCCGCGCCCGGTGTGCGGGTCGCCCTCGCCGCTGACTGCCTGGAAGCGCCGCCCGCGGACGACCTCGTCGAGCCGGGCCCCTCCGACACGGCGCTGCTGATGCTGTCCTCCGGGAGCACCGGCGTGCCGAAGGCCGCCCGGCTGACCCACGCCGGGCTCGCGGACTTCGCGGCGAGCAGCCGGCGGATCCTCGACGTGCGCGCGGACGACACGATGGTGAACTGGCTGCCCGTCGACCACAGCGGGGCCTTCCTGCTCTACCACCTGCTCGCGGTCTTCACCGGCTGCACCAACGTCCACGCCCCCACCGACCGGGTGCTGGCCGAGCCGCTGCGCTGGCTCGACCTCCTCCACGAGCACCGTGCGCAGCACGGCTGGGCGCCGACCTTCGCCTACCGGCTGGTCGCGGACGCGCTCGCCGAGCGGCCCGACGGCCACTGGGACCTGGGCGGCCTCAAGTCACTGGTGTGCGGGGGCGAGCGGGTCGTGCTGCCGGTGCTGCGCCACTTCCTCGACGCGACGGCCCGGTACGGCGTGCGCGAGGAGCACATCGCCCCGGTGTGGGGCATGGCCGAGACGGTCACGGCCGTCACCTACGGCCGGCTGAACCGGCCGGGCACCGTGCACCGCCTGCTCAGGAACAGCCTGGGCGGCGACCTGTGCCGGGCCGGCGAGGACACCCCGGACGCCGACTGCGTCACCTTCGTCGCCTCCGGCTCGCCCGCGCACGGGGTCACCCTGCGCATCGTCGACGAGCACGGCCGCCTCGCCCCGCCGGGCCGGATCGGCGTCCTCCAGGTCCACTCGCCGGCGCGCCTGACACCCGGCTACGTCAACAACCCCGAGGCGGACGCGGCGGCCTACCCGGCCGGACGGGACTGGCTGGACACGGGCGATCTGGCCTTCCTCGAAGACGGCCAGGTCGTCATCACGGGCCGCCGCAAGGACGTGATCATCCTCAACGGGCACAACGTCTACTGCCACGAGGTGGAGGAGACCGCCATCGCCGTCGACGGCGTCCGGCAGGGCGAGGTCGCGGCTTGCGGAATCCCGCACACCGAGCGGGGCACGGAGGAGCTCGCGGTGTTCTTCGTCAGCCGCGGCGCCGCCGAGGACGAGCGGATCGCCACCGAGGTGAAGGCGGCGCTGTACACCCGGCTCAGGCTCACGGCCGCGTACGTGCTGCCCGTCCCGGCGGACGGGTTCCCGCGCACGCCGGCGGGCAAGGTGCGCCGCGCGGAGCTGCGAAACCGGCTGGTGGCCGGCGGTTTCGCCACGGTGACCGACACGGACTCCGGCACCGTGACCGACACGGACTCCGGCACGGTGACGCGGGTGCTGCGCGAGGAGTTGGGCGCCGTACTGGGCCGCCCGGTCGACGTGGACGTGCCGTTCTACGAACTCGGCCTGACGTCCGTACTGCTGGTGCGTCTGCGGAGCCGGCTGTCGGAACGCCTCGGGACACCGATCGCCCAGACGGCCTTCTTCGAGCACCCGACGGTCAGCGCGCTCGCCGCGCACCTCGCGGACCGGCCCGCGGCGACGGCCGCCCCGGAGCCGGGACGTGAGGACGGCTCGCCCGACCGCCGGGTCGCCGTCATCGGACTGTCCCTGCGCTTTCCCGGCGCGAACTCGGTGGACGAGTTCTGGGCCAACCTGCGGGACGGCGTGGACAGCGTCAGCGTGTTCGGCGAGCAGGAGCTCGCGGCGGCGGGCCTCACCCCGGAGCAGCGCCGCGCCCCGGGCTTCGTGCCCGTGGCCGGGATCCTGGACGGTATCGAGGAGTTCGACCCGGACTTCTTCGGGATGAGCCCCAAGGAGACCGGACTCACGCATCCGGCGCACCGGCTGTTCCTGGAGTGCTGCCACCGGGCCCTGGAGGACGGCGGCCACGCGGCGACCGCGCCCGGCGTCCGCGTGGGCGTGTTCGCCGGCTCCGGCATGAACCTCTACGACCACCAGCGGCCGTCCGCGACCGGGGCACCGTACGACCCGGCGGACCCGGCCTCCGGCATGCAGACGGCCATCGGGCAGGAGCCGGACTTCCTCGCTACGCGCGTCGCCTACCGGCTCGGCCTCACCGGCCCGGCGATCGGTGTGCAGACGGCGTGTTCCACGTCCCTGGTCGCCGTGCACCTCGCGGTGCAGGCGCTGCTCACCGGGGAGACGGACCTGGCCCTGGCGGGCGCCGCGGCCGTGCACCTGCCCCAGGAGACCGGCTATCACAGCCACCCCGGTTCGATCCTCTCCCCGACCGGACGCTGCCGCGCCTTCGACGCCCGGGCCGACGGCACCGTCGGCGGCAACGGCGTGGCCGCCGTCCTGCTCAAGCGCCTGGACCGGGCGCTGGCCGACGGCGACACCGTGCACGCGGTGATCCTGGGTTCGGCCGTCAACAACGACGGCGCCGCCAAGGTCGGCTTCAGCGCGCCCGGTGTCGAGGGGCAGGTGGACGTCGTACGCCAGGCGCTGCGCCGGGCGAAGGTGCCCGCGGAGACGGTCTCGTACGTGGAGGCGCACGGTACGGGCACGCGGCTCGGGGATCCGGTGGAGCTCACCGCGCTGGCGCGGGCGCTGGGCGAGGGACGCGGCGGACCGTGTGCGGTGGGCTCCGTGAAACCGAACATCGGGCATCTGGACAGCTGCGCCGGAATGGCCGGGCTCATCAAAACGGTCCTCATGCTGCGCAACCGCACGCTGGTGCCGACGCCGCACCTGACCGAACCCAACCCCGAACTCCCGGTCTCCGACGGCCGGTTGACGCTCGTCACGGAGCTGCGACCCTGGCAGGTGCCGGCCGGCGTGCCCCGCCGGGCCGGGGTCAGCGCGCTCGGCGTCGGCGGCACCAACGCCCACGTGGTGCTGGAGGAAGCCCCGCCCGCCCGTCGGAGAGCCGTTCCCGAACTGCCGGTGCTCGTGCCCGTGTCGGCCCATGACACGGCAGCCCTGGACGAGTTCACGGCCGCCCTCCGCGACCGGCTGTCGGACATGCCGGACCTCCCGGCCGCCGACGTGGCCGCCACACTCGCCCTCGGCAGGCCGCACCGCGCTGCACGCACCGCCGTGGCCGGCCGCACCGCCGGCGACCTCGCCCAAGCGCTGGGGAACCTCGAAGCCCCCCGCCCGGAGCCTGTCCCTCTCGGCCCGCTCGCGTTCGCGTTCGCGGGCCAGGGCAGCGCCCGTCGCGGCATGGCGAACGGCCTGTACGCGGCGCACCCGGCCGCCCGGACCACGCTCGACCGGTGCGAGGAGCTCTACGCCCGGGAGTTCGGCGGAAGTCTGCTCACGCGGCTGCTCACCGCCCCTGATCCGGCCGGCGGCCCCGCGGCGGACGAGATCTGGCCCACCGAGACCGCACAGTCCGCCCTCTTCGCCCACCAGGCGGCGCTGGCGGACGCATGGCGGGCGGCCGGCCTGCGCCCCGCGCTTCTGCTCGGCCACAGCGTCGGCGAGTACGCGGCCCTGTACGCGGCCGGCGGCCTCACCTTGGAGGACGGACTCCGGCTCACCGCCTGGCGCGGGCGCCTCATGCAGGACCGATGTCCCACCGGGGGCATGCTCGCCGTCCGGACCGACCAGGCCACCGCACGGCGGGTCGCGCAGGCCGCCGGCGCGGAGCTCGCCGCGGTCAACGGCCCACGCGCCCAGGTGCTCTCGGGCCCTCCGCAGGTCTTGAAGGAGGCCACACGGCTGCTCGACCAGGAGGGCGTGGAGTGGCGTGCGCTGCCCGTCGACCGGGCGTTCCACTCCGCGGGGATCGACAACGCGCTGGACGAGTTCCGGGCCCGTGCGCGCGACGTGACGTACCGTCCGCTGCGCACCCCGATGGTGACCACGGCCGACGGTGAGCTGCGCCGGGCCGGCTGGACGGCCGACGCGGAGTACCTCTGCCGTCAGGCCCGGCAGCCGGTCCGCTTCGACCTCGCCATGGACGCGGCCGTCGGGCAGGGCTGCCGGGACTTCGTGGAGATCGGCGCCGGGCGGACCCTCACCGGCCTCGGCCGGCACTGCGTACCCGACAGCCGCTGGCTGAGCGGCCAGGGCGACGGGGACGGGGCCGCCGAGCAGGCGCACGGGATCCTGACGGCGCTCGGTTCGCTGTACCGCAGGGGTGCGGACCTGGACTGGCAGGCGCTCGCCGGTGACGGGGGCCGGGTGTCGCTCCCGGGGCATCCGCTGCGGCGGCGTGCGGTGCCGTACCGGATCGAAGCGCCGGTCACCGCTCCGACGAGGCCGGAGCCGTCCGGTGAAGTCGTGGAGTTCATCAGGAGGTTGGCAGCGGACAAACTGGGGCGCCCGGTCACGGACGTCACACCGGACAGCTCGTTCTTCGAACTGGGCGCCGACTCACTCTCCCTGATGAGCATGACGACCGAGCTGGAGCAGCGGTACGGCGTCCGGGTCCCGATCCGGGAGGTGTTCGACTCGGCCGACTCGCCGGGGAAGCTGGCGGAACGGGTGGCGCGGCTGCGGGGAGAGGTGCCGTCGGCCGAGGAATCACCGGCCGCACCCGCTGCCGCGCCCCCGCCGTCGCCCCCGGACGAGGTCCACGCCCTGTTCGGTCAGCAGTTGCGGCTGGCGGAGCAACTCGTCGGCCAGGTGGGGGAGATGATCTCCCGCCAACTGGACGTGCTCGCGGGGGCGTCCGGCACGGCGCAGACGCCTGCCTCGGATGTCCCGGCACGAACGCCCGCCTCCGATCTGCCGACACCGACGCCCGCTTCGGTGGTACCGGAACAGACGCCCGCCTCGGCTGTCCCGATACCGACGCCCACCCAGGTTCTCCCGGCACGGACGCCCGCCTCCGATCTCCCGACACCGACGCCCGCCTCGGCGGTACCGGAACAGACGCCCGCCTCGGTTGTCCCGGCACGGCCGCCTGCCCAGGTTCTCCCGGCACGAACGCCCGCCTCCGATCTCCCGACACCGACGCCCGCCTCGGCGGTACCGGAACAGACGCCCGCCCAGGTTCTCCCGGCACGGGCGCCCGCCCCCGGTCCGTCCACGTCCCCCGCCGGGAACGGCGACTTCAGCCTCTACTTCTTCGGCGACTACCCCCAGGACACCGACCACGACAAGTACGGCCTGATCATGGCCGCAGCCGACTTCGCGGACCAGCACGGCTTCCACGCCCTGTGGTTCCCCGAACGGCACTTCAACTCGTTCGGCGCCCTGTTCCCCAACCCCTCCGTACTGGCCGCGGCCCTGGCCGCCCGGACCAGCCGGGTCCGGCTGCACGCCGGTTCCGTGGTGCTGCCGTTGCACCATCCGGCCCGGGTGGCGGAGGAGTGGTCGGTCGTCGACAACATCTCCGGCGGCCGGACGGGCCTGTGCTTCGCGAGCGGCTGGCACGCCACCGACTTCGTGCTCGCCCCGGAGAACTTCGGCCGGCACCGGGAGGTGATGTACGAGCACCTGGCGACCGTACGGGACCTCTGGTCGGGGCAGCCCCTGAAGACGACGGCGGGTGACGGCACCCCGGTCGAGATCCGTCTGCACCCACGCCCGGTACAGCAACGGCCGCCGATGTACGTGGCCGTCGTCGGGAACCCGGACAGCTATCGCCGGGCGGCCGCCGAGGACCTCGGCGTCGTCACCAACCTGATGACGCAGACGGTGGAACAACTGGCCGAGAACATCGCGCTGTACCGGCGTTGCCGCGCCGAGCACGGTCTCGACCCGGCGGCCGGGCGGGTGGTGGTGCTCGTCCACACCTACCTCGAGGACGACGCGGAGCGGGCGCGTGCGGAGGCGTACCGGCCGTTCCTGTCGTATCTGCGCTCCTCGCTGTCCCTCTTCGACCAGGTCACCAACAGCCTGGGCTTCCGGGTGGACTTGGAGAACACCTCCGAGGAGGACGTGGAGTTCCTCCTGGGCCGCGCCTACGAGCGCTACTGCGACTCCCGCGCGCTGATCGGCGACGAGCAGACGGCCGCGGACACCGTACGGCGTCTGCGGGCCGCGGGTGCGGACGAGATCGCCTGCTTCGTGGACTTCGGCGTGCCGAAGGAGAAGGTGCTGGCGGCGCTACCGCTCCTCGACCGGGTACGCGGGACGGCCCCCGGCACCGGGCCGCAGGCGTCGCCCGAGCCTGAGCCGCCGCGCCGGCGTGCGCTCACTTCCGCCCAGCGCCGCATCTGGTTCCTGGAGCAACTGCACCCGGGCACCCCCATGTACCACGAGCCCAAGGCGATCCGTCTGGACGGCCCGCTGGACGTCCCGGCCCTGCGATGGGCACTGCAGCGGGTCGCGGACCGGCACCCGGCCCTGCGCACGGTCTTCGGCGACACGTCCGGCGTCCCCTACCAGGAGATCCGCGACCGCATACCGCTCGACTGCCCGCTGGAGGACCACACGGGCTCGACGGAGGAAGAGGCCCTACGGCAGATGCTCGCGGCACATCACGGACTCGACCTCACCACGGGCCCGCTGGTCGCGGCCCGCCTGCTCCGCCTGGCTCCGGACCACCACCTGCTCTTCCTCCTGGCCCACCACATCGTCTTCGACTCGTCCTCCACGGCCGTACTGGCCCGCGACCTGGCCGCGTACTACCGAGCCCGGCGGGGCGGAGGTCCCGGACCACGCCCTCTGCCCGAACTGCCGGCGGCCACCCGGCCGGACCCCGCGTCCCTCGACTTCTGGCGGCAGCACCTCGGCGACGCACCGGAGCTGACCCTGCCCACCGACCGCCCCCGCCCACCGGTCAGGTCGGGAGCGGGCGCGAGTGTCACGCACGACCTCGACGCTCGACTGACGGAGGGGCTGCGGAAGTTCGCCGCCGGTCACCGCGCCACCCTCTTCATGGCACTCACCAGCGCGATCGGCGCGGTCCTCGGCAGGTTCAGCGACCAGCGGGACGTGGTGATCGGCACGGCGGTGGCGTCCCGCCCGGTCGGTGCCGAGGACCATGTGGGGCTGTTCCTCGACACCGTCCCACTCCGCCTGGACCTGACCGGCGACCCGGACTTCCCGACCCTGCTGCGCCGCGTCCGCGAGAGCAGCACAGCGGCGTACGAGCACAGCGGCGTCCCCTTCGACGAACTGGTCAGCGCGCTCAACCCGCGCCGCGACCCGGGCCGCAACCCGCTGTTCCAGGTCATGGTGGAGTACGAGAACGAGGGCGAGGCGGAGTTCGACCCGCCCCACCTGACGTCCACCCTGCTCGACCTCCCGAGCGACCGCGCCCCCTTCGACCTCAGCGTCTACCTCACCCACCACCGGGCCGGTGTCCGCTTCATGGTCGAGTACGACACGGCCCTCTTCGACGGGGCGACGGTGCGCCGCTTCGTGGACTACGTGGAACAGGTGCTGCGCCGCGCGCTGGACACCCCGGACGCGCCACTCGCGGACCTGACCGCCCTCACGGCGGCCGACCGCACGACCCTGGCTCGCCTGGAGCGCACCGAAGCGGAGGCAGCCCCCGGCACCCTGCACGGCCTGTTCGAACAGCAGGCGCTCCGCACGCCCGACGCCGTGGCGCTCCTCGGCGACGAAGAGCGGGTGTCCTACGCGGAGCTGGAGGCCGCGGCCAACCGCCTCGCCCACTTGCTCCGCACCCGGGGCGCCGAACGGGGACAGCGCGTGGCGGTCCTGCTGCCACGAGGCCCGCAACTGATCACGGCCCTGCTGGCGGTCCTCAAGACGGGAGCGGCGTACGTCCCCCTGGACCCGTCCGTCCCCACCCCACGCCTGGCCCTGCTCCTCGCCGACACGACACCGGTACTCCTCCTCACCTCCAAGGCCACCGCACACCTGGACCTCGAACACTCCGTGCTGCGGGAGCTCGAACCCCCCGTACTGCTCGTGGAATCGGCGGACGCCACCCTCCCGTCGACCCCGCTCGCGGACGGCGCCGGCCCGGAGGACCCGGCCTACTGCATCCACACCTCGGGCTCGACCGGCCACCCGAAGGGCGTCGTCGTACCCCACCGGGGCCCCGCGAACCTGGTCCAGCACCACCTGAGCCGCCATCCCGCACTCCGCACCCTCCAATGGACGTCACCGGCGTTCGACGTCAGCGTGCAGGAGATCTTCACGACGCTGGCCTCGGGAGCGGCGCTGGTCCTGGTCGACGACGCCGTACGGCATGACCCCGCGGCACTGGCCGAGACGGTGCGCCGCCACGGGGTGCAGCGGATGTTCATGCCCTGTACCCCGCTGAAGTACCTGATGGAGACGGCCCCCGAGCTCCCCTCCCTGCGCGAGCTGTTCTCGGCGGGGGAGGCGCTCCACCTCACCCCGTCCTTCCGCCGCTTCCTCTCCGCACACCCGCACTGCGCGCTCTACAACCAGTACGGCCCCACGGAGACCTCGATCATCGTCACGTCGCACCGCGTCGACCCGGCCGGCGAGGACTGGCCCCCGATCGGCACCCCGGTACCGGGAGCGCGCATCGTGCTGCTGGACGACGAGGGCCGACAGGTCCCGGTCGGGGCGGTGGGCGAGATCCACGTGGGCGGGGTCGCGGTGGCGCACGGCTACCACAACCGGCCGGCCGAGACCGCTGCCGCGTTTCTCGACGACGGCACGGGCGGGCTGCTGTACCGCACGGGCGACCTGGGCCGCAGGCGCACGGACGGCACCCTGGAGTACCGGGGCAGGGCGGACGACCAGGTCAAGATCCGCGGCTACCGGGTCGAACCGGCCGAGGTGCAGGCCGCGTTGACGGCGCTCCCGGCCGTCCGGGACGCGGCGGTGCTCCCGCGCCGGGACCGCCACGGCGACACGGAACTGGTGGCGTACGTGGTCCTGGCCGAGCGGGCGGCCTGGCCCGCCCTGCGCGCCGCGCTGGCCACCGAACTCCCCGGCCACCTGGTACCCCGCCGCTGGGTCCCGCTGGACCGTCTCCCGGTGAACTCCTCAGGCAAACTCGACCGCACGGCGCTGCCCGAACCCGGTGAGGACACGGCCGAGGAGACCCCGCGGTCCGTCCCGGCCACGGCACTGGAGAAGACCCTGCACGACGTGTGGTGCGAGGAACTGGACACCTGCCCGGTCCCGATGACGGTGTCCTTCTTCGAACTGGGCGGCCACTCACTGAGCGCGATACGCCTGCTGAACCGGGTCAAGGAGGTGGCCGACATCGACCTCACGATGGCGGACTTCTTCCTGGACCCGACGATCCGGGGCATCGCCGCACGGGGTGACCGCGTCACAGACACCGCACCCATGCCCTCCACCCTGCGCCGCCTGTGGCACCGCCACCACTCCCTCCCGGACCCGAGCGTCTACAACGTCGCCCACCGCATGGACCTCCACGGCGACCTGGACCCCGGCACGCTGCACGAGGCCCTCAGGGACGTGGTGGCACGCCATCACGCACTCCGCAGCAGGCCGGTCCGCAGGCAGGACGGCCGTTACGAGGTCGAGGTCCTGGCGGAAGTCCCGGTGTCCCTGCCGGCCACCGACCTCACCGGGAAGCCCGAGGACGTGGTGGACCACTGGTGCCGCGAGCAGGCCTCCACCCCGTTCGCGATGGACCAGCCGCCCCTGTTCCGCTTCGGTCTGGCCCGGGTGGCACCGGACCACTGGATCCTGATGACGGTCTTCCACCACGCGGTCTGCGACGGCTGGTCCCTGGGCATCATCAGGCGCGACCTGCAGGACCTGTACAACGCGCAGAGGACGGGCAGCACACCGCAACTGCCCCCAGTGACCCACCACTTCACGGACTTCGCCCGCGCGGAACACGACCTGCCCGACGACCGCAGAAAAATCCTGGAACACTTCTGGCGCACGGAACTGGAAGGCATCCCCCTGCGCCCGCAGCTCCCCTACGACCACCCCCGCCCCCACACCCTGTCCGGCCGGGGCGCCCTGCACACCTGGACCATCGCCGACGGCACCCCGTCCCGCCTCACCGCCACGGCGACCCGTCTGGGCACCACGCCCTACACGGTCCTGGCGGCCGCGTTCGCGAGGTGGCTCGGCACGCTGTGCGGTGAACGGAACGACATCGTCCTGGCCGCGTCCAGCGCGAACCGCGTCCACCGCGACCGCTCGGACATCGTCGGCATCCTGGGCGACGCCGTACTGGTCCGGGCCCGCCTGTCCGAGGCCGACTCCTTCCCCGCCCTGACAGCCCAACTGAGCACCACCCTCTTCGAGGCCCTGGACCACCAGGAACTCCCTCTGACGGACGTGGTCTCCGCTGTCGCACCGGACCTTGGGAACGCACTGTTCCCGACGGTCCTGTTCACGGTGATCACCACAGAGCCCCCGTCCTTGCACCTCCAGGACGTCCACACGACGATCCGCTCCCTTCCCATCCAGGGCGTGGCCCGCAACGAGTTCTATGTGGTGATCACCCCGGAAGCGGACACCATCACGGTGACGTTCGAGTACTCGACGGACCTTTTCACGAGGGAGACGGTGGAGGAATGGGGCCGGTCCTTCACGCGGCTGTTGAAGGAGGTGACAGGGGCTGCTTGACCGCCACGGCAACGGGGCCGCCGATCCGGCGCAGCGTCTCACTGCCGACGACCTCGCCGTGCTCGTCGCCGAGGACGACGACCAGGCCGACGGTGCGGACGGCAAGGACGCCGCGCAGCGCACGCCGGGTGGCGGCCAGGGCGAGGAAACACGCGCAGACAGGTTCTTCCGTCAACTCGCGGCGGACGACTCCCCCGAGACAGTGGAGGCCGTCCGCGCGCTCCTCACCCGCTGGGAGAAACTCGGCGGCTGGATCGGGCACGGGGCGGGCCAGGTCACGACCAGCGCGTTCCTCATGCTGGGTCAGGCGGGCGCACCCGGCCGCGGCATCTGGCCCTTGACGCTCTACCCGGGCACCGGGCGTGGCGGCACGGCGGAAGTGGTGTTCCAGCACCTGGCCGCCCGTGAACCGTTCACCGACCGTGCGCTGCGTGCCGAGTTCCTCAGGCGGCTCAACGAACTGGAGGGGGTCGACCTCCCGGAGGGCAAGCTGGAGCTGCGTCCCAGTTTCCGTCTGTCGGTGCTGGAGAAGGACCGCAACCGTGAGCTGTTCGCCGAGACCCTGGCGTGGTTCCGGGACTGCTGGGAGAACCGGGAAGCAGCCTGATCGCCCGGCTCCTCTCCTGGGGCTCGTGCGACCAGGAGAGGGGCAAGCCAGGGACCACCCTGATGACGTGACTACTTCGCGAGCGCGTACTCGGCCCAGACGGTCTTGCCCGGTCCGTCCGGGCGCGGGTGCCAGTCCCAGCGAGCGGCCAGGTGCGAGACGAGGAGCAGCCCGCGGCCGGTTTCCTCGGCGTCCGGGTTGTCGTGGGCGGCGGGGCGGCGAGGGATCCGTTCGGCGCGGGTGTCGGTGACCTCGACGCGGACGGTGCCGCCGTCGGCGGTCGCGTGAACGCGGAGACGGAAGTCCCGGCCGGCGACGTGTCCGTGCCGGACCGCGTTGGCGGTCAGTTCGGCGACGATCAGGAGCAGGTCGTCGTGGTGGTGGCAGTCGTACGGGATGCCCCACTCATCCAGCCGGAGGGCCGTCAGGCGGCGGGCGAGGCGGGCGCCGCGGGGCGTGGAGGTGAAGCACATCTCGAAGAAGCGGCCGGTCTTCGCCGGGTCGCCGAGTTCGGTGGTGCTGCTGGTGCTGTCGGGCTTGGTCATCACGCTGATTACGGTCCCGTTGGTGGCGTAGCGTTACCAGTGGTGACGCACAGACGCGGTGCAGCTGTACGCGCCGTGTGCGGCCTGGTACGAGATGCGCGGCGTGACGGCGTCCGGGGGCGGGCGTTGGGCCGGGGAGGCGGTGGCTGGGATGACGGAGCGTGCGGGTGCGGACGCCCTGGCGGGCGGGGGCGGTGGAGCGGCTGTGAGTCTTGGAGACGCTTGGGAGAGCGGCGACGGCGGGGTGGGGCGGCGGCCGGAGGACGAGGCCGGGAAGGGCGTGGTCTGCGCGTTCGGCAAGAACCTGAAGACACTGCGCCTGCGGGAGGGGCTGGACCGGGAGGAGTTCGGCCGGCGGATCGGGTACTCGGCCGCGACCGTCGCCTCGTACGAGCAGGGGCGGAGGATCCCGTCGCCCAGGACGATCGACCGTGCCGATGAAGTGCTGGGCGCGGGTGGGTTGTTGAGCGTGTGGAAGGAGGAGGTGGAGCGGGCGCAGTATCCGGGGTTCTTTCAGGGGATGGCGGCCTTGGAGAAGGAGGCCATTGAGCTGCTCGCCTACGACATGATCGTGGTCAAGGG
Source organism: Streptomyces sp. NRRL S-455 (assembly GCF_000717875.1). Lineage (GTDB taxonomy): Bacteria > Actinomycetota > Actinomycetes > Streptomycetales > Streptomycetaceae > Streptomyces. The sequence goes on from NZ_JOCT01000011.1 coordinate 37,066, forward strand.
CCTGCTCCAGACAGAGGAATACATGAGGGCACTGCTGGCCATGCGGCGTCCCCTCCTCGACCAGGAGACCATCGACCAGCGAGTGGCAGCGCGGTTGGCCAGGCAGGACATCTTTGACCGGCGGCCGACGCCGCTGCTGAGTTTCGTCATGGAAGAGTCGGTGCTACGGCGCCCTTACGGCGGAAAGGACGTACTACGGGGGCAGCTTGAGCATCTGCTCCTGATCGGCCAGAAGCGGAACGTCGAGATCCAGGTCATGCCGCTCGACTGCGAGGACAACGCCGGTGTGAACGGGCCGTTCACGGTCGTCACGCGGAAGGACGGCAAGAAGTTCGTGTACGCCGAGGCGCAGGGAATCGGCTCTCTTCAGATCGACCCGGAACAGGCGACTCTCGCAAACGCCCGCTATGGGATCATCCGATCACAGGCTCTCACTCCGCGAGAGTCACTGGAGTTCATCGAAGGGTTGTTGGGATCGCTATGAACAACGCTGAGTCCTCGACCGTCGCCTCGGGCCGTGCCTGGTTCAAGAGCAGCTACAGCGGAACTGAGGGCGGCGATTGCGTAGAGGTCGCGGCCGATACCGCCGCTGTCCACGTCCGGGACTCCAAGGACATCGCCGGGCCCGTTCTCACGGTGTCGCGTGAGGCTTGGGCGGGCTTCGTCGAGTTGGTCTGACACTGGTACGGCCACGATCAGTAAGTAGGCTGTACGGTCCTGCAAACTTTGCGGGAGTCATGGGGGATGTGCGGTGAACGGCGCGACTCTGCCTTTACGAATAGGCCCGTACCTGGTCGAGCGGCGGCTCGGCTCGGGCGGGATGGGAGAGGTCTACCTCGCCTACTCCGTCGCGGGTGAACCGGTCGCCGTGAAGGTGATCCGGCCGGACCGTACGGATCCGCACACCCGCGCTCGTTTCGAGCGCGAGGCGACGATCGCACGGACGATCTCGGGAACGGGCCGTGTGGCCCGTTTCATCGACGCGGATCCCTTCGCCGAACAGCCTTGGCTGGCCATGGACTACGTCCCCGGCCGCCCCCTTTCCGACGTCGTGAGGGATCAGGGTCCGCTGACCGCGCCACTCGTGGCGAGCCTCGGCGCGCTGCTGGCCGAAGGGCTCGCCGCCGTACACACCGCGGGTCTGCTGCACCGCGATCTGAAGGCGCAGAACGTCATCCTCAGCGACTTCGGCCCGGTGATCATCGACTTCGGCCTCGGCGCCTTCTTCGGGGCGTCCAAGGGGTCGCTCACACAGGCCGGCGCGGTCATCGGCACGGTGCGCTGCATGCCGCCCGAACAGGCCCTGGGCGAGCTGGACGTGACGCAGGCAGCCGACGTGTACGGATTGGGCACCGTACTCCTCTACTCGGCGACCGGGCACTACCCGTACGACGGCGCCCGCTGGGAGGCGGTTGCCGCGCAGGTGGTCAACTCCGAGATCGGCCCCGACCTGTCCGGGCTGCCCGACGAACTGGCTCCCGTCGTGACGGCCATGCTGGCGCACAAGGCGGAGGACCGCCCCTCCTTGGAGGAGGTGACCCGGCAGTGTGCCGATCTCCAGCGGATCTACGACCGGCAGGTCACCCTCTCCACCGTCGGCGTCAACATCCGCGGACGCTCCTCGAAACTGACGCTCAGCTACCGCACCACCCAGGAGATCCTCGACCAGGCGGCCAAGGTCGTCCACGGATCCGCCTACGACGACCTCGACGACGGCACCGACACCCTCGACGGCTACCACTCCCTGCTGCGCGGCCCAGCGCCTGAGTTCATCGCCTGCGCTGACTGGACCGACGAGATCGCCCGGCTCGCCGAAGCCCTCAAGCAGTGGCGCGCGGACATCACCCAGCCCACCGAGGACGGCACCGCGCGCGACCCCAGCGGCACCATGGCCGTCTGCGTCGCCGACGGTGACATGGCCGGCCGTGTCGCCGCCGACCTTGAGATGAAGCACGGCATCACCACGGCGACCCTCACCAAGGACGGCCCGCAGGGCGGCGGCGAGGTCCACATCGGCACGATGCACCGCTTCAAGGGGCTTGAGTACCAGAAGCTCGCGGTCATCGGCGCGAGCGACGGCATCCTCCCGCGCACCGCCCTCATCGAGAAGTACGAAACGACCGACCCCAAGCGGTACGAACGCGAACTCAAGAAGAGCCGCAACCAGCTCTTCGTCGCCACCACCCGAGCCCGCGACGCCTTGCGCATCTCGTGGCACGGCAAACCCAGCCCCTTCCTGCCCTTGCAGGGGAAGACAGGCAGCAGGCCCGGGTAGAGGTGGTGTCCCGCTGCGACTGTCCGGCCGGTCCGCCGACACCCGGTGTCAGAACGGCGACACCGACAGGCGACGACTCGCGGGCTACCAGCCCCCTCCCGCCTTCACGTGACGATCCGCCGACCGGCACTGCCCGACGAACCCGTCCCCCAGCCGACCCCTGCCGACGCCGCCCACACCGAAGAAGAGCCCGTATGAACACGCTGGACACCCCCCTCACTCTCCCGAACGGCCAGGTACTGGCCAACCGCCTGATGAAGTCGGCGCTTAGCGAGGCGCTGGGAAACAAGAACAACGCACCCGACGAGCGCCTCGGCCGTCTGTACTCCACATGGAGCCGAGGCGGCTATGGCCTCATGATCACCGGCAACGTCATGATCGATCGCGAACAGCTCGGCGAACCGGGCAACATCGTCATTGAGGACGAACGTGATCTCGACGCGCTCTCGCGCTGGGCCAAGTCGGCCCAGAACTCGGGCGGTGTGATCTGGGCACAGCTCAACCACCCCGGACGCCAAGCCAATCCTTTTGCACTCGGACACACGCCGGTGGCCCCCAGCCCCATCCCGACGAAACTGCCCGGTGCCACGACGCCGCGCGAACTGCGACCGGCAGAGATCGAGGAGATCATCGAGCGCTTCGCCACGGCCGCGGCCGTGTGCGAGACGGCCGGCTTCAACGGCGTACAGGTGCATGGGGCTCACGGGTATCTCATCTCGCAGTTCCTGTCACCCCTGGCGAACCGGCGCGAGGACGACTGGGGCGGCGATCCGGAGCGGCGGATGCGTTTCGTCCTCGAGGTCGTCCGCCGCGTCCGCGGCCGCGTCGGGCCCGGCTTCGCAGTGGGCATCAAACTCAACTCGGCGGACTTCCAGCGCGGCGGATTCACCGAGGACGAGTCCCAGGCCGTGCTGGCCGCGCTCGCCGACGAAGGCATCGACCTCATCGAGGTCAGCGGCGGTACTTACGAGTCCATGGCGATGAGCGGCTCGGCGGCCCCCAGTACCAGGGCACGCGAGGCGTACTTCCTGGAATACGCCCGTACCGTTCGCAAGCTGGTGGGCGACATCCCACTCGCCGTCACCGGCGGATTCCGCACCCGCGACGCCATGCGGCGTGCCGTAGAGGCCGGCGAATGCGACGTGGTCGGCATCGGCCGGCCGGCGATCACCACGCCGGACGCGGCCCGGCTCATCCTCGAAGGGCAGACCGAGGCACTCACGGCACGCCAAGTGCGCTACGGCATGAGAACCCTGCTGGGCAAAATCGCCGACCTCAAGACCCTGGACGGGGTAATGGACATGAGCTGGCACACTGACCAGATACATCGTCTCGGGAACGGCCTGCACCCCGACCTGAATCGCGGCAGCCTCGCAGCCACCGTCGCGATGGTTCGGCGAAACAGGCGCACCTCGTTCCGCACCAAGCGAAGCGGGTCATGAGCGTCTGCGCCTTCAACGGGCTGGAGACCACGCTCGCCGCCGTCACCGCGGCGGCCAGGACCGCTCGATCTCTTCCAGGTGATTGCGCCGGCGGGAGAGGCCGTCGAAGTCGCAGCGGGGCCAGGGATGCGGCGCGTCAGACAGGCTGCCCGGCGTCCAACAGGGCGGGCACGTTGACATTGACCCACCCTTAATGCCCGAAATACCCAGATCTGCCGCATGGGTGGTGGGACAGGGGCACCAAGACTCGGACCCGAATTCCCGGACAGCTTGTTCCGTGAGGAATCATTGCCTCTGAACTGCGGAAACGTAGAGCGGCAGACGAGTCGGGCTGTACGCCGGGTTCTGTTCCCGGGGTTCCTCGCGGAGCCCCGGGCGACGGCCATCCATCTAGGACCGGCGTTGCCGCCGGCCTCGTGCGGTCTACCCGCGGACTCGGGCGGGCAGCCCTCGGTCGTCCGCGCAGAAACACCGGAGTGTTTCCTCTTGACCTTGCTCCGGGTGGGGTTTACCTAGCTGCCCAGGTCACCCTGGGCACTGGTGGTCTCTTACACCACCGTTTCACCCTTACCCAGCACCGAGGTGCTGGGCGGTTTGCTTTCTGTGGCACTGTCCCGCGGGTCACCCCGGGTGGCCGTTAGCCACCACCCTGCCCTGTGGAGCCCGGACGTTCCTCGGGGAGCTCCCCGTCAGGGGGACTCCACGCGGCCGTCCGCCCGGCTCGTCTGCCGTGTGGACCATGGTACCCGGCGTGGCGAAGGCTTCGGCGCCGCCGCCGTGGCCAGGACCGAGCCCGCCAGGATCAGGGCGAAGGCGGCCAGCACCGTCGGGGTCAGGTGCTCGTCGAGGAAGACGGCGCCTGCCGCCACCGCGACCGCCGGGTTGACGTACGTGATGACCGACGCGCGGGCCGGACCGGCCTCCTTGATCAGTTCCAGGAAGGCCACGAAGGCGATGGCCGTGCAGACGACGCCGAGTGCCGCCAGGGCGGTGAGGGTCTCGGGCGAGGGGAGGGCGGCGGGGCGGGAGGCGATGGCCGCAGGGGCGTAGACCAGGGCGGCCAGCGCCAGGCAGGGCGTGATCAGGTGCAGGGTCGGGACGTTCTTGAGGTGGCGGCTGGCGATCAGGGGGGCTGTGGCGTAGCCGACGACCGTCAGCAGCACCTCCGCGAGCGAGAGGGCGTCGCCGCCCGTCAGGTGCGGGACGGTGAGGACGCCCACGCCCGCGAGGCCCAGCGCGAGTCCGGTGATCCGGCGGGTGCCCAGCGGCTCCGCCTGGCCGAAGAAGCGGGACAGCAGGACACTGACGATCGGTACGCCCGCTATCAGCAGGCCCGCGGTGGAGCTGGAGAGGTGGCGTTCGGCGTCGGTCAGGGTGTACCAGGGGCCGACGATCTCGATGACGGCGAACGCCAGCATCGGCTTCCAGTGCGTCCGCAGGGTGCGTATCAGGCCCGGCTGGCGCAGGGCGAAGGGGAGGAGGAGGGCGGCGCCGAGCGCGCAGCGCGCGAACACCACCGCCGAAGGAGACAGTTCGTCCACCGCCACCTTGATCATCAGGTAGGGGACGCCCCAGATGACTCCCATCAGGGAGAAGAGGAACCAGCCGCGTGCAGTCATGCGCCGAGTCTCAGGGGTCTCAGCCCGCCGTGTCTTGAACGCTGTTGCGGTACGCCGCCGGGGTCACGCCCAGCACCCGGCGGAACCAGCGGGTGAGGTGCGCCTGGTCGGCGAAGCCGACGAGGCCGGCGACCTCGGCGGGGCGCAGGCCGGCTTCCAGGAGGCCGCGGGCTTTGGCCACGCGGTGCTGGGCGAGCCAGGCGTACGGCGGTAGACCCATCGTGGTGCGGAAGGCGCGGAGGAGCTGGTAGCGGGACAGACCGAGGTCGGTGGCGAGGGCGGCCAGGGAGGGGGGATCGAGGAGTTCGTCGGCGAGGCGGTCGCGTACGGTCCTGGCGATGTGGTCGGCGCCGGGCAGCGTGTCCGTGCTCGCCCGGGCCGTGGAGTGGCGGCGGGCGAGGGCCGTGAGCAGCCAGGGCAGCCGGGACTCGGCTTCCAGGGGGTCGGGGCAGGTGCTGATGTCGGTGTGGGCGGCGCGGAGGGCTGCGGCCAGGTCCGGGTCGTGCAGGACGGGGTCGCGGAAGTGCGGGAGGCCGCCGAGGGAGCCGTCGGTGAGGAGGGACGGTTCGGCGTAGAGGGCCTGGTAGGCGTAGCCGTCGGTGGCGGCCGGGCCGCCGGTGTGCGTCTCGCCCGGTTCCAGGACGACGATCGAGCCGGGGTAGGAGTGGATGCGACCGCCTCGGTAGGCGATGACCTCCGAGCCGCCGACCGTGACGCCGATGGTGAACTCGTCGTGGGCGTGGGGCGCGTAGACGTGCTGGTCGAAATGGGCGGTGAGGAGGTCGAGGGGTGGGCCGGAGCGGCCCAGGCGGGCCCTGGTCCACCGGGTCTGTTCTCGTGTCCCTTGCCGTGTGCTCACCTCGTACCCCCCGCCCACAGGGGATCAGAGGAAGTCGGTGGTGTCCAGGTCGAAGGCGAAGGGTTCCGGGAGAGTGAGCGGTCCGCCGAAGGCCGTGGTGTGGGAGCGGAGGTAGTCGCCCTTCTCGGGTTCTGTGAAGAGCGTTGTCGCGGAGGCGTCGCGATCGACGAGCAGGTAGAGGGGGATGCCGCCGCGGGCGTAGCAACGGCGTTTGGCCCCGCGGTCGATCTCCGGCCTGGTGAAGGTCACCTCCAGCACCATGGTGACTCCCGCAGAGGGCATCCAGGGCGGCGCGCCCCGGAAGAGCTGTGGGGCGCGGGCAACGACTGTGCCATCGGGGATCACATGGTCCTGTGGTTGTCCGACCGCGTTCTTCAGCTTCAGTCCCTTGTTCCCGGAGAACTGGACGTCGAAGTCGCAGCGTTGGTGGAGCTGGTTCACGATCCGGCTGATGCAGTGCTCGTGGTGACCGTCCGGCAGTGAGGTGAGGACGAATTCGCCCTCCACCAGTTCGGCGCGGAAGCCCTCCGGGGTGTCCAGTTCGACGAACCAGTCCAGGAGGAGCTTCTGCGTGTACGGGTCTTGTGCCATGGCGAGGTGCTTCCCTTCCGCGATCACCGATCAGGCTGGGGCACGTCGCGGTTCAGGTACGCGGGTTCCGTGATCGCTTCCCTCGATCGTGGTCTCTTGACCTTGCCGTAACGTCAACGTCTTCACTGGTCCCATGCGGATCGGAGAACTCGCCGCCGTCGTCGGTGTCACGACGCGGGCCGTGCGGCACTACCACCATCTGGGGCTGTTGCCCGAGCCGGAGCGGCTGGCCAACGGGTATCGGGAGTACGGGTTGCGGCACGCTGTCGTGCTGGCGCGGATCCGGCGGCTGACGGAGCTGGGGCTGGGGCTCGCCGAGGTGCGGGACGTGCTGGCGGAGGACGCCGGGAAGGACCTCGTCGAGGTGCTGACCGAGCTGGACGAGGATCTGGCGCGGCAGGAGGAGGCGATCCGGGAGCGGCGGGCACGGTTGCGGGTGCTGCTGGAGGCGGAGGGCGGGGTGCCGGCCGAGGGGCCGGTGTCGCCGGAGCTGGCCGCCTTGTTCGCCGGGACCGCGCATCTGTCGGACTCGCCGATGGCCGCGAAGGACCGCGAGATCATCGCCTTCCTGGAGACGGCCATGCCGGAGGGCGCGCGGGAGCAGCTCGTGTCGTCGGTGGGTGAGGTTTTGGGGAGTCCGGAGGCCGTGGCGCGGGCCCATGAGGCGTACGCGCTGCTCGACGCGCTGGCCGGTGCCGAGCCGGATGATCCGCGGGTCGCCGAGGCCGCTCGGCTCCTTGCCGACTGCATTCCCCCGGGGCTGTTCCCGGACGCCGGGGACCTCGATCCGGGCCACAGCGTGCTGCGGGCGTTCTACGACGATCTCGCTCCGGCGCAGGCGGAGGCCCTCCGCCGTACGCTGCGGATCCTCGCGGAGGAGCGGCGATGAGGGTCGCGCGGCGGCTGGTCGTGCACGAGGTGCGGCTGCTGGTGAGCCTCGTGCTGTGGGTGGTGCGGCGTACGCGGGGGGCGGGCGGCGGGCGGGCCTTCGGGTATGCGCGGGGGCAGGGCGCCATGATGGCCGGCTTCGCGTTCGTGTGTGTCGTGGAGACGGTGGCTTTGTCCGTGCTGCTGCGGGACTGGCCTGCCGTGCACGCCGTCTTCCTTTTCCTGGACGTGTACGGCGTGGTCGTGGTCGTGGCGTTGCATGCCGCGTCCGTCGTGCGTCCGCATGTGCTGGACGTGGAGGGGGGTGTGCTGCGGATCCGGCGGTACGTGCATGTCGATCTGCGGGTGCCGTTGGAGCGGATCGCGTCGGTGCGGCGCGAGCTGCGGATGTCGCACGAGCGGGCCGACGGTGAGCTCGACGTCGAGGTGGGGTCGCAGACGACCGTCACGCTCGAGCTGACGGAGCCTGTCACGCACCTCACCTTCCTCGGGCGCCGTCGCGATGTGCGGGTCGTCCGGTTCCACGCCGATGACGCCGACGGGCTCGTGCGTGCCCTGGGAGGGGCGCGGGTCTGAGCTCCCCGTACGCTGTCGGCTGCGGTTCGATCGAAGGAGTACGCGTGCTTGTCCTGCTGCCGCCGTCCGAAGGTAAGGCGTCGTCCGGTCGTGGTGCGCCGTTGAAGCCGGAGTCGCTGTCGCTGCCGGGGCTCGCCGAAGCCCGGGAGGCGGTCCTCACCGAGCTGGTCGAGCTGTGCGCCGGTGACGAGGACAAGGCGCGTGAGGTGCTCGGGCTGAGCGAGGGGCTGCGGGGGGAGGTCGCGAAGAACGCGGAGTTGCGTACGGCGGGGGCGCGGCCCGCCGGGGAGATCTACACCGGGGTGCTGTACGACGCCCTGGGGTTGGCGTCCCTCGACACGGCGGCGAAGAGGCGTGCCGCGCGGTCGCTGCTGGTGTTCTCCGGGTTGTGGGGTGCCGTGCGGGTGACGGACCGGATTCCCTCCTACCGGTGTTCGATGGGGGTGAAGCTGCCGGGTCTGGGGGCGCTGGGCGCGCACTGGCGTACGCCGATGGCGTCGGTGCTGCCCGAGGCCGCCGGGGACGGGCTGGTGCTGGATCTGCGGTCCGCCGCGTACGCCGCCGCGTGGAAGCCGAAGGGTGAGGTGGCCGGGCGGACGGCGTCCGTGCGGGTGCTGCACGCGCCGACGAGGAAGGTCGTCAGTCACTTCAACAAGGCGACGAAGGGGCGGATCGTGCGCAGCCTGCTGACCGCCGGGGCCGATCCGAAGGGGCCGGCGGAGCTGGTGGAGGTGCTGCGGGATCTCGGGTACGAGGTGGAGGCGGAGGCTGCCGCGAAGGCGGGGCGGGCCTGGTCGCTGGATGTGCTGGTGAGCGAGGTTCACTAGCGAGACCGTGCGGGGTTCACTGGCGAGACCGTGCGGGGTTCACTGGCGAGACCGTGCGGGGTTCACTGGCCAGACCGCCGCGCATCGCGTTGCAGCATGCGCAATGAGCTTTGCATATGTTGCTGGGGCGGCGGCAGGATACCGCCATGACCTCTGCTCCGCCCGCGTCCGTGCTGGATCTCGCGCCCGTCGTCCCCGTCGTCGTCATCGAGGACGCGGGCCACGCCGTGCCGCTGGCGCGGGCGCTGGTCGCCGGGGGGCTGCCCGCGATCGAGGTGACGTTGCGGACGCCGGCCGCGCTGGACGCTATCCGGGAGATCGCCCGGGAGGTGCCGGACGCGGTGGTCGGCGCCGGGACGGTGATCAGCCCGGGGCAGGTCGGCGACGCCGTGGCCGCGGGGGCCCGTTTCCTCGTCAGCCCGGGCTGGACCGACGTACTGCTGGAGGCGATGCGGGGGTCCGGGGTGCCGTTTCTGCCGGGGGTGTCGACCACCTCCGAGGTCGTGGCGCTGCTGGAGCGCGGGGTGCGGGAGATGAAGTTCTTCCCGGCACAGGCCGCGGGCGGTACGGCGTATCTGAAGTCGCTGTCCGGGCCGCTCCCCCAGGCCCGGTTCTGCCCCACGGGCGGGATCGGTCCGGCCTCCGCGCCGGACTACCTGGCCCTGCCCAACGTCGCCTGTGTGGGCGGGAGCTGGATGCTGCCGTCCGACGCGGTCGCGGGGCGCGACTGGGGCCGTATCGAGGCGCTGGCCCGTGCGGCGGCGGGGCTCAGCGCAGGTGGGACGTGTCGTTGAGGAGCCGGACGCTGGCGTTGCCGTCCGCGTAGTACGCGACGACCGACAGGGACGCGGCCGACAGTTCCATGCGGAACAGGGACTCCGGCGGGGCTCCGAGGGCGAGCCGGACGAACGTCTTGATCGGCGTCACGTGCGTGACGAGCAGCACGGTGCGGCCCGCGTACGCCGAGATCAGCTTGTCGCGGGTGGCGGCGATCCGGGTGGCGGTCGCCGCGAAACTCTCGCCGCCTCCGGTGGGTTCGGCCTCCGGGGAGGCCAGCCAGGCGTTCAGGTCGTCCGGGTACCGCTCGCGCACCTCGGCGAAGGTGAGTCCCTCCCAGGCGCCGAAGTCCGTCTCGCGCAGTCCGTCGTCGATGCTCACGTCGAGGCCGAGCCGGGCCGCGACGATGCCGGCCGTTTCCCGGGTGCGGGTGAGGGGTGACGACACGATCGCCTGGATCGTGCCGCGCCGGGCCAGCAGAGACGCTGCCCGTTCGGCCTGTTCCCGGCCGGCGTCGGAGAGGGAGGGGTCGGTGCCGCCGCTGCCGGAGAAGCGCTTCTGGGGTGTCAGCGGGGTCTCGCCGTGGCGCAGCAGGACGAAGGTGGCGGGGGCGCCCATGTCGGCGGGGGCCCAGCCGGGGGCGGCCGAGCTGAGGGTGGCCGAGCCTGGGGTGGACGAGCCGGGGGTGGCCACGGCCCTGGCGGCACGGGTGTCGGCGTCGGCCTTCGCGGCCCCGTCATGCGTGTCGGCGTCGGTTTCCCCCACGCGCCCGCCGACCGCGGTCTTTCCGGCGCCTGCGCCCGACTCGGCGGCGCCCGCCTCGGATTCGGCGGCGCCCGCGTCGGACTTCGCGGCTTCGCCGCCCGGCGGGTTCGTCGCATCAGAGGCGGCGGCGAGGGCGGTGTCCGTCGCTGAGCCCGCCGGCGCGGCGGCGTGTCCCTGAGCGAGAGCCTCACGCACCCGCGCCGCACCCGCGGCCGCGTCGCCGGGCGGGGCCGGCGGGGCACCGGCCCCGCGGGCCTGATCGACCCCGGCGGCATGACCGGGGCCCGCGTCCAGCTCAGCCGTCGACTCGGCCTCCGACCACTGCTCGCCCCTGGCCCCGGCGTCCATCGCCTCGTTGGCCAGCCGGTCCGCGTGCTTGTTCCGCTCTCGCGGGATCCACTCGTACGTCACCCGCCCGGGTGGGAAGACCCGGGCCGCGTCCGACGCCAGCGGCTTCATGTCGGGGTGCTTGATCTTCCAGCGGCCCGACATCTGCTCGATGACGAGCTTGGAGTCCATCCGGACGTGGACGGTCGCGTCCGGATCCAGGGCATGGGCGGCGCGCAGGCCGGCGAGGAGGCCCCGGTACTCGGCGACGTTGTTGGTGGCGACGCCGATGTACTCGGCGGTCTCCCGCAGCGTCTCGCCCGTCGCCGCGTCGCTGACCACGGCCCCGTAGCCCGCGGGCCCCGGGTTGCCCCGCGACCCGCCGTCGGCCTCGACGATGAACTCCCGCACCGGACAGGCTCCCCGGGACTAGAGACCGGACTCGGAGGTGCGCACCAGGATGCGGCGGCAGTTCTCGCAGCGCACGACCGTGTCGGGTGCCGCGTTGCGGATCTCGTTCAGCTCGGTGATGGCGAGCTCCTGGCGGCAGCCCTGGCAGCTGCGCGCGTACAGCTTGGCCGCGCCGATGCCGCCCTGCTGCTCGCGCAGCTTGTCGTAGAGCTTGAGCAGGTCGGCGGGCACGGACCCGGCGATGACCTCGCGTTCCTTGGAGACGGTCGCGATCTCGCCGTCGATCTCCTCGAGGGCGGCGTCGCGGCGGGCGGTCGCGTCGTCGACCTTCGCCTGGACGGAGGCGACCCGGTCGGTCAGCTCGGCCACCCGCTCCTGCGCGGACTCCCGGCGCTCCATGACCTCGAGCACCACGTCCTCCAGGTCGCCCTGCCGCTTGGCGAGCGAGGCGATCTCGCGCTGGAGGTTCTCCAGGTCCTTGGGGGAGGTGACGGCGCCGGAGTCCAGGCGCTGCTGGTCGCGGGCGGCGCGCTGACGCACCTGGTCCACGTCCTGCTCGGCCTTGGTCTGCTCGCGGGCGGTGTCGCTCTCCTCGGTCTGCGCGGCCACGAGCAGGTCGCGCAGCTGGGTGTGGTCCTTGGTCAGCGACTCGATCTCGGCGTGCTCGGGCAGCGACTTCCGCTTGTGCGCGAGCTGCTGCAGGCGGACGTCGAGATCCTGGACGTCGAGGAGTCGGATCTGGTCGGCGGGCGCGGCGTTCAGTTCGGGGCTCCCAGGGGGTCAGAAGTGGTTGAGGCCGCGTGAGCGGTCCAGGGGTCGGTGACCGTCTTCGAGACGTGCACGCGCAGGTCCCATCCGTGCCGGTCGGAGATCTCGTCGAGCTGGCTCGCGGCCAGCTCGCACCAGGGCCACTCGGTGGCCCAGTGCGCCGCGTCGAGCAGCGCGAGGGGGCGGGGGGCGACAGCCGCCGTGAACTCTGACGCCGGGTGGTGGCGCAGGTCGGCCGTGAGGAAGGCGTCGACACCGGCCGCGCGTACGTGGTCGAAGAGGCTGTCGCCGGAGCCGCCGCTGACGGCGACGGTACGCACCAGCGCCTCGGGGTCGCCGGCGACCCGGATGCCCTGCGCGGTGGCGGGCAGGCACTCGGCGGCGCGGGCGGCGAACTCGCGGACGGTCAGCGGGTGGTCCAGCGCGCAGACGCGGCCCAGGCCCCGGCGGCCCTCGGGATCGGTGGGGTCCGGGACCAGCGGCCCGGTGATCCTGAGGTCCAGGGCGCCCGCGAGGGCGTCGGAGACGCCCGGGTCGGCGGTGTCGGCGTTGGTGTGGGCGACGTGCAGCGCGATGTCGTTCTTGATGAGAGTGTGGACGACCCGGCCCTTGAAGTGCGTCGCGGCGACGGTCGTGGTGCCGCGCAGGTAGAGGGGGTGGTGGGTGACGAGCAGGTCGGCGCCCAGCTCCACCGCCTCGTCGACGATCTCCTGGACCGGGTCGACGGCGAACAGGACCCGCGTGACCGCCTGGTCCGGGTCACCCGCGACCGTACCGACCGCGTCCCAGGACTCGGCCCGCTCGGCGGGCCACAGGGTCTCCAGCGCGGCGATGACTTCAGACAGACGGGGCACGGGTGCAAGGCTACCCGCCTGATCTGTGGCGTTGAACCGCCACCGCCCCCGTCGGCCGGCTCTCGCCCCGAGCAGCACAAAAGCCCCCTTTCCCTCAGACGAATCGTTCCTGGAACACCCTTATGTGTGAAGCCGGGAGCCGTCGCATTCGCCGCCCGCGTACGAAAACTACGTTCGTCACTGGAGGTGACCGAACGATGACAGCGTGTGCGATCGAACCTTCGGCGGGTCACGAGGACGGAGCCGCGCCGACGGGATGCACGCTCAGCGCGGACGGCGCCTACGCCGCGCGCCTCGCGTCGGCCGGCGGGTCCTGGTTCCCGGAGCGCTGGACCCTGGACGGCCCCGAGCCGTATGCGGTGCCACTGCCCCGCAACCAGCCGGAGGAGCCGGGCACCGAGGTGCAGCCGATGGGTGACGGGCGGGTGCTCATCCACCGTCTGGTGGCCGGGCGGCACGCGTTCTCGCTGCTGTATCCGACCGGGCCCGGAACGGGCGAGCTGCCCCTGGGTGCGGTCGAGTGCCCGGCGGGCACGACCCGGCTGCGGCTGCTGCCGCCCGCCCCCGGCGGCGAGAAGGCGTACGCGCTGGCCGTCGGGCCGCGTTCCACGACGGTGTGGCTGGTGGCGGGCGGCGGCTTCGGACCGGAGCGGCTGGCGGAGTTGCCCGGCCGCTGCTCGGGCGGGGTCTGGCTGGACCGTACGGAACGGCTGCTCGCCCTGGACCGGGAGACCGGTGGGCGCACCAAGGCCGTCGTGGTGGACCTGGAGCGCGGTGGCGAGGTGTCGCCGCTGCTGCAGATCGCCGCCTGCAGCGACGACCGGCTGCTGCTCGCCGACCACGACAGCGGGCTGCTGATCGTCCGCTCGGACGCGCCCTCGCCGGGGCAGGAGCGGCTGGGCTGGGGGGTGCTGGGCAGCACGCTGCCGGTGCGCTTCCCGGAGTGCCTGCGGTTGCGGGGCTGCACCGTCACGCCGTTCGCCATCCAGCCGGGGCAGGTGCTGACACCGGAGAGCTGCGCGGTGGCGCTGCGCGTCGACGGGCCTGCGGGCAGCTGGATCGGCGTGTGGCGGCCGGCGGAGCGCCGGGTGCACCATCTCCCGGCGCCCGAGGGGTGGCTGGCGGGCACCGGCCTGTGGACGCCGGACGGGGTACTGCGCCTGCCGTACGTGACACCGGTGGTGCCGTGCGGGGTGGCGCAGATGAGCCCACCGGCGGCTTCGGCCGTACCGCCGGAAGCGGGTGCGGCGTCGCCGCACGGCCCGGACCCGGGGAAGGAGCCAGGGAGGGGGCCGGTGCGGGAGCCGGGAAAGGAGCCGGTGCGGCCACCTGTGCGGAGGCCGGTGCCGAGGCCGGTGCGGGAGCCGGACGGGCTGACCGCCGGCACGGTCGTCGGCACGGCCCCCGCCCCGGGACACCCCCCGGAACCCGCGCCCCCGGAGCCGGCGCACTCCGTGCACCCCTCGGGGCCGGAACACCCCGCCTCGCCAGCCCGTCCCGCTCAGCCTCCGGCCCCCTCCACTCCACGTCCGGTCCCGCTGCAACAGGCCCCGTTGGGAGGGCTTGTAACGAAGTAGTGCCGGTTGGTTGGCCGCCTGGATCGGAGGTGCGGGGTGCCGGTTAGACTCACCCGGCTGTAAGAAAGATCATGTTGACGGGGTGAATTCCATCCGATGAGCGACGCCAGCACGAACCAGCCGCACACGGGCGACGTCCAGGAGATCTCCACCGGCCCGGGCCGGCACCGTGGCGAGGTCTCCACGCAGGTCGGCGAGAAGGCTCCGCGCGGCCGTCACCGCAAGCCGGTGGCGGAGAGCGAGCAGACCGGGACGGCGGCCTGAGGGCACGTCAGTCACGGACGAGAAAGCGGCCCTGCCCCTCCCGGGCAGGGCCGTCTCTCTGTCCTCAGCCGCGTTTCAGCCCCAGCACCTCCACCGCCGCGAACGTCTCCCCCGCCGGCCGGTCCGCGTAGTACGCCCCGAGCACGGCCTCCAGCTCGTCGTACGTGAAGGTGTTTTGCTTGCTGTCGAACCGGGCGGCGACCCGGGGCCGTTCGACGACCGCGACCATCCCGCCGTGCACCACGAGGAGCTGCCCGTTGACGTGGGCGGCGGCGGGTGAGGCGAGGTAGCAGACGAGGGGGGCGACGTGCTCGGGAGCGAGCGGGTCGAGGCCGCCCGCGGAGGGCGGTTGGACGCCCGCGAAGACGTCCTCGGTCATCCGGGTGCGGGCGCGGGGGCAGATGGCGTTGGCCGTCACGCCGTACTTGCCGAGGGCGAGGGCCGTGGAGGTGGTGAGGCCGACGATCCCGCCCTTGGCCGCCGCGTAGTTGGGCTGCCCGGCGGAGCCGGCGAGGAACGCTTCCGAGGAGGTGTTCACGATCCGCCCGAACACCGGCTCCCCGGCCCGCTTGGACCGCTCCCTCCAGTGCGCGGCGGCGAACCGGGTGGTGTTGAAGTGCCCTTTGAGGTGGACGCGGAGCACGGCGTCCCACTCCTCCTCGGCCATCGAGAACACCATGCGGTCGCGCAGGATGCCCGCGTTGTTGACCAGGATGTCGAGCCTGCCGTACTCGGCGACGGCCAGTTCGACCAGTTCGCGCGCCTGCTGGAAGTCGGAGACGTCGCCGGTGTGCGCGAGGGCGGAACCGCCCGCCGCCCGGATCTCGGCGGCGACCTCCTCGGCGGGTCCGGCCGAGGCCTCGCCGGTGCCGTCGCGGCGGGGCTGCCCGTAGTCGTTGACGACGACGGCGGCGCCGAGCCGGGCGAGTTCCCGCGCCTCGGCCCGGCCGAGCCCGCGGCCCGCGCCGGTGACGATCGCGGACAGTCCCTGGAGCGGGAGCGGCATGGCGGCGGTCCTCACAGCTCGATGCAGGTGCGCAGGGCGGTCCCGGTGCGCATCTGGTCCAGGGCCTCGTTGATGTCGGCGAGCGGGACCCGGTGGGTGATCAGGCCCGCCAGGTCGAGCCGGCCGGCGCGCCAGAGGGCGATGGCGCGTTCGTAGGAGCGCAGGACGTCGCCGCCGCCGTACAGGGACGGCAGGATCCGCTTCTCGTCGAAGAACAGCTCGAACATGGTGAGCTGGAGGACGTCGTCCATGGCGCCGGCGCCGACCACGACGAGGGTGCCGCCGCGCCGGGTGGTGTCGTACGCGGTGCGTGCGGTGGCCGACCTGCCGACGACCTCGAAGACGTAGTCGAAGCCCTCACCGGCGGTGATCTGCTGCTTGGCGTCGGCGAGTTCGTCGGGCGAGACGGCCTTCGTGGCCCCGAACCGCAGGGCCGCCTCGCGCCGGGAGACGACCGGGTCGACCGCGACGATCTCGGCGGCCCCGCGCAGCCGGGCGCCCTGGATGACGGAGATGCCGACGCCCCCGCACCCGATGACGGCCACGGACGAACCGGCCTCCACGTCGGCCGTGTTGAGCGCGGCGCCCAGCCCGGTCGTCACCCCGCAGCCGATGAGGGCGGCGATGTCGAAGGGCACGTCGTCGGGTACCGGCACCGCGCATCCGGCGTCGACGACGACCTCCTCGGCGAAGGTGCCGGTGCCGGCGAAACCGAAGACCTCCCCGCCGGGCCGCCTGAAGTTGGGGGTGCCCGCGTTCATGAACCCGGCCAGACACAGCTGGGTCTGGCCGCGCCGGCAGGAGGGGCAGGTGCCACAGGCGGGCAGCCAGCACACGACGACCCGGTCACCGGCCTTCAGGTGGCCGACGCCCTCGCCGGCTTCGAGGATCTCCCCCGCTCCCTCGTGTCCGGGTACGAACGGCGCGGGTTGCGGCAGTACCCCGCTCATCGCCGACAGGTCGGAGTGGCACAGCCCCGTGGCGCGCACCCGGATGCGCACCTTGCCGGGGCCGAACCCCACCGCCTCGACATCGTCGAGGACCTCCAGCTTGTCCTGGCCGGTCTCGTGCAGTACGGCTGCGCGCATGGTGCGGGCTCCCCTCGTACGGCGTCTGGAACTCACGGGAACTCAGGTGTGGTCGACCGTGGTGTCGGCGAGGACGGGCGTGTCCTCGCGCTCCACGGCGCTGACCGCGACCCTGGTGGACTCCGGCGTGTGCCACATGCGGATCCGCAGCGTCTCCCCCGGGTACACGACCCCGGCGAACCGCGTGGTGTACGACCGCACCCGGGTCACGTCACCGCCGAGCAGCGTGTCGACGACCGCCTTGAGCGTGATGCCGTAGGTGCACAGTCCGTGCAGGATGGGCCGTTCGAACCCGGCGACCTTGGCGAACTCCGGGTCGGCGTGCAGCGGGTTCCGGTCGCCGGAGAGGCGGTAGAGCAGGGCCTGGTCCTCACGGACCCGTCGTTCGACGGTCCGTGCGGGTTCGCCGGTGGGGGGTTCGAGCCGGCTGGAGGGGCCGCGGTCACCGCCCCAGCCGCCCTCTCCGCGGACGAAGATCTGGGCGTCGTTGGTCCACAACGGGCCGTCCGGGTCGGCGACTTCGGTGCGCAGCACGAGGACGGCGGCCTTGCCCTTGTCGTAGACGGCGGCGATCCGGTTGGTGGCTGTCGCGGTGCCCTCCGCGGGGATCGGGCGGTGGAGCACGAGGCTCTGGCCGCCGTGCAGGACGCGGGCGAGGTCGACGTCGACGCCCGGCATGGACAGCCCGCTGGTCACCCCGGGTTTTCCGCCGCCCGCGACGGTGGCGAAGCTCGGCAGGACGTGCAGCCGGGACTCCAGGGTGTAGCGCAGCTCGTCGGGGTCGGTGGCGGGGACTCCGGCGCCGATGCCGAGGTGGTAGAGCTGCACGTCCTTGCGGTCCCAGGAGAGTTCGCCGGTCCGGGGTTCGGCGGCGAGCGCCTTGGCTGCGTCGATGGGCATGGGGCTCCTGATCGCCGTGGGAAGGGCTTCGGCATCACCGTGGGAAGGACCTCGGCACGGCCGTCCGCACCGTCGGCCGCACCGAGGCCGTCTCGGGCCGAACTGGAACGCGTTCCAGTCCTGGGTCTTTGTATAGCCCAGGCCCGCACACTTGTGAAGGCTCCTGACGTCACGTCAGATCGCTCCCCTGGCCCGCCCCGCATCCGGGCCGACAGGGCCGGGACCTCAGCCGGGCAACGTCGGCGTGTACGTTGGCCGTTGGT
The DNA here is from genome assembly GCF_000717875.1 of Streptomyces sp. NRRL S-455. Taxonomy (GTDB): domain Bacteria; phylum Actinomycetota; class Actinomycetes; order Streptomycetales; family Streptomycetaceae; genus Streptomyces. Next base: position 55,143 of record NZ_JOCT01000011.1, read on the forward strand.
CCGCGCCGCAGTCCTCGGCGGCGCCGGTTACGGGCTAGGGAAAAGGAACACATGGCACGCGTCGCCGTCATCACCGCGCCGAACATCGGTTACCGCAACACCGGCATGCTGACCGTCGACCTGGCTTTCGAGTCCCTGCGGCGGCGTATGGCCGGCGAGGTCGACGCGACCTGGTACACCCTGCACACGCCGGAGACCGTGCCCCTGCGCGACTGCGCACGCGGCACCGCCTTCCCGTTCCGTTTCCACCCCCTGGCCGAGCACCTCGACGCGCTCCGCGAGCACGACGCGGTCGTCTTCTGGGGCGACTTCCTCCACACCCGGCACTACCTGGAGCAGGACGCCACCAACCGCCTGCTCGACTTCGGCTTCGCCGAGGACCGTGACGCCGCCCGGAACCTGCTGAACCGGACCCTGCTGTTCGCCGACCAGCCGGACGAGCTGCTCGCCCGGACCCTCAGCTACGGCGGGACGATCCTGCACAACTCGCAGTCCGACTACGAGGACAAGGAGTACGGTCCGCTGTTCTCCCGACTGGTGACGCGGAGCCACCGCGTCTGGGTGCGGGACCCGCTCTCGGCGGCGAAGATCGCGCACCTGCGCGAGGACCGTACGACCGACTACTTCGGTTCGGACGCGGCCCTGCTGTCCCGCCCCGGCGACCTCGACCACCTCCCGGCCACCGAGTGGTCCCGGTCCGTGCCGGACGGCGGAGCGATCGGCGTGTTCCTGGGCGCCCGTACGCCGATCCCAGAGTGGCTGCCCGCCTTCTGCCAGGGCCTGTCCGACCGTCTGGGCGCCCCGCTGGAATGGCTGCCCTGGTTCGACCGGGACGTTCCCGCTCCGGTCGGGCACATCGCGCCCCGGCCCGGCCGGCACACCATCGGCGACCTGCTGGGCGTGCTCCCCCGGTACCGGCTGGTGATCACGGACACCTACCACCTGGCGGTCAACGCCTGGGGCGCCGGCACCCCGGCGGTGTGCGTCGGCGCGCCCGAGCCGGCGCCCAAGACCCACGACGACTACCTGACGCTGAGCGATGTGAAGAAGCACGTCTTCCACATGGCCTACGACGCGACGGATTTCTACCTGTCCACCCTCCCCGACACCGAGGAGGGCCACGAGCGCCGCCTCGACCGGCTCGTCCACCTCGTGGAGGGCGGCGGCGCCGACGCCGTGGCCCGGCGCATCCGCGCTCACGCCGACCATTCGGCGTCGGCGTTCACCGGAACACTGGCCTCACTGCTCGGCACCCCCCGGCCTGCCCTGGGCCGGTGACCGGCGGAGCCGCCCCGCACCGCCGGTGGGAGACCAACCGCACCGAGGCCCTACGGCAAGCCCGCAGCCAGGGCCGGCGGTGAGTCCGGCTCCCGCCGGAACAGCGCCGTCCACAGGAAGGACTCACCGAACCACGCCGAGTCCTCCGGCTCGTCCCGCATCCGCCGCAACTCGACCTCGGTCAGTCCCGAGAAGATCTCCCGCAACGACTCGGGGGTGTACGCGAGTCCGCCCCGCAGCCCCGAGGCCGCCGCACGGTAGAAGTCGGCGTCGGACAGTTCCGATCCCATCCCGCCGGCCCCGGCCGCGAAACAGGTGAGGCCGAACAGACCGCCGGGGGCCAGGACCTCGTCCAGCAGCCTCAGGTAGCTGAGCCTCCGGTGCGGGGGCAGGTGGTGGAAGCAGCCGGAGTCGAAGACGAGGTCGTACGGGCCGGTGAGTTCCGCACCGGCGAGTTCGAACGCGTCGCCGCAGAGGAACCGCACGTTCCCCGCCCCGGCCGTACGCGCCCGCTCCCCGGCCCAGTCGACCGCGGCCGGGGCCAGGTCGACCGCGTCCACATCGAAGCCCCGCTCCGCCAGGTACAGCGCGTTACGGCCCGGACCGCACCCCAGGTCGAGCGCCCGCCCGCCGCTGACCAGCCCCCGGTCGAGACAACTCACCAGGCTCTCGTCCGGCTTGGCGACGAAGAACGGCACCGGACGGGAGCGGTCGGCGTAGAAGCCGTCCCACCAGTCGGCACCCCGCTCCGTCCACCGGTCGGCCTCGGGCGCGAAGAGCCCGTCGAGCAGGGCGAGTACGTCGTCGACGGTGCGTATGTTCCGGTCCATCCGGTCCCCCTTCCGCGTCCCGCAACCGTACGTGCGGGACCGGAGAAAGGCCAGGTCAGGGCTGGTTTCCTGGCGCCGGTGAAGCGTCCTGTGCGGCCCGCCGCGACACCGGCGCGCACCCCGCCGGCACATCACCGCTGCCCCGTACCGAAACAGTGGCGGAGCGCCGCCCAGGGGCCCCCGCGCCCCCTTCGCGGGCAACGCGACGCGCGCTGTTTTCCGTCTGCGGCCCTACCGCTCCCCCGCCACCCGGGGCAGCCAGAGCCACATCAGCAGCGCCCCCGCGGCCAGCACCCCGGCCCCGGTCCGGAACGCCAGCGCGTACCCCTCCGTCAGGGCCGCCGGGGTGCCGCTGCCCGCCGTTCGGGCCACCGCCAGGGTCGACAGGACGGCCAGGCCCAGCGAACCGCCCATCGTGCGGGAGGTGTTGACGAGGCCGGAGACCAGGCCGGCCTCGCCGGGGGCCGCGCCGGACGTGGCCAGGGCGGCGAGCGGGGTCGCCGCGAGGCCCGCGCCGAGCATCATCAGGATGCCGGGGAACAGGATCGCCGTCGCGTACCCGCCGTCGGGAGTCATGGTGGACTGCCAGGCGAAACCGGCCATGGCGACCAGTGTGCCCAGCACCGCCACGTTGCGCGGGCCGACCGTCGGCATCAGCCGGGGCGCGAGCTTGGCGCCGAGGAGGACGGCCAGGGAGCTGGGGACCAGGGCGAGTCCGGCTTCCAGGGGCGTGTAGCCCAGGACGTTCTGCGCGTACAGGGTCATGAAGAACCACATGCAGAACATCGCGGAGCCGCACAGGAACATCGCCACGTTCGCCGACGACACGGAGCGGAGCCGGAGCAGGCCGAGCGGCATCAGCGGGCCGGCCGTCCGGGCCTCGACCACGAGGAACAGGGCGAGCAGGGCGAGCCCGGCGAGCAGTGGCAGCAGCGTGGCCGGTGCGGTCCAGCCCGCCGCCTCCGTCTGGGAGATGCCATAGGCGAGGGTGCCGAGGCCGGCCGTCACGAACAGGGCGCCGGGAAGGTCGAGCCGCCGCCCGTCACCGGCCCGGCCCTCGACGAGGAACCAGCCGGCCGCGCACAGCACCACGGCTCCCACCGGCACGTTGATCAGCAGCACCCACCGCCACGACAGTGTCTCCACCAGCAGCCCGCCGACCAGACCGCCCGCCGCGCCACCGCCGGCACCGACCGCCGTCCAGGTGCCGATGGCCCGGGCCCGGGCGGCACCCTCCGGGACCGACGCGGTGAGGATCGTCAGCGTCGACGGCGCCAGCACCGCCGCGCCCAGCCCCTGGACGGCCCGTGCGAGAAGAAGCTGCCAGTCGTCCTGCGCCAGCCCGCCCGCCAGCGAGGCCAGGGTGAACAGTCCGAGCCCGACGAGGAACATCCGCTTGCGGCCGTAGAGGTCCCCGGCCCGCCCGCCGAGCAGCATGAACCCGGCGAAGGCGATGGCGTAGGCGTTCACCACCCACTGCAGGCCCTGCTCGCTGAGCCCCAGCCCGGCCCGCATCGAGGGCAACGCCACGTTGACCACGGACACGTCCAGCACGACGAGGAACTGCCCGGCACAGGTGAGCGCCACGACGAGCCACATCGGAGGCGCGCCACGCGGACGCAAGCGGGACAGGCGGGACGGGCGGGCTGTGGCGGTGTCGGCGGATTCGAGCATGCCTGTCATGCTCTCAACCGTCTTACTCCCATGCCATCGGGATTTCGCCGGGATCCGGCCTCGGTCCCGGGGACTAGGACCCCCGCAGCGGCCCCGTACCCCCAAGGAAAGGTCAAGTTTTCGTTAGGGTGCCAAAGCAACGGAATAGTTGCCTGGACGTACAAGGTTCAGAGACCACGTATCCACGTACCACGCACGTCCGATCTCCGGCCTGGAGGCCCCTCTCAATGACGCAGACGACGACAGACCGTCCCGCCGGCGGAGCGAGCGGGGCCGTGGTCCCGGTGCTCGCCTTCGCGGGGATCGTTGTCGCGGTGATGCAGACCCTGCTCGTCCCGGTCATCAAGGACCTGCCGCAACTGCTGGACACCGCCCCCAGCGACGCCACCTGGGTCCTGACCTCGACGCTCCTCTCGGGCGCGGTGGCCACGCCGATCATGGGCCGCCTCGGCGACCTCTACGGCAAGCGGCGCATGCTGATCACCAGCCTGGCCGTCATGGTCGTCGGCGCCCTGGTCAGCGCGTTCACCAGCGATCTGCTGCTGATGATCACCGGCCGGACGCTCCAGGGCTTCGCGATGGGCGCGATCCCGCTCGGCATCGGCCTGATGCGGGACATGCTGCCCCGGGAGCGGCTCGGCTCGGCGATGGCCCTGATGAGCTCCTCCATAGGCGTCGGCGGTGGCCTCGCCCTGCCCGCCGCCGCCCTGGTCGCCCAGCACAGCGACTGGCACGTCCTGTTCTACGGCGCCGCCGGCCTCGGTGTCCTCGCCATCGCCCTCACCCTGCTCGTGGTGCCCGAGTCGCCGATGCGCGCCGAGGGCTCCTTCGACCTGCCGGGCGCCATCGGACTGTCCGCGGGGCTCGTACTCTTCCTGCTGCCGATCACCAAGGGGAGCGACTGGGGCTGGGCCTCCGGCACCACGCTGGGTCTGTTCGGCGCCGCCGCGGTCGTCCTGCTCCTGTGGGGCGTGATGGAACTGCGCGTCAAGGCCCCGCTGGTCGACCTGCGCACCACCGCCCGCCCGGCGGTCCTCTTCACCAACCTCGCCTCGATCATGGTCGGCGTCTCCTTCTACGTCGTCTCCCTGGTCCTGCCGCAACTGCTCCAGCTGCCGAAGTCCACCGGCTACGGCCTCGGTCAGTCGATGGTCGTCGCGGGTCTGCTCGTCGCGCCGCTCGGCCTGACGATGATGCTCACGGCACCCGTCTACGCCCGGCTGTCCGCGAAGTACGGCCCCAAGGTGACCCTGATCCTCGGCCTGATGATCATCGCGGTCGGCTACGGCGCCGGCCTCGGCCTGATGAGCGCCCCCTGGCAGAGCCTGGTCATCTCGGTGCTGCTGGGCGCGGGCATCGGCCTCGCCTACTCCTCGCTGCCCGCGCTGATCGTGGGCGCGGTCCCGGCCTCGGAGACGGGGGCGGCGAACGGCCTCAACACCCTGATGCGTTCCATCGGCACGTCGGTGTCGAGCGCGGTGATCGGCATGGTGCTGGCCGACACCGCGAACACCGTCGGCGGCGTGGAGATCCCGACGATGCACGGCTTCCGGGTCTCGTTCCTGATCGCGACCGCGGCGGTCGCCGTGGGCCTGGTCCTGGCGCTGTTCCTGCCGGGCGCGCGCCCGTCGCGGAAGCCGCAGTTGCGCGCCGGCAGTGAGGAGGACGCGGCGCTGGAGCGCGCCGAGCAGGCGCTGCGCGGCTTCCAGGGCCGGGTGCTGGCCGCCGACGGCAGCCCGGTCGCCCGCGCCAAGGTCACGCTCATCGACCGGCACGGCCGCCAGGCCGGCACGACCCTGTCCGCCGAGGACGGCGCCTACACGCTCACCGTCCCGGGCGGCGGGTCCTACGTCCTGGCCGCCCGCGCCCACGGCCACGGCCCGCTTGCCTCGTCCGCGACCCACACGGGCGACGAGCGTCCGGTCGACCTGGACCTGTCCCTGCCGGGCGAGTCGGTCCCCGCCTGAGCCCGTTACCAGTCGGTGCCGTTCCTGAAGACCGAGCAGGAGTGAGCCCGAGCAGTCGCCCGCCCCGAACGGTCTTGGGCACGCTGGTCCCCGGCGTACTCGCCCCCGGGGCGGCGACACGCATCCTGTGCGCGGTCCGCGCCCGGGAGGCCGGTTCCCTCGCGACCTGGCCAGGTGGGTACGGCCAGTGGCGGCGGGGAGGCCCCGGACCATCTCTCTGGGGAGCGGGGGGGCTCGGCCTCATGCACTCTCCTCTGACAGCAGCCGCCCACCCCCTGCCTGCCTCCGGCAGGGAGTACGGCACGATGGGCGCCCGGACAGCCGTACGACCGAGAGGACCCTCATGCCCGCGGCCCCGAAGCCCGAGATCCTGGCCGCGTTCGAGGCGGCGAAGGGGTTCATGCCGGCCGAGGAGGGTCTTGCCCTGTACGCGGCGGCCGTGGAGGCCGGCCGGCTGGGGCTGCCGCTCCTCGAAATCGGCACGTACTGCGGCCGGTCCACGATCCTGCTCGCCGACGCGGCCCGCGGGGCCGGGGTCAGCGCGCTCACCGTCGACCACCACCGGGGCAGCGAGGAGCAGCAGCCGGGCTGGGAGTACCACGACCCGGAGACGGTGGACCCCGAGCTCGGCGTGATGGACACGCTGCCCACGTTCCGCCGCACCCTGCACCGGGCGGGCCTGGAGGACCACGTGGTGGCCCTGGTCGGCCGCTCCCCGCGGATCGCCGCGTTCTGGAACACGCCGCTCGGCTTCGTCTTCATCGACGGCGGCCACACCGACGAGCACGCCACCGCCGACTACGAGGGCTGGGCCCCGCACGTCGCCGAGGGCGGTCTGCTCGCCATCCACGACGTCTTCCCGGACCCGCAGGACGAGTTCACCGGCCAGGCCCCGTACCGCGTCTACCTCAGGGCCCTGGCCTCCGGCGCCTTCACGGAGGTCTCGGCGACGGAATCCCTGCGGGTGCTGCGCCGCACGGGGCCGGGCGTCTGAGAGAACGGCTGGGCGGGTGAACCGCGCCCGTTCCGCCCCCGCCCGGTCGGCCCACGGGCGGCGTGGCGAGTCGGTGGAGGGCCGTCGCTGCCCAAGGATCCGGGCGCGTGGCACACACCTTCGCAGAGCTCGTGGAGAAACAGCGCGCGGCAGACGAGGCGTACGCCCGCGTGCGGCAACTGCAGGACGCGTACGGCCCGCCCACCCAGACCAAGTGGAGCGACCAGCAGACCACCACCTGGGAGACCGCCTGGCGTGCCTGGCGCGACCTCGCCCGCGACGTCCAGGCGGCGGTGACCGCGTACGCGAAGCAGGAGGAGACATCGCGTCAGGAGATCGAGGCGCGGGTGAAGGAAGCGGTACGGCACGGGAGCGGCGGAGAGGACGGGGCTTGAAGCGTGTCGCAGAAGGCAGTGATCACGCAGCCTGAAGCGAGCGGTTGACGTGTGTGGCCATCCGGCGCGGGCGAGGTCGTGCATGCGGGCGACGGCCTGGGTCGGCGTGGTGGAGGCCGACGCCGCGCTGCCGGCGGTCACGCAGGATCTTGTAGTTCTTCCTGTGTCCTCCGCGCCGGCACGCGGTCCCCCGACCTCAAGATGTGATCCGGGTCGCCATGCCCGCGCCCTGTTCGTTCAGCATCCCCTGGCCATCCCTGCCCCGTTGAATAGACGCGACGACTAGTCTAGTCTCTGGATTAGACGCAACGGTAAGTCTCGGCATGTGCCGCGCCTTTCCGCACTCAACCGCTCACGAGAGGCCACTTCAGTGGGGAACTCGACCGTCCGCGCCGTCGACCGGGCCGGCGCTCCAGAGAGGGCACGCGGCGGCGGCCTCGCCGTGTTCAGCGTGGCCTTCGCCTTCTGGATCACCATGGCGGGCACCACCGCGCCCACCCCGCTCTACCCGCTGTACGGCGAGGAGTTCGGCTTCACGCCGTTCACCGTGACCGTCGTCTTCGCCGTCTACGCGCTCGGCGTCGTCCTCGGGCTGCTGGTCTTCGGCCGGCTCTCGGACCAGGTGGGACGCCGTCCCGTCCTGGTCGCGGCCACCCTGCTGTCCGTGGTCGCCGCGGTGGTCTTCCTGCTGACCCAGAGCGTCGCCGCGATGCTCGTCGCCCGGGTCGTGTCCGGCTTCTCCGCCGCCCTGGTGACCGGCGCCGCCACCGCCTCCCTCACGGAGCGGCTCGGGCAGCACAGCCGCATCAAGCCCGCCACCCTCGCGTTGTTCGCGAACATGGGCGGCCTCGCCTGCGGCACGCTGATCGCGGGGATCCTGGCGGACCTCGCGCCCTCCCCGCTGCGCACCCCCTGGGTCGTCATGCTCGTCCTCGCCGCCATCGGCACGCTCGGTGTCCTCGTGAACGGGGAGAGCTCCGCCCACCGTTCCGGCTTCTCGCTGCAGGTCCAGCCGCTGCACGTCCCCGCCGAGATCCGCTCGGACTTCCTGCGCTCCGCGATGGCGGCGGGCGCGGGCTTCGCCGTGCTCGGCGTCCTGACCGCCGTGACGGGCCTGTTCCTGGGGACGGTGCTGCACGAGTCCAGCCACACCCTCACCGGACTCGTGGTCTTCATCGCCTTCGCCTGCACCGCCCTCGGACAGCTTCTCGTCCGCACCCTCAAGCCCGCCACCGCCCTGCCCGCCTCGTGCCTGGGCCTGATCGTCGCCTCCGGTCTGATCGCCGCCGCGATGGCCACCAGCACCCTGGGTCCGCTGCTCGTCGGTGCCGCGGTCAACGGACTGGCGACGGGCATCGCCGTCGGTCACGGCATCGGCGGCATCACCACGCGCAGCGCCCCCCAGCACCGGGGCGCCTCGGTCTCCACCTTCTTCGCCATCCTGTACTCGATGCTGGCGGTGCCCGCGATCGGTGTGGGCGTCCTGATCCGCGAGACCAGCCTCCGCCCGGCCGGCGAGACGTTCAGCGCGGTGGTCGCCGCGCTCTCCCTCGGCGTCCTGCTCAGCCTGGTGCGGACCGGCCGGAAGGCCGCCTGAGCGGGCCTGCCGTGAACCGGTTCACGGCAGGCCCGCTGTGCCAGAATCACAGCGACGGACACGATGCGAAGGGTTGACGGAACCATCAGCGCCATGCGGAAACCACCAGCGGCCGGCGAGAAGACCACGGTCGTCAGCCGAACCGGCCCACGCCGCAGCGAGAGCGTCCGGCTCGCGGTGCTGCACGCCGCGGACGACCTCCTGGTCGAGCGGGGCTTCGCCGCCCTGACCATCGAGGGCATCGCCCAGCGCGCGGGGGTGGCCAAGCAGACGATCTACCGCTGGTGGAAGTCGAAGGTCGACATCCTCCTCGACACCCTCACCGATGACGCCCGCGAGGCCCTGGAGTGGCGCGCGGACGAAAGCCGCGGCGTCGAGGAGGCCCTCACCTCCCATCTGCAGCGGGTGGCCGACTTCTTCGAGGAGCCCGCCGGCCAGGTACTGCTGGCCCTCCTGGGCCACGCCCAGCTGGACAGCGAGACGGCCGCGTCGCTGCGGGCCGGGTTCCTGAGGGAGCAGCGGGAGCGCGACATGGCCGGCCTGCGAGATCTCCTCGCCCGCGACCATGACCTGGCCGTCGACGACCGCACCCTCGACCACCTCGTGGATCTGCTGCTGGGTCCGCTGTACTACCGGGTCCTGGTCTCCGGTTCCCCCATCGACAAGGAACTGGTGGAGACGACGTCCCGTCTCGTCCTCGCGCTCGCCCGCGAGCCGTCGACCCGGAACCCCTGACCTCGGACCGACCTGTGCGGGTGGCCCCCGACGTGTCGTCGGGGGCCACCGGCACGCGACGATCAGTGCAGGCTGATGCAGCCGCTCCTGATCCCCTCGATAACCGCTTCGGTACGTGATGCCGCGCCCAGCTTGATGAAAATCGAGTGCAGATGGACCTTGACGGTGCGCTCGGAAATTCCTAGGAGTCGGGCGACCATCCTGTTGGAGTTCCCCTCCTTGATCCCGTTCAGGACCTGGCGCTCCCGCGGCGTGAGTGTCGATACCGTTCGGGCCGCCACGCGATCCGACAGCACCTGCTCGGGCTCCAGAGTGGCCACTAATGCCTCTGACGTCGGACGGGATGTGCGAGACATGTACTTCCCCCTGCCATGCATGGTCATCACTCATCAAGACGTGCACGCGAGAGCCACTGCCCACGCAGCCGCATCTTCAACGATTACTCGTCGCGAAAACAGTATATGAGCGCCACCGAAAACCATGGATTAAACGTGAGTTACTTCATATGTAATGGTTGCACCCTAAACCTCCTCTCACCCGGACCGTCCGGGTAGCCGGAAGTGAGGATTCCACTCAAAGAAAAATGCATGTTGCATACACTGCAGTGAATAAAGTGTCGAACGATCAATAAAGTGGAACTCGTAGGCGGAATACCGTCTCGCACCTCATCATTCGTTTTCCGTGCGGGGAGTGCGGCGCCTACCTCTTCATCCACTCCGACCTGGGCACCGGTCGGCTCGACGTCTCGCAGACCCTGGTGGCGGTGGCCTGTTTTCGACGTGCTCGCACAAGAATGTCTTCCTCTCTGTCTCCGAAGCTTCTCGACATCACCAGGAATCGCGGACATCGGCCGAATACTTTGCGCATGGGTGCATCCATATAGCGGCGGCGCTCCGGGACAATGGTTCGGGAAAGCTGTACACCGTTGATCTCCACGAAGGAAACGAATACGCCGAGGTGATCGTGGGTGAGGCGGTGGAGGTGATGTCTTCGTTCCCCGAGCGGATCGGCCTCCCGACGTCGTCCGCGTCTCCGAGCCCCGGTCACGCCGTCGCGCTGTGGACCGCTTTGAGCGGTGGCGGCAGTTCGCGGTCGAACTGCGCCGGGAACAGCCGTTGCCGGACCCCCGGGTATTCCGCCACTCCGGAATGCGCGCCGGGACCCTCGGCATCAATCGTGTCCTTCGTCGCGATGTACTCCTTCTTCTTTCTCAACGGCCAGTACCTGATGAACGTCAAGGCTGCGGGCTGCTCGTGGCCGTCGTCGCTGTGCGGCCCCTGCACCGCACCCCGCGGCCCGCCTCCCGGCGCAGGTACGGGAGGCGTTCACCACGGGAATGGCCGAGTCGTTGCGGTTGATCGGCCTCCTGTTGCTGGTGGCGGCGCTCCTGGTCATAGCGTGGCTGCGTCCCCACGCCGGAGAGCCGACCACGTCCCAGGAGAAGCATTGAGCCCAACCGGTGTCGACGACCCCGGCCAGGACGGCGACTGGGCGGGCGAGCTGCCCGGCGCCCCGGCGTCCCGTGTGGACATGCGGCTGTTGCCCGCCCTTGACGCCCTGTTGCAGGAGGGGAGCGTCACCGGGGCGGCCGAGCGGCTGGCGCTGTCCCCGCCCGCCATGAGCCGTGCGCTGTCCAAGATCCGGCGCACGCTCGGCGACCCCGTGCTGGTGCGGGCCGGGCGCGGTCTGGTCCCCACGCCGAGGGCGCTGGAGCTCCAGCCCAAGGTGCGGGCCCTGATGCGGGAGGCCGAAGCCCTCCTCGCCCCGAGCCGGCAGGAGGACCTCTCGCAGGTCAGCAGGACCCTGACCATCGTCGCGGACGAGGCCTACGCCGCGGTGCTGGCTCCGGCGCTGCTGAACCGGGCCAGCGCGGAGGTGCCGCTCGCCCGGTTCACGTTCACGGTGGAGAGCACCCACGGCAGCGCGCCGTTGCGGGAGGGTGCCGTGGACATCGAGGTGGGGATCATCGACGAGTGCAGCCCGGAACTGCGGATCGAACCGCTCTTCGAGGACCGGTTCGTCGGAGTGGCGCGATCCGGACATCCTCTGCTGACCGCGGCGGTGAGCGCGCAGGCGTTCACCTCGGTCCGGCACGTCAGCGTCTCCCGCAAGGGCCGTATGACGGGTCCGATCGACGGTGCGCTGCACGCGCGCGGTCTGCGACGGGACGTCATCGCCTCCGTGCCGAACTACGGTGAGGCGTTGCTGATGATCGCGTCGAGCGACCTGGTGACCGCGATGCCCCACTCGCTCGCCGCCAGCGCGCGGCAGTCCGTGGGCATCGAGCTGTTCGACCTTCCGGTGGAGACCGACCCCATCAACATCTGTCAGGCCTGGCACCCCCGCCACGAGACCGAGCCCGTGCATGTGTGGCTGCGGCACGCCGTCCGCGCCGCGCTCACCCGGTCGGCGCCCCCGGCCCGGCCCGGCGGACGGTGCTCAGGTCCGTCCGCCGGTCAGGAGGCGGACCGGGCCGTCGAGCAGGACGTCGACGGCCGACGGTGACGGCGGCCCCGCCCCGTCGCCGGGGCCGCCCCGCTCCACGGCGGCGGCGACGACCGCGCCGACCAGGAGCCGGGCGGCGAGCCGGGGAGCGATGTCGCCGCGCACGTCGCCCTGCGCCACGGCCCGTTCCAGCAGATCGGCCAGCCGCCGGACCACCTCGTCACGGCCCACGGCGTCGGGGGCCAGCGGGCCGGGCTCGCCGTCCGGTCCCCAGAACAGGGCGTACCGGCCCGGGCCGGCCGCCGCCGCGCCGGCCAGCCCGCGCAGCAGCCCGGTGAGTTCGTCGACGGGCCGGCCCGTCCCGGCCGCGCTCGCGGCCAGCAGCGCCCGCACGTCCGCGCGGACCGGCCCGGTGATCGCGCGCAGCAGCTCGGCCTTGCCCGTCACGTGGCGGTACAGCGCCGCCTTGGTGAAGCCGAGGCGGGCGGCGATGTCGCTCATGCTCGTCGCGTCGTAGCCCCGCTCGTGGAACAAGGCCGTCGCGGCCGTGAGGACGTCCTCACGGCCGCGACGGAGGCGGGGCGATGGTGTCGCCGTCGTGGCCGGTGGCGGGTTCACCGCGGTGACCGCCCCCGGCACATCTCCAGCAGCGCCTCGGCGACGCCCGCTCCGCCCTCCCCCAGCTCCTCGGCGTACCGGCCCCGGATGGAGACCTCGCGCCCGGAGTCGACGTGGGAGCCGCCGCTTCCGGTACGGATCCGCTGGATCTCCCGGGAGGTCTCCAGCCGCTGCTTGAGCGTGCCGATGAGGAAGCGGTCCAGGGCGTCGATCTGTTCGCGCAGCCGGGCGATGTCCCCGGACGCGGACTCCGTCGAGCCGTCTGCTTCGGAGGTGATCTCGGTGCGCATCGTCTTGCTCCGTTCGTACGACGGGACATGGGCCGCCGAGGGGTACGACCCGAGGGACCTCAGCCCGGGCACGCGCAGCCGCAGCAGGCCGACGGCGCGTGCGGTCGCGGGCCGGTCGGTGCCGCCCGGGCAGTCGGCGAACAGGACCGATCCGCTGCGTCCGTCGGACACGGCCCGCAGGGACACGGCCCGCAGGAAGGGGTGGCGCCGCAGGCCGTCCACCAGCCCGTCGACGTCCTCCGGCCGGCCCTGGAGACGCCCGACCAGCGACGTGCGGTCGGCCCGGGCCGGGTGCGGGGTGCCCGGTCCGCCGGGGCGCGCGCACAGCAGGAACCGGGTGGCCGCGCCGGCGGTGTCCTGTATCCCGGTGACCAGGACCTGGAGACCGTAGGGGGCGGCGGTGAAGTCACCGGCCACGGCGGCGTCGCACTCCCCGTCCCTGACCCGGCGCGCGGCCTCGGCGTTGGACGGCGCCGGGATCCACCGCGCCCGCGGCACGCGCCTGTCGAGCCATCCCGCGACCTGCGTCCCGGCGTGCGGATGGCCGCTCACCGTGCCCACCCGCGCGAGGGGCGTGCCGGGGCGGACCAGCAGGGCGAACTCGACGGGGAGCACGACCTCCCTGAGCACGGTCAGCGCGGGTGACTCGGCGAGCGCGCGCACCGTGTCCGCGACGACGCCGGCCACCGTGTTGTGCACGGGCAGCATCGCCGCGTCCACGGCGTCCCGGCACACCAGGGCCAGGGCGTCCGCGGCGGTGGCGGCCGGTGCCAGCGGGGAGCCCGCGGCCTCCGGGAGCGAGCGCAGGGCCAGCTCGGTGAAGGTGCCCTGCGGGCCCAGATAGGCGAACCGCCGCTCCGGGTACGGGAGTCGGCCCGGCGCGGGCCGCGCCGGGGTGTCCGGTACCGGCGTCCTCATGTCACGCGCTGGCCAGAGCGGCGTCCATGGTGCTCGCCACCGCGCTCTTGGCCCGCCGCAGTTCCTTGTCCTCCAGCAACCCCGGGGCGAACGCGGCCGCGTCGATGGTGACGGTGGCCGCGGCCCGTCCGGCCTGCTCCACCTCCACCGTCGTGCGGAAGGTGAGCCGGCTGGGTTCCGACACCTCGGACTCGTCCACCGTCAGCCGCAGGGTGGCGCCGACGGGGAAGAGGAAGTTGGAGAAGGTGGTGTTCATGGAGTTGAGGACGATGTAGTAGCGCTGCTGCGGCCAGCGGGCCGTGAAGTAGCGCTCCACCACCGCGACGAGCATCTGGCGGGCCGCCTCGACGGCCACCATGCCCTGTACGTGCACGCGGTCCTGGACGTCCACGAGCAGTTCGTTGTGGTCGTGCAGGCGGAGAGCGGCCTCGTACGTGGTGTCGTCGACCTGGGTGAGTCCGGCGACCAGCACGTTGTCCTCGCGCGCCTTGTGCAGGTCCTGGCGGCGGGCGGGCTGCCCGGTGGAGTGCACCAGCACGATCCGGTCGTCCAGCTGCCGCCGGGCGACGGCGTCCTGGAGGTAGGAGATCTCGAACTCCCCGATCCCCTGGCCGGCGACCACGTGCACCGGCCCCTCGACGGTGTCCAGGTCGCCCGCGTCGAGCGAACGGGCCAGGCGCGAGAACGTCTCGGCGCCGACGGCCTCGGCGAAGTCGCGGAACCGGTCGCCGACGACGAGTCGGGAGGTGGCTGAGCTGCTCATGGACATGCCTCCTGGCGGGGAAAGGCCGCGGTCATGCGGAGCCGCGGAAGTGCATTCAGCGTGAAGTCCCCGAAAGGCGCTCGCCAGTCGCCTGTTGGGAGTAGGTACGAGGTACTAGCCGTATCGGCCGACTGCCGTCGCCACGGCGCGGCGCGAATGCTGGTGCGGGGTCGCCGGCTCCAGGCCGCGGGTGTGCGCACGGCAGTCACGGCCCCTGTCCCCGCGGCCGAAGGAGCCTCATCCACATGTCAGTTCTTGATCCGCCGGGCGTCGCCGAGGACGACGTGACGGCCATGCCGCCCGCCTCGCGCCCCCTGAGCCTCATCGACGGCCCGGACGGCACCCGGGCCCTGGACGACTCGGTCCTGGCGCTCCATCCGTCGACCACGGGGCAGGAGGCCTGCGAGGTGGGCGCCGTCCTGGCCCTCGACCGCCAGGACTGGATCTTCCCCACGTACCGGGACACGCTGGCCCTGCCGGTGTGGGGCGTCGACCCCGTGGAGGTGCTGACGCTGCCGCGGGGGGACTGGCACAACGGGTACGACGCAGGCCGCGCGGCGGGCCCGCGAGGGCGGCGGGCCCGACGCTCGTGGAGGCGGTGACGTACCGCCTCGACGCGCACACCAACGCCGACGACGCGACCCGCTACCGCGACGCGGCCGAGGTGGAGTTCTGGCGCCGCCGGGACCCCGTCGACCGCATGGAGCGGCACCTGCGGGAGCGCGGACTGCTGGACGACGCCGGGGTGGACCGGGCCCGGCGGGAGGCGGAGGAGACGGCCGCGGACCCGCGCGCCCGCCTCTCCGCGGACCCGTCCCCCGACGCCCTGGACCTGTTCGAGCACGTCTACGCCCGGCGAACCCCCCAGCTCGACGAACAACGCGCGCTGATGGCAGCCGAGTTGGCGGCGGCCGCCGCCAGAGTGGGACCGTGCCGCACCCCGCCCGGAAGGTGACCTCGTCCCGCTCGAACTTCATGCGCGCACCGCGCCCCTAGCCGAGCCGGCGCCGGGCCAGGTGGTCCGCCACCATCTCCGTGGTGATCGGCACGCCGGCGGGAAGACCCTCCAGCGTCGCGACGAGTGCGGGACCGTCGGACTCCCCCGCGGTCAGCCGGCGCCACTTGCTCAACGGTGCTCCTTCAGCGGGACCGGAACGCGTGCAGGGTGACGTGCTCGGGCTCGCCGGGCCGGGCGGGGGCCGGGGCGGCGGCGCGTTCGGTGGCGGCCTCCGCCGGGTGCAGCCCGGTGAGGCAGCGCTGGGCCAGCTTCTGGTACTGGGCCGTCCCGTTGCCCTTCCAGGCGATCTCGTCGGCGGTGAGCTCGCGCACCACCTTGGCCGGGCTGCCCGCCACCAGGTGCCGCTCCGGCACCTGGAAGCGGGACTTGACGAAGCTGCCGGCGCCGACGAAGGCCTGCTCCCCCACGACGACCCCGTCCATCAGGACGGACTTCATGCCGATCAGGCTGTCCCGGCCCACCCGGCAGCCGTGCAGCACACTCCCGTGGCCGACGTGCCCGTCCTCCTCCACGACGGTGTCGGCGCCGGGGAAGCAGTGCAGGACACAGCCGTCCTGGACGTTGGAGCCCGCCCGGAGTGCGATGTGCCCGAAGTCGCCCCGCAGGCTGGCGAGGGGGCCGACATAGCACCCGGGCCCGATGTCGACCGACCCGATCAGTACGGCGTCGGGATGCACGAACGCCGTCGGATGCACGACGGGGACGTTCCCTTCGAAGGAGTAGATCCTTGCCATGTGTCTCTCACCGTTCGTCGATGGTCGTCGGGCCGGTCAGGTCGTCGCGGGCGCCGCGGGCGCGGCCGGGGTTCGGGCCGGTGCCGTGGCCGGGCGCAGGGAGCCGAGGGGGTCGTGCCCGTGGATCCAGGCGAGGTCGTCGGGCAGGCCGGCCAGGCGGACGTTGCGGGCCTCGGCCTCCGGTCCGTCGGGCAGCTGGAAACAGCCGGCGTTCTTGCGGGAGCCCGCCTGCAGCAGCCGGGTGCGCGGTCGGCGCAGGCGCTCGTAGGCGCGCAGGGCCGAGGGCACACCACCGGCGTCCGTACCCGCCAGGAGGTGGGCGAGGACCACCGCGTCCTCCAGGGCCTGGTTGGCTCCCTGGCCGTGGTGCGGCAGCATCGCGTGCGCGGCGTCGCCCAGCAGGGTCACGGGGCCGGAGCTCCAGGCGCGCTGCGGTTCCCGGTCGTACAGCGCCCAGCGGCCCGGGCGTTCGCAGGCTCCGAGGATCCCGGTGACGAACGGGTGCCAGCCGTCGAAGGCGGCCAGCAGTTCCGCGGCGTCGCCCTCCGTGGACCAGGACTCGACGGTCCACGTGCGGTCGGGCACGACGGCCAGGAAGTTCAGCGCGCTGCCGTCCGCCACCGGGTAGGCGATGAAGTGCCGGCCCGGTCCGAGCCACAGCCACAGGACCGGCTCGGCGAGTTCGGGAAGGTGCCGCAGCCGGTCCATGGGGACCAGGGCGCGGTATCCGCTGGTCCCCGAGAACACCGCCTCGTCGGGACCGAAGAGGCTGTGGCGGACCGCGGAGTGGATGCCGTCCGCCCCGACGACCGCGTCGGCTTCCGCCTCGCTGCCGTCCTCGAAGCGGATCACGGCGCCGGCGGCCGTCTCCTCCACTCCGGTGCAGCGCGCGCCGAGGCGGACGTGCTCCGTGCCCAGTTCGGCGAGCAGGGCCTGCTGGACGGCCGCCCGTTCCACGGTCCAGAAGGGGGCGCCGAAGCGTTCCTCGTACATGCCGGTGAGGCGGTGCGACACCATGGACCGGCCGGTGCGCCAGTGTCGGAAGTCGGCCCGTACGGGCTGGGCGGCCGCTGCGGTCAGCCGCTCGGCGACGCCCAGTTCCCGCAGGGCCCGGTGTCCGTTCGCGCCGATCGCGATCCCCGCTCCCAGGTGGGCCAGGTGCCGCGCCTGTTCGTGGACGACCACCTCGACGCCCTGCCGCCGCAGTCCGAGCGCGGCGGCCAGGCCGCCGATGCCGCCGCCCACCACAGCCACATACGGGCGTTTCCCGGCCATGGCTTCTCCTCTCCTGTTCGCTGCTGGGGGCCGCCGGCGTGTGCTCACGTCGCCGGTGCGACCTCGGTGAAGGCGCCGCGGTGGAAGACCAGGGGCTCGTGGTCGCGGCCGACGGCGCCCAGGACCCGTCCGACGACGAGGACGTGGTCGCCGAGCGTCTGGGTGAGGTGCAGGGCGCATTCGAGCGTTCCGGGCCCGTCCGGCAGGACCAGGCAGCCGGTGTGCGGTCCGACGGCCCAGTCGGCGGCCTGCTCCACCGGCGGGCGCTGCGCCGCGGGCGTGGTGAGGACGCCGACCAGGGAGCGCGCCCGGTGGCCGAGGAACGACACGGCCCACTGGCGGGACGTCCGCACGCGCCGCAGGAAGGTCGAGTCGTCGCGCAGGTACATCGACACGAGCGGCGGGTCGAGGGAGACCGAGGTGAACGAGTTCACCGCGATGGCGTCGTGGCGTACTCCGGACCGGGTCTCGAAGCGGGTGGACACCGCGCACACACCGGTCACGAACTGTCCGAGGACGTGCCTGAGATGGGCCTCGTCCGGCAGGACGGAGACTCCGGGCGGGGCGGCGGGGCCGCCCGGAGCGGGGGTACGGCTGCTCACCGCGCGGCCTCGACGGGGGCGGTCGCCCCGGTGTCGGGGATGCCGGCGCCGATGACGGTGGTGTCCTTGGGGTTGATGAGGTCCGGGACCTTCCAGCCGTTCTCGTCGTACTCCGACAGGCACTGGTCGACGAGCTGCTTGTAGTCGTCGAACTTCCCGGAGGCCTGCTGGGCGTGGAGGGCCTCGAAGCGGATCTGCTCGTGGTTGCCGGCGTAGTTCATCTCGTACAGCTCCCAGCGGGCCCCGAACTCGGTGCCGACCGCGTCCCACGCCAGCTTCATCAGCTTCACCCGGTCGATCGCCTCCACGCCCAGGCCGCGGACGTACTTGTCCAGGTAGGGCCGGACCTCGGGGTTCGACCAGTCGAGGGCGTGGGAGTTGTTGTAGATCAGCGCGCTGCCGAGGTCCCGCAGGAAGATCTCGCGCACCTTCGGGAAGATCGACGAGGACAGGACGCGGAAGGCCAGCGCGGTGTCGCCGTTGGGGGTGACGGTGCCGTCGGGCCACTGGGTGGGGTTCTCGGCCATGGAGTCGACCAGGGCCCAGAACATGTTGCGGTAGGCGAGGACCTCACCGAGCCGGCTCTGCACGCCGCGGAACTCCGAGGTGCCCGTGGTCTCCAGGCACTTGGCGAGCAGGCCGGTCAGGAAGTCCATCTTCACGGCGAAGCGGACGCAGGCGTGGAACATGGCGCGGTAGAAGAAACCGGACCCGTAGAAGAAGTTGTTCGCCTTGTCCACGTCGTAGCAGAAGACGTTCTCCCAGGGGATCAGCACCTCGTCGAAGACGAGGATGCCGTCGTTCTCGTCCAGACGGCTGCTGAGCGGCTGGTCGAAGGGGCTGCTGACGGTGGCCGAGGCGAACTCGTACGACGGCCGGGAGATGATCTTCAGGCCGGGGCTGTCGGTCGGCACGATGAAGTACGCGGAGAACTCCTTGGCGCCCTTCGGGATGACCCCGTAGCTGCCGATGAAGATGTGCTGCGTGAGCGCCGCGCCGGTGCCGACCACCTTGGCGCCGGACACCACGAGGCCGGCGTCGGTCTCCCGGTCCACCGTCAGCATCACGTCCTTGAGCTCGGTCAGCCCCCGGTTGCGGTCGATCGGCGGGTTGACGATGCCGTGGCCGATGAACAGCACGTTCTCCTGCGCCTTGCGGTACCACGCGGACGCGTTGTCCTCGAACGGCGCGTAGTGCTCCTTGTTCGACCCCAGGGTGGACAGGAACGCGGCCTTGAAGTCCGGCGTGCGGCCCAGCCAGCCGTACGTCATGCGCGCCCACTCCTCCATGGCCCGCGCGGCGGCGCGCAGGTCGCCGGAGGTGTACGGGGCCTTGAAGTAGGGGTGCGTGAAACCGCCGTTGCCGGTGTCGGTGGGGACGACCAGTTTGCTGTTGCGCTCGGGGTCGTGGAGCGCGTCGAAGAGCCGGGCGACCATGCGGGAGTTGTTGCGGAAGGCCGCGTGGCTCGTGACGTCCCGCACCTTCTCGCCGTAGATCCTCACGTCCCGGCCGTCCCGGAGGCTCTCGAGGTACTCGTCCCCGGTCTGCGGGCGGGACACGGACCCGGACGGGCTGGCGGTGCTGCTCATGCGGAATCACCTTTCGAGCCGGTGGCGTGGAGGAACGCGGCGGCGGACCGCCCCCGCCGCCGAGTGCCGACGACGGTGTGCGCCTGCCGAAATGCTCCAGGAGTGCGACCGGCCCCGACAGTCGGCCGCTGGGGCTAGTACGCGGGTAGTAGTTCCGCCCTTCTAGCCACAACGACCCACTGCCGGGGCCCGGCGGCCGCGTGACAGGCTGCGCCCACCGCAAACCCGTGCCCTGCCCTCGGAACAGAAGGCGTTGAGGTTTTCAGCGTGAAATCCCTGGAAATGGACGAGAACTCACTGTCCGAGCCCGCTGCCGGAGCGTGGCGGGCGCTGCCCGCGGCACAACAGCCCGACTGGCCCGATCCCGTGGCCCTGCGGACGACCCTGTCAGCCCTGTCCACCGCGCCTCCCCTGGTGTTCGGCAGGGAGTGCGACACCCTGCTCGACCGTCTCGGAGAGGTGGCCCTCGGCCAGGCGTTCCTGCTCCAGGGCGGCGACTGCGCGGAGACCCTGGACTCGGTGAGCGCGGAGTCGGTCCGCAACAAGCTGGAGGTCCTTCTCCAGATGGCCGCCGTGCTGACGTACGCGGCCGGCGTCCCGGTGGTCAAGGTCGGCCGGATCGCCGGCCAGTACGCCAAGCCCCGTTCGCAGCCCACCGAGACCCGCGACGGAGTGACGCTGCCCTCGTACCGGGGAGACGCCGTCAACGGGCTGGAGTTCACCGCCGAGGCCCGCACCCCCGACCCGGCCCGGCTGGAGCGCGTCTACCACGCGTCCGCCGCGACGCTCAACCTGCTGCGCGCCTTCACCGCCGGCGGGCACGCGGACCTGCACCGGGTGCACGAGTGGAACCGTGACTTCGTGGCCCTGTCCGCCGCGGAACGCCGCTACGAGCGGCTGGCGGACGAGATCGACGCGGCGCTCGCGTTCATCCGGGCCTGCGGCATGAGCACCTCGACCCTGCGCACCACGGAGGTGTTCGCCAGCCACGAGGCGCTGCTCCTCGACTACGAGTCCGCCCTGGTGCGCACCGACCCCGACACGGGGCGGCGGTACGCGCTGTCCGGGCACCTGCTGTGGATCGGCGAGCGCACCCGCCAACTCGACGGCGCGCACATCGCGTTCGCCGCCGGCGTCAGCAACCCCCTCGGCGTCAAGCTGGGGCCCGGCGCCGCCGTCGACGACGTGCTGACCCTGGTGGACCGGCTGGACCCGCAGCGCATCCCGGGCCGGCTGACGTTCATCGCGCGGATGGGGCGGGGCCGGGTGCGCGACCGGCTGCCCGCCCTGGTGGAGGCGGTGCGCGCGGAGGGCGCCCGGGTGGTGTGGGTGTGCGACCCGATGCACGGCAACACCTTCACCGCGCCGAGCGGCCACAAGAGCCGGCGTTTCGAGGACGTCCTGGACGAGATCACGGGCTTCTTCGAGGTGCACCGGGCGCTGGGCACGCATCCCGGCGGGGTGCACGTGGAGCTCACCGGCGAGGACGTCACCGAGTGCGTGGGAGGGAGCAACGAGGTCCTCTCCGACGATCTGCACCTGCGGTACGAGACCGCCTGTGATCCCCGCCTCAACCGGGGGCAGTCGATGGATCTGGCGTTCCGGGTCGCCGAGTGGTTCAGCGCCGAGAAGCGCCGCCTCGGCCGCCCCCGCCCCGAGCCCGCCTCCGTCCGTCCCGCGAGCGTGCCGGTGTACGCGGCGTCCCTCGGCTGACTCCCGATCCCGACCGCTGCCGGACACCCGAGACGCCCGAGCCCCCCCCAGACATCCGAGACATCCGAGACACCCGAGACGAAGGAGCACTCACCGTGCGGCACTTCGAGCACTTCCGCGTCGGCGGCACCTACGAGCTGGGGGCCACGCGACTCACGAGCGCGGACATCATGGACTACGCGCGCGCGTGGGACCCGATGCCCTTCCACCTGGATCCCGAGGCGGCGGCCCGCTCCCCCTTCGGCGGCCTGGTGGCCAGCGGCTGGCACACCGGTGCCGTGGTCATGGGGCAGTTCGTCCGCGCGCTGCTCGCGGACTCCGCCTGCCAGGGCTCCTACGGCATGGACGAGGTCCGGTTCCTGCACCCGGTGCGCCCCGGCGACGAGCTGCGCGGACGGGCCACCGTGGAGGAGGCCGCGCCGCATCCCCGGCGCCAGGACACGGGCACGGTCCGTTTCGTCGTCGAGGCGGACAACCAGCAGGGCGAACCGGTGTACCGGATGCGGACGCGGCTGCTGTTCGGCCGCGCGGAGACCAGCGGCACCCGGCACGAGGACGCGGTCGCACGCCGCTGACGCGCCGCGCGCCCGCGGCTGCCCCCTACCCCCCGACTCGCGTTTCCCGTCGGCCCTCCCCCGATCCGGGGGGGAAACGAGACCTGCCCTCACGCACATGGCGGATTCCCGGGACTTTGACCATACGCACCGTTGCGTCTAGTCTCGATGCGTCGACCTTCCCGGCCGGTCCTCGCCGACCGTCCCGGGACAGGCGCCGCGACGCGACGAGGAGGGCACGCCATCAACGCCCCACACGACACCCGGCAGCCGGCCGACGCGCCCGCGGCGCGGACCAGGAGCGGCCCGCGGCGCAGTGAGGCCGCCCGGGTCGCGGTCCTGCGGGCCGCCGACGACCTGCTGATGGACGTGGGCTTCCACGCGATGACGGTGAGCGCCATCGCCGAACGAGCGGGAGTGGCCAAGCAGACCATCTACCGGTGGTGGCGGTCGAAGGTGGCCATCCTCCTCGACGTCCTGGAGGAGGACCTGCACGACAAGGCGTCCTGGCCGGAGCTCCCGGACTCCGCGCAGGCCGCCCTGGAGCAGCATGTGACGCACCTGAGCCGGGTCTTCACCCAGTCCCCCACCGGCCACGTCCTGTTCGTGCTCATCGGCCACGCCCTGCACGACCCGACGACCGCCGCGGTCCTGCGCGACCAGGTGCTGGACCGGCAGCGGCGGTACGACCGTGCACACGTCCGGCAGGCCCTGGCCCCCCTCCCCCGCGCCGCGGTGAGCCGGAACGAGGCGGACCAGCTCCTCGACCTGCTCGTCGGTCCCGCCTTCCACCGGGCCTTCACGACGAGACAGCCGCTGGACCCGCGGTTCGTCGAGCGCCTGACCGCCACCGTCCTGGCCCGCCGACGTGAGGTTCCGTCGGCCGCCCCCTCCCTCTGAAGGGCTGTTCCCATGTTCCGCACCCGTCGCACCCGCTACACCGCCACGGTGGAGGCGGTCTCCCTGATCGCCCCGCGCATGGCCCGCATCACCCTGGGAGGGCCCGGCATGTCCGCCTTCCACTGCGACGAACCGACGCAGTGGGTGAAGCTGTTCGTGACCGATCCGCTCGACGGGCGGCCGGCCGGCCGCGCCTACACCGTGCGCCACCACTCCCCCGCCGGACCCCGCGTCGACATCGACGTGGTGCTGCACGGCAACGGTCCGGCCGCGCGCTGGGCCGAGACCGCCCGCCCGGGCGAGGAGGTCTCCTTCGGCGGTCCCAAGGGGTCCTTCCGCCCCGCTCCCGACACCGACTTCTACCTCCTGGCGGGCGACGAGAGCGCCCAGCCCGCGGTCCTCACCATCGCCGAGAGCCTGCCGCCCGGCATGCGGGGCGCCGTCTACCTGGAGGTGGAGGGCCCCGAGGCGGAGATCGCGGTGAGCCTCCCGGCCGGCCTTGACCTCGTGTGGGTGCACCGGGACGCCGGCCGGGCCAAGGGCGAGGCGCTGCGCGACGCCGTCCTCAAGGCCGCCGTGCCGCCCGAGCGCGTCGCCACGTGGGCCGCGGGGGAGTCCGGCGCCGTCAGGGACATCCGCCGCCACTTCACGGAATCCCTCGGTCTGGACCGCCGGCGCGCCTACGCGAAGGGCTACTGGAAACGGGACGAGGCGGACCACCGCGATCCCCTGGCCTCGGACTAGGCCGTGTCCGATGGTGCCGAGGCCACGTTTCGCAACAGGGCCTGGCCCGCCACCCGTGCGGCGGTGCTCGGTCCGTTGCCCCCGGTGAACGGCCGCTAGGGTGGCAGACGTGTCGTACGCAGGCCCGGACTTCGAACCTTCCCAGCCCCGCCGCCCCCGCCGCGGGCCCCTGACCGTCGCGCTCGCCGCGCTGGTGCCGGGGGCGCTGCTCGGCTGGCTGGTGTACGAGACGGTGGGCGGTCCGGGGGACGGAGACGGCTCGGGCCGGGCGACCGTACGGTCCTCCCCGCCCGCGGCGTCGAGCGCGCCCACCGACGACGGCAAGAAGCCGGGAGCCTCCTCCGCGCCCGCCGCGCCCGGGACCTCCGCGTCCGCCGCCACCGGCCCGCTCAAGGGGAAGGTCGTCGTCATCGACCCGGGCCACAACCCGGGCAACTTCCAGCACACGTCCGAGATCAACCGCAAGGTGGACATCGGAACGAACCGGAAGGAGTGCGACACCACGGGCACGTCCACCAACGACGGTTACCCGGAGGCGAAGTTCACGCTGGACGTGGCGCACCGGATGCGCACGCTGCTCGAGAAGCAGGGCGCCACGGTGAAGCTGACCCAGGACGGTGACCGGCCGTACGGCCCGTGCGTGGACGAGCGGGCCCGGATCGGCAACAAGGCGAAGGCCGACGCGGTGGTCTCGATCCACGCGGACGGCTCCGGCGCCGGCAACCGCGGTTTCCACGTCATCCTGCCCGGCGCGGTCCACGCGGGCGGCGCGGACACCCGCGCGATCGTCGCCCCGTCCCGCGATCTCGGCGAGCGCGTCGCGGGCCGCTTCGTGGCCGTGACCGGCAGCGCGCCGTCCGACTACATCGGTGACGGCACCGGTCTCGTCACGCGCAAGGACCTGGGCGGTCTCAATCTCTCAACGGTCCCCAAGGTGTTCGTCGAGTGCGGCAACATGCGCGACAGCGAGGACGCGGCGTTGCTGACCAGTGGCGCGTGGCGGCAGAAGGCGGCGCAAGGAATCTCTGAGGGAATCGTGAGCTTCTTGCGCGGGTAGTTCTCACGGACTGATCCCTGCGGACACCCCGGCCGGGCGAACGATAGTGTCTCCCTACGATGAGGGGCCACCCCCGCGCTTCACACCGGGGCCCAAGGGCGACATGGTGGGCGACATGGTGACAGCGACGCCTCAACCGATGACGAGACAACTGAGCTGAAGGACCGACTGAAGTGAATATCCGCTCCCTCACTCGAGGCGACGGCGTGGTGATCGGAGCAGCGGTGTTGCTGTTCATCGCGTCGTTCCTCGACCTGTATTCGATCGACAATGTCCCCGACAGCGTCGACCTCCCGACCCTGTGGGGAAGCGGTCCGGTCGTGTTCAGCGTCGTACTGGCGGGGATCATCGGCGGCGCCCTCGTCGTCGTGGCCCGGGGTCTGCCGCAGGCGCCGAAGCCGGCCGGTCTCGACCTCGGCCAGTTCGGCGCCGCCTTCACGGTGTTCGCCGCGTGGAGCGCGCTCGGCAACATCGTCGACGTGCCCGGTGGCTTCGACAACATCGGTGAGAACGCGAGTGAGGGGGCCCCGACCCCCGGCATCGGCATGATCCTCGCCTTCGTCGCCACGCTGCTGATGGCCGCCGCCGCCCTCGCCACCCCCCTCGTCCCGGCCCTCAAGGGCGCCCTCCTCCCGGCCCCCCGCCCCGCCGCTCCGCAGCCCTACGGCGGTCAGCCGCAGGGCGGCTACGGCTACCCGGGCGCGCAGCAGCCCGGCGGCTACGGCCAGCCGCAGCCGGGGCAGCCGTACGGCGGTCAGCCGCAGCAGGCTCAGGCCCCGCAGCCCCCGGCCGGGGACTTCTCGCCGTTCTGGTTCGCGGTGCCGGTGCCGCGGCCGCTGTTCGCGGAGGACGGCTCGCCGACGCCGATCGCGGAACTCGCCCCGGGCACCTGGTACCTGGCGGTCGAGCAGCGCGGCGCGGCCCTGGTCGCCCAGACGCAGGACGGCCGTCGCGGTGTCCTGCAGGACACGTCGGGCATCCAGCGCGGCTGAGTCCGCCCGCCTCTCACGGCCCCTCGCCCTTCCGGGTGAGGGGCCGTTGCCGTACAGTCGTCGCCCCCGTCAGCTGACGTACCGTCAGGAGGCAGGCATGCGGCTCGGTCTCGCACTCGGCTACTGGGGCCGCGGCCCCTCCTCCGGCCATGTGCCCCTGGCGCAGGAGGCCGAGCGGCTCGGCTACGACTCCGTCTGGACGGCGGAGTCCTGGGGTTCGGACGCGTTCACCCCGCTGACCTGGATCGCCGCGCACACCTCACGCATCCGCTTGGGCACGGCGGTCGCGCAGATGGCCGCCCGTCCGCCGACCACGACCGCGATGCACGCCCTGACCCTGGACCACCTCTCCGGCGGCCGCATGATGCTCGGTCTCGGGCTCTCCGGCCCGCAGGTGGTCGAGGGCTGGTACGGCCGCCCGTTCCCGAAGTCCCCCCTCACCGCCACCCGCGAGTACGTCGACGTCGTACGGCAGGTGCTGCGCCGCGAGGCGCCCGTGGAGTCGGCCGGCCGTTTCCATTCCCACCCCTACCGGGGCCCGGACGCCACCGGCCTGGGCAAGTCCCTGAAGCCGATCACCCACCCCCTCCGCCCGGACCTGCCGGTCCTGCTCGGCGCGGAGGGGCCGAAGAACGTCGCCCAGACGACCCGGATCGCCGACGGCTGGCTGCCGCTGTACTGGTCGCCGACCCGGCCGGAGGTGTACGGCCCGGCTCCGGGCGACCTGCCCGAGGGGTTCCTCGTCGCCCCCATGGCCCAGGTCCGGGTCTGCGACGACGTCGCCGAGGGCCTGCTGCCCGTGAAGGCGATGCTCGGCTTCTACATCGGCGGCATGGGCCACGCGGCCCGCAACTTCCACGCCGACCTGATGGCCCGCATGGGCTACGAGCGGGAGGCCCGCCGCATCCAGGAGTTGTTCCTGTCCGGCCGCCGGGAGGAGGCGGTGCTCGCCGTGCCGGACGCCTTCGCCGACGAGATCTCGCTGGTCGGCCCGCGCGAACGGATCGCCGAGCGGCTGGAGTTGTGGCGGAAGGGCCCGGTGACCGACCTGCTGGCCCTCGCGCCCGACCCGCACACCCTGCGCGTGCTCGCCGAGCTCAACTTGCGTTGAGCGGGGGCGATCTGGGCGGCGGTCACCAGAAGATCGCGATCGCCTCCAGCGTCACCTCGCGGGTGTCCTCGCGCCACCCGGTCATCTTGCCGAGGCAGCGGGCCGTGAACGTGCCGGCCGGGATCGAGCGGCGCGCGTTCCCGGGCGCCACGACGCGCATGGACACCGGGGGCCGCTCGGCGCCGTAC
This sequence comes from Streptomyces sp. NRRL S-455, assembly GCF_000717875.1. Lineage (GTDB taxonomy): Bacteria > Actinomycetota > Actinomycetes > Streptomycetales > Streptomycetaceae > Streptomyces. Next base: position 82,124 of record NZ_JOCT01000011.1, read on the forward strand.
TCCGCCCGCAGGACGAAGCCCTCCGCCACGTCCGGTACGCGGGTGAACACCCCTTTCACCGAGACGAATTCGCTGATGCGGCTCAGGGTCACCGCACGGCCGTCCGCCAGATCGTGGGCGAGGTTCCGGTTCGGGACGACCGTCAGGGTGGTCAGGTCGGCGTGGACGATGGCGTCGGCCCGGTCGAAGGCCTCCAGGACCACGCCGATCACGTTGATCGGTTTGTCCTTGCGTACGAACTTGCGGAACGTCTCCTGGCTGACGTCCCGCTTCAGCCGGAACCGGAACAGCCAGGTCAGCACCCGGCTCCAGAAGCCGACACTCGTGTCGACCTTCGTCCGCAGCTCGACGGCCTCCTCCAGCGCGGACCGGTAGTTGCCGAGCTCCCACAGGTCCATCACCGCCTGCTCGTCGAGGTAGAGGCAGATGCTGTACGCCGACTGCCAGCGCCGCAGGTGCCTGCGCCGCTCCCGGGCGTGGCGCACCAGGACCACCGCGAGCGCCACCGCGCCGGCGGCCGTCACCAGCCAGACCGTCATCCACGGCCACCAAAGGCTCCACCACAGCGCGTCAGTGACAGCCACGGATCTCCTTGAATGCCTCGGAAAGGGACGAGCCGACGGCCCGCACCATCCGTCCGCCCGTCCTCGCCGCCACGCGCCGCAGTTCGCCGGCGTCGGCCTCGCCGAAGTGGACGGGGTAGGTGTGGACTGCGGAGCGCACGGCGGCGGGCAGCGCTTGGTGGCGGCGTACGAACTCCGCGTAGGACAGTCCCGCGTTGTTCTCGCCGTCCGTCATCAGGACGAGTGAGACGGAGCGGTCGGGGTCGGCGGCCAGCTCGCGGGCGGCGGTGCGGTAGCCGTGGTCGAGGGCGGACCACACGGCCGTGGCGTCACCGTAGCCGCCCCGGGCGACGGTGCCGGAGAGGACCGTCAGGTCCTTCGGCCCGGTGACGGTGACGGACTTCTCCCCCAGCACGCGGCCACCGAACCGGACGACGGTCAGCCGCTCGCCCCGGTGGAAGCGGGTGAACTTGCCGGAGGCGGAGGGGTCCGCACCGCTCAGCCCGGCGAAGGCCTCGCGCAGAGCGGCCATCCGGGCGCCGCGCATCGAGCCGGAGAAGTCGAGCAGGAAGACCACCTGGCTCGTGGTGCGGCGGTCCGGGTCACCGTAGTCCGCCAACAGGGTTTCGATGACGGCGGACCGGTCGGGATAGAAGAGGGCGTTGCCGACCGGTTCGCGCAGCCGCGCGTCCCGGGCGACCGTCGTGTTCACCGGGCGGCGCAGGGTGTGCCGCATGATCTTCCGCTGCACCGAGTCACGCCGCAGCCACTGCGTGACCTTGTCGTACGCGGTGCGGTGGGCCGGATTCAGCAGGAGCAGCGGGAAGTCCGCCAGGACCATGCCGTCCTGGGGGCGGACGACCTCCAGGCGGTCCTCCAGGCGGCCGGCGGCGTTGAGGGCGAGCAGGTCGGACTCGTAGGTGATGAGGGCGTTCGCCTCGTCCTGGTGGTCGGCGTAGGAGTCGACGAGGGCGGGGCCGGTACCGGCGGTGAGGGTCTGGCCGGAGCGGAAACCGCGCAGCCGGTCGCAGGAGACGTCCTCGGGGCGCAGCGCCGCCCCGGTACCGGCCGCGGCGGTGGCGACGCCGACGAGGGCGGCGAGCCCGCTGCCGGCGTACCGGGGGTCGGCCATGCCGAAGCGGACGGTGCCGGTGGCGGCGGCGTCCGCGATGTCGGCCCAGGTGAGCCGGGAGCCGGGCACCTGGGCGCGGAGCTTGCGTGCCACGTCCGGCTTGAGGCCGATGACGACGGGGGACGTCATGGTGGACGTGCGCTGCAGCCCCCGGGTCGCGCTCTTGTCGGTGAGACGCAGATAGCGGTCGGAGGACAGCCAGGCGAGGTCGTACCCGTCGTGGTCCAGGGCCTTGGTCTCGGCGTCGGCCCGGTGGTCCAGCCGCAGGTCGACGCCGGTCTCGTCCTTCAACTCGCCCAGCAGCGGGGCCAGTACGGCGAGGTCGGGGCCGGCGAGCACCCTCAGCCGGACCGTGCCGTCCGCGTCGTCACCCGAGCAGGCGGTGAGGAGGGCGGCCACAAGCGCCAGGCAGAGCGCCGGCAGGCCCGCGCCGCGCCTCACCGGCTGCCCGTCCGGTCCGGGCAGTCGCCGACGATCTCGATCATCCTCTCCAGCAGGGGCAGGCTGGGCAGGACCGCCCGGGTGTCGTCGGAGGAGGTGGTGGGCACCGGGATCCGCCGTTCGGTGAGGAACCGGGTGAGTTCGTCGCCGGTGGCGCCGGCGGTGGCGTTGCGGGCCCGGAAGCCCAGCTCCATGGCGCGGTGCTGGAGTTCGGGGTCCTCGCTGACCAGTTCGCCGAGCCGGGCGCCGTCGCCGGTCAGCGCGACGAGCTGGGGTTCGGTGACGAAGCGGGTGGAGGGGTAGAGCAGGACGCGCTGGTCGTCGGTGGCGCCCTTCTCGGCCTCGTGCGCGATCTGGTGGGCGAGGAACTGGTGCTCGTAGATCACCGAGATCGGGGCGATGCTCTGCCCGTCAGGGGACAGATACGTTTCGGCCCGTTCGGAGGACGGCAGGCCCTGCTCGACGAGGAGCGGCTTGATCTTCCGGGCGAGTCGCACCGCCTCGGCCTCGCTGTCCGGCGCGTCGTTCCCGTGCTCGACGAAGGCCACGAGTCCGAGGTAGGTGCCGGCGGAGTTGGCTTCGCAGATGTCCGAGGTCTGGGCGAGGATCTTGTTGCCGTTGCGGACGCGGTCCGCACCGTCGATCTCGTCCCAGCGGTAGCCGTTCCCGGGGTCGCGCTGGACGCCCTTCCTCTTGCCGCGGGCCAGATCGAGGAACGGCCGCATCTCGAGGGTGTAGTACATCGTCCGGCCGCCCTGGCCCGGCAGGCGCTTGGCGACGCCTTCCGCCGTGAGCACCTCGGCGTAGTCCCGGTAGGTGGCCAGCACGATGGGGCTGACGAACGGGCGGTACAGCAGCACCGGACGGTTCGCCCGGGCGCGCTCCCGGCTGATCAGGTCGGCGGCGGGCTGGCCGGAGGGGAAGACCACGTCGTACCCCTCGTAGTCCTGCTTCGCGATCTCACGCGAGCCCATGTTGGTGATGTGCACGCGGAAGCCGTGCTTCATGAGCAGCCGCTCGACCACGGGGTCCTGGAAGAAGTCCCGCTTCGAGGCCATCTTGGCCTCTATGGTGACGACCTGGCGCAGCGGCAGCAGCAGGTTCCCGGAGGCCACGAGCAGGGCCAGCCCGATGACCGGGACGGGCAGCGCCGACGCCAGCACTCTGCGCAGACGTCGGCGCGGGGGTCTGGTGACGGTTAACCGAGGCTCTTCGGTAGCGGGTCTGTTCGCGGGCACCTGCGTTCTCCCCCCGTGACACCTGCGTTCTCCCCGTGTGGCCGGGCCAGGATCGTCGATGATGCCGGTGTACCCCGAACGCCACTTGCGGGAACGTCGGTTGAAGGGAGGAAGAAGCGCACGGCGCGGTCCCGATGGGGGACGCGGCTCACCGCACCGGGTTTCATCCAGACTTCAAGGGCAATCCGGAGAGTATGTCCCCTCGATATCGCAACGGTGCGAATCAGGCCGGCACGATCGTCGCGGTCGTGGCCGACATCATGGCGCTCATCCTGGGTCTGTGGATCCTGATGTACCTGCTGGACGCGAACCCCGGCAACTCGTTCGTCCAGTTCATCCACGACGCGGCCCGCTGGCTCGCCGGCTGGTCCCACGACCTGTTCACGTTCGACGAGGCGTGGGCCCGAGTGGTCTGCGGCTACGGCCTGGCGGCGGTGGTGTACCTGCTCGTGGGGCACGCCATCGCCAACCGAGTGCACCGCCACTGAAAACGCCTCACGGGGCTCGCCCTTCAGGGGCGCGGGGAACTGCGCGAGGAACCACGCACAACCCGCGCCCGCACACTCAGCGAGACCCCCGGGCTCTCAGGCGCAGCAGTCCGCCTCGAGCCCCATGGGCAGATGCTCCCCGCCGAAGACGGCACACGTCGCCTCGTGCCCGCCCAGCGCCGCCACGGCCAGCAGCAGCGACCCCGCAGTCCACGTGGTCAGCTCCTCCGGCCAGATCGCGCCGTCGTCGAACACGTACCCCGTCCAGTACAGCCCGCTCTCCGCATCGCGCAGGTGCTGGATCGACTTGAGGATGTCCAGCGCCCGGTCGGACTCACCCATCGCCCAGAGGGCCAGTGCGAGTTCCGCGGACTCGCCCCCCGTCACCCACGGGTTGGGAACCACGCACCGCACCCCCAGCCCGGGAACGACGAACCGGTCCCAGCCCTCCTCGATACGGGCCTTGGCCTCCGCACCGGTCAACGCACCACCCAGCACCGGGTAGTACCAGTCCATCGAGTAGCGGTTCTTGTCGAGGAACCGCTCCGGGTGGTGCCGTATCGCGTGCCGCAGCGCACCCGCCGCCAGCTCCCAGTCCGGCTGCGCCTCCTCCCGCTGCTCGGCGATCGCCAGCGCGCACCGCAGCGCGTGGTGGATCGAGGAGGACCCGGTCAGCAGGGCGTCCGCCGTGTCCGTACCGTCGTCGTCGCGCCGCCAGCCGATCTGCCCGCCCGGCTGCTGCAGGCGCAGTACGAACTCCACCGCCGCGTACACCGCCGGCCACATCCGCTCCAGGAACGTGTCGTCGCCGGTGGAGAGGTAGTGGTGCCAGACGCCGACGGCTATGTAGGCGACGAAGTTGGTCTCGCGGCCCCGGTCCGTGACGTCGTCGAACTGCCCGTCCGTGTACGCCGCGTACCAGGAGCCGTCCTCGTTCTGGTGCCGGGCGAGCCACAGGTAGGCCCGTTCGGCGGCCTCGTGCTCGCCGGCCGTGTCGAGTGCCATCGCCGCCTCGACGTGGTCCCACGGGTCGAGGTGGTGCCCCCTGAACCACGGGATCGCTCCGTCCTCGCGCTGCACGGCGAGGATGCCGGCGACGGTCGCGGCGGCCTGCCCGGCGGTGAGGACCCCGGGCAGGACCAGATGTTCCGTCCGGGGAGTCGTCACTTGGCGTCCGCCCCGGTGCCGGCCGAGGTGTCCGCCCCGGTGTCGGTCAGGCGCGGCAGGTGCGGCTTGGTCGCGTACGCCACGAAGCTCTTGCCGATCAGCGGGTTCAGCGCCTGCTCGGCGACCCGGGTGGCCAGCGGCTTCTTCATGATGTCCCAGACGAGCAGCTTGTGGTAGGCCCGCACCGGCAGCGCCTTGTCGTTGTCGACGCCGAACGCGCACTTCAGCCACCAGTACGGGGAGTGCAGCGCGTGGGCGTGGTGCGTGCCGTACGGCTCGAGGCCGGCCTCGCGGATCTTCGTGAGCAGTTCGTCCGCCTTGTAGATGCGGATGTGGCCGCCCTCGACCTCGTGGTAGGCGTCGGACAGGGTCCAGCAGACCTTTTCGGGGCCGTAGCGCGGGACGGTGACGGCGATGCGGCCGCCGGGCTTCAGCACGCGCACCATCTCCGCGAGGACGCCCTTGTCGTCCGGGATGTGCTCCATCACCTCGGAGATGATGACGACGTCGAAGGACTCGTCGGGGAAGGGCAGGGCGAGGGCGTCGCCCTCCATGGCCGTGGCGGTGGCGCCCTCGGGTGCCTCGCCGGCCTCCTTCATCGCCGCGAACCACTTGGCGACCTCGCGGATCTCCTCGGCGTTCTGGTCCAGCGCCACGACCTGCGCGCCGCGCCGGTAGCACTCGAAGGCGTGCCGCCCGGCACCGCAGCCGAGGTCCAGGACACGGTCGCCCGGGGCGAGCGGGAACCGGGAGAAGTCGACGGTCAGCACGTGGCCCTGCTTTCGGAGTTGACGCCTTGTACATCTGAGGGGGCTTCGGCCGCAGCGCCCGCTGTGGCCGCGGGGGCCGCGGGCACGCCCGCTGTCGGCGGGGCCGGACGGCCCGCGTCCCGGGGCCCGGGGCGGCCCCCTGCCCGGTCGATCGCCTCCCGGTACCGGGCCACCGTCCCCTCCGCGGCCCTGGCCCACGTGAAGTGCCGCAGCACCCGCTCCCGGCCGGCCGCTCCGAGGCGGGTACGCAGCTCCGCGTCGCTCAGCAGCCGGCCCAGGCCCGCCGCCAGCGCCCCCGCGTCCCCCGGCGGCACCGCCAGGCACGTCTCGCCGTCCCGCCCGGCGACCTCGGGGATCGCACCCCCGGTCGTGGCCAGCAGCGGCGTGCCCGTCGCCATGGCCTCCGCGGCCGGGAGCGAGAATCCCTCGTACAGCGACGGCACGCACGCGACCTGGGCCGAGCGCACCAGGTCGACGAGTTCCGCGTCGGATATGCCCTTGACGAAGTCGACGGCGCCCTCGAGGCCGTACCGCTCCATCGCCTGGGCGACCGGCCCTTCGGCCGGGCGTTTGCCGACCACGACGAGGTGGGCCTCCGGGTGCTCGGTGCGCGCCTTCGCCAGGGCCTCGACCAGATGGACCAGCCCCTTCAGCGGGACGTCGGCACTGGACGTCGTCACGATCCGGCCCGGCACGACCGGCACCGAGGGGTCGGGGGAGAACAGGTCCGTGTCGGCGCCGATGTGGACGACGTGGATGCGGTCCTGCCGGACACCGAGATGGTCGATGATCTCCTGGCGGGACGTGCCGGAGACGGTGAGCACGGACGGCAGCCGGCGCGCGACACGCTTCTGCATGCGCGTGAAGGCGTACCAGCGACGCACCGACCACCGCCGCTGCCGGCCCTCCGCCGCGTCCAGCTCCAACTGGCGGTCGACGGTGATGGGGTGGTGGATCGTGGTGACCAGGGGGGCACCGACGTCTCCCAGCAGCCCGTACCCCAGCGTCTGGTTGTCGTGCACGACGTCGAACTGGCCCCGGCGGGCCCGCAGATGGCGGCGGGCGCGCAGCGAGAACGTCAGAGGTTCGGGGAAGCCGCCGGTCCACATCGTCGCGACCTCGAGCGCGTCGATCCAGTCGCGGTACTCGTCACGCTTCGGGGTGCGGAAAGGATCCGGCTGGCGGTAGAGGTCGAGACTGGGCAGCTCGGTGAGGCTCACCCGGCCGAAGCCCTCGTCGAGCACGGGGTACGGCTGCGCGCCGATGACCTCGACCCGGTGGCCGAGACGGGCCAGTTCGCGCGAGAGATGCCGGACGTAGACACCCTGGCCGCCGCAGAACGGGTTCCCTTTGTAGGTGAGGAGCGCGATGTCGAGCGGTCGCAAGCCGTCGGCTGCGGGGTCCTTCGGGGCCCCGGCCTCCTTGGCCTCAGCGGTCACTCCAGGCCCCCTTCTCCCTGCTCTGTCCCGCGAGATTACGCCGGGACGCTAATCTAGAACAAGTTTCAGACTTGATCGTTCGGAGGCTCTGAATCTACCGGCAGGTAGGGGCGCTGTGAGCAGTGGATCAGGTGATTCACGCCACGGCCGGTGCCGTGCCATGCTGTGTGATCACTCGTCCTCACGGACGGTCACGGAACGGGGCCGATCCATGCCCGCGGAAGCCAAGGTGAACCAGATGGCCAGGGTGGAAGCCAGAGCCACAGTCCCCGCCTCCCCACCCCTCACGGAGCGGCAGGAGGCCCGTCGCCGCCGCATCCTGCACGCGAGCGCGCAGCTGGCCAGCCGCGGCGGCTTCGACGCCGTGCAGATGCGTGAGGTCGCAGAGTCCTCGCAGGTGGCGCTCGGCACTCTGTACCGCTACTTCCCTTCCAAGATCCATCTGCTGGTCGCCACCATGCAGGACCAGCTGGAGCACATGCACGGCACCCTGCGGAAGAAGCCGCCGCAGGGCGAGAGCGCGGCCGAGCGGGTCGCGGAGACACTGATGCGGGCCTTCCGCGCCCTGCAGCGCGAACCGCATCTCGCCGACGCGATGGTCAGGGCCCTCACCTTCGCCGACCGCAGTGTGAGCCCGGAGGTCGACCAGGTCTCGCGGCAGACGACGGCGATCATCCTGGACGCGATGGGGCTGGAGCACCCCACCCCGGAGCAGCTGTCGGCGGTCCGGGTCATCGAGCACACCTGGCACTCGGCGCTGATCACCTGGCTCTCGGGCCGCGCCTCCATCGCCCAGGTGAAGATCGACATCGAGACGGTGTGCCGCCTGATCGACCTCACCGCACCGGCCTCGGAACGCCCCTCAACCCCCTGAGACGCCGACGACCTACGAGACGGGTTCCCTTCGCCGGCATGGTCCGGATCAGGTTATGGGGGTCGCCTTCCGGTCGCCTGGCCTTTCGGCCCTGCGTCCTTCCGGCCTCTCAGCCCTACCGTCGCAGTCGGCACCGGCGGAAGCCGAAACTTCCTGCCCGCGTCGGCTACTCCGGTCGGACTCCCTCACTCGCCTCGTAGGCCTGTATCCAGGTTAGGACTTCCATCGGCGGAGAGAAGACCTGAGCAGAATTTTTTACCTTAATATCCGCATTAATCCGGATGGCCCCGTCTGCACCCTCGGTCGCCGCGACGACGACCAGGAACGGAAGGAACATGAGGGAGTCAGAGCGACTGCTCGGGCGGATGTGAACGGATGTGAAAGGTGGCCCCCGATGCCGACGTACCTCTTCAAGGTGAAGCTGACCCCCGACGGACTCAAGGGCCTGCTCAATGAAGGCGCGAGCGCGCGGCGTGAAGTCGTCGCGCGCATGGTCGAGGGTCTCGGCGGCCGGGTCGAGACGATGTACTGGGCCTTCGGCGACGACGACGTCTACGTCACGGCGGAGCTGCCGGGCAATACCTCCGCCGCGGCCATGGGCATGGTCGTCTCGGCGGCCGGCGGGGTCCGCACGAGCACGGTCGTCCTGCTGTCGGCCGACGAGGTAGACGAGGCCGTCCGGCAGCAGGTGGACTATCGGGCCCCCGGCGCCTGACAGGTCCCCGGGGACGGCCGCTCCTACTCCTCCGGTGGGAACACCGTCTCCCCACTGCCCCCCAGCGTGATCACGATCGCCTCCACCGGGCAGTTCTCCGCAGCCTCCAGGACCCGCTCGTTCGCGTCCGTGTCCGGCTCGACCGGACGGGACTGGCGTGCGGAATCCAGGCGGAAGCCGTCCGGCGCGTGGTGGAGGCACTGGGCGGAGCCGATGCACAGGGAGCGGTCCACCTCGACGTGCCAGCGGTCGCCCATCGCTAGGCGTCCGCGGGGAGGTGGATCATCTTGTGCTCCAGGTACTCGCCGTACCCCTCGGGCCCGAACTCCCGCCCGAGGCCCGAGTTCTTGTAGCCGCCGAAGGGGCCCAGCATGTCCAGGCTGAAGGTGTTGACGGAGTACGTGCCGGTACGGACCTGCCGGGCGATCTCGACGCCGCGCTCGGCGTCCGCCGTCCACACACTGCCGCTCAGCCCGTAGTCGGAGTCGTTGGCGATCTTCACGGCGTCGGACTCGTCGTCGTAGGGCAGCAGGCAGATGACGGGGCCGAAGATCTCCTCGCGGGCGATCCGCATGGAGTTGTCGACGTCGCCGAAGAGGGTCGGTTCGACGTACCAGCCGCGGTCCAGGCCGGCCGGACGCCCCCCGCCCGTCAGGATCTTCGCGCCCTCCTCCTGCCCGATGCGGATGTAGTCGAGGTTGCGCCGCTGCTGCCGCCTGGCCACCAGCGGGCCCACCTGGGTGGCGGGGTCCAGCGGGTCGCCGACGGTCAGGGCGCCCGCCGCCGCGGTGAGGGCGTCGGCGAACTCGTCGTAGCGGGAGCGCGGCAGGAGGATGCGGGTCTGGGCGACACAGGCCTGCCCGTTGTTCATCCAGGCCGCCGGGGCGATGCCCGCCACGGCCGTCTCGACGTCCGCGTCGGGCAGGACGACGGCCGCCGACTTTCCGCCGAGTTCCAGTGTCACGCGGGTGAGGTTGCGGGCCGCGACCTCCATCACGCGCTTGCCGGCCGCGACCGACCCGGTGAAGGACACCTTGTCGATGCCGGGGTGCCCGACCAGGTACTCGCTGACCTCCCGGTCGGCGGGCAGGATCGACAGCACCCCCTCCGGCAGCCCGGCCTCGCGGGCGATCTCGCCGAGCAGGTACGCGTCGAGCGGCGCCTCGGGCGAGGGCTTGAGCACGGCCGTGCAGCCGGCGAGCAGCGCTGGGGCGAGCTTGGCGGCTGCGGTGAACTGCGGGACGTTCCAGGGGATCACGGCGGCCACGACTCCGACCGGCTCCCGCCGCACCAGGATTTTGCCCAGCACGCCGTCGCGCCGCTCCTCGTGGGTGAAGTTCCGCGCGACCGTGATCGCGGAGTCCCACACCATCACCGCGCCGAGGGCCTGGGCGAGGACGCTCCAGGAGTAGGGCGAGCCGTTCTGGCCGGAGATCACGCGGGCGATCTCGTCGTGCCGGGCGGCGATGCCGTCCTTGATCCGGCTCACGACCTCGATCCGCTCGTCGAGGCTCATCCGCGGCCAGGGCCCCTCGTCGAAGGCCCGCCGCGCCACCGCCACGGCCCGGTCCACATCCGCCGCGGAGGCGTGCGGGACGCGTCCGACGACCTCTTCCGTGTGCGGCGAGATCACCTCGATGACCTCCTGGCCCAGGGGATCGGTCAACTCCCCGCCGATGAACAGCTGTCCGTGTTCCACGAGCTCGGTCATGGCCGACTGCCTCCCCGGAAGCGCGTCTCTGACGATCCATCAGATACGCCCACTGATACCAGCCCCGCCCCGAGGAGTCCACGGACCGCACAGCACGGGCGGACTCCCATGGAACCGGTTCTAGTTATAGTGGCGGGAGTCGGCGACGACAGGGGAGCCCATGGCAAAGGTGACCGACCACCGCGGAGGCGTCCGGTCCCTCCGCGTCCCCATCCCGGACAATCCCCTCGGCCACACCTTGGTGTACGTCCTCGACACCGACCGCGGCCCGGTGCTGATCGACACCGGCTGGGACGACCCGGAGTCCTGGGACACCCTCGTGGACGGCCTCACCGCCTGCGGCACCTCGGTCGCCGAGATCCACGGCGTGGTCATCACCCACCACCATCCCGACCACCACGGCCTGTCCGGCCGGGTCCGGGAGGCGTCGGGCGCGTGGATCGCGATGCACGCGGCGGACACCGCGGTCGTACGACGAACCCGGGAGGCCCCTCCCGAGCGCTGGTTCGCGTACATGGCGGACAAGCTCACCGCAGCCGGCGCCCCCGAGGAGCACATCGCACCCCTGCGCGCGGCCCTGCCCCGCACCCTGCCCGGCCTCTCCCCCGCCCTGCCCGACCGCGACATCGTCCCCGGCGAGCTCCTCGCCCTCCCCGGCCGCCGCCTGCGCGCGATCTGGACCCCCGGGCACACCCCGGGCCACGTCTGCCTCCACCTGGAGGAGACCCATCCCGCCCAACTCCCCGGGAGCGGCAGGCTGTTCTCCGGCGACCACCTGCTGCCCGAGATCACCCCGCACATCGGCCTGTACGAGGACCCCGACGACACCACCGTGACCGACCCCCTGGGCGACTACCTCGACTCCCTCGAACGCGTGGGCCGTCTCGCCCCCGCCGAGGTGCTCCCGGCCCACCAGCACCCGTTCCCCGACGCGGCCGCCCGCGTACGCGAGCTGCTCACCCATCACGAGTCCCGCCTCACCGGCCTCCTGACCCTCCTCGCCGAGCCGCTCACGCCCTGGCAGCTCGCCGAACGCATGGAGTGGAACCGCCCCTGGGACCGGATCCCCTACGGGTCCAGGAACATCGCCGTCTCGGAGGCCGAGTCCCATCTGCGCCGCCTGGTGAAGCTGGGCCGGGCGGAGGCGGTGGCGGGGAGCGACCCGGTCACGTACGTGGCGGTATGACCAGGGGTTCGCCAAACCGCCCCCTCGAAGGTTGCGCACTGCAAGCCCACGCCCCTGAAGTACCAGAACGCGCCCTTCGCGCGCCCCTGACAATCGGCCAGCTGTCCGGATAGCGTGCCCGCCAAGCGGGGTTGGGGGCGGCGCCGCAGTGCCGGAAGGCGAAATGGGGGACTTGTTGTGGGGAACAGTATCTCCGCGGAGATTTTCGTCTCCGCGTTCAACCGGCTCGGCTGGGACACGTCGATGGCCCAACGGGGAGCCGCCGGGTACTCATCGGTGCAGAGCTGGCGCAATTCGCAGACCGGGCAGGTGGCCGCAGCGGGCGCGGCTGCCATGGCGGTGCCAGGGGCGCATGCGGCGACACTGGTCGGCGATGTGGCGTTCCTGTTGCACAAGATGTCCCTCTGCGCCTGGGGAATCGGATTCAAGATGGGCGCGACGGTGGATGGCGAGGACGATCTCGCGGTCATTCTCGCACTCTGGGCCGACACCCTGGAGCCGGACGCGTTGAGTGTGACCTCGGCGGGGGCCGCGACATCGGCCGGATTCATCGCGTTCAATGTCGCCTATCCGACATACGGGACCGCCGTGATGGCCAAGGCACTCGCGTTGGGCGCGGGCAGTGGTGTCTCCGTGGTCGGCGGGAAGATCATTGGCAAGAAGGGCGCCAAGGCTGCCGCGAAACTCAGTAAGCCGTTCATCAACAAGATCGCACAGAAGGCGGCGGTGAAGTTCTCCGCTGTGCTGGGATCGAAAGCGGTGACGGGCTTCGTTCCGGTGCTGGGCGCCCTCGCCGGGGCGGGGATCAACGCCTATTTCATCTCGAAGTTCGCCGATGCGGCCGAGAGCTACTACCGCCACAAGCTGGCCGCCGGCGGCTGACAGCCGGCCGCCGCGGGACGTGCCGGCCCCGTCGCCCGGACTCCGGCCCGACGCGGCTTCGGTGGCCCAGCCCGCATGCGAACCCCCCTTCCGCATAAGCGGGATGGCGTCGGGGCAGGGCCCCTAGGATGAATATGCCGCGACGCTCGCAGGCGTGCGGAGTTGCGCACCACCGCAAGGAGACAGCCCATGGGCACCGAAGAGGCCGCTCGTACGACACTCGGCAGCGGAGTCCTGGACGGGAGGTCGGCCGGGCCCATGGTGCCGCGGCTGGCGCTGGGGGCGCGGCTTCGCAGGCTGCGGGAGGAGCGGGGCATCGGGCGTGCGGAGGCCGGGCATGTCATCCGCTCCTCCGCGTCCAAGATCAGCCGGATGGAGGGCGGGCGCCACGGGTTCAAGCTGCGGGACGTCGCCGACCTGCTCACGTTGTACGGCGTCACGGACGAGGCCGAACGCGCCACCCTGATGGCGCTGGCCGAGCAGGCCAACACCCACGCCTGGTGGCAGTACTACAGCGACGTGGTGCCCGTCTGGATGCAGGCCTACCTCGGGGCGGAGCAGGCGGCGAGCGTCATCCGCTGCTTCCGGGTGCAGCGCGTTCCCGGACTGCTGCAGACCGCCGACTACGCGCGTGCCGCCGTCCGGCTCGCCCATCCGGACGCCGATGCGGGCGAGATCGACCGCCGGGTCGCGCTGCGGATGACCCGGCAGCGGATCCTGCACCGGAGACCGGCGACGCGGCTGTGGGCCGTGATCGACGAGGCGGCGCTGCGTCGCCCGGTGGGCGGCCCCGAAGTGATGCGCGCCCAGCTCAGACATCTCATCGACATCTGCCGCCTCCCCCAGGTCACGGTCCAGATCCTGCCGTTCCACTCCGGCGGCAGCGCGGCGGAGAGCGGCCCGGTCACCATCCTGCGCCTGCCCGGCGGCGAACTGCCCGACGTGGTCTACCTCGAACAGCTCACCACCGCCCTGTATCCCGACCGGCCCGCCGACATCGAGCGCTACTGGGACGCCATGAACCGGCTGGTGGTCGAGGCCGAGTCACCGGACGAGACCCCGACCGTCCTGCACCGCATCCTTCAGGAGACCTGAGCGGGCCGCCGTGCCAGTGCCGCACATTGACGCCCCCGGGCTATATGGCCGGGGGCGTCAATGTGGCACTCATGTCAGCGCCGCTTGCGGAAATGCATCGCAGCACCGATTCCGGTGCACCACAGGGCCCCGACGACAGCAAGCCACAGCGCGACAGTCCCTGATCCTTCATGCCGCATCCCCTCAAGACGGAGTTTCTCGCATCGCACCCGTCGTTACGTTGCTGACGGTGTAGCTGCGATTGCACAGCCCGCCGTCGTCAGAGGAATGAGGTACGGCATCCCGGCGGCGGTGGCCATGGTGGCGGTGCCGGCACCGCAGACCCCACCGAATCCAGCCCCTGCAGCAATCCCCACAGCCTGAGAAATCAAAGCTTTGGGATCTTTCCGGTTCTGCCAGATTTCGCCTAGATGCTTCAGTCCGTAAAGGCCGTCGACGACCGCACCGAAACCTAGCTGCCCGGAGGGGTCGATGCGGTTGACGGGGTCGCCTTCGGCGTAGAGGTAGGGGTTCTTCTCCTGGCCGGAGGGGTCGGGCTGGGTGAAGCGGCCGATGTTGGCGTCGTAGTAGCGGGCCTGGAAGTGGTACAGGCCGGTGGGGTCCTGATAGCCGCCGGCGAATCGGTAGGGCTGGGCGACCGGTTCGGAGGACTGGGCCAGGATGCGCACTCCGCGCGGGCTGTAGGTGTAGGTGTTGACCTTGTCGCCGTCCGCGTCCGCCAGGGCGACCACGCTGCCGATGGCGTCCGTGAGGCTGTCTGGGTCAAGTCCTGGAGAAGGCCCCGCGTCGCCCAGATCCGGAAGCGGGATCGCCTCACGCCATGACTGACGGCCTATCAAGACCGATACCTCGCGCGCAGGCGATCCCGAACTCCTGGGCCGGTGTTTGGCGCTCAGCGCTTGAGGGCGACGCCTCCGTACTGGTGCACCTCCGCCGGCAGGCCCAGCGCCTCGGCGTCGGGACGCCAGCGCGAGCACGACGTGACACCCGGCTCCAGCAGCTCCAGACCGTCGAAGTAGCGGGCGATCTGCTCGGGGCTGCGGAGGATGTAGGGGATCGAACCGCCGTCGTTGTACTGCTGGATGGCCCGGACGTACTCCTCGCTGGTGTCGGTGGAGTCGTACTGCACCAGGTAGCTGCCGGAGGGCAGGGCGTCCACGAGCCGCCGCACGATCGAGCGCGCCTCGTCATGGTCCTCGATGTGACCGAGGATGCCCATCAGCATGAGGGCGACGGGCTTCTCGAAGTCCAGCGTCTTCCCGGCTTCGCGGATGATGGCGCTCGGGTCGCGCAGGTCGGCGTCGACGTAGTTGGTGACGCCCTCCGGGGTGCTGGTGAGCAGCGCGCGGGCGTGGGCCAGGACCAGCGGGTCGTTGTCGACGTAGACGATCCGGCTCTCCGGGGCCACCCGCTGCGCGATCTGGTGGGTGTTGTCGACGTTGGGCAGCCCCGTGCCGATGTCCAGGAACTGGCGGATGCCCTCTTCGGCGGCCAGGTGGCGGACGGCGCGGGCGAGGAAGTAGCGGGCGGCGCGGGCTCCGGTCTCGATACCCGGGAAGATCTCGCGGAACGCGTCGCCGGCCACACGGTCGACTTCGTAGTTGTCCTTCCCGCCCAGCCAGTAGTTCCAGATCCGGGCCGAGTGCGGAACCGAGGTGTCGATCTTGGGCAGCGGCTCCTGCTCGGGGTTCTCCACCTGATCAGTCATGGACGCTCCTGCGTGTGGTCGTGGAGGCCCACGTTAGCTTGTTTGTCCGAGAGACAGGATCAACTCCTCGGCCGCGCCCAGCAGTTCTTCTTCCGTCGGGCTCATGGTCGGATTGGCGGCCCGACGGCGCAGGGCCTGAGTCAGGGCGGGCCGGGTGAGGGGGGACGCTTCGGCGAGGAGGGCGGTCAGCATCGCCCGGGCGGGGACGGAGAGGCCGTCACCGGCGACGGCGGCCTGGGCGAGGATCACCGCGGACGCCGCCCGGTCCAGGGCCGGGTCGCCCTCCCGCGTGTCCGACCAGTCGATGACGCGGGGACCGCCGGGCGTCATGATCACGTTCTCCGGATGCAGGTCCAGGTGCAGTACACAAACCGCCGGGTCGGTGGAGTGCAGGGCGGGGAGGGCGTGCAGGCGGCGCAGCAGCCTGGCGAGGATCGAGCCCGCCTCCGTCACGTCCAGCGTGCCCGCCAGGCAGGCCTGGAGCATGGTCGGGCCGGAGAGCCGTTCCATCACCAGGTCGGAGCGCGGATCCAGCACCAGGCCGGTGCGCGAGTCGGACGGGCGGACCCGGGGCACCGGATAGCCGTGCGCGTGCACGTGCCGCATGACCGCCCCCTCGGCCGCCGCGTCACCCCCGCCCTCCCGCTCATGGCGCAGCACCCACGCCTCGTCGATCTCGTACACGTCGGCACGGCGGCCCGAGCCCAGCAGTCTCCCCGGCGGTGTGGTGAGCATGCCCCGAAGCTACTCTCGGCCGGTTCGTTACGTGCGGGTACAGTGGGGCGGTCGTCATCACCCGTACGGGGGGAAGCCGGTGCAATTCCGGCGCTGACCCGCAACCGTAAGCCGCCCAGGCGGTGAGCCGGATCGCCCCGTACGGCTCGTGACCGGCTCACGTGCCCGGCAGCCCGCCGGTGCACGGCACCGTCGAGGTATACGGAGCCGAGCCGCCGGGGTGTCCCGTGCTGCCCGGCTCCCCCACAGGGAGAGGCACCCGCCGATCATGAACGTCCGCCGCAGCGCCACGGTCCTGGCCGCCGTCGCCATGCTCGGCGCCGCCACCCCGGCCGCCGCCGCCCCGTCCCCTTCCCCGTCCCAGGCGTTCCCGTCCGCCCTCTACGGCGACAAGGACCCCAAGTTCGACGGCGTCTGGCGCCAGTCGCTCGCCCTGCTGGCGCAGGACACCGTGGGAGTGAAGCCCGCGGCGAAGTCCGTGGAGTGGCTCGTCCGGCAGCAGTGCGCCGACGGTTCCTTCGCCTCGTACCGGCCCGACCCCACCACCGCGTGCGACGCCAGGACCATGCTGGACACCAACGCGACGTCCGCCGCCGTCCAGGCCCTCGCCGCGCTCGGCGGGCACGACGCCGTCACCGACAAGGCCGTCAGCTGGCTGAAGTCGGTCCAGAACAAGGACGGCGGCTGGGGCTACGCGCCCGGCGGCGCCAGCGACACGAACTCGACGTCCGTCGTCATCGGCGCGCTCGCCGCCGTGGGCGAGAAGCCGGAGCAGGTCGAGAAGGGCGGCAAGTCGCCCTACGACGCACTGCTGAAGCTGGCCCTCGGCTGTGACGGTGACGGCGCGGGCGCGTTCGCCTTCCAGCCGGACAAGAAGGGCGAACTGGCCGCCAACGCGGACGCGACAGCGGCGGGTGTGCTGGGCGCGCTCGGCAAGGGCATGGTGGTGAAGCCCGGCGCGGCGGCCAAGGGCGAGACCTGCGAGAAGCCGGGCACGCCGGAACGGGCCGCGGCCAACGGAGCCGACTACCTCACGAAGACCCTGACCAAGGACGACGGCCACCTCACATCCGCCCTCGCCGGTTCGAAGCCCCAGCCCGACTACGGCAACACGGCCGACGCGGTGGTGGCGCTCGCCGCGCGGGGCGACACCGCGCAGGCGGAGAAGTCCCTGCGCTGGCTGGAGAAGAACGCGGCGACCTGGGCGGCCCAGAGCGGTCCGGCCGCCTACGCCCAGTTGATCCTCGCCGCCCACGCGACGGGCACGAACCCGCGTGACTTCGGCGGCACGGACCTGGTGAAGCAGCTGAACGCGACAGGGCCGGCCCCGCAGTCAGCCGAGAAGACGGCAGCGGCGGAAGAGAAGAAGAGCGACTCGGGCTCGGACTTCTTCGGCGTCTGGTGGTACGTCGGCGTCTGCCTCATCGCCGGTATCGGCATCGGCTTCCTCTTCAGCAACGGCCGCAGGAAGCAGCAGCCGTGATCCGCCGGGCCGTTCTCCTCCTCCTGGCCGCGCTCGTGCTGTGCGCGGGCGCGGGCCAGGCCCAGGCCGCGGGCTACCGGTACTGGGTGTTCTGGGAACGCGACGGCGACCACTGGGTCTACGCGACCCAGGGCCCGTCCACGTCCCGCCCCTCGGACGGCGCCGTCCAGGGCCTCCGTTTCGCGGTGAGCGAGGACTCGGCGAACGCGGCCCGACCGCGCGGCGACTCCGACTTCGACACGATCTGCGCGAAGACGCCCGCGCGGGACGGCAAGAAACGCGTGGCTCTCCTCATCGACTTCGGCACGAAGGCGGACGCCCCGTCCGGCGAAACCCCACCCGCCACCCGCACGGCCTGCGCCCGGGTCTCCCCCGACGCGACAACAGCCGATGCCCTCGCGACAGTGGCCAAACCCCTCCGCTACGACACGAACGCCCTGCTGTGCGCGATCGCCGCCTACCCGGAGAAGGGCTGCGGAGAACAGGTGTCACAGAAACAACCCCCCACCAAGAAGCAGACCAAGCCGGACAACGGCCCGTCCCTGGGCCTGTTGGCGGGCCTCGCGGTGATCGTGCTGCTGGGCACGGCCGCAATCTGGCAGGTACGCCGACGTGCGTAGCACCCCGCCCCAGCCTGCGGGCAGTCGTGCCGCTGGGGCGATGGGGGTCCCCCCTGCTCGAGCGAAGCCGAGAGCTTGGGGGAGGGTGGGCGCAGGCGGCACCCCGCAGCGCACCCCGGCGCCTGGTGGCTCTGGTCCCTCTCCCTCGGCACCGCGGCCACCCGCACCACCAACCCCCTCCTCCTCACCCTCCTCATCACCGTCTCCGCCTACGTCGTGGCCACCCGCCGCCCCAACACCCCCTGGTCCCGCTCCTACGGCGCCTTCGTCAAACTCGCCCTCGCCGTCCTCCTCATCCGGCTCCTCTTCGCGACGCTCCTCGGCTCCCCCATCCCCGGCACGCACACCCTCCTCACCCTCCCCGAAGTCCCCCTCCCCGCCTGGGCCCAGGGCATCCGTCTCGGCGGCGAGGTCACCGCGGAGGCCCTCACCTTCGCCCTCTACGACGGCCTGAAACTGGCCACCCTCCTCATCTGCGTCGGCGCCGCGAACGCCCTCGCCAGCCCCTCCCGCCTCCTCAAGTCCCTCCCGGGCGCCCTGTACGAGATGGGCGTGGCGGTCGTCGTGGCCCTCACCTTCGCGCCCCACCTCATCGCCGACGTCCAGCGGCTGCGCGCCGCCCGCCGCCTGCGCGGCCGCCCGGACAACGGCATCCGGGGCCTGCTCCAGGTGGGCCTGCCGGTCCTTGAGGGCGCCCTGGAGCGCTCCGTCTCCCTCGCCGCGGCGATGGACGCCCGTGGCTACGGCCGTACCGCACAGGTCCCCACCGCCGTACGCCGTACCACCGCCGCCCTCACCCTCGGCGGCCTGCTCGGCGTCTGCGCCGGAACGTACGGTCTGCTCACCGCCGAAGGTGAGACCTACGGCGCCCCGGTGCTCCTCCTCGGCCTCGCCGCCGCCCTCGCGGGACTCAGGCTCGGCGGCCGGCGATCCCCGCGCACCCGATACCGCCCGGACCGCTGGGACGTGCGCGCCTGGCTGGTCGTCGCCTCCGGCGTGGCGGTCGCCGCGCTCCTCACGCTCGCCGCCGCCCGCGATCCCGCGGCCCTGCACCCCGGCGTGGTGCCCCTCGTGGCGCCCACGTTCCCCGTCTGGCCCGCGGCGGCGATTCTCCTCGGGCTGCTGCCCGCGTTCGTCACCCCCGACCCCAAGGAGCCGTCGTGATCCGCTTCGAGGATGTCTCCGTGACCTACGACGGTGCCGCCGAACCCACCGTCCGGGGCATCGACTTCGAGGTCCCGGAGGGCGAACTCGTCCTCCTGGCCGGCCCGTCCGGCGTCGGCAAGTCCACCGTCCTGGGCGCGGTCAGCGGGCTCGTGCCGCACTTCACCGGCGGCACCCTGCGCGGCCGGGTCACGGTCGCCGGACGCGACACCCGTACGCACAATCCCCGAGAACTCGCCGACGTCGTCGGGACCGTCGGCCAGGATCCCCTCTCCCACTTCGTCACCGACACCGTCGAGGACGAACTCGCCTACGGCATGGAGTCGCTGGGCCTCGCCCCGGACGTGATGCGCCGCCGCGTCGAGGAGACCCTGGACCTGCTCGGCCTCGCCGACCTGCGGGGCCGCCCGATCGCCACGCTCTCCGGCGGCCAGCAGCAGCGCGTCGCGATCGGCTCGGTCCTCACGCCGCACCCGAGCGTCATCGTCCTGGACGAGCCGACCTCCGCCCTCGACCCGGCCGCCGCCGAGGAGGTCCTGGCGGTCCTGCAGCGGCTCGTGCACGACCTCGGCACCACGGTCCTCATGGCCGAACACCGCCTGGAACGGGTCATCCAGTACGCCGACCAGGTCGTCCTCCTGCCCGGTCCGGGCGAGCCCCCGGTGCTGGGCACCCCCGCCGAGGTGATGGCCGTGTCCCCGGTGTACCCGCCGGTGGTGGCCCTGGGCCGCCTGGCGAACTGGTCCCCGCTGCCCATGACGGTCCGCGACGCGCGGCGAAGGGCGGCGGACCTGCGGCAACAGCTCAAGTCGCAGAACGGCGACGCCCTCAAGGGGCGCGGGGCCGTGATCGATGTGCGGCTGCCGCCGCGTGGGCGCGACCAGCCACACACCACCCGCAGCCGCCAGCCATCCGCACCCCCCGGCCCATCAGGCGCCACCACCCCCCGCCGCCCTTGGTTCCGGCGCACACGAACCACCCCCACCACCCCCTCCCCCCACATCGCCGAAGTACAAGCCCTCTCCGTCACCCGCGCCCACATCACCGCCCTGCGTCACATCGACCTCACCATCACCCCCGGCGAGACCATCGCCCTGATGGGCCGCAACGGCGCCGGAAAATCCACCCTGCTCAACTCCCTGGTCGGCGTGGTCACGCCCAGCTCCGGAACCATCCGGCTCGGCGAAGCCA
Source organism: Streptomyces sp. NRRL S-455 (assembly GCF_000717875.1). Classification (GTDB taxonomy): domain Bacteria; phylum Actinomycetota; class Actinomycetes; order Streptomycetales; family Streptomycetaceae; genus Streptomyces. Next base: position 102,726 of record NZ_JOCT01000011.1, read on the forward strand.
CCCCCCACCGCACCGCCCCGCAGGAACTCGTCCGCAAGGTCGGCCTGGTCCCCCAGGAACCACGCGACCTGCTCTACGCCGACACCGTCGCCGCCGAGTGCGCGGCGGCCGACGAGGACGCGGGCGCGGACCCCGGCACCTGCCGTGCCCTGGTCTCCGAGCTGCTCCCCGGCGTCACCGACGACACCCACCCCCGGGACCTCTCGGAGGGTCAGCGGCTCGCCCTCGCCCTGGCCGTCGTCCTGACCGCCCGGCCCCCGCTGCTCCTGCTGGACGAACCGACCCGTGGCCTGGACTACGCGGCGAAGGCCCGCCTGGTCGACGTGCTGCGCGGGCTGGCCGACGAGGGGCACGCCATCGTGCTGGCCACGCACGACGTGGAACTGGCCGCGGAGATCGCCCACCGCGTGGTGCTGCTCGCGGAGGGCGAGGTGATCGCCGACGGGCCGACGGCCGACGTAGTCGTCTCCTCCCCCTCCTTCGCCCCGCAGGTCACCAAGATCCTGGCCCCGCAGCAGTGGCTCACGGTCTCCCAGGTCCGCGCGGCCCTCCACACCGGGGCCGGATCGTGAGCATCCAGAGGCAGGCACGAGCCGTCCGCCTCGGCCCCCGCTCGCTCGCCGCCCTGGTCCTCGTCAGCGCCGTGGGCGTCGTCGGCTTCGGCTGGCCGTTCCTGACCCCGCCCACCTCGCGGCTCAGCGCCCACGCGCAGGACGCACCCTGGCTCTTCGCGGGCTTGCTGGTGCTTCTCGTGGCGGTGGTGGCCGCGGCGATCTCCGAGTCCGGTCTCGGCCCGAAGGCGGTCGCGATGCTGGGCGTGCTGGCCGCCACGGGGGCCGCCCTGCGGCCGATCGGCGCCGGTACCGCCGGTATCGAGCCGATGTTCTTCCTGATGGTGCTGAGCGGCAGGGTCCTCGGGCCGGGCTTCGGGTTCGTCCTCGGCTCGGTGACCATGTTCGCGTCCGCGCTGCTCACGGGCGGGGTCGGCCCCTGGATGCCGTTCCAGATGCTGGCGATGGGCTGGTTCGCGATGGGCGCGGGTCTGCTGCCCGGCCCGGACCGGCTGCGCGGCCGTGCGGAACTCGTGATGCTCGCGGTGTACGGCTTTCTCGCCGCCTTCGCCTACGGCACGGTGATGAACCTGGCGGGCTGGCCCTTCATGAGCGCCCTCGCCTCGAACGTCGCCTTCGATCCGCAGGCGGCGCTCGCCACGAACCTGGCCCGCTTCCTCGCGTACTGCCTGGCCACTTCGATCGGCTGGGACCTGGGCCGGGCCGTCGTCACGGTCGTGCTGACGCTCGCCCTCGGCCCGGCGGTGCTCCGCGCGCTGCGCCGCGCCACACGCCGGGCGGCCTTCGAGACGCCGGTCACGTTCGAGACGCCCGCGACGTGAAGCCGCCCACATGACCCACGTCACGTACGAAGCGAGGCCGTAGACACAAGACCCAGGTCACATGGGCGGACCCGCCTCCGACCTGCGGCCGAGCCTAGTAAGAGCGGCCTTTGCGGGCGCGGCTCGAGCCCTGTTTGTCTGGACGGCCAGGCGACGGCCCCTCGATCCCCGGGGCCGTCGCCTGAGCCATGCCCGCCCGGTACGTCAGCCCGTCCGCACCCGGAGTTCCTTCACGCCGTTGATCCACGCCGAACGCAACCGCCGTGGGTCCTCGACCATCGTCAGCCCCGGCATGGCGTCGGCGATGGCGTTGAAGATGAGGTCGATCTCCAGGACGGCGAGGGACTTGCCCAGGCAGTAGTGCGGGCCGCCCCCTCCGAAACCCAGATGCGGGTTGGGATCGCGGGTGATGTCGAAGGTGTCCGGCTCGTCGAAGACCTCCGGGTCGTGGTTGGCGGAGGCGTAGAACAACCCCACCCGGTCGCCCTTGCGGATCCGCTTGCCGCCGAGCTCGGTGTCCTGGGTGGCGGTGCGCTGGAAGGCGGCGACCGGGGTGGCCCAGCGGACGATCTCCTCGGCAGCCGTCGCCGGGCGTTCCCTCTTGTACAGCTCCCACTGCCCGGGGTGGGTGAGGAAGGCGTGCATGCCGTGGGTGATGGCGTTGCGGGTGGTCTCGTTGCCCGCGACGGCCAGCATCAGCACGAAGAAGCCGAACTCGTCGGAGCTGAGGTTGCCCTCGTCCTCCGCCGCCACGAGCCGCGTGACGATGTCGTGGGCCGGGCACTGCTTGCGGTCGGCCGCCATGTTCATCGCGTAGGCGATGATCTCGGTGGCCGACTCGGCGCCGACCTCCTCGGTGATGGCGTACTCGGGATCGTCGTACGCGATCATCTTGTTGGACCACTCGAAGATCTTGTCCCGGTCCTCCTGCGGGACGCCGATCAGCTCGGCGATCGCCTGGAGCGGCAGCTCACAGGCGACCTGGGTGACGAAGTCGAACGGACCGGTGTGCGCCCGGGCGCTCTCGACGATGGCGTGGGCCCGCGCCCGCAGCCGCTCCTCCAACGCCCGGATCGCCCGGGGCGTGAACCCGCGCTGCACGATCTGCCGCACCCGCGTGTGCTCCGGCGGGTCCATGTTGAGCAGGATGAATCGCTGGGCGTCGATGGAGTCGCGCTCGATGTGCTCGTTGAAGCGGATGATCGCCGTGTTGAGGTACGACGAGAACAACTCCGGGTGCGTGGAGACGTATTTGACGTCGGAGTGCCGGGTGACCGCCCAGTACCCCTCGTCCTGGAAACCGGCGAGACCGGCCGGCTGCGGCACCCAGCAGACCGGCTCCACCCGGCGCAGCTCGGCGAACTCCGGCAGGGGCACGCGGCGGTGCAGCAGATCCGGGTCGGTGAAGTCGAACCCGTCGGGCAGCGCGGGACAGGGCATGGGCGGCTCCCACCACTCGTACCGACTCTGAGTCTGACGGCCCATCAGCTGTGCGGAGTTGCGGTGACGGTAGTAACGGGTTCTACAAGTAGCAAGGGGCATGAAGCCCCCAATTGCCCGCACGACCCTTGCGGTCGACAAGCAGCCCTCAGCACACTGCTGACAGAACTAGAACGTGTACTAGTTCCGCGTAGCCTCCCGGAGAGGACCCGCACCCATGGCTGCCGAACCCGTGATCGTCGAAGCCGTACGCACCCCCATCGGCAAGCGCGGCGGCGCGCTCGCCAATCTCCATCCCGCCTACCTCCTGGGCGAGACGTACCGCGAGCTGCTGGGCCGCACCGGCATCCCGGCCGACTGTGTCGAGCAGATCGTCGGCGGCACGGTCACACACGCCGGCGAGCAGTCCATGAACCCCGCGCGCACGGCCTGGCTCACGATGGGGCTCCCGTACGAGACGGCCGCGACGACCGTCGACGCGCAGTGCGGATCCTCGCAGCAGGCCTCCCACATGCTGGCCAACATGGTCGCCACGGGCGTGATCGACGTCGGCATATCGTGCGGCGTGGAGTCGATGTCTCGGGTGCCGCTGGGGTCGGGTTCCAAGCACGGGCCGGGCAAGCCGTTCCCCGACGAGTGGAACGTGGACCTGCCGAACCAGTTCGAGGCGGCCGAGCGTATCGCCCGGCACCGGGGCCTGACGCGCGAGGATGTGGACGCCCTCGGGCTCGCCTCGCAGGAACGGGCCGCCCACGCCTGGGCGGAGGAGCGCTTCAAACGAGAGACGTTCGCCGTCCAGGTCCCGACGACCGAGGAGGAGCAGCACGCCGGGCAGGGCATGTGGCGGCTGGTGGACAAGGACGAGGGCCTGCGGGACACGACGGCGGAGGCGTTGGCGTCCTTGAAGCCGATCATGCCGAGGGCGGTTCACACGGCGGGCAACTCGTCGCAGATCTCCGACGGGGCGGCGGCGATCCTGTGGGCGTCGAAGAGGATGACCAGGGCACTGAAACTGAAGCCCCGGGCCCGGATCGTGGCCCAGGCATTGGTGGGTTCCGACCCGCACTTCCACCTCGACGGCCCGATCGACGCGACGAAGGCCGTGCTGGGCAAGGCCGGGATGTCCCTGAAGGACATCGACCTCGTGGAGATCAACGAAGCGTTCGCGTCCGTGGTGCTGAGCTGGGCGCGGGTCTTCGAGCAGGACCTGGAGAAGGTGAACGTCAACGGCGGCGCGATCGCGCTCGGGCACCCGGTCGGAGCGACCGGGGCCCGGCTCATCACGACGGCGCTTCATGAACTGGAGCGCGCGGACAAGGAGTTCGCGCTGATCACGATGTGCGCGGGGGGCGGTTTGGCCACCGGCACGATCATTCAGCGGTTGTAGCCGTCGTCCAGTTGATGAAGGCGGTGAACGTGGCGGGCTCGAGGGTGAGCATCGGGCCCGTCGGGTTCTTGGAGTCGCGTATCGCGACGGTGGCGGGTGTATTGGCGACCTCTATGCACTGACCGCCCTGGTCGCTGCTGTACGACGACTTACGCCACTGGATCTCCATAGCGTTCCTCCATCACGCGCCGGATGAGCTTCGCCGAGTCCCTGAGGGAGAGCGCGGCAGCCCGGAGATGATCGTAACGGAGCGAACAGTCCTTGACGGTGTCCGGATTGGCTGTCGGATGCCCGCTGCCATAGCTCTCCGTGTAGACGATGGTCGGATCGCTCGCAAAGTGGTAGAGGTCGAATGAGCCTGTCAGCCCCGCGTGGGCCCCAGCCGACAGCGGCAGCACCTGCACGTTGATCCGAGGGTTACCCTCGAAAGACAACAGGTGGGCGAGTTGCCCCCGCATGACCCCCGCGTCGCCGATCTCCAGGTGCAGTGCGGCCTCACTCAGGACCGCCCAGAAAACCGGCGGCTCCGCCTTGTCGAATACGCGCTGGCGCGCGAGACGTACCGCCGTACGGTCTTCAAGGTCGGTCTTGTCCAACGCGCCGAGCACAGCCCTCGCGTATCCCTGGGTCTGCAGCAGACCGAGGACCATATGCGTCTGGAAGGAGCAGATCTCCGTGGCCCGCGTCTCCAGTTCGGCCACCTGCTGGAACCAGGCCGGGAGCCGACTCCGCAGCACGAGATCGACCAGCCGGGAGAACATCCCGTCCGTGCCCAGCGCCGCATCCGCGCGTTCGCTGAACTCTGGCGTCGGCACCTTCCGGGCTGTCTCGATCTGCCCGACCAGCGAGCCCGTGTAGTTGAGGACTCCCCCGAGCTGCTTCAGGGTCAGTCCCGCCGCCTCCCTGTGCCTCCGTAGCTCGAAGCCGTAGTAGTCGAGCGGGGAAGCACCCGGGTCAAGGGCGTTGATGTTGGTCACGCGGAGCCCCTCTCATGCAACTCCGTCCACCACGGGACGGGTTGTATTCGTTCTGTAGCCGAGAGTAGTGACCGCACGTCAGGCTCGTCCCGTGAACGACTACATTCCCGCCCAGTACTCGATGCGCCTCACCGTCGGCTCGCACGCCCCCCGGCACATCCGCCGTATCGCCCGCTCGTTCCTGCGCGAGTGGGGCATGCCCGAGCTGTCCGACGTCGTGGAGCTGGGCGTGACCGAACTGCTCGCGAACGTCGTACGGCACGTCCCGGACCGGCGTTGCGCGCTGCTGTTGCTGCGACAGCCGGCCGGGGTGCGGGTGGAGGTGTCGGACGGCAGCGATCGACTGCCCTGCACGCCGGCCTCACTGGACGAGGAGTCCGAGAACGGGCGTGGGCTCCTCCTGCTCGACGCGATGGTCGACAAGTGGGGCGTGTCCCCGTGGCCGGAGGGCGGAAAGACGGTGTGGTTCGAGTGCGTTCACGCGGGAAGCCACCCTGCCGGTCAGGCGGCTCGTTCCCACCGCTCGGGAGAGACGTCGTCCTCGTCGGGTCGCTGGGCGGCCTTCTGACGGGCACGCAGGACCGCCCAGGCCAGGACGGACAGGCCGGTGAGGTACCAGGGCAGGAGCCAGAGCGAGCGCCACCAGGCCGTCTGCGGGTCGAGGACCAGGTCGGCGGCGGCGGTGACCATACCGGTGGCGAGGCTCCAGCACAGGAGCCGGCCGGCGCGCTGTACGGGCAGGGCTCTGCCAGGTTCACTCATCGCGTGGAAGTCCTTCACAAGGCGTGGGCAGCGGCGGAACGTGCAGGACGCGGTAAGTGTGCATGGAGTGAAGCGTTGCCCATAGCAGTCTCGTGAAGCACTCGCCACCTCTCAGACAACTTGCTCCTGGCAGTTCTGGACTCCAGCACTGGTAAGCGCTCTCCATCCCGATCTCGACAGGTCTGAACCTGACCGAAAAGCGACCACTCGATGCACCGGATACCCCAGTTGAGCCCACGTCAGAGCATTTCGGTCAGTGTGACCATGGAGATCAGTAACGGAATGGACAATTCCCCCCTACGACTGCTCGGTATTGGGTCACGGTGCCCACATTCGTCCACTCGAAGCGGCGGGACCGATTCCGGCCCGCATGGGACGGATGCTGCAGGGCACGATCCGTCAGTTCGTTTGCTTCTTGCGACAGCTACTCAGCCACAAGTGGCGTGCTACCACACGCCCTCCCATACTGGATGTGCAGTCACGAGGGCAGACCGCTCCATGAAAACCGCCGGTGCCGCCTCCCGGCGGCGGAGATCGAAGTGCTGGGTCCGGTTCAGGGGCCCGCCCGGGCCGACCCGCCGTCACCGACAGCACACCGTGACATCACCGCGTCAGTGCGTGACAGCACGACGGACGCCGGACGCCGGTGAGAGACCGGCAGGGCATCGGCCGGGGAACTCGTCGCGTGGTGCATCCGAGAGTCCGCCCATCCGGAAGCCGGGCCCCACATGTGACGGGGTTCCCCCACGAAGGGAGTTCCGATGATGAACTCGCGCGGCAGGAAGATCGCCACCGCCATCGCCAGTGCATGCGTATTGCCCCTCGCCATGGCCGTCCCCGCCGCCGCGGAGGGTAAGGCTCAGGAAGCCGCCAAGGTGTCCGTCTTCCACGGTGTTCCGGGCCTCACCGTCGACGTGTACGCCAACGGGAACCAGCTGGTTCCCGACTTCAAGCCCGGCAGCGTGACCGAGCCGCAGTCCCTGGACCCGGGCACCTACAACATCGAGGTCTTCCCCGACGGCGAGGGCCCCGACGGCGATCCCGCCATCCAGAAGAGCGTCGAGGTCCCGGCCGGGGCGAACGCCACGATCGCGGCCCACCTCAACACGCAGGGCGACCCCACGCTCACCGCGTTCGTCAACGACACCTCCAAGGTGCCGGCCGGTCAGTCGCGGCTGACCGTCCGCCACGTGGCCGCGGCACCCGCCGTGGACGTTCGCGCGGGCGGCGAGCCGATCATCAAGGGACTGACCAACCCGAACCAGGAGTCGCTCGTCGTGGACGCCGGCACGGTGAACACCGACGTCGTCCTGGCCGGCACCGAGACCGTGGCCATCGGCCCCGCCGACCTCAACCTCACCGAGGGCACCAGCACCATCGTCTACGCCTGGGGCAGCGCCGAGGACAAGAACCTCGCGCTGAAGACGCAGACGATCAGCGGCCTGGGCTAGCTCCGCGCCGAGTGATGCGGACACCGACCGGTGGGAGCGGCGCGACGCCGGCACCGCCGGAGCGACCGCACCCGCCCGGACAACGGCAGCCCCCCGCGGCGGCCCCCGACGGCCGCCGCGGGGGGCTGCCTGCCCCTGGCACCGCCGCCCGCCGGCCGCTCTTCTCAAGGCCCGGTACGCCGAGGAAGCCGATCGCCGCTCAACGATGAATGCTCTGTCGTTCACCGTCCCGCTGCGGGTGTGGGCTGATCGTCACCCGGGGCCGGGGATCACCCTGAGCCTCGACCGGCGTCGCCCCCCGGCCTGACGGAACTCCTGGCCTCGTCGCGCACCGCCGCTGTCACGGCCTGCCGCGCGACCACCGGCCGCGGCCCCGTCAGCACGTACCCGAGCCCGAGGCCCACCCCGACGACGGCGGCCCCGCCCGCCGCGTCCAGCACCCAGTGGTTGCCGGTCACCACGACCGCGCAGAGGGTGAACAGCGGATGCAGCAGCCCCAGCACCTTCATCCACCACCAGCGCGCCAGGACGGCGATCACGACGCCGCACCACAGCGCCCAGCCGAAGTGCAGTGACGGCATGGCCGCGTACTGGTTGGTCAGGGCCGTGAGGGTGCCGTAGTCGGGCTGGGAGAAGTCCTGGACGCCGTGGACGGTGTCGATGTAGCCGAGCCCCGGCATCAGGCGTGGCGGGGCCAGCGGGTAGAGCCAGAAGCCGACCAGGGCGAGCAGGGTGGCGAAGCCGAGGGCGGAGCGTGCCCAGCGGTAGTCGGCCGGGCGGCGCCAGTACAGGACGGCGAGGACGGCCAGCGGGACGACGAAGTGCATCGACGTGTAGTACGAGTCGGAGAGGTTCCGCAGCCAGTCGATCTTGACGACGGCGTGGTTGGCCCAGCGCTCGACGTCGAGGTGCAGGGCGCGTTCCAGGCCCAGGATCTGCTGTCCGTGTTCCTCGGCCTCGGCCCGGCCGGCCGAGCTGCTGCCGCCGGTGGCGGCGAGCCGGACCTGGGAGTAGGCGGCGTAGGTGACCCGGAGGAGCAGGAGCTCAAGGAGGAGATTGGGGCGGGTGAGCACCCGGCGCAGGAACGGCAGCAGGGGCACGTGCCGGAACCGGGCCGGGGCGGTCGGCGCGTACTCGGCCGGCAGGGGCGACTGGTAGTACGGCGAAGTGCGGGAGAGGAACGGCACGGCCGTGGCGGCGGCGACGGCGGCCAGCAGGACGAGGTTGGCGCGCAGCGGGTCCAGCGACGCCATGTCGGGCAGCAGCATCCTGGCCGGCAGGGTCATGACCAGGATCACGGCGACCGGCCACACGTAGCGGTCGGAGACGCGTTTGCCGGCCCGGCCGACGACCGCGAGCAGCACCCACAGCAGTTGGTGCTGCCAGGCGATGGGCGAGATGACGATCGCGGCGCAGCCGGTGATCGCGACGGCGAGGAGCAGCTGGCCGTCGTCGAAGCAGCGCACGGCGCGGCGCAGGGCCAGGACGGCGACGGCCGCGCCGAGCGTCAGGAAGACCGCGACCTCGAGGGGGCCGTTCAGGCCGAGCCGCAGCAGGGCGCCGTGCAGGGACTGGTTGCCGAGGTCGTCGGCCCGGCCGCCGAGGCCGGCGCCGGCCAGGTGGTGCACCCAGTAGGTGTGGGAGTCGTGGGGCATCGCGGCCCAGGCGAGCGCGGTGCAGGCGGCGAAGGTGACGCCGCTGGCGAGGGAGGCGCGTCTGCGGCCGGTGAACCACAGCAGCGGGGTGAAGAGCAGCAGCGTGGGCTGGAGCGCGGCGGCGACCCCGATGAGCAGGCCGCTGGTGCGCTGGCCGTGGGCGGCGAAGCAGCCCAGAAGGACGAGCAGGACCGGGATGATGCTGGTCTGGCCGAGCCACAGGGTGTTGCGGACCGGCAGGGACAGCATGAGCAGGCCGATGGCGACGGGAGCGGCCAGCAGGGCGGTACGGCGGCCGACCGGCTGGGGCAGCGCTCGGGCGGCGACCAGGCCCAGGGCGACGACCAGCAGCAGCGTGCCGAACGTCCAGCCCCAGCCGAGGGCCTGTTCGGCGGCACGGGTGAGGGGTTTGAGGGCGAGTCCGTTGAAGGGCGTGCCGGTGAAGCGGGTGGAGTCGTAGAGCGAGCCGTTCACGTGCAGTACGCCGTTCGGCCCGACCCAGGTCTCCAGGTCCGTCAGCCGCTCGCCGCGCGGGCTGCCGAGGACGACGGCCACCTGCCGGGCGGCGAGGGCGGCGACGATCAGCCACAGCCCGAGGCAGGCCACGCGCAGGCGCGGGTGGGTCCCGCCGACGGCAGTGGCCCCGGAGGTTTCCGTCGGCCGCCCGCTGCGCTCCGCGTTCGCCACGCCCAGTCGGCCTCCGCTTCACCCATCCAACATGTCCTGGATGAGGGATTTGTCCCGACGACGATAATGCGCGGGGGCCGCGGTCGCCTCTCGTGGAAGCGAGAAGGATCACACCATGATCACGAGGGAACCGCTCCCAGGCGGGCATACGTGCCTGCACAGCCGGTGTTTAGATGCATCCTGCAACGAAAGGCGTACCGCCCGTAAGCGGCCTTTATCCGCCTATCGTCACCTTTCGGCCCGTACGACAGCGCCGCCGCGCGGACCGCGTCCCTGTCCCCGTTGAAAGGTAGGCGAGCGAGTTTTGTCGACTGCCTCAGTCGTCGCTCCCGCGTCCGTCGAGAAGGCCCGCGCCGCGAACACGGCCCCGGACACCACCGTCACCGACCCCGCGCTCGTCAAGCGCGCCGTGAAGGCGGCGGCGCTGGGCAACGCGATGGAATGGTTCGACTTCGGTGTCTACAGCTATATCGCGGTCACGCTGGGCAAGGTCTTCTTCCCCTCGGGCAACCCCACCGCGCAGCTGCTCTCCACGTTCGGCGCCTTCGCCGCGGCCTTCCTGGTCCGTCCCCTCGGCGGCATGGTCTTCGGCCCGCTCGGCGACCGTGCCGGCCGCCAGAAGGTCCTCGCCCTCACCATGATCATGATGGCCGCGGGCACCTTCGCGATCGGCCTGATCCCGTCCTACGCGACGATCGGCGTAGGCGCGCCCATCCTGCTCCTCGCGGCTCGCCTGGTGCAGGGCTTCTCCACCGGCGGCGAGTACGCCGGTGCCTCCACGTTCATCGCCGAGTACGCCCCCGACAAGCGGCGCGGCTTCCTCGGCAGCTGGCTGGAGTTCGGTACCCTCGCCGGCTACATCGGCGGCGCGGGCCTGGTCACGCTGATGACCGCCCTGCTCTCCGCCGACGACCTGACCTCCTGGGGCTGGCGCATCCCGTTCCTGATCGCGGGCCCGATGGGCATCATCGGCCTCTACCTGCGGCTGCGTCTGGAGGAGACCCCGGCGTTCGCGGCCGAGGCCGAGAAGGCCGAGAACAACCGCCCGAAGACGCCGCTGCGCGAGATGCTCACCGGCCAGTGGCGTGCGCTGCTGCTCTGCGTCGGCCTGGTGCTGGTCTTCAACGTCACCGACTACATGCTGCTGTCGTACATGCCGAGCTATCTGACCGGTCAGCTGCACTACGACGAGACGCACGGCCTGCTCGTCGTCCTCGGCGTGATGGCCGTGATGATGATCGCCCAGCCGTTCGTCGGCGCGCTGACCGACCGCGTCGGCCGCCGCCCGGTGATCGCCACCGGCTGCGCGGGCTTCCTGCTGCTGTCGGTCCCGGCCCTGCTGCTGATCCGCGAGGGCAGCCTGCTCGCGGTCGCGCTCGGCATGGGCGCCCTCGGCCTGCTGCTGGTCTGCTTCACGGCGGCGATGCCCTCGGCACTGCCCGCGCTGTTCCCGACGAAGGTCCGCTACGGCTCGCTCTCCATCGGCTTCAACGTCTCCGTGTCCCTGTTCGGCGGTACGACGCCGCTGGTGGTCACGGCCCTGATCGGTGCGACCGGGGACATGATGATGCCCGCGTACTACATGATGGCCGCGGCCGTGATCGGCGGTTTCGCGGTGTGGCGCATGGCGGAGTCGGCGGGGCGCCCGCTGCCGGGCTCGGCACCCTCCGTCGAGCGCTGAGGACACGCCGGGTGAAAAGCCACTGACAGCGCGCGTGTGCACCAACTATCTTCGTCAGCGCCACTAGTTAGGGAAGCTAACTATGCGTACGAAAGGTTCAGGTGCATGAGCGAGTCGCACGTCTGGGACGAGGTCGACGCCTACTTCACCGCTCACCTCGCCCCGGACGACGAAGCCCTGGCGGCAGCCCTGCGCGACAGCGACGCCGCCGGGCTTCCGCACATCAACGTCGCGGGCAACCAGGGCAAGCTGCTGCAGCTCCTGGCACAGCTGCAGGGCGCCCGCCACATCCTCGAGATCGGCACGCTCGGCGGCTACAGCACCATCTGGCTGGGCCGCGCCCTCCCCGCCGACGGGCGGCTGGTCTCCCTGGAGTACGACCCCAGGCACGCGGAGGTCGCCGTCCGCAACATCGCCCGCGCCGGACTCGACAAGCTCGTCGAGGTACGGGTGGGCCCCGCCCTGGAGTCGCTGCCCCGGCTGGCCGACGAGAACCCGCCGCCCTTCGACCTGGTCTTCATCGACGCCGACAAGGTCAACAACCCGCACTACGTGGAGTGGGCCCTCAAGCTCACCAGCACGGGCAGCCTGATCGTCCTCGACAACGTCGTCCGCGGCGGCCGGGTGACCGACGCGGAGAGCACGGCCGAGGACGTGGTGGGCACCCGCGCCGCCATCGAACTGATCGGCAGGCACCCGAGGTTGAGCGGGACGGCGATCCAGACGGTCGGCATGAAGGGCTATGACGGGTTCGCGGTGGCGCGGGTGCTGGCCTAAGTGCTGTCCCGTAAATGATCTCCGAGTTGCCTCGGGCAGGGCTTGCCACGGTGCGGCTCGTTGGCCTATCCGGCGACGGCGAGGTTGTGCATGCGGGCGATGCCGAGCATAGCGTGGTGGACGCCCTCGCCCTTGAGGTGGCAGTCGCGGAGGATCTTCCACGTCTTCATGCGCGCGAAGACGTGCTCGACGCGGGCCCGGATCTGCTTGTGTGACTTGTTGTGGTCCTCTTTCCAGTCCGGGAGTGCGGTCTGGCCGCGCTCGCGGCGGTGCGGGATGACAAGTCCGGTGCCCGGGTAGCCACCGTCGGCGATGGTGAGGGTCTTGCCGACGGCGGCTTTGGCGCCGGATTCCCTCCCACGCCTTGCAGTCGTTGCGGTTGCCAGCGAGAGGCCGGCCCACCACGACGACCAGGCGGGTGTCGGCGTCGATGACAACCTGGTGGTTGGTGGAGTAGCGGTAGTTTTTCGACTGCGCGGCGATGGTGTGGTCGCGGGTCGGCACCAGGGTGCCGTCCACGATGAGCACAGTGTCCTTGGCGAACCGCTTTCGGGGCTGGAGAGCGAGCATGGGCCCGAGGTGATCGATGATCCGGTCAGCCGCCGACTTGGAGACCCGGAACAACGGGGCGAGCTGGCGCATCGTCAGATTCGTGCGCCAGTACGCCACGACCAGCAGTGCCCGGTCCTCCAGCGGAAGGCTCCACGGCCGACCCTTGCGGGCAGCGTCCGCACCCTCGCGCCGGAGCACAGTCACCAGCTTGCCGAAGCGGCGGGGGCTCAGCCCAGTGAACGGGCCTATCCAGGACGGCTCCGACGCCGTGATCACACCAGGCACTGCGAGATCATCTCACCCGTGACCAGCAGTTACGAGACAACCTTTAGCCCGCCTGCCGCACAGCGGCCCGGTAGCGCGACGGCGGGATCCCGTACCGCCCGGAGAATGCCTGCCGCAGCGCCTCCGCGCTGCCGAATCCGCAGCGGGCCGCCACGGCCGCCATCGGCAACGCGGTTGAGGCGAGCAGCTGCGCCGCAGCCTCCGTCCGGGCAAGCCGGACGTACCGACCCGGCGCCTGCCCCAGATGGTCCGCGAACAGCCGGGCGAGATGACGCGGCGTCACCCTTGCCCGTGCGGCCAGCGCCTTCGTGCTCAGATCGGCGTTCGGGTGCGCAGCGATGTGCTCGACGAGGCCCCTGACCAGTTCGTCACGCGGCGCCGGAGATGCCGTGAACAGGCTCATCTGCGCCTGGTTGCCCGGCCGTTGCAGATAGACGACCAGGTCCCGGGCCACTTGGCGCGCCAGTTCGGGACCATGGTCCTCCTCGATGAACGCGAGCGTGAGGTCCAGGGCGCTGGTGACCCCCGCCGCCGTGTAGACGTTCCCGTCGCGGATGTAGATCGGCGCGGAGTCAATGGTGACCTCCGGGTGCTGGTCGGCAAGCCGGCGTGCGTATCGCCAGTGCGTGGTCGCCCGCCGCCCGTCGAGCAGCCCGGCGGCGGCCAGGACCCCCGCCCCCGTGCACACCGACGCCACCCGGCGGCTCTCCTTCGCGAGCCGCCGGACGTGCCCCACGAGCCGCGGATCGGCCGCCGCCCGCTCGAAACCCACCCCGCCCGACACGATCAGGGTGTCCAGCGGGCCGACGAGCCGTTCAAGCGGTTGATCGCTCCCCAGCGTGAGCCCTGTGCCGCAGACGAGCGGACCGCCTCCCGGCCCGACCACACGCACCCGGTACGGCACGGCCGGCACGCCGATCCCATTGGCCATGGCCAGGGGCGTGGTGACACACGCGATATCCAGCAGTTCGGCCGCCTCGTACCCGACCACCACCATCAGCCGCTCCGCCATGCGGCGACCCTATGCCGGAAGGACGAGTACCCCAAGGGATCGGACATCGTTCCGGCAGCCCGTACCCCGGCGGTCCGTACCGGCCGGACCGTGGGGGCACAGCCGCACGCATCGTGAGAGGACCCCGATGACCGACTCCGTACGCGACGACGCCGCGGGCACCCGGCCGCGGCGACTGCCGCACCGCTGGCCCACGCTCGCCGCAGTCGCCCTGGTGGTCGTGACCTTCGTGGACGGTGTGCCGCCCGTGGGTCTGCTCGCCGGTCTCCTCGCCGTCATGCCTGTGTGCTACCTACTCTTCGGCGCGTTCCGCGGCGAACTGCGCGGCTCCCGCGTCCTGGCCGTTCAGCTCGCGGGCCTCGCTGGCTTCACGGCCATGGCCGCGCTCGCCCTAGCCGTCGACGAGAAGCTGGGCCTGCGCATGGTCGCCGTGGGCTGGCTGGCCCACGGGATCTGGGACATCCTCCACCACCGGTCAGGCAGGGTCGTCCCGAGGGCCTGGTCGGAGTGGTGCGCGGTCGTCGACGTGGGCGGCGCGCTCGCGATCCTGACCCTCGCCTAAGGGGTGTTCCGTGACCAGCAGTTACGGGACAGCCCTTAGGGGCTTTCGTTTGGATCAGCGGGTGGAGTCCGGCCAGGTAGATGGTCGCGTCGAGCACCACGACCTGGTCGGCCATGCGGGCGTGCAGCGCGTCCGCCTCGTCGCGGGAGCGCAGCGCCACCGTCGGCAGGTCCAGCTCGCGGGCTGCGCGGATCACCCGTACCGCGATCATTGAATGCGGTACGAATAAATCGTTAATTGACACCTCCGGGGCAGATGCAAGTCAAACGGCGGGCATGCCCCAGGTGATCCCATTCCCGGCCAGGGCGACGATCCACGCGCGGAGACCCTTGTGTTCGGCAATGGCGCAAATTCGGCTTCAGCACGGCTTCACATCCCGACATGCTCTGGGTGCCCAAGCGCCAGCGCCGATCACCGGTCGAGCAGGCGTCGGCCATGGCGGTATGGGAGGAGTCTGCGCGGGCTGAGGCTACTGAATGCAGCAAAAACACGGGTGTCGCGCCGGGGTGGGCCGCACCGAACGTTCGGCGCTTGCGGCCACACCCTTTCCCCCGGTACTCCGCCGGAGCCGGTTATCAGGTCCCGGCCACGGTCGGGAGACCGCAAAAGGTAGCGCTCATTCGAGCGAACACCGACATTTTCGGCCGGGAAGCACTGCGCACAGTTGCGAGATCGACATTCAACGCCCAATTTCAGGAGCAGGTCATGAAGAGAACGCACCATCGCACCGGGGCACTTCTGGCCACGGTGTGCGGTTTCACTCTGTGCCTCCCTGGCGTGGCCCACGCGGCCAACGCACCGACGCCACATCTTTTCGCCACGACGCTGGTGAACAAGACCGGCACCACGATCACGGTCACCGCCGGAGTCGGCCGGGGCAACACGATCAGCGTCTGGCAGTCGGGCAGCAACATCAGAATCAGAGACACAGGAGACACGGTCGCACCGTCCGGCGACTGCACCGCCATCAGCACGACCGAAGTCGCCTGCAGGGCCGCCGACACGACCGAACTCGTGGTCAACGCCGGCGACCAGGACGACACCGTCACCTCCTCGCTGGCGGCCCTCGGCGTCACCCTCATCGGCGGTGCCGGCAACGACAACCTCTACGGCGGATCCGCCAACGACACCCTCGAAGGCGACGAGGGATCCGACTTCCTTTCCGGCGGCGCAGGAAACGACACCCTGACCGGTGGAGCCGAGGCGGACAGGATCTTCGGCGGCTCCGGCAACGACTCCATCGAGGGACGCGGCGGCTCGGACATCGTGGACGGCGGTGCCGACAACGACGTGATCTACGGCGGCAGCGGCAACGAGCGCATCGTCGCCGGCGCCGGCAACGACTACGCCGAGGGCGGCAACGGCCGGGACACCATCGACACCGTGGACAACGTCAGCGGCAACGACTACGTCGAAGGCGGCGCTGACGTGGACGACTGCCGCGCCGACTTGGGCGACAACGTCAGCGGATGCCCCTGACCAGCGTGAGTGAGCAGCACGCCAGTACCCGTACACGGCGAGACAACACGAAAGGCGGGCACCGATGAGAACACGAGGTATCTGCACCACGGTGGTGGCGCTCGGCGCACTCACCTGCGCTCCGCTGACCGCCGCTTCCGCCGCGCCCGGTGCGGCCCCCGGCGGAAGCCTGGCGGACACCACGGTCGTGCAGGAGGTGGGCGACACCCTTGGCGTCACGGCCGCCCAGGGTGTGGCGAATGACATCACCATCCGGCGTCAGGGCAACGTTGTCGTGGTGACGGACGCGGGGGACACCGTGTCCGCCGTTGCCCCGTGTCAGTCGACGGGGACGCACACGGCGGAGTGTCCGCTGCCCGTCACGTCGATACGGGTCAACGCCAACGACTCCGATGACAGCGTCAGCATCTCCCCGAACCTGGAAGCCGCCGGAACGGTGATCGGCGGTGCGGGTGACGACCGCCTCAACGGCGGTCCCCGGGCGGACCGGCTCGTCGGCGACGACCCGGATGCCACTGGCCTGCGGGCGACGCCGGGCAACGACACCATCAACGGCGGCCCCGGCAACGACACGATCTCCGGGCTGGCCGGCAACGACACCATCTACGGCAATGCCGGCAACGACACTCTCAACGGCGACGACGGCAACGACACACTCGAGGGTGCCCAGGGCAACGACACCCTTACCGGAGGCCGCGGCAACGACACGCACATCGGCGGCGAGGGCAGCGACACCCTCAACGCCGTGGACAACGTGATCGCCAACGACGGCCTCGACGGCGGCCTCGGTTTCGACACCTGCAACCGCGACACCGGCGACACGGCCGTCAACTGCCCCTGATCAACCACTCGTTTCCTCAGTACTGGCTGCCCATTCGGGTGGAGGCGTCGCCGGACAGCCGTAGCGGCTGTCCGGCGGCAGGATGACAGCCGGTGATGAACGACTGCTATGCAGTTTCGTTTGGCTCAGTCGGTCGTTGGTCCGGGTGTCCCGTTGACAGATGCGCAGTGGGCGCGGATCGAGCCGTTGCTCCCGGACCGGACTGCGAAGCGGGGTGGTCGCTGGCGGGATCATCGTGAGGTGATCGACGCGATCGCCTTCAAGTTCCAGACCGGAACGCAGTGGGTCCACCTGCCGGAGAAGTACGGCAACTGGCGGGGCGTCTACAACCGGCTGCGGATGTGGGCCGTCGATGGCACCTGGGAGCGGGTGTTCACCGCGCTGATGGCACAGGCCGACGCTGATGAGGACCTGGCCTGGGCCGTGTCCGTTGACTCCACGATTGTGCGAGCTCACCAGCACGCGGCCGGGACCCGCAATTTCCTTCTGGGCCAACGCGCCAGGCGCTCCCTTCTTCTGCTGACGGGCTTCAGCGGTTACGCCCTGGTGAGTCCCTGCGGGAAGTCGAACACCTCGTCAGGGTCGTAGTCGTGGGCAACGGAACGCAGGCGTTCCAGATTCGGGCCGTAGTAGGCCCGCGCCCAGTCCGGCAGGGCCGGGTCGATGTAGTTGACATAACCGCCCCCGATGCCCAGGGAGGCCAGTCCTGCCACGATGTCGCGGACACTGCGCGTCACTTCGGCCTCGGATGCCGCCGTGGCGCTTGCGTAGATCTGCGCGGTGGCGAACGCCTTGCGGTGCGGAAACGCGGTCTGTTCGATGCCCACGTCCTGTACCGCGCCACCGAGCGGGTCGAGGATGATCGATACCCCTGGGCGGCCGACGAGCAGGCTCGCCAGGGCGTCCGGGGAGGAGACATGGTCGCTCAGGACTCGTGACGAGGCGACGAACGACTCCCGCTCGGGTCTCCCCGAGAAGAAGCGCATGGCACTGAAGTACTCCCGGTCCTGGACCGTCCGACGGCTGGGCAGGACGCCGGAGCGGGAGATGAGGTCGTCCAGCAGGGGGTGGCAGGAGCTGCTGGGCCCGACGAAGCAGCCGGCCACCCGGCAACTCGGCACGTCTCCACCCGATATGTTGCAGTTTGCCCACAGCTCGCGAGGAGCGGCTGAGATCCATGGTTGCCACGCGCTCAGCACCTCGGGCACCTTCCCCGGCGGGAAGCCGACCACGAACACCGTCAGTGCCGGAGCCGGATCGGTGGCGAACGTGAGCTGCGTGACGATCCCGAAGTTGCCACCGCCTCCGCCGCGCAAGGCCCAGAAAAGGTCCGGGGTCCGCGCGGCGGAAGCCGTAAGGGTTCTTCCGTCGGCGGTGACCATCTCAGCGGCCACGAGGTGATCACAGGTGAGCCCGAACCTGCGCTGCAGCACACCGATTCCACCGCCCAGGGTCACTCCCGCGATGCCGACGGTGAAGCAGGATCCCGCGGGCAGGCAGCGGTTCGCCTGAGCGACACGGCTGTAGACCTCCCGCAACGGCGCACCCGCGCCTATGGTCGCGGCGCCGTCCGCCTGGACCTCCACGGCCGACATGCGCCGCAGATCAAGGGCGAGACCACCGTGCGGCGCCGAGTAACCGACATAGGAGTGGCCACCGCTGCGAGCGGCCAGGGGAACGCGGTTCGCGGCTGCCCGCACCGCCTCGCTGACGTCGGAGGTCGACTCGCACTGCGCCACCGCGACGGGTATGTGGTCGTCGTTGAGCGGGTTGAACAATTTACGGGCGTCCTCGAACCCTGGATCTCCCGGACGCAGCAGTGCTCCACGCATCCGCTGCCGCAGGCGGTCCCAGTCCACCTTGGTCCCGCGATGACCAGTGGCCCGCGATGGTGCGGTGGCGCTGGAGGCGGACTGCGCTGTCCTGCCTCCAGTACCGACGGTGGGCGCATGGAACAACCGGTTCCGCGCCATGCTCACCATCTCCTCCGACGCACTGAAATAAAAGCGGTTGGGGGCCTGATTCATGGCGATATGATCACGCTAACACGAGGTGAATGCTCGCTCCAGTTGAGGGCGACGGGAAGTTGTGCTTGAGCGTTCGAAACGTGAGCAGCCGACCGCCTCGACAGGACTGGCTGATTGAATTGCCAACCGGTACGCAGCGGTGGCGTTCACTGCCCTGGCGGCACACAATGGATGTAGCACTCTCGCTCGGGCCCGCCCGGTGGGCCGGTTCCGTTTATCACGACAGCCGAGGTGACCCCGCAAGGTTTCCTCAGAGCCGACGAAGCCGGTCGCGGATAAGCCACGAGGCAATTCCAAGGCGCCGGAGTCTTGTGCGCATTGACAAACCCAGTCAATTGAGACCGGAACAAGACCATGATCGATCTCGGCTTCGTGGGCCCCAGTCGGCCCGCTAAAGATTACAGATTCCTGAGTGTTACCGACGGCGACACTCCAAACATCGCAATGGCGATTCGCATGGTGTCCATCGACACCCCGGAAAGCGAATTCGGCGGCTCCCCGGCCACGGCCCAGGCCGCTCTGGACCGCACCAGGGCGCGGCTGTTGGACGGCACCTATGACGCGCTGCCGGAAGACCTGCGTGACCATCTCGTCTCCCGGATCACACCGGACGCGGCGCAGCGACATCAGGCCGCGGGCAAGGCGGCGGCCGAGGCGCACAAGGACATGGTGTCCACTCGCCTGACCCGCCCCGACGGCTCCCAGCGGAAGCTGGCCGTGATCGCCACTGGTGAGCTCGTTGAGGGCAATGGACGTCTGCTCGCCTACACCGCGCCCTGGT
Source organism: Streptomyces sp. NRRL S-455 (assembly GCF_000717875.1). GTDB lineage: Bacteria > Actinomycetota > Actinomycetes > Streptomycetales > Streptomycetaceae > Streptomyces. The sequence goes on from NZ_JOCT01000011.1 coordinate 122,475, forward strand.
TCAGTGGCGGTTCGTCCGATCCGCTACCTCCGCGCGACGACCCGCGCCGGCGCACGTTCAACCTGGACATGGTCGCTCTCGGCTGGGCGGCAACCTTCCTCATCTACCCCTCCATCCCGCCCACCGCCGACCTGAACCTGCTGCTGGACGAGGCGGACGCGGCATGGACCCAGCAACTCGGTGTCTGGGCCCAGTTCGGACATGACCTGCTGCTGGGATACGAATACCGGGCCTGCATCAAACTCGGTGCTCGAGAGGTGAACGATCCGGCCAAGGCAATCGAGCAGGCCTACCAACGGGTGTGCGTGGACCTGCGGACCCTGACCGAGGTGGGCCTGTACGGCTACCACCAAGTGCCGCCCCAGCACCGGCTGTGGATCTGGGAGGACGACCTCGAGCAGGCGCGCAGGGACCTGTCGATCACGCCCGGAACGGGCTGACCCCGCGCTGGGCTTCGACCACCGACTGACGTGGCCGTCGGCGTCCCGGGTCTGTGTGACCACGTCTAGGGCAAGCCCTGGCCGTACCGCGCAGGGTCGAAGCTTGGGTCGTCGTCGAGTGTGACGATCCGGTCGGCCGCGTCGAGGCCCGAGCGCTCGTGGGTGACCAGGAGTGTGGTGCGGCCGCGGGTGGCGTCGAGGATGTCGGCGAGTACGGCGGCGGCGGTGTCCGGGTCGAGGCCCTCGGTGGGTTCGTCCAGGACGAGGACGGGCGGGTCGGCGAGGAGCGCGCGGGCCGGCAGCAGGCGCCTGCGCTGCCCGCCCGACATGGTGGTGCCGTCCGAGCCGAGCAGGGTGTCCCAGCGGTCGGGCAGCGACTCGATCCAGTCCAGCAGCCGTGCCCTGCGGGCCGCCTCGCGCAGCTCGGCATCGGTGGCGGCGGGGCGGGCCAGCAGCAGGTTCGCGCGGCGCGTCGCGGCAACTGGCAGCGCGCCCTGCTCGAGAAATTGCTCGCGGCCGAGGGGCTCACGGCGCGGCTGTCCTGCGAGGGCGACGAACCAGCGGCCAGTCAGGACATGATCAGCGCAGGCCTCGGCATCGGCCTCATCCCGGCGATGTCCCGCCAGGTGGGTACGGAGGCACATGCCCCCGTCGCCTGGGTGCGTGTCGACGCTCCCCACTGTCGGCGGATTCTCACCCTCGTGTGGAACAGGGACGCCCACTTGTCTGAAGCCGCGTCGAAATTCCGGGAGTTCACCACAGGCAGGCCCTTCATGGCACACCGCCTGCCCGATGCGCGGTACGGTCCGGCCGTCACACCTCGTGGAAGAAACCCACGTTGACGCTGCGCGGGGCGGTGCGGTCCTGGATGACGATCTCGCCGCTGCCGCCCCTGGGCAGCGGGACGGTTCCGCCGTAGGCGAGGGGCTGGGCGTACTCCCCGACCATCAGCCGGACTTCGGAGGACGGGTCGGGCTGGGAGCCGCGCAGCCAGGTGAGTTGCCAGGTCCCGTCGGGCCCGCAGAGGAACTCCAGATGGACGCGGGAGACGAACAGCCAGTCGTCCGGCGTGGTGAGCCGGCACACGGACTTGTCACGGCCCACGCGCAGCACCGCGCCGGGCTCGCTGGGCGCGTCGGCCATGAGCATTCCGGCCGTGGCACCCTCCTCCACCGCGGACACGGCGGCCATGGTGAGTTCGAGCACGTGCGTTCCCCCCTGAGACGTTCTTGACGGGCCCCCCAGGGCCTGCCTGAGCAGGCCTTGCGCCCGCCGAATGATAGAACGCCCGGCCGCACGGTGTCCGGCACAATGGACTCATGACCGAGCGAAAGCCACCCGGCGTCGACTTCGGGTCCTGGGTCGACAAGCAGATCCGTGACGCGGAGACCCGCGGTGAGTTCGACCGGCTGCCGGGCGCGGGCAAGCCGCTGCCCGCCGATGTCGACGCCGCCTACGACGAGCTGTGGTGGGTCAAGCGGAAGATGGCCCGCGAGGGGATCTCCGTGCTGCCGCCGACTCTGGCGCTGCGCAAGGAGGCGGAGGACGCGCTGCTCGCCGCGTACGCGGCGCCCTCCGAACGGATCGTCAGGAAGATCATCACGGAGATCAACGACAAGATCCGCGACATGATGTTCAGGCCGCCGCCCGGCCCCCCGCTGGGTATGAAGCCGTACGACGTCGAGGACGTCGTACGGCAGTGGCGGGAGCGCCGGGCGGGTCGGTGACCGGCCGGCCTTCGGTGGCCGGCTGACCGGTTCACACGTGGAGCAGCCGCTCCGCCAGCTCCCGGTAGTCCTTCAGAGCCAGCCGGAGCTGTTCGGTGTCGGCGCTCGACACCGGCTTGCCCTCGCCGCCGTCGAGCTCCTGCCAGGAGGTGCGCAGGGTGCGGCGGCGCTGGGACACGGCCTCGGTGAACCTGGCCGTGATCTCCTCCAGTACGTGGTCGGCTTCCTCGACCGCGGACCGGGGACCGTCGACGAACCCGGCGACGGCGTGCTGCAACTGCGCGACGAGCTTGTCGGACTCGTCGTGCGGGAACAGGTGGGCACCGGGGTTTCCGGCGGTCCCGGACGTGCCGGAGGTTCCCGGGGTCCCGGAGGTTCCGGGGGTCCCGGCTGGAGTGGGCTCCCCGATGCCGCGGCCCAGGCCGTCCCGGCCGGTGCCGTGCGCGTCGGCGCGGCCGGCGTCCGTGCCGTACCCGGTGCCGTGGTCCGCTTCCGCACCACGCGTGTCGGGTGCGATCCCGCGTATGTCGGCACGGTCCGTGTGCGGCCGAGCGCCGTGGCCGGTGCCGAGGGCCGTCTCACCGCGGGCATCGGGGGTGATGGGGCTGCCGGCCGCGGGGGTGTCGCCGGACGGGCGGTTCACGTCGCGGTTCATGTCGGGCATGCCTCAACTCTCCTTCGCCTGGCGTCGGTGGAGCGCCCACGGCATGTGTCCGCCGCGGTTGGCCGGGGCCTTGCGGCCGCCGTTCAGTCCGGCACGGTGCCGTCCGCTCTCGTGGCGTCCGTCCTCGCGCCGTCCGACGCCGTGGCCTCCGCCGTCGTGGCGGGTCGGCCGGACCAGCTCCTCGAACAGGGCACGGGCCGCCACCATGGCCTCGCGCATGTCTTCCGTACCGGTGCCGCCGTCCCGGGCGTCCTCCGCGCGCAGATGCGCGGCACGGTGCACGCGCCGGTAGCCGTCCACGTGGTGGGCGTGGTGCACGGACAGCGCGGCGAGCTGCTCCTCGTACTGTCCCCCGCCCGGGAAGCCCCGGGCCGCGGCGAGTTCGGCGAGCAGCCGGTCCGCCTCGGCGACCGCCTCACGCGGCGAGTCGACGAACCGCTCCTGAGCGGCCGTCCAGCGCGCCTCGTACTGTTCGCGCTGCACCGGCTCCAAGGGTCGTTCGCGCAGGTCGCCGTGGCGGTGCACGCGCTCGGCGAGTTCGCGTTCGGCGGCCTTGGCGTCGCCGTCGTGCCGGGCGACGGCCAGGTCGTACTCGGGTCCGAAGCGCCGCTTCAGGCTCGGGCCACGCCGAGGCCCTCGGGCGCGCAGGGTCATGGCGGCCGCGATGATGACGACGACCGCCGCGATCACGATCAGAGCAATGATCAGGCCAGTGGACATGAATGCCTTCCGGGTTCTCGGCCCAACCGGCTCTCCTCGCGAGCCGGTTCGCCGGTCGGGTAGCCCGGAAGCCCGCGCCCAAACGGCACCCGCGGCCCGCAGGCGTCCGAACGGCCCCTGGGAAATCCGGTTGCGTGCCCGGTACGGGGCCCGCCGAGAATGCCGGGCATGACCTGGACCGTGACCCCGGAACCGTACGACTCCCCCGCCTCCGCCGCTCTCTGGCGGGAGTACTACACCGAGGTCAGCGACCGCTGGTACCTGCTGCACGAGGGACGCCGCACCGACCCGGACGAACTGGAACGGGAGATCGCCGCCCAGCCGGGCGCCGATCTCGCGCCGCCGCACGGGCAGTTGCTGGTCGCCCGGTACGGCGGTGAGCCCGCCGGCACCGCGGGTGTACGGCTGCTCGACGGCTCGGCCGCCGAGCTCACCCGGGTGTTCCTGCGTGAGCCGCTGCGCGGCAGGGGCGGCGCCGCGCTGCTGGTCCGGGCCGCCGAGGACGCCGCCCGGGCGCTCGGCGCCACCCGGATGGTCCTGGACACGCGCGGCGACCTCGTCGAGGCCCGTGCCCTCTACGCCCGCCTCGGCTACACGGAGACGGAGCCGTACAACGACGACCCGTACGCCGAGCACTGGTTCCGCAAGCAGTTGGCCTGACCGCCTGTCCCTCGGCTCAGCCGAAGCGCTCCACCGGACGCGGCCCGTCCGGCCGCTCCTGCCGCGACCCGCACAGTTCGCCGTTCAGCTCCTGTACGAGCTGGACCAGGTCGGTGGGCCGGCCGGGCCCCCACCAGTCGCCGAGCAGCTGGGCGAGGGACTCCTCACGGGCCTGCGCCAGCCGCTCGGTGACCTCGCGTCCTCGGTCGGTGAGGACCAGGTCGAGCCCTTCGCGCACGGCGAGCCGCCGCTCCTCGACCTGCCGGACGGCCTCCATGACGACGCTGAGGGGTACGGGCATGCTGTCGGGCAGCACGGCCGGTTCGACCGCGCCGTACCGCCGGATCCGCAGCAGCAGCCAGCTCGTCGCGGGCAGCAGGTCGTAGCCCGCCCGGGCGGTGATCTTCCGGTAGATCTCGTGCCGCCCCTCGCGGCCGCCGAGCACCGACAGCGCACGGCACACCTCGTCGTGCGAGGACCGCTCGACGGGGTTGCTGGCCAGGGTCTCCGTGACGTCGGGCGCGGTGACCGAGCGGCGCAGCGGGTCCTCTCTGAGGAACCAGGCCAGCACGAAGCCGAGGAGGACGACCGGGGCGGCGTACAGGAAGACGTCCGTGATGGACACGGCGTAGGCGTGCAGGGCCGGCCCGCGCAGGCCGGGCGGCAGGGCGGCGATGCCGAGCGGGTCGGCCTCCAGGGTGTCCACGGAGACGCCGGGCGGGAGTCGGGTGCCCCGGAAGGCGTCCGTGAGCTGGTCGTCGAGCCGGCCGGCGAAGACCGTGCCGAAGACGGCTACGCCGAACGAGGCGCCGATGGAGCGGAAGAAGGTCGCGCCGGAGGTGGCGACTCCCAGGTCCCGGTACGGGACGGCGTTCTGCGCGATGAGGACGAGGACCTGCATCACCAGGCCGAGGCCGAGTCCGAAGACGAAGAAGAAGCCGCTCAGTTCGGCGGTGGAGCTGTGCTCGTCGAGCTGGTGCAGCAGGAGCAGCCCGAGGGCGGTGACGCCGGTGCCGGCGACCGGGAACACCTTCCAGCGGCCGGTACGGCTGACGATCTGCCCGGAGGCCGTCGAGGCCAGCAGCAGGCCCAGCACCATCGGCAGCATGTGCACACCGGACATGGTCGGGCTGACGCCCTGCACGACCTGGAGGAACGTCGGCAGGTAGGTCATCGCGCCGAACATGGCGAAGCCGACGACGAAACTGATCACGACGGAGAGCGTGAAGGTGCGGACGCGGAAGAGCTTCAGCGGCAGCACGGGTTCGGCGGCCCGGCGCTCGACGGCCACGAAGGCGAGGGCGAGGACGACGCCCAGGACCGCGAGTGCGACGACCGGCGCGGATCCCCAGCTCCACGTCGTCCCTCCCAGCGAGGCGACGAGCACCAGGCAGGTGGTGACGGCGGCGATGAGGAAGGTGCCGAGGTAGTCGATGACGTGCCGCCGGGCCCGGCGCGGGATGTGCAGCACGGCGGCGATCACGGCGAGCGCGACGACACCGACGGGCAGGTTGACGTAGAACACCCAGCGCCAGCTCAGGTGTTGGGTGAGCAGCCCGCCGAGCAGCGGCCCGAGCACACTCGCCGCGCCGAATACGGCGCCGAACAGGCCCTGGTAGCGCCCCCGTTCACGAGGCGGGACGAGATCGCCGACGATCGCCATGGACAACACGATCAGCCCGCCGCCACCGAGCCCCTGCACGGCCCGGAAGGCGATCAGCTGGGCCATGTCCTGGGCGGTGCCGCAGAGCGCGGAGCCGACGAGGAAGATCACGATCGCGGTCTGGAAGAGCCTCTTGCGCCCGTACTGGTCGCCGAGCTTGCCCCACAGCGGGGTCGCCGCGGTCGCGGCCAGCAGATAGGCGGTGACCACCCAGGACAGGTGTTGCATGCCGCCGAGGTCGCTGACGACGGTGGGCAGCGCGGTCGACACGATGGTCTGGTCGAGGGCGGCGAGCAGCATGCCGAGGAGCAGGGCGCCGAGGGAGACCAGCACGCTCCCGGAGACATGCTCCTGAGCGGGGGCGGCCTGGCCCGTCGTCGTGGTGGTGCGCGTGTTCTCGGCGTCGAAGACCTCGTCCCCGGCCATGAGACCTCCCAGGCGGTTGTGACATTTTCCATCGTGACCGGTGTGACCCGCTATGGCCTGCCGAGCCCTTTTGGAAGCTGCCGTTCCGGGGCTCGTCGACCGCACTGTGGAGAAGATCTGGATAATCTCTGGAGTTCGCGAGGGGAGGGAGAAACGCGTGGAACCGCCGAACGGCCACCCGTGTCCGGAGTGCGGCGCGCCCAGACGCCCGGACAGGACGCCCTCCTGCACCTGCACCCACCGCGTGGCAGAGGCCCTGCGCGACACCCGCACGGCTCAGGCGGCGGCAGCGGAGGACTTCGACCCGCTCCACATCCGCCCGTACGTCGGAATCGACGCGGCGGCAGGGGGGTCCGCGACCGGGGAGCCCACGCAAGGGCCGGAGAAGCGGGAGCCCACGCAGGGGCGGGAGAACGGGGCCGTGTCGCGCGGTCCCGCTGGGGCCGACTCGGCCCTCTCCCCGCGTGCGGACGCCCCGGGGTCCGAACACCCGGCAGGGGCGGCCGAAGACGCCGGCCCACCGCCCTCCGCCACCGACGCCACCGTGCCCCTGCGCCTGGCGGACCCGGACGCCACCACCGTGCTGCCGGCCTCCCCGGGCACCTCCGCGCTCCCGACGCCGCCGGCGCCCGCGACGACCGAGCTCAGCGTCACCGACCTGCGGATTTCCGACAGTGCGGGAGCCTCCGAAGAGGGCCCGTTCGAAGGGGGCGGGCCCGGCGGCAGGCCCGGTCGCCGGCGTCGTGCCGTATTACTCGCCGCGGCCGCCGGCGCCTGTGTCGCCGTCGTGACGGCTGCCGGATACGCGACAGGGCTGTTCTCCTACGAGGCGCCGTCGCGGGACACCGCACTGCCGGAGGGCACCCGGGCGGGTGTGCCGGACACCCCGTCGAGCAGCGCGCCGGCCACGCCGCCGACCGGGAGCGCGCCGACGACACCGCCGGCCCCCGCGGCACCGCCACCGTCACCGACGGCCACCCGCAGTCCGTCCGCCTCCCCGTCACCGTCCGCGCCGAGCGCCTCGCCGAGTCCGTCGCGGTCCGCGACCCCCTCGGCACCGCAGACGTCCGCGACGGCGACCGGCCCCGGGCAGGCACCCCCGGACAACTCCCGCCAGAACGGCGGCCCCACCACCCTGCGGCTCGGCGACACCGGGCCGGAGGTCTCCGAACTCCAGCTTCGCCTGCGCCAGTTGCTCCTCTTCAACGAGGACGCCGACGGCACCTTCGACGACCGGGTCGAGGACGCCGTCCGCACCTACCAGTGGTCACGCGGCATCCAGAGCGACGACCTCGGGGTCTACGACCGGGAGACCAGGGCCGAACTGGAGTCGGAAACCAAGGAGCCATAGGCCGCCCGGGGGCCGCCTGTGACACGCGGTCATCGCCGCTCGCGCCGGCCGAGACCGGCCGGGCGGCGGACCGGACCGGCGGCGTCACCCCACGTACAGGCGAACCGTCCCGTCATCCGCGGCCTCCACGCGCACCTTCGTGAGATCCGGCACCATCACGTCCGGCTCGTGCGCCGCGGCCCGTGGCCCCACCCCGACGACCGTCATCCCGGCGGCGCGCCCCGCCGCGATCCCGGCCCCGGAGTCCTCGAACACCACGCAGTCCGCGGGCGCCACGCCCAGCTCGGCGGCGCCCTTCAGGAAGCCCTCGGGGTCGGGCTTGCTCGCCCCGACCGACTCCGCGGTCACCCGCACGTCGGGCAGCTCCAGCCCGGCCGCGGCCATCCGCGCCGTGGACAGCGGGACATCGGCCGAGGTCACGAGCGCGTGCGGCAGACCTCGCAGCGAGGCGAGGAACTCCGGCGCTCCGGGGATCGCGACGACGCCCGCGGTGTCGGCCGTCTCCTCGGCGAGCATCCAGGCGTTGTCGGCGTAGTTCTGCTCCATCGGCCGTTCGGGCAGCAGCAGCGCCATCGACGCGTACCCCTGCCGGCCGTGCACGACCTTCATGACCTCGTCCCCGTCGAGCCCCTGCCGCTCGGCCCAGCGCCGCCAGACGCGTTCGACCGAGGCGTCGGAGTTGACGAGGGTGCCGTCCATGTCCAGCAGGAGGGCGCGGGCGTTGAGCACGGCGGTGGCCGTCATCGGCAGCTCCAAGGCTCAGGCAGAGGAGGCGCGGCCGGCGCCCCCGAAGGGACAAGGCGGCCCCGCCCGCCGGTCAGGGAAAACGGGCGAGGGCCACTTTGTTCCTCCACGGTACAAAACAAGGCCGCCACGCGCCAGAGGCCGCCGGCAGACGTTCACCCACCGTTCAGCCCACGGGGGCCGACCCGGCTCATCCGGTCACCGCCTCCCACAGGCTCCACACCCCGAGCCCCAGCATCACCAGCGCCGCGATCTGCGTGATCAGCCGCAGCGGCACCTTCTTCATCAGGGCCTTTCCGCCGACGATGCCGATCCCGGCCACGGCCCACAGCGCGAGCACCGCGCCCAGGCCGACGGAGAGCGGATCGTCGTAGCGGGCGGCCAGGTTGGCCGTCATGATCTGGGTGAGATCGCCGAACTCGGCGACCAGGATGAGCATGAAGCCCGCGCCGGAGACCTTCCAGAAGGACTGGTTCTCCGGCTTGCGGACCTCTTCCTCGTCCTCACCCTTCTTGAGCAGCAGCATCGCGGCCCCGCCCAGGAACAGCACACCCGTCAGCGCGTGCACGATCTGCTGCGGAAGCAGCGTCAGCACACTGCCGGCCGCGACGGCGAGCGCGACGTGCAGCGCGAAGGCCGCGGCGACACCGGCGAAGACGTAGGAGGCGCGGTAGCGGGTACCGAGGACGAGTCCGGCCAGGGCGGTCTTGTCGGGCAGTTCGGCGAGAAAGACGACGCCGAAGACGACGGCTGTCACGGTCAGGCTGATCAAGGTTCCTCAATCGGTCGGGGCTGCCCCACCGAGAGTGCTGAACATCATGCGGACACCTCGGCACGGCAGCACACTCGGCGCCCGTGCCGTGGGGCACGGGCGTGCACTGCTTGCCGAAGGTCTCGCTGGCAGGTCCTGGAAAGGACCGGCCTCCGGGCGCCGGCTCAGGCGGGCTGAGCAGTATGTCGACGGTCCGGCGAAGAGCTACTCCCCTTCTGCGCCGTCCATGGTACGGGACGCTCCTGGAGCGAAAAGTTCCGCCTTGAATCTTGTCATGTCATGGTCGCGTCACTAACTTCTCACCGGACGCACACCTGTGCGCAACACGGCGCCGCGAGCATTCCCTCGCTCGCACGCCAACACCCCCTCCTCCCCAGGGAGTTCCATGCCCAGGTTCTACGCGCGTCGACGGCTGAGCGTGGCCGCGGCCGCCACCGCCCTCATATCCTCCGTGGCCCTCTTCAGCGCCCCGACGGCCTCCGCCGCCCTCCCCACGCCCATCAGCGGCGCCACGGCCCGCTCCTACCTCGCCACCCTCACCGTGGCCACCGAGGACCGCACCGGCTACAACCGCGACCTCTTCCCGCACTGGATCACCCAGTCCGGCACCTGCAACACCCGCGAGGTCGTCCTCAAGCGCGACGGCACGAACGTCGTCCAGGACTCCTCCTGCGCCGCCACCAGTGGCAGCTGGTACTCCCCCTACGACGGAGCCACCTGGTCCGCCGCCTCCGACGTCGACATCGACCACCTCGTCCCGCTGGCCGAGGCCTGGGACTCCGGCGCCGACTCCTGGACGACCTCCCGCCGCCAGTCCTTCGCCAACGACCTGACCCGCCCGCAGCTCATCGCGGTCACCGACAACGTCAACCAGGCCAAGGGCGACCAGGACCCGGCCACCTGGATGCCCTCCCGGACGGCGTACCGCTGCACCTACGTCCGCGCCTGGGTCCAGGTGAAGTACTACTACGACCTCTCGGTCGACTCGGCCGAGAAGTCGGCACTGCAGAACCACCTCGCCAACTGCTGAGACGCCGACGCAATTCGTGTCGGGATCTCCCCGCTGACCTCCGTCGTTCCGTACCGTACGGGGCGACGGAGAGGGGACCACGATGGCGGGACTGCGCCTCGGACCACTGCTGAGGTACACCGACGGCTCGTCCGCGACCGTATGGGTCGAGACGAGCCGGCCGTGTACCGCCCAGGTGCGCTGCGCCGACGGCTCCGGCGGCGCGGCCGACACCTTCCAGATCGCCGGCCACCACTACGCGCTGGTCCCGGTGACCGGCCTCACGACCGGTACGACCACGACGTACGAGGTCCTCCTCGACGGCACCTCGGTGTGGCCGCCGCCCGGCTCGCCCTTCCCGCCCTCGGCGATCCACGCACCGGGCCCGGAGGGCGGCCTCCGCGTCGCCTTCGGCTCCTGCCGCTGGGCCTCACCGCCGGCCGGCGGACACGACCCCGTCGGCCCGGACGCCCTGGACGCACTGGCCACCCGCCTCGCGGCCGACCCGGAGGGCGAGCGGCCCGACGTCCTGCTGCTGCTCGGCGACCAGGTGTACGCCGACGAGACCACCGACAGCACTCAGCGCTGGCTCGCGGCCCGCCGCGACCTGGACGAACCGCCGGGCACCGGGGTCGCCGACTACGAGGAATACACGCACCTCTACTACGAGTCGTGGCTCGACCCGCGCATCCGCTGGCTGCTCTCGACCGTGCCCAGTTTCATGATCTTCGACGACCACGACGTCATCGACGACTGGAACACCTCCGCCTCCTGGCTCTCCGACATGCGGGCCACCGGCTGGTGGCGGGAGCGGCTGCTCAGCGGCCTGATGTCGTACTGGGTCCACCAGCACCTGGGCAACCTCTCCCTGGAGGAACTGGCGGCCGACCCGGTGTACGAGCAGGTCCGGAAGCTGCCCGACGGCACGGACGTGCTGCGCGCCTTCGCCGCCCGGGCCGACGCCGACCCCGCCACGACCCGCTGGAGCTACCGGCGTGACTTCGGGCGCGTACGCCTGGTGATGGTGGACAGCCGGGCGGCCCGGGTCCTCGCCGAGAACAACCGCGCGATGCTCGACCCGGGCGAGGAGGCCTGGCTGCGCGCGCAGGTGCGGGACACGCCGGGGTCCTACGACCACCTCCTCCTCGGCACTTCACTGCCCTGGCTGCTGCCGCACCTGGTGCACGACGCCGAGGGGTGGAACGCGGCACTGTGCCGGGGGGAACGAGGCGAGCGCTGGGCGCGGGTCGGGGAGAAGCTACGGCGGGCCGCCGACCTGGAGCACTGGTCGGCGTTCCCCGAGTCCTTCGCGGGGCTGGCGGAGCTGATCGCCGAGGCCGGCTCGGGGCGGGACGCGCCGGCGACCGTGTGCGTGCTGTCCGGCGACGTGCACCACGCCTACGTCGCCGAGCCCTCATGGCCCGGCGACGGTCCCGACGCCCGGGTGGTGCAGCTCGTCTGCTCCCCCGTCCACAACTCCGTCCCGCTGTCCATCCGGATGGCCTTCCGTATCGGCTGGAACGCCGTCTCGCGCGGCATCGGACGCTGCCTCGCGTCGCACGGACGCCTTTCCCGGCCGCCGGTCAGCTGGCGCAAGACGGGCGGCCCCTGGTTCGGGAACCAGCTCATGACGCTGACACTGCGCGGGCGTTCGGCCCGGCTGCGACTGGAGCAGGCGCGGGCGCGGGAGGGAACGGGCCCACGCCTGACGACCCTCCTGGACTCCGAGCTCACGCCCTGACGCGGCATCACCTGACAGCTCGCCACGCGGTGTTGATTCGGTCACACTTTCGGGACGCGAGTGCAGCGGCGAGGGCCGCCCAACGTGCAGTTAGGGGCGGGAGTGAGCCCTCGGCAGGGGTAAACCAATGGCCAAATGTTGAACTTGCAAGCATTAATGAGGCACACCTAACGTGGGTTACTCACCGGTTCTGTCCCCCGACCGGCCTTCCCCCGGCCGGCCGACCGAAGGAGACCCCCCATGACCGCTCGCCTCAACGGCGCGCAGCCGTACGCTCTCGGACTGTTCCGGATCGTCGTCGGCCTGCTGTTCGCCTGCCACGGCGCCGTCGCGCTCTTCGGCGTCCTCGGTGGCGTGGACGGCAAGGGCGGCACCGCCGCGACCGGCGCCTGGCCGAACTGGTACGCGGCCGTCATAGAACTCGTCGGCGGCAGCCTGGTGCTGCTGGGCCTGGGCACCCGCGTCGCGGCGTTCATCGCCTCCGGCGCGATGGCGTACGCCTACTTCAAGGTGCACCAGCCGCAGGGCCTGTGGCCGATCGAGAACAGCGGCGAGGGCGCGGCCCTGTACTGCTGGGCCATGTTCCTGCTGATCTTCACGGGCTCCGGCGCGTTCGGCGTCGACCGACTGCTGGCCAAGCGTTCCTCGACACAGGAGCAGCGGTCCACGGACCAGACCCCCGTGGCGGCCTGAGCCGCCCGACCGGCACGGCGCGGAGCGGCGCCTTCCCGCGAGTGCGGGGAGGCGCCGTCTTCTTGAGCCGTGTGAACACTCGGTACCGAACATACGAGCCCCCCGTGAACCGCCCGTCACACCCCAGGCGTACGCTGTATGGCTGTCATCGGCCACCCCTGCCGCTCCCCCTCGCCACCGCGGCACGGCCTGGCCCACGGGGGAATCACGGGGAGTTGCGGTGCTGGAGTGTGTGGGGTCGCTGGTCGGCAGCCCGTGGATCTACGGGGCGGTGGCCCTGTCGGTCCTGCTCGACGTGTTCCTGCCGGTGCTGCCCAGCGGTGTCCTGGTGATCACGGCGGCCACGGCGGCGGCCGCGGGCTCGGCGGCCGACGTGCCCGACATCCTGGTGCTGATCCTGTGCGCGGCCACCGCCTCCGTCCTCGGCGACCTGGCCGCCTATCGCCTCGCCTGGCGGGGCGGCGACCGGCTGGACCGGGCGATCTCCCGCTCCCGACGGCTGACCATCGCGCAGGAACGTCTCGGCGCTGCCCTCGCCCGGGGCGGTGGCGCGCTCGTCGTCCTCGCCCGCTTCGCCCCCGCCGGCCGCTCGGTCGTCTCCCTCGGCGCGGGCGCCGCCCACCGCCGCGCCCGCGACTTCCTCCCCTGGTCGGCCCTGGCGGGCCTGACCTGGGCCACGTACAGCGTCACCCTCGGTTACTTCGGCGCCCACTGGCTGGGCGCGAGCTGGCTGGCGACGGCGGTGTCGGTGGGCGCGCTGTTCGGGGCGGGGGCGGGCGCGGCCTATCTGATGCGGCGACAGCCGCGGGCGTCGGGGGTGTCGTAGGGCCTAGCTCACCCGTCGGGCGGCTCCCCGGACCTCCAGCCCGTCCAGCAACTCGGCCGTGGCCTGGGCGATCGTCTCCACGGCGCGTTCGAACACCTCCTGGTTGTGAGCCGCGGGGGCGCGGAAGCCCGAGACCTTCCGCACGTACTGCAACGCGGCGGCCCGGATGTCCGCCTCCGTGGCCTCCTCGGGCATCGCGGGCGGACGCAGGGTCTTGATACTCCGGCACATGCCCCCAGTGTCGCCCTTGCGGCTCCCCTGCGACAGCGGTCGACCACGAGAACAGACTCGCCACCTAAATTCGAACAGGCGTATCATTGGGTCGTGGCTACGACCTATGACTTTCCGAGTGACCTCCTCGCCGGCCAGGAGGAACTCCATCAGGTCCGGGCCGAGCTGTCGGCCCTGCTGAAGCGGCTCCCCTGGTCGGTGGAGCCGCTGGACGGCTTCAGTGACGACAACGGCTGGCGCAAGGTGGAACGCCCCGCCTCCCCCGGCTGGACCGCCGACGAACAGGCCGAGGTGGAGAAGCTCCGGCAGCGGGAACGCGAACTCGCGGTGTTCGTCAGCACCCACCGCTACTGGGCCGAACTCACCGGCCCCGAGCGGGTGGCGGCCCGCTCGGAGCTGAAGCACGCGCACGAGGCTCCGCCGGAGCAGCCCGACGGAGCCTCGTAGCGGCCGAAGGTCAGCCGCTCTTGCCGAGCAGCTTGTTCATCTCGCGGATCTCGGCGTTCTGGGCGGTGATGATGTCGTCGGCCATGGTCTTGGCGGGGGCGTACCGGCCCTTGCTCTTCTCCACGGTGGCCATCTCCACCGCACCTTCGTGGTGCTCGACCATCAGGGCCAGGAACTTCGTGTCGAAGGCCTTGCCCGAGGACTTCTCCAGCTCGGCCATGTCGGCTTCGCCCATCATCCCGGGCATCCCGGCGTGACCCGAGGCCGAGTGGTCCATGCCGGCCCCGGCCGCCGGGACGTCCTCGCCCCAGATCTTCAGCCAGCCGGACATGGTCCTGATCTCCGGATCCTGCGCCTTCTCGATGCGTGCCGCGAGGTCCTTGACCGCACCGGAGGAGGCCCGGCCGTCGGCCATCCGCGCCATCTCGAGTGCCTGGCGGTGGTGCGGGATCATGCCCTGCGCGAAGGAGACGTCCTGGGCGTTGTGGGCACCGGCCTTGGCTTCGGCACCGCCTTCGCTGCCCGCGCCGGCGGAGGCGGAGGCGGAGGCGTGCTTCTCGTGCCCACTGCCATTGCCGTCACCGCTGCCCCCACCACACGCGGCGAGGAGGAACCCGGCGCCGACCGCTGCCACGGTGATCGAGGCCCGGCGCGTCAGGGTACGGATGCTGTTCATATGTGAACTCCTGCTTCTGGTGCTGCTTCTGCTGCTCCTCAACGGATCCGGATCCGGATCCGGACACGGCGACGTACCGCCCCGGCACTGGTGCCGGCACGGTGCGTGCGTGGTGTCTAGATCCGCAGAAGCTGGAGTTCGGCCAGGTCGGGCGGGGCACGCGCACCCTCCGGTGCCACGGCCGCCAAGGCGCGTACGGCGTCCTCCGGTACACATCCGGGGACGGGATCGGCGACGAGAGCGGGCAACACCGGCCCGCCCCCGACGGCACCCGAGGCGCAGGTCGCGTCGGCGTGCTGGACGTGCCCACCACCGCAGTGCCCGCCCTGCGCACAACCGTCCTGGGCCTCGGCACCGTCACCGGTGTGACCGGACGGCACGGCCTGGGCATGCGTCTGCGAGACACGCGGCTGCGGCATGTGCTGCTGCGCCGTGGCGCCACCGGGCGCCAGACCGTGCATCCCCAGCAGCCCCACCAGGAGCCCCAGCACACACAGCACACGCCACCGCCGGACGGCGGGTGGCAGGGCGCGCGATGCGGGGCTCTTCACACCGCACATCTTAGAGAAGCCCCTCGGCCCGGACGCACATGCGGGTCACCGTCGGACGTACGGCCGCCCCTGGCCCGATCGGGTGAACTGGTTCGGCCTTCCACAACTGCGCCTCGCCTCCACAGGTCATGCACCCGCAGAACCCGAATGACCGCGAGAGGAACCCATGAGCCAGCAGTACCCGCAGCAGCCCAACCAGCCCTACCCGCCCCAGCAGCCGGGGTTCGGCGCCCCGGTGCCGCAGCCGCCGAAGAAGCGCGGCGTCGGCAAGATCGCGGGCCTCGGCTGCGCGGGCGTCATCGCCCTCTTCGTCATCGCCGCCGTCGCGACGGGCGGCGGAGGCGATGACAGCACGGACACCTCGGCCAAGGACAAGGCCGTCGCCGCCGACAGCAAGCCGAAGGACGACGGAGCCGAGCGGGACGAGAAGGCCGGGCCGGTCGACGGGAGGACCCAGGCCGAGCAGTTCCGGGCCTGCGTCGCCAAGAACGGCACGGGCACCGAGAAGGCCGCGGTCGAGCACGTCACCAAGGTGACCGGCGCGGACAAGCGCAACGACATCCTCGACTCGGCGGAGGTCTTCACCGACTTCACCGGCGGCCTGATGGGTCCCCACCAGGGTGAGGGCAAGCTCATCGCCTCGGCGTTCACCTCGTGCTACGAGTCCAAGAACGGCATCGTGACCGTCTACGACGAGAACGGGGAAGTGCTCGCCAACGCGAACTACTGATCCGACACGGCTGAGGCCTTCCGGGAATCCTCACGGAAGGCCTCAACAGTGGCCGCTGGAAGGGCCTCTGATCCGTTACGCAGTGCTGTGGGCGCGGACGGTTTCGAACCGCCGACATCCTGCTTGTAAGGCAGGCGCTCTACCCCTGAGCTACGCACCCGGCTCCCGGGCCTCGCACCCAGGACGAGTCGACAGCCTACATTGCCCGGGGCACGGTCCCGCAAACCCGTATCGCGGTCCGTGGCGGGGGTTAACCCCACCGCGGATCCGGGAGCCGTCCGGATCCCCCGGCGGGTCCGGGGTCCATACGGTCGTAGAGCGCCGGGAGGCGCCCGTCGTCCGCACTGGGGGAGATCGTCATGGCCCGCACCACTCGCACCAACGGCACCACACGCCCAGCCCAGGCCCGCGCGGCCGCCATCGCCGGTGCCGTCGTGGTCCTCGTCGCCGGGCTCAGCGCCTGCGGCGCGTCCGCCGGGGAGGACAAGGAACCCGACCACAGGTCCTTCGACCTCCGGGGCCGTACGCTCACCGTCGACTCCGACGACTCCGCCCTCGAGATCGTCGCCGCCGATGCCGCCCCGGCGGGCACGATCGAGGTCACCCGGTGGTTCAAGGGCAAGGTCGTCTTCGGCAACGAGCCCGAGGTCACCTGGTCCATGCGGGACGACCGTCTGGTACTGCGGCTGAAGTGCTCCGGCGTCGTCGCCGACTGCTCGGCCAGACACCGCATCGAGGTGCCCCGCGGTATCGCCGTCAAGGTCCAGGACCGTGACGGCAGCGTCCGCGCCCGCGGCTTCCAGGACCCGCTGAGCATCCACGCGGGTGACGGCTCCGTCCGCGTCACCGACACCACCGGGCCTCTGAACCTGCGCACCGGCGACGGATCCATCCGCGTCTCCGGCGCCACCGGCCCCCTGCAGCTGCGCACCGGCGACGGATCCATCCGGGCCGACGTCTCCTCCCGTGACGTCCGCACCCGTACCGGTGACGGCTCGGTCCGCCTCGAGTTCGGCGCCGTTCCGGCCCGTGTGGAGTCCCGCAGCGGCGACGGCTCCGTGACCATCGCGCTGCCGAAGGCCACCTACCGGGTGGCCACCGAGACCGGCGACGGCGGGGTGGACGTGTCCGTGCCCCGCGGCGAGTCGAGCTCCCATGTGGTGGACGTCCGGACCGGCGACGGCGGAATTTCGGTCCGAACGGTGAACTGACCGGCCCGTGTGTTCGTCCTTAACCGGTGGGAGAATGACACCGGGCAGGGTGGACCACAGCACGGGAGAGGGATGTGACGGCGACACCAGCGCAGCCGTACTCGCCGTCGGTGCCGCGCGCACACCGCCACCTCCCCCGCACCGCGGGCCCCCTGCGCGACACGCTCACCCTCGTAGGACTCCCCCTGCTGGCCGCGCTGGCACTGCCCGCCGCCTTCGCGGGCGGGGGCACCCGGCGCTGGTTCGGCGGCCGTGCCGAGAGCCAGCGCGCCGAGGCACAGGCCGCGAAGGACGCCGCGGCGGCCGCGTTCTACGAGCTCGACACCGCACAGCGCGACCTGCGCATCTCGATCGAGACGATCACCGCCGTCGACGACTCCCCCGCCGCCCGCCGCGCCGTCGCCGACTTCGACGCGCTCGGCCGCCGTATCGACGAGGTCAGCCACCGGTACATCAACGCCGTCGACGCCCACGACCTCGACCGCGACGACCTGGAGGCCTCGGCCGCCTCCCGGGCCCGCACCGAGCTGACCGCCGCCAAGGAGGAACTCGGCCGGGTCAAACAGGAGCTCGACCGGTTCACCGACGGCCTCGGCCCGCTGCTCGGCAAGGCCGAGACCCAGCTGGCCCGCCTCGCCCCCGCGGTGGAACGCGCCCGCCAGGCCCTGCTCGCCGCCTCCAACGCCCTCGACGCCGTACGAACGTCAGGGCTGAAGGCGGACGACCTCGCCGCCCGTCTGGCCGTCCTCTCCCCGGAGCTGACCAAGCTGAACCAGGGCGCCGGCCGGCACGGCGTACCGCAGACCCTGGAGCGGGCCGAGCGGGTCACCCGCGAGGCCGAATCGGTCCGCGTGGAGGCCGAGCGGCTCCCGGAACGCGCCGCCGAGATCGACCACCGGCTCGTCTCCCTGCGCACCCGGGCCCAGGCCCTCACCACCCGCTCCGAGCAGGTCGACCCCGTCCTGAGCGAGCTCCGCCGCCGCTTCACCGCCGCCTGCTGGCAGGACCTGCAGAACGTCCCCGGCATCGCCACCGAGAACGTCCGCCGGGCCGAGACCAAACTCGCCGAGGCGCGCACCGCCCGCGACGAACAGCGCTGGCCCGACGCGACATCCCTGCTGTCGACGGTGCGAGCCCTCCTCAACACCACCGACGAGGCCGTGTCGGCCGCCGGCGACCGCCTGCACCGCCTGAACGCCGTGCAGAAGGACCCGCAGCAGGAGATCGAGCGCACCCGCTTCGCCATCCGCGACGCCCAGCGTCTCGCGATGGCCGGCCGCAACACCCCCGACCCGCGCCACGCCCGCCCGCTGGACGATGCCGTGGCCCGCCTCGACCGCGCGATCACCACACTGGAGGGCCGGCATCCCGACTACTGGCACTTCCTGACGGAGACGGAAGCGATCCGGCAGGCGGTGGCCAGGGTGGTGAACCTGATCCGCGAGGAGCGAGGGGCCGGACACTGAGCCCGGCCCCCGCCCGGTCTCAGGTGCGGTAGGCGTAGTAGTACGCGTTCGGGTACGACGCGACGATGCTCGCCACCGACCTGCGCAGCGTGTTGTTGGAGTGGTACGTCAGGTACGGCACGCCGCCGCTCTTGAACGAGACGATCATCGTGTGGTCCTTGGACCCGTCCCGGTCGAAGTCCACCTGGAGGACGTCACCGACCTCCATCTGGTAGACGTTGGCGAGCGGCTTGGTCCGCTTGGAGTTCTGGGCGAACCAGGACCACTCGTTGACGCCGATGAACGAGTGCGACTGGATGTCGGCGTTGCCGAACCACCTGGTGTAGTCGTACACGTAGCCGGGCACGTGCTTCCAGCCGCCCGCCTTCAGGGCCTGGCTGACGAAGTTGGTGCAGTCGCCGCCGGCGCCCTGGCCGTTGAAGTCCGGGTAGTCCTTGTTGTAGACGTTCCAGTGCTTCTCCGCGTAGGCCGCCATGGCCTTGTAGTCGTACGTCGTGGCGGTCTTCGGGACGGCGGCCGGGTTGCGGGTGGTCGCCGCCCGGGGGGCGCTCGGCATGGTGTCGTCGGCGGTGGTCGCCTTGACGGAGGCCGGCTTGGAGAGCGTGTTCACCGCGAGACCGCCCTGGTCGGTGTCGCGGATGCCCGTCAGCTGCCAGTTGCCCTGCCGGTCGGCCCGGAAGGTCAGCTCGTGGTGGGCCTGGAAGCCGGTGGTCCGCGGCGCGTCGCCACGGGCCTGGGCGTAGGTCAGGGTCGTGGTCTCGGTGACCGCCGCCTTGGCCGTACGGCCCGTCACCCGCGTGGCGTTCAGGGTGACGGTGGTGCCGGCCTTGCTGTACTTCTCGCCGGCCTTCGCCAGCTTCTCCTTGCGCTGCCCCAGTGCGGACAGGGTGGCGTCCTCGGCGCGGGCCGTGCCGGAGGACAGCCTGACGTCGCCGGAGAAGCCGTTGGTCAGCTGCTTCTCGCGATCGCCCGCCCCCGCGTCGACCAGGGCGTTGGTGCGGTCGGTGAAGACCGCGTCCGCCAGCCGCTGGAAGGTGGCCTTGGTCTTGGCGTCCACCGTCGGGTCGTCGACGACGGCCGCGCCGGCGCTCCAGTTGGGCAGCAGGGCGACTCCGGCGACGACCGAGGTCGCCGCGGCCCCGAGTATGGTGACGCGGCGTCGGGTCCCGGTCAGTCTTCTCGATTTCACTGGTGTTTTCCCCTCTTGCACCGGCCAACAGCGGCCGGGGAAGCAGATCTTCGCACGGGGTGTGGGGCTGTTGTGAAGGGTGGTGTCCGTAACTTGTCAACCTGTTACTTCACGACCGCCGACCAGTCGGGCGACTGCGCCGGGTCGAGGGTGCGCAGCCGCTGCAGCGTCCCGGGCTTCTGCGCGTCCAGCCAGTCGGCCAGCTCCCTGAAGGACACGCACTTGACGTCCTTCTTGGTGCACACGGTCTTGATGACCTGGTCGACGGCCCTCATGTAGATGCCGCCGTTCCAGTTCTCGAAGTGGTTGCCGACGAACATCGGGGCCCGGCTGCCGTAGTACACGCGGTTGAAGCCGGCCATGTAGGTGTCGACGGTCTGCCGTTCCCACTCGGGGTACTTCGCCGGGTCGCCCTCGGTCTCGCCGTCGGACTGGTTGTAGAGGAAGTTGAAGTCCATCGACAGGCCCTGGTACTTGCCGCCCTCGTACGGGAGCATCTGCAGCGGGAAGTCCCAGATGCCGTCCTTCTTGCGGGGCCATATCTGGAAGTCGCCGGCGGAGCTGGCGTCGTAGCGCCAGTTGTAGTCCTTGGCGGCCTTCAGCAGGTTCTCCTGGCCCTCCAGGCAGGGGGCACGGCCGCCGGTGACCTCCTTCCTGATGTCGAACGGCAGCGGGTCCATGTCCTTGAAGCCGGTGTTGGTCTTCCACTTCTCGACGAAGCCGTAGAACTGGTCGATCTCGCTCTTCCACTCCGCGACGCTCCATTCGCTGCCGCCCTTCTTGCCGCAGAAGTGGCCGTTGAAGTGGGTGCCGATCTCGTTCCCGTCC
This sequence comes from Streptomyces sp. NRRL S-455, assembly GCF_000717875.1. Taxonomy (GTDB): domain Bacteria; phylum Actinomycetota; class Actinomycetes; order Streptomycetales; family Streptomycetaceae; genus Streptomyces. The sequence continues at coordinate 143,240 of NZ_JOCT01000011.1, forward strand.
TGCCACGCCTTGCCGAGCTCTTCCAGCGTGGTGCGGACGTGCTCGTCGGTGGGGTAGCTGATCGCCGCCGAGCCCTGGTCGTGCCGGGGCGGGGAGTAGAGGTCCTTCTTGCTCTTGGGCAGCAGGTAGATGCCCGTGAGGAAGAAGGTCATGTTGGCGTCGTACTTCTCGGCCAGCTCCCGGTAGTGCGAGAAGAGCGCGTCGTCGCCCTGCAGCGCGCCGTCCCACGAGAAGACCACGAACTGGGGCGGCTTCTCGCCCGGTTTCAGCGGCACCGGCTTCAACTGCCCCTTGGGCGGGCCGGTGTAGGAGGTGGAGCCGTCTCCGAGGACTTTCGTCCTGCCGTCCCACTCGGGCTCCTGGTTCCTCTGCGCGGGGGCCTTCTCGCCGGTCCCGGACGAGGCGGTCGGGGTGGTGGTGTCCGACCGGGTCAGGGCCAGATAGCCCGCGACGAGGGACGCGACGACGAGGAGGGCCGCAAGGGTCAGTATCCGCGGGGGCGTGGCGCGTCGGGGTGCGCGGGCTCGGCGGCGGCGGCCGGACGGTGACTTCATGCACGGCTCATTCTGCGAGAGGGCGGGGATGTCGGGGTGGTGCCGGGCGCGGGGGTCAGCCGAGGCCCCGGGCATCGGACCAGATGGTGTACGGGACGCTGTCGCCGGAGGTGCCCGCGATCCCCTGCAGCGGCAGTGGTTCCAGGCTCTTCGTGAGGTCGAGGCGGTAGGCCACGACGGCCGTCGACACCGAGTTCGCCGTTCCGACGTACCAGGACGCGGTGTCTTTCTGCACGGTGCCGGCCTTCCCGGCCACCCCTGCGGACGAGTCCGCCTCGGGGTGGGCGGTGCGGAAGGCGTCCGTCAGGGCGGACTGCACCGCCTCGGCCACGCTCGCCTTCACCGCGCGGCGGGACGCGGGCTTCGTCAGCGGAACCCGGGAGCCGTTGCGGGTGACCCGGGCCACCGAGTACGGCTCGACGTGGGTGCCTCCGGCGGCGAAGGTGGCGTATCCGCTCGCCATGCGGATCGCGCTGGGCGTGGCACTGCCCAGGGACATCGCGGGGACCTGCGCGCCGAAGCTGGAGGAGAGCAGGCCGGCCGCCTGAGCGGTGTCCCGCACCTTGTCCAGGCCGGTGTCCATGCCGAGTTGCATGAACGGCGTGTTCACCGACAGGGCGAGCGCCCGGCTCAGGCTGATCCGCCCGTAGGACTTCCTGCCGTCGTTGCGGGCGGCGACCTGCTTGCCGCCGCGGTCCCAGTAGGGGCCCTCGGGTGTCATGACGGGAATGCCGTCGTCCCCGTCGTACAGGGTCTGCGGAGTGACCTCGGTCCGGGCGCCGTCCCGGGTCTTCTGCACGCCGTGCTCGAGGGCGGCGGCGTAGACGAACGGCTGGAAGGCCGAACCGGCGGGCACGGTGGTCGCGTTCGACTCGTTGTAGCCCTGCCTGCGGTGGTCGGGGCCGCCGTGGAGAGCGAGGATCCGCCCGTCGGTGGCCACCGAGGCCGCTCCGTAGTGCACGGTCTTCGCCTTGGCCGGGTCGTCCTTCCGGGCCTGCTCGCGGGCCTTGGTCACGGCGTCGGTGAGCGCGGACTCCTGCTTGCGGTCGAAGGTCGTGTAGATCTGGTAGCCGCCGAGGTCGAACTCCTTGTCCGAGATACGTGCGTTCTTCTTGGCGTACTGGGCGGCCAGCACCACGAGGTAGTCGCTCTGCTTGCCGGTGTCGTACCCCGGCGCCCGCTTCAGCGGCTCGGGAAACTCCTTGTACTTGGCCCGCTCGGACTTCGACAGCGTGCCGATGTCGACCATGCGGTCGAGGATCCAGGACCAGCGCTCCACCGCCCGGGCGTGGTTGTCCTTGCTCAGGGAGGGGTCGTAGAGCCCGGCGCCCTTGAGGAGGGAGGCGAGGAAGGCGGCCTCGCCGGCGTCGAGTTCGCGGACGTCCTTGCCGTAGTAGGCCTGCGCGGCGCGCTGTATGCCGTAGGTGCCGCGACCGAACCAGCTGGTGTTGAGGTAGCCCTCGAGGATGTCGTCCTTGCTCATCTCGTTGTCGAGCTTCAGGGCGAGCATGGCCTCGGTGAACTTGCGGCTGACCGAGCGGTCCTGGTTGAGGTAGACGTTCTTGACGTACTGCTGGGTGATGGTGGAGCCGCCCTGGGTGTCTCCCTGGCCGACGGTGCGCCACAGGGCGCGGGTGAGGCCGCTGAGGGATATGCCGGGGTCGCTGTAGAAGCTGGCGTTCTCCGCCGCCAGGACCGCCTCGCGGACGTCCGCGGGTATGTCCTTCAGGGGCATCTCCTGCCGGTGCACCCAGCCGGTGCGGGCCATGGGGGTTCCGTCGGACCAGTAGTAGACGTTGTCCTGCTGGGTGGCGTACGAGTTGATGTTCTCCGGGATGTCGGTGGCGGCGTAGGCGACGCCCAGGAAAGCGACGGTCAGGCCGGTGAAGGTCAGCGCGGCACCGAGCCCCTGCCGCCAGGAGGGTGCCCAGCGGCGCCAGCCGGTGCGGTCGGGGTGCGGGTACCGGGGCCTCAGACGGCGGGCGTAGGGCGCGACGCGGGCGACGAGCGGGGCCAGCGGGGAGGGCCGGGGGGCTTTGCGCCGACGGCGCGATCCGCCGGATGCACGCCTGCCCGGGGCCGAACCCGTGGATGCGGCCGCGCTGGTGGACGCGACCACGTCGCCCGTGCGCAATTGCATGGTCTCGTCCGCACGTTCCGCATATTTCGCATATTCCGCATGTGAGGAAGCGGGAGCCTTCAACTGCATGGTCTCGTCCGGTTCCCGCCCAGCCTCGGTCACGGCTGCGTCTCCCCTCCCCGCTTACGGTGGTGCTCACGCGAACGGGCACGGCTGCCGCGGTCAACCGCAGCGCGCCCACTTCCCCCCAGCCTTACGGCTCTCGCGACGATTGAAAGCTACCAGTGGCCTTTACAGCTTCTCCACACTGGTTGAGGCGGGAATGATCGAAAGAGATCCCGAAGGGGCGGAATTTCCGTCGCCTCGGATTAATCTGTCCCCATGCCTCGCTACGAGTACCGCTGCCGGACCTGCGGCGACACCTTCGAACTGAGCCGCCCCATGGCGGAGTCCTCCGCTCCCGCGCCGTGCCCTGCCGGCCATGACGACACGGTGAAACTCCTCTCCACGGTAGCGGTCGGCGGCTCCGCCTCCGCCCCCGCCCCGGCACCTCGCGCGAGCGGCGGAGGCGGAGGCGGCTGCTGCGGTGGCGGCTGCTGCGGCTGAGCGTCGCTTCCTCAGGGAGCCTTCAGGTTCGGTTTCCTAGCGTGGCTGCCATGGCAGCCATCGCAGCGCACACGATCACGGCGGACGCGGTCTCGGCGGGTCCGGCCACGGACGCCGGGCCGCAGTGGGTCAATGACCTCATGGACGCGCTGGGCGCGCCGGGTGCCGGTCTCGCCATCGCCCTGGAGAACCTGTTTCCGCCCCTGCCCAGCGAGGTGATCCTGCCTCTCGCCGGGTTCGCCGCGAGCAGCGGGCGGATGAGCCTGCTCGCCGTCCTGCTGTGGACGACGGCCGGCTCGGTGATCGGCGCGCTCGCGTTGTACGGGGTCGGGGCGCTGCTCGGCCGCGACCGGACGGTGGCGATAGCGGGCCGGCTGCCGCTGGTGAAGGTCTCGGACATCGAGAAGACCGAGGCGTGGTTCCTGAAGCACGGCACCAAGGCCGTGTTCTTCGGCCGGATGATCCCGATCTTCCGCAGTCTGATCTCCGTGCCGGCGGGTGTCGAGCGGATGCGGCTGCCGGTCTTCCTGGGCCTGACCACGCTCGGCAGCGCGATCTGGAACACGGTGTTCGTCCTCGCGGGCTACCTGCTCGGCGCGAAATGGCACCAGGTCACGGACATCGTCTCCACCTACTCGAAGGTGGTCCTCGTCGTGGCGGCCTTCGCGGTGCTGGTCTTCATCGCGCTACGGCTACTACGACGCCCCGAAAGGGGCGCGGGGAACTGCGCGACCAGCCACGACGAAGCCGCACACGCAGGACCACCGCACCTCCCGAACTCCTAGGCGAACCGGCCGAATCCAGCGCCGGCGCCCCGCACCGCCCCCAGGCACTCCCGCAGGATCCGCTCCCCGGCGAGGACGCCCCGCTCGGGAAGCGCCTTGATCGCGGGTGCCGTCCAACCGCTGTCGGCCAACTCCCCGTGGCCCGGCCGCCAGCCCTGGTCCGCCGCGAGGAGCAGATCGGCGTCGAGCAGTGAGTCGCCCGCGGCGAGGGTGAGATCGGCACCGGTCCGCCGGGCGACCTCACGCAGCGCCGCGCTCTTGGTGAGCGGCTTGGGCACCGCGTAGATCTTGCGGCCTTGCAGAGACACGGTCCAGCCCCGGTTCTCCGCCCACACCGCGAGTTCCTTCACCCAGTCCTCCGGCAGGAGTTCGCGCTCGACGACAAGGTAGGCGAAGAGGTCGTCGGCGACGCGGTGCTTGCGCACCCAGACCGGGTCGGCCGCCCGCAGCAGGTGCTCCCGCACCTCGTCGAGGGGCACGCACTGGTCGGCCAGTCGTGCGGTGACCTGTGCGTGCCAGTCGGGGTCGGAGACACCGTCCACCAGCAGATGGCCACCGTTGGCACAGATCGCGTACGTGGGCGCGGGGCCCGGCAGGTTGATGCGCAGGTACTGCCTGCGCGTCCGGGTCGTCGTCGGCACGAACACGGCCGCGTCGCCCAGGTCGGTGAGGAGCTGGGCCGCCGTCTCCGTCATGTACGACAGCGGCTTGCTCTCGTGCACCTCGACACACAGCAGCCGGGGCGCCCGTGCGTCCGGCATGGTCAGTGCCAGAGCCGCGGCGGAGTAGATCAGTGTGCGGTCGAGGTCGCTGGCGACGAGTGCGGGCATCAGAGGGTCACCGCCTTGCCGTCGGCGCCGGTCGCACCCCGGGTGTACCTGGGGTGGATGAGGCCCACGCAGGTGTAGGGCAGTCCGTCGACCTCCTCGACGGGCACGCCGCGTTGCTCGGCCAGCAGGCGGACATGGTCGAGGTCGCTGCCCGCCCCGGCGCGCGCCAGGACCTTCCAGGGCACGCGGCGCAGCATCACCCGGGTGGTCTCGCCGACGCCGGGCTTGACGAGGTTCACGTCGTGGATGCCGTACTCCTCGCTGATGCGCTCGACGGCGGCCCAGCCCTCCCAGGTGGGCGAGCGGTCCGCGGCGAGCAGTTCCTTGGCCTGGGCGCAGGCCGCTTCCGTGATCTCCGGGAAGCGGGCGGACACGGCGTCCAGGAAGGTCACCGAGACATCGGTGCCGGCGAGTTCGCGGTAGAACTTGGCGCCGTGGAAGTCGTGCGGGCCGACGAGGTCCGCCCGCAGCACGGTCCGCGAGATCAGCCCGGACACGGTCGAGTTGAGGCAGGCGGAGGGGATGAGGAAGTCCTCGCGGGTGCCGTAGGTCCGTACGCAGGAGCCCGGGTCGGCCAGGACGGCGATCTCGGGGTTGAAACCGGTGATGCCGTCGGACTTCTCGAACTCCTCCAGGGCCTGGGCGAGTTCGCGGGTGATGGCGCCCTTGCCGGTCCAGCCGTCGACGAAGACGACGTCCCGGGGGTCGTGGTGCCGGGCGAGCCAGCGCAGCGCGTTGGCGTCGATGCCCCGGCCGCGGACGATGGACACCGCGTAGTGCGGCAGGTCGAGGCCGTGCCGGTGCTGGGCCCAGCGGCGCATGAGGATGCCGACGGGTGTGCCCGCGCGGGCCAGGGAGACCAGGACCGGGCGGGGGGACCGTTCGGTGAGGACCGTTTCGGTGACCACCCCGGTCGCCTGGGCGATGCGGGCCGCCGACTCCTCCAGCGCGGTGTGGAACAGCTCCTGGTACTGCTCGCTCGGCTGGTACTCCACGGGCAGCGACTCCGCGTAGTGCGCGCCGCCGCTCTGGATCGCCTCCTCGCGCTCCTCGGTCGGCGCCTCCAGCGTCACGTCCGAGAGGTCCTGGAGCAGCCAGCCGACCTCCTCGGGCGCGTACGACGAGAAGGCGGGGCCGCGGAGGGGCTCGGGCAACATGGAGGGCCTTTCGGGGGCGGGCGAGGGCTCTGGGGCGTACGACGGTACGACGGCGAGGAGGACCTGCGGGGTGTGTGCGGCGAGCTGGGCCAGCAGGCCGTCGGGCGCGTGCAGCCGCGGCGTGTCCGCGACCGAGTCGACGACGGCGACGACGGCGTCGAAGCCGGCGCCCGCGACGTTGTAGGCGTACCGCTCGCCGGGGCCGTCGGCCGGGTCGTCGTGCGCGGGGAAGACCAGGCGGGTGCGTATCGCGTACCCGGGGTCGTCGACGGCGAGGACCGGCGAGCGGGTCGTGGTCGAGTAGCGGACCTCGGCGTCGGCGATCCGCTCCAGCTCGCAGGCGAGTCTGAGCGGGGCGTACATCAGCTCCTCGAAGCCGAGTATGTGCACGCGGCGCGCGTTGGCGGGCAGCGCCTGGGCGATCCGTGCCGCCATGCCGGGCAGGGCCGCTTCCAGGCGCTCCCGATGGGAGGGTGTGAAACCGTGCCGACCACCGTCGGGCAGCCCGGCGGGCCAGCGCAGGTCTATGCGGTAGTCGTCCGGCCGCGGGCCGGTGGGGGTTGTTCGCGCAGTTCCCCGCGCCCCTGAGAGGGGCATGCCGGCAACGCCCTCAAGGGGCGCGGGGCCGTGTCTATATGCGGCTCCGCCGCGGGGCGCGACCGGCCACGACGGCGCCGCAGCCGACGTACGACCTGCCCCGGCACTCTCCGACCCGGCACTCTCGGCCTCGTACCGCGCCACCAGCTCCCGCCCCTTCTCCAGCACCCCCTCGGGCAGCCGCACGGTCCCCGAAGCCGCCGCCACGAGATCCACCCGCGCGCCGATCTCCCGCGCGAACTCCTCCAGCCGCCCCGCGTCGGCGGCTGACCGCATGTCCACCAACGCGACCACGACGTACCGCCGCCGCGGATACCGCTGATGGAGATCCCGGACGGTGTTCAGCACTGTGTTCCCGGTGGAGAACTCGTCGTCGACCAGCACCAGCGGCCCGTCGCCGGCCAGCAGCGCGGGATCCTCCGGCAGCAGCAGGTGCGAGGTGGCGTGCGAGTGGGACTCCTCGAAGCCGCCGGCCGGTGCGAGACCGGCGACGGGGCGGCGGGTGGAGTGCAGGTAGGGGGCGAGGCCCAGCCCGTCGGCGACGGAGTGGCCGAGGCCGGTCGCGGTCTCCGCGTAGCCGAGCACGACCGCCCGGCGGGCCTCGTCGGGGCCCAGCAGCTCACGTACCCGGCGGCCGAGCTCGACCCCGTGGCCGTAGACGACGGACGGCGACTGCGGCACGTGCTTGCCCAGCACGTTCGACACGAGCAGGTGGGCCCGCTTGGGGTTGCGGCGCAGCGCCAGCCCCAGCAGGCCGGTCAGCCGGTCGCCGCCGACGAGCTCGACGCCGAGCCGCTCGGCGACCCAGCTGCCGGACCAGACGCCGTCCGTCCCGTCGGCCGTACCGTCCGTGCCGGTCCGCGCCCCGTGGCGCCCCGCGTCGCGCACCTCGTGGTGCACCCCCTCGTTCACTGCCTTCTCCATGATTGTTTGCGTCGGATGCCGTGCGTTCAGTGGGGCAGGCCGGCCGCGAGTAGCTCCACGAAGCCGATGTCCTCGCCCGCCACGCCGAAGACCTCGGCACGCAGCAGGGTCCGCTCGGCCCAGGCCCGATGCGGCTTCACCTCGTTCATCTTGTTCGTGTACGCCGACCTCAGCACGCCCCCGCCGCCGCGCTCGGGGCGCAGTATGTCCTGGGCGTCCGAGAACTCCTCGTGGCTGACGACCGACAGGGCGTGCACCGGCAGCACGTGCGAGGGGTGGATGCAGGTCTTGCCCAGCAGTCCGTTGGCCTGGTCCAGGGAGATCTCCCTGAGCAGGCCGTCCATGGCGTGCTCAATCAGCTTCTCGCGCAGTTCCGCGGCCTGCACCTCAAGGAAGGGGCTCTGCCGGAGCAGCGGCTTGAACATGCGCTCCTGCACCCGGAAGTACTCCCACACCGGCCCGGTCACGGTGAAGCCGGTGCCGTCGGCGCGGCCCAGCATGTTCACCACGTCGGCGATCACGGAGGCGACGATCTGCACGTCGTACGCCGTCATGTCGGGGCCTCTGCGCAGCCCGTAGGACGAGCAGAAGTCCGTCACGCCGAGGCGCAGGGCGAGGACGCGGTCGCGGTACTTGTCGACGGCACGGGATATGCCTTCCAGGGTGTCCACGCGGGACTCCCGGTAGAGCAGCTCCGGCGACTCCAGCACCGGCATGGCGAAAAGACGACGGCCGCTTTCGGCCTCGGCGGTCCCCAGCGCCTCGAGGAAGGGGATGCCGCGTTCCTCCGTGAACTTGGGCAGGACGAATCCGGACAGCAGGCGGGCGGCGGGCCCGAGGCGGCGCACGAGGTCGGGGATCTGCTCGGGGACACGGACCCGGATGAACAGCAGCGGCACGTCGGCGTCCGGAAGGCCGGCGAGGGCCGTGAGCTGGCCGACGAGGTTCTCCTCGCCGGGACCGACTTCCGCGTCGTCGATCGAGTCCTCCAGGCACAGCACCATCGAGACCACGCCGCGCCCGGCCTGCTTGAGGATGTCGTCGGCGAGGCGCGGCCGGGTGGCCGGGCTGTAGAGGGTCGCGCCGAGGGCCGCCGAGAGCAGCCGGGCCGGAGAGTCCGGCGTGAACACGCACGGTTCGCGGTGAAAGAGACGCTTCCGCACCTCAGGGGCGATGTGCCCGAAATGACGCATGGAACTCCCCCGTGGTGGTTATGCGGCCTGCGAATCGTCGAAAGGTGGCCGGTAATAGTACGTAGAAGGCCATGTCAGAGGTTCCCATCAGGCATGAATTTCAGGTAACGCGGGCAAGCACAGCCAGACCCGGCCATGACGACGGTAGTCCGCGACGGCCGTCTGCGCCGCTCGTGACGCCGCGGCCCCGCGTTGTCGTGAGCAGGACCGAGAAGGCAGGATGACCGTATGACGCACGCGATGCTGAAGGGGTCGAACGTCCCGCTCGAGGCCGCCACGGTGCGCGCCGTGCTGCGCTGGACACCCGGGCAGGGGGTTCCGGACGTCGACGCCTCCGCGCTGCTCCTCGGTGCCGACGGACGTGTGCGCTCCGACGAGGACTTCGTCTTCTACAATCAGCCCCGGCACCCCTCCGGGATGGTGTGGCGGCTCGGCAAGAAGCGGGTCGCCGAGGGCCTGACCGACACGATCCAGACGGACCTCACCGGTGTCGAGTCGGGAGTCAGCCGGATTCTGCTGGTCGCATCGGCGGACGGCGTCCCCTTCGACCGCGTGCGGGCGCTGCGCATTCTGCTGTACGACGCCACGGGCAGCGACACGGAGGCGCTGGCGTACTTCGACGTCAAGCCGGAGACGGGCGAGGAGACCGCGCTGATCTGCGGCGAGCTGTACCGGCGTGGGGAAGGCTGGAAGTTCCGGGCGCTGGGCGAGGGCTATGTGAACGGCCTGCAGGGACTGGCGACCGACTACGGCATCTCGGTGGACGAGTCGGAGGCGGCGGAGGAGCCGCCGACCACGACCGTTCCCTCACCCCCGACCACGGCCGGGACCACCCAGCAGCCCGCGGCCCCGGCCCCGCCCGCCCCCGAGGTGTCCCGGCCGCTGCCGCCGGAGCAGCCGACCGCGGTGCCCACGCAGCCCGCCTACGGCTATCCGCCGCAGCAGCCCGCGACGACCCAGCCGGCGTACGGCTATCCGCAGCCGGCCGGCCAGTCCGCCTACGGCTACCCCCAGGCACCGGCCACGGCGGGTGCCACGGGGGCGCAGTCGGGATACGGCTATCCGCAGCCCGTCGCCGCCGCGGCCCCCGACCCCGACTTCCGCCTGCCCCCGCAGGGCCCGCAGTTCATCGGACGGTGAGAGGCGGGGGGCGGAGAAGCCTCAGTCTCCGCCCTCCCCGGCCTGCCGGAGATCCTTCTCCAGCAGAGTGAAGGACTTGGGTGCCCCGCCCGGCTGCGGCTTGCCCTCCTTGTGGCCCACGACCCGGTAACCGGCGTCCCGGTAGTAGGCATTGAGCTGTGCGTTGCCGGCCAGGCAGTCAAGGCGTACACGGGTCCGCCCCGCGGCGGCCACCCGGCGCTCCGCGACTTTCAGCAGCCGCCGTCCCGTGCCGGGCGCGACGCTGCTCCGGTCCACCATGAGCCGGTGCACGTATCCGGCCACGGGCGGCTGCGGGCCCCAGGCGGCCTCGTCCTGCCACCACAGTTCCCAGGCGCCGGCGACGCGCCCGCCGGACGCCGCGATCCAGACCTCCCCATGTGCCATGACGCGGCGGAAGTGGTCTTCGTCCAGCTCCCCCGGCCGCCACTGCCCGGTGACGCCGCGGGCCAGCATCCAGCGGGCTGCGTCGTCACGGAGGCGGACGAGGGTGGCCAGATCGGCCTCGGTGGCCGGGCGGACGCGTAGATCATTCACCCGGGGATCCTGTAAATCATTCATGCGGGGATCCTCACACACACCTCCGCCCCTCCCGGGCGAAGCCCGGGCCTGCCCGGTCCCTCAGCGGTCGACCTTGGTCTTGTAACCCCGGCCCCACTGCAGCCCCCACCCGTACAGCCGGTCCAGCTCCGCCTGGAACCCGTAGACGAACTTCGCCTCACGGCGCACGATGATCTCGTTCTTGACCTTCTCGATCATGACGACGGCGCAGGAGCGGGCCTGTGGCTGGCGTTCGTCGAGGTGGATCTCGATGCGCGGGCCGCTGCTCGGGTACAGCGTGACACTGGCGTGCGTGCGGTCAAAGGCGGGTGTCTGGTCGTAGATGTAGACGAAGACCAGGAGCCGCTTGATGTGCTCGCGGTGGTCGAGGTTGATGTACATCGTCTCGCCGGAACCGGAGCCGAAGCGGTCGTCGCCGCTGAGCTTGACGTACGGCGGGGCGTTGACGTCGCCGTAGTAGCCGCCGAGGGGCTGGACGACGCCCTTGGTGCCGTCCTGGAGTTCGTAGAGACAGCCCAGGTCGAGGTCGACGTTGACCATGGACTGGCTGTGGCCGACGACCTCCGGCGGTTTCAGGGCCCGCAAGGGGTGCCGCAGCAGGCTCTCGCGCTGCGCGCCGCCGATGTCGGAGGTGCGCATCCGCCAGCTCAGGTTGACGCGCAGATGGCCGGTGGCCGCGCCCTGCCTGGTGAGTGATATCTGCGCGCGCCGCTTGGTCAGTTCGATCGCGTTGGTTGCCGCGTGACCCGAGTCGAACTGCACATCGCCGCGCCGGAGTCCGTCGAACAGGCCCATTCCGCCCCCACGTTCACTTGGAGACCGCGGGTCATCGTCGTACCCACGGCCCTTGACGACCGACGGGGCGGCCCCGAGGAGTCACCTCGGTGGCCGCCCCGCACAGAGCGTTCCTCACCCGGAGGGGTGTCACACCCCGGACGAGACCTCAGTCTTCTCGTCCGAGCCGGCTTTTCCCCCGGCCGCCGCGATGGCGCGGTTGCGGCGCACGGAGGACCAGAACGAGGCACCGATCAGGACGACGCCGATCATGCCGGTGATGATCTCGTTGATCTCGTACTGGATGGTGACGAGCAGGATCGCGGCGAGCGCGCCGATGGCGTAGTGCGCACCGTGCTCCAGGTAGACGTACTCGTCGAGGGTGCCCTGGCGGACCAGGTAGACCGTCAGCGACCGGACGTACATGGCGCCGATGCCGAGGCCGAGGGCCATCAGCACGATGTCGTTGGTGATGGCGAAGGCGCCGATCACGCCGTCGAAGGAGAAGGAGGCGTCCAGGACCTCGAGGTAGAGGAACATGAAGAACGCGGCTTTGCCGGCCAGCTTGACCGCCGACTTGGGCTTGCCCTCGCGCGCGGCCTTCTCCTCGGCCTCGTGCTCGCGTTCCTCCTCCTCTTCGAGCTTGTCCTCGAAGTAGCCGGAGAGGCCGCCGACGATCATGTAGGTGATCAGACCGGCGATACCGGAGAGCAGGACGGTCTCCGCCTTGTCGGCATGGGTGCCGCCGTGCTGGTGGGCGTTGGCGCCGAAGGTGATCGAGGAGATCAGCAGGACGATGAGGGCGATGCAGACCGACAGCATGTCGATCTTGCCGAGCTTGGCCAGCGGGCGCTCCAGCCAGCCGAGCCACTTGATGTCCCGGTCCTCGAAGATGAAGTCGAGGAAGATCATCAGCAGGAACATGCCACCGAAGGCGGCGATCGACGGGTGGGCGTCGGTCACCAGCTCCTGGTAGCGGTCCTTGTCCGTGAGGGCGAGGTCGACGGCCTCGATCGGGCCCAGCTGGGCACTGATCGCGACGATCACGACAGGGAAGACCAGCCGCATGCCGAAGACGGCGATCAGGATGCCGATGGTGAGGAAGATCTTCTGCCAGAAGGCATTCATCTTCTTCAGGATCCCGGCGTTGACCACCGCGTTGTCGAAGGACAGCGAGATCTCGAGGATGGAGAGGATCGCGACGACGCCGAACGCGGTCCATCCTCCGTAGAGAACCGCTGCGACCAGGCCGAGCGCGGTGACCGCGAACGACCACCCGAAGGTTTTCAGAACCACTGGCTACCCAATCGTGTGTGTACGGGGCTCCCCCGCGCCGTACCCGGCTTTACGAACTTTTGAAGCCGAAGTCTAGTGGGGCCCGCTCCGCCGCCCAGAGGGGCCCGCATTTTGCTCATATCGCGTTATGAGACGTTGACCCCGAAGTCCAGTGCGATGCCACGCAGACCCGACGCGTACCCCTGCCCCACGGCCCTGAACTTCCACTCGCCCTGGTGACGGTAGACCTCACCGAAGATCATCGCGGTCTCCGTGGAGGCGTCCTCGCTGAGGTCGTAGCGGGCGAGTTCCTGGCCGTCGGCCTGGTTCACGACGCGGATGAACGCGTTGCTGACCTGGCCGAAGGTCTGGCCGCGTTCGTCGGCCAGGTGAATGGAGACCGGGAAGACGATCTTGTCGCACCGGGGCGGCACCTTCGAGAGGTCGATCAGGAGCGACTCGTCGTCGCCGTCGCCCTCGCCGGTGAGGTTGTCACCGGTGTGCTCGACCGATCCGTCCGGGCTCTTGAGCTGGTTGTAGAAGACGAACCAGTCGTCCCCGAGCACGCGCCCGCCACCGCACATCAGGGCGCTGGCGTCGAGGTCGAAGGGCGCTCCGGTGGTGGAGCGCGCGTCCCAGCCGAGCCCGATCATGACCTGAGTGAGGTTCGGTGCGGCCTTGGACAGGGAGACGTTGCCCCCTTTGGCGAGCGTGACACCCATGCTGCTGTCCCTCCCCGGATGGCATTACTGAGGTGGTCCTGCACGTCCGGCGCCGCACGTAAACCGTGCAGCGCCGGACGGGAAGAACCTGGGGCCCGTGTCGCCAGGGGCCGTCAGGCGGCTCAGACGTTCACACCGAAGTCCTGCGCGATGCCGCGCAGGCCCGAGGCGTAGCCCTGGCCGATGGCGCGGAACTTCCACTCCGCGCCGTGCCGGTACAGCTCACCGAAGACCATGGCGGTCTCGGTGGAGGCGTCCTCGCTCAGGTCGTAACGGGCGATCTCGGCGCCACCGGCCTGGTTCACGACGCGGATGAACGCGTTGCGCACCTGGCCGAAGGACTGCTGGCGGGTCTCGGCGTCGTAGATCGAGACAGGAAAGACGATCTTCTCCACGTCGGCCGGGACGGTGGCGAGATTGACCTTGATCTGCTCGTCGTCGCCCTCGCCCTCACCGGTGAGGTTGTCGCCGGTGTGCTCGACGGAGCCGTCCGGCGTCTTGAGGTTGTTGAAGAAGATGAAGTGCTGGTCGTTTCCGACCTTGCCGGAGCTGTTCAGCAGCAGCGCGCTGGCGTCCAGGTCGAAGTCGGTGCCGGTCGTGGTGCGGACGTCCCACCCCAGACCGATGATGACCGCGGTGAGGCCCGGCGCCTCCTTGGTCAGCGATACGTTGCCGCCCTTGCTGAGGCTGACTCCCACGAGTCCTCCATTGGTGTCCAGGGGCGGGATGCCCCGTTGTGCTCGGATGTCGGGTCAACGAGTCGATCCTAGTGACGGGTTCCCGCCCCTCGCAGGCCCAGAAGCCGACATTGCGGCGGGTGTCGGGCGCATGACACCCGACCGGCGTCACAGGGAGTCGAGCGCCTTCACGTAGTCGTTCAGGTCGCGGGCGTCCGGCAGGCCGTTGACGACGGTCCAGCGCACGACGCCCCCCTTGTCGATCACGAAGGTGCCGCGCACCGCGCAGCCCTTGTCCTCGTCGAAGACGCCGTAGGCCCGGGAGACGTTGCCGTGCGGCCAGAAGTCGGACAGCAGCGGGTACTCCAGGCCCTCCTGCTCGGCGAAGACGCGCAGGGTGTGGATGGAGTCGTTGGAGACGGCGAGCAGCTGGGTGTCGCGGTCGGCGAACTGCGGCAGGTTGTCGCGCAGCTCGCACAGCTCGCCGGTGCACACGCCGGTGAAGGCGAAGGGGTAGAAGAGCAGCACCACGTTCTTGGAACCGCGGAAGTCGGACAGCTTCACGCTCGCGCCGTGGTTGTCCTTGAGCTCGAAGTCGGGGGCCTTCTCGCCGACCTGGATCGCCATCGTGTGGGTGTCCCTTCGTAGGGCTTGACGGGTGGGACCACCCTACGCACGGACCGGCGCATACCGGAGGGCGGGCCGACGACGCCGGCCCGCCCCTGCCGCACGGCGCGGGTTGCCGTACGACCGCCGCTCAGGGCTCGCCGTACGGCTGACGCTCACGGGCGTCGTGCGGCTAACGCTTGGACTTGGCCGCCTTGGGCGTGGCCAGCCGGCTGCCGCTCCAGTCCTTGCCGACGCTGACGCTCTTGGACGCCGTCAGACCCGCCGTGGTGGCGGCTTCCGAGATGTCGCTCGGCTCGACGTAGCCCGAACGGCCGGTCTTCGGCGTGAGGAGCAGGATGGCACCGCCCTCTTCGATGTACGTGGTGGCATCGACCAGCGCATCCGTCAGGTCGCCGTCGTCGTCACGGAACCACAGCACAACGGCGTCGGCCACGTCGTCGTAGTCCTCGTCCATCAGGTCGCCCTCGACGATGCTTTCGATCGCCTCGCGGAGTTCCTGATCCACGTCGTCGTCGTAGCCGATCTCCTGGACCACCTGCCCGGGCTGGAACCCCAGCCTGGCGGCAGGGTTCGTCCGCTCCTCCGCGTGGTCCGCGGTCGCGCTCACGGGTTGCCTCCTGATCATGTCTTGGGAAATATCTCAGCCACGCGCGTGCGCGAAGCATTGGCCGTAGTCCACACGGGCGGGACGGATCGCGCAAGTACCCGGCCGTTCAGACCGCCGAAACGGTGACGATCCTGGCCGTGTCACCGCAACTCCAGGCACACCATCATGGTCCGAGGTGACGTACACCACACCTTTCTGCCCTGTTTGGGCGTTTGGGAATCGTCTGTGGGTACGAGACTCGAAGGTATTCGCCCCATACGTCACGGAGTCGATCTCACGTACTGGTTACCGATCGGTAGAGATGACGTTTCACGGCCCCGAGGTGGACCATGGGGAGCGGCGCGGCCCCAGCGACGACGCCCCCGCGACGACAGCGAAAAAGCGGCCCTCGCAGGCCCTCTGACAGGTAAGGAACAGCGTGGCTTCCGCATCCGATCGAAACCCGATCATCATTGGCGGCCTTCCGAGTCAGGTTCCTGACTTCGACCCCGAAGAGACGCAGGAGTGGCTCGACTCCCTCGACGCCGCCGTCGACGAGCGCGGCCGTGAGCGTGCCCGCTATCTGATGCTGCGGCTGATCGAGCGGGCCCGCGAGAAGCGCGTGGCCGTGCCGGAGATGCGCAGCACGGACTACGTCAACACCATCCCCACCAAGAACGAGCCGTTCTTCCCGGGCAACGAGGAGATCGAGCGGAAGATCCTCAACGCGACCCGCTGGAACGCGGCGGTGATGGTGTCCCGGGCCCAGCGGCCCGGCATCGGCGTCGGCGGCCACATCGCCACGTTCGCGTCCTCCGCCTCCCTCTACGACGTCGGCTTCAACCACTTCTTCCGCGGCAAGGACGAGGGCGACGGCGGCGACCAGGTCTTCTTCCAGGGGCACGCCTCGCCGGGTATCTACGCCCGCGCCTTCCTGCTGGACCGGCTCAGCGAGGAGCACCTGGACGGCTTCCGCCAGGAGAAGTCGAAGGCGCCCTACGGCCTGTCGTCGTACCCGCACCCGCGCCTGATGCCGGACTTCTGGGAGTTCCCGACGGTGTCGATGGGCCTCGGCCCGATCGGCGCGATCTACCAGGCGCGGATGAACCGCTACATGCACGCGCGCGGGATCGCCGACACCTCCAAGTCGCACGTCTGGGCGTTCCTCGGGGACGGCGAGATGGACGAGCCGGAGTCGCTGGGCCAGCTCACGATCGCCGCCCGGGAGGGCCTGGACAACCTGACCTTCGTGGTCAACTGCAACCTGCAGCGCCTCGACGGCCCGGTGCGCGGCAACGGCAAGGTCATCCAGGAGCTGGAGTCGGTCTTCCGCGGCGCCGGCTGGAACGTGATCAAGCTGGTCTGGGACCGCACCTGGGACCCGCTGCTCGCCCAGGACCGGGACGGCGTGCTGGTCAACAAGATGAACACCACGCCGGACGGACAGTTCCAGACGTACGCCACGGAGACCGGCGCGTACATCCGCGACCACTTCTTCGGCGACGACCACCGGCTGCGCGCGATGGTCGAGGGCATGACCGACGACCAGATCCTGCACCTGGGCCGCGGCGGTCACGACCACCGGAAGATCTTCGCGGCGTACAAGGCGGCCGTGGAGCACAAGGGCCAGCCGACGGTGATCCTCGCCAAGACGATCAAGGGCTGGACGCTGGGCCCGAACTTCGAGGGCCGCAACGCCACGCACCAGATGAAGAAGCTGACGGTCGACGACCTCAAGCGCTTCCGCGACCGCCTCCACCTGCCGATCTCCGACAAGGAACTGGAGTCCGGCGTCCCGCCCTACTACCACCCGGGCCGGGACACGGAGGAGATCCAGTACATGCACGACCGCCGCAAGAGCCTCGGCGGTTACGTCCCGACCCGTGTCGTCCGCTCCAAGCCGCTGCCGCTGCCCGAGGACAAGACGTACGCGACCGTGAAGAAGGGCTCGGGCCAGCAATCCATCGCGACGACGATGGCGTTCGTCCGGCTCCTCAAGGACCTCATGCGGGACAAGGAAATCGGCAAGCGGTTCGTGCTGATCGCGCCGGACGAGTACCGCACGTTCGGCATGGACTCGTTCTTCCCGAGTGCGAAGATCTACAACCCGCTCGGCCAGCAGTACGAGTCGGTCGACCGTGACCTGCTGCTCGCCTACAAGGAGGCGCCGAACGGCCAGATGCTGCACGACGGCATCTCGGAGGCGGGCTGCACGGCCTCCCTGATCGCCGCCGGCTCGGCCTACGCCACGCACGGCGAGCCCCTGATCCCGGTCTACGTCTTCTACTCGATGTTCGGCTTCCAGCGCACCGGCGACCAGTTCTGGCAGATGTCCGACCAGCTGGCACGCGGTTTCGTCCTGGGCGCGACGGCCGGCCGTACGACCCTGACCGGCGAGGGCCTGCAGCACGCCGACGGCCACTCGCAGCTGCTCGCCTCGACGAACCCGGGCTGTGTGGCGTACGACCCGGCGTTCGGTTTCGAGATCGCGCACATCGTGAAGGACGGGCTGCGGAGGATGTACGGCAGCTCGCCCGAGCACCCGCACGGCGAGGACGTCTTCTACTACCTGACCGTCTACAACGAGCCGATCCAGCACCCGGCCGAGCCTACGAACGTGGACGTCGACGGCATCCTCAAGGGCCTCTACCGGTTCAGCGAGGGCACGGCCGGCTCCACCCCGGCGCAGATCCTGGCCTCCGGTGTGGCGCTCCCCTGGGCGGTCGAGGCGCAGCAGATCCTGGCCGACGACTGGAACGTCAAGGCGGACGTCTGGTCGGCGACCTCCTGGAACGAGCTGCGGCGCGAGGCCGTGGCCTGCGAGGAGCACAACCTGCTGCACCCCGAGGAGGAGCAGCGGGTGCCGTACGTGACGCGGAAGCTGGCGGACGCACAGGGACCGGTCGTGGCGGTGTCCGACTGGATGCGGTCGGTTCCGGACCAGATCGCGCGCTGGGTGCCGCAGACCTACCAGTCGCTCGGCGCGGACGGCTTCGGCTTCGCCGACACGCGCGGTGCGGCCCGCCGCTTCTTCCACATCGACGCGCAGTCGATCGTGGTGGCGGTGCTGACCGAGCTGGCCCGTGCGGGCAAGGTCGACCGGTCGGTGCTCAAGCAGGCCATCGACCGGTACCAGCTGCTCGACGTGGCGGCGGCCGACCCGGGGGTCGCGGGCGGCGACGCGTAACGCCTAAGACACGATCAAGGGGTGGTGAGCCTCACGGGTGCACCGTGGGCGCACCACCCCTTCACGTTTCCTACGATTCGGCCATGCAGCAGCAGTCGGCCCAACTCCGTTGGGAACAGCACACGCAGCGGCCACTCTTCGGGCTGGCCCTCGCCTTCGCCGTCGCCTATGCCGTGCCGATCGTCCGGCCGGACGCGAGCCGGTCCCTGGTGGACCTGTGCACGGCGGTCGAGTGGGTGGTGTGGGGCGCGTTCGCCCTCGACTACCTGGTTCGGCTCGGCCTCTCCGAGCAGCGGCTGCTGTTCGTCCGGACGCACTGGCTCGATCTCTTGGCGGTGTTGCTGCCCTTGCTGCAGCCGATGCGGCTGTTGCGGCTGGTGTCCACGCTGCTGCTCGTCGGCCAGCGGGCGCGGATGGCTTCGCAGATCAAGCTCACGACGTACATCGGCGGCTCGGTGGTCGGGCTGCTGATGTTCGGCTCGCTGGCGGTGCTCTCGGTGGAACGGGACGCGCCGGGCGGGAACATTCATACGCTGGGCGATGCCGTGTGGTGGTCCTTCACGACGATGACGACCGTGGGCTACGGGGATCACGCGCCCACCACCGGGCTGGGGCGGATGCTCGCGGTCGGGCTGATGCTGTCGGGGATCGCGCTGCTCGGTGTGGTGACGGCGAACATCGCCGCCTGGTTCATCGCCCGGTTCGAGAAGGACGACGTGGAGGAGCGGCGGCAGACGGAGGCGATCCAGGAGCTGACGGAGGAGGTCCGGGCGCTGCGCGACGAACTGGCGGCGCTGAAGGGGACGTCGGTGAAATGACCTGAAGGTGAGCCTCCGGCTCGGTCGCCGGAGGCCCTTCCCTCACTTCCCCGGGGAGGAACGGCACGTCAGAACAGCATGCCGTTGCCCGGGTTTGCCGCTCCGGACAGCCAGATGATGGCCAGGAGCGTGTCGATGGCGCCCAGTACCAGGGCGACCACGGCCGTGACGGGGCGGGAGCCCGCCCACGTGCGGCCCATGGCGAGCCAGCCGCAGACGATCGCCGCGGGGCCGAGGATGATCCCCAGCACGAAGAAACCGGCAACCGCGCAGATGACTCCGATGATTCCGAGCGTCGCGCGATCCGGCCCGGTCCGTGACCACGTCCGGCCACGTGAGCGGGGGTGCCTGCGCGTTCCGTGTCCGAAGCTCGCCATCATCGACTCCCGTAACTCCCTTGAACCCTCGGTCGGTCGGGGTTCGGTCGGGTATGTCAGGGCGAGTACCCCCGGAACAGGCTTCAATCCCGCTGCCCGCGCGCTGCCCCCCTCCAGCAGCGCGCCGCAGCGTCCGCCCTCCAGGCCCTGCGGAGGACTTGACCCACTGTGACCTGCGGTGCCCGCTGAAGGGGAGCGTTGGACGGTGGTGTACACCCTGATGAGCGAACACCCCGTCAAGAGACCGTCAGATGTGCGCCGCACCCGCGCCGGCGCCCGCGTTCTCACCACGCTTCGTCAGGAACGCCACCAGTACCGCCACCACGGCCACCCCGGCGGCGACGAGTGACGCCGCGCTCATGCCCGAGATGAACGTGTCGTGCGCGACACCCGTGATCTTCGCGGCGATGGCGTCCGGCGTGCCCGGGGCCACCGGCGGGACACCGACCTGGACCGCCTCGGACGCCTGGTGCTCCTGCTCCGGCGTGAGCGGCGGGAGCCCCGCCTCGGTCCAGTTGCCCGCGAGGTCGCTGTTGACCTTGGAGGCCATCACCGCGCCCAGCACGGCCGTACCGAGGCTGCCGCCGATCTGCATGGCGGCCTGCTGGAGACCACCGGCGACACCCGACAGCTCCATCGGCGCGTTGCCGACGATGACTTCGGTGGCGCCGACCATGACCGGCGCGAGACCGAGGCCGAGCAGGGCGAACCAGAGCGACATGATGCCGCTGCCGGTGTCCGTCTCCAGCGTCGACATCCCGTACATGGCGATCGCGGTGAGCGCCATGCCGCCCGCGAGCGGGACCCGGGGGCCGAACTTGGTGATCATCGCACCGGCGAGCGGCGAGCCGACGATCATCATGCCGGTGAGCGGCAGCAGGTGCAGGCCCGCGTCGATCGGGCTCATGCCGTGCACGTTCTGCAGGTAGAACGTCACGAAGAACAGGCCGCCCATGAACGCGATGGCCATCAGGACCATCAGCACGACACCCGCGGACAGCGCCACGGAGCGGAACAGGGCGAGCGGGATCAGCGGCTCCTTGACCTTCGTCTCCCAGAAGGCGAAGAGCGCGAAGCCCAGCACGGCGGCGCCGAGGAAGCCGAGCGTCTTCGCGTCGCCCCAGCCCCACTCCGACGGCGGGGCCTTGATGAGCGCCCACACCAGGCAGAACACGGCCGTCGACAGCAGGGCGATGCCCAGGATGTCGAAGGAGCGCGGGGCGTTCTCGGCGCGGTGGTCCAGCAGGATCAGCACGCCGAGGACCACGGCGAGGACACCGACCGGCACGTTGATGAAGAACACCGACTGCCAGTTGACGTGCTCGACGAGCACGCCGCCGAGGATCGGGCCGCCCGCCGTGGACGCGCCGATGACCATGCCCCAGATGCCGATGGCCATGTTCAGCTTCTCGGCCGGGAAGGTGGCCCGCAGCAGGCCGAGCGCGGCCGGCATCAGCAGCGCGCCGAACAGGCCCTGCAGGACGCGGAAGACGACGACGAACGCGATGCTGTCGGACAGCCCGATGGCGCCCGAGGCGGCGGCGAAGCCGACGACGCCGATGAGGAACGTCTGCCGGTGGCCGAAGCGGTCGCCGAGCTTGCCGGCGGTGATCAGGGAGACCGCGAGGGCGAGGAAGTATCCGTTGGTGATCCACTGCACCTCGGCGAAGGTGGCGCCGAGGTCCTTCTGGATCGCCGGGTTGGCTATGGCCACGATGGTGCCGTCGAGGGCCACCATCATGACCCCCACAGCGACGGTGATGAGGGTGAGCCAGGGGTGCCCGCGCAGCCCCTTGCCCGGCGTCGCGTCCGACGGCGCGTCCGGTGCGCCCCCCGACCCCGTCGTGTCGATGGTGGTCTGACTAGTCATACGCCGAGGCTAATGACAGCCACTGACAATTGACAAACCAATTCACTAGTCGGTAACTGTCACGTCACGCCCGTATAGCCTGAACTGGGAAGACACCGCAGACGAGAGGCACCTGTTGAACCTGCGCGAACGAAAGAAGCTGCGCACCCGGGACGCGCTGCTGCGGGCCGCCCTGGAACTGTTCGCCACGCGGGGGTACGAGGAGACGACCGTCGACGACATCGCCGCCGCCGTCGACGTCTCGCAGCGCACCTTCTTCCGCTACTTCGCCGGCAAGGAGGAGACGGCGTTCTTCGTGCCGCGGCTGGCCGAGGCACACGTCGTCGAGGCCGTACGGGCGCGGCCGCCGGGCGAGCCGCCGCTGGACGCGCTGCGCCGGGCCGTGCTGGAGAGCTGGGACAGGATCAACGAGGCCGTCGAGGAGCTCGTGCCGATCGAGCTCCACATGCGCGTCTACCGGGTGATCGAGTCGACGCCCGCACTGCTCGCCGCGCATCTGCGGCGGGCGGCGGAGCTGGAGGAGCAGCTCGCGCAGATCATCGCCGAGCGCGAGGGGCTCGACGCGGACGTGGATCCGCGGCCCAGGATCATCGTGGCCCTGTTCGGCGGGGTGATTCGTGTCACCGAGAGACTGTGGTCCGCGGGGGACGACCTCAGCCTCGACGCGATGCGCCAACTCACCACGACCTACCTGGATCAGGTGGGTCCGGCCCTGGCGGAGAACTGGCGTACAGAGCCCTCCCCTTAGCACACACACCGAAACGTGATCCCGGTCACTTGGTTAACGCGAGACCCTCTCGTTCTCCTAGTGTGTCCTTTCAGTGACTTCCTTCGACACCTCCCCGCAGCTGAACGTCTGGCGCGCACTGCTCGCTCTGGCCGTCGTGTTCGTGATGCTGGCGACCACCGGCTGGACCGCCCTGCGCAACCAGCGGGGCGACACGCCGCTGCAGGCCTCGCTCTCCGCCTGGGAGCACGGCCGCATCGGCGGTCACCGGCTGCCGGACCCGCAGTCCCAGCCGAAGAAACTGGCCCGCTTCTTCGCCTCGCTCACCGAGCGGGAGCAGGCGGGCCTGGTCCGGAAGTATCCGCTCGCGGTCGGCAACATGAACGGTGCCCCGGTCGAGCTGCGCTACCGCGCCAACCGCATCGCGCTCGCCAAGGCGCGCGAGGTCGAGCGGGAACGCATGCACGACGAGCGCCTCACCCGGGCCGGGAAGCACGAGGCCGGCCGCAGGATGCACCGCTTCGAGGACCTCATGGAGAAGGGCCGCCGCATCCTGGCCTTCGACCCCGAGGGCTCGGGCCGGGTGGCGGAGGTCTTCGGCGACCTGCGGAAGGCGGACCGGATCTCGGTCGTCGTTCCCGGTGTGGACACCGACCTGCTCACCTTCCAGCGCACGAACCGCGAGTACTCGGCGCCCGTCGGCATGGCCAAGTCGCTGTACGCGGCCGAGAGGACGGCGAGCCCCTCGACCCGTACGGCCGTGATCGCCTGGGCCGACTACAAGGCGCCGAGCGGACTCGGCATCGACTCGGCGACGGCGATGCGCGCCGAGGAGGGCGCGGTCCGGCTCAACGCGCTGGTGCGGGCGCTGCCCGGCGGCTCGCCGGTCTCGCTGTTCTGCCACAGCTACGGCTCGGTGGTGTGCGGGGTCGCGGCGCGCGAGCTGCCCGGCCGGGTGGCCGACATCGCCGTGGCCGGCAGCCCCGGCATGCGCGTCCAGAAGGCCGCCCAGCTGCACACCACCGCCCGTGTGTGGGCGATGCGGGACGCCGACGACTGGATCCAGGACGTGCCGTACCTGGAGGTCGGCGGGCTGGGCCACGGGGCCGACCCGATGTCCGCCGGGTTCGGCGCGCGGGTGCTGTCGGCGCAGGGGGCGAAGGGTCACGCCGGCTACTTCGAGCCGGGTACGGCAAGTCTGATGAATTTCGCAGAGATCGGCGTCGGCGCATACCGCTCGGTGCACTGCGCGCAGGAGGACGGCGTGTGCCGGACCGGTTTGTCCGGTACGGCGGCGGCCTGACGCGCGTAGAGGCGCAGGAACTGCGGTCTGCTCGGGAGGGGGACGGAGGAGCGCGTGCCGCATACGATGAGCCGCATGGGTGACGTACTGGCCGGATTTCATGCCGCCTGGGAGTTCGAGTCCGACTCCGTGCTCATCCGTTACGAACGGGGGATTCGGACACCCAAGCTCTTCCAGGCGCTGGGCGAACGCCGCGTTCCGCTCGACGCGATCGCCGGGGTGACGCTGACGCGCGGGAGACGCGGCACGGTCGTGCTGCGCGTCGAACCGCGGCCCGGAGCGGACCCGTTGATGGAGGCGGCCGCCGGGCAGCTGAAAGAGAGCGGCGATCCCTACCGGCTGGTGCTGCCCGCCGAGCGGGAGGTGCTCGCCGAGTACTACGCCGACGAGCTGAAGTCGCTGCTCAGGGAGTCCGGGCCGGCGGAGCGGTTTCTGGTGGAGCCGCCGAAGGGGCCGTTGTCGTTCAAGGCGTACGACGGGAAGGCGACCTTCGACGGTCGGACCGTGAACTTCCGGTGGTTCTGGACGGGGGCGTCGTCGGCGAAGTGGAAGGCCGGCGACCAGACGTTTCCCGTCGGGGAGCTGAGCGGGGTGGAGTGGCGGTCGCCGGAGGTGTTCGAGGGGCATCTGCGGTTGGTGCGGCGGGACGCGGGGGCGTCGGCCGCGCAGGCCGACCAGGATCCCGCGGCGGTGGTGTTCGGGCTGGGGTACGGGCCCGTGCACGAGTCGCTGCCGTTCGCCGCGGCGGTGCTGGCGGCGGTGCGGGCGTCCAGCCCGGTGGTTGCCGTTTCCGCGGCCGGCCCGCGCCGTGATCCTGCGGACATCGCCGAGCGGATTCGGCATCTCGGGGAGCTGCATCAGGCCGGGCTCGTGACAGATGAGGAGTTTTCGGTCAAAAAGGCCGAGTTGCTGGCGGAGCTCTAGCGTCTGCGGGGTGCTGCGCGCCGGCGAGTGCGGGTTGTCCGTGGCCGGTCGCGCCCAGGCGGCGGAGCCGCATATCGATGCGGCCCCGCGCCCCTGGGGTGTTTCTCTACTCCCTGCCTGCAGAGGTGAAGGCCATGTCCGCGTAGCGGTTGCCCGCCACCTGGGCCGCTATGCCGTCCAGCAGGTCCAGTTGTTCATCCGTCAGGACGATCCTCGTCGCTGCCGCGTTCTCCTCCACCCTGGACGGCTTGCGGGTGCCCGGGATGGGGATGACGGGGAGGTCGTGGACCGAGGCCTGCTGCTGGACCCAGGCAAGGGCGATCTGGCCCACAGAGGCGCCATGGGCGTCGGCCACCGAGCGGATCAGCTCCAGCAGGGCCGCGTTCCTCGTCGCGTTCTCGCCCGTGAAGCGAGGCTGCTGGCGGCGGAAGTCGTCCGGGGTCAGGTCCTGGTCGGCGTTGGCGAAGGAGCCCGTGAGGAATCCGCGGCCCAGGGGCGAGTACGGGACGAGGGCCACGCCCAGGTCGCGGGCCGCCGGAACCACCTTCGGCTCGATGTCGCGGCTGAACAGCGACCACTCCGACTGCACGGCTGCGACGGGATGGACGGTGTGGGCGGCGCGCAGCTCGTCGGCCGTGACCTCGCTCAGGCCGAGGTGCTTGACCTTGCCCTCGCGGACCAGGTCGGCCATCGTGCCGACGGTCTCCTCGATCGGCACGTTCACATCGCGCCGGTGCATGTAGTAGAGGTCGATGACGTCGACGTCGAGGCGCTTCAGACTGGCCTCGACGGCCTGGCGGATGTAGGGCGGGTCATTGCGGATCACCCGGCGGGTCGGGTCGTCCGGTGGGATCGACAGGGAGAACTTGGTCGCGATGACGACCTCGTCGCGGTGCGCCTTGAAGAACGGGGCCAGGAACCGCTCGTTCTCCCCCGCGCCGTACGCGTCGGCCGTGTCGTAGAGGGTGACGCCCAGTTCGAGGGCGCGTTCCAGGGTGGCCCGGGACGCGTCCGCGTCCGAGGGGCCGTAGCCGAAGCTCATGCCCATGCAGCCGAGGCCCTGGACGCCCACCTCGGGGCCGTCGTCGCCGAGCTTCGCCGTCGTGATCCTGCCGTCCGTCATCGGGACCTCTCCGACACCGGGCCACGCCCGGCGTCCGCGTAGATACTGATCTTCCGGTCGAGCACGGCGAGCGTGCCCCGGAGTTCGTCGATCCTGGCCAGGACGTCCTCACGGGTCGTCTTCAGCAGCTCGAAGCGCTCGCCGTAGGTGTGGTCGCCCTCGCGCACCAGTTCCGCGTACCGCACCATGTCCGCGACCGGCATGCCCGTCAGACGGAGCTTGCCGACGAGGTCGAGCCAGTCGAGATCGCGGTTGGTGTAGCGGCGCTGGCCGGTGTGGGACCGGTCGATGTGCGGCATCAGGCCGATGCGCTCGTACCAGCGCAGGGTGTGCGCCGTCAGGCCGGTGAAGGCGACGACCTCACTGATCGTGTACCTGTCCTGGCCGTCCGGGCGCCTGCTCTGCGGCGGCGGCCCGGCGCAGGTGTCGGTCCTGGCCCCCGTGGTTTCCATCACCGTCATGGCTCCAACGCTAGGACCTTGGAGTGCACTCCAAGCAAGCGCCGACGGTAAGAAATCGGCAGGACGTTTCCTGAACCGGCTGGTTAGCGTACGGAGTCATGAGTCTCGTACGCCGCGCCCTGCCCGAAGACGCCGGGGAAGTCCTGCGCCTGCGCCAAATCATGATCGACTCGGTGTTCGCCGCCGACCCCTCCATCGCCTGGCACGGGGATTCCCTCCCGACGCTGAGAAGCAAACTGGGCGAGCCGGACGGGGACTTCGTGGCGTTCGTCGTGGACCACCCGGAGCGGCCGGGGGCGCTGGCGTCGCTGGTGGCCGGGACGATCGACTACCGCATCGGGAAGTCGGGTGACCCGCGGGGCATGGTGGGGTTCGTCTTCAGCGTCGCCACCGACCCGGACGCCCGGCGACGCGGGTACGCGCGGGCGTGCATGACCAGCCTGCTGGAGTGGTTCCGCGAGCGTGGCGCCCGGCGCGTGCAACTGACGGCCTCGCCGGAGGCGGAACCGCTGTACGTGTCCCTCGGCTTCCGGCCCAAGCCCGACCCCTTGCTGGAGCTCACGCTCTGAGCGCATAGGCTCGAACGCATGTCGCTGAAGAGCCTCGCGTTGATCGAGAACTGGCCGGTTCCCACCGCTGCGGCCGGTGTCGTACGAGCGGACGGCACCGTCCTCGGCACCCACGGACCGGCCGGACAGCGGTTCCCGCTCGCGTCGGTGACCAAGCCGCTGGCCGCCTACGCGGTGCTCGTCGCCTACGAGGAAGGCGCGATCGAGTTCGACGAGCCCGCGGGCCCGCCCGGCTCGACGGTCCGGCACCTGCTCGCGCACACCTCGGGCCTCGCCTTCGACGAGCACAAGGTCACGGCCCCGCCCGGGGAGCGGCGGCTGTACTCGAACGCCGGCTTCGAGCAGCTGGGCGACCATGTCGCGAAGGCCACCGACATCCCGTTCGCGGAGTACCTGCGGCAGGCGGTGCTGGAGCCGCTGGGGATGGCCTCGACGAGCCTCGACGGCTCTCCGGCCAAGGACGGCGTGTCCACGGTCGAGGATCTGCTGCGGTTCGCGGCCGAGGTGCAGGCGCCGCGTCTGCTGGACCCGCGTACGGTCGCCGAGGCGATGACCGTGCACTACCCGGGCACGAAGGGTGTCCTGCCGGGGTACGGCCACCAGAACCCCAACGACTGGGGGCTCGGCTTCGAGATCCGCGACTCCAAGTCGCCGCACTGGACGGGCTCTTCGTCCTCACCCCGCACGTTCGGGCATTTCGGGCAGTCCGGTACGTTCCTGTGGATCGACCCCGACGCGCGGGCCGCGTGCGTCGCGCTGACGGACCGGGCGTTCGGGCCGTGGGCGATCGAGGCGTGGCCGGCGTTCACGGACGCGGTGCTCGCGGAGCTCTAGCTCATTTCCCAGATGAGCAGCTCGGCCTGGGTCAGGCCCTCGGCCTCCAGGCCCTTGGACTCGGTGACGCGAGCCGCGTCGCCGGCGTCCAGCTCCTCGCCGTCCAGGCGCACCGCACCGCGTACGACATGGACGTACGCGTGCGCCGCGTCCGGCACCGCCGTCCGCTCCCCCGCCCCCAGCCGCCGCACGTGCAGCATCGCGCCGGCCTCCGGGACGGCGTAGGGCGTGGAGTCGGCGATGCCGTGGACGACCTCGTAGAACGGGTCGCCGCCGGGCCGGAGCGGGGCCAGCCACATCTGGATGAAGGTCAGGGGCCCCGGGCCGTCGTTGCGCTCCACGTGGCGCACGCCGCCCGCCGAACTCAGCCGCTGCACGTCTCCGTGGCGCACCACCGACTCGTGCCCGGTGGAGTCCCGGTGCGTCAGCTCGCCCTCCACCACCCACGTCACGATCTCGGTGTGGCTGTGCGGGTGCTCGTCGAAGCCGGCGCCGGGCGCCAGACGCTCCTCGTTGCAGGCGAGCAGCGAGCCGAAGCGCAGGTTGTCCGGGTCGTAGTGGGGGCCGAAGGAGAAGGCGTGCCACGTCTCGATACCGGTGGCCCGGTCCCCTCCGGGATAGCGCTCATGTCCACGCCGTACGTCCATCACGAGGTCCACCGTAGACCCGGCCACGCACCCTCCCGTCCGGATAAGGCAGTCTTGTCCCCGTGCCCGAACCCGAAACCGGCAAGAACGAAGCCGCAGCCCACGACGTCCACCCGCATGCCGCGACGCTGAAGCGGCTGGAGAAGTCGTCCGGCTCGCTCGCCGCGCAGGCCATCGCGCGGATGGACGAGACGCTGCCCTGGTACCGGGCGATGCCCCCGGAGAACCGTTCCTGGATCGGTCTGGTCGCGCAGGCGGGCATCGCCGCCTTCACGGAGTGGTTCCGGCATCCGGACGCCCCGCAGGCCATCTCCACCGACGTGTTCGGAACCGCGCCGCGCGAGCTGACCCGGGCGATCACGCTGCGGCAGACCGTGGAGATGGTGCGCACCACCATCGAGGTCATGGAGTCCGCGATCGACGAGGTCGCGGCCCCGGGCGACGAGAGCGTGCTGCGCGAGGCGCTGCTCGTCTACGCCCGGGAGATCGCCTTCGCCACCGCCCAGGTGTACGCGCAGGCCGCCGAGGCACGCGGTGCCTGGGACGCCCGGCTGGAGTCCCTGGTCGTGAACGCCGTGCTGAGCGGCGAGGCCGACGAGGGGGCCGTGTCCCGGGCCGCCGCCCTCGGCTGGAACTCGCCCGAACACGTCTGCGTGGTGCTCGGCACGGCGCCCGACGGGGACAGCGAGCTGACCGTCGAGGCCATACGGCGCGCGGCCCGGCACGCCAAGCTCCAGGTGCTCACCGGGGTGCTCGGCGACCGGCTGGTCGTCATCGCGGGCGGCAGCGACAACCCGCTGGCCGTGGCCAAGTCGCTCATCGGCCCGTTCGCCGCCGGGCCGGTCGTGGCGGGCCCGGTGGTGCCCGACCTGCAGGCCGCGACCCGGTCCGCGCAGGCCGCCGCCGCGGGCCTCAAGGCGTGTTCCGCCTGGCAGGACGCCCCGCGCCCGGTGCTGGCCGACGACCTGCTCCCGGAGCGGGCGATCGCCGGTGACCCCTCGGCGCGCGAGCAGCTGGTGGAGGAGATCTACAGACCGCTGGAGGAGGCCGGGGCCGCTCTCCTGGAGACTCTGAGCGTCTATCTCGAACAGGCGAGCAGTCTCGAGGGCGCCGCCCGGATGCTCTTCGTTCATCCCAACACCGTCCGCTACCGGCTCCGACGTGTGACTGACGTCACCGGTTGGTCACCCTCCGATGTACGCTCTGCTTTCACGCTGCGGATCGCGCTGATCCTGGGGCGTCTGGTCGATGGAGATCTCCAGCCCTAAGGTTTTGTCGAGGCTCGACAAAACCCCCCGTTGTTCTTCGTCCTTGTCCCCACGGGCGGCCGTGGCCGTCCCCAAGAGAGAGTGTGAGAGTGCTCGTACTCGTCGCTCCCGGCCAGGGCGCCCAGACGCCCGGCTTCCTGACTGCATGGCTCGACTTCCCCGGTGTCCGCGGTGCCCTCGAGGCATGGTCCGACGCCGTGGGGCTCGACCTGATCCGTTACGGCACCGAGGCCGACGCGGAGGAGATCCGCGACACCGCGGTGGCGCAGCCGCTGCTGGTCGCGGCCGGCATGGCGTCCGCGGCGATGCTGTTCGACGACCCGGCCGACCTCCCGCGGAAGGTCGGCGCCGTCGCCGGGCACAGCGTCGGCGAGTTCACCGCCGCGTCGATCGCCGGGGCACTCCCCCACGAGGAGGCCCTCCGTCTGGTCCGCACCCGCGGGCTCGCCATGGCCGAGGCCGCCGCCGTCACCGAGACCGGCATGGCCGCGCTCCTCGGCGGCGACCCCGCAGTGACGGTTCCGCACCTGGAGAAGCTGGGCCTGACCCCGGCGAACATCAACGGCGCGGGCCAGATCGTCGCGGCCGGCACCAAGGAGCAGCTCGCCGCGCTGGAGGCGGACAAGCCCGAGGGCGTCCGCCGGGTCGTGGCGCTCCAGGTCGCCGGCGCCTTCCACACGCACCACATGGGCCCGGCCGTGGACGCCCTCGCCAAGGCCGCCGAGGAGCTGGCGCCCGCGGACCCGGCCGTCACCTACGTCTCCAACAAGGACGGCAAGGCCGTCGCGACCGGCGCCGAGGTGCTGGAGCGTCTGGTCGGCCAGGTCGCCAACCCGGTCCGCTGGGACCTGTGCATGGAGACCTTCAAGGAGCTGGGCGTGACCGGGCTGATCGAGGTCTGCCCGGGCGGCACGCTCACCGGTCTCGCCAAGCGCGCACTGCCGGGTGTGAAGACGGTGGCCCTCAAGACCCCGGACGACCTCGACGCCGCTCGTGAGCTCATCGCCGAGACATCGACACCTGCCGCCGACGCGGCGGGCGCCTGAGACCCTAGGAGCCAGACAGAAATGTCGAAGATCAGGCCGAGCAAGGGCGCCCCATACGCACGCATCCACGGCGTCGGCGGCTACCGCCCGGTGCGTGTGGTGCCCAACGACGTGATCCTGGAGAAGATCGACTCCTCCGACGAGTGGATCCGCTCCCGCTCCGGCATCGAGACCCGGCACTGGGCGAACGACGAGGAGACCGTCGCCGCCATGTCGATCGAGGCGTCCGGCAAGGCCATCGCGGACGCGGGCATCTCGGCCG
Organism: Streptomyces sp. NRRL S-455; assembly: GCF_000717875.1. Taxonomy (GTDB): domain Bacteria; phylum Actinomycetota; class Actinomycetes; order Streptomycetales; family Streptomycetaceae; genus Streptomyces. The sequence continues at coordinate 173,765 of NZ_JOCT01000011.1, forward strand.
AGCAGATCGGCGCCGTCCTCGTCTCGACCGTCTCGCACTTCAGCCAGACCCCGGCCGTCGCCACGGAGATCGCCGACAAGCTCGGCACCGCGAAGGCCGCCGCCTTCGACATCTCGGCCGGCTGCGCGGGCTTCGGATACGGTCTGACCCTCGCCAAGGGCATGGTCGTCGAGGGCTCCGCTGAGTACGTCCTCGTCATCGGCGTGGAGCGGCTGTCCGACCTCACCGACCTGGAGGACCGGGCCACCGCGTTCCTCTTCGGTGACGGCGCCGGCGCGGTCGTCGTCGGCCCCTCCCAGGAACCCCACATCGGCCCGACCGTCTGGGGCTCCGAGGGCGACAAGGCCGAAACGATCAAGCAGACGGTGCCCTGGAACAAGTACCGGATCGGTGATCTGGACAAGCTCCCGCTGGACAGCCAGGGCAACGTCAAGTTCCCCGCGATCACCCAGGAAGGCCAGGCGGTGTTCCGCTGGGCCGTGTTCGAGATGGCGAAGGTCGCCCAGCAGGCGCTGGACGCGGCCGGCATCAGCTCGGACGACCTGGACGTCTTCATCCCGCACCAGGCCAACGTGCGGATCATCGACTCGATGGTGAAGACGCTGAAACTGCCGGAGCACGTCACGGTCGCCCGTGACATCCGCACCACCGGCAACACCTCGGCCGCCTCGATCCCGCTCGCGATGGAGCGGCTCCTGGCGACCGGCGAGGCGAAGAGCGGCGACACCGCGCTCGTCATCGGCTTCGGGGCGGGTCTCGTCTACGCCGCGACTGTCGTTACCCTCCCCTAGGCACTCCGTGCCGGATCATGCGGTCCGGGACGGTGAGAACCACCTGCCACACCCTCTGGATATCTACGAAGGAGCGCCAACATGGCCGCCACTCAGGAAGAGATCGTCGCCGGTCTCGCCGAGATCGTGAACGAGATCGCCGGCATCCCGGTTGAGGACGTCCAGCTGGACAAGTCCTTCACCGACGACCTGGACGTCGACTCGCTGTCCATGGTCGAGGTCGTCGTCGCCGCCGAAGAGCGCTTCGACGTCAAGATCCCGGACGAGGACGTCAAGAACCTCAAGACGGTCGGCGACGCGACCGACTACATCCTCAAGCACCAGGGCTGATCGGCCGATCAGGTCCTAGGGCTGACTGCCCCGCCACCCGGCGGTGGCGCCGCTTAATCCTCGTATCCGTTGGAGAAAGAATTCCCGTGAGCTCGACCAATCACACCGTGGTCGTCACCGGTATCGGCGCAACCACACCGCTGGGTGGCGACGCAGCCTCTACCTGGGAGGGTTTGATCGCCGGCAAGTCCGGTGTCAAGCCCCTGGAGCAGGAATGGGCGGCCGACCAGGCCGTCAAGATCGCGGCCCCGGTGGCCGTGGAGCCGACCGAGGTCATTCCCCGGCCGCAGGCCCGCCGTCTGGACCGCTCGGCGCAGTTCGCGCTGATCGCGGCCAAGGAGGCGTGGGCCGACGCCGGTTTCGAGGCGAAGGCCGACGACGACCCGAACATCGACCCGGACCGGCTCGGCGCGGTCATCGCCTCCGGTATCGGCGGTGTGACGACCCTGCTCGACCAGTACGACGTGCTGAAGGAGAAGGGCGTCCGCCGCGTCTCCCCGCACACCGTGCCCATGCTGATGCCCAACAGCCCGTCGGCCAACGTGGGGCTGGCCGTGGGTGCCCGGGCGGGCGTGCACACGCCGGTCTCCGCCTGCGCCTCGGGCGCCGAGGCCATCGGCTACGCCATCGAGATGATCCGCACCGGCCGCGCCGACGTCGTCGTCGCGGGTGGCACGGAGGCGGCGATCCACCCGCTGCCCATCGCCGCGTTCGGCAACATGATGGCGATGTCCAAGAACAACGACGACCCGCAGGGCGCGTCGCGTCCCTACGACGTCGCCCGTGACGGCTTCGTCCTCGGTGAGGGCGCCGGTGTCGTCGTCCTGGAGTCCGCCGAACACGCCGCCAAGCGTGGCGCCCGGGTGTACGCCGAGGCGGTCGGGCAGGGCATCTCCGCCGACAGCCACGACATCGTGCAGCCGGAGCCGGAGGGGCGGGGCATCTCGCACGCCCTGCAGAACCTGCTGGACCGGACCGACCTGAACCCGGCGGAGATCGTGCACGTCAACGCGCACGCGACGTCGACGCCGGCCGGTGACATCGCCGAGCTGAAGGCGCTGCGGAAGGTGTTCGGTGACGACGCCGACCACTTCGCGGTGTCCGCGACGAAGTCGATGACCGGGCATCTGCTCGGTGGTGCGGGTGGTGTGGAGACCGTGGCGACGGTGCTCGCGCTGTACCACCGGGTGGCTCCGCCGACGATCAACGTGGAGAACCTCGACCCGGAGGCCGAGGCGAATGCCGACGTCGTCCGTGGTGAGGCCCGGAAGCTGCCCGTCGAGGGCCGTATCGCCGCCTTGAACGACTCGTTCGGGTTCGGCGGGCACAACGTGGTGCTGGCGTTCCGGACGGTTTGATCTCGTCTTACGGCGAGTGGCCCGGACTCTTCTTGAGTTCGGGCCACTCGCCGTTTCGGTGGCGTGTGGTGTGCCGAGTGCGGGCCGGTGGGGGTTGTTCGCGCAGTTCCCCGCGCCCCTTGGGGCGTCCCCCTGAGGTGCGCTTACACCACCTGGTGGAGCCAGCGGACCGGGGCGCCCTCGCCGGCGTAGCGGAACGGCTCCAGTTCGTCGTCCCAGGGCTTGCCGAGCAGCTTGTTGAGTTCGGCTTCCAGGTCGGTCTCATCCCGCTGGGAGCGTTGCAGCGCCGCGCGCAGGCGGTCCTCGGGGATCAGGATGTCGCCGTGGATGCCGGTGACGGCGTGGAAGATGCCCAGGTCGGGGGTGCAGCTGTAGCGTTCGCCCTCCGCGGTGGGGCAGGGTTCCGCGGTGACCTCGAAGCGCAGGAGGTGCCAGCCGCGCAGCGCCGACGCCATCTTGGAGGCCGTGCCCGCCTGACCCTGCCAGGAGAACTCCGAGCGCCAGGTGCCGGGCGCGGCGGGCTGACGGATCCAGTCCAGGTTGACGCGTGTGCCGAGCACCCCGGCGATGGCCCACTCGACGTGCGGGCACAGCGCGCGCGGCGCGGAGTGCACGTACAGAACTCCACGTGTCGTCACCGGAACCTCCGGGCAGAGCGGGACATCTTGCGAACGGGCGGACGTCTGTGACCGGGCGGGTCACATGATGGCGAGGCTACCGTGCGGGGGCGCAAGGAGTGTGACGTACGGTCGGTCCCGGTGCCGGGAAACGCCCGCCATTCACCCAGGGGGACGCTTGTACGGGTGTGAGCCGTTGCACCTGATCGGTCGGGAACCCTCGTGCGTTGTTAATGGTTGGGCAGACAGACACCGCGCGGCGAGGGGATGGACCAGGGATGCGGAAGCGAAGCCACCGCTCGCGGGCCGTTCTCGCCGTGGCCGTGGCGGCGGCCCTGGGTGTCGCCGGGTGTGACGCCGTGGGTGACAATTCCCCCGCCCCGTCCCGTACCGCCAGGCCGTCCCCGAAACCCACGCCGCTGTGGGACCGCAGCCCGAGTTCCGTCGCGGCCGTCGGCGATTCCATCACGCGTGCCTTCGACGCCTGTGACGTGCTGTCGGACTGTCCGGAGGCGTCCTGGGCGACCGGCGCGAGCCCCGAGGTCGACTCGCTCGCCGTGCGGCTGCTGGGCCGGGCCGGGGCCGCCGAGCGGAGCTGGAACTACGCCGTGACCGGGGCGCGGATGGCCGACCTGCCGGCGCAGATCGCCCAGGCGGTCCGGCGGAAGCCGCAGCTCGTGACGGTGATGGTGGGGGCGAACGACGCCTGCCGGGCCACGCCCTCGGCGATGACGCCGGTCTCCGAGTTCCGCGCCGACTTCGAGGACGCCTTGCGCAGCCTGCGCAGGGCGCTGCCCAAGGCCCAGGTGTTCGTGGCGAGTGTGCCGAACCTGAAGCGGCTGTGGTCCGAGGGCCGCGCCAGCCCGGCGGGCAAGCAGGTCTGGCAGCTGGGCATCTGCCCGTCGATGCTGGGCGACGCGGACGCCCTGGACGCGGCGGCGACGGAGCGGCGGGACACGGTGCAGAAGCGGGTCGAGGACTACAACAAGGTCCTGGCGGAGGTCTGCGCCGAGGACAAACGGTGCCGCCACGACGGGGGCGCGGTGTACGACTACCGATTCGGCACCGCCCAGTTGAGCCGCTGGGACTACTTCCACCCCAGCGTGAACGGACAGGCCCGGTTGGCCGAGATCGCGTACCGCACCGTGACGGCTGAGCACCCCTGACCCGGGCCTGACTTAGAGTTCCGCACATGAACGAACTCTTCGGCACACTTTCCGACGGCACGCCGGTGCACCGCTGGACCTTGGAGCGGGCGGGTGTCCGGGTGCGGATCCTGTCGTACGGCGGGATCGTGCAGTCCGTGGAGGTGCCGGACCGAGACGGGCAGGCAGCGGACGTGGTGCTGGGGTTCCCGGACCTCGACGGTTACCTCGCCCATCCGGGCCCGTACCTCGGTGCCCTGATCGGGCGGTACGCCAACCGGATCGCCGGCGCCCGTGTCCCCCTGGACGGGCGAACGTACGCGCTGGAACCGAACAACTGGCCGAACTCGCTGCACGGTGGGGCGCGTGGCTTCGACAAGCGCGTGTGGGAGGGGACGCCCGTCGAGCACGGTGTGCGGCTCGCGCGGGTCAGCCCGCACGGGGAAGAGGGGTTCCCGGGGCGGCTGGCGGTCTCGGCGACCTGCACGCTCGACGCGAGCGGCGCGCTGCGGATCGTGTACGAGGCGGTGACGGACGCGCCGACCGTGGTGAACCTGACGAACCACAGCTACTTCAACCTGGGCGGCTCCGGCGACGCGGGCGGTCAGGAGCTACGGCTCTCGGCGTCCCGGTACACCCCGGTCGACGCGGACCTGATCCCGGTCGGCGCCCCGGAGGACGTGACCGGCACACGCTTCGACTTCCGTGAGTCCCGCAAGGTGGGCGCCGGCTACGACCACAACTTCGTGCTGGACAAGGGCCTGACGGATGTTCCGGTGCAGGTCGCCGAGCTGCACGACCCGGCGTCCGGGCGGGTACTGACGGTGGCGACCACCGAGCCCGGGCTCCAGCTGTACACGGCCGACCATCTGGGCGAGCCCTTCGCGCCCGGTGACGGCATCGCGCTGGAGACCCAGCACTTCCCCGACTCCCCTAACCGGCCGGAGTTCCCGACGACGGTGCTGCGACCGGGTGAGGTGTACCGCTCGGAGACGGTGTACGGGTTCGGCATCCGCTAGACGAGTAAGTCCGAAGTGGCCGGGTGCATGGAGTGACTCCCTGGCGGGATCGCGTCTCAGCCTGTGAGAGCCGCGGCGGTGGCACGCGCGAACTCGTTCGGATTGTCCAGCATGATGTTGTGGCCGCAGTCGGGAACCGCGAGCACGGAGACGCCGGCCGCTGCCAGCGCCTCGGCGCCCCTGATCGGGCCGTCGGCGGCGGGAAACAGACAGGTGCGTGGGATGCTCATGCGCAGGAGAAGCTCACGCATCGTCGGGGTGGTACCCCGGGTGAGGTGGAGAGCGCTGCGGTGCAGGGCCTCGCGGCCTGCGAGGCGCATGGTGGACCACCAGTGGCTGCCTGCCAGGTCGCGGACGCGTTTCCAGCCACCGTCGAGGAACTCTTGCTCGGAGTAGGCGGCGATGCCGCTGCTCCCCAGGGCGCCGAGGGCCGGTGTGATCGGGTCGAGGTTGGCGTCGACCAGAACCAAACGGGACACCAGACGAGGGTGGCGAGCCCCCAGAACGATGGCGACGGAACCACCCATGCTGTGCGCGATCAGCTCCGCGTCGGCGACCCCCGCGTGGGTCAGGGCGACGGCCAGGGCGTCAGCATGGGCTTCCAGGGTGTAGTCGAAGTCCGTCGGCCGGTCGCTGATGCCGTGACCCAACAGGTCGACGAGGAGTGAACGGTGGCCGGCGAGCAGGGGATGGACGGCGACCTCGGCGAAGTACGCAGGTGAGGTGGCTCCAAGGCCGTGCACGTAGACACGGGTCGGGCCCTCCCCCGCCAGCTCGACCCACCGGATCCGGTCCCCTCCAGGCGTCACGATTGCGCTGCGCATTCTCTGTGTCCCCAACGGTCACGGCTCATATGGAGGAACGAGCGTAGTCACCGGTCCGCTCAGGGACGTAGCCGGCTTGCGGTGGCGTGCAGGTGGGCGCGGGTCCAGCGCATCGGGGATCCAGAAGATCAGAGGACGGACGAGCCCCGGTCCAGGGGTCAGGTCCCGGACCGGGGCTGCTCGCTGGGGAACCTGTCCCGGATCAGACGTTAATCGTCGCGGTGATCCTGCGGTCCGTGATCGAGCGCCCCACCTGGATCTCGTACGAACCCTTCACAAACGACCACGACATGGTCGTCTCGTCCCAGATCTCGAAGGCGCGGCGCGGCAGTTCCACGGTCACCTCGGTGCTCTCGCCGGGGCCGGCGTCGACGCCCGCGAAACCGGCCAGCCAGCGGGCCGGGCGGGCGGGGTCGGGCTCGCTCGGGGCGAGGTAGAGCTGGACGACCTCGTGGCCGGGGCGGTCGCCGGTGTTGCGGAGGCGGACCTTCGTGGTGGTGCCCTCGGCGGACGCGTCGACCTCGACCGACTCGTAGGCCCAGTCGGTGTAGCCGAGGCCGTGGCCGAACGGGTAGGCGGGGGTGCGGCCCTGCTGCTCCCAGGCGCGGTAGCCGATGAAGACACCTTCCTCGTAGGGGAGTTCGCCGTTCTCGGGGACGACCTGGGTGACCGGGACGTCAGTCAGGGAGCCCCAGGTGGTGGGCAGCCGGCCGCCGGGCTCGCGGGCGCCGGTGAGCACGTCCGCGAGGGCGGCGCCGCCTTCCTGGCCGGGGAACCAGGTCAGGAGCACGGCGGCGACGTCGTCACGCCAGGGCAGTTCCACCGGGGAGCCGGAGTTGACGACCACGACGGTGCGGGGGTTGGCGGCGGCCACGGCACGGACCAGGTCGTCCTGGCGGCCGGGCAGGCGCAGGTCCGTGCGGTCGAAGCCCTCCGACTCGACGCGGTCGGTGGTGGCGACCACGACGACGGCCGTGTCGGCGGCCCGGGCGGCCGCGGCGGCCTCGGCGATCAGCTCGTCGGGGTCGCGCTGCGGGTCCTGGTGGGCGAGGGTGAAGCCGATGACGCGCATGGGATGGTCGCCGGGCGGCGGGACCCGGTAGGTGAGGGAGACCTCGACCGGTTCGCCCGCGGTGAGGCCGACCCGGGCGTGCGGCACCGGCTCCCCGAAGAACGCCGCGAAGGGGTCGTCTCCCTCGGGGCGCTGGACGTCGTCGAAGTACGTGGTGCCCGCGACGGTCAGCCGGAACGGTCCGAGGCCCTTGATGCCGAAGGTGTGCGTGCCCGTCTCGCGTGGGGTGAAGGTGCCGGTCAACTCGACGGTTTCCAGGACGTCATGGGTGACGCCGTCGGGCAGGTCGTCTCCCATCCACTGGATGTGACCGCTGGGGGCCGAGCGGGTGCCGATGACGGTGCCGGCGCTGTCGCGGCAGACGGCGCGCAGCTCGAAGCCCTGGTCGGCGACGGGGAGTTCGGTGTTGGGGTCGGCGCCGAGCGCGTAGGTCAGGCTGCCGTCGGGGAGGGCCGCGGTGAGGCCGTCGAGCGGGGAGACGGTCCGGGCCGGGAAGACGGTGGCGGAACCGCCGCCGAGCACGCGGGCGTCGCGGGCGGCGGCTCCGATGAGGGCGACGCTGCCGGGCTTCAGCGGCAGCGCGGCGTTCTCGTTGCGGACCAGGACGAAGGAGCGGTGGGCGATCTCGCGGGCGAGTTCCTCGCCGTCGACGGTCGCGGGCAGGTCCGTGACGGCCGGGTCGGCGCCCTCCAGGACGCCGACCCGGGCGGCGAGGCGCAGGACGCGGCGGACGGCCTCGTCGACCTGGGCCTCGTCGGCCTCTCCGTCCCGTACGGCCCGGGCGAGGGCCTCGCCGTAGACGGTCCGCGGGCCGGGCATGGCGATGTCGAGGCCGCCGGTGAGGGCGCCGGTGGTGGAGCGGGCGGCGGTCCAGTCGGAGACGTTGATCCCGTCGAAGCCCCACTCGCCGCGCAGGACCTCGTTGACCAGGTAGTGGTGCTCGGTCATCGTCGTGCCGTTGACCGTGTTGTAGGCGGTCATGAGGCCCCAGGGGTGGGCGTTCTCGACGATCGCCTCGAAGGGGGCCAGGTACAGCTCGCGCAGGGCGCGTTCGCTCACGAGGTTGTTCACGGTGAGGCGGTCGGTCTCGGCGTCGTTGGCGACGAAGTGCTTGACGGTGGTGCCGACGCCGCCGGACTGGACGCCCCGGACGTACTCCGTGCCGATCCGCCCGGTCAGGTACGGGTCCTCGCTGTAGGCCTCGAAGTGGCGGCCGCCGAGCGGGGAGCGGTGCAGGTTGACCGTGGGGGCGAGCAGGACGTGGACACCCTTGCGGCGGGCTTCCTGGGCGAGCAGCACCCCGGCCCGGTGGGCGAGCCGCGGGTCCCAGGTGGCGGCCAGCGCGGTCGGTGAGGGCAGGGCGACGGACGGGTCGTCGGCGCTCCAGTGCACCCCGCGGACGCCGATGGGTCCGTCGGACATGACCAGCGAGGCCAGTCCCGCCTCCGGCAGCGCGGGCAGGCTCCACAGGTCCTGGCCGGCCAGCAGCCGCGCCTTGGCGTCCAGATCCAGTTTGCCGAGGGCCGCCTCGACCGCCGCCTCGCGCCGCACTTCCGCTGTTTCCGCCACGTCGGCACCTCCACGTCGAAAGCCGCTGGATGTCACCATCGTGCCCCGCTGGCTTGTGATGCGGTAGGTTTCGTTATTTTCTCGTGACAATGGGGCGTTCGGCATGTCGTACGGTGGCGCCATGACGGCCAGGGCCAGAAGCGAGGAACGGCGCGCGGAGATCGTGCGTGCCGCTCTGGAGGTGATCGCCGAGCGCGGCTACCGGGGGGCGAGTCTGGCCGCGGTCGCCGAGCGGGTGGGGCTCACCCAGCAGGGGCTGCTGCACCACTTCCCGACGAAGGAGGCGCTGTTGGTGGCGGTCCTCGAGGAGCGGGACCGCTGGGACGCGATGCCGGCCGGCCGGCTCCGTCTCGACCTGCTGGCCTCGCTGGTCGAGTACAACGCGATGCGGCCGGCCATCATCCAGACCTTCTCGGCGCTGCTCGGCGAGAGCGTCACGGAGGGCCATCCGGCGCGCGCCTACTTCACCGAGCGCTACGTCGCCGTCCGCGCCGGCATGACCGAGGTACTGCGCGCCGAGTACGGCGACCACCTGCCGAGCGGCCTCACCCCCGAGCGCGCCGCACCCCTGCTCGTGGCGATCCTGGACGGCCTGCAGTACCAGTGGCTGCTGGATCCGGAGTCGGTGGACATGGCGTCGGCGTTCCGGGACTTCCTGACCCTGCTGGGCGAGAGCCCCCGGCCGAGCGCCGGCTAGTACTCCAGTCGCAGTTCGCTATCGCCGCTGGTCAGAGCCCTGTTTCGGAGTGCACTCGGATGACGCCTCGTCAGGGGGCGGGAGTTCGGGACCTCGGGTGCGACGGGCCGTTGTGTTTGTCGCGCAAGACGATGTGCGGCCCGATGTCTGGTCGGCGGAACTGGAAGAGGCCTGGGCATCATCGGGTTCATCCCGATCGTAGGTGACTTCATCAAGCTGCCGGACAGCTGAAGGGCCTGGAGCGGGTCGCGGACGTCGCGAAGGCCGCGAAGACGCGTCCCATCGTGAAGTGGCAGCAGGAAAGCGCTGGTTACGATGGATGGCAACACGTACTGAACCGACACCGCACGAGCGGACCGGAATACGGCCCTAGCAAGGGAGTTTTCGAGGGGAAGTTCGTTAACCTAGGGCCGCCGAGGGCGACCACGAGAGTTACTTGCACAGCGTGTTCTGGGAGCAGCGAGTGACCGGCGAGTGGTTTGACCTGACCAGTCTCGGCGCCGATCCCGTAGCAGTGGTAGCCGCCACTTTGCCCGGCGTGGTGACCACGGCCACGGTGCTCGCCGAGTGTGCGCGGGACGAAGCCGAGCACAGCAAGAACGGCCACGCCGTCCGGAGTCGGTGACGACGGACACTCCCGTTGTCGGTGTCTGCCGACCTCTGAACGTACGCGAGGGCGCCGCAGAAGAGCCCCTTCTATTGATCACCGTCATCGATGGGTTCGGGTTCCCGTGTGTAAGCCAGGTCGAGGACGTAGCGTTCGGTGACGGGGCAACTGTTCCAGGCTTCGGTGAGCTGGTCTTCGGGGGAGTCGTCGGTGAGCTGGTCGAGGGTGTTGTAGTAGTCGGCTGCCGCTTGGCGGTTCTGCCACCAGGCGTGGCCCTCGTAGACGCCGGGGCGGGGCAGGGTGATCTCGTCGGCGGGTCCGCGGTCGAGTTGACCGATGACCAGGATGCCTGTTTCGGATTCCAGGCTGACGTCGGTGTGGCCTTCGGCTTCGGCGGGCGGAACGGGTGGGGAGTCCCAGATACGGATCGTCATCTGGACCTCCATGTCCGGTTGCAGGCTGAGGAGGTACAGGTGGTAGCCGTTGCCGGCCACCACCTGTGTCTCTGCGGCATCCAGGGCTGCTTCGTCACCGAGGTAGGCGTCCGCGTCGTAGACCTCCAGCACGCGGCGGCCGGGGGCGGCGGTGACGTTGTGTTCGGCGAGAAGCGCCATGGTCAGTGGTGTCTTCCTGCTAGTTGGTGATCTTCACGTAGAAGGGGTCGTCGTCCAGGACGCGGTTGAGGGTGTACATCTCGTTGAGGCGCTCTCCGCCCTTGCGGTTGTCCTTGCCGTCGATCAGCCGGACGGAGAAGCGGTTGTCGCCCTTGGTCGACCCTTCCTTGGTCGAGGCGAAGGGGTACTCGTCGCACTCCAGGCCGCTGCCGGCGCGTCGGCGGACCGTCACGAACTTCGAGGCTAAGAGGGCGTCTCACGTGGCAAGTTTCGCGAGCTTCTTGTAGCAGGTCAGGGCAGCAGCCAGGCCGAGGAAGGCGAGGAAGTGCGAGCCCTTTCGTTCGTATCGGACGGTCAGGCGGCGGTAACCGAAGAGCCAAGCAATCGACCGCTCGATCTTCCAGCGGTGCCGACGAAGGCGTTCGCCGGACTCGATGCCTGGCCGCGCGATGCGCGCGACGAGCCCACGCACGCGCAGCCAGCTGAGGTGTTCGGCGGAGAAGTACGCCTTGTCCGCACGGAGTTTGATGGGCCGGGGCCGCCGTGGACCCCTGCGGGACCGGACGGCCGGGATGCCGAGCATGAGCGGCTTGAGGGCGAGACTGTCGTGCATGTTCGCACCTGACACGGCAACGGCGAGCGGGACGCCCTGGGCATCGGACAGCACGTGCAGCTTGCTGCCCTTCTTGCCGCGATCGACCGGGTTCGGCCCCGTCAGAGATCCCCCCTTTTGGCGCGAACGGAGGCCGCGTCGACGATCGCCGAAGTCCAGTCCACCTCGCCCCGGGCTCCGAGTTCGTCCAGCAACGCGCGATGCAGCCGACGCCACAGGCCGACCCCGGTCCATACCGTGAAGCGGCGATGCGCGGTGGCGGAGGAAGTGCCGAAAGTCGGCGGCAGATGCCGCCAGGCACAGCCGCTGGTCAGCACGTACACCACTGCGGTGAACACGGCCCGCTCGTCACGCGGAGCGGTCCCGCCACCTTGTGGGCGAGCCGCGAACGTCGGCAGTAACGGGGCGACCAGCTCCCAGAGCTCATCAGGACCCAGACGCTTCGACAGATCAACACTCACGGTCGGCATCATGCCGCTCGAACATCAAGTCACGTGGCACAGCCTTCTATGCCTCGACCGACGCGGCCAATCTGGCGACCTGCTCGATCTTCGCGCAGTAGGCGTCGCGGGCTTCCTCATCGATCTGCATCTCGTGTTCGGGCCGCATCCCGGTTCGGCCATCGACGCCTTCGCGCAGAATGTCGGCGTGCCCGGCATGCCGGTTGGTCTCGCCGAGGACGTGGACCAGGATGGCGAACAGGTTCGTGTTGGAATAAGGCTCCGGCCACCACGGCACGTGGCCGGGGGCGTCGAGGGGAAGCTCGTTGATCGTCGCGTCTGAGTGTTCCCACGTGCGCCGGTAGGACTCGATAATCTGATCGCGGGTCTCGTCCGCAGTCGCCCAGAGATCGCTGCCGTCATGGTCCTGCCACCGAGGCAGCGGTTCCGGGGAAGGGCGGTCGAAGACCTCGCCGAAGTACCTGGCCTCAACGCTGGCCACGTGTTTTACCAGGCCGAGGAGGTTGGTTCCGGTCGCTGTCAATGGTCGGCGGGCGTCGTATTCGGACAGGCCGTCGAGCTTCCAGAGCAGCGCCTTGCGGTCCCGCCGCAGTCTCCCGTGCAGGGTGTCCTTGGCGAATTCATCGATCATGCGGCATGAGCCTGCCATGGAGTACTCGCGGCCTCAAGATCCCGTACGTGGACCGCAACGACCGGAAGAGCCGAAGCCTGGCCATGGCGACTGCCCTGAGTTGCCGCAAGAAGCTCGCGAAACCCGCCACGTGAGACAACCTCTAAGGGCAACAACCTGAAGAAGCGCATTCAGGAAGCAGTAGGAAACGGAACGGCTCGCAGGAATGACGACCCAGGTCGTGACGGTACGGTGTACGAATACAATTTCGGCCCCGGCAAGACGGTCGGAAGGCTCTCCGAGAATGACGGTGGCGGGATTTCGACGGCTATTCGGGTGATCCTCAACGAGGACGGTTCCCTGCGAACCGCTCACCCTATTTAAATCACCGCTGGAGTCGGGGGCGGAGCAGCATCTTCGCGACCGCCCCCGGCAGGCACAGACCACACCAGAAAGACACCCTGGCCATGCCCGCCCACGCCTTCCTCGCCGCGATGGCGGCCGCCGCGGGGACCGAAAGGGGGGCGGCAGAAACGGTTCCGACGCCCTCGCACCGCTCACCGTGGCGGAAATCCGGCGACTCCTGGCAACTGGCCACCCCACACCGACGCACCTGCGGCACACCGGCCACGCGCTGAACTGGTCCGCTGTCGCCGCCGTCACCAGGCCACCGCCCGCCGCTGCCACTACCACCGTCACCGCCTGATCTCACCCCATGGCGTAGGCCACTTCCGTCACGCGATACTGCGGCCGTCCGGCACGTGACAGTCGCCCCCATCACGACGGAAGGCCCGAACTTCCTTGAACTCCCTACACGTTCGCCTCGGCGTCCTCGGTCTCGCCCTGCTGACCGGCCTCACCACCCCGACGACCGCCGGCGCCGCCGGGACGGCCGCCCCCTCCCCCACCGTCGAGGAGCAACGGCTCGACAGGGACGTTCCACGGGAGATCCTGCGCCGCTCCGGATTCGACACCGCGGCCCCGCGCCTGGTCCGGGCGCTCGATACGGCCCGTTCCTACGCGCAGGCCCGCCGGATCGTCGCCCAGGAGGGGTCGCGGTTGTGGCGGCGAGCGGTGGACCGGGCGCAGGGGCGCGGACCGGCCGGCGGGGACATCAGCCGGGACGACGACCGGCCGCTGTACTGGGCACGGCTCGGCATGACACGTGAAGTGCGCACGTGGGAGCCGGATTTCGGCCTGACGGACGGGCAGCGGGACGCGCTGCTGGACGAGCTGGAGCGCACCTCGCGCGGCCAGACCTCCATCCGCCACCCCCACGGCAAGGGCCTGAAGCGGATCCTGCTCACCGGCTTCGACCCGTTCACCCTGGACCGGGACATCCGCATCTCCAACCCGTCCGGCGCCACCGCGCTCGCCCTCGACGGCACGGTCGTCGAGACCGCGGACGGCCCGGCGCGGGTCGAGACGGCCGTGTTCCCGGTGCGCTGGCGGGACTTCACGGACGGGACGGTGGAGCGGACCCTGCGGCCCCATCTCAAGAGCGTCGATATGTTCACGACCGTGAGCCAGGGCCGCGTCGGGCGGTTCGACATCGAGCGCACCAACGGGGCCTGGCGGGGCGGCTTCGGTGACAACGAGAACGTCGGCCGCACCGAGACCGTCCCGGTCACCGACCCCGCCTCACAGCCCCAGTGGACGACGACCACACTGCCGTACCGGGCGATCGTCGCCGCGGACACCGGCCGCTTCCCCGTGTACGACAACACGAGCGTCACCGAGATCCCGGCGGGCGGCACCGAGCCCGTCGTCCGCCCGGACGGGCCGACCCCCGGCTCGACCGCCCGCGCGGGCGGCGGCGGGGACTACCTCTCCAACGAGATCGCCTACCGGGCGACGCTGCTGCGGGACCGGCTGGGGCTGCACGACCGCCTGCCGGGCGGGCATGTGCACACGCCCGTCCTGCAGTTCGGCCCGGGGAACACCACTCAGGTCACCGACCCGGAGTTCGTGCGGAACAGGCTGGACATCATCGCCCAGGTGCGGGCCATCCTGAAGGTGGCTGCGGAGCAGCGGTGACAGACCCGTCGCCCTCCTCGCCACCCTCCCGGACCTCCTCGCCCAGCAGGTCCCGCGCCATGAGGGTGGCGCCCGCGACCGCCCCCGGCATCAGGAACACCGCGACGAACGGCACCAGGAAGGCCACGGCCAGGGGCGTGCCGAAGCCCCAGACCAGGGTCTTGCGGGCGCGCAGCAGGCCGAGGCGGGTGCGCAGTTCGACGCTGCGGCGCTGGAGGGCGACGGCCGTCAGTTCCTCGGTGAGGAAGAACCCGGTGACGAAGAACCCGATCACCGGCACGACCGTCTGCCCGACGACGGGGATGAAGCCGCACGCGAACAGCAGCACGCCCCACAGGGCGGCGCGGACCACGATCCGGAGGCTGTCCCGGGCGGAGATCCACAGTTCACGCCCGAGCGAGAGGCCCGACTCGGGGGCGTGGCCGTCCGGGGAGACGTCCCGGTCGACCTTCTCGGAGAGGTTCTCGTAGAAGGGCTGCCCGATCAGCAGCGTCACCGCGGTGAACGTCACGACCGCGAGGAGCAGCGCCAGGGCGAACAGCACGGCGGTCAGGAAGCCGCGGAAGAGCCCCAGCCACGGGCTCGACCAGTCGTCGGCGAACGGTGTCGCCCAGGCCACGGCGTCCTCGCCCCACCACGCCAGTGCGACGAGCGCCGCCGCGTACAGGACGAGGGTGATCAGGCCCGGCAGCAGGCCGAAGCCGTACTGCTTGCCGTGCCGGGCCACCCATCGCTGGCCCTTCAGCAGGTACCGGAAACCCACCCCGAGATCGCGCATGGGAAAACCCTATCGGGGTAGGCCGGAACACCTCCCTACAGGGCCGTTGAGTCGAACAGGTACGCCACGCCGTACCGATCTCAGAACGGCCCGAAGAGCTCACGAAGCCCCGGAGAAGGCACGGCCCCGGCACTCTCCGGGACCACCCGAAGGTCAGCGGTTCAGTTGAGGAGAGCGGATGACGCAGGAGATCCACGGCACCACAGCGGACGGTTTCGAGGGGGTGCGCGAGGAGTTCGCCGCGTTCGTGGCCGGGGAGCGGCCCGACTACGAGGGCCAGCTGTGCGCCTATGTCCACGGCCGCAAGGTCGTCGACCTGTGGGCCGGGACCGACGCGAACGCCCTCTACGGTGTGTTCTCCTCCACCAAGGGCGCCGCCTACCTGGTCGTGGCCCTCCTGGTCCAGGACGGCACGCTCGAACTGGACCGCAAGGTGACGTACTACTGGCCGGAGTTCGCGGCCGAGGGCAAGGGCGCCCTGCTCCTGCGTGACCTGCTCGCGCACCGGGCAGGAGTGGTCGGCACGGACACCGGCTTCACCCTCGCCGAGCTGGCCGACGACCGGGCGCTCGCCGAACGTCTCGCCGACCAGCGGCCGTTCTGGCGCCCGGGCACGGCGTTCGGCTATCACGCGCTGGTCAGCGGGGCCCTGGTCGGCGAGGTCGTCCGCCGCGCCACGGGCCGCACCCTCCAGGACGTCTACCAGGAACGGATCAGGACGCCGTACGGTCTGGACCTCCACCTCGGCCTGCCCGCCTCCGACGAACCCCGCTTCCGCCCCACGCAGCCCATGGTCCCGTCCCCGGAGGAGCAGGCGGCCCTCGACGCGCTCCCGGACGGCCCGCACACCCTCGCCTCGATCGCCTTCAACCGCAACGCGCCCGAGCCGACCGACCTCGCCTCGCTCCCGAACATGCCGCTGGTGCGCGCCAAGGGCCCGGCGTCGGTGGGCGGGGTCGCGTCCGCGCGCGGTCTGGCCGGGATGTACGCGGCGGCGATCAGCGAGGTGGGCCAGCAGGCGCCGCTGCTCAAGCCGGACACGGTCGCGGAGTTCGGCCAGTTCCACTCGGTCGGCTACGACCTGGTGGCACGTGCCCACAAGTCGTTCGGCCTGGGCTTCCAGACGACGGCTGACACGTGGCACCCGTTCCTCGGCGCCGGGACGATCGGACACAGCGGGGCGAGCGGCTCGCAGGGATTCGCGGACCCGTGGACGGGCCTCGCGTACGGCTACACGCGCCGCCGGTTCGCCTTCCCCGGCGGGGCGGCCCCGGAGAACGACCGGCTGGCGCGGGCGGTCCACAGAGCGGCGCTCGCCTTCTGACCCTGCCCCATGCGCGAAGAGGCCGCACCCCATGTCCAGGAGTGCGGCCCCCGTCCTGCTCGGCCGACGACGCGCAAAGGCGTCAGAGCTTGACGATCATCTTCCCGGTGTTGTCGCCGCGCAGCACGCCCAGGAACGCCTCGAGGTTGTTCTCGATGCCCTCGACGACGGTCTCCCGGTACTTCAGCTCACCGGAGGCGACCCAGGGGGCGACCTCCCGCACGAACTGCGGCTGCAGGTCGTAGTGGTCCCCGACCAGGAAGCCCTCGATGCGGCCGCGCGTCTGGATGAGGCGGGCGAGGTTCCTCGGGCCCGGGGCGGGCTCGGTGTTGTTGTAGACGGAGATCATCCCGCAGACGGCGATCCGTCCGCCCTCGTTGAGGGAGCCGATGGCGGCTTCCAGGTGGTCTCCGCCGACGTTGTCGAAGTAGACGTCGATCCCGTCCGGGGCGGCGGCGCGCAGCTGCTCGCTCACGGGCCCGTCCTTGTAGTTGAAGGCGGCGTCGAAGCCGTACTCCTCCACGAGGAGCTTCACCTTCTCCGCCGACCCGGCGGACCCGATGACCCGCGAGGCGCCCTTCAGCCGGGCGATCTGCCCGACCTGCCCGCCCACGGCGCCGGCCGCACCGGACACGAACACGGCGTCGCCCTCCTTGAAGGCGGCGGTGCGCAGCAGACCGGCGTAGGCGGTGAGGCCGGTCATGCCGAGCACACCGAGGTACGCCGACAGCGGCGCGGCGTCGGCGTCCACCTTCACGGCGTTCTTCGCGGCCACGACGGCGTACTCGCGCCAGCCGAAGAAGTGCAGTACGTGATCCCCGACGGCCAGCCCCTCCGCGTTGGAGGCCACGACCTCGCCGACCGCACCGCCCTGCATGACCTTGCCGAGCTCGAACGGTGCGACGTAGGACTTCGCGGCACTCATCCGGCCGCGCATGTACGGATCCACGGAGAGGTACTTGTTCCGCACGAGGACCTGCCCCTCACCCGGCTGCGGAACCTCCGCCTCGACGAAGGCGAAGTCCTCGGGCTTCGGCCAGCCGACGGGGCGGCTCGCCAGGTGCCACTCGCGGCTGACGGCGGGGAGGTTGGGAGTGTCGGTCATGGTGCGCCTGTCCTCACTGACTCGATGCAATACTTCAGTACCTGAAACAACCATGCTCCTGAAAATTTCAGGTTGTCAAATAACCGGGTACCCTCGATCCCATGGCCTCCACCACACCGACCCGCCCGAACACCCACCCCGACCCCCTGACCCTCGAGGTCGTCGAACTCATCGGGGAGGTCGTGGCGCGGTTCCACGAGGACTACGAGGAGGCGGCGGCGGAGCATGCGCTGACGGGCGCGCAGGCGCGGTTGCTGAGCCTGCTGTGCCTTGAGCCGCTGCCGATGCGGAGGCTTGCGAAGCGGCTGAAGTGCGAGCCGTCGAACGTGACCGGGATCGTGGACCGGCTGGAGGCGCGGGGCCTGGTGGAGCGACGACCGGATCCTGCGGACCGGAGGGTCAAGGTGGCGGCGACGACGGCGGAAGGGCGGCGGGTGGCCCGGGGGCTGCGGGAGTCGTTGCGGTTCGCCCGGGAGCCGCTAGCCGGGCTGTCCGAGGGAGAGAGGGTCGCCCTGCGCGATGCGTTGCGGGGGATGCTGGGGTCCTGAGCAGCGTGCCTTGCCAGGTACTCGGGGTTGGTGCTGGGGCCGGGGCGTTGCGCAGCCCGGCGTGGCGGGGTGCCGCTGCGCCCACCCGTGCCGCCCCCAGCGGCACGACTGCCCGCAGCGGCAGCCGCCAACGCACGGAAGGGGACGTGTCGGGGGGTGTCCGCCCGCAGCTGGTTGGCGCGTCAACGGACAGTCAATTGGTCTCCGACCCCATCGCGCCGTTCCGAGGTCGTCGTCGTTCGCGCCTTTCGCGTCCTTCGACTTCTCCGGTTTCGGGGAGGCAGAAGCCGACGGAGAGTCAGACACCGGAGGAGACACGGACTTCGACGCCCCGCCCCCCTCCGGAGGATCCGTCTCCGGCGACGCGTCGCCGTCCACCGGCTCTCCCTCAGCCGCCGGCTTCGGTGTCGACCTGGGCGCGTCCATCCCGAGTTCCGCGAGGCTCAGCCCGCCCGCCGCCAGCACGAACCCCGCCGCGACCAACAGGGTCCGACGCCGCCGCCGACGGTGCGCCGCCGCCTTCCGGTCCCGCCGACTCGCCCCGCCCGGGGCATCGACGGCCGGACCGCGCCGGCGTCCACGCCGCCGGGCGCCACGCCCCGACGGCTCGTCGTCACCGTCATCGCCGTCCCCGTCGTACTCGCCGCCAGGCCCGTCCGGCCCTTCCGGCTCTTCCGGCTCTTCCGGCTCTTCAGCCACGTCCGACCTCCGAGGCACCTCACCCTCACCCCCGGACGGGGCAGCGTCGTACCCGCCGTACTCCGGCTCACGCCAGCGCAGCGATTCCGCTGAGGTGCCACACCCGGGGCAGGCCAGCGCGCCGTTGAGGTGCCGTCGGCACGGGTCGCAGTAGTCCATGACGCGGGAAGATTAAGTTCCCCCTCGGTAACGTTCCTAGATCCTGCCGTGAAGGTTCTGTAGGGACACGGTCGCCACCGTGGTTTCGAAACTGTCGAAACCGTTATGTGCGCGACCCATTGACACCCCCACCACCCCGTCCTTACTGTCACGCCAGCATTTCGAACGTGTGCCGAAATATCGAACAGACTCGATGGTACACAGACGGAACACTGACGGAACTGAGCCGACGAAGCTGCGAGGGACAACCGCCGTGCGCATCACCGGAATCAGCACACACGTGGTCGGGACGCCGTGGCGCAACCTGACCTACGTCCAGGTGCACACCGACGAGGGGATCACCGGAGTCGGCGAGACGCGGATGCTGGGACACACCGACGCCCTTCTCGGTTACCTGAGGGAGGCCGAGGCCAACCACATTCTCGGCTCGGACCCCTTCGCTGTCGAGGACCTCGTCAAGCGGATGAAGTACGGCGACTACGGTCGCGCCGGCGAGATCGTGATGTCCGGTATCGCCGTGATCGAGATGGCCTGCTGGGACATCAAGGGCAAGGCCCTCGGCGTCCCCGTCTGGCAGCTGCTCGGCGGCAAGGTCACCGACAAGGTCAAGGCGTACGCCAACGGCTGGTACACCACCGAGCGGACTCCGGAGGCGTACCACAAGGCCGCCCAGGGCGTGATGGAGCGCGGCTACCGGGCGCTCAAGATCGACCCCTTCGGCACCGGCCACTTCGAGCTCGACCACCAGCAGACCCTGTACGCCGTCTCCCTGATCGAGGCGGTCCGGGACGCCATCGGCCCCGAGGCCGAGC
This sequence comes from Streptomyces sp. NRRL S-455, assembly GCF_000717875.1. GTDB lineage: Bacteria > Actinomycetota > Actinomycetes > Streptomycetales > Streptomycetaceae > Streptomyces. Next base: position 193,554 of record NZ_JOCT01000011.1, read on the forward strand.
TGATGCTGGAGATGCACGGCCGCTTCTCCCCCGCCACGGCCGTACGCCTGGCCAAGGAGCTCGCGCCCTTCAATCCGGCGTGGCTGGAGGAGCCGGTCCCGCCGGAGAACCTCAAGGCGCTGGAGAAGGTGGCCGCCAAGGTCGACATGCCGGTCGCCACCGGCGAGCGCATCCACGACCGGATCGAGTTCCGCGAGCTGTTCGAGAGCCAGGCCGTGGACATCATCCAGCCGGACGTCGGCCATATCGGTGGAATCTGGGAGACCAGGAAGCTCGCGGCGACGGCGGAGACCCACTACATGCTGGTGGCTCCCCACAACGTGGGCGGCTCGGTCCTGACCGCCGCCTCCCTCCAGGTCGGCTTCACCTCCCCGAACTTCAAGATCCTCGAGCACTTCAACGACTTCGCGGACGCGGAGATCAAGAAGGTCGTCAAGGGTGCGCCGCAGGTGAACCCGGAGGACGGCTGCTTCCACCTCTCCGACGCACCGGGTCTCGGTGTCGAGCTGGACGTCGACGCGGCCGCCGAGTTCCCCCAGCAGCAGGCCCGCTTCGACCTCTGGGCGGAGGGCTGGGAACAGCGCAAGCCGAAGGGCACGCAGTGACCGCCCGGCCTCCGAAGGCTTCGGAAGCCCCGAAAGCTTCGAAAACACGAGGAGCGACGTGAGCACCGCGGTAGTGATCGACGCCCCGGGCGAGCACCGCCTCGTCCCGCACCGGCCCCGGCAGCCCGAGGCCGGCGAGGCGCTGGTCCGCGTCCACGCCTCCGGCATCTGCGGCAGCGACCGCGAGGTCTACCAGGGCAACCGCCCCGAGGGGTACGTGCGCTATCCGCTCACCCCGGGCCACGAGTGGTCCGGGACGGTGGAGGCCGTGGGCGCCGGTGTCCCCGGCTCCCTCGTCGGCCGCAAGGTCGTCGGTGAGGGCTTCCGCAACTGCCAGGTCTGCGACCGCTGCCACGCGGGCGACACGACCCTGTGCACGGCCGGTTACGAGGAGACCGGGTTCACCCAGCCGGGCGCGATGGCGACCACGCTGACGCTCCCGGCCCGTCTCCTGCACACCCTCCCGGACGACTGCGACCTCACGGCCGCGGCCCTCCTGGAGCCCGCCGCCTGCATCGCGGCCGCGGCGCTGAAGGCGAACGCGCGGCCGGGCGAGCGGGTGGCGGTGGTCGGCACCGGCACGCTCGGCATGTTCGCCGTGCAGTTCCTGAAGGCGAACTCGCCGGCGGAGCTGCTGGTCGTCGGCACCCGCCGGGACCGTGAGGCGCTGTCGCGACAGTACGGTGCCACGGACTTCCTGACCAAGGACCAGGATCTCCCGGACGACTTCGACGTGGTGATCGAGACGGCCGGGTCCGCGGACGCGGCCCAGGTCTCCGCCGGCCTGCTCCGGCGAGGCGGCCGTCTGGTCCTGACCGGCATCCCGGCGCCCGGCGCCGACGGTCTGGACCCGACCGACCTCGTGGTGAAGCAGCTGGAGGTGCACACCGTCTTCGGTGCTCCGCCGGACGCCTGGTCGCACACGGTGCGGGTGTTCGCCGCCGGTCTGCTCGACCCGCTGCCGCTGGTGACGCACGAGCTGCCGCTCTCCGAGTTCTCGCAGGCCATCGAGCTGGTGGGAGCCGGTGACCCGAAGGTGGGCAAGGTGTTGCTCCGCCCCTAGACGTACGCCGGTACGGGGGCAACCTGACGGCTCCCGTACCGGCGTACACCACCTCGCCTTCCGCTACCCAGAGCCGCGAACCTCGTCCGAAATACCGAACCGAAGGACATTCCTGTGACCGACGCTTCCGCCACGGCAGCCCGCAGGCCCGGTGAGCAGGCGCTCACCACGCTGGGCCTGAGCGCGCCCGCCCTCGACCCCGCCGACGCCTCACCGCACTCCTTCCCCGGGGGCGGCCGCTGGCGCACCGAGATCCCCTCGTGCGAGGGTCCCGAGGCGCTGGCGGTGGTGCTGAAGGAGGCCTCACGGCTGGACGTGCCGATCCACCGGATCAGCCAGGGCAGCGGCGTGTGGATGCTGACCGACGCCGAGATCACCGAGATGGTCGAGTCGACGGCCGAACGCGACATCGAGCTCTGCCTGTTCACCGGCCCGCGCGGCACCTGGGACATCGGCGGCTCGACGCGCTCCGACTCGCGGGGGGCCGGACTGCGCGCCCGGGGACACGACGCCGTCGCCGGATGCGTCGAAGACGCCGTGCGGGCGACGGAGTTGGGCGTCAAGTGCCTGCTCGTCGCCGACGAGGGCGTGCTGTGGACCCTGCACAGGGCGCGTGTGGCCGGCATCATCCCGGCCGACACCACGCTGAAGGTGTCGGCTCTCATCGGGCCGGTGAACCCGGCGAGTTACGCGGTATACGAGCGTCTGGGCGCCGACTCGGTCAACGTGCCGAGCGACCTGACGCTCGATCATCTCACCGAGATCCGCCGGGTTTCCGGCGCTCCCATGGACATGTACATCGAGGCCCCCGACGACCTCGGCGGGTACGTGCGGATGTACGAGGTCGCCGAGCTGATCAGACGCGGGGCACCGCTCTACCTGAAGTTCGGCCTCTCGAAGGCGCCCGGGATCTACCCGTACGGGCACCACATGCGGGACCTGACCCTGGCCACCGCCAAGGAACGGGTACGGCGCGGCCGGCTCGCCCTGGACCTGCTGGCGCGTCACGGCGCCGACGGCGACATGGCGCCGCTGGGCTCGCGTCTTCCGGGCGATCTGCAACGGTTCGAAGCCTCGGCATAACGTTCCGGAAACTCGGCTTCACAAAAGAAGACACAGCCGACCACAATCCGACACACCTCTTCTCGGTCTTTCCGGCACGACCACCCGGAGCGACTTCGCGCCTCCCAGACCGAGCCCTGCACACAGATCAAGGATGATCATCATGCGTAACCGCAGAGCCGCTCTCGCCGCCATAGCCGGAGCCGCGTGCCTCGCCCTGACCCTGTCCGCCTGCGGCCAGAACAGCGAGGGAGGCAGCAAGGAGTCCGAAGGTGACGCCAAGGGCGGCACCATCGGCATCGCGATGCCGACCAAGTCCTCCGAGCGCTGGATCGCCGACGGCAACAACGTCAAGAAGGACCTGGAGTCGAAGGGCTACAAGACCAAGCTGGTCTACGGCGAGGACGACCCGGACCAGCAGGTCTCCCAGGTCGAGAACCTGATCACGCAGGGCGTCAAGGCGCTGATCATCGCGGCCATCGACAACAAGTCGATGAACAACGTGCTCCAGCAGGCCAAGGACGCGAACATCCCGGTCATCTCCTACGACCGCCTGATCCTCGGCACGGAGAACGTCGACTACTACGCGTCGTTCGACAACGAGAAGGTCGGCGAGCTCCAGGGCAGCTACATCGTCGAGAAGCTCGGCCTGAAGGACGGCTCCAAGAAGGGCCCCTTCAACATCGAGCTGTTCGCCGGCTCCAACGACGACAACAACACCCGCTACTTCTTCCAGGGCGCGATGAAGGTCCTGCAGCCCTACATCGACAAGAAGCAGCTCGTCGTCCGCTCCGGCCAGACCAAGCTCAACCAGGTCACCACCCTGCGCTGGGACGGCGGCACCGCCCAGAAGCGCATGGACGACATCCTGACCGGTTCGTACAAGAGGGAGCGCGTCGACGCGGTCCTCTCCCCGTACGACGGCATCTCCATCGGCATCCTCTCGGCGCTGAAGTCCGACGACTACGGCTCCAAGAGCAAGCCGCTGCCCGTCGTCACCGGACAGGACGCCGAGCTCGCCTCGGTGAAGTCGATCATCGCCGACCAGCAGTCGATGACCGTCTACAAGGACACCCGCGAGCTCGCCAAGGTGGCCTCCAACATGGTCGACGCGCTGCTGAACGACAAGAAGCCCGAGGTCAACGACACCAAGACCTACGACAACGGCTCGAAGGTCGTCCCGGCGTACCTGCTGGAGCCGGTCGCCGTCGACAAGAGCAACTACCAGAAGGAAGTCGTCGACTCCGGCTACATCAAGGCGAGCGACCTCTAGGAACTCCCCGCCGTCCACCGACGATTCACCACTGATTGGAAGGCACGACCATGGCGGGACCCGTCCTGGAAATGCGCTCGATCGTCAAGACCTTTCCCGGCGTCAAGGCGCTGTCGGACGTCACGCTGACCGTCCGGCAGGGCGAGGTCCACGCCATCTGCGGGGAGAACGGCGCCGGCAAGTCGACCCTGATGAAGGTCCTCTCCGGCGTCCACCCGCACGGCACCTACGAGGGCGACATCCTCTTCGAGGGAGAGGTCTGCCGGTTCAAGGACATCCGGGCCAGCGAGGAACGCGGCATCGTGATCATCCACCAGGAGCTGGCCCTGGTGCCCTACCTCTCCCTGGCGGAGAACATCTTCCTCGGCAACGAGCACGCCACCCGGGGGATCATCAGCTGGACCGAGACCCTGAAGCACGCCACCGAACTGCTGCGCCGGGTCGGTCTGTCCGACCACCCGGACACCCGCGTCGCCGACATCGGCGTGGGCAAGCAGCAGCTCGTGGAGATCGCCAAGGCCCTGTCGAAGAAGGTGAAGTTGCTCATCCTGGATGAGCCGACCGCCGCGCTGAACGACGAGGACAGCGGCAAGCTCCTGGATCTCATCCTGGAGCTGAAGAAGCAGGGCATCACCTCGATCATCATCTCCCACAAGCTCAACGAGATCCGCAAGGTCGCCGACTCGGTGACGATCCTCCGCGACGGCCAGACCATCGAGACCCTCGATGTGAAGGCCCCGGAGACCACCGAGGACCGGATCATCAGCGGCATGGTCGGCCGCGACCTGGAGCACCGCTTCCCGGAGCGGTCGCCGCACCAGCCCGAGGAGGGCGTGGCGCCCGCCCTGGAGATCCGGGGCTGGACCGTGCACCACCCGATCGACCAGCAGCGCAAGGTCGTCGACGACGTCTCCCTCCAGGTGCGGCGCGGCGAGATCGTCGGCATCGCGGGCCTGATGGGCGCCGGCCGCACCGAACTCGCGATGAGCGTCTTCGGGCGGACGTACGGCCGGTACGCGGGCGGCACGGTCCTCAAGGACGGCAAGGAGATCCGTACGAAGACCGTCCCCGAGGCGGTCAAGCACGGCATCGCGTACGTCACCGAGGACCGCAAGCACTACGGCCTCAATCTCATCGACACCATCAACCGGAACATCTCGCTGACCGCCCTCGGCAAGGTCGCCAAGCGCGGTGTGGTCGACGAGCACGAGGAGCGGCAGGTCGCCGAGGGCTTCCGCAAGTCCATGAACATCAAGGCGCCGACCGTCTTCGAGCCGGTGGGCAAGCTGTCCGGCGGCAACCAGCAGAAGGTCGTCCTCAGCAAGTGGATCTTCTCGGGTCCGGACGTGCTGATCCTGGACGAGCCGACGCGCGGTATCGACGTCGGTGCCAAGTACGAGATCTACACGGTCATCGACCAGCTGGCCGCCCAGGGCAAGGCGGTCGTCTTCATCTCCTCCGAGCTGCCCGAGCTGCTCGGCATGTGCGACCGCATCTACACGATGGCCGCGGGGCGGCTGACGGGTGAGTTCTCGCGGGCCGAGGCCTCCCAGGAATCGCTGATGCGTCAGATGACGAAGGACAAAGAGGTAACCCGATGAGCACGGACGTGACCGCCAAGAGCCCGGCCCCCGCGCCGCCGGGCAAGAGCGGAGGGGCGGCGGGCGACGGCCTGCTGGCCCTGGTGATGGACGGCATGCGCCGCAACATGCGGCAGTACGGAATGCTGATCGCCCTGGGCCTGATCGTGGCCCTGTTCGCCGTGTGGACCGACGGCGACCTGCTGCTGCCGCGCAACGTCTCCAACCTGGTCCTGCAGAACAGCTACATCCTGATCCTCGCGATCGGCATGATGCTGGTGATCATCTCGGGTCACATCGACCTGTCGGTCGGGTCACTGACGGCGTTCGTCGGCTCCATGGCCGCCGTGTTCATGGTCAAACAGGACATACCGTGGGTGCTCGCGGTGGTGCTGTGCCTGGCCGTGGGCGCGATCGCGGGTGCCGTACAAGGGTTCTTCATCGCGTACGGCGGCATACCGTCGTTCATCGTGACCCTGGCGGGCATGCTGATGTTCCGCGGTCTGACGGAGATCTTCCTGGAGGGCCAGACGCTCGGCCCGTTCCCGGACGGCCTGCAGAAGGTCGCCAACGGCTTCCTGCCGGAGGTCGGCCCGAAGACCAACTACCACAACCTCACGCTGCTGCTGGGCTTCGCGATGATCGCCTTCGTGATCTTCCAGGAGGTCCGTGACCGCAAGCGGCAGCAGGAGTTCAACCTGGACGTCCCGCCCGCCAAGCTGTTCCTGCTGAAGCTGGTCGCCATCGGCGCCGCCATCCTCACGCTGACCATGCTGCTCGCCAGCTACAAGGGCGCCCCGATCGTGCTGCTCATCCTGGGTGTGCTGCTCGTCGGCTTCGGCTATGTCATGCGCAACGCGATCGTCGGCCGTCACATCTACGCCATCGGCGGCAACCTGCCCGCGGCCAAGCTGTCGGGTGTGAAGGACAAGAAGGTCACCTTCCTGGTCTTCCTGAACATGGGCATGCTCGCGGCCCTGGCGGGTCTGGTCTTCGCCGCCCGCTTCAACGCGGCCTCTCCCAAGGCCGGCCTGAACTTCGAGCTGGAGGCGATCGCGGCCTCGTTCATCGGCGGCGCGTCGATGAGCGGCGGTGTCGGCACCGTGCTCGGCGCGATCATCGGTGGCCTGGTCCTGGGCGTGCTGAACAACGGTATGAACCTCGTCGGCATCGGCACCGACTGGCAGCAGGTCATCAAGGGCCTGGTGTTGCTGGCGGCGGTCGGGTTCGACGTGTGGAACAAGCGCAAGGTCGGTTCGTAAGACGGACCGGGCCCCGCCGGAAGGCGGGGCCCGGCTCTTTCCCAGCAGTTTCCCAATGAGGTGGAGCCGCAGATATGGAACTGAACAGACGCACGGTCATCGCGGGAGCCGCGGCGGCGGGAGTCGCCGCCACCGCGCTCGGCGGCACGGCGCACGCCACAGGAGGCAGGAAGCCGGTGAAGACGCTCTTCGGCAAGCTCGCCGACGGCACCAAGGTCTACAGCTGGTCGCTGGAGAACGGCGGCACCCGCCTGAAGGTCCTCTCCTACGGCGGTATCGTCCAGTCCCTGGAGATCCCCGACCGCCGCGGCCGCTACGCCAACGTCTCCGCGGGCTTCGACAACCTCGAGGACTACGTCGCCAAGAGCCCCTACTTCGGCGCCCTGATCGGCCGCTACGGCAACCGCATCGGCCAGGGCAAGTTCACCCTCGACGGCAAGAACTACCAGCTCTCCGTCAACGACGGTGAGCAGAGCCTGCACGGTGGCGCCAAGGGCTTCGACAAGCGGGTGTGGGACGTCGAGCCGTTCACCAAGGGCTCCGACGTCGGCCTGCACCTGTACTACACGTCCGTCGACGGTGAGATGGGCTACCCCGGCACCCTCAAGACGAAGGTGACCTACACCCTCACCCGGCACGGCGAATGGCGCATCGACTACGCGGCCACCACCGACAAGGCCACCGTCGTCAACCTCACCAGCCACGTCTACTTCAACCTCGCCGGCGAGGGCAGCGGCACGATCGAGGACCACGAACTCCAGATCGCCGCGTCCCGCTACACGCCCACCGACGCGGGCCTGATCCCGACGGGCGAGCTGGCCAAGGTCGCGGGCACGCCGTTCGACTTCCGCCGCGCCAAGCCGATCGGCCGGGACATCCGCGTCTCCCACCCCCAGCTGGTCACCGCCAAGGGCTTCGACCACAACTGGGTCCTCGACAAGGGCATCACCACCCGCCCCGAACACGTGGCCACCCTGCGCGACCCGGCCTCCGGCCGCACGATGAAGATCGCCACGAACGAGCCGGGCCTGCAGTTCTACTCCGGCAACTTCCTCGACGGCACACTGACCGGCCCGTCCGGCCGCACCTACCGGCAGGGCGACGCGCTGTGCCTGGAGACGCAGCACTTCCCGGACTCGCCGAACAAGCCGAAGTTCCCGTCGACCGTGCTCCGGCCCGGGCAGACGTACCGGACGACGACGATCCACACGTTCGGCTGCTGAGGCAACTGACAAGCTTTCACAGGCGGGGCACGAGTTCTGACGGGTTTTCCGACGTTTGAACAGTGCCGCCGTGGTCTCCGTATGAAAGGGCGGCCCGCGCTCCCCCGCGCGGGCCGTCCTTAAACGTCGGGTCCGGCCGTCCCCCACGGGCCCGCCCCATACGGAGGTTCCATGGCCGACAACGTCACGTCGCTGTTCCGCAGCACCGCGGCCCACAGCCCGTCGATGGCGGCTCTGACACGTGAGGGCGGCGAAGGAGCCGGCCCCGTGGACTTCTGTATCCCCTGCAACCCGTACTTCCCCACCCCGGCCATGTTCGAGGACATGGCGGGCAAGCTGCGCGACATCATCACGTACTACCCGAGCAGCGCCGACACCATCACGGCCGAACTGTGCAGCCTGCTCCAGCTGCCCCCGCAGTGCGTGGCGATGGGCAACGGCTCCACCGAGCTCATCACCTGGATCGACCACCTGCTGGTCCGTGAGTCCCTCGCCATCCCGGTCCCCACCTTCGGCCGCTGGACCGACCAGCCCATGGAGACCGGCAAGCGGGTCGACATGTTCCCGCTCCAGGAGTCCAGCGGCTTCAGCCTCGACCTCGCCCAGTACGCCGAGTTCATCCGCGCCCGCGGCACCCGCGTCGCGGTGATCTGCAACCCCAACAACCCCGACGGCGGCTTCCTCCACAAGCACGCCGTCGTCCAGTTCATGGACGCCATGGCCGACCTCGACCTGGTCGTGATCGACGAGTCGTTCCTGGAGTTCGCGGACGCCGAGGCGGAGCCGTCCGTCGTCCAGGAGGCGATGCTGCGGCCCAACGTCATCGTGCTGCGCAGCCTCGGCAAGAACTTCGGCCTGCACGGCATACGCTTCGGCTACCTGGTCGCCAACCCGGCACTCGCGGGCCGGGTCCGCTCGATGCTGCCGAAGTGGAACCTCAACTCCTTCGCCGAGCACGTCGTCTTCATGCTCAAGGAGCACGGCAGCGAGTACGCGCAGAGCCTCCAGCAGGTGCGGCGCGACCGGCTCGACATGGCCAGCCAGCTGTCCGCCCTGCCCGGTCTGACGGTCTACCCGTCGCAGGGCAACTTCCTCTTCGTGCGCCTCCCCGTGGGCGCCGAGGGCACCGTGGTCCGGGACCGGATGCTCACCGAGCACCGGATCCTGGTCCGCGAGTGCGGCAACAAGATCGGCTCCTCCAGCCGCTTCCTGCGTCTCGTGGTGCGCCCCCAGGTGGACGTGCGTCGCCTGGTGTCCGGCCTGGAACAGGTGCTCTACGGGACGTCCAGGAGGGGAGCCGCCGTACCCGAGCTGAGCAACGGGACCAGCTACAGCTCGGGTACGGCGGCAGTGGACCGCCTGGTGAGCGAGACCAACGGGGCCGGTGTGCGGGGCCTTGCCGCTCAGGCCGCCGGTATCGGCGGCCCGGGCCCCGCCCCCGCCCCGGCCGTCGGCACGGGCATGCCGCTTCCCGCGGCGGCGTCCACGGGTGCCGTGCCGGCGGCTTCCGCGGGTCCCGTGCCGGCGGCTGCCGCTGGTGGGATGGGCGTGCCGGCGGCTGCGCAGTTCGGGCAGATGGGACAGCAGCAGATGCCGCAGCCCGTGCCTCAGCCGATGCCCCAGCCTGCTCCGCAACCGGTGCCGCAGCCCGTGCCCGCCCCGGCGCCGCCGCTGGCTCCCGCGGCCCAGGCGCCGGCTCCGGTCCCGACCCCTGCTCCGGCGCCCGTCCCTGCTCCGGCGCCGGTTCCCGCCCCCACGCCGGCCGCCACTGGTCCCACGCCGCCCGGGGTCCCCGCCCGGGGCGGGCTGACCGCGGCTCAGGTTCGGGGGACGAACGGGTTGTCTCCGGCTCCGGCCACGGGGTGGCCCGGCACGCAGAGCTGGCCCAACGCGGCGGGGATGGGGCAGGCCGGGTAGCACCTCTCGCCATAGGTGTTTGCCGCGGGGTCCGGGTGCGTCTCGCTGACCCTGGGGGTGGAACAGGGCTGACGCCGGCGCACACGGCCCCGTATCCGCCGACCCGGTGGGTGCCGGGGCCAATCGTCACCGGCGCCCGCCGAACTCCCACGCGTGCGCCTCGATGTCCGCGTACCGCCCCCGCGTCAGAACCCCACGCGCCGTCTCCGCGGCGGGCGCCCGCACCAGCGCGGCCGTGCCCAGCCAGGCGGCACCGTCGTCGGACAGCAGTGGCCCGTACGCGATCAGTTCGTGCCCGCTGAGGGAGGCCCGCCGCTCGGGCCCGCGCCGCGGGCGGCCGGGTCCTGACGCAGGGCGGCGGCGACAATGCCTTCGAGAGGCTCGCGCGGCACTTCACCGCCGCTCACCAACCGGTCGAAGACCAGCCCGTCGATGCAGGTCAGCAGGGTGTGTGTGCGGTTCTCGACATCCGTCACGCCCTGACTGGCGAGGAACAGTCGGACGGCCTCGCGGCCGGCGTTCTCCCGAGGGGTGAGGATCTCGCGCAGCTCGGGATCGCGCACGCTCTCGACGGCGCAGGCGTAACGGGCGAGCGAGCGGCGGCGCCCCTCGCCGGTGAGTCGCTGCCGGGTGAGCAGCACCATGCCGTCCACCAGTTCTTCGGGGGTGCGGATGGGCGGGAGATGCTCGGCCATCGCCTGCAGTTCCTGTTGGTCGAGCTGGACCAGGCGCGTGACGAGTCCGGTGAGCAGTGCCGCCCGGGTGCGGAAGTACGCCGACGTGGTGCCGGGCGGCAGAGCCGCTTTGCGGTCGACTGCCCGGTGGGTCAGGCCGCGGATCCCTTCGTCGGCGAGTACGCCGAGAGCCGCGTCCGCGAGGAGGGTGCGCCGATCCGAAACCATGATTCCTTTCTACACCTGTAGAGCCTTGGATAGGGTGCCCCTTCTACGGATGTAGAAGGGGCTGGGGGTCGGCATGGACAACACGGCTGTGGTGGTTGGCGGGGGCGTCGGCGGGCTGGCCGCCGCGATCGGCCTGCGCCGCATCGGCTGGAAAGTGACGGTCGTCGAGCGCGCGCCCGTGCTCGAGGACGCGGGGGCGGGTATCTCACTGGCCGCCAACGGCCTGCGGGCGCTTGACGAACTCGGTGTGGGCGAGGCGGTGCGGGATGCCTCGCGAGGCCAGTACAGAGGCGGCACCCGCACGCCGGAGGGCGGTTGGCTGGCCCGGATGGACGGCGCTGCGCTGGAGAGGGCGGTGGGCACGCCGATCATGGGCATCCCTCGGTCCACCTTGCACCGGCTGCTTCGCGGGGCCCTGCCCGCGGAGGCACTGCTGATCGGCTCCGAGGCCGGGTCGGTCCGGCAGACCGGCCCCGGGGCGGTCCGGGTCGACTGCGGCGACACGGTCCTGGACGCCGATCTCGTGGTGGCGGCCGACGGGATCGGCAGCAAGGTGCGCGGCCTTCTCTTCCCGGCCCATCCCGGCCCCGTCCACACCGGCTCGACGGTGCTGCGCGCCATCACCGAGCAGCCGGTCGAACTGCGCACCGACTTCGAGCTGACCTGGGGGCAGGGGGCCGAGTTCGGGCACATCGCCTTTCGTGACGGGCGGGCCGAGTGGCACGCCGTCCTCAACCTCCGTGCCGGGACACGGTTCGCCGACCCGCTGGCCGAACTGCGCCGACGGTTCCGCGACTGGCACGAACCGATCCCCTCGCTCCTGGACGCGACCAGGCCCGCCGCCGTGCTGCACCACGACGTCAGGGAAATCCGCACGCCGCTCCCCTCGTACACGGTCGGCCGCATCGCGCTGCTCGGTGACGCGGCACACGCGATGACCCCCAACCTCGGGCAGGGCGCCTGCCAGGCGCTGGAGGACGCGATCACCCTGGCCGCCGCGCTCGCCACCGAGCCCACCGTCGAAGCCGCGCTCGCCCGCTACGACGCCGAGCGCCGGCCGCGCAGCCAGGCGGTAGCGCGGGTCGCCCGGCAAGCAGGGCGGATGGGCCAGCAGCTCTCCCACCCACTGGCCGTGACCCTGCGCAACACGGCGATGCGGCTGACACCCTCCCGCGCCGCGACGCGCATGATCCTTCGACACCACGCCTGGGTCCCACCCCGGCTGAAACCCGTGGACGGTGGGAAACGGAGTGTCAGGCCTGTGCGAGCAGTGGATCGTAGGGGGTGGAGTGCCGGCGGCCGGACATGAAGGACAGGAAGTCCTTGACGAACGCGCTGCGGGTGTAGGCGGGTTCGGTGCCGGCTGTGTCACGGTGGAAGGCGGTGCGGAACAGGGCGCGGTATTCGTCTGCGTCGATGGTCTGGTTGCCGTCCTTGTCGGTGGCGTCGAAGAGGACTTCGGCGACTTTGATCAGTGCGGGGCCGGCCAGGGAGGGAACGGCCGCGGCGTACTCGTGGGCGCTGACGCGGCCGTCGCCGTCGGTGTCGAGGGCGGCCTGCAGTTCCCGCCACCAGTCCGCGAAAGCGTCGTAGAGCCTGGTCTCCTCCGGTTCGTCCAGGTCCAGGCGGCTGGACAGCTCGCGGGCCATGGCGGCGAGGTCGGGCCAGTCCAGGTAGCCGTTGCCGGTCTGGTCCAGCACCTCCCCGAAGAACTCTTCCGCGCTGCGCCGCAGCCCGCCGTGCGCGGTGGTGGGCTCCGGCTCCGGGGGGAGAGGGGTGATGAGCCGGAGGAGGGCTCCCGCCCGGTTCATCTTGTCGCGCAGGGCGCTGATCGTCCGTGCCCGGGGGTCGTCGCTGTCGGGGGAGAGGGCGAGCAGGTCGGTGATGCTTTCGGTGTTGATCCAGCCGTCGGGGAGGAAGCGGGCCAGGCCGGCGGTGAAGTAGGCGCCTTGCATCAGGGTCTGCGCGCCGGGTAGTTCGGGCAGCCCCGCCCGCCGGCGGAATGGTTCGGGCAGGGACGCCACGGTGATCGCCCCGATGAGGGGGCCGGTCACGGTGCGGCCGGCCGCCCACAGGGTGGGCAGGCCGTTCAGCAGGGGCGGGGCCGGCAGGTGGTCGAAGAGCTTGTAGAGGATGATGCGCATGGCCTCCGTGTTCTCCAGCTCCTCCTCGACCACCCGGTCGTAGTAGCCCCAGAACTCGTGCGGGGAGGGCGGCAGGTGGCCGGCCGCGTCCCCGAAGGCCGCGAGGAACGCCTGGAACTCCGCGTACAGCTGCTCCATGGCCTCCTGTTCCAGGGGTTGTCCGCTCAGCCGGCACATGGTGACGGCACTCTCGAACAGGGTCGCCACCACCCAGGCCCGCACGTCGGGGTCCATCGCGTCGTAGGGGCGGTTGTCCGCGTCGGTGCCGTGCAGCCGGGCGTGCAGGCGGTTGAGCCGCGCCGCCTCCCGCTGCCGGACGTGTTCGTCGGAGCCGAACATGCGCTGCAGGCTCACGAGGGTGTTGCGCAGCCGTCGCCAGGGATGGACGACGAACGTGGAGTTGTCGATCAAGGCGGCGCCGATCTGCGGGTGGGCCGCCTCAAGGACGGTCGCCCGGACTATGGCCAAAGCCCAGCGGGGGTCGTTGAAGAAGGCGTGGAACCGCGAGCCGGGCCCGAACAGGGGTGTTGTCCCGTCTTCGGCGCCGGGCCGTGATGAGCTGCCCCCGGGAGACGTCGCGCCGGCACCGCTGCCGCCGGGGGAACCGCTGTCTGTGTGGGTCACGGTCGGGCTTCTCCGTTCTGGTGCGGCAGCACGCCGCCGAAGCGGCGATCGCGTCGCTGATAGGTGTGCAGGCAGTCGAGGAAGTGGGGTGCGCGGAAGTCGGGCCACAGCACGGGCGGGAAGACCCACTCGGCGTAGGCGACCTGCCAGAGCATGAAGTTGGAGATGCGCTGCTCCCCCGACGTCCGGATGACCAGGTCGACGTCGGGGGTGTCGGGGAAGGGCAGGTGCGCGGCGAAGCTCTCCTCGTCCACGGCCTCGGCCGGCACGCCACCGCGGATGAGTGAGCGGGCGGCCTCCACGATGTCCCTGCGCCCGCCGTGGTCGAAAGCGATGGTCAGCGTCATGGCCCGGTTGTCGCCGGTCAGGGTCATCAGGTCGGCGAAGTCCCGGGCCAGGGCCGCGGGCACCCGCGGATCGGTCACACCGAGGAAGCGGCAGCGGATACCCCGCGCGTGCAGCAGCGGGGCGTGCTTGCGCACCACGCGGCGCACCAGGTGCATGAGGAAGTCGACCTCGGCACTCGGGCGGCGCCAGTTCTCGGTGGAGAAGGCGTACAGGCTCAGCCATCCGATGCCGGCCGAACGGGCTGCCTCGATGACGTCGATCACCGCCGTCTCCGCGGCACGGTGGCCCGATGTCCGCGGCAACGACCGCTGCGCGGCCCATCGGCCGTTGCCGTCCATGACGCAGGCGACGTGATGGGGTATGTTCCGGGGTTTTCCGTTGCCCGGGCCGGGCGAGTGGGGAATCCCGGTGGCTTGCCGACGTGTCACAGCGCCCCCTCAGCACCCGACTGCGACTTCTCGGTTGCACGAGAAGGGTGCCAGTACGCCTCCCGGCAAGGGGCGCCGCTTCTGACACTTCACCCTTGGCACTCCAGTCCGACCGCGAGACGGTCAGGGTTCAGGCTTCCCGTCCAGTCGACCGTGGTCAAAGGAGAACAGACCGTGCGCAGCGCCGCCGTGACCTCACCGAGGCGGGGGATGTGTCGTCGCGGTTACCGGGCTGCGGGCACTCCATCGTGCCGGACGACCCGGATGCCTTCGTGGTGGCGACCGCGGCGGCGGTCGCCTCATCTTCGTGCACGGGACTCGGTTCAGCGCGGGCCAGTGGAGCTCGCAACTCGCCGCACTCGGCGGGGAGTTCCCCGTCGCCGCCGTCGACGCGCTGGGCCGCGGGCCCGCCGTGGTCGTCGACGTCGGCCGCGACGGCCGCCCCGTGCGCACCCACGTGCCCGCATCGAGCTGATTCCCCGGGCCTCGCATCTCGCGAACTTCGACGAGCCGGACGCCTTCACCGACGCCGTCCGCCGCTTCGCCCGGCAGTTGGATTCCTGGTCACGGACGGCGGCCCACCACGCCGGTGAGCCGCCCCCGTTCACTCCGTCAGGACTTCTTCGGGCACTCCTTCCAGGCCAGGTGGTACACCGTGCTGATGTCCCCGTCCGTCGAGTCCATCGTCATGAAGCTGACCTTGTTGGCGGACTGGGTGCCGGCGTTGACCCGGAGTTCGGTGTTGATGTTGAAGTTGCGCTGGACTCCGCAGGGCGCGTAGACCAGTTGGGCCCAGTCGGTCTCGTCGGTGGCCTGCCAGTTGTCGTTGTACGGGCCGCTGAAGGGGTGGTTCCTGTACACCGTGCTCGGTGAGCCCTGGAAGTAGTACGAGGCTCGCTGGGAGCCGCTCGCGCCGGGCTGGAGGGAGGCGAAGCCTCGGTAGTCCGCGCTCGCGATGGCGTAGGTGAAACCGCCGGGGACGTGGACGATCAGGCTGAGCTGGCAGTTCCTGCGGAACGCGGTCGGGTCGGAGCCCCCGCCGGCCTGGGCGATGTAGTCGCTGTAGGTCACGGTGAACGCGGTGTTGTCCTCGGAGACGGCGACCGCTGCCGTGCCCTGCGGGCAGCCGGAGCCGTTCACGGTGGCGACCTTGATGACGATCTTGTCCGGGGGCGGGTCGTCGAACCCGGAGGAGGGGGATTGTGCGGGGAGTGCGCTGGTGAGGAGCGCTGCGATCGCGCCGCTCAGGAGCAGGCCACCGGCCATGGTTCTCCCATCCGTTCGTGGGGGGTGGATCGCGAGGTGAGCATGGGCATGCCAAGACGACAAACGCATGCGCCCCCAACCTGTGACCGTTCCATGAAGGAGCTGTGAAGGCCGGGAGCGGTCGCATCGTACGCAGGGCCGGAGGGGGCGGCCAGGGCTGTCTCCGGCCATTCACAATGGCGGGTTCACGTGTGTTGCCGGCGGGCGCATAAGGTGCGGTACCAGTGCGTCAGCCCCAGGACACCCCCGAGGACCCGATGAGGATCACCCGCCGGCTCCCCCGCGGACGCGGCCCGTCACGGGTTCTCCCAGGCCGCCGGTTCCGCAGCGAGCCGCTCCACCGGCTCCGGCAGCGCCCCTGCCGCGAGGTCGGCGACCGTCACACCCTCCAGGATCCGGCGCACATTGGCCCGCAGGGCGATCCACAGCGGCAGCAGCGGCTCGGCCGTGCCGGTGTAGGAGAGGCCGGTCGGGCGCTCGCCGCGCACCGAGACGATCGGGCCGTCCACCGCCCGGATCACGTCCGCGACCGTGATCTCGGTGGCCTCGCGGGCCAGCCGGTAGCCGCCGCCCCCGCCGCGCCGGCTGTCCACCACGCCCCCGCGCCGCAGATCGCCGAGGATCCCCTCGAGGAACTTGTGGGGGATGTCCTGCGCGGTGGCCACGGCCTCCGCCTTGACCGGCCCTCCCCCCTGCCGGACGGCCAGTTCCACGACCGCTCGTACCGCATAGTCCGCTCGTGCCGAGATCCTCATACGGCCATTGTCGCGGTCGGCCTGTAGACAATGACGCACCAGCACCACATACGGCACGGCAGCACAACAGGAGGCGCTCCCTTGGAGCTCAGCAGGCGTACCTTCCACGCTCTCGCCGGCACGGCGGCGCTCGGCTTCGCGCTGACCGGCAGCGGGTCGCCGACCTCCGCCCACCTGGCACGTCCCGTGCCCACCGGCCCGCCGCCGCCGGTGCCGAGCGCGGACGGCAGACGGCACGAGATCGGCTTCGACCGGCACTCGCTGCTGGTCGACGGCCGGCGCCTGGTCCTCTGGTCGGGCGAGCTGCACCCCTTCCGGCTGCCGAGCCCATCGTTGTGGCGGGACATGCTGCAGAAGATGCGTGCCTACGGCTACAACGCCGTCAGTGTGTACGTCGCCTGGAACTACCACTCCCCCGCTCCCGGGCGGTACGACTTCACCGGTGTGCGCGACCTCGACCTGTTCCTGCGGATGGCGGCCGAGACCGGTCTGTACGTGATCGTGCGGCCCGGCCCCTACATCAACGCGGAGGTCGACGCCGGTGGCTTCCCGGGCTGGCTGACCGCGACCGAGGGCACGGCCCGGACCTCCGACCCGACGTATCTGCGGTACGTCGACGAGTGGCTGACCGCCGTCAACGCCGTCGTGGCGAAGCGGCTGTTCACCCGGGGCACGGGCACGGTCCTGCTGTACCAGGTCGAGAACGAGTACGACGCGCACGTCGACGAGCCGACCGGGCGCGCCTACATGTCGTACCTGTACGAGAAGGTCCGCGCCGACGGCATCGACGTACCGCTGTTCCACAACGACAAGGGGCGGAACGGGTTCTGGGCCCCCGGGTCGTTCGGTACCGGTGGGGAGAAGGGGCGCTGGCTGTACGGGTTCGACGGGTATCCCGAGCCGGACCAGGTGCCGCCCGACTGGGGACACTTCGGGCCCGGCGGGGCGAAGGGCGGGGCCACGGCCAGTCCCAGGACGCCCGGGTTCGTGCCCGAGGCCGGCGGGGGCTGGTTCGACCCGTGGGGCGGCTCCTCGTTCGACGGGAAGGGGTACGCCGAAGCGCGCCGGACCCGGGACGGAGCGTTCGAGCGGCGCTTCTACCTCACCAACCTCGCCAACGGCATCACGCTGCACAACGTCTACATGGCCTTCGGCGGCACCTCCTGGGGCTGGCTGCCCGCGCCGGTCGTCTACACCTCGTACGACTACGGGGCGGCCTTCGACGAGGCCCGCAACGCCACACCCAAGGCCGCCACGATGCACCGGATCGGGCAGTTGCTGCGGCACGTGCCGGACCTCGCCAGGCTGAACCGGGCCAAGGCCGTGCGCGCCACGGACGAGCGGATCAAGGTCTACCACCTCACCAACCCCGACACCGGCGCCCACTTCTACGTCCTGCGCAACGACTCCGGCGAGGCGGTCACCGCGACGCTGCCGGAGGCCGGGATCGACGTGCCCGTCACCGTTCCGGCACGGGACGCCAAGCTGATCGCCACCGACCTGAGGCTCGGAAAGCGGACGATGGTGCTCTCGACCGTGCAGCCCATGCTGAGCATGACCGCCGGGCGCCAGGACATCGCGGTGTTCGCGGGACAGTACGGCGAACTCGCGCAGGTCGTGCTGGACTGCGCGGACGAACCGACGCCCATGCGGCTGGACCCGGAACCGGCGTGGGCGTACAACCTCGGCAAGCTCAACGTCAGCGTTCCGCTGGGCGTCGGCGAGCTGAGCCGGGTGATGGTCGAGGGCGACGGCGTGGACACGCCGATGCTGCTGCTGTTCGCCGACGACGCGACGGCCGTGCGGCTGTGGCCGTACGAGACCCCGTCCGGCCGGCTCCTCGTCTACGGCCCGGCGCTGCTGCGGTCGGCGGAGCTGCGCGGCTCCACGGTCCACCTCACCGGCGACACCATCGACCGGACCGGCCTGGAGGTGTGGGGGCCGCGCGGGATCACCCATGTCACGTGGAACGGGCGCGCGGTGCCCACGCGGCTCAGCGGCTCGGGCAGTCTGCTGGCGCTCCGGCCGCTGGCCGGTGTGACCCGGCCGGCCCTGGCCGCGCTCGACGGCTGGCGGCGGCGGACCGAGAACCCGGAGGCCGGGCCGGACTTCGACGACTCGGGATGGACGACGGCCGACCGGAAGACGACCTTCAGCACGACCCCCGTGCCCGAGGGGCAGCCCGTCCTGTTCGCCGACGACTACGGCTTCCACTACGGGGACGTCTGGTACCGGGGCGAGTGGACGGGCGACAGCGACATCGAATCCGTGTCCCTCGCCTACAGCACGGGCACACAGGGCCTGTTGATGGCCTGGCTGGACGGTGAGCCGCTCGGCACGCACCGGATGCCCGTGCCGGACAAGGACCGGGCCCGGCAGGGGACGTGGACGGCCGAGGCCGCCTTCCGCCTTCCGAAGGAACTGCGGAAGAGGCTTCGTGAGCAGCGCGGGAGGAGCGAGCGGCATGTGCTGTCCGTGCTCGTCCGGCCGATGCAGCACGACATGGACGGCAAGGCGCTCGACACGCACAAGGCCGCGCGGGGACTGACCGCCGTCACCTTCGGGGGCGCCGACCCGGAGGTGAACTGGCGGATCCAGGGCGCGTCCATGCCCGATCCGGTGCGCGGGCCCATGAACAACGGTGGGCTGTACGGGGAGCGCGAGGGCTGGCACCTGCCCGAGTACGACGACGGGGACTGGCAGGACGCCGAACTCCCCCGGGCCGACCGGAGGCAGGGCGTCACCTGGTACCGGACGGACTTCCGGCTGGACGTCGACCCGGGCGTCGACGCCTCGATCGGACTCGTCCTCGACGACGAGCCGGAGCGGGCCTACCGCGTCCAGATCTTCCTCAACGGCTGGAACATGGGCCAGTACATCAACGATGTGGGGCCGCAGCATACGTTCGTCCTGCCGAACGGGATTCTGCGCACACGTGGCTCCAACACACTGGCGCTGGCGGTGTTGTCGGATGGGACGACACCGTCAGGGCCAGGGGAGGTACGGCTGACCGTGCTGGGCGCGGCGGCGGGGGGCGTGCCGGTCAAGCCTGTGTGACGGCCTACGCCAGCCGGATCACGTTCCAGGACAGCGGCTCCAGGACGGCGCTCAGCGTGCCGTCCTGGAGGGTGGTGCCGTCGACCTGGTGCGGGGTGACCCGCTCGGGGTCGTCCAGGGTGTTGCGGGCGTCGGGGTCGGCGTCCGCGAGGGCGCTGTGCTCGACGAGCCGGGTGAGGTCGAGGCCGGTCAGGGCGACCTCGAGCGGGAGGGCGTCGGTGCGGCCGCGGTTGACGGCGAAGACCGTGACCGTGCCGTCGTCGGCGCGTACGGCGGTGGCGTGCAGCAGGTCGGTCTCGCCGTACTTCCTCGTCCGGTACGTCGGCGAGTCCACGCGGACGTCGAGGACCTGGCCGCGGCCGTACCGGGCGGCCTGGGCGAAGGGGAAGAACGTCGTCTGCCGCCAGGCCGGGCCGCCCGGCTCGGTCATGATCGGCGCGATGACGTTGACGAGCTGCGCCAGGCAGGCGACCGTGACGCGGTCGGCGTGCCGGAGCAGGGCGATGAGGAGCGACCCGAAGACGACGGCGTCGGTGACGCTGTAGTTGTCCTCCAGGAGGCGGGGGGCCTCGGGCCAGTCGTTCTGCTCGAAGGTCTTCGCGTGCGACTCCCACTCGGGCAGGTACCAGACGTTCCACTCGTCGAAGGACAGGTTGATCTTCTTCTTCGACTTCAGGCGGGCGCCCACGTGGTCGGCGGTCGCGACGACGTTGTCGATGAACGACTCCATGTCGACGGCGGAGGCGAGGAAGGAGTCGATGTCCCCGTCCTCGGGCCAGTAGTAGGCGTGCAGCGAGATGTAGTCGACGAGGTCGTAGGTCTCCTTGAGGACCGTCGCCTCCCACTCGGCGAAGGTCGGCATGGACTGGCTGGAGGAACCGCAGGCGACGAGTTCGACGCCGGGGTCCAACTGGCGCATGGCCCGGGCCGTCTCGGCGGCGACGCGGCCGTATTCCTCGGCGGTCTTGTGGCCGGTCTGCCAGGGGCCGTCCATCTCGTTGCCGAGGCACCAGAGTCTGATGCCGAAGGGGTCCTTGTCGCCGTGGGCGACGCGGAGGTCGGAGAGGGCGGTGCCTCCCGTGTGATTGGCGTACTCCTGGAGTTCGAGGGCCTCGGCGACGCCGCGGGTGCCGAGGTTGACGGCCATCATGGGTTCGGCCTGGGGGCCGATCTTGCGGAGGAAGTCGATGTACTCGGAGAGGCCGAAGCGGTTCGTCTCGGTGGAGTGCCAGGCGAGGTCGAGACGGCGGGGGCGGCTGTCCGCAGGGCCCACGGAGTCTTCCCACTTGTAGCCCGAGACGAAGTTGCCGCCGGGGTAGCGGACGGTGGTGACGCCCAGTTCGCGGACGAGGCCGAGGACGTCCTGGCGGAGTCCCTTGTCGTCGGCTGTGGGGTGGTCGGGTTCGAAGACGCCGGTGTAGACGCAGCGGCCGAGGTGTTCCACGAAGCTGCCGAAGAGGCGGGGGTTCACTTCGCCGATGGTGAATGCCGGGTTGAGGGTGAAGCGGGCGGTGTGCATGGTCGCCTTTCGGGGTGGGTGGTTCTGTGCGGTGGCGGCTGCGGGTGGTTCGTGGCTTTATCGCTGAGGTCTTCCCATTCCCTGCCCCGACTGTCGACGTTCGGCATACCGAAAGGCGCTCGCCACTTCGAACGGGACCGTAAGTTCGGAGCGCTTGCACGTCAATGGGTGACCCGGAACTTTGAGCACGTCTTTTGGGCGGAAGCGATCGTTCCCCGTTGAACCACAGGCACTGGAATCGCGTGACGCGAACACTTTCGGGCGCGTAGTCTCGGACGCGCTGCCACGCCGTCGGTCGGTGGTGAGAAGGGGGAGCGATGGACATCGCGGGCGCGCGGACCAGGGCCGCCCGAATCGCCGCAGCGCTCAGGCGTTCGCGCCATGGCTCCGCCGCGCGCGGCCTGGCCGCCGAACTCGCCACCGCGGTCCGGGCGCGAGAGCGGGTCCCGGCCGATGTGCCGTCGCTGTGCCGGGCGCTGTGCGTGGAGATGAGCGCGCGGCGGGGCGGGCGTCCGGTCGAGCTGCGCTTCGAGCGCTTCCCCGACGAGATCGAGGTGACCGGGCTGTGGGTCGAGTTCCAGGACTTCGACCTGGTGATCGTCGAGGAGCGGGCCGAGGCGGTGCAGCAACTGGTCATCCTCGGGCATGAGCTGTGGCACCTGCACGCGGGGCACGACCACCACCACGCGGTGGGAACGGCGGCGGCCCACGCCTTCGCCGACCGGCCCGGGTGGGAGGACGTCGCGCTGACGGTGGCCGCCCGGAACGGCTCCCGGGAGCGGGACGAGGCCGAGGCCGACGACTTCGGGCACCGGCTGGCCGCGGTGTGCCGGCCGCTGCTGGCGGGCGGACGCGGTCCGGACTCACCTCTCGAACCCGTGCAGCGGTCGCTGGGCTACCGGGGGCCGCGAGGAGGTACGGCACCGTGACGACGGTGGCTCTCACCCCGGTCGAGTTCGTCAACCAGTTCTATCCGAACTTCTGGTGGATCCCCGCCGGGATCCTGGCCGCGGCCCTGGCCATCAAACTGCCCAGCATCATCCGGCTCTGGAAGGATCCGCTGCTGCGCGCGGTCGGCGGACTGCTACTGCTCGCCTGCGCCGTGTTCGTGTTCGTGGCGCCGTCGACGATCGCGCGGGTCAACCGGCTCACGGGGGTGGCGAACTTCTCGGGCCCCTTGGTCTACTCGCTGCTCACCGCGTTCTGCGCGTCCTGTCTGCTGCTGATCATCACCTGGCGCAACGGCCTGAGCGACCCGTCGGACCGTACCCGTCGCGCCATGCGCGGTGTCGTGGCGGTCTACTCGTGTGTGATCGTCGCGATGTGGGTGCTGTTCGCGCTGGCGGACGTGCCGGTGGAGCGGCTGCGGGATCTGGACACGTACTACGCGAACACCCCGTTCATGCGCGAGATGATCGTGCTCTACCTGCTCGCGCACACCGTGGCCGCGCTGGTCACCAACGGGCTGATCTGGAACTGGATCCGCACCGACGGGCTCGACGCACTGCTGCGCTGGGGTCTGAAGTTCCTCGGCGCGGGCTACGCGGCACAGTTGCTCTTCGACGCCGCCAAACTCACCGCCGTGGCGGCCCGTTGGTCCGGACGGAACCTGGACTGGCTGAGCACGGCCGTGGCCCCGCCGCTCGCCTGTCTGTCCGCCGTTCTGATCGCGGTGGGCTTCATCCTTCCGCACGCCGGGCAGTACCTGCACGGCCGCTGGCACGTCCGGCTCGCCCACCACGAACTGCGGCCGCTGTACCTGCTCATGAAGACGGTCAACGGCGGCGGTGTCCCGTTCCTGCTGCGCGCCACACCGGAACTGCGGCTGGTACGCCGGGAGACGTTCATCCGCGACGTGCTGCTGCCGCTCGCCCGGTTCATCGACGAGGACCTGCGCGAACGGTCCCACGCCGCCGCCATCGCCCTCGGGCACGCGCCGGACCGGGCGAAGGCACTGGCCGCCACGGTGGCGATCCTGGACGCGGTCGACACCAGGAACCGGGCCCGAGAGGACGACGGCACGGGCGCCCGCGACACGACTGACCTGCTCCGCGACATCGGAGCCGTGTCCCGCGCCCTGCGCCGCCCGGAGGACATCCGGGCGGTGCGGGCCCGGGCGGAACCGGAGTTCGCCGATGGGCTCGCACCGGAGGGTGGCGCACGCGGGACGTGAAGGTACGGTGAGAGCCGTCCGGAACTGAGGGCCTTCGTGGCTCGATGCGGTGGCCGGCGCCGGTACCCGTACCGGTACCGAGGGACGGTCCGTGCGGCTGACGGCCGCGGCCGGACGTCGAGGAATGCCTTCATGGCGGGGGGAGCCTTCATGGCTGAGTGCGAGGAGTCGCATGTCGCGTAGAGCTGTCGTCATCGGTGCGGGTCTGGCGGGCATGCTGGCCGCGGCGGCCCTGTCCGCCGTCGCGGACGAGGTGGTCGTGCTCGACCGCGACGATCTGCCCGACGGGCCGGAGCACCGCAAGGGGCTCCCGCAGGGGCGCCACGCGCATCTCCTCATGGCGGGCGGCCTGGCCTCCATGGAGGACCTGGTGCCCGGCGTGAGCATGGGCAAGCACCTGCTCGCCGCCGGTGCCCACGAGATCCCGCTCGGCTCGGGCATGGTCGCCCTCACGCCCGAGGGCTGGTTGCGGCGCTGGCGTCACCCCGGCCCGCGGATGCTGACGTGCACCCGGGCACTTCTCGACTGGGCGGTGCGGGGCGCGGTGCTGGACAACACCGGGGTGGTGATCCGCAAGGCGCGGGTGCTCGAACTGGCCGGGTCCCGGCAGCGGGTCACGGGGGTTCGCCTCTCGACCGCCGCCGGGGACGAGGAACTCCCCGCCGATTTCGTGGTGGACGCCAGCGGACGTGGCTCACGGATCGTCAACTGGCTGGCGGGGCTGGGCATCGACGACGTGCGCGAGAAGACGGTGGACGCCGGCCTGGTGAACGCCACCCGCCTGTACCGCACTCCGGAGGGCGCCGACCGCTTCCCCCTGACCATGGTGCAGGCGGACCCGTATCAGGGCCGGCCCGGCCGCAGCGGCATGGTGCTGCCCATCGAGGGCGACCGCTGGATGGTGAGCCTCGCCGGTACGCGAGGGGGCGGCGAGCCACCGTCCGACCCGGACGCCTTCCTCCAGTACACCCTGGACCTGCCCGACCCCATCGTGGGCCGGCTGATCTCCGGTGCCCAGCCGCTCACGGACGTCCACGTCAGCCGCAGCACCAGCAACCACCGGCGCTACCTGGAACGGGTCCGCCCCTGGCCCGAGCGCCTCGTCGTCCTCGGTGACGCGCTGGCCACGTTCAATCCGGCCTACGGGCAGGGCATGTCGGTGGCCGCGCTGGGCGCCCGGGAGCTGGACCGCGAACTGCGGCGGGCGGGCCTCGCCGGGCCCGGACTCGCCCAGCGCGTGCAGCGACGGGTGGCCGGGCCCGTACAGGCTGCGTGGACGATGGCGGTGAGCCAGGACGTCTGGTTCCCCGGGACCCGAGGGGGGTCGCCCGGGGTCGCCGACCGTCTGGTCACCGCCTACACGCGCCGCATGATCCGCACGGCGACCGGCTCGTACACCGCGGCGTCGGCGCTCTGGGACGTGATGAGCATGACGACGGGACCGGCACGGCTGCTCCGGCCCTCGACGGTGCTGGCGACGCTGAGCGGGTCGCCGTTGCCGCCGGCCGCCGGAGCGCCGTTGACGGAGGAGGAGCGGGGGATTCTGCGGGGGCTGGACCGGACGGGGCGCTGATCAGCCGGCGAACGCCGGCTGGGCCAGGCCCTTGCCCGCGTCGGGGACGACCAGCACCGAACCGGAGAGCGGAGGCGGTGACGCCAGGCCGACGCGGGCCGTCGTGATGTAGAGGTCGGTCAGGTCGGGCCCGGCGAAGGCGCAGGCCGTCACACGGGGCACCGGCAGGGGGATCACCCGGTCCAGCTCACCGTCCGGCGTGTAGCGGCGCACCGCGGCGCCGTCCCAGAGAGCCACCCACACGCAGCCCTCGGCGTCGACGGTGAGACCGTCGGGGAACCCGGCGCCGACCTCGATCTCGGCGAGGGTCCGTCGGCCGGACACCTTTCCGTCCGCGTGGTCGAAGACGTCGATGCGGCGGGTGGGCGTGTCGTTGTGGTACATCAGCCGGCCGTCCGGGCTCCAGCCCGTGCCGTTGCTCACCGTCACGTCGTCGAGGACCACCTCGACCGAGCCGTCGCCGGTGATCCGGGACAGGGTGCCGCCGCCCGGTGCCTCGTCGTAGCGCATGGTGCCGGCCCACAGGGTGCCGTCGGGGGCGACGGCGGCGTCGTTGGCGCGGCGGCCGGGGACGGGCTCGTGGTGCAGCCAGCGGAAGCCGCCGTCGGAGCCGGTGACGGCGTCACCGCCGGTGCCACTGCCGGTGTCGCCGTCGGTGGCGCTGTCGGCGTCGAGGAGGCCGATCCCGTCGCGCAGGTTCAGCACCAGGCCCCCGCCCACGCGCGGCTTGACCGCGCCGACGTGCTGTTCGGTGCGGCGGACGGTGCGACGCCCGTCGGCCGGGTCGTAGGTGTGCACACGGGAGCCGAGGATGTCGATCCAGAGGAGCCGGCCCGTGGCCGCGTCCCAGGTCGGTCCCTCGCCGAGCTCGGCCTCGGCCCGGACTGCCACCTCGTACCGCGTCGTCATGCCACGCTCCGGTGTCCGAGGCGCTCGGACAGCTCGGCGGCGCCCTTCACGGCGAGCTGCTCCAGCTCCGCGCGGCGCTCCTCGCTCCAGCGGATCATCGGCACGGAGATCGACAGGGCGGCGACGACCTGCCCGGTGCGGTCGCGGACCGGCGCGGCCACGCAGCTCACGTCCGGGTTGGACTCGCGGCTCTCCACGGCGAGGCCCCGCTCACGGATCTCGGCCAGGGTCTCGCGCAGGGCGGCCGGGTCGGTGATGCTGTTGGGGGTCATCGCGGCCAGCTGGGCGCCGTCGGGGATCCGCGCGGCGAGTTCCTGCTCGGGAAGGGAGGCCAGCAGCATCTTTCCGACGGACGTGCAGTGGGCGGGCAGCCTGCGCCCGGCCGCCGACACCATCCGCACGGCGTGCGTGGAGTCGACCTTGGCGATGTAGATGACGTCCGTGTCCTCGAGGATCGCCACGTGCACCGTCTCGTCGCAGGTCTCGGCGACGGACCGGGCGACCTGCTGCCCCTCGGCGGCGAGGTCGAGCTGCTCGGCGTAGCGGGCGCCGAGCTGGTACGGGCGTACGCCGAGCCGGTAGCGTCCCGGCTGGCCGGGCACCGGGACGATGTACTTGCGGGCGGCGAGCGTGGTCACGAGCTCGTGCACGGTGGTGCGCGGCAGCTGGAGCCGGCGCACGATGTCGGGGGCGGAGAGCGTCCCGTCTCCGTCGAGGAAGAGCTCGAGAATGTCGAGAGCCCGGGTCACGGCTGGTACGAGGCGTCCCATGTCCGGCCCCCTCCCTATGTGTTCTCAGGCGCCTGTGTTCGAGATATCAACAGGCGATCGGCATGACGAACACAGGCTAGCCATAGCGAGGGAGGCGGGCAATGGGCAGCCGCCCTCCGGGCACGTTCGTGACACGGCCGTCTACCTGAGGCTCAGCTCCGGCGTCGGTCTCGTATCCCCCCGAGCTCCCCGCGCAGCCGCTGCGCCCGCAGCACCAGTTCCAGTTCGAAGCGGCGGTCGGGGTCGTCGATCTCCTCGCCCCACAGTTCCCGGATCTGACGGAGGCGGTAGCGGACCGTCTGCGGATGGACGCCGAGTCGGGCCGCCACCTCCGGCGCTCCGCCCCGCGTCTCCAGCCACGCCAGTAGCGTCTCCGCGAGGCGGCGGCCGTGGGTGGGGCCACAGTGGGCCAGCGGGGCCAGGCAGCGCAGGGCCAGGTCGTCGATCAGTTCCTCGGGCTGGAGGAGGACCAGGGCCTCGGTGTGTTCGGTGCAGTGGAGGACCTCGCCGGAGGGGAGCAGGTCGCGTTCCATGAGGCGGACCGCCGCCTCCGCCCAGCGCAGCGACTTCGCCGCGTCGGCGAGCGGGACGGGCGGGCCGATCGCGCCGGACCAGCCGGCCAGGGCCCGGTGCAGCAGTTCGTGGCGGCCTGCCGCGTCCGGATCGGGGACGACCATGCGGGGCTGCTCGTACTCCATGTCGAGCAGGACGCCCTGTCCGACCGCGGGGGCCATGGCTTCCCGGGCGGGGCGGAGGAGGACGCCGACCGCGACCTTGACCGGCAGCGGCCAGCCGATGCGGGCGGCCCGTTCGGTGAAGGCCTCGGTGGGGTCGCCGCGGTGGTGCTCGGCCAGCAGTAACTCCATGAGGCGGCGTTGCAGGCGCAGGCGTTCGCCGGCCTGGCGGGCGGCGGCCTCGGCGTAGCCGCGTACGGACTGGTCGACCAGGCCGTCCAGGTACTCGTAGCCCGCGTCGACGAGTTCGTACATCGCCGGGGGCGGGATCTCCACGCGCTGGCCGATGTCGGCGAAGCGGCGCCAGGCCAGGCGTACGCCCAGGCGGTAGATGGCCTGGAGGGAGTCGAGCGAGCGGCCGCCCAGGCCCTCACCGCGGCCGAAGTCCTGGAAGACGCCGGGCGGGACGGTGGGCCGCCCTTCCGAGTTCTCCAGGTGCTGCACGAAGACCTCGATGGCGCGGCGGATGCCGACGAGGGCCATCGGCTCGCCGGAGTCGTCGAGGACGAAGGGCAGATGGGGGTACTCGCGCTGGATCTCGCCGAGGATCTCCTCGGCGAGCTCGGGCGCCTCGGCCATGGCGACGGCCGCGAACCGGCGCACCTGCAAGCGCGGTACGTCGTGCCAGGCCGAGCGTGTGGTGACGGTTCCGGTGCGGGCGGCCGTCATCCGTCAACTCCCCTGCCCGGTCCGCTCGTACGTGATCAAGGGCGTGTTGGGCTGGTCGGGCGTGGCTTCGAGCAGCGCGACGACGCCCAGCGCGGCTCCCACGGCGAGGGCGGCGGCGAACGTGACGGTCAGCGCGGCGGCTACCAGTCTGGACATCGCAGGGTCAGCCTTCCTGTCCGGCTTCGTCCGGAGGTCGTCCGGAGGTCGTCCCCACCCCGGCGTCCCGTCCCTGCCTGTCGCGCCCAGTCTCGACAAGCATTGACACCCCGTCAAGAGCGGCCTACGGTTCCCGGCCCAGCCGCACGTGCCGTTTCCCGAGCCGTGCCGGTCCTCTCGTACGTCGAGCCGTCCCAAGCCACTGGAGTGCCTGGATGCGCCGTACAACCTCTCCGTTTTCCCTGGTCCTGCTGGGTCTCGGCACTTTCCTGCTGGTGCTGGCGCCACTGCTCGCCTGGTACGTGCAGCCGCGTGCCGCGGTGAACCCGATCGACATCGACACGACCGCCGTCTACACCGGCCGGGGCAGCGTCTTCGACACTGACCGGATCGAGACGGTACCCGACCGAAAGATCACCGTGACGCAACGCGTCCGGGGCAACGTCGAGGACAGCGAACGCAGCGGCAAGGCCGTCTGGGACGTGATCACCACGGTCGACACCGACAAGTCGCTGCCGGCCGCCGACCCGCACGACGCACTGGACTTCACGCCGCACCGCTGGGTGACGGACCGGAAGACCAACCGGCCCGTGCACTGCTGCGGGGAGAAGCCCTACATCGAGGGCGAGGCCTATCTGAAGTTCCCCTTCGACGTGCAGAAACGCTCGTACCAGTGGTGGGACAACACCCTCGGCGACACGGTCGTGCTGCGCTACCGGGGCACCGAGAAGATCCAGGGCTACACGGGCTACAAGTTCACCGGCTCCGTGCCGCCGACCAGGACCGGTACGCGGATGGTGCCGGGCAGTCTCGTCGACCAGCCGGAACGGCCGCAGGTGCTGGCCGAGGAGTGGTACTCCAACCACGGGTTCGAGCTGGTCGTCGACCAGGCCACGGGACGCGTGATCTACGCGCAGACCGGACCGAAGCGGACCCTGCGGGCGCCGGGCGGGAAGAAGGACGCGGCGGTGCTGCTGGACAGCCGGAAGGTCTCGTTCACGACCGAGACGCAGAAGGAAGCGGTGCGGCAGGCGAAGCGGGACAGCGGCCAACTGCGGCTGGTCGGAACGACGTTGCCGATCGGCGCCGGGGTGACCGGTCTGGTGCTCGCGGTGGTGGGTGGCGTTCTGGTGGTGCGTGGGCGGAAGGAGCCGGAGCAGACCGTTCCGTCCGAAACGCCCGATACGCCCCAGCCCACCCTCACGATGTGATGTGACGTCAGCTTCAACAAAGCCCGAAATTGTCACGCCGGTGAGTAGCCGTGGCGATCGTCCGGGCGAAAACTGTCCAACCCCACCCCGAGCACAACCCGTCCACACTCCCCTCCCAGGAAGAGCTCAGGCCCCCCACAGGCCGACCCCCTGCATCGGTCCGCCCCCCACGTTCCCACGCTGAGTTCCGCACCCCGAACGAGTTGGAGCACCCATGCCCCAGCACGTACCGTCCCGGCTGCGCGCCGCGCCCCCCAGCGCGCCGCAGCACCGTCCGGCGCTCCCCCCACATCCGCGCCGGATCGTCTTCCTCGCCCATCGTGACCTGGACAACCCGTCCGCCGGCGGCTCCGAGCTGCTGGTCGACAAGCTCGCCGACGGCCTGACCCGCCTGGGCCACCAGGTGACCCTGCTGTGCGGGGGGCCCGCGTCGTTCCGCGACTACCGTGTCGTGTCGGCGGGCGGACCCTACGGCCACTACCTGCGCGCCCGGTCGGCCTTCGCCCGCCAGGTCGGCGACTGCGATCTGCTGGTCGAGGTGTGCAACGGCATGCCGTACCTGGCGCCCCTGTGGCACCAGGGGCCCACGCTGTGCCTGGTCAACCATGTCCACACGGACCTGTGGAAGATGCGCTTCGGCGGGCCGCTCGCGCCTGCGGCACGGATCGGCCGAAGACTCGAACACTGGGCGCTGACCGGGGCGCAGCAGCGGAACCTGCTGGTCGCCGTGTCAACCTCCACCGCCCACGCGCTGGGTGCGATCGGCGTGGCGCGGGACCGCATCCGGGTCGTGCACAACGGGGTCGAGGAGCCGGGGCCGAGAGCCGAGCGCTCGCCGGAACCGCTGTTCGTCGCCGTCGGCCGGCTCGTCGAGTACAAGCGGATCGATCTGCTGCTGCGACTGTGGGAGCGGGTGCGGCCGGTGACCGGCGGGCGGCTGCTGATCGTCGGGAACGGGCCGGAGAGGTCCCGGCTTGAGCAACTCGCCGGTCCCGGCGTGGAGTTCACCGGTTATGTCTCGGAAGCCGAGAAACATCGGCTGCTGTGCGCCGCCTGGTTGTTGCTGCATCCCTCCGCCGTGGAGGGGTGGGGGCTCGTCGTGACGGAGGCGGCGGCTCGGGAGACGCCGACGGTGGCTTTCGACGTCCCAGGGCTCACGGACTCCGTCGTGGACGGGGAGACGGGTGTTCTCGCCCGGGGTGAGTCCTCCTTCGCCGCGGCATGGTGTGCGCTGGCCCTGTCCGGTCAGCGGCGGGAGTTGATGGGGAAGGCTGCCCGGGAGCGGGCGGCACAGTTCCGGTGGGACCGGACCGTTCGGCAGTTCAGGGCTGTTGCCGCGGAGGCGGTGAGGGGCTGGGCCCCGTGATGCCACCCATGCGCCCACGCGACGGAGCCGCACATGTCACCGCCCCGCGCCCCTTCAGGAAAGATCCCTCGCTTCGAAGATCTCTTGCCCTGTTTCGTGCCTTCCTCCGTGAGCAGGACGATCCCGAGAGCTGCTACTCGCTGCTCGCCCGGGACGCCGTCGATCAGGTCGAGGCCTACGACGGGCCCGTCGCCGGGCGTACCGTCCTGGACGTCGGTGGGGGCAGCGGTTACTTCACCGAGGAGTTCCGGCGGCGAGGGGCGAACGCCTTCCTCTTCGAGCCCGACATGGCGGAACTCGGCGAGAAGCCCCCGGACTCGGCCGTGGTCGCCGACGGGTATCTGCTGCCGCTGAGGGACGGCGTCGCCGACGTCACCTTCTCCTCCAACGTGCTGGAGCACGTGGCCGACCCGGAGACGTTCCTCAGCGAGCTGGCCCGGGTGACACGGCCCGGCGGGCTGATCTACGTCTCGTTCACCAACTGGCTGTCGCCGTGGGGCGGGCACGAGTGGGCCCCGTGGCACTACTTCGGCGCCGAGCGGGCCCGGGCCCGTTACGCGCGGCGGACCGGCAGGCCCGCCAAGCACCGGCTCGGCGAGAACCTGTTCGCGGTGCACATCGGCTCCACCCTGCGGCAGGTGCGTGCCCGGGACGACGTCACGGTCGTCTCCGCGCGCTCCCGCTACTGGCCCTTCCTCGCGGAGACCGTCGTCAAGGCGCCCGGGATCCGCGAGTTCGCCACCTGGAACCTCCTCCTCATCATGCGGCGGTGCCCTTCATGACAACCACGGTCCAGGCTCCTCCACCGGCAGCCGTCCCCAGCACCGCGACCGCGGCGGACCCGCCCGAGGGCCCGAGGTCGCGGCGCTGGCTGCTGGGTTTCTGGGCCGTGGTCTTCGTGTTGTTCCTGGTGGTGCAACCGGGGCGGCAGACCTTCGACACCAAGCTGGGCGTCACCGTCGACCCGGGTCGGTTCCTCGCCGATCTGGGGCAGTTGTGGCACGACCGGGCCGGGTTCGGCGGCATCCAGGACCAGTACGTCGGCTATCTGTGGCCGATGCTGCCGTTCTACTGGCTGTGCGATCTCGTACGGCTGCCGGTGTGGCTGGCGGAGCGGCTGTGGCTGTCGGTCGTGGTGTCCGTCGCCTTCTGGGGGGCGTTGCGGCTGGCGGAGCGGCTGCGGGTGGGCAGTGGTGCCTCCCGGCTGCTGGGGGCCGTGGCGTACGCGCTGTGGCCGGTGTTCACGACCGTCATCGGGTCGACGTCGGCCGCGGCGCTGCCCGGCGCGTTCCTGCCGTGGGTGCTGCTGCCGCTGACGAACGAGAAGTACGCCGCCCGGGTCGCGGCCCTGCGGTCGGCGCTGCTCGTGCCGTTCATGGGCGGGGTGAACGCCTCGGCGACGCTGGCGTCCCTGCTGCCGGCCGGACTGTATCTGCTGTCCCGGCCGCCCGGGCCGCGGCAGCGCAAGCTGATCGCCTGGTGGACCCCTGCCGTGATCGTGGTGACGGCCTGGTGGTGGGTGCCGTTGCTGCTGCTCGGCGTCTACGGCGAGAACTTCCTGCCCTACATCGAGACTTCACAGACGACCACGGACACCATGTCGGCGTCCGAGGCGCTGCGCGGCGCCGGGAACTGGGTCGCCTATCTGCACTTCGGTGAGGCGTGGCTGCCCGCGGGATGGGCCGTGGCCTCGTCGGTCGTGGTGATCGTGTGCTCGGCGCTGGCCGCCGGGCTGGGGCTGGCGGGCCTCGCCCGGCGGGACATGCCCGAGCGGCGATGGCTCGTGCTGACCGTGCTGGTGACGGCGCTGGTGCTGCTCGCCGGGTACGGCGGGGCGTTCGGGGCGCCGTTCCACGGGGTCGTGCAGGACTGGCTGGACGGGTGGCTGTCGCCGTTCCGGAACATTTACAAGTTCCAGACCGG
This sequence comes from Streptomyces sp. NRRL S-455, assembly GCF_000717875.1. Classification (GTDB taxonomy): domain Bacteria; phylum Actinomycetota; class Actinomycetes; order Streptomycetales; family Streptomycetaceae; genus Streptomyces. Next base: position 226,066 of record NZ_JOCT01000011.1, read on the forward strand.
TCTGGCGCTGGCGCTCGTGCTGGGTCTCGCACATCTGGTGGGTGTGGCCGCCGAGACCCGCGGGGCCCGCCCGGTGCGCGGCCGGCGTCTCGCCCCGCTTCTCGCGGCGGTGCTGATCCTGCCGGGGCTGCTGTGGCCGTACCTCAACGGCTCGATCCTCAACCCCGGTTCCTTCCAGAAGCTCCCCGCCTACTGGCAGGCCACGGCCGACTGGCTGGAGAGGGAATCGCCCGACTCCCGCGCCCTGGTCGTCCCGGCCACCGCGCACGGTGTCTACACCTGGGGCTCGCCGATCGACCAGCCGCTGGACGTGCTCGCCGAGTCCCGCTGGGCGCAGCGCGACTACGTCCCGTTCGGCACGCCCGGGAACCGGCGCGCGATGGACGCGGTCGAGCAGGCGCTGCTGACGGGGTCCGAAGTCCCGGGCCTGGCCGACTACTTGAGCCGGGCGGGGCTGTACTACGTCGTCGTACGCAACGACCTCGACCCGGACCAGATCGGCTACGTGCCGACCGCGACCGTCAAGCGGACGCTCGAACAGTCCGGGTACCAGCGGGTGACGGGGCTCGGGCCGGTGATGACCGGCGGCAGGATCGCGCAGGACGCCCCTCTCCAGGTCGAGGGGCTCTACCCGCGGCAGCGGGCGGTGGAGATCTACCGGCCGGCCGGGCGGGACGTGCTGCGGCCCGGGCAGGCGGGGCTGATGCCGGTCTCCGACACGGCCGTGGTGTCCGGCGGCCCGGAGGCGCTGCTGCCGCTGGCGTCCCGGCTGCGCGGGCGGCCGGCCGTGCTGACCGGCGACAACCACCCCGGGCTCGGCACTCCCGCCGTGCAGGTGGTGGGCGACGGGATGCGGCGCGCAGACACCCGGTTCGGCCTGGTCAACGCGGGCACGTCGTACACGTACACGCGTGACGAGCGCAACGCGCCCGACGGCTCGCAGGACCCCGGTGAGAAGCCGCGGCAGATCCTGCCCCTCGAGGGAGCCGATCACCAGACGGTGGCGGAACTGCGCGGCGCCCGCTCGGTGACGGCGTCGTCGTACGGCAACTGGCTCTTCCACCTGCCGCAGTTCGACCCGGTGAACGCCTTCGACGGCAACCCGGACACGGCGTGGACGGAGGGCGCGCCGGACACGCCGGACGGGCAGTGGCTGCGCATCGGCTTCACCGGCCGCTACGACATGCCGTCCTCCTTCAAGGTCGCGCCGTTGCCGCAGGGGAGCGTGCGGGCGGCGGCCACGAAGGTGCGGGTGGAGACGGAGAAGGGCTCGAAGACGAGTTTCCTCCAGCCGAACGGCAAGACGCAGCGCGTCAAGGCACCCGAGGGCGCCACGCGGTGGATGAAGCTGACGATCGTGGACTCGGTGGAGCGCCGGGCCGGTCTCACCGGCGCGGGCTTCTCCGAGATCGACCTGCCTGACGTGCGGGTGACCCGGCTGCTGCGGCTCCCGGGGGACGCCGACGCGGCGACGTCGGCCGCCACGGTCGTCTCCCTGCACCGGGCGTCCGACCCGACGGGCCTCTCCCCGACCGGCACCGAGGCCGGGCTGCACCGCCGCTTCACGACACCGGCCGCCGGGACGTACGAGGTGAGGGCGAGCGCCGTGCCGGTGCCGGGCGAGGACCTCGACCGGCTGCTGTACGAGGTAGCGCCCGAGCAGCAGGCCAGGATCGTCGCGACCGCCGACTCCACGGCGGGCCTCGGCGCGGGGCTGTCGGCCCGCAACCTCACCGACGGCGACCTGACGACGGCCTGGATCGCGGGCGACCGGCCGGTGATCCACCTGAACTGGGAGGGCAAGCAGCCGGTCGGAGAACTGGTGCTGGCCCCCGCGGGCGGCCTGTCCACCCGCGCGTCCCAGGTGCACATCAGCTCCCCGGACGGGGCGACGATCGCGGGCGTCGACGAGAACGGCTGGGTCCGCTTCCCGCCGATCACCACGGACCGGCTCGACATCACGGTCACCGAGACCGCCCCGCTGACCCTGCACAACCCGGTCGCCGACGAGGACCTGCGGCTTCCGGTCGGCCTGACGGAGGCGTACGTCCCGTCCCTCGACCAGCACCGCACCCCGCAGCCGGACGGCACCCGGAAGTTCTCGCTGCCGTGCGGCAAGGGACCCGACGTGGCGCTGGACGGCGAGCTGTACCAGACGAGCGCGAAGGGAACCGTGCGGGATCTGACGGAGCGCCGCCCCGTCGACGTCACGCTCTGCCGGCAGGGCCGCGCCGAGACCGAGGTGGAGCTGCCCTCGGGCGAACACCGGCTGGAGGGCGGTGACGCGGGCCCGCTCACGCTGACGGACGTGACCCTGACCCGCGGGACGGTCCCGGAGGCCGCGGCGGCCGGGCGTGAACTGCGGGTCCGGGACTGGCTGGGCGACCGGCGCGAGGTGACGGTCGGCTCGGGCGCGGCCTCGTACCTGACGACGTACGAGAACTTCAACGACGGCTGGAAGGCCACCCTGAACGGCAAGGAGCTGGCCCCGCTGCGGCTGGACGGCTGGCAGCAGGGCTGGCGGATCCCCGCCGGGGCGGGCGGCACGGTCAAGCTGTCGTACGAACCGGCCACGACGTACGACGCCGGCCTGATCGGCAGCGGCGCCGGTATCGCCGTGCTGCTGGGGCTCGCCCTGTGGCGCCGCCGCGCCCCCAACCCCGACCCGCCCCAGCCGGCCCCGCCGCTGCCCGGCCTGTGGCTCGGCACGGTGGCGCTGACGCTGGTCGGCGTGGTCATCGCGGGCTGGTTCGCGCTGCTGGTCCCGGCGCTGGCGCTGCTGGCGGCCAGGCGGCACACGCTGCTCGTGCCGATCGCGTTCGTGGCCCTGGCGGCGGCGGGCATCGCTGCCGCGATCGGGGCCGGGGAGCCGGTGGGTGCGGGCGAGGGGGCGTTCGGTCGCCTGGCCCAACTGCTGGCGCTGATCGGCCTGTTCGCGGGCCTGGTGAGTCTGGGCGAACGGGGGAAGGACGAGCCCGCATGACGACACCGGTACGCATCCCGTTCCCGGTGGTGGACGAGGTCTCCCGCCACTGCCTCCAAGAGGAGGAACCGGAAACGGTCCACATCGAGGTCCATCTGCCCGGCCCTCTCGACGAGCAGCGCCTGCGCAAGGCGTTCACGGAGGCCCTGCACCGGCATCCGCGCATCCTGATGCGGGAGGCCCCAGGGCCGTGGTTCCGGCGCCGCTATGAGTGGGAGCTGACGAACGACCCGGACACGGAGGTGGTGACCTTCACACCACCGGGCCCGCGCGCCCTCCAGAACGCCAGAACCCGCGCCCTGGCAGAGGCACCGCCCCTGTCCCTGTCGCCGCCGATACGCCTGGAAGTAGTCGACTTAGCTGCGGGCAGTCGTGCCGCTGGGGCGGCACGGGTGGGCGATGGGGGTACCCCCTGCTCGAGCGAAGCCGAGAGCTTGGGGGAGGCACCCCGCTCCGCCGGGCTGCGAGTCGACCCGGCCCCAGAACAAGGGACAGCACTCGTCCTCACCATCAACCACACCGCCCTCGACGGCCCGGCCTGCCTCCGCGTCCTCGCCACCGCCGCGGAGTTGTACGGGGGCCGCGACAACGCCCCAGCCGCACCGCCCACCCGGGCAGCACAGACGCCCCACGAAACCCCCGACCTCCCGGCCAGCTGGTCACCCCCCGCCCGGGTGGCACCAGGCACACCGGACCCCTCCCCCGGCAACGGCATGCTCGTCGCCGACCTCCCCCTCCCCCACCGCCCCAAGGGCTCCCCCTACACCGTCAACGACCAGCTCATGGTCACCACGGCCCTGACCATCGCCCACTGGAACAGGGAGCACGGCGTCCGGCCCCGCCCCCTCCGCATCACCATGCCCGTCGACGACCGCCCCCGCGACACCACGATGCCCATCGGCAACGGCACCCGCCTCGTCGAAGTGCCCTTCCTGCCAGCGGAGTTGGACGTCTCCGACATGCCCGCCCTCCTCCGCCGCACCGCGGAGCGAACCCGCGCCCTGAAGTCCCTGCCCCGCCCCCAGCTCGGCCACGGCGCCACCCTCCTCACCGCCCCCTGGGCCCCCGTCGCCGCCCGCGCCGCCCTCACCCGCGCCCTGCGCAGAGCCGCCGCACCCTGGACGTCGACGACCCTGCTCAGCAACATCGGCCGGATCCCGTACCCCCTGGACTTCGGCGAGGAGGCGGGCCGCGCGCACGCGGTCTGGTTCTCGGCGCCGGCCCGGATGCCACGCGGCCTCACCGTCACCACCGCGTCCACGGCCGGCCGCCTCCACCTGGCCCTGCGCTGGTCCCGGACCCTGCTCAGCCACGGCGACGGCGCCCACCTCCGCGACCTCTTCGAGCACTACCTCCACACCACGGAGGTGACCCCGTGACACCCACGACCTCCACGACCTCCACGACCTCCACCACCGCGCCCCTGCCCCGCGACCTGCGCGACTTCTACGAGAACCCCGCCGTGCCCGTCGCCTCGGGCACCTCACGCAGCGTCCGCCAGGCCCGCATGCTGGCCCGGGCCCTCGGCCCGGCCACCGGCGGCACAGGCGGCACCGGCGGCCGCACCGTCCTCGACATCGGCTGCGGCGACGGCACCGCCGCAGCCACCGCCGCCCCCTTCCTCCCCGGCCATCGCGTCATCGGCGTCGACTGGTCCCAGGACGCCCTCAGACGCGCCCGCACCCGCATCCCGTACGCGGTGCGCGGCGAACTCACCGGCGGCGGACTGCCGTTCGCCTCCGAGTCGGCGGACGCGGTGCTGTTCAGCGAGGTGATCGAGCATCTCGTCGATCCGGACGCCGCGCTGGACGAGATCCGCAGGATCCTGCGACCCGGCGGGCACCTGATGCTGTCCACGCCGAACCTGGCCGCCTGGTACAACCGCGCCCTGCTGCTGGCCGGCGTGCAGCCGGTGTTCTCGGAGGTCAGTCTGCGCGGCGTCCACGGCCGCCCGGGCAAGGAGGTCGTGGGACACCTGCGCCTCTACACCCCCCGCGCGCTCAAGGAGTTCGTCACCGCGTCCGGGTTCACCGTCGTACGGCTCGAAGGTGCTCCCTTCCACGGCGTACCGCGTCCGCTGCGCCCCCTGGACCGGCTGGCCTGTGCCCGGCCGCAGCTCGCGTCGATCCTGCTGCTGCACGCCAGGAGGACGTAGCCGATGTGGTGGGGAGTGGCCGCGGCCCTGCTGGCGAACACCCTGTACAGCCTCGGCTTCGTGCTGGAGAAACGGGCGCTCACCTCCCTGCCCGAGGTGACGATCCGGCAGCCGGCCCGGCTGCTGCGCCTCGTCCTCGGCAGCCCCCTGTGGATCGGCGGCTCCCTCGCCCTCGCCGCCGGTTTCGGAGCGCAGCTCGTCGTCTACCGCACCCTGCCGATCGCCGCCGCGCAGGGCATCTTCGTCTCCGGTCTGGTGCTGCTCGTGCTGCTGTCGGCCCGGCTGCTCGGGGAGGAGACGTCCGGCCGGGAGAGGTACGCGCTGGGCGCGATCCTGCTGGCGCTGCTGATGGTGGTGCTGTCGCTGCGCGAGGGCGCGGACAGCGTCAGCCAGGAGGCCCCCTACCCGTTGATCCTGCTGGTGTGCGTGCCGTCGCTGGCGGCCGGGGTGTGGCTCTACGGCTCCGCCGAGCGGCGCGCCCGCAACCGGCACCGGCGGCCCACGACCGGCGTCGAGTACGGCGTGGCCGTGGGCCTGCTGTACGGCGTCAGCTCGCTGGCCATCAAGGGCGTGTCGAGCCACCTGACGACCAGCGGGATCGGCGGCGCGGTGCTGGACCTGCTGAGCTCCCCGTATCCGTATCTGCTGCTGTTCACCGGTGTGTTCGGCCTGGTGATGTCACAGGCGGCGCTGCAGCGCTGCCGCGCCTCGCTGATCGTGCCGGTGTGCACGACCGTGACCTCTGTGTTCACGGCGGTGCTCGGCACGCTGTCGTTCGGCGAGGCCCTGCCGGACGACCCGCTGCGGATCGCGCTGCGGGTGGCGGGCACGGCCCTGGCGGTCGCCGTGCTGCTGACCATGCCGAAGCACGACTCCTCCCCAGAAACCCCCACCACAGCCAAGGAGTTGGCCTCACCGTGAAGCCTGACGACCCGCTGCTGAAGATACTTGCCTGTCCCCTCGACAAGGGCCCGCTGCATCTGCTGCCCGAGGAGGCCGGGCAGGGGGAGGCCCGGCAGGAGGAGGCGCTGTACAACCCGCGCCTGCGACGCCGCTATCCGATCCTCGACGGGATCCCGCAGTTGCTGCCGTCGTCGGGCGAGCAGGTGCCGGACGACGAGCACGAGGAACTCCTCAAGAGGATGGCGCCGTGACCAGCCTGGCCGCCCGTCTCGCTCCGCTCCTGCCCCCGCGCCTGGTGGGCGCGACGGCCCGGGCGCTGTATCCCCGGTTCGAACCGGAGCTGGCCCGGCTCGCCGAGCTGTGCCCGCCCGGCTGCGGTACGGCGGTCGACGTCGGCGGCTGGTACGGGCCCTGGACGCACCGGCTGTCCGGCCTCGCCGAGCACGTCGTGACGGTCGAACCGGTGCCTCGCCTGGCCCGCCTGCTGGCCGCCGCGGCCCCGCCGAACGTCCGGGTGGTCCGTGCCGCCGCCTCGGACCGGCCCGGTATCGCCCGGCTGTGGCTGCCGTCGGACGACGAGGGTGACCGGGGTGTGTCGTCACTGGTCCGCCGGGACATCCACGGCCGGGCGCTGGACGTTCCCTGTGTCACGCTGGACGAGCTGGGGCTGCGCGACGTCGGCTTCGTCAAGATCGACGTGGACGGCAACGAGCCGGCGGTCCTGCGCGGCGCGACGGGCCTGCTGGCCCGGGACCGGCCGGCCCTGTTCGTGGAACTGGAGTCCCGCATCCAGCCGATCGCGCCGGTGGTGACGTACCTGTCCCTGCTGGGCTACGACGGCTGGGTGCTGCCCGGTGACACCTGGGTGCCGCTGGCGAAGTTCCCGCTGGAGGACCACCAGGCCGGCGCCGCCCACGTCGTCTCCCACGGCCTGCTGCGTCGTGTGCTGCCGTCCCGTCTGCTGAGGGGCCCGCGCTACGTCAACTCCGTTCTCTTCCTGCCGGACGGCCGCCGCCCGGGCACCGCCCCGGTGGGCGACGATGGGTCCCATGCCCTCCGGAAAGCGCCCCGCTAGCCCCTTCACCCCGCTCGACTTCCAGCTGGTGCTGCTGCGCCGCATGGCCGACCACAACCCCGGCCTGGTGGAGGACGCCCGCCACGAGCTGGGAGTGTCGATCGCCGACATGCGCGAGGCGAACAGGCGCTGGCAGGCGATGGTCCGCTCCCCGCGTTCCCGTGCCGCGCTGTCCCGGTACCGCTCGGTGCTGGGCGATCCCGAGTCCCGTACGCCCCGCCGCATCGGCGACCTCGACTGTGAGGCCTGGCTCTGGCCCGTGCCGCTCTGGCCCGATCTGCGTTTCGAGGTCCTGACCGCCCCGAACGGCGCCGTGTGGAACGAGTGGCTGGTCCGCGCCCCGGGCGCGAAGGGCCCCGAGCCGCGCGTACTCGACGATCTCACCCCCTGGTCCTGCACGGTCGACGAGGTCGCCCGCGCCTTCGCCCCGGCCCGCCCCCTGGAGGGCACCGCACCGACCCGGTGGGGGCTGGCGTTCACCGCGCCGGACGGGGAGGGCGTGCGGTGGGAGGTCGTCGCGGAGTTCACCTGGGGCCTGTTGCAGCGGGTGGCCGTCACCGGCCGTCAGGGCTGAGGGCCCGGTCACGGACTCGCGGGTCTTCGCGGGCACGCACCGCCACGCGAGACCCGCGGCGGCCAGGTAGGCGAGCGCTCCGATCAGCATGCTGGTGCGGATGCCGGTGCTGTAGTCGGCGGCCGAGGCGAGGAGGCTGCCGCCGAGGGCGACACCGGTGGCGCTGCCGATCTGCCGGGCGGTGTTGAACAGGGCGGAGGCGGCTCCCCAGTACGCGGCGGGCGCGGCACCCATCACCGTGGCGGTGGAGCCGGTGAGGGCGAAGGACGTCCCGAACCCGGCGGCCATCATGGGGGCCACCAGCAGGGCGTACGCCGGGTCGGCGCCCGCGGCCGCCCAGCCGGCCAGCCCGAGGGCGGCCAGGAGCATGCCGGTGACCACCAGCGGCCGGTCGCCGGTGCGGCGGGTGAGCCGCCCGGACAGGACGGAGGCGAACATGGTCATGGCCACCGCCGGGAACAGGGCGAGACCGGTGCCGAGGGCGCTGTAGCCGCGCTGGTGCTGGAACTCCAGGCTGGCGGTGAACACCATGCCGTAGAAGCCGAAGTTGAACAGCAGGCCGATGGCGGACCCGCCGCTCATGGCGCGCGAGCGCAGCAGGCTCACCGGGAGGGCGGGAGAGCGGGCCAGCCGCTCGCGCAGCGCGAAGGCCGCGGCGGCCAGGACGGCCAGACCCGCCCCGGCGAGCACGGCCGGGTCGGTCCAGCCGCGCCGTCCGGCCTCGTTGAGCGACGCGGTCAGCAGCGCCACCGCCGCGACGACCGCGACCTGCGCGGGCCAGTCCAGGGCCCGGTCGGCGCGCCGGGGCGAGCGGGCCACGTGCCGCAGTGTCAGGGCGAGGCAGAGGGCGCCGACGGGCAGGTTGATGAGGAACACCCAGCGCCAGCCCACCGTGGAGACGAGCAGCCCGCCCAGCAGCGGCCCGGCGGAGGCCGCGATGCCCGCCATGGAGCCCCACAGTCCGAAGGCCCGCGCCCGTGCGGCAGTCTCCGGGTAGGCCTGCTGGAGCAGCGCCAGGCAGCCGGGCACGATGAGCGCCGCGCCGAGCCCCTCCACGAGCCGGGCCACGACCAGGAAGGGCGCGCCGGGCGCGAGCGCGCACGCCGCCGAGGACAGGGTGAACACCACCACGCCCGCGCAGAACACCCGGCGGTTGCCGAGCCGGTCGCCGAGCGCGCCGCCGGTCAGCAGGAACCCGGCGAAGACCAGGGTGTACCCGTCGGTGATCCACTGGATGCCGGTGAGCGAGGCCGACAGCTCCCTCCCGATCACCGGCACGGCGACGTTGATGACCGTGACGTCCAGGATCACCATGAAATACCCGGCGCACACCGCGAGCAGCGGTGCCCAGGTCCGTCGCTCGGAGGGCATGGGGGTACCACTACACCAAAAGCCTCACCAGAGGGCGTATGCCCCGCACACGGTGCTCAGCCGGCGGCGTCCAGCACCGCCTCCACCACCCTCGGCACGGAGGCCGGGTGCAGCCACAGGAACAGGTTCGGCTCGATCAGCTCCAGCTCCATCACGCACGGCTCGCCGTCCTCCCCGGTGACCAGGTCCACACGGGCGTACAGCAGCTCCGGCCGCCCCGGTACGGCGGCCAGGGCCCGCTCGGCGACGGACAGTTCGGCTGCGGTCGGCTCCCAGGGGCGGATGTCCGGGTGGGCGACCTTGTCGGCGTCGTACGGTGTGCCCGGCGCGAGGACGGCGCCCTTGACGCCCGCGTGCAGCAGGCGCCCGCCGAAGAACTGCAGGGCCCGCTCACCGTGCGTGTCGATGCCGGTCAGATAGGGCTGCACCATCACGGTGAACCCCTCGGCGTGCATCCGCTCCACCTGACGCAGGGCGGAATCCCGCTCCCCGGCCGGGTAGCGGGCGGCGTACCGGGCGCCCGCGCCGGAGGCGGGCTTCACGACGTACTCGCGGTCGGCCGGCAGGTCCACCGGCTCGCCCGGCGCGAAGTAGCGGGTGGGCACGGCGGGCACCCCGGCGTCCGCGAGCCGCCCGAGGTACCTCTTGTCCGCGTTCCACCGCACGACGTCCACCGGGTTGGCCAGCCGGGTCACCTTCCCGCACCGCTCGGCCCACGCCGTGAACTCCTCGGCCCGCCAGCTGTAGTCCCAGGTGGACCGTATGAGGGCGAGGTCGAAGGCGGCCCAGTCGACGGAGGGGTCGTCCCAGTGGACCACTGCGGCCTCGGCCCCGGCCTCCCGCAGGGCGTCCACCAGCACCGGCAGGTCCCGGTCCCTGCTCTCCTCGCCACCGGGGTCATAGGTGACGAGCGCGATACGCGGAGTGCCGGCCACGGCGACTCCCTTCTCGGCCTGCGATCGGTTCCGGCGCAGGCTAGCAATCCGTCCCGGAACCGCGACACCCTGTTTGACCTTCACCTTCGGTGAAGCCCCAGCATCGATGGCGGAACCAGGAAGCGCGAGAACCGCGCGGAACGCAGGGGGGCACATGGGCATGCTGACGATCGGCGCGTTCGCCAGGGCGTGCCGGCTCTCGCCGAAGGCGCTGCGCCTGTACGACGAGCTGGATCTGCTGCGGCCTGCCCGGGTGGACCCGGACACCGGCTACCGGTACTACGCGGCCGAACAGCTGGAGCAAGCCCGGCTGGTGGCGTGGCTGCGCCGGCTGGGCATGCCGCTGGCCGAGATACGCCAGGTGTGCCGCGTGCACGACAGCGACTCCACGGCCGCCGCCCGGGAGATCCGCGCCTATTGGGCGCGGGTCGAGGCGGAGACGGCGGTACGGCGGGACCTCGCCGCTTTCCTGGTCGATCACCTGACGGCGGACTCCTCGGAGTCCGGAAGGGACACCATGATGCTGGAACTGCGTTACTCCGCCCACTCGGACACCGGCCGCGTGCGCCCGGCCAACCAGGACACGGCGTACGCGGGTACGCGCCTGCTGGCCGTGGCCGACGGGTTCGGACCGGCGGGCGCGCCCGCGAGCAGCGCCGCCGTGGAGGCACTGCGCTTCCTGGACACGGACGAGATCCCGGCCGGCGGGATCCTCAACGTCCTGGAGGACGCGGTGCGGTGCGCGGCCCAGGCCGTCCGGGACGTGGCCGACGGCAACGACGACATCGGCACGACGCTGACCGCCCTGCTGTGGACCGGATCGCGGCTGGCCCTGGTGCACATCGGCGACTCCCGCGCCTACCTGCTGCGCGACGGTGAGCTGTTCCGCATCACCCACGACCACACGATGGTCCAGTCGATGGTCGACGAGGGGCGGCTGACCGCCGAGGAGGCCGGGTCCCACCCGCAGCGCGCCCTGCTGCTGAAGGCCCTGACTGGCGGGAACGCCGACACGCTCCCCGACCTCCGCCTGCACGACGCCCACCCCGGCGACCGCTATCTGCTGTGCTCCGACGGTCTGTCGGCGGTCGTCCCCGAGGAGCGGATCCGGGACCTCCTCGCGTCCTGTCCCGCCCCGCAGACGACGGTCGAGTCCCTGGTCGCCGCGGCGAACGACGCCGGTGGTCCCGACAACGTCAGCTGTGTGGTCGCGGACCTGCTGGCAGCGGCGGCCTGACCGCTACCGCTCCTCCCCCGGCTCCCAGTCCAGCAGCCGCACCTTGGCCACCGTACGGACGTGACGCCGCATGGCCGCCGCCGCCCGCCGTGGGTCCTGGTCGGCGATCGCGTCCAGGATGGCCTGGTGCTGGGACAGGGAGCGGGTGGGGCGGCCGGGCTGGCGGAGGGACTCGGTGCGGCTCTCGGCGATCTGCTCGGCGATGGAGCGCATGAACTCGGCGAGCAGACCGCTGTGGGCCGCCGCCGTCACGGCCGCGTGGAACAGCCGGTCGCCCTCGACGCCGTGACCGCCCGCCTCGATCTCCTCCACCATGTGCGCGAGCGCCGACCGCATGGCGACCAGGTCGTCCTCCGTGCGCCGCTCGGCGGCCAGTTCGGCGAGCTTCGTCTCCAGCGCCTCCCGCGCCTCCAGGACGTCGGGCAGGCGCCGGCGGCGTTCGACCATCCGCTCGACGGGTTCGGTGTCGAGACTGTCCCGCACGAGGTACGTGCCACCGCCGTGCCGTGCCTCCACCAGGCCCTGGACCTCCAGCACCACGATCGCCTGCTTCACCGAGGCCCGGCTCACCCCGAGCCGCTGGGCCAGGTCCCGCTCGGGCGGCAGCCGGTCGCCGGCGCGCAGGCCGCCCTCGGCGACGTACTGGCGCAGCCGCTCCAGCACCTGTTCGTAGAGGCGCTGTTTCGTCATGGGGCGCAGGGCGTCGGTCACGGGGTCCCCCTCTCGCCGGGAGGGTAACACCGGCGCCCTCCAATGGCCGAGTGGCTGAACCAATTCTTGCCCGACCCCTTGACGGGCGATCGGGCCGCGCCCACGCTGTTCGACCAACGCACCTCAAGTGGCTCAGCCACTCGTCCACTGCCGGCGAGGTGCTCCCTGTCAGCTCCGGGGCCCAACGACGGGAGCCCGTATGTCCCCCGAACTCATATCGATCCTCGTCCTCGTCGTGGTGTTCGTCATCGCCACCACCCGTTCCGTCAACATGGGCGCACTCGCCTTCGCCGCCGCCTTCGCGGTCGGCGGGCTCGTCGCCGGTCTCGACGCGGACGGCATCTTCGCCGGTTTCCCCGGCGACCTGTTCGTCGTCCTGGTCGGCGTCACGTACCTCTTCGCCATCGCCCGCGCCAACGGCACCACCGACTGGCTGGTGCACGCGTCCGTGCGGCTCGTGCGGGGGCGGGTGGCGCTCATCCCCTGGGTGATGTTCGCGCTGACCGGCGCGCTCACGGCGATCGGCGCGGTCAGTCCGGCCGCGGTGGCGATCGTGGCGCCGATCGCGCTCAGCTTCGCCACGCGTTACGGGATCAGTCCCCTGCTGATGGGCGCGATGGTCGTCCACGGCGCCCAGGCGGGCGGCTTCTCCCCGATCAGCATCTACGGCTCCATCGTCAACGGCATCGTGGAACGCGAGAAGCTGCCGGGCAACGAGGTGGTCCTGTTCCTGGCGTCCCTGGCGGCGAACCTCGTGATCGCGGGGGTGGTGTTCGTGCTGTGCGGGGGGCTGAAACTGGGGACCGCCCCAGCTGCGCCCACGGGCCCAGCCGCCGGCACAGACCCAGCCGCCGGCACAGGCCCAGCCGCGGGCACAGGCTCAGCTGCCGGCACAGACCCAGCTGCGGGCAGTCGTGCCGCTGGGGCGATGGGGGTCCCCCCTGCTCGAGCGAAGCCGAGAGCTTGGGGGAGGGTGGGCGCAGCGGCACCTCGCACCGCCGAGTTGCGGTCCCACCCCACAGCGCCCGCCACGCCCGGCACCGAGACCTTCACCCTCACCCCATCCCGCACAGCCACCCTCACCTCCCTCATAGCCCTGGTCATCGCAGTCCTGGTCTTCGACCTCGACGCCGGCCTCACCGCCATCACCCTCGCCGTCATACTCAGCACCGCCTGGCCGGAGGACAGCCGCAAGGCAACAGGCCAGATCGCCTGGCCAACGGTTCTCCTCATCTGCGGCGTCCTCACCTACGTAGGCGTCCTGGACGAAATGGGCACGATCACCTGGGCCGGCGAGGGCGTCGGCAGCATCGGCATCCCCCTGCTCGCAGCCGTCCTGCTCTGCTACATCGGCGCCCTGGTCTCCGCGTTCGCCTCCTCCGTCGGAATCATGGGCGCCCTCATCCCCCTGGCCGTCCCGTTCCTGGAACAGGGCGAGATCGGCGCCATCGGCATGGTGGCCGCGCTCGCCGTCTCGGCGACGGTCGTCGACGTCAGCCCGTTCTCGACCAACGGCGCACTCGTCCTCGCCGCCGCCCCGGACGTCGACCGCGAGCGTTTCTTCCGGCAGCTGATGGTGTACGGAGGAATCGTGGTCGCGGTCGTCCCCGCGGCGGCGTGGCTGGTGATGGTCGTCCCCGGCTGGGGATAGCCGGCCGATGACCCGATGTCCCACGGACAGCCAGACAGCTCAGGCAGACAGCTCAGCCAGACAGCTAAGGAGATGTGACGCGTGACCCCTCTCTTCCCGGCCCTGACCGACGCCCCCGCCGACCGGCCGGCCGTACGGTTCGGCGAGCGCTCGCTGACCTACGGAGAGCTCGCCGCGGCGGCCGGTGCGACAGCCGGACGCATCCGGGATGCCCGGCGGGTCGCCGTCTGGGCGACGCCCACCATGGAGACGGCCGTCGCCGTCGTCGCCGCGCTGCTGGCCGGCGTGCCCGCCGTGCCGCTCAATCCGAAGTCGGGCGAGAAGGAGCTCGGGCACATCCTGTCCGACAGCGCGCCCGGCCTGGTGCTCACCGCCCCGGACGACCAGCTCCCCGCCCCCGTACGGGATCTGCCCCGCCTCGACGTCGACGTGCACGGCACCGGCCCCGCCCCGGCCGACGCCGCCGACGCCGCCGACGAGTCCGCCCCGGCCCTGATCGTCTACACCTCCGGCACCACCGGCCCGCCCAAGGGCGCCGTCATCCCGCGCCGGGCGATCGCCTCGACCCTGGACGCGCTGGCCGACGCCTGGCAGTGGACCGGCGACGACGTCCTCGTGCACGGACTGCCGCTGTTCCACGTGCACGGCCTGGTCCTGGGCACCCTCGGCCCGCTGCGGCGCGGCGGATCGCTGCGGCACCTGGGCCGTTTCACCACCCAGGGCGTCGCCCGCGAGCTGAACTCCGGCGCGACCATGCTGTTCGGCGTGCCGACGATGTACCACCGCATCGCGGAGGCGGTGACCGGCGACCCCGAGCTGGTCAAGGCGCTGACCGGGGCACGGCTGCTGGTGTCCGGTTCCGCCGCGCTGCCCGTGCACGACCACGGCCGGATCGCGACCGCGACCGGGCGACGCGTGATCGAGCGCTACGGCATGACCGAGACGCTGATGAACACCAGCGTCCGCGCCGACGGCGAGGCCCGCCCGGGCACGGTCGGCGTGCCGCTGCCGGGTGTGGAGCTGCGGCTGGTCGAGGACGACGGCTCGGAGGTCACCGCGTACGACGGGGAGACGGTCGGCGAGATCCAGGTGCGCGGCCCGAACCTGTTCACCGAGTACCTCAACCGGCCCGACGCCACCACCGCCGCCTTCACCGCCGACGGCTGGTTCCGCACCGGCGACATGGCGGTGCGCGACCTCGACGGCTACGTCCGGATCGTCGGCCGCAAGGCCACCGATCTGATCAAGAGCGGCGGATACAAGATCGGGGCGGGTGAGATCGAGAACGCGCTGCTGGAGCACCCGGGCGTGCGGGAGGCCGCCGTCACCGGGGAGCCGGACGCCGACCTGGGCGAGCGGATCGTGGCGTGGATCGTCCCGGCGGACCCCGGGTCGCCGCCCGCCCTGGAGGAGTTGGCCGACCACGTGGCCCAGCGGCTCGCCCCGCACAAGCGCCCGCGGGTCGTCCACCACCTGGACGCGCTGCCCCGCAACGACATGGGGAAGATCATGAAGCGGGCACTGGCCCATGGCTGAGCGTCTCTCCGCCCGCGAGGTCGTCGCCGCCGTCACGGACGAATCGACCTTCGCCGAACTCCCCGCGGTGCTACGGGACGCCGGCCCGGACGGCCCGCTCTCCTGGCCGGGCTACGACGCCTCGCTGGCTCGTGCCGCCGAACGCACCGGCGAGCAGGAGTCCGTCGTGTGCGGCACCGCCCGCGTCGGCGGCGTCCGGGCCGTGCTGATCGCGTTCGAGTTCGGCTTCCTCGGCGGCTCCCTCGGCCGGCGAACCGGCGACCGGCTGGAGGCGGCGTACACGTACGCCCGTGAGCACCACCTCCCCGTCGTGCCGCTGGTCGCCACCGGTGGCAGCCGGATGCAGGAGGGCATGCTCGCGCTGGCCCAGCTCCAGCGGGTGGCCCGCCAGTCGGCGCTGACCCGTCAGGCCGGTCTGGCCCAGGTCGCCGTCCTGCGCGACCCGACCACCGGGGGCGGCTGGGCCACGCTGGGCGCGGGTGCCGACGTGGTGCTCGCGCTGCCCGGCGCCCAGGTCGGCTTCGCCGGCTCGCGGGTGCGGCCGGCGGACGCTGACCCGGCCGCGTACACGGCGGAGGCACAGGTCGCGGCGGGGGCGGCGGACGCGGTCGTACGGCCCGAGGAACTGCGCGAGACGCTGGGGCGGTGGCTGCGGCTGCTGACGTGCCCGTCCACCACGCCCGCACCGCCGCCGGAACCGCTCGGCGACACCGCGGTGCTGCCCGCCACCGGCTGGGACGCCGTCCGGCGGGCCCGCTCGCCCCGGCGCCTACGCGCCGCCGCCTATCTGGACACCTATTTCACCCACCGGGTCCCGGTCAGCGGCGACCGCTGCGGCGGCACGGACCCGGACGGCATGCTGTGCGGGTTCGGCGAGCACGGGGGCCGTACGGTCGCGTACGCGGCGCAGACCGGGGCCGCGACCCGCCCGGCCGGCTACCGGACCGCCGCCCGGCTGATCCGCCTCGCGGACCGGCTGGGCATCCCGGTGCTGACCCTCGTGGACACCCCGGGCGCCGCCAATGACGCGGAAGCCGAGCGGCAGGGCGCGGGCGCGGCGATCGCCGACCTGTTCGGGGCGGTGGCGTCCGCCCGTACGCCGGTGACGACGCTGGTGATCGGCGAGGGCGGCTCGGGCGGCGCGCTGGCCCTGGCCGCGCCCGGCAACACGTGGGCCACGCCGGACAGTTACTTCTCGGTGATAGCGCCGGAACTGGCGGCGGCCATCCTCAAGCGACCGCCGCGGGAGGTCGAGGCGACGGCGGACCAGCTCCGCATCCGGCCGCAGGACTTGGTGGAGCTGGGGGTGATCCGGGGGATCGCCGGGCGGTGATCCCCCGTGGTGTGCCACAGCTCGCGACGAGGCCCACCCCGCCGCGCTCCGGTCACCTTCCCGGAGCCGGTGGGAACTGGGACAGCATCTGCCGCCACACCTCGCCGACGACCACCAGGTCGCCCCATGAACCGTCCGCGAAGTGGAAGCGAAGAGTGGCGCTGTGGGGCGGGCCCCCGGCCCACTCGAGATGCTCGACGCCGAGGACCTGGTCCCTCGGCAGGGTCCAGCCGGTCTCGGACCCCGACTCGCCGATGTAACGACGTGAAGTCCCGTACGGCCCGACACCAGGAAGCGCCGTACGGATGTGTGGTGAGCCGCGAGCAGCGAGCCGGCGGTGCTCCCCCACCCTCCGTGCAGTGCACGCTTCGCACGACGGAAAGAGACTTTGTCCAGGAGCCAGTCGAAGAGGTTTCCGATGGGGTCGGTCACG
The DNA here is from genome assembly GCF_000717875.1 of Streptomyces sp. NRRL S-455. Taxonomy (GTDB): domain Bacteria; phylum Actinomycetota; class Actinomycetes; order Streptomycetales; family Streptomycetaceae; genus Streptomyces. The sequence continues at coordinate 242,963 of NZ_JOCT01000011.1, forward strand.
TAGTGGACGGGGGCGAGGACGAGCCAGAACAACCAGTGCAGGACGCCCTTCTTCGGTTGCCGGGCCACCACGGGGTGCGGCCGCCTGCGACGCGGCGGTGCCTTCGCGCGCCCCGTGCCCCGGCTCGGTCCGAACACCACCGGCTGGTCCACGTCGGCGAGTGCCGCTTCGACCTGGCCGCGTACCTCCTGCGTCACCTGCTCCGCCCGATCGTGCGTCATGTCCGCCGCCCCAGCCCGTCGGCTGTCACGACAACCACAGCACACCAGTACGGCTCACCCGCCGCGTTTCAGGGCCTTTCATGCTTTCTCCACGAACCCGCCGCGGAAGAGCCCCCCGTTCGGCGGCCCCCCGCCCGGCCCCCTCAGAAAGGCGGTCCCGCCGCTTCCGGCGCACGATGCGAGGGAGGACCGCCGCCCGGCGGCCCCAGTCGAGGCCCGCCACCTGGCGGCCGCCCACGGTCTGTGCTCTCGGGAGGACCTGCCATGACCGCCAGTCTGGAGCAGTTGCGCCGTTGCCACTTCGCCGTCGACCTGGGGGCGGCCCGTACCCGCGTCTACGTCAAGGGCGCCGGGCTCGTCGTGGACCAGCCGTCCGCCGCCGCCGTGAACACCCGCACCGGGGCGCTGATCGCGGTCGGCGAGCTCGCGGAGAAGATGACGGGCCGCACGCCCGACTACATCCGGGTGGTCCGCCCGGTCACCGGCGGCACCGTCGTCGACATCGAGATGGCGCAGCGCATGCTGCGGCACCTGCTCGGCGACAAGATGCGCCGCAGCCTGCGCCGCAAGCCGATCCTGCGCGCGGCGGCCTGCACCCCGCACGACGCCGACCCGCTGGCCCAGCGTGCCGCGATCGAGACGCTGGTCGGTCTGGGGGCGCGCCGCGTGGAGCTGGTGGACACGTTGATCGCCGCCGCCATCGGGTGTGGGCTGCCGGTGGAGCAGCCCGAGGCCACCATGATCATGGTGTGCGGGGCGGCGGCCACCCAGGTGGCCGTGCTGTCCCTCGGTTCGATCGTCACCGCCGAGCGCATCCCGGTGGGCGGGGAGGCCGTCGACCACGCGATCGTGCAGCACCTGCGGCACGAGCACGAGCTGATGCTGCCCAGTCAGTCGGTACGGCCACTGCAGCTGGCCCTGTCCGGCAACGGCCTCACCCCGCACGGTCCGGCTTCCACCGAGATCCACGGGCGGGACGTCGCCACCGGTCTGGCCCGTTCCGTGCAGGTCGACACCGCGGCCGTGCGGGACGCCATCCAGACGCCGCTCACCGCCGTCCTCGACGGCATCGGCCAGGTGCTGCGGGACTGCCCGCCCGACCTGGTGGCCGACCTGGTCGACCGGGGGATCATGATGGTCGGCGGCAGCGCGCTGCTGCCGGGCCTGGACCAGATGCTGCGGCAGGCGACCGGTATGCCCGTGCACATCGCCGAGCGTCCGGACGTGTGTGCCGTACAGGGCCTCGGCGCGATGCTGGAGGGCAGGATCGAGCCGCTGACGCTGGATCCGCTGGGGAGTTGAGTGACCGGGGAGGCCCCCAAGGCGCCGTGGCGGCCGCTCCTCAGCGGGCGAACCAGCAGCGTACGGTCGTCCCGTCGTCGCCCGTGTGCACCCGCACCAGGTCGGAGATCAGGTTGACCAGCAGCAGTCCGCGCCCGCCGCGCTGGTCGCGGGGCACGGGCCGGCGCCCGGCCAGGAGGTCCGCGAGGCGACCCTGGTCGCGGACCTCGCACACCACGTAGCCGTCCTCGGTCCACACCCGCATCACTCCGGAGCCACCCCCGTGCACCACGCTGTTGGTGGTGAGCTCTGCCATGGCGAGGGCCAGGTCGTCGAGCTTGACGCCGGTGAGGCCGTACCGGGAGCCCTCCCCGACGGCCACGTGCCGGGCCTGAGAGAGGGAGTCGGCGTCGAAGGCGAACGTCAGCGCGTCGGGGACGGGCGGCAGCGGCTCGTTGTAGCGGGCGACGACGTCACCGGGCGCGTACGCGTCGCTGCCCTGCTCCTGCCGGGAACCGGAGCGGATGACGGTGGGGTGGGTGGCGTACGCGTCCGCGAGGACGTGTTCCGGCAGCTGCTCGACGTCGTACGGACACAGGATGGTCGCCGCGCGGCCCTGGAAGGACGCGTTGATGAGCGCCTCGTGCTGGGCGCAGGCGGGGTACTCGAGGTCGGAGCGCCCGGCCCAGATGGGCTCGCCGATGATCCGGACCCGGGTGCCGGGCGGCTGGGCGTCGGCGAAGGCGCGCAGCACGCCGGGGATGATCCGTCCGGGGTTGCGTCCGGCCTCGCGCATGTCCAGGAGCCGCACGGAGCCGGCGTCGTCACCCAGCGCGTCGCGGATCAGCTCCAGGTTCTTGCCGGGCACGGCGACCGCCACCGGCTCTCCGGCCGCGAGGGCTTCGCGCACGAAGGGGACGGTGCCGTCGAGGTACTCCTCCTCGTCCCGGTAGAAGAGGGCGGGGTGGACGAAGGGCTCCAGAGACCCGAAGGGTTCGGTCACGGCAGTTGTCATGACGTCGACACCTCGATCCCCGTCTGGCCGGGCCAGAGGAGGTCCAGGGTGCGTCGCAGGGCCGACGGCGGCCGCCGCACCACGAACCGCCGCCCCTCCTGGAGCCGTCCGGCGGCGGCCGCGAGCGCACCCGCGCCCGCGACGTCGACGAACGTCACATCGGACAGCTCCAGGTAGTACACGTCGTCATCCTCGCGAACGGCCTCGTCCAGTACACCTTCCCAGATGGCACGGGTCGTCAGGGCGATCTCACCCGCCGCACGGACCCCGCTGCGCCCGGTCAGCGGGAACACCGCCAGGCGCGGCACGGAATCGCGGGATCCGGCGGCCGGCACACGATGCGAAGTGTTCACGCCCTCTCCCCACGTTCTGGACCACAGCGCTCGTACCCATCCGGGGAAGGCTCATTCCCCGTCCGGGAGTGTAGTAAGCCGTAAGGCGGGCAGGCGCACCTCACACGGACGTCCACGGGGGCGAGTGACGTCGTGCAGTTCCGCGTGGACGAACACGACCGACGAGGACGAGAAGGCGGTGACATGACCTCTGCGGCATCACCACATCTCACAGGAGGGTCGAATCCCCTGCTCATCAGTGGCCGCGTGTGCGCGGAACGGGCAGAGCTCACCCCGCGTGGTGAGTTCGTGCACGGGTGCGCCGAAGCTTTGGCTAGAGCTTTGGAGGAGCTGCCGAACACCGTCACGCGGGTAGACCTGGACATGGGGGACGTGCACTTCATGGACACCGCGGGCCTGGAGTTCCTGGACGTGCTGAGCGACTACGGACGGCAGCGTTCGCTGACGATCACGACCTCGAACTGGAACGGCCAGCCGCTGCGGATCCTGGAACTGGCGGGCCTGGACACCTCGGACCCGCTCCGTTCCACGACGGACCAGGTCGCGCCCGCCACGGCCGCGGGGTCCTCGGTCGTCTTCCTGGAACGCGCGGAGCGCCTGCACATCCTTCAGGAGGAGGTCGAGCAGCTCCGTCAGGCGATCGCCTCCCGCCCGGTCATCGACCAGGCCCGGGGCATCCTCATGGCCACCCACGGCTGCACCTCCGACGAGGCCTGGCACATCCTCCGCGAGACGTCCCAGCTCTCCAACACCAAGCTCCGCGAGGTGGCCGCCGCGGTGACGGCCGGCGCGGAGACGAACGGCCCGCCCCCGCCCCCGGAACTCCGCACGGCCCTGCAGAGGGCCCTCGCCCGCCGACGGGGCTGAATCCCGGCCCGGTGCGGATCCTGGGACCGGGCCGGGGGTAAGGGTGCTTGTGGTGGGGGTTGGGGGTAAGGGTGCATGGGCCGGCCGGCCGTTTGGCCCCATGGCCCCCGGGTACTCGGCGGCGTCCCGCTCCGGTCCTGCCGAGGAGTTACTCCCATGGGTTTCAACCCCCTCGAGCACCATGGCATCCCCCTCGACCGTCAGCTCCGCAGCTGGCGGGAACTGGACGTCGAGCCGATCGACCCCGACCGCAGCGACCCCTACACCCGCTGCCGCGTCATCACGATGAACGGCATCGAGGTCGAGGCGATCCTCTTCAGCCACCAGTTGGCCCGGCGCTGCCCCGACCCGGAGGTCAAACGGCTGCTCGCCGAGGTCCGCTACGTCGAGCACCAGCAGCAGAAGGCCGTCAACTGGCTGCTGCCGGGCCTCGCCTCAGTCCTGGAGACGACCATCGCCTACGAGCAGGTCGCCGTGGACCTCACCGGCTGGGTCGCCCGCCACGAGCCCGACCCGTACCTGAAGCAGGCGTACGAGTTCGGCGTGCTGGAGGACTTCGACCACCTGTACCGGTACGCCAACCTCTACGAGATGATCGAGCACCGCAAGGCGGAGTCGATCGTCGACGGCCTCACCGAGGTGATGCCGGGCCGCCCCACGAAGTTCCACCACCGCCACCCGCACGACAACGTGCGCGAGCCGTACGACCGGTCGACCACGAACCCGCTGTCCAAGCTGCACGCCCTGACCATCATGTCGGCGGAGCAGCAGACCATGAACTTCTACATGAACGTCGGCCCCCAGTACATGGAGCCCATCGCGCGGCAGCTCTACCAGGAGATCGGCCTGATCGAGGAGGAGCACGTCACCCACTACGAGTCCCTGGTCGACCCGGGCGAGACGTGGTGGGAGCAGCTCGTCAACCACGAGTACAACGAGTGCTACCTCTACCACTCCTTCATGGAGCAGGAGAGCGACCCGAAGGTGAAGGCCATCTGGGAGCTGCACCTGAACATGGAGCTCGAACACCTGCGGATCGCCTGCGACCTGATGCGCCGTCATGACGGCCGCGAGCCCCAGGAGATCTTCGCCCCGGAGCTGCCGAACGTGCTCACCTTCGAGGAGAACAAGGCGTTCGTGCGCGACCTCCTGGACACCCAGATGGACCTGACCACGCTGGGCACCGGCTACGTCCGGGACGCGCACGAGCGGTTCGAGAAGATGCAGGAGCGGATCCACGGCGGCGAGGAGCCGCCCAGCGAGCGCGTGATGGCCCAGCACCACGAGATGTTCGGCCGCGAGTACCGCATGGAGACCGAGGGGGAGCACCCGGACCCCGCCCTGAGGGAGAGGGGCTGACCGTGGCCGGAATCGCCGCGAGTGACGCCGACGTCGTGGCCCTGCTGATGCGTCAGCACGGCGACATCCGCAACCTCTTCGACGAGGTCGAGCGAACCAGCGGGGACGAGCGCCGCGACGCGTTCCGCCGGCTGGTCCGGCTGCTGGCCGTGCACGAGACGGCCGAGGAGGAGGTCGTCCGCCCCTTCACCCGGTCGAACGTGCCGGGCGGCGAGCAGGTGGTGGAGGACCGTCTGACCGAGGAGCGGGAGGCGAAGGAGGTCCTGTCCCGGCTGGACGGCATGGACACCGACGACCCGAAGTTCCTGACGGAACTCCTCGCCCTGCGGCTGGACGTGATGGCCCATGCCCGTGCCGAGGAGCGCTACGAGTTCATCCACATCCGCCGGCACGCGGACCAGGACCGTCTCGCGTCCATGGCCTCGGCCCTGAAGGCCGCCGAGGCCATGGCCCCGACCCACCCGCACCCCGGCACGGAGTCCGCGGCGAAGAACATCGCCCTCGGCCCGGTCGCGGCCGTGGTCGACCGCGACGACGAGAGCGCGCCGGACGACGGCGGCGACGGTGAAGACGGCTGAGACGGCGAGGACGGCACGGAGGGCACGGAGGGCACGGAGGGTACCGGCGCCGGGGAAGCCACATAGAGGCGTCGTGGCGGGGCACTTGTCTCCTCCCACCCCTCACTGGAGGTAGCTCGTGATCGTCGCCGTCGTCATCGCCGGATGTGTGGTCCTGGCCCTGCTGGCCTTCCTGGTTCCCCGCCTGTCCCGCCACCCCGAGCGCGGCACACAGCGTTCGCTCGGGGCCGGTGCACGCGCCGGCGGCAAGGCACCCGGCATACTGGGCAGGCTGCTCAGCAAGCCCTTCCACACCAGTTCCCGCGCCGTGGGCCGCAGCGGCTCGGCCGGCCGTCGCACCCGGGGCCGTATGCCCTTCTGACGCGTGACACGAGGAGACCTTCTCGATGGGCACCGCCGTGCACGTCCCGCAGACGCGGGACATGATCGGGGAGGAACTCTCCGGCGACGAGGCGTTCACCGCGCTGCGCCGCTACGGAGGCCGTCGGCTGCTCATCGACGCGTTCACCCGGTTCCGCTACGCCGACGGCTTCAGCAGCTCCCGCTCCCTCGCCTTCCAGGTGGTCCTGGGCATGGTGCCGTTCACCATCGCGCTGGTCGGCGTGGCCACCACGGTGCACACGGAGAGCGTGGGCCGGATCATCGAGCTGACCCTGGGCCGGATCGTGCCCGGTGCCAGCGCGAGCCTGGTCGAGGACGCCCTGGACAACACCGCCCGCAGCGCGGGCTCCAGCGTCTGGGGCGCCGTCGCCATGTGGCTGGGCCTGGCGTTCGCCCTGGTCAACCTGGCCTCGGCGATGGCCCAGGTCGAGCGCGGCGCCAACCGCATCTACGGCATCGAGCGTGACCGGCCCTTCCTCGCCAAGTACGGGCGGTCCCTGCTCCTCGCCCTCGCCGCGGGCATGCCGATGGTGCTGGGCTTCCTGGTGCTGGTGGCGGGCGACGCCGTCGGAAGCGCGGTGGTGCGGGCCCTCGGCTGGTCCGGCACCTGGCTCGACTGGTGGGGTTCTCTCGACGTGCCGCTGGGTGTGGCGCTCGCGTGGATCGCCTCGGCGGTGATCTTCCGCTGGGCTCCCCGCCGGGATCAACCGGGCTACACCTGGCTGGCGTTCGGCTCCGCGGTCCATCTGGTGCTGTGGATCGCGGCCACCTGGCTGCTGGCGCTCTACGTCGAGAGGAGCGGCTCCTTCGGCGCCGTGTACGGGCCGTTGACGGCCTTCGTCGCCCTGTTGCTGTGGGCCAACCTGACCGGTGTGGCACTGTTCCTCGGCATCGCGTTCGCCGCTCAGCTCGAGGCGGCCCGGGCCGGCATCACCGAGGCCGCGCGGCCGGACCCGGGGCCGGGACCGTGACGTAGCCGGCCTACGGCAGCGGCAGAAGCGGGTGGAAGCGGGTCGGGCCGGATCGGTGTCGCTTCCCCGGCCCCTGTGATCAACGCCCCCAACCAGGACGTATGGTCCTAGTTGTGAGCGATGCGCCTCCCGCGACCACAGCAGCGGCAGACCGACCGGCGATGACCGGCCTTCCGGTGACCGGCGACGATCCGTCCCTGCGGGCGGCGTACCGGCTGTGCCGGCGCCTTACCAGAGAACAGGACCCGGCGGAGTACGCGCTGATCCAGCTGGTGCCGGCGCCTCTGCGCCCGGCGCTGCACGCCCTGTGGGCGGCCGCCAACGCCCTCGACGACCTGGGCGACGACCGTACGGCCCCGGCCGCCGAACGGGCCGCCCGGGTCGAGGCCTGGATCACCGCCCTGCACCGCGAACTGCCCACCGGATCCAGCCCGGACCCGGTCCGCCACGCCCTCGTGGACACCGCGGCCCGGTGGCGCCTGGACCTGTCCGAACTGCGCGACGCCATGGTCCAGGTCAGGGACGACACCCGCGGCAGGCGCTTCGACGACTGGGCCGCCTGGCGTGCCTGGGGCCGGGACAACCTGCTGCCCTGGTTCGGCCAGGTCCGCACCCTCTTCGACCGGGCCGGCGTCCCCGTGGCCCTGCGTCTGGACGCCCGGGAGAGCTACGAGGAGTTCCTCGACGGCGTCCGGCTCACGGACATCCTCAGCGACCTGTCCGCCGACCTGGCCGAGGGCGACCTCCTCCTGCCCGACGAGGTACTCGACCGGTATCCCGGTTCCGCGGCCGACCTGGCCGACCGCCGCTGGAGCCCCGCCGTGTCCGCCTTGATCACTCACCTGACCGGCCTGGCCCGCCAGTGGGTGACCCAGGGCGCCCTCACCCGCGGCATGCACCCCGGCCCCGCCACCGTCCTGCACACCATGGCCGCCCTGCTGCACGCCCAGCTCGACGCCGTCGACTCCGCCGGTCCGGACCTCCTGCGCACCCAGCCCCGCCCCACGGTCCTCACCCGCGCCCGCGTCCTCGCCCCGGCCCGGGCCCGCGCCGCCCTCGCCTGGTCCCTGACCCCCCTGACGGTCCCGCCGCCCCGGCAAGCCGGCCCGCACGAGCCGCCCGCGCCCGCCCCACCGTCACCCGCCACGGCCTTCCGACCCCCGCCACCCCACCCCAGCGGGGAGCGGCCGCCGCGGATCCCGCCCGGCGACCTGCCCGCCCACGTCGCCGTGATCATGGACGGCAACGGACGCTGGGCCCAGCAGCGCGGCCTGCCCCGGCACGAGGGCCACCGCGCCGGCTCCGGCGCCGTCCGCGAGATGGTCCACGGCGCCCTGGAGGTCGGCCTGCGCCACCTGACCCTCTACACCTTCTCCACCGAGAACTGGAAGCGCGGCACCGAGGAGGTCGACGCGATCCTCGACCTGCTGCGCCGCGAGCTCACCGACAACCCCTTCGAGGACCTGGACGTCCGGCTGCGCTGGCACGGCCGCACCGGCCGCCTGCCCGCCGAGCTGACCGAACTCCTCCACCTACGGGAACGCACCACCCGCACGCGCACCGGCCTGACGCTGACGATGTGCATCGACTACGGCGGCCGGGACGAGCTCACCCGCACCGCCGCCGCCCTGGCCCGCCGGGTCCGGGCCGGTCACCTCGACCCCGACCTGATCACCGAGGAGGACTTCGCCCGGCACCTGCCCCTCGCCGACCTGCCGGACGTCGACCTGCTCTGGCGCACCGGCAGCGAGCAGCGCACCTCCAACTTCCTCCCCTGGCACACGGCCTACGCCGAACTGCACTTCACCCCCGACCTGTGGCCCGACACCGACCGCCGGCACCTCTGGCAGGCCGTCACCGCCTACACCCACCGCCAGCGCCGCCACGGCACCGCCCCGGCCACGTCCTGAGCCGACGGGCCCTACAGCGCGTCCACGGCGCTCACCTTCCAGCCCTCGGAGGTGCGGGTGAGCGTCATCCGCACCCGGTTCAGGTCCACGCGGGACCCGGTGACCTGGGTGCTCGTGGTGACCTGGTTGACGAACAGCAGGATCACGGCCTTGTCCGGTTCGGCCGACACGACGGACTCCGCGGGCCGGTCACCGTTCGCGGGTGCCGCCACCGTCGCCTTCACCACACCGTGGTACTTCCTGGCGGTCGGTCCGACGACCTTGGCCGTGGTCCTGCCGTACTCGTCGCGGAAGGCGCCGGTCAGATGGGCGCGGGCGCGGGCGAAGTCCCGGTCGAGACGCCGGTAGTCGTACGACAGGACGACGGGCGCCGCCTTCCGCGCGGCCGCGAGCGCCTCTCCCCGCGCCTGTTCCGCGCGCCGCCCCTCGCGGTACTGCCACCCGAGCACCGCGACGGCGGCCAGGCCTGCCACGAGGAGGACGCAGAGCGCCACGGTGAGCGGCCGTCGCCAGAGCCGTCGTACGGACGCCCTCTCCTCCGGCACCTCCCCGGACTCCGGCACTTTCCCGGACTCAGGCACGTCCCCCGGCTCGGGCACCTGCTCCGGCTCCGGCTCCGGCGGGTCGTCCCACCCGCCCGGAGCGTCGATCACCAGCGTGCGCCCGGGGGACGGTTCCTCGGCCCGTGATGGTGCCCCGTCCGCGAGGGGCTCCCCGCGTCGGGTGCGCTTGGCCGCCGCGCGGGCGGCCGCGGTCAGGGTGCGGCGGGCGGGGGAGCCGGCGCCGCGGCCCCGCGTGGTCGTGTTCGCCACGGTCTTTCTCCTCACCTCGGGTGTCAGCCCACGAACTCGACGTCGGACGTCAGCCAGCGGCCGTCCTTGAGTACGAGGTCGAGCTGGAGCCGGTACGTGCGCGGCTCTCCGCCCGGCACGGCCGTGTTGGTCACCTTGCTGTCGGCGACGACCAGGACCCGGGCGGAGCGGCTGTCGGACCGCACGATGCCCGCTTCGAGGACCTGTCCCTCGGACACGGACTTGTTCCGGGCGACCAGTTGGGTCAACTGCTCGGTCTGCGCGGTGAACTGCTTCTTGAAGTCGCCGGTGGCGCTCTTGAGCACGTTCCGGCTGTCCCGGTCGTAGTGGCGGTAGTCGAGCGAGGTGAAGTTGAGCGCCGACTGGCGGGCCGCCGCCAGGATGTCCTGCCGCCGCTGCTCCGTCGAGCGCTGCTCGGCCAGCCCGAGGGCCAGCCAGACCGACAGCACGGTCGTCACGACGGTCGCGACGACGAGTCCGGCGGACAGCGCCGCCCTGCGGCGCCCCCGCTTCTCACCGTCGGCGTTCAAGCCATCGGTCCGACGAGTAGCCATTGCCACGACTCCTTTCCGAAGACGGTCTGTTCGCCACCCGTCGAGCCGATCTCGACGGGTGTCCCGTCCGGGCCGGTGGCGGTGCCGCTGTCCGGGTCGTACGGGGTGACGTGAGCGGCCCGGTCGGCGCCGTACGGACCGCCCGGGGCGCCGGGGGCGTTCTGCGCGCCGCGCACCGAGGTGTCGCTGCCGCGCGGTGCCGTGCAGCGGGCGTCGGTGTTGGCGGGGCGGGTGCCGGTGTCGGCGGGGTCGCGCCGCCGTGTTCCGCCGTAGCCCTGGGTGCACGGCGGCGGGTCGTCGGCGTTCAGGACGAGGCCGAAGTGGGTGGTGCCGTCACCCGGGATCACCGTGTGGCTGCCGCCGACGACGACCGGGAAGGTGACCAGGGCCTGTTCGACCCCGGGCAGCCGCGCCACGGTGACCTGGCCGCCGCTGATGAGGTTGGCCAGCAGGACGGGCAGGTCCGGCCGGGTCGACTTCAGCAGGGAGTCGACCTCCTGCGCGGCGGGCGTCGCGTTGCCGATCAGCCGGCGCAGGTCCCCGTCGCTCGACTTCAGTTCCCCCGTGAGCGCCGCCAGATCGCGGGAGAAGGACTTGATGGCGGAACCCTGGTCGGACTGTGTCCTGAGGACCGTCCGCGAGTCCTCGATCAGCGAGACCGTCTCGGGGAGCGTGTCGGACGCCGCCTCGACGAGTTCGTTGCCGGAGTCCACCAGCCGGCTCAGCCGTGGCCCGGTGCCGGAGAAGGCCTTGCCCAGCTCGTCGACGGTGGTGCGCAGATCGTCCTTGCCGACCGAGTTGACCAGCCGGTCGAGGCTGACGACGAGGTCGGTGGTCGGCAGTGGCACCCGGGTGTGCTCGCGCGGTATCGGGCTGCCGTCGAGCAGGTAGGGGCCGCCGCCACGCCGGGGTTGCAGGTCGACGTACTGCTCGCCCACCGCCGAGCGGTTGGCGACCACGGCCAGGGTGTCGGCCGGGATCCGGGGTGCGTCGTCCTCGATCTCCAGGGCCACCGACACCCCCGAGCCGGCCAGCCGCAACTCGCCCACCCGGCCCACCGGCACCCCTCGGTAGGTGACCTCGGCGCCGGAGAAGATGCCCCCGGACGCGGCGAAGTCGGCGCGCACGGTGTAGCCCCGGTCGAGAACCTCGTCCACCAGGCCGGTGTACTCGGCGCCGACGTACGACACCCCGACGGCGGTGAGGACGGTGAAGGCGAGCAGCTGGGCCTTGACCGTACGTGTGATCACGGCTGGATTCCCTTCAGCATGAGCTCGGCGAGCGCGAGGTCGATCCCGGGCGGGAGGCGGCCGGAGTCCGCTCGGGGGCCGTAGCCCGCGGTGCACACCGGTGGGCACAGCACGTCGCCGCCGTCCGAGGGCGCCGAAGGCTCGACCGGCACCTCCGGGACCTTGGGCGGCGCGGTCGGCGTCGGGACACCGGGCACGTCCGGGAGGTCCGGCGCCTCGGGCAGGTCCGGCAGGTCCGGGGTGCCGGAGCCGTCACCGCCCTCGCCGGAGCCGCCGGGCTTGTCCTTGACGTTGCCGTAGATGCCCGCCAGGTCGAGGTCGGCGGTGACCGCGAGGTTGACGTAGTCGCCCTTGACGGCGTCGACCACGTTGCGTGGGAAGGGGTAAGTGGTCAGCAGCTCGAGGGAGTTGGGCAGGTCGTCGCCCGCCTTGTCGAGCTGCTGCAGGATCGGCCTCAGCCGCTTGAGGTTGGCGACGGCGTCGTCCCGCGAGGCGTTCACGACCCGGGTGCCGGTCTTGCCCAGCTTCGACAGGGCGGTGAGCATCCGCGTGAGGTCGCGGCGCTGGTCGGCGAGGACCTTCAGGGCGGGCGGCACCGTGTCGACGGCCTCGGCGATCGTCTTCCTCTCCTTCCGCAGCCGCTCGGCCAGCCGGTCGATGCCCTTGAGGGCGCGGACGATCTCCGCGCGCTGCCCGTCGAGGCCGCCGAGGAACGTGTCGAGTTCCGTGAGCAGGGACCGGAGCCGGTTCTCGCGCCCTTCCAGGGCCTTGTTGAGCTCGACCGTGATCGTCTTGAGCTGCGCCACGCCGCCGCCGTTCAGGAGCGCGGACAGGGCGGACAGCACCTCCTCGATCTCCGGGTTGCGGCCGCTGCGGGACAGCGGGACGCGGTCGCCGTCGCGGAGCCGTCCGACGGGCGCGGTGCCGGCCGGCGGGGACAGCGCCACGTACTTCTCGCCGAGCATGCTGGTCTGCCTCAGATCGGCGACCGCGTTGGCGGGCAGCTTCACCGAGTCGGCGACGCGCAGGCGCACCCGGGCGTGCCAGCCGTCCAGTTCCACCTTCTCGACCGCGCCGACGGTGACGTTGTTGACCTTGACCGCCGACTGCGGCACCAGGTCCAGTACGTCCTTGAACTCGACCGTGACGCGGTAGGCGCGGTCGTCCGCCGCCGCTCCTCCGGGGAGCTCGACGTCGTACCAGCCGTTGAACTGGCAGCCCGACAGCAGCAGCGAACCGGCGGCCGTCCACGCGGCCACGCCCGTTCTGCGGGAGACACTCATGCGCGGCCCTCCAGGATTCCGCCGAGCGTCCGGTCGACCGTGCCGGTCGCGCTTCCGGCCTTCGGCACCTCGGGCAGGGAGTCGAACAGCTTCTTCAGCTCCGCGCAGTCCGGGTTCTTGCCGCCCTCGTCGCCGGTGGTCCTCAGCAGGGAGCACAGCAGGGCGGCGGGGTCCTGCGACTGCTGGGCGTTGTTGCGGGTGTCGAGGGTGCCGGCGGAGGCGTTGTAGGCGTTCTGCAGGTTCGACAGGCCCGTGGGGGCGACCTCCAACAGTTCCTCCAGCGCGGCGCGTTGGGTGACGAGCACCTTGGTGACCTTGCTGAGGCCCCGCACGTTCGACGTCAGCGACGACTTGTTCTCCTTCACGAACTCCGAGACGTCGCCGAGGGCCGCGCCCAGGTGCTTGAGCGCCGCAGCGAGGTCCTTGCGCTCCGCGGCGAGCTGCTCCGCCACGTCGGCGAGGCTGTCGTTGAACGAGCGGACGCTCCGGTCGTCGGCCGCCAGCGCGGCCGTGAACACCTGGAGGTTCCGTACGGTGCCGAACAGGTCACCCCGTCCGTCGGACAGGGTGGTGACGGCCTGCGAGAGGTCCTCGACGGTCTGGTTGAGGTTCTCGCCCTGGCCTTCGAGGTTGTCCGCGCTCACGCCCAGCAGCCGCGACAGGGAGCCGTCCTTGTTCGCGCCCTTCGGGCCGAGCGCCTCGGAGGTGGTGTGCAGGCTGTCGAAGATCCGGTCCAGCTCGACGGGGACGGCCGTGCGCGACTCGGGGATGACGTCGCCGTCCCGCAGCACCGGGCCCTTCCGGTACACCGGCAGCAGCTGCACGTAACGGTCGCTGACCACCGAGGAGTTGATGATGGCGGCCTGAGCGTCGGCGGGCAGCTTGCGGCCCTCCTCGTACTCCAGCTCGACGCGCACCCGGCCGCCCTCCGGCGTGATCCGCTTGACCTCGCCGATACGGATGCCGAGGACGCGGACGTCCGAGCCGGGGTAGATGCCGACGGTGCGCGGGAAGTACGCCGTGACCCGGACGGTACCGGAGCGCGGCCACAGGGCGACGGCGAACGCGGCCAACACCGCGAGCACGGTGAGCAGTACCAGGGTGCGCCGGACGGATGAGCGCCTGGTCATCGTGAGCCTCCCGTACGTGGCACCACCGGGGCGGCGACCAGGTTCTGGACGTAGGAGTCGAACCAGCGGCCGTTGCCGAGGGTGTTGCTGAAGACCCGGACATAGGGCGCGAGCAGCTTGACGCTGCGCTCCAGGCTCGCCTGGTTGCGTTCGAGCATCCTGACGAAGGTGTTGAGGTTCCTGAGTGCGGGCCCGATCTCCTTCCGGTTGTCGTCGACCAGGCCGGAGAGCTCGATGCCCAGCAGGGCGGAGCTCTTGAGCAGCTTGTGGATCGCGGCGCGCCGTTTGCTGATCTCCTTGAACAGCTTGTCGCCGTCCTTGACCAGCGCGGAGAAGTCCTTGGAGTGCGCGGCCAGTACCCCGGTGACGCCGTTGGCGTGGTCGAGGAGTTCCCGCAGTTCCTTGTCGCGCGAGGCCACCGTCCGGGAGATCCGTGACAGTCCTCTGATGGAGGCCCGGACCTCCGCGGGCGAGTCCTGGAAGGTGGTGGAGATGGTGTCCAGCGCCTTCGCGAGTTGCTCCGTGTCGACTTCCTCCGTGGTGGTCGTCAGGTCGCTGAACGCCTGTACGACGTCGTACGCGGACACCGTCCGCCGGAGCGGGATCTCGCTGCCCGGCCGCAGCCGCCCCGGCCCCTTCGGGTGCAGCGCCAGGTACTTCGCGCCGAGGATCGTCTTGACCCGGATGGAGGCCCCGGTGCCGGTGCCGAAGTCCGGGTCGTCCTTGACCTTGAAGGTCACCTTGACGTGGTCGCCGTCCAGATCGACGTCCTCGACCTTGCCGACCTTGACGCCGGCGATCCGCACCTCGTCGCCCGGCTTGAGGCCGCCCGCTTCGGAGAAGGCGGCGCTGTACGTCTCGCCGCCGCCGATGACCGGCAGGCTGTCGGCGTTGAACGCGGCCACGGTCAGCAGCGCGAGGGCGGTGAGCCCGGCCGCGCCGACGACCACGGGGTTGCGGTCCCGGAACGGCTTCAGCCGCGGGCGGCCCGCCTTCCGGGGCAGTCTGATCCCCGGCAGCTTCGGTGGCAGGACGCGCACCTTCATCAGGGGCTCGGGGCGGCGGCGCCGCGTCCTGCGCGCCGCGATGCGGATCCTCATGCGCCGCACCTCGCCCGCGCCACGTGGAACTCGGGGCTGAGCACCTGCTTCGTCTTCGGCAGCACGATCCGTCCGTCGAAGTCGCAGAGGTAGAAGTTGAACCACGAGCCGTAGGACGCCGTCCCCGTCAGCTCGTTGAGCTTGTTCGGCAGCCGCTTCAGCACGCCCTCCACGGTCTTCTCGTTCCTGTTCAGCGTTCCGGTGACCTCGCCGAGACCGGCGATGTCGTCCTTCAGCGGCGGGCGGGCGTCGTGCAGCAGCCCCGACGTGGCCTCCGTGAGGTCGCCGATGCTGACCAGGGACTCCCCGATGGGCTTGCGGTCGGCGGACAGTCCGGAGATCACCCGCCGCAACTGCTTGAGCAACCCGGAGAAGCGGGCGCCGCGCCGGTCGAGGGTCTTCAGTACGGAGTTGAGGTTGTCGATCACGGAGCCGATCAGCTCGTCGCGGTCGGCGAGCGTCGTGGTGAGCGACGCCGTGTGCGCGAGCAGGCTGTTCACGGTGCCGCCCTCGCCCTGCAGGGTCTTGATGATCTCGGTGGCGAGCTGGTTGACGTCGCTGGGGCTCAGCGCGGCGAACAGCGGCTTGAAGCCGTTCAGCAGCGCGTTGAGGTCCAGCGCGGGCTGGGTGCGGGACAGCGGGATGGTGCCGCCGGGCCGCAGCCGGGTGCTGTCACCGGCGCCCTCGGTGAGCGCGATGTACCGCTGCCCGACCAGGTTCCGGTAGCGGACGACCGCGCCGGTGCTGGTGAGCAGCGGGCGGTCCGCGGTGACCGTGAAGGTGACCTCGGCCAGCGTCCGGTCCTTGATCCGGATGCCTTCGACCTCGCCGACCCGCACCCCGGCCACGCGGATGTCGTCGCCCTCCTCAAGGCCGGTCACATCGCTGAACACCGCCCGGTAGGTGTCCTTCGGCGCGAAGGAGATGTTGACGATGGTGGCGGCGAGCAGGGCCGTCGCCAGGATCGTGACCAGCGCGAAGAGGGCGAACTTGGCCAGCGGGGCGGCGGCTTGACGTGCTCCTTGGTTCCTCATGCGACGCTCACCGCCGTCCCCCGGGCCAGCGGGCCGAACAGCAGGGTCGCGACGGGCGGCACCTCGTCCGCCGGTACGTCCATGACGGGGGCCACGAGCGAGCCCACGGCCCGCTGCTCGGCCTCGGTGGCGGACACCTTGACACCTCCGGGCAGAGCGCCGCCCGAGCTACCGGGCGACGTACCGTCGTTGAGTTTCGTGTGCGGGGCGGGCACCTGCGGCCGGGGCAGGCCCCGGCAGTCGGGCCCGGACCGCTCGGCGTACCGCGGCTCCTCGCCGGGCTCGTACGCGGCCTGCGGGCGTACGACCTCCAGCGTGATCCGCATCCGGCCGCCCCGGAACGCCTCCTCGGACACCTTCTCCTGCCGGACCAGGCCGTCGAGGAGGCAGGGGTACTCGGGTGAGTAGCGGGCGAACAGCTCCAGGGTGGGCCGGGAGACCCGGCCCAGCGTGATCAGCCGGTCGCCGTTCGCGTCGAAGAAGTCCTCACCGGTGTCCGCGACGGTCGCCGTGGAGCGGAGCGCCGCGGCCAGCCGGTCCTCCTTCTCGACGATGGTGCGGCTGGTGGTGACCGTGTTCCGCAGGATCCGCATCAGGTCGGGCGCCGCGTCCCCGTAGACCTCGGCGACGTCGGCGAAGCGCGCGATGTCCTCCTTGAGGGACGGCAGATGCGGGTTGAGGCGGCGCAGATAGCTCTCGACGCGGGTGAGGTTGTCGCCGATCCGGTCGCCGCGTCCCTCCAGCGCGGTGGCGAACGCCGAGAGGGTGGCGTTCAGTTCGGCCGGCTCGACCGTGCGCAGCAGCGGCAGCAGGTCGTTCAGCAACCGCTGGAGTTCCATGCCGGCTTTCGTGCGGTCCTGGGTGATGACGTCCCCGGCGCGGATGGGCCGGGCCGCGGAACCGGGCGGCGGCACGAGGTCGACGTACTTCTCGCCGAACAGCGTCTTGGGCAGCAGCCGGGCGTGCACGTCGGACGGGATGAACGCGACGTGCTCCGGCTTGAGCGCGATGTCGAGGGTCGCCTTCTCGCCGTCCGCGCGCACCGAGCGCACCTCGCCGACCAGCAGCCCCCGCAGCTTGACGTCGGCGCGCGGATCGAGCTGGTTGCCGAGGCTGCCGGCCTCCAGGGTGATGCGCACCACCGGGGTGAACGCCTGCTGGTAGACGGCCACGGCGAGCGACAGCAGCAGCGCCAGCACCGCCAGGAAGGCGACGCCGTACAGCCGGAGCCTCAGCACTCTCGTTGCTCTCATCGGTCTCACCCCGCGATCCGTACGGTCGTGTTGGCGCCCCAGATCGCGAGGCTGAGGAAGAAGTCCAGGACGTTGATGGCGACGATCGAGGTCCGCACCGCACGGCCCACGGCGACGCCGACCCCGGCGGGTCCGCCGCTGGCGTAGTAGCCGTAGTAGCAGTGCACCAGGATGATCAGTACGGCGAAGACGATCACCTTGCCGAAGGACCACAGCACGTCGACGGGCGGCAGGTACTGCTGGAAGTAGTGGTCGTAGGTGCCGGTCGACTGCCCGTAGTAGACGGTGGTGATGGTGCGGGCGGCGAGGTAGGAGGAGAGCAGGCCGATCACGTACAGCGGGATCACGGCGACGAAACCGGCGATCATCCTGGTGGTCACCAGGAACGGCAGGGAGGGCACGCCCATCACCTCAAGGGCGTCGGTCTCCTCACTGATCCGCATCGCTCCGAGCTGTGCGGTGAACCCGGCGCCGACCGTGGCGGACAGGGCGAGCCCGGCCACCAGCGGGGCGATCTCCCGGGTGTTGAAGTACGCCGACAGGAAGGCCACGAAGTTGGAGGTGCCGAGCTGGTTGAGGGCCGCGTAGCCCTGGAGGCCCACCTCGGTGCCGGTGAAGAACGACAGGAAGGCGATGACGCCGACGGTGCCGCCGACGACGGCCAGCGCTCCGCGCCCGAAGCTCACCTCGGCGAGCAGCCGGACGATCTCCTTCTTGTAGCGGCGCAGGGTGCGGCCCGTCCACGCCAGCGAGCGGCCGTAGAAGGAGAGCTGGGTGCCCAGCTCCTCCAGACGTTGCAACAGCGCCATGCCTCAGCCCCTCTGCGGAACGACTTGGAAGTACACGGCGGTCATCACGAAGTTCGTCACGAACAGCAACATGAAGGTGATCACCACGGACTGGTTGACCGCGTCGCCCACGCCCTTGGGGCCGCCTTTCGCCGTGAGCCCCTTGTAGGAGGCGACGATCCCGGCGATCGCCCCGAACACCAGCGCCTTCACCTCCGCCGCCCACAGGTCGGAGAGCTGGGCGAGGGTGGTGAACGAGGCCAGGTACGCGCCGGGCGTGCCGTTCTGGAGGATCACGTTGAAGAAGTAGCCGCCGGCCACGCCCACGACCGACACCAGGCCGTTGAGCAGCACGGCCACCACCATGGAGGCCAGTACCCGGGGTACGACGAGGCGGTGGATCGGGTCGATGCCGAGCACCTGCATGGCGTCGATCTCGTCCCTGATCTTGCGCGCTCCGAGGTCCGCGCAGATCGCGGTGCCACCCGCGCCCGCGATCAGCAGCGCGGTGACGATCGGCGAGGCCTCCCGCAGCACGGCCAGGACGGACGCGGCACCCGCGAAGGACTGGGCGCCGAGCTGCCGGGTCAGGCTGCCGATCTGCAGGGCGATGACCGCCCCGAAGGGGATCGACACCAGGGCCGTGGGCAGGATGGTGACGCTCGCGACGAACCACGCCTGCTGGATGAACTCCCGCGCCTGGAACGGCCGCCGGGGTATCGTCCGCACGACGTCCAGCGCCATCGCGAACAGGTTGCCCGAGTGCCGCAGCGCTCCGGTCGGCGACAGGCTCACGCTCCGGCCACCTCCTTCTCGTGCAGCGCGGCCTCGCGTCTCGCGATCGCCTGCCAGCGGGGCGGGCGGGTGATGCCCGGGCCCGGCAGCAGGCGTGGGGTCAGCTCCTGCGCAGGCGACCTGTCGGTGAGCTGCGCCAGCTCCTGCTCGACCTGCGCGGCGTCCTTCTCCTCCGCCATCCCGATCGGCCCCTGCATGCGGCCGTTCAGGAACTGGCGTACGACGGGCTCGTCGCTGGTCAGCAGCTTCTCCCGCGGGCCGAACATGACCAGCTCACGCCGGAACAGCAGTCCGATGTTGTCCGGCACCTGGCGGGCCGAGGCGATGTCGTGCGTGACGATCAGGAAGGTGGCGTCGATCTGCGCGTTGAGGTCGACGATCAGCTGGTTGAGGTAGGCGACGCGCACCGGGTCGAGGCCCGAGTCGGGCTCGTCGAAGAGGATGATCTCGGGGTCCAGCACCAGGGCCCGTGCCAGCCCGGCCCGCTTGCGCATACCGCCGGAGATCTCGCCGGGCAGCTTCCCCTCCGCGCCGATCAGCCCGACCATGTCCATCTTCTCCAGCACGATGCGCCGGATCTGGCTCTCGGACTTGCGGGTGTGCTCGCGCAGCGGGAAGGCGATGTTGTCGTACAGGTTCATCGAGCCGAACAGCGCGCCGTCCTGGAACAGCACACCGAACAGCTTCCGCACCTCGTACAGGTCGTGCTCACGGAGCTTGGTGATGTCCCGGCCCTGGATCGTGATGGAACCGCGTTCCGGCTTCAGCAGCCCGACGAGCGTCTTGAGGAACACCGACTTGCCCGTGCCCGAGGGGCCGAGCATGACCGATACCTCCCCGGCGGGCAGCGTCAGCGAGACGTCCTGCCAGATGACCTGGTGACCGAAGGACTTGGTCAGCCCTTCCACACAGATCTCGACACCCATCCGGTCCACCCTTCAGCCGTGGAGCAGCTCCGACATCTGCTCTACGGGGAGGGGCGGGGTGTCCGTCGCGAGATGGCCGATTTTTTTCGGACGGGTTTCCGGACGGGGTCACGGAGAGGCCGCGGAGGGGCTCGCGGACGGCTGTGCGGACGGCCTTATGAGCCGGACGGCCCGACGGAGGCGCCCGGAGCCGGCGACAACGACGGCACCGGCGACACGGGTGTCACCGAGGGAACGGCAGACTGGCGTGGCACATCTGACACATCCGGTGCATCAGTCATATTCGGAATGTCTGATGTATCCGGCAGCTCGGGCGCGTCCGGGACCTCGGGAACCTCAAGGACCTCAGAAACCTCGGGCGTCGGCAGTCCCGGAAGTGAGGGCACCGAGGCCGCGGGCAAGGGCGGCACGGACAGTGGCAGCACCGATCCGCCGGTCGCGGCTCCCGCCGGACGGCCGCCGGGAGCCGCCGACGCCGACGCGCGCGACTCCTGCGGACGCCGCACCCCACCGTCCCGGTCGGGCGTGAGCGCCTCCGATGGCCCGGACACGGAGGCCCGCGGTGCCGGACCGTCCCCGCTCCCGCCGCCGCTGCCGTCGAGCGCGTACGGCAGCACGAACCCCGCCACCGCCAGGGTCGCCGCCGTCGAGGCGACGGCCACGGCCTGGGCCCTCCCGCCTCCGCGCGGCCGTCCGCGCCCGAGCAGGAACAGCACCACCCCGAGCGTCCCGGCCAGCGAGGCGCGCAACGTCCGCCGGGCCCGGGCGAGCAACGACTCGACCGTCCGATAGCTCAGCCCCATCTGCACGGCGACCTGGCCGACGTCCAGGTCCTCGGACTTCAGTCGCAGCGCCTCCGCCTGCCGGGCGGGCAGCTCCCCGCTGCGCACGGCCAGCCACTTCGCCTCGGCCCGGTCGCACACCGCCTCCTCGACGGGCACCGGGCCCGGAGCGACCAGCGTGGGGCTGGTGCGCACCTCGGCCTCGCGGTTGACCTGCCGGTACCGGTCGACGCACAGCCGCATGGTGACGGTCGTGAGCCAGGCGCCGAGGCGATCGTCGTCGAGGTCGGGGCGCTCGGCGGCACGCAGCATCGCCTCGTGCACGGCGTCCTCGGCGTCCTCCTGGCTCATCGACCTGCGCCGGGCCACCTTGAGCAACTGCTCACGGTGGCCCCACATGCGCTGCCAACGGTCGTGGTCCGACTCCGTCCCAGCAGCTATGGCCGCCTCTGTCTCAGCAGGCATGTCCGTCGCCATGAGGACCCCTTCGTGCTCACTCCGCCGTCTCGTGCTGTCCGGCGGGGGCCGACATTACCGCCCGGTATACCTGGTTGTGGAGAGGGACGGGCGCATCGTGTCCGCACCGTTGCTGGTCAGCGCCCTCCCATATGCTGAGCTCACACCCCGGGCCAACGCTCGGTCGTGCATGATCAGAGCGAGCCCCTCGACCGCCCATCGCGCGGCGGGGAGGCGACACGCTGATCAGATAAGGGAGATGGCCTTGTCCATCTGGGAAGCAGTGGCGGTCTTCGCAGCGGGCATCGGAGCCGGCACGATCAACACCATCGTCGGCTCCGGCACCCTCATCACCTTCCCGGTGCTGCTCGCCACCGGACTGCCACCGATCACCGCCAACGTCTCCAACGCCCTCGGCCTCGTCCCCGGCTCCATCAGCGGAGCCATCGGCTACCGCGCCGAACTCCGCGGACAGGGCCGCCGGGCCTTGATCCTCGGTATCACCGCTCTCATCGGCGGACTCGGCGGCGCCGTCCTCCTGCTCGCCCTGCCCTCCGAGGCCTTCGACACGATCGTCCCCGTCCTGATCGCGCTCGCGCTCGTCCTCGTACTGCTCCAGCCACGCCTCGCCAGGGCCCTGCAGCGCCGCCGCGAGGACAACGGCACCCCCAGCCGCGCGCACGGCGGACCTGTCCTCATCGTCGGGCTGCTCCTCGCCAGCGCGTACGGCGGCTACTTCGGCGCCGCCCAGGGGATCATCTATCTCTCGTTGATGAGCCTGCTCCTGGACGAGAACCTGCAACGGGTCAACGCCGTCAAGAACATCCTCGGGGCCGTCGTCAACGGCGTCGCCGCCTGCTTCTTCCTCTTCGTCGCCGATTTCGACTGGACCGCGGTCCTGCTGATCGCCGTCGGCTCCGCCCTCGGCGGGCAGATCGGCGCCGGGGTCGGCCGCCGGCTCCCGCCCGCCGCCCTCCGAGCCGTCATCGTCGCCGTCGGGGTCATCGCCATCGTGCAGCTCCTGCTGCGCTGACCGCGGAAGCCCGGGGTAGGTCCGGCCGGTTGTCTACGAGGCGCCGTCGCGGTCCAGGTGTGCGCGCAGCCACTGCTCGGTGGTGCTGACGTGCAGGAGGGCGGCGGCCTGGGCGAGCCCTCCGTCGCCGGCGGCCAGTGCCTGGTAGATCGCCTCGTGCTCGACCAGCGTGCGGTCGGCGGCATGGTCGTCGACCAGTCCGCGCCAGACCCGTGCGCGCAGCGTCCGGCTCGCGATGCCCTCCAGCAGGGTGGCGAGCGTGGCGTTGCCGGTGGCCGCGATCACCGCCCGGTGGAAGGCGGCGTCGTGCTCGTTGAGCCGCTCCACGTCGTCGCGGGCCGCCCGCATCGCCTCCAGGTGTCGCTCCACCTCCGCGAGTTCGGCCGCCGAGATGCGGCTGGCGGCCAGTCCGGTGGCGACCGGCTCGAACAACCGGCGGACCTCGGTGAGCTCCAGCAGCGTGTCACCGCGCAGCAGCTCCACGGCGGATCCGACGCCGCTCAGCAGCACCTCCGGTTCCAGGCTGGTCACGTACGTGCCGTCGCCCCGCCGGATCTCCAGTACCCGCGAGACGACCAGCGCCTTCACCGCCTCCCGCATCAGATTGCGGGACAGCCCCAGCTCCGCGGCGAGCTGCTGCTCGGGGGGAAGCTTGGCCCCAGGCGGAAGCTCGCCCGACTGGACGAGGTCCCTGATGCGGTCGATGGCCTTGTCGGTCAGTGACATGCTTCGCCATCCCTCCTCGTGCGCGCCAGCCGACTGTAGCAATCGATCCCATGTCTTCGAAGGCATGGGGTGACTCACCTGCGGCCGATCAGGTCGGCGATTCGCGTAATCGCAGGTGATCCGGCTTAGCCACAGAAACTTCGATCGCAGGTATGGACACAACCGTTCGGCCGCGCGTTAAATCCGTCCCATGTCCAGTGCCTGTTGGGCCACAGGAAATGCGATGACTGAAGTGATCAGCTCCGTCGAAGCGGTGGACGTACGGTTCCCGACCTCGCTCGAACTCGACGGCTCCGACGCCATGAACCCCGAACCCGACTATTCGGCCGCCTACGTGACGATCCGCACGAGCGGCGGCGGCAAGGGACACGGCCTGGCTTTCACCGTGGGGCGAGGCAACGACGTCGAGGTCGCGGCCGTTCGGGCCCTGGCCCCGCTGGTGGTGGGACTACCGGTGGAGGAGGTCCTGGGCGACCTCCACGCCTTCTCCCGGCGGTTGACCGGCGACAGCCAACTGCGCTGGCTGGGACCGGAGAAGGGCGCCATTCACATGGCCGCCGCGGCGATCGTCAATGCGGTATGGGACCTGTACGGGCGCCGCACCGGGAAGCCGGTCTGGCGGCTGCTGTCCGAGATGTCGCCTGAACAGCTGGTCGACCTGGTGGACTTCCGCTACCTCGAGGACGCGCTGACGCGCGACGAGGCCCTGGACATCCTGCTCCGCGCCGAGCCCGGCCGCGCCGAACGCACCGCGCACCTGCTGGAGCACGGCTACCCGGCCTACACCACCACGCCCGGCTGGCTCGGCTACGACGACGACAAGCTGGTGCGGCTGTCCAAAGAGGCGGTCGCCGACGGCTTCTCCCAGATCAAGCTGAAGGTGGGCGCCGACCGTGACGCCGACGTCCGCCGCCTGCGACTGGCCCGCCAAGCCGTCGGCCCGGACATCCGTATCGCTGTCGACGCCAATCAGGCATGGGGAGTTCAGCAGGCGATCGACTGGATGCGGTCCCTCGTCCCCTACGGCCCGTACTGGATCGAGGAACCCACCTCACCCGACGACGTGCTGGGACACGCTGCCGTCCGCAAGGCGCTGGCACCGGTCAAGGTGGCCACCGGCGAGCACACGCACAACCAGGTGATGTTCAAGCAGTTCCTCCAGGCCGGGGCGCTCGACGTCCTGCAGATGGACGCCAGCCGCACCGCCGGTGTCACCGAGAATGTCGCCATCCTGCTGCTGGCCGCCAAGTTCGGCGTGCCCGTCTGCCCGCACGCCGGCGGGGTCGGCCTGTGCGAAATGGTGCAGCACCTGGCGATGTTCGACTACGTGGCCGTCAGCGGCACCACGGAGGACCGCGTCATCGAGTACGTCGACCATCTGCACGAGCATTTCACCGACCCCGTGCGGATCCGGAACGGCCACTATCTCGCGCCGACCGCTCCAGGTATCAGCGCCGAAATGCGTCCGGCCTCCGTGGCGGCCCACCGCCACCCTGACGGTGCCGTGTGGCAGGGGGAGGCCGGCGCATGAGCATCGGCGCGCCCGCGTTCACGGGTCCGAGGAAGGCCTTCCCCACCTGCGTCTTCGGCATCGGCCCGGCCGTCGCGGGATTGCTCACCGCCCGAGGGGCCCCTGTCGCGCGCCTCGGCCCGTTCTTAGGCTCCGGCACCCGCGTCGACCGCGGGAGCCGCCGGCATCGCTGACACCCCGTGGATCCATGGGACATCTGGTCACTGCCGACAAGGTGGCCGTGGCCGTCGCCCACCTCGGGGAGCCCGCTGTCGGCTCCACCACCGGCACGGCCTGCGCCGTGGACCGCGGACGCGGCACGGACTGCGCGTGCCTCCGCGGCGCCAACCGAATCACGCCCCTCTCCGCACGGCCAACAAGGAGGCATCGCAATGCGCAGTTGGACCCATCTGCAGGCAGGGCCGTTGCCGCGGCCTGCCTGCCGCCCGGCACACGTGCGCCGCCCGGCCTTCGGAGTCTAGGGATGTCCCAGAACAGCGCGGCGAGGCCGCTCCGCGTGCCGAAGGTGAGCATGAGGCGCAGGGCCCGGCGCAGCTTCAGTCGTCACTGGACGCTGTATCTGCTGCTGCTGGTGCCGCTCGTACATCTCGCGGTCTTCAAGTACGTTCCCATGGCCAACGGGGTCATCGCCTTCAAGGACTACAACGTCGTCAAGGGCATCTGGGGCAGCGACTGGGCGGGAGTGCGGCACTTCCAGGCGATGTTCGACAACCCGGTCTTCTGGGATCTGGTGCGGAACACCTTCCTGTTGTCCCTCTACGCGGTGATCGCCGCCTTCCCGATCCCGATCATCCTGGCGCTGGCGCTGAACGAGATCCGGCAGGGTTTCTTCAAGCGCGCCGTGCAGATGGTGACGTACGCGCCGTACTTCATCTCCACGGTGGTCGTGGTCTCGATGATCATCATGATCCTCTCCCCCAAGCTCGGACTGTTCAGCCACGTCTACGGCTTCTTCGGCGTGGACCGGGTCGACCTGCTGGCGGACGCGGACTACTTCCGGCACATCTACGTCTGGTCGGACATCTGGCAGACGGCGGGCTACTCGGCCGTGATCTATCTGGCCGCCCTGTCCGCCGTCGACCCTTCGCTGTACGAGGCGGCACGCGTCGACGGTGCCTCGCGGCTGCAGAAGATCTGGCACGTCGACCTGCCGAGCATCATGCCGACCGCGGTGATCATCCTCGTCCTGGCCGTCGGCAACATCATGGCGATCGGGTTCGAGAAGGCCTTCCTGCTGCAGAACCCGATGAACCTCAGCACATCGGAGATCATCGCCACCTACGTCTACAAGACCGGCCTGCTCAACGCCGACTTCAGCCAGGCGACCGCCGTGGGGCTCCTCAACTCCGTGGTCAACCTCGTCCTGCTCGTCCTCGTGAACTTCGCCGCCAAGCGGCTGACCGGAAGCGGGGTGTGGTCATGAGCCAGCCGCAGATCACGGCGGTCACCGATCCGGAGGGCAATGACCGCGCGGCGGTACCGGCCGTCCCCCGGGTATCCCGCTCACCGCGTCTGCCCGTGCGCCGGCCGCACGGGAGCCGGCGGGTCCAGGAGACCCGGGTCGACCGGATGTTCCTGTTCTGCACCTACCTGCTGCTGTGCACCTTCCTGGCCGTCGTGCTGCTGCCGCTGCTGAACATCGTCGCCAGTTCCTTCAGCGACCCGACCGCGGTGTCGTCGGGACGGGTGCTGTTCTGGCCGGTGGACTTCTCGCTGCGCGGCTACGAGGTGGCACTCGGCGACCCGCAGATCCTCACAGGCTTCCTCAACTCGCTCTTCTACACGGTCGTCGGCACCCTCATCAGCGTCACCCTCACCATCGCCCTCGCCTACCCCCTGTCCCGCAAGAGCCTGTGGGGACGCGGACCCGTCATGGGCGTGGTGGTCTTCACCATGCTGTTCTCCGGAGGCCTGATCCCCACCTACCTGGTGGTCCAGCAGCTCGGCATGCTCGACACCCGCTGGTCCCTGGTCGTCCCGCAGGCCATCGGGGTCTGGCAGGTCGTCATCGCCAGCACCTACTTCCGGACGATGATCCCCGACGAGCTGTACGAGGCCGCCCAGCTCGACGGCTGTGGGGACCTGCGGTTCCTGTGGAAGGTCGCCCTTCCCCTGGCCAAGCCGATGATCGCGGTGGTGGCGCTGATGTACGCCATCGCCCAGTGGAACTCGTACTTCGACGCCCTGATCTACCTCAAGGACGCCGACCTCTACCCGATCCAGCTGGTGCTGCGGAACATCCTCATCCTCAACACCAATCCCAACGGCGTCACGGACGCCGCGCAGATGCTGGAGCGTCAGCAGCTCGCCGACCTGCTCAAGTACTCCTTGATCGTCATCGCGAGCGTGCCCGTCCTGCTCATCTACCCCTTCGTCGCCCGGTACTTCACCAAGGGAATCATGATCGGCGCGATCAAGGGCTGAGCAGGTCCCGCCTCCCCCGCACCGTCTCCCCCGCGCCCGCGCCCCCCCACCTCCCCGCTCTCAATCCCCCTCATCCGAAGGGACTTCCCCATGCCTCGTTCGCGTCCACTCACCACAGTGGCGGTCGCCGGGACGCTGCTCGGCACTCTGGCGGCCTGCACCGGTGGTTCGTCCGGCGACACCGACACGTCCAAGCCGCTCCCCACGGTCACCGGGAACCCGCCGGTCACCCTCAACGTCTTCGCCCCTCAGGCCGCGGACCAGAACCTCAAGACCAACCAGTTCACCAAGCTGATCAAGCGGAAGTTCAACATCACCATCAACTGGCAGACCACCACCCAGGACGGCGGTCCGGCCAAGGAAAAGCGCCAGATCTCGCTGGCCAGCGGCGACCTGCCCGACCTGTACCTGCTGATTCCCTGGGTCGACCAGTTCAGCCAGACCGAGCTCCTCAAGCTCTCCACCCAGGGCGTCATCCAGCCGCTGAACCAGTTGGTCGACCAGTACGGCCCCCACATCAAGAAGGCGTTCGCCGATGTCCCCGCCTACAAGCGAATGGCCACCGCCCCGGACGGCAAGATCTACGGAATGCCCCAGTGGGTCGACTGCTTCCACTGCTCGTACCCGTCCAAGCTGTGGATCAACAGCGCGTGGCTGAAGAAGCTGGGGCTGAAGCAACCGACGACCACGGACGAGTTCCGCGACGTGCTCCGCGCCTTCAAGACCAAGGACCCCAACGGCAACGGAAAGGCCGACGAGGTGCCGCTGAGCGGGGACACCGGGGACACGATCATCCCGTACCTGATGAACGCGTTCATCAGCACCCCGAACGGCAACTTCACCCCCGCCACCAACCCGACCCTGGTCCTGAACGAGGGCAAGGCCGACATCCAGGCGGACAAGGAGGGCTGGCGCGAGGGCCTGAGGTACATCAAGTCGCTCTACGACGAAGGTCTGATCGACAGCAGCGTCTTCACCCAGAACGCGGAAGCCCTGATGAAGCTCGGCGACCACGCGGGCGAGGTGATCCTGGGCTCGGCGACGGTGATGCACCCCAGCATCTTCGTCACTCAGGGACAGAAGGACGGCCGCGACCGCGCGTACGACGCGCTGCCTCCGCTGACCGGCCCGGAGGGCAAGAGCTACACGACGCACACCTCACCGTCGGTGCCCGGAGCGACCTTCGTCCTCACGACCAAGGCCTCACAGACCGAGCAGATCCAGGCGATCAAGATGCTGGACTACATCTTCAGCCAAGAGGGTGAGCTCAACGGCATGTTCGGCCCGGAAGGCTGGGTCGAGCCCGGCCCGAAGGACGTCGCGCTCGACGAGAGCCTGAAGGTGCAGTACAAACGGGTTGAAACCCCGCCCGCCAACGGCAACTGGAACGCGCTGGCGCAGTACAACAACACCGCGCGGTTCCGCAACACACAGGCGGTGGCCAGGGACACCAAGTCTCCGGAGGGATACGAGCGCCGGCTCTTCGAGGCCACGAAGCTCTACGCCGGCCACGAGTCCAGGTCGACGCCCGAATTTCCTTACGGAGAGGCGTGGATCGACCCGGCGAAGGCGAGCGAACTCGCCACGCTCCAGACGAACATCGGCACCTTCGTGCAGCAGAGCGCCGTGCAGTTCATCACCGGCAAGAAGTCCCTCGACTCCGACTGGGACGCGTACGTCGAGAACCTCGACCGGTTCGGGTTGAAGCGCTTCCTGGAGATCTACCAGCAGGCCTACGACAAGACGCACTGACCAGGGGTGGCCGGTGGCGTCGGGCGCCGCGGACGGGCACCGGCCGTCTCGGCCACGGCGCCCGCCCGGCCCGCTCCCCGTGCGAGGTCGACGACGACCCGGCGGAGCGCTCCCCGGGGCCCCGCACGGCCGTCCGTCTTCGCCGCCCCGCGTCGGCCCGTGACGCTCCTCCGCACGAAGGACAGGAAAACGATGCACTCCGCACGCTCCCACGCGGGCGGCCCGACCGCACCCGCACCGGCCCAGGTCGCGCTGCCCGACCGGGGGATCCATGACACCAGCCCCGCCGAGTCGTGGACCGACGGCTTCCTCACCGGCAACGGCGAGTACGGGGCCGTGGTGTACGGGGACCCGGCGCTGGAGAAGGTCGTCCTCAACCACCACCGCCTCGTCCTGCCGAACGGCACCCGCGACCTCACCCCGCCCGTGCTCGCCGACCGGCTGGAATCCATCCGGGACCAGGCGCTGGCCGGGGACTACGCCGGAGCGAGCCGCGACTTCGCCGCCGGGTGGGAGCTGCGCTGGACGCAGACGTACCATCCCGCGTACGAGCTCCGGATCGCCACCGCGAACGGCCCCGTCTCCGACCGGTACCACCGGTACGTCCGGAGCACCGATTTCCGCACGGGCGAGGTCACCTCCGCCTGGACCGACGGGCACGGCACCTGGTCCCGCCGGGTCTTCGTCTCCCGCGCCGACCGGGTCATCGTCCACGAACTGGCGCCGGCCCCGGGCCGTACCGTCGACGTCACCCTGAGCGTGCACACCGCGCTCGACGACACACCGACCGTCCACGGCGGAGGCGACGACCTGCACAGCCGCGTGTCGTTCACCACCCTGGCCGAGACCCGTGCGGGCTCCGGGTGGCTGACCCTGCGCGGCACCTACCCCGAGGGCATGGGAGCGTACGGCTACGAGGGCGTCACCCGCGTCGTACCGACCGGCGGCACGGTCACCGTCAGCGGATCGACCGTGGTGGTCACGGGGGCTGCCGGGCTCACACTCCTCACCCGACTGGAGCGTCACGAGACGCCGCCCGCCCGGGATGCCCGGCGCCCGCACGCGGGGCTCGCCGCCCTGGAAGTCGATTACGAGGCGCTGCTCGGCCGGCACACAGAGATCCACTCCGAACTGTACGACCGCTCCCGCCTCGACCTGAACGCCCCCGGGGCCGACCGCCGACTGCCGACCACGGAGCTGATCGCACGGCAGAACGCCGACCGCGGCAGCATCGACCTGGCCCTGCTGGAGCGGCTGTACGACTCCGGCCGCTACCTCTTCCTCAGCTCCAGCGGCATCCTGCCGCCCCGCCTGACGGGGATCTGGACCGGGGCGTGGACCGCCGCCTGGGCCGGTGACTTCACCACCGACGCCAACGTCAATCTCCAGGTGGCCGGCGGGACCACCCTGGACATGGCGGAGGCCATGCAGGGCTACTTCGACCTGGTTCTCGGCCAGCTCGACCACTGGCGGACCAACGCCAGGAACCTCTACGGCGCGCGTGGCTTCCTCGCCCCCTCCCGCACGGACGGCGAGTACGGGCACATGCTCCACTTCGACGGCGGCGGCTTCCCCGGCCACTGCTGGACCGGTGGCGCCGACTGGCTGCTCCACCCGCTCCTGGAGTACTACGAGATCACCGGGGACCAGACCTTCCTCCAGCACAAGCTCGGTCCGGCCCTGATGGAACTGGCCCTGTTCTACGAGGACTTCCTCACCCGCACCGACGGGAACGGCAGCGCGGTCTTCGTGCCGTCGTTCTCCATGGAGAACGCCCCGGACAACACCGGCGAGTACCTGTCGATCAACGCCACCGGCGACATCGCGGCCGGCAGACACGCCCTCCAGGCCGCCATCGACGCGGCCAACACCCTCGGCGTCGAACAGGCCGCCGGCGAGGGCGTCGAACGCTGGACGGCACTGCTCGACCGGATCCCCGGCTACCGGATCAACGAGGAGGGCGCACTCGCGGAATGGTCCTGGCCCGGCCTGGCCGACCGCTACGACCACCGCCACATCCAGCACCTGTACGCCGTCTGGCCCCTGCACGAGATCAACCCCGAGGAGCGGCCCGACCTCGTGCCCGGGGCCCTCAAAGCGCTCGAACTGCGCGGAGACCAGAACCTCTCCGCGCACGGCAGCCTGCACCGCGCCCTGGCGGCCGCACGGCTCAAGGACGGCACCAAGGTCTACGACAACCTTCGGAAGATCCTGGGCAACGACATGCTCTTCCGGTCGCTGATGACCTCACACAACCCCGGGCGGCACATCTACAACGCGGACGCCGCGCACGCACTGCCCGCCGTGGTGGCCGAGGCACTGCTCTGCACGAGGCAAGGCGTGCTGGAACTCCTGCCCGCGCTGCCCGAGCAGTGGGAAAGGGGCAGGATCACCGGCATCCGGGGGCGAGGCGGAATCCGCGTGCACAGCCTGGACTGGGACCTGCCCGGCCGTACCGCCACGGTGACCGTCACCTCGGACCAGACCCAGGACGTCACCCTGATCAGCCGCCGCGGCATGACCTCCGTCACCACCTCCGCGCACGTCGGCCTCTCCGCCCTGGGCCCGCATGCCAGGAGGGTCAGCCTCACCACCGGGCAACGCACCCGGATCACGGTCTCCCTGCCGACCGCCTGACGCACACAGAAGACCGGGCCGATCATGGACTGTCCGGCAGCAGACCGCGGTGCCCCTGCGGTCCCTGCCGACCGGTGGGCACCACCCCGCCGTGTGGCTGGAGCTGCCGTTCGTCGGGCCGTCGGGGTTGTGCATGGCCTTAGGGTCGAGTCGGCATGGGCCGGACGGCGTGAACGAAGGTGAGGCTGAGCGCGTGATCCGCGTAGTGGTGGTGGACGACGAGGCTCTGGTCCGCTCGGGCTTCGAGCTCATTCTGGGCGCGTCCGAGGACATCGAGGTCGTCGCGACCGCGCGCGGGGGCGAGGCCGTGGAAACCGTCCGCCGGGAGCGGCCCGACGTGGTGCTGCTCGACATCCGGATGCCGGACGTCGACGGGCTCACCGTCCTGCGCGAGCTGCGCACGATGCCCGATCCGCCGGTGGTGGCGATGCTGACCACGTTCGACGCCGACGAGTACATCCTGACCGCGCTGCACAGCGGTGCGGCCGGTTTCCTGCTCAAGGACACCGAACCGGACCAACTCGCCCCCCTGGTGCGCACCCTGGCCGCGGGCGGCGTCGTGCTGTCCCCCAAGGCGTCGCGGACGCTGCTGCGCGGCCACCCCGGCAGCGGGGCGGCCGTCGACGAGGACGCCGCCCGCGTCAAGCTGCTCACCGCACGCGAGCGCGAGGTCCTCGTCCTGGTGGCGGAGGGCCTGTCGAACGCCGACATCGGGGCACGCATCCACCTGGGTGCCGGCACGGTCAAGGACCACGTCAGCGCCATCCTCACCAAGCTGCGGGTCACCAGCCGGGTGCGGGCCGCGCTGCTGGCGCAGCGGGCCGGACTGCTGGACGAGCGCCGGCGATCGGAGGCCGGGCGATGAACCGCGCCCGGGCGCTGTGGGAGCGTGTGCCCGCGCCGGTCGTCGACCTCGTCCTGGTGGTGGCAGCGGCCGTGGACCTGCGGCTGAACCTGTGGGACGACACGCGCCTCGGCATCGCGCTGGCCACGCTCGGCTGCGCCGCGTTGGCCTTCCGGCGCCGGTTCCCGCTCGGCGTCTTCCTTCTCACCCTGCCCACCGCGCTGACGCAGCCCGTCGCCGTCGCTCCGCTCGCGGCGCTGTTCACGCTGGCCGAACGCTCCCGCAACCGCCCCCTCCTCGCCTTGTGCGTCACCCTGACCGCGGTCGCGAACGCCACTCCGTGGCCCCTGGCCGGCCTCGCCGAGGTCGGCCGGACCATGACGCTGCTCACCTTCGTTTACAGCCTGGCGACCGCCGCCGCACCGGTCCTCATCGCACAACTTCTCCAGGCGCACCGGGACTTGGCACGGCGGCTCGTCGAGATCGAGGAGGCCAGGGAACACGAGCGGGCGCTGCACGCCCAGGCCGTGCTCGCCCGCGAACGCGCCCAGCTGGCCCGCGAGATGCACGACGTGGTCTCCCACCAGGTCAGCCTGATCGCCGTACGAGCCGGAGCCCTGCAGGTCGCCACCGAGGACGCGGACGCCAAGGAGGCTGCCCGCACGATCCGTTCGCTGAGCGTCAGCACGCTCGACGAACTGCGCACCATGGTCACGCTGCTGCGCGCCTCCGGCGGCCACGCCACCGAGCTGACTCCTCAGCCCACCCTGGCCGACCTGCGCGAACTGGTGGAATCAAGCGGCACTCACGTGACGTTGTCGGGTGAGCTTCCGCTCACCGTGGGCACACCCGCGCAGCGGGCTCTCTACCGTACGGTCCAGGAGGCGCTGACCAACGTCCGCAAGCACGCCCCCGGTGCCACGGCGCGCGTCGAGCTGTGGCAGGACGGCACCGACGTCGGAGTGACCGTCACCAACACCGCTCCCACGCGTCCTTCCCTCTCCCTCCCCGGTTCGCAGCACGGCTTGGCCGGTCTGCGGGAACGGGCCGAGATCCTGCACGGCACCCTGGAGTCGGGCCCGACCACGCAGGGCGGCTACCGGGTGCGGCTGCGGATACCTCTCAGCGCGGACTGACCGGCCCTCATGCCGTTGCGTCGGCTTGCGGCTGACGAGGCCCACCTGCAGCAGGATCACCGTCCGGACGCACCGGACCGGTCGCACCGGGACTCCGCCGGTCGGCAGGGCGGTACCAGCCGACCGGCGGGGCCGTCACCGATGACTGCCGGATGGCCGGCCCGGTACGTCCACGCGAGATTCCTCGTATGACACAGACACAGCCACCGCAGGAGACGTCAGCTCCGCGGGAGAAGACGCCTCCGCAGCCCCGAACCTCCCCCGAGTCCCCCGTGCCGGCCTCGCCCGGTCCCTCGATGGGACGCCTCGTCGGCCGTGACCGCGTACGGGATGTCCTTGCTGCTGGCCGGCCCGGACGCGTTGAAGAGCCTCGCGGAGGGCGGGCCGTCGTCCGGCAGCTCCGCTTCGATGCCACCCGACGGCGGGTCGTTCTCCGATATGCCGGCGTCGCTGCTCCTGACGGCCGGGCCGCACAGCGGCACCACGTTCGACATCATCGGCAGCGTCGGGGTCGCGATCCTCGTGATCGTCGGTGCGACGGTGGCGATGGACCGCCTGCCGCGACTGCGCCGCCTGGCGAAACCGGTCATCGCCGTGGGCAGCATGTCCCTGACCGCCTACGTGGGCCACTTCGTCCTGCAGCCCGCGCTGCCCGTGCCCGCCGGGAGCGACGGGCAGCAGTCCTGGGTGCCGCTGCTGATATTCGTCCTCGGCGCGATCGTGTTCGCCGCGATCTGGTCCCGCTTCTTCCGCCGTGGCCCCCTGGAGTACCTCCTCAACGCCGCCACCAAGCCGGCGAAGTACATCCGATGACACCCGGCCGGGGTGGGACGCCTCCACATCCCACCCCGGCATGGAGACTCAGACGATCCCGCCGGCCGGCGGGGTGGTGTCGTCCCCGGTGGGGCTGACGAGTCCGGTCCGGTAGGCGGCGATGACGGCTTGGACGCGGTCGCGGAGTCCGAGTTTGGCGAGGATACGGGCGACGTGGGTTTTGACGGTTGCCTCTGACAGGTGGAGGTGGCCGGCGAGCTCGGCGTTGTTCAGCCCTCGGGCCAGCAGTTGCAGGACCTCCCGTTCGCGTGGGGTCAGGGCGGCCAGGTCCCGGTGGATCGCGGTGGTGTGGGAGTCGTGCCGGGCGAATCGTTCGACGAGACGGCGGGTGATGGCCGGGGCCAGCAGCGCGTCGCCGGAGCGGACCATGCGGA
Source organism: Streptomyces sp. NRRL S-455 (assembly GCF_000717875.1). GTDB lineage: Bacteria > Actinomycetota > Actinomycetes > Streptomycetales > Streptomycetaceae > Streptomyces. The sequence continues at coordinate 277,353 of NZ_JOCT01000011.1, forward strand.
CGGCGGCGACGAGGTGTTCGGGTGTGGTGTCCTTGAGGAGGAAACCGGCGGCCCCCGCGGACAGGGCCGCGTAGACGTAGCGGTCGAGGTCGAACGTGGTCAGGATGATCACACGCGGTTCGTGGTCCGCTCCGGTCAGGATGTGGCGGGTGGCTTCCAGGCCGTCCAGTTCCGGCATGCGGATGTCCATCAGGACCACGTCGGGTCGGGTGCGCCGGACCGCGTCGACGGCTTCCGTGCCGTTGGTCGCCTCGGCGACCACGTCGATGCCGTCGGCCGTGAGGATCATCCGGAAGCCGGTGCGGACCAGTGCCTGGTCATCGGCGATCAGCACGCGCGGCGAGCCGGTCACGAGGCCTCCAAGGGGATCAGTGCGGTGACGCGGTAGCCGTCGGCGCGGTGTGGCCCGGTGCGCAGGGTTCCCCCGTAGACGGCGAGGCGCTCGCGCAGGCCGATCAGCCCGCGTCCGGCTCCGGTGGCACTGCCGGTGCTCCTGGACGTACCTGCTGTGCCGCCGGTGTCGGTGACCTCCACTCGGAGGTGGGTGGCCGCGTAGTCGACGGTGACCGCCGCGCTCGCGCCTGCCGCGTGCTTGACCGTGTTGGTCAGTGCCTCCTGCACCACCCGGTAGGCGGCCAGTTCGATCCCGGACGGCAGCGGACGCCTGTGCCCGGTCACCGTCAACTTGACCGGCATCCCTGTCGTGCACACCCGTGCGATCAGCGTCTCCAACTGGCCCAGCCCCGGCTGTGGCACCAGATCCACCATGCCGGCCGGGCCGGAGCCGTCGGGGTCGGCAGGGGTGTCCATGGTGAGCAGCCCCATGACGTGGCGCAGTTCGGTCATCGCCGCCCGGCCGCCGGACTCGACCGCGAGGAGCGCCTCGCGGGCTTGGCCGGGGTGAGCGTCCATGACTTTGCGGGCGGCGCCGGCCTGGATGACCATCACGCTGACGTGGTGTGTCACCACGTCGTGCAGTTCGCGGGCGATCCTGGCGCGTTCGTGTTCCACCGCGCGGCGCAGCGCCTCGGCCTGCTCACGTTCCATCGCGGACAGGCGCCTGCGGCCCTCGTCCGTTCTGAGCTTCCAGGTGCGCAGGCCGTTGGCCGCCACGACGATCGGGACCAGGATCAGGTACGGGGCGTACTGGTCGGGGACAGTGGGCAACGCCGAGTCCGTGCCGACCAGGAGTACCGCCACCCCCAGGCTCGCCAGAGTGGGAATCCGGTGGGGGCTGTAGGCGGCGGCGCTGTACGCGGCGACGACGCAGGCGTAGAAGGTGAGCCGCGGTGCGTCGTGTGGCGTCACCATGACAGCGGCCAGCACGGTCCACAGCACGGCGAGCGGATACCGGCGACGCAGCGCCAGAGGTGCCGAGGCGATGACCGCCACGATCACCGGGCCGATCCACTCGCCCGGCGCGGGCACGGGCCGGTCTCCTCGGTCGACGATGCCGGTCATGTTGTCGAGTACGTAGTAGACGGAGCCGACGCCGATGACCAGCGCCGTCGCCGCGTCGAAGGTCCGGCCGCGCCGGGTGGGCCGCGGCGGCGGACCGGTCGGGCGCGTCAGCAGGGTGAACCACTCCCCCAGTCGGTCCGGTTTGACCCGCTCCAGCAGTCGGTCCGCCATAGGCACGGTCGTCACCGGCTCATTCTCGCCGACGTCCCCGGCGGCGACATCCGTCCCGGTGATCACCGTGGTCATCCGGGATACATCGATCGACTACATCGCGAGGATGACGCCGTACGGCCTCCTCCCGGCGAGGTACCGGAAACAGCCCCGGCGGCCGACGTGCCCGGACCCGCCCCGCTCCTAGCGTCCATGGAACCGGAGTTGACGACCGAGGGAGAGACGACCGTGACCGCGCCACTGCCCGAACCGCCCGCCGTGAGCCCCGACGACAAGACCAGGGCCCCGGGCAGCCCACCGTCGGCGCCTCGGAACCAGATCCCGCGCCGCGGCCTGGCCGCCCTCGCCGGGCTCCTCATCGTGGGGACGTGCGTGCCCGCCTCCGCCGCGGACGCGTCCACCGCGGCTGATCCCGCCGGATCACCGGCCGCATCGAGCGGCACGCTGCGTCTGCCCCGGCCCACCGGCCCGCACCCGGTCGGCAGAGCCTCCCTGCACCTGAAGGACGCCTCCCGCCCCGACCCGTGGGTCCCCGGCGTGACCGCGAGGGAACTCATGGTCTCCGTGTGGTACCCGGCGCAGCCCTCGGGCGGGCGACGGGCCCCGTACATGACGCCGACGGAGTCGGAACTCGTCCTCGAGGACGGCGGCATCAGCGATGTGCCGCCCGACGTGTTGAGCACGACACGCACCCACGCGATCAGCGACGCCGAACCGGCGGGACGCCGACACGGTCTGCCCCTGGTCGTGCTCTCGCCCGGCTTCAGGAAACCCCGCGCCACCCTCACCTCGGTGGCCGAGGATCTGGCGAGCCGAGGGTACGTAGTGGCAGGGATCGATCACACCTATGAGAATGTCGCCACCACCTTCCCCGACGGGCGCGTCGCCACCTGCGCCGCCTGCGAGGTCGACCATGACCGGGCATTCTGGGAGAAGCTGGTGACAGGCCGGGCAGCCGACGTCTCCTTCGTGCTCGACGAACTGACCGGACCACGGCCGAAGTGGAAGGGCGCTCGGCTGATCGACCCGCGCCGGATCGCGATGGCGGGCCACTCCGTCGGAGGCGCGAGCACCAGCGCCGCCATGCTCGCCGACCCCCGGATACGCGCCGGGATCGACATCGACGGCGCCACCGACGTCCCGATCCCTGACAGCGGGCTGGCGCGGCCGTTCCTGTTCCTGGGCAGGCAGTCCGCGTACACCCCGGGAGGCGGAGGCCCAGCCGTCACCTGGGAGCGCGACTGGGAGCACCTGACCGGGTGGAAGCGATGGCTCGTGGTCGCCGGCGCCGAGCACGCCTCCTTCACCGACGTCGGGCTCCTCGCGGAACAACTCGGCCTCGACATCGGCGCCACCCTGCCCGCCGCCCGCACCTCACAGATCACCCGCCGCTACACACGGGCGTTCTTCGACCTGCACCTCCACACCACGCCCCAACCCCTGCTGGACCAGCCGTCACCCCAGTACCCGGAGGTCGGGTTCTGCTCCGTGGACACGCTGAACTGCGGTAACTGATCCCCTTCCTCGAAAGCACACGTGGCAGGTTGCGCACGGAGTACGCGGCCTGTCACGTCGTGCTTGCCGAACCCGGCCCGTTCGTGGTCCGGGGGGTGATGCCCAGCAGCTTCTGGGGCGGAGCTCATAGTGGGCCATGGCGGTCCCCGACCCGGGCCTCGAGCCGACGCCACCGCCTGACCCTCCCCGCCGACGCGACGCGGTCACGCCGACCTACGGGAGCAGGTCTTCCGGCATGCCGGCCCACGGGTTGATGGGCACGACGCCGGTGCTCCGGCGGAGGTCGTCCAAGAGCCAGCCCATGCTGCCAGGCGCGGAAGGCAAGCTCAGGGCGCCAGGGGCCGTAGAGGGGGCTTCGGGGGCCAAAAGCATGCGACCGGTGATGCCGGCTGCCTACGGTGGTCACCGAGGAGAAGGTGAGTGCGATGTCCCTCATCCCCGGCCCGGCGGACCCTCCCGGGACCAGCCGCAGCACGTCGGCGACGATCCAGCCGAACATCCTGCGCTGCCTGGTCGTGGTCGCCGACGAGCGCGGCATCGATCTGCGGCCCGTGTTGAAGCAGGTCGGGCTGGACGAGACGATCATGCGTTCCGCCGCGCTGCGGGTGTCGTACCGGCAGGGCAGCGCGGTGATCCGCCGTGCGGTGGAGCTCACCGGGGACGAGCGCCTGGGGCTGAAGGTCGGTGCAGCGCAGCACCTGACCGCGTGGGGCCTGCTCGGCTTCGCCCTGATGGCCGACGACACGTTGCGGCACGCCATCGGGACGGGGGTGAGGTACCAGAACCTGTCCGGGGCGATGGTGGTGTGGTCGGCCGGTGCGGGTGAGGAGGACGACGCCTTCGTGCTGCGCGCCGATCTTCCCGATCCCGCCATGGACCCGGTCGTGGCTTCCTTCCTGATCGAGGAGGCGTTCGCCTCCGTGGTCACCCTGTCCAGGCTGGCCGTCAGTCCGGACTTCGCGCCGAAGGTCGTGGAGTTCTCCTTTCCGCCACCTCGCCGACACGACCTGTTTGTTGCCCTGTTCGGCTGTCCGGTCCGGTTCGACGCCCCCGCCAACCGCCTGGCCATCGACCCCGCGTGGGCCCGCACCCGGATGCCCGGCCGGGATCCGGTGAGCTACGCGTCGACCCTGGAGATGCTCGACGCGCAAATGGCTTCCCGCCGTGACCAGCAGGATCTGCTGGAGGTGCTGGAGATCTCCGTTGCGCAGAGCCTCCCCGTGGCGCCTTCGTTCGGTGAGCAGGCGCGGCGGCATGCGACGAGCGAGCGGACGCTGCGCCGTCGGCTGGCCGAGTGCGGCACGACGTACGAGGCACTCGTCGAGGGAGTGCGCCGGGAGCGTGTGGAGCAGTTGTTGCTCCGTCCGGAACTGACACTGCGCGACATCGCCCGCCGGGCGGGATTCTCCGACGAACGGGCGCTGCGCCGCGCGGTGCGCCGGTGGCACGGCACCTCACCGGTCCGTCTGCGGGAGCGGATGCTCCGGGACACGGGACAGATGGAATGACGTAATGACGCGTCAGCGGGCGTGGATCCACACCGTCTTCTCCCGGGTCCACTGGTCGAAGGCATTGGTGGACTTCTCCACGCCACCGAACCCGGACTGCTTCCAACCGCCGAAGGGGGTGGTGATGTCCCCTTCGCTGTAGGCGTTGACCGATACCACGCCGGCCTCGATGCCGCGTGCCAGCCGCAGCGCGGTGTCGAGGTCGCGGGTCCACAGGGAGGCGGCGAGTCCGTACTCGGTGGCGTTCGCCCTGCGTACCGCCTCGTCCTCAGAGGTGAAGGTCTGGACGGTGACGACGGGACCGAAGAGCTCCTTGGTGAGAACGTCGCTGTCGTCGGGGGCGCGGGTGATCACCGTGGGCGGGTAGTAGGCGCCGCGCGGAGGCAGCCCGTGCGGCAGTCCCCCGGTGTGGATCTGGGCTCCGCCGGCCCGTGCGGCCTCAACGGCTCCCGCGACCCGATCAAAGGCAGCGTGGTCGATGAGCGGCCCCATCTGCGTGTGCGGGTCGGCCGGATCACCGATGACCAGCTCTCTCGCCGCGGCCGTGAACCGCTCGACGACCTCCTCGGCGATATTGCGGTGCACCAGTACCCGGGAGCCGGCCGTGCAGTTCTGCCCCATGGTCAGGAACGCGGCTTCGATCATGTTGTCGATGAGCTCATCGCCGTAGGAGAGCGCGTCGGCCATGAGCACCTGGGGGCTCTTGCCGCCCATCTCCAGTGATACGCGCTTGAAGTTACTGTCGGCGGCGGCCTTGAGTATGCTGCGGCCGGTCGCGGTGGACCCGGTGAAGGAGAGCGCCCCCACAAGGGGGTCGCGGGCCAGGGCCACCCCGGCTGTCCGGCCGTACCCGGGCAGCACCGTGAGCACTCCTTCGGGCAGGCCGGCCTCGGTCGCGAGTTCGGCCAGGTGCAGGGCGGAGCGCGGGGTCGCCTCGGCGGGCTTGACGAGCAGGCAGTTGCCCGCGGCCAGGGCGGGTCCGACCTTCCATGAGGTCATGGCGAGCGGGTAGTTCCACGGCAGAATCGCCGCGACGACCCCGACCGGTTCGCGGCTCATGAGGCCGAGAGCGTCGGGCCCGCTCGGCGCGAGGCGGCCGAAGACCTTGTCGGCAGCCTCGGCGAACCAGCGGATCGACTCGATCGCCCCCGGTACGTCGCCCGTACGGCACTCCGTGATCGGCTTGCCCGCGTCCTCGCTCTCCAGCCGGGCGAGGATCTCGGCGTCGCGTTCCATCAGGTCGGCCAGCCGCAGCAGCACCGCGCCGCGCTCCCGGACCGGCAGCCGCGACCACACCCCGGCCTCGTGGACCTGCCGGGCCTGCTCGGCGGCCTTGGAGACGTCGTCGGCGCTCGCGGCGGACAGGAAGGTGATCGGCTCACCGGTGGCGGGGTTGACGACCTGCAGCATCTCGTTCGTGGTCATGCTTCCTCCACCAGCTCCCAGCGCCCGTCGGTCCGGCGGGCCAGTCCGCGTCGGCGGAGATCTTCGAGATAGCGGGCCATACCGCGGTCACCGCGCTTGCGGAACAGCGGGAACACCCTGGGCAGCAGGTTCGGCATGAGCATCGCGAACCGCACCAGACGGGACTCGCCGGGCCGGGGGTAGGCCTCCAGGCGGGGCTTGTCCAGCAGGCTCACCACGGCCGCGACGACGTCGGCGGGCTGCTGTGGTGGGTCCTGGAACTGCATGGAGTTCCCGCCATCCACGGCTTCCTGGCGCAGCATCCGGGTGTCGGTCGCCGACGGCAGCACCGAGCCGGCCAGAATGCCCTTGCTCCTGAGGTCGAGCCCGATGGCGAGCATCGCGCCCCGCAGCCCGAACTTGGACGCCGTGTAGATCGGGGTCTCGCCCAGCGGGAAGATCCCGCCGAGGGAGACTGTCGTGACCACCCGGGCGTCCCGGGATGCCAGCAAGAGGGGGATCGCGATCCGGGTGGCGACCAGCGGAGAGGTCAGGTTGAGGCCGATCTCCCGTTCGATGCTCTCGACGCTGCGGACCTCGAAGCGTTCCGCGCTGGTCATGCCCACGTTGTTGACGAGCACGTCGAGGCGGCCGTAGACCTCGGCGACCAGCTCGAACACCCGCTCCACCTGGGCGCGGTCCATCAGGTCACAGCCGAGGCCGGTGTGCCCGGCACCGGGAAGATCCGCGGCGACGGTCTTGGCGCGGGTCTCGTCGATGTCGACGACGACGCACCGGGCGCCGCCGGAGGCGAAACGGCGGCACAGCGCGCTGCCGATGCCGCCCGCGCCGCCGGTCACCAGCATGACCTTGTCGGTGTAGTCGAACCCGCTCATGCCGCGCTGCCTTCCTTGACAGCGCGCAGGGACCGCACCGGCGGCGGCTGGCCCTCGGTACGCCAGCCCATGTCGCGCGCGACCTTGCCCAGGTACTTCACGAGCGCCCCGCTGTCGACGTAACCGGTGTGGCGGGGCGAGTCGACGAACTTCAGCCCGCCGGACAGATCCGGGCGGTCGGCGCGGATCATCTGGGTGAACCGTTCAGCGTTCCGCAGCCGGTGCCGCGCGTCGTGGATATACCCGGCGATCAGCTGCGCCTGGGTGTCGAAGAGTCGGTACGCACCGGAGTTGGTCTCCACGAAGCCGATGCCGAACAGGCCCAGGTGCTCGCGTGAGAACGACGACAAGTACAGGTCGGGGTGCTGCTCGTCGCCGAAGTACTGCTGCGCGACCGGCACTTTGTGGACGTAGCCCGTGGCCAGCAGGATGAGATCGAAGTCGTCGCTCGTGCCGTCGGTGAAGTGCACGGTTCTGCCCTCGGCACGGGCGATCCCGGGCCTGGCGGTGATGTCGCCGTGCTGGAGGTGGTAGATCAGCATCGAGTTGATGGCCGGGTGGGTCTCGAACAGCTTGTGGTCCGGCTTCGGCAGCCCCAGCCGCGTCGGGTCGCCGTTGATGACGCGCAGCACGGCACCGAAGATCCGCTGCGCCAGCCACATCGGCAGGTGCGGCCCGCTGCCGGCGATGGTGTCCACCGGCCGGCCGAAGAGGTGCTTGGGGATGAACCAGTAGCCGCGCCGCATGCTGATCACCGCGTGGTCGGCGGTCCGGGCGGCGTCGCAGGCGATGTCGCAGCCGGAGTTCCCCGCGCCCACGACCAGGACGCGCTTGCCGCGCAGCTCCTCGGCGCTGCGGTAGCCGACGGTGTGCCGGACCTCACCGCTGAACTCCCCAGGAAGTTCGGGGATGTTGGGGTGCCACTGCGAGCCCGTACACACGACGACCTGCCCGTGCACGCTTTCGCGGCCGTCGGCCCGGGTGACCGTCCAGGTGCCGTCCGCGTTCTTCTCGATGCTTTCGACCTCGACGCCGAACTCGATCCGGTCCGTCAGCCCGTAGGCGTCGGCGAAGAACCGCAGGTACGACAGGATCTGCCGGTGCGGCGGGTAGTCGGCGAAGTGGTCGGGCATCGGAAAGCCGCCGAATCCCGACAGGGTCCTGCTGGAAATGAAGTGGGCCGATTCGTACATCGGGCTGCCGGGATTGTCGATGTCCCAGATACCGCCGGGCCCGGTGTGCCGCTCAAGATGCGTGTACGGCAGATTCCGCTCCGCCAGTGCCCTGGCGACCGCCAGCCCGGCCGGTCCCGCCCCGATCACACACGTATCAAACTGGCTTTCCTTCACGGGCCTGCCTCCTCGTTCGTCCCGCTTCACAGGTGTTCAAGGAAACGTATTCACCTGCCGTTCAGCGGGAACTGACCCGCGCGGCCACGGACCGGACCCCAGCGGCCGCGCCACGACATCCGGCTGCGCGCCGGGCCCTGGCCCGCGGCCCCAAGCTGCTCCTGCTCGACGAGCTGAGCCTCGGCCTGGCACCCCTCATCGTCGAGGAGTTGCTGCCCATAGTCAGGCGCTATGCCGACGACACCGGCTGCGGGGTGCTGCTCGTCGAAACAGCACGTCGGCCTCGCCCTCGACATGGCTGACCGCGGCTACGTCCTGTCCCACGGCGAGATCACCGCGCACGCCACGGCTCAGGAACTCCGGGCCGACCAGTCCCGGATCATCGCCGGCTACCTCGGCGAGCAGCACGCCTGACCCGGCCGGGCGGCCACAACCGCCGTGCGCCACAACCGCCGTGAGCTCGAACGGCTCGGGCCGACCCACCCCCTACGACTCGGCCGGACGCTCGGTGCTGCCCGCGTACCAAGACAAGGAGTCCGATGTTCACCTTCGACAGCGAAGACGGCGTCCAGATCCACGTGCACGAATGGAAGCCGGACACCCCACCGCGAGCCGTCGTGCAGATCGCCCACGGCATGGGAGAGCACGCCGGCCGTTACGCCCCACTCGCGGCAGCACTGACCACTCAGGGCTATGCCGTCTACGCCGACGATCACCGCGGACACGGGCTGAGCAGGCACGCCGAGCCCGGTCATCTCGGAGACAACGGCTGGAACCGACTCGTCAGTGACATGGTCACCCTGTCAGAGACCATCCGCGAGCAGCACCCGGGCCTGTCCCTGGTGCTGCTCGGACACAGCCTCGGTTCCTTCGCCGCACAGCAGTACGTCCTGGACCACGCCCACCTGATCGACGCCCTTGCCCTCGCCGGTACCACCGCGGTCGACGTCATGCTCGCGCCACAGGCGCAGGCGGCCGCGGAGGGAGGAGACCCGCTGCTCGCGCTCAACCAGGCGTTCCAGCCCAGCCGCACGCCGTTCGACTGGCTCAGCCGGGACGAACCGGCCGTCGACGCCTACCTCTCCGACCCCATGTGCGGCTTCAGCCTCGACGCCCAGGGCATGGCCGACGTCACCATCGCCTCGGCGTCACTTGCCCAGCCCAGGGGCATGGTCCGCTCGATGACCCGGCGGCGTCGCAAACAGCGTCTCATCAGGCGTGTCCTGCGTTCCGCCGCCCTGCGGACGCACCCGCGATGGAGGAATCAACGGCTTGGCGATCTCCCACAACCCGTCCGCCACGATCCAGCTCGCAGTCGTCGTGACCGTCCTCGGCCTCGTCATCACGTCGAAGGCCATGAGGCTGCCCTAACGGCGTCGAAACCCTCAGCCGCCTGCCAGCGGCCTATCGTCCAAGGCCTGTCACACCTGACGTACCCGAACACCGGGAAGGCCGTCGAAGCGCGCCCGCTTGTCGTGGGTGACCACCGTACGCGCGGTGGTCAGCGCGGTGGCCGCGATGATCAGGTCGTGGGCACCTCGGGGCTGGCCGGCTCTGCGGACATGCGCGAGCAGCCGCGCATGCGCGCGGGCCACGTCCACGGTGTACTCCTCGACCGGGATGGTGGCGAGGACGGTGTCGACGAAGGACTGGCGGGCGACCCGGTTGGTGTCGTCCGCCAGTTCCACGCCCTGGAGCAGTTCCGCCACCGTGATGGCGGCGATCGCCGGATCGTCTTCGTCGGCCAGCGCCTGGTCGAGGGAGACCTTCCGGCGCTCGATCGCGATCAGCACGCCGGTGTCCAGGATCAGTCGCTCCACGGATCGTCCAGCGTCAGCAGGTCACCGGTGGCCGTCACGTCGTCCTCGAAGGCATCATCAAGCGTGCCGACATGACGCAGGAGAGCGTCCTTCACCGCCCGTCCCGTGGCCTTGGGCGCGGGAGCGAGCACGGCCAGACGCTTGCCTCCGCGGGTGATCACGATGGTTTCCCCGCGTTCCGCGCTGTCCAGCACGGAGGCGAAGTTCCGTGATGCTTCGGTAGCGGTCATCGTCTTCATGACCTCATCTTCTCAGAGAATCTGATACCCGACAAGACACACTTCCGTCCCGGCTGCCGCATCCTTAGTCACTACATCACCACAGGTCACAGCACTTGAGGCAACCCAGCTTCACGAGCTTTCAGAAGTGAAGCGAAGGGTTTCTCCTCACGTAAGGAGTGGTGAGGCGGGCGGATCTCGTACTCACGGCCGGCGCATCGTTTCCCCAGGTCAGGCATGATCTGGCACCGCAGGCCTTCTCCGCCCTTGCCAGTCCATTCCCACCTTGGTGTTCAACCGGCATCCGGGCATGGCGCCGCGTGGCGTTCTACGGGCAGCCGTACCAGGATGCCCCTCCCCCAGCCCCGCGGCGACCTCGACCCCTGCTGGCGCCTGTCACGCTCGGCTGGAGGCCACGATCACGGGACTCGTCGCCTACCTGGCCGTGTCACAGTGCGACAGCGGTGCGCACGCCGCGGCATGAGGCAAGGGCACGCTGGGCCGTTGCCAGTACGGGCCGTCATCCGGGCACACACCTCGGTCACAGCCCCCTCTCGCGGACCGCCGCACCCACGCACCGCCCCGGACAGAGGCCCGACTCGAAGATCACCAGTCGGCACTTGCGATTCCTCGCGTCCAGCCAGCGTCCAGAATCGTGCGTCCAGCCCCTCGAATACGTCGGCCACCGAAGCGTGCCCAACGCCCAGGCCATCACATCAGAGCAGGTCAGAGCGATTCGAACTAACGCCTACGACCACAGACTTGAAGTCACGAGCAGCGGATTCCGCCTCGTTGCACCAAAGTCCTGAATCCGCACCCCCGATGAGACGTTTCCACAGGTCACAGGCGTGCACAGTGGGGCGGGTGGGACTCGAACCCACGGCCGACGGATTATGAGTCCGCTGCTCTAACCGGCTGAGCTACCGCCCCATAGCGGCGTGTCGCGTACATGTGTGCGCGCCGTCTGCCGCAGCATAGCCGCTCATACGATCTCCTGCTTCGGCTGGTCGGCTTCGCACGGCCTTCGTGACCATGAGGACTGCCCTCAGTGCCGCACGGTTCCCAGGAGATCGGAACGGACATGAAAAAGGACCCCGGTGGGGGTCCTCGTTCAACCTGCTCCCCCGACTGGACTCGAACCAGTAACCTGCCGGTTAACAGCCGGCTGCTCTGCCAATTGAGCTACGGAGGACCGAGCTCCCCGGACTGGACTCGAACCAGTAACCTGCCGGTTAACAGCCGGCTGCTCTGCCAATTGAGCTACCGAGGAAGGTCTCGTGGCATCGAACGCACCTACCTGGGTATTCGCCAGGGGGCGCGCGCTCGCTGCGACACATACATTAGCGCAAGCAGGGGGGTGCTCCGCCAATCGGTACTCCCCGGCGCCGACGCCGCACCGGAGAACAACGCAAGAGAAGGGTGGCCGACATGCGTTACCGGCTCACGTTCGTCGCGGGAGTCGTCCTGGGTTACGTGCTGGGCACGAGGGCCGGACGCGAGCGCTACGAACAGTTGAAGAAGGCGGCCCAGCAGTTCGCCCAGAACCCGGCCGTCCGCAACACCGCGGAGACCGCGGCGCACCAGGGCCGCGAGTTCGCGGGCAAGGCGTACCACGTGGTGAGCGACAAGGTCGGCGACCGCGTCCCCGACTCGGTGGCCGAGCGGGTCCGCCACCTCCGTGACCGGGCCACCCACAACGGCGGCGAGGATGACTGGGGCACGAGCAATACGTGATCTCCCGATGCCGAGCGGGGTCATGTCCCTGAAAGGGGCCGGCACCCACCCCCGCGGCGCCCACGGCCCGACCTCGGCGGAGCGTGCGGCAGAATTTTGGCCATGGGGATAGTCGCCGGGTTGGACAGTTCGCCCGATTTCACTCGTATCGTCGTCTGTGACACGGACTCCGGAGCCGTGCTCAGGCAGGGATATGCGCCGCATCCGGTGGAGAGCCCCGAGGGCGTCGGACGGCCGTCCGACGTCGACCCGCAGGCCTGGCTGCTGTCCCTGGGCGAGGCCGCGGGCGGCGGGCTGCTGGAGGGCGTGCAGGCGATCGGTGTCTCGGCTCAGCAGAACGCCGTCGTGCCGCTGGACGCGCAGGGCAACACCGTGCGTCCGGCGATGGTCGGCGGCGACAAGCGGACGCAGGTCGCGGCGGCCGACCTCGTCGACGCGCTCGGCGGGCGCGAGGCGTGGGCGCAGGCGGTGGGCTGTGTGCCGCAGGCCGCGCAGCCGGTGACCAAGCTGCGCTGGATGGCCCGGACCGAGCCCGAGAACGCGCAGCGCACGGCGATCCTCCTGCAGGCGCACGACTGGCTGGTGTGGCAGCTGCTGGGCCGGCCGGTCAGAAGAACCACCGACCGGGGCGGGGCGTCCGGCACGGGGTACTGGTCGGCGGCGACCGGTGCCTACCGGCCCGATCTCGTCGAGCTGGCCCTCGGGCACCAGGTGATGCTGCCGGAGGTGATCGGCCCGGCGGACGCGGCCGGTACGACGCCCGAGGGGCTCATGATCTCCGTCGGGACCGGCGAGACCATGGCGGCGGCGTTCGGGCTCGGCATCGGGCTCGGGGACGCGGTCGTGTCGCTGGGCGCGTCCGGGTCCGTGATGGCCGTGCATCCCGAGGCGCTGGTCGACGGGAGCGGTATGATCACCGCCCTCGCCGACGCGACCGGCATGCACCTGCCCGTCGTCACCACGCTGAACGCGGTACGGACGCTGCGCGGGGCAGCCGAATTGCTGGGGCTGCCGGATCTGGAGAGCCTTTCCGACCTGGCGATGAAGTCGACACCGGGCTCGCACGGGCTGGTGCTGCTGCCCTATCTGGAGGGTGAGCGGACGCCGAACCTGCCGCACACCGCCGGGACGCTGGCGGGGCTGCGGCGTGAGTCGATGAAGCCGGAGCATCTGGCGCGGGCCGCGTTCGAGGGCATGCTCTGCGGGCTCGCGGACGCGCTGGACGTACTGCGCGGCCGGGGTGTGGAGGTGCGGCGGGTGTTCCTGCTCGGGCCGGCCGCCGAACTGCCGGCCGTGCAGGCCGCCGCTCCGTCGCTGTTCGGGACGCAGGTCGTCGTGCCGCAGCCGGCCGACTACGCGGCGATCGGCGCCGCCCGGCAGGCGGCCTGGGCGCTCGGGGCGTCCCAGGGCACGCTCGACGCGCGTACACCCCCGGCCTGGCAGGGCGCGGTCGCGCAGGTGCTGGAGCCCGGGGAGGAACTGGCAGTGGGGCAGGCGGTGCGACAGCAGTTCGTGGCGGTGCGGGAGCAGACCCATCCGGGGGCGTTGTAGCCGTAGCGGCAGGCCGTGGAGATCGAGTGCGCCCCAGGGGGTTTTGACCGCCTGTTGGGTTAATTCGGTTGAGGTAACGCGGGTGGAGTGTTCGACGATAGGGGCCAGGGGCAACCAACCGCCCCCGTCGCCCACTCCGAGAGAAGCAGCGTGCTCATACGACTCCTGCGGACCTGTCTCAGGCCCTACAAGAGACCCATCACCCTGCTGGTGCTGCTGCAGTTCCTGCAGACCTGCGCCACGCTCTATCTGCCCACGCTGAACGCGGACATCATCGACCAGGGTGTCGTGAACGGCGACACCGGCTACATCCTGGGCTACGGCGGTCTGATGATCGGCATCTCGCTGGTCCAGGTCGTGTGCAACATCGGTGCCGTGTACTACGGCGCCCGGACCGCGTCGGCGCTCGGGCGGGACGTGCGGGCGGCCGTGTTCGACCGGGTGCAGTCGTTCTCGGCGCGTGAGGTGGGTCACTTCGGTGCGCCGTCGCTGATCACCCGGACGACGAACGACGTCCAGCAGGTGCAGATGCTGGCGCTGATGACGTTCACGCTGATGGTGTCGGCGCCGATCATGTGCGTGGGCGGCATCGTGCTGGCGCTCGGTCTGGACGTGCCGCTGTCCGGGGTGCTGGTGGCGGTCGTGCCGGTGCTGGGCGTCTGCGTGACGCTGATCGTGCGGCGGCTGCGGCCGCTGTTCCGGGCCATGCAGGAGCGGCTGGACACGGTGAACCGGGTGCTGCGCGAGCAGATCACCGGCAACCGGGTCATCCGGGCCTTCGTCCGGGGCGAGTACGAGGAGCAGCGCTTCCGCAAGGCCAACACCGACCTCACGGACTTCGCGCTGGGCACCGGCAATCTCCTCGCGCTGATGTTCCCGATCGTCATGACGGTGGTGAACCTGTCGTCGATCGCGGTGGTGTGGTTCGGGGCCCATCGCATCGACAGCGGCGGGATGCAGATCGGTGACCTGACCGCGTTCCTCGCCTATCTGATGCAGATCGTCATGTCCGTGATGATGGCCACGTTCATGTTCATGATGGTGCCGCGGGCCGAGGTGTGCGCGGAGCGGATCCAGGAGGTGCTGGACACCGAGTCGAGCGTCGTGCCGCCGTCCGCACCGGTGCGGGAGCTGCGCCGGCACGGGCATCTGGAGATCCGCGGGGCGGGCTTCCGCTACCCGGGTGCCGAGGAGCCGGTGCTGCGGGCCGTGGACCTGGTGGCCCGGCCGGGTGAGACGACCGCCGTCATCGGGTCGACCGGCAGCGGCAAGTCCACGCTGCTGGGGCTGGTCCCGCGGCTGTTCGACGCGACCGAGGGGCAGGTGCTCGTGGACGGTGTCGAGGTGGCGGACATCGATCCCGTGCTGCTCGCGAAGACCGTCGGGCTGGTACCGCAGAAGCCGTATCTGTTCGCCGGAACGGTGGCGACCAACCTGCGGTACGGCAACCCGGACGCCACCGACGAGGAACTGTGGCACGCGCTGGAGGTGGCGCAGGGCAAGGACTTCGTCGAGCGGCTGGAGGGCGGGCTGGACGCGCCGATCGCGCAGGGCGGGACCAACGTCTCCGGCGGGCAGCGGCAGCGGCTGGCGATCGCCCGGACGCTGGTGCAGCGGCCCGAGATCTACCTCTTCGACGACTCCTTCTCCGCGCTCGACTACGCCACGGACGCCGCCCTGCGGGCGGCGCTGGCCGAGGAGACCGCGGAGGCGACCGTGGTGATCGTCGCCCAGCGGGTGGCGACCATCCGGGACGCCGACCGGATCGTCGTCCTCGACGAGGGGCGGGTCGTCGGCACCGGACGGCACCACGAGCTGATGGCGGACAACGAGACCTACCGGGAGATCGTGCTCTCCCAGCTCACGGAAGCGGAGGCTGCCTGATGGCGGGGCCCATGGGGCGGATGATGGCCGGGGGCGGCCCCGACCAGCGCTCGCTGGACTTCAAGGGATCGGGCAAACGGCTCGTCGCGCGGTTCCGGCCGGAGCGGCTGACCATCTGGGTGCTGCTGCTGTGCGTGGTGCTGAGCGTCGGCCTCAACGTCGTCGGGCCGAAGATCCTCGGCAAGGCGACCGACCTGGTCTTCGCCGGGATCATCGGGCGGGACATGCCCGAGGGGGCGAGCAAGGAGCAGGTCCTCGAGCAGATGCGGCAGCGCGGGGACGGGGACGTCGCCGACATGCTGCGCAGCACCGACTTCACCCCGGGCGAGGGCATCGACTTCACGGCGGTCGGGCATGTGCTGCTGCTCGCGCTGGGCGTGTTCACCGTGGCCGGGCTGCTGATGGCGGTGGCGACGCGGCTGGTGAACCGGGCCGTGAACCGCACCATGTTCCGGATGCGCGAGGACGTGCAGACGAAGCTGTCGCGGCTGCCGCTGTCGTACTTCGACAAGCGGCAGCGCGGTGAGGTGCTGTCGCGGGCGACGAACGACATCGACAACATCGGGCAGACGCTGCAGCAGTCGATGGGGCAGCTCATCAACTCGGTGCTGACCATCATCGGCGTCCTCGCGATGATGTTCTACGTCTCCTGGATCCTGGCGCTGGTCGCGCTGGTGACCGTGCCGCTGTCGTTCGTCGTCGCCACGCGCGTGGGCAAGCGGTCGCAGCCGCACTTCGTGCAGCAGTGGCGTACGACGGGCAAGCTGAACGCGCACATCGAGGAGATGTACACCGGGCACACTCTGGTGAAGGTGTTCGGGCGGCAGGAGGAGTCGGCGCGGCAGTTCGCCGAGGAGAACGAGGCGCTGTACGAGGCCGGGTTCAGGGCTCAGTACAACAGCGGCATCATGCAGCCGCTGATGTTCTTCATCTCCAACATCAACTACGTGCTGGTGGCGGTCGTGGGCGGGCTGCGGGTCGCGTCGGGCGCGCTGTCCATCGGCGATGTCCAGGCCTTCATCCAGTACTCGCGGCAGTTCTCCATGCCGCTGACGCAGGTCGCGTCCATGGCGAACCTGGTGCAGTCGGGTGTCGCGTCGGCGGAGCGGGTCTTCGAGCTGCTGGACGCGGAGGAGCAGAGTGCGGATCCGGTGCCGGGTGTGCGGCCTGAGGAGCTGCGCGGGCAGGTGGCGCTGGAGAACGTGTCGTTCCGGTACGACCCGGAGAAGCCGCTGATCGAGGACCTGTCGCTGAAGGTCGAGCCCGGGCAGACGGTCGCCATCGTCGGCCCGACGGGTGCGGGCAAGACGACGCTGGTGAACCTGCTGATGCGGTTCTACGACGTCACCGGCGGGCGGATCACCCTCGACGGGGTCGACATCGCGCGGATGTCCCGGGACGAACTGCGCGCCGGGATCGGGATGGTGCTGCAGGACACCTGGCTGTTCGGCGGGACCATCGCGGAGAACATCGCGTACGGGGCGGCCCGGGAGGTCACCCGCGGGGAGATCGAGGAGGCGGCCCGGGCGGCGCACGCCGACCGGTTCATCCGTACGCTGCCGGACGGGTACGACACGGTGATCGACGACGAGGGGACGGGGGTCAGCGCGGGCGAGAAGCAGCTGATCACGATCGCTCGGGCGTTTCTGTCGGACCCGGTGATCCTGGTGCTGGACGAGGCGACGAGTTCGGTCGACACGCGGACCGAGGTGCTGATCCAGAAGGCCATGGCGAAGCTCGCGCACGGGCGGACGTCGTTCGTGATCGCGCACCGGCTGTCGACGATCCGGGACGCGGACGCGATTCTGGTGATGGAGAACGGGGCGATCGTGGAGCAGGGGTCGCACGGGGAGCTGCTGGCGGCGGGCGGGGCGTACGCGCGGCTGTACAAGGCGCAGTTCGCGCAGGCCGTGGCTGAGGTCGACTGAGTTCGCCGCCCGGCGTTGGGGCTGGGCTCGGGTGGGGGCGCAACCCGGCGTCGCGGGGTGCCTCCCCCAAGTTCTCGGCTCCGCTCGAACAGGGGGGGACCCCCACGCCCACCCGTGCCGCCCCAAGCGGCACGACTGCCCGCAGCGGCGGCGGACGGCATCAGTCCAGATAGCCCCGCAGCTGGTCCGCGAAGGTGTGGTCCCGGAGTTTGTTCAGGGTCTTCGACTCGATCTGACGGATGCGTTCCCTCGTCACGCCGAAGATCCTGCCTATCTCCTCCAGCGTGCGCGGGCGGCCGTCGGCCAGGCCGTACCTCAGTTGGACGACCTTCCGCTCCCGCTCACCGAGGGTCGACAGGACCGCCTCCAGGTGCTCCCTGAGCAACAGGAACGCGGCCGACTCGACCGGCGATGTCGCGTCGCCGTCCTCTATGAGGTCGCCGAGGGCGACTTCGTCCTCCTCCCCCACCGGCGCGTGCAGCGACACCGGCTCCTGGGCGAGGCGGAGGACCTCGCTGACCCGCTCCGGGGACAGGTCCAGGTATCCGGCGACTTCCTCGGGGGTCGGCTCGTAGCCCCGCTCCTGAAGCATGCGGCGCTGGACGCGGATGACCCGGTTGATGAGTTCCACGACGTGCACGGGCACCCGGATGGTGCGGGCCTGGTCGGCCAGGGCGCGGGACATGGCCTGGCGGATCCACCAGGTGGCGTAGGTGGAGAACTTGTAGCCGCGGGCGTAGTCGAACTTCTCGACGGCCCGGATGAGTCCGAGGTTGCCCTCCTGGACGAGGTCGAGCATGGTCAGCCCGCGCCCCACGTAACGCTTGGCGACGGAGACGACGAGCCGCAGGTTGGCCTCGATGAGCCGGCGTTTGGCGACCCTGCCCATGACGACGAGCCGGTCGAGGTCCAGCGCCAACTGGCTGTCCAGGTCGGGGGTGAGCCGCAGTTTCTCCTCGGCGAACAGGCCGGCCTCGACGCGGCGGGCGAGTTCGACCTCCTCGGCGGCGGTCAGCAGGGGGATCCGGCCGATCTCCCGCAGGTACTGGCGGAACAGGTCCGAGGAGGGGCCGCCGGTCTCGGTCCGGGCCGGCGGCGGTACGACGGTTTCGGCGACCTCGGCGACCTCGTCCGCCGTGACGGCCTCGGCCGGCGGCTCCTCCGGCTCCGGCTCCGGTCGGGTCTCGGGGTGGAGCGCCAGGCGGCTCTGCGCGGGAACCGCGGAGAGGACGTCGGCCTCCGCGTCCGGTGCGGGGCCGTCGGCGCCGACCGCAGCACTGACGTCGGTCTGGGTGAGGGTCTGGGTCTGCACGGGGGCGACCTCCAGGATGATCGCTGCCAGGGCGGGCGACAGCGGTACTTCGGGAGCGGAGTGGGCGGCCTCGCCGCTGTCCGTCCCGTACGCGATGAGCGGAACCGCGGGGGTCCGGGATCCGCCGGTGACGGATCGGCCGCGCTCCGAGGACTCAGGCACCGCAACCCAGTGTGGGGTAAGACACACAGTCCCCACGAGGGGCGTGCGATGACTTTTTGCGCCCGGTCCGTGACCGGGCGGTGACGTCAGAGCGCGGCGGCGCCGTGGACGCGGAGGCTCTGGTCGTACTGCTGGAGGACCCAGAGCTCGTTCTGTACGGCGGCCAGCTGGGCCGGGTCGCCGTGGGTGCCGAGACGGGTGAGCTGGCTCTGGATGTCGCGGATGCGGCGTTCGACGGCGCGGCGGCGGACGGTGACCAACTGGGCGCCCGCGTAGGCCTCGTCGACCGCCCGGCGGAGCAGGATCGCCTCGACGGCCAGTTCCGTCACCATGGCGCGGACCATGTCGTCCGGGGCGGCCTCGCGGACCTTGACCAGGTAGTCCTGGGGGTCCTGGACGCCCAGCTCGGCGCCGCCCGCGTCCATGATGGCCTGGCGTACGGCGGCGTAGGGCGGGGCGGTGAACTCGTCGACGCCGTACGCGTCGAAGGCCGGGGAGACCAGCTCGGGGCGCTGGAGGGCGAGTTTGAGGAGTTCGCGTTCGGTGGCGTAGACGGGGTTGCGGAGGTTGAGGGCCGGGCCGCGGGGGGCGGCGGACGGCTGGGCGGCGGCGTACTGCTGTGACGCGTGCTGGTGCCGGTCCGGGGCGGGGCCCTTGCCGCCGCGTTCGCGGGCCCAGCGGGCCAGTTGGGCCACGCGCTTGACCACGAACTGGGTGTCGAGGATGCCGAGCATGCCGGCGAGCTCGACGGCGACCTCGTGCTGGGCGCCGCTGTTCTTGATGCGGGCGACGATCGGGGCCGCCTCGTCCAGGGCGGCGGCGCGGCCCGCCGGGGTGTCGAGGTCGTAGCGGCTCACGATCTGGCGCAGGGCGAACTCGAAGAGCGGGGTGCGGGGTTCGACCAGGTCGGCGACGGCCTCGTCGCCCTTGGCGAGGCGCAGGTCGCAGGGGTCCATGCCGTCCGGGGCGATGGCGATGTACGTCTCGGCGGCGAACTTCTGGTCGTCCTCGAAGGCGCGCAGGGCCGCCTTCTGGCCGGCCGCGTCACCGTCGAAGGTGAAGATGACCCGGGCCGAGCCGTTGTCCATGAGCAGCCGGCGGAGGATCTTGATGTGCTCGCCGCCGAAGGCGGTGCCGCAGGTGGCGATGGCTGTCGTGACGCCGGCGAGGTGGCAGGCCATGACGTCCGTGTAGCCCTCGACGACGACCGCGCGGGACGCCTTGGCGATGTCCTTCTTCGCCAGGTCGATGCCGTAGAGGACCTGGGACTTCCTGTAGATCGCCGTCTCGGGCGTGTTGAGGTACTTGGGGCCGTTGTCCGCCTCGTACAGCTTGCGGGCGCCGAAGCCGACGACGTCGCCGCCGATGTCGCGGATGGGCCACATCAGGCGGCCGCGGAAGCGGTCGATGGGGCCGCGGCGGCCCTCCTGGGCGAGGCCGGAGAGGAGCAGTTCCTTGTCGGTGAAGCCCTTGCCGCGCAGGTAGCGGGTGAGGTGGTCCCAGCCCTGGGGGCTGTAGCCGACGGAGAAGTGCTGGGCGGCGGCCTGGTCGAAGCCGCGCTCGGCGAGGAAGACCCGGCCGGTGTCGGCCTCGGCGGAGGTCGCGAGCTGTTCCGCGTACCACTCCGCGGCGATCTTGTGGGCCTCGACCAGGCGGATCCGTTCGCCGCGCTGGTGGGAGGGGTTGTACCCGCCCTCCTCGTAGCGCAGGGTGATGCCCGCCTGCCCGGCCAGGCGCTCGACCGCCTCCGAGAAGGAGAGGTGGTCGATCTTCATCACGAACGTGATGGTGTCGCCGCCCTCCTGGCAGCCGAAGCAGTGGAACAGTCCCTTGCTGGGGCTGACCTGGAAGGAGGGCGACTTCTCGTCGTGGAACGGGCAGAGACCCTTGAGGTTCCCGCCGCCCGCGTTGCGCAGCTGGAGGTACTCGGACACCACGGCGTCGATCGGGACAGCGTCCCGTACCGCCTTCACGTCCTCGTCGTTGATCCGTCCTGCCACGCGTGAATTCTAAGCGGGCGCACCGACACTCACGGTGCGAGGTTTTCGAGCGGGATGTGGGGATCCGCGAGGTTCTCCGTATTCACCTGGGCCTTGCTGCGGACCAGGTGCTGGATCTTGTCTGTGACATCCCACACGTTCACGTTCATCCCCGCGAGGACCCGGCCGTCCTTCACCCAGAAGGCGATGAACTCGCGTTTCCCGGCGTCGCCGCGGATCACGACCTGGTCGTAGCTGCCCGGGGGCGCCCAGCCGGAGTACTCCATGCCCAGGTCGTACTGGTCGGAGAAGAAGTAGGGGACCCGGTCGTACGTCACGTCCTGGTCCAGCATGGCGCGGGCGGCCGCCGGGCCGCCGTTCAGCGCGTTGGCCCAGTGCTCGACCCGCAGGCTCGTCTCGAAGAGGGCGTGATGGAAGGAGGCCGCGTCGCCGGCCGCGTAGATGTCGGGGTCGGAGGTGCGCAGCCGCTCGTCGACGACGATGCCGCCGCCGTGCGCCCGGTCGGCGATCTCCAGGCCGGCCGCCTCCGCGAGGTGGGTGCGCGGGGCCGCGCCGATCGCGGCCAGGACGTCGTGCGCCGGGTACTCCTCGCCGTCGTCGGCGCGGGCCGCGAGGACCATGCCGTCCTGTCCGACGATCTCCGTCAGCCGCCTGCCGAAGTGGAAGCGCACCCCGTGTTCACGGTGCAGTTCGGCGAAGAGCCCGCCGAGTTCCGGACCCAGCACGCCGTGCAGCGGGGTCGGGCCGTGCTCGACGACCGTGACCTCCGCGCCGTACTCGCGGGCCGCCGCCGCGACCTCCAGGCCGATCCAGCCGGCGCCCGCGATCACCAGGTGGCCGTTGTCCCGGCCGAGGCTGGTCAGGACCTGTTTGAGGCGCTCGGCGTGGGCGAGGCGGCGCAGGTGGTGGACGCCGGCCAGGTCCGTGCCCGGGATGTCGAGGCGGCGGGGCTCGGCGCCGGTCGCCAGGAGCAGCTTGTCGTAGCGGACGACCGTGCCGTCCTCGCTGAAGCGGACCGTCTTCGCCGTGCGGTCGATGGCGTCGACGGTCTGGCCGAGGTGGAGCTCGATGTCGTTGGCCGCGTACCAGGCCGGCTCGTGCACGAAGACGCTGTCGCGTTCCTCCTTGCCGAGGAGGTAGCCCTTGGACAGCGGCGGACGCTCGTACGGGTGGTCACGCTCGTCGCAGATCAGTATCACGCGGCCGGTGAAGCCCTCCGCCCGGAGCGTCTCGGCCGCCTTGGCGCCGGCCAGTCCGCCTCCGACGATGACGAATGTCTGATCCGCGTCGACCACTTGATGCCTCCTACGGGGGTCTGGGGGGTGTCTCCCCAGTGAACACAGCCGGTGTCGCCACTTGCGAGCGTCCCGCACGGAGCGTGATGCGGGAAGAGGGAGTGACCCGATCAGGCCACGGAGTGTCACATTCGAGGGTCACATGCGCGTGCCGGTTTCCGGTTTTCCGCCAGTCTCATGCGTGCCCCGTCAGCCGGGCGTGAAGCGAACGGGCCGAGGTGTCGGTGAGGGAGGCGATCTGGTCGACGATCACCCGTTTGCGTGCCCGGTCGTCCGGCGCCCGGTCGAACAGGGCGCGGAACTGCGGGTCCAGGCCGTCCGGGGCGCGGGCGGTGAGCGCCTCGGCCAGTTCGGCGACGACGACGCGCTGGTCCGCGCGCAGGCGTTCCTGCTCGGCGCGCTGCATGACGTAGCGGTCGGCGACGGCCTTGAGGACGGCGCACTCCATCCGGGTCTCGCGCGGGACGACCAGTTCGGCCGCGTACCGGGTGAGCCGCCCGGCGCCGTACGCGGTGCGGGTCGCGGTCTCGGCGGCCAGGCAGAACCGGCCGATGAGCTGGCTGGTGGCGTCCTTCAGCCGGGCCTGGGCGACGGCGGTGCCGTCGTAGCCGTGCGGCCACCACTCCTGGGTGAGGAGCCGGTCGAGGGCCTCGGCGAGTTCGGCGGGGTCGGTGTCGGCGGGGACGTAGCGGCCGAGGGCGACCTGGAAGACGTCCTGGCGTTCGGCGTCGGCGTGCAGGCAGTTCGGGTCGATGTGGCCGGCGTGCAGGCCGTCCTCCACGTCGTGCACCGAGTAGGCGACGTCGTCGGACCAGTCCATCACCTGGGCCTCGAAGCAGGTGCGGGTGCCGGGGGCGTCCTTGCGGACCCAGTCGAAGACGGGCCGGTCGTCCTCGTAGACGCCGAACTTGTTCGACGCCGGGTCGGTGGGGTGGGCGCCACGGGGCCAGGGGTACTTGGTGGCGGCGTCGAGGGCGGCGCGGGTGAGGTTGAGGCCGACGGAGCCCTCGGGGGTGAACCGTTTGGGTTCGATGCGGGTGAGGAGTCTGAGGGACTGGGCGTTGCCCTCGAAGCCGCCGCAGTCCGCCGCGAACTCGTTGAGGGCCTGTTCGCCGTTGTGCCCGAAGGGCGGGTGGCCCAGGTCGTGGGAGAGGCAGGCGGCTTCGACGAGGTCGGGGTCGCAGCCGAGGGCCGCGCCCAGTTCGCGGCCGACCTGGGCGCATTCGAGGGAGTGGGTGAGACGGGTGCGGGGGCTGGCGTCCCAGGCGGGGCCCCTGGTGCCGGGCGTGACGACTTGGGTCTTGCCGGCGAGGCGTCGTAGGGCGGCGGAGTGCAGGACTCGGGCCCGGTCGCGCTGGAAGGCGGTGCGGCCGGGGCGTTTGTCGGGTTCCGGGGCCCAGCGGTCGACTGACGTCGGGTCGTAGGCCGGGGGGTTCGTCGCGGTGCCTGCCATGTGTCGACAGTACGGGCATGGGGGTGGTGTGCGCTTGAGCGTCTGCCGGGTTCGGGTGTGTGGCGGGTGCGGGTTGTGTGTGGCTGGTCGCGCAGTTCCCCGCGCCCCTTTTGGGGCATGGCCCAGCTGTCCCTTTTCAGGCCGAAGCCAGTTCCTGTACGGCGGCCGCCCTCGCCAGTGTCTCGTCGTAGCGGTGCAGGAGGAGGTGGGCCATCGACGGGTGGGTGCCGAGGGGGGCCGCGGCGATCCAAGGGGCCGCCTGGGCGCACTCCGTGGCGAAGCGGCCGGGGGCGGTGAAGTAGGAGGCGACGGCTATGTGGCGGCGGCCCCTTGCCAGGAGGGTGCGGACCGCGTCCTGGACCGTGGGGGCGGCGGCGGAGGCGTAGGCGGGGATGACGGGGACGCCCAGGCGGGCGGCGAGGAGGTGGGCCGTGCGGGCGGTGTCCGTCTTGGCGTCCGGGTCGCGGGAGCCGGCCGCGGCGAGGACGACCGCGCTGTCGCGGCGGGGGGTGCCGCCCCAGCCCGCCTCCGTGAGACGGGCCTGGAGGGCGTCCACCAGGAGCGGGTGCGGGCCCAGGGGGGCCGCCAGGTGCGTGTGGGCCGGGGACGCCGCCGCCATCTCGGGGATGTCCTGCTTGACGTGGTAGCCACGGCTGAGGAGGAGCGGGACGAGGACCGCTTCGGTGTCGCCGAGGGTGGCCAGCGTGTCGGGGAGCAGGGGGGCGTTCAGTTCGATGTGGCCGAGGTGCACCGGCACGTCGGGGCGCAGGGCGCGGACCCGGTCGAGGAGTGCGCGGACCGTGCTCAGCGCGCGTGGGTCGCGGCTGCCGTGCGCCACGACGACGAGGGCGGGCCGGGGCGGGCGGCGCGTGGCGGGCGGCGGGACGAGGCTGAGCTTGCTGGTCATGCACCGATGGTCGCGGCGCCACGTTGCCTTCCCGTTGCATGGGCGTCACGGGTGTTTTCCGGCGGTTCACGATCCGGGACAGAGGGGGGTGAGCCACTTTGACCTGCGATTTCCGTGAAGGGAATGAACCGGCCGGCCCGGCTGGACGTCCCTGACTGTCGAGGGACCGACCTGGGGAGGGACCGTTCGATGCGTCGTCCGACGTTGCGCAGACCCCGGTTGCCGCGTACCCGTCGGGGGCAGCGGCGGCTGGTGCAGGCCGTGATGGCGGGGTGTGTGCTCGCGCTGCTCCCGGCGACCTGGATGTACACGGTGGCGGGTGATCGGCTGCGGACGGCGGCGGACGTGCCGCGTACCGATGTCGCCGTGGTGTTCGGTGCCGGGCTGTGGGACGGGGAGCCGTCGCCGTACCTCGCGCACCGGCTGGACGCGGCGGCCGGGCTGTACCGGGAGGGGCGGGTCGAGGTGGTGCTCGTGACCGGGGACAACAGCCGCGAGGACTACGACGAGCCGGACGCGATGCGCGGATATCTGACGCGGCACGGGGTGCCCGACGGGCGGATCGTCAGTGACTACGCCGGGTTCGACACCTGGGACTCCTGCGTGCGCGCGAAGAAGATCTTCGGTGTGGACGAGGCGGTGCTGATCAGCCAGGGGTTCCACATCCGGCGGGCGGTGGCCCTGTGCCAGGCCGCGGGGGTGGAGTCGTACGGGGTGGGTGTGGACGCCGTGCACGACGTGACCTGGTACTACGGGGGTGCCCGGGAGATCCTCGCCGCCGGGAAGGCGGCGATGGACGCCGTGTTCCGTCCGGATCCCCGGTTCCTCGGGCCCCGGGAGCCGGGCGTGGAGCGGGCGCTCGCCACGACGGGGTCGGGGGGCACCGGGGCCGTGCCCTGACCTGGGCACGGCCCCGGCCCCTGGTGTCAGCGTCCGTTGAAGCGCGGGGCGCGCTTGTGCAGGAACGCCGTCATCCCCTCCTTCTGGTCGTCGGTGGTGAACAGGGCGTGGAACACCCGCCGTTCGAAGCGGATGCCGTCCCGCAGGCCGGTCTCCAGGGCCCGGTCCACGCACTCGCGGGCCGCTCTGACCGCCTGGCGGCCGTACGAGGCGATCGTCGCCGCCGCCTCGAGGGCCTCGGGCAGGACCCGGTCGTCGGGGACCACTCGGGAGACGAGACCGCAGCTTCCGGCCTCCCGTGCGTCCATGCTGCGGCCGGTGAGGATCAGGTCCATCGCCTTCGCCCGGCCGACCAGACGGGTCAGCCGCTGGGTGCCGCCGATGCCGGGGATCACGCCCAGTGTGATCTCGGGCTGGCCGAAGACCGCCGACTCCCCCGCGACGACCAGGTCGCACATCATCGCCAGCTCACAACCGCCGCCGAGAGCGAGGCCGTTGACAGCGGCGATCTTCGGGGTGCGGAGGTCCGCGAACTCCTCCCAGGCGGCGAAGTAGTCCTCGGCCGCCATGTCGACGGCCGACTTCCCGGCCATCTCCTTGATGTCGGCGCCCGCCGAGAAGACCTGCTCCGAGCCGGTGACGACGAAGCAGCCGCACTCGGGGTCCGAGTCCAGGGGACGCAGCACGTCCAGGAGTTCGGTGAGCAGCTCACCGCTGAGCGCGTTGCGGACGTGGGGGCGGTGCAGGCGCACGGTCACCACCCGGCCGTGCCGCTCGATCTTCAGGTTGTTCATCTGCCTTCTCCTCTGCCTCTCCTCTGCCTTCTCCCTGCCTTCTTCTTCGGTGGGGTCACGAGTCCCAGATCGCGCCGTACGCCGGGATGCCGCGCTGTTCCAGGCCGTGCACCACCTGCCAGGTCAGCCGCTTGTTGGAGATGCAGATGACCGCCTCCGCGCCGAAGTCGCGGTACGCGTCGTGGGCGAGGCGCACCATGTCGGGCTTGCCGTGCCGGGAGGTGTCCCAGACCAGGGCGTGCGGCTGGACGGCGAGGATCTCGTCGACGAGTGCGTCTCCGTAGGTGGCCCGGGGGTCGCGGGTCGCCCAGACCAGGCGGGAGGGGACCTCGGCGGCGAGCAGGTGGGGCAGGCAGGGGCCGATGCCGCTGCCGGTCGCCACGTAGACCACCTTGCGGAACAGGACCTCGATGTTGGCGACGCCGGCCGTGGTGATGCCCTTCACCCACACCCGCTCGGGCAGGTCGTCGATGAAGGCGCCGGTCCAGTCACCGGCCCGGGAGATGGTGAGCCGGAAGCCGGGCTCGCCGGGGGTGGGGACGTTGGCGAACGAGTGCCATTCCGTCAGCGGGCTGCGGCTGATCGCGGTGGAGGAGCCGGCGAACGGGGTCTCGCCGTGGTCGAAGCGGGCCAGCACGACGTGGGAGGAGGGGCGTTCGAGGCGTACGTCCACCTTGCGCAGCCGCAGCCAGGGCAGGGCGACGCTGAAGGTGACCACCGCGAGCACGCCGACCTCGGCGGGGCCCGGTGACGACAGCAGCGTGTGCGTCCAGAACAGGACCAGGGCGGTCCAGCCCCCGAAGCGGTGGATCTTCTCGAAGTGGTCGTGGTGGCGGGAACGGAAGGGGGGCAGGGCGGTGGCGACGACGATCGTGAGGAGGCCCACCAGGGCCCAGCCGACGGCCGTGGCGGGGCCGTTCGGCGCCGTGATCGTCAGCGCCAGGAACCAGGCCGTTCCCGCCAGTGCCCCGCCCACGTGCAGCCCGCCGAAGTGGTACACCTTGGCGAGCGTCCAGCGGATCTTCAGTGGCCAGGTCGTCGGGGCCGACGTCGCCAGCCGGAAGAGGAGGTTGATGACGTACTGCTGGCGTACGAGGACGGCGAGGGCGAGGTTGGCGAGGGCGGCGTGCCCGAGGGTGGGCGCGGCCAGGGGCCAGGCGGCCCACAGGAAGGCCGCGTTGGCCAGGAGCACCAGGGCCGCGAGGCGGTTGTAGTGCATCAGGCGGGGGTGCTTGGGCAGGCGGCGCAGGGCCGGGAGGAGCGGCGGGAGTTCACCGGAGTCCTGGTGTGCCCGGGGTGGGGACGTGGTCATCGGGCCACCGCCACACGGTGCTCCAGCATCCCCAGCAGCGCCCGCTTGTCGACCTTGCCGCGATCGGTCTCGGGCAGGAGGGCGAGCGGCAGGACCTGTTCCGGGACGCAGTAGTACGGCAGGGCGTCCGCGACCGCGCGGCGGGCGGCGTCCGGGTCGACGTCCGCCGGGCAGACGAAGGACACCAGGGTGCGGGCGTCGCGTTTCAGGGTGACGGCGCGGGTGCAGCCGGCGGCGGACTCCAGGATCGAGGAGACGGCGTCCAGTTCGACGCGGAAGCCGCGCACCTTGACCTGGTCGTCGGTGCGGCCGAGGTGCTCCAGTTCGCCGTCGGGGGTCCAACGGCCGAGGTCCCGGGTGCGGAACATGCGGCGGTCGCCGCCGAGGAACGGGTCGGGGGCGTAGCGCTCGGCGTTGAGGGCGTCGTCACCGAGGTAGCCCGCGGAGACGCAGTCGCCGCCCGCCCACATCTCGCCGGTCTCGCCGATGGGCAGGGGGCGGCGGTCGGCGTCGAGTACGTAGACCGTGTTGTTGGGGGTCGGGCGGCCGATGGTGAGCAGCGGGGCCGACGGGTCGTGGCGGCTCATCGTGTTGACGATGGTCGTCTCCGTGGGGCCGCAGCAGTTGTGGAAGGCGGCCTGCCGCGCCCAGCGGTCGGCCAGCGGGCGCGGGCAGGGCTCCCCCGCCACGGCGACCGTGCGCACCCGTGGGCAGGCGGCGGGGTCGAGGCCGGACAGCACGGTCGGGGTGGCGATCAGCACGTCGGCGGTGCGGGCCGCCGCCGCGATGTCCTTGCCGCGGATGACGAGGGTGCCGCCGTGCGTGAGGCAGCCGAGGATCTCCCAGGCGGCCATGTCGAAGGCGATGTTGAGGAGCTGGGCGACACGGTCGCCGGGACGGACGCCGAGGCCGCCCGGCTCGGTGAGCAGCAGGTTGGCGACGTTGCGGTGGGTGACCTTCACGCCGTTCGGGCGGCCGGTGGTGCCGGAGGTGAACAGGACGTAGGCGCCGTCGTCGCCGGTGACGCGCGGGCGCGGGGCCGGGGCGTACGGCAGGGGTTCGTCGAGCGGGATCAGGGTGTGGCCGTCCGGGAGCGGGACGCGGTGGGCGTGTTCGGTGGTGGTGAGGACGATCCGGGTCCGGGCGGTGCGGACGACGTGGGTGAGCTGGGCCGGGGGCGCGAGGCCGATGTCCTGCGGGACGTAGGCGGCGCCGGCCTTCAGGATGCCGAGCAGGCCGACCAGCATCGGGATCGAGCGGCGGACGAACAGGCCGACGTGGTCGCCGGGCCGTACGCCCTCGCGGACCAGGCGGGCGGCGAGGGCGTCGGCGTACCGGTCGAGCTCGGCGTAGGTGATGCGGGCGCCCTCGTGTTCGGCGGCCACGGCGTGCGGGGCGGCCGCGGCGTGCCGGGTGACGGCGTGGTGCAGGAGGGGGTCGGGGACGGGGACGATGGGGCCCCGGCCGTACTGCCGGAAGAGGTGCTGGTCATGGGGGGTCAGATGGCGCAGAGGCATGATCGGGTGGCCTCCTGGCTGTTTCGAGGGTCGGATTGCCACAGCGGTGGAGCCGCGGTGGATGCAGCCGTGAGCGGCGGGCATGCCCGGGTGTCGAACGCCGTGCGGAGTCGTGCGAGCGCTGCGCGTAGCGAGAGCGTAGTGCTACTGCTTCAACACTCAACTAGGCCGGATCGGCCAAGAAAGGAACGCAATGAGCCACATGTGACGTTCTCCGTCACAAGGGCAACGTGCGTGCCGGTCGGTGACGACCTGAAGGTGGCCAGGCCTGTGCCTCACGCGGGCGGGGCGACGGCGGGGAGGTCCCCGTCCCGGCCGCGTAACAGGGAACCGTCGCGCACGTAACACGGCCGAAGCACGCTGAACGGCATGCAGAACACCGCCACGCCCACGCACTGTCCGTACTGTGCCCTGCAGTGCGGGATGAACCTGACGCCCGCGCCGGACGGGACCGTCGAGGTGAGCGAGCGGACCGACTTCCCGGTGAACCGGGGGGCGCTGTGCGGCAAGGGCCGTACGGCGGGGGCGGTGCTCGCGCGGAACGTCCGCCTGACCTCGCCGTTGGTGCGGGACGAGAGCGGCGCGCTGGTGCCGGCCTCCTGGGACGAGGCGCTGGACCGGATCGCCGGAGAGCTGCGCCGGACGCGTGCCGAGTACGGGCCGGACGGGGTCGGAGTGTTCGGCGGCGGTGGTCTGACGAACGAGAAGGCGTACACGCTCGGCAAGTTCGCACGGGTCGTACTCGGCACGTCCCAGATCGACTACAACGGCCGTTTCTGCATGTCGTCGGCCGCGGCGGCCGGCATCAAGGCCTTCGGACTGGACCGCGGGCTGCCGTTCCCGCTGGAGGACATCCCGAAGACCGGCTGCGTGATCCTGGTCGGCTCGAACCTCGCGGAGACCATGCCGCCGTCCCTGCGGTTCCTCACCGAGCTGAAGGAGAACGGCGGCACGCTCGTCGTCATCGACCCGCGCCGCACGAAGACCGCCGAGCAGGCGGACCTGCACCTGGCGCCCCGGCCGGGCACGGACCTGGCCCTCGCGCTGGGCCTGCTGCACCTGGTGATCGCCGAGGGGCGGGTGGACGAGGAGTACGTCCAGGAGCGGACCGTGGGCTGGGAGGACGCCCGGGCCGCCGCGATGGCGCACTGGCCGGAGTACGTGGAGCGGATCACCGGGGTGTCCGTCCCCCAGCTCCGGGAGACCGTACGGCTGTTCTGCGAGCCGGAGTCGGCGATGGTGCTCACCGCCCGCGGGCCCGAGCAGCAGTCCAAGGGCACGGACACGGTGGGCGCCTGGATCAACCTGTGCCTCGCCACCGGCCGGGCGGGCCGTCCGCTGTCCGGGTACGGCTGCCTGACCGGGCAGGGCAACGGACAGGGCGGGCGCGAACACGGGCAGAAGGCCGACCAGTTGCCGGGCTACCGCAAGCTCGACGACCCGGCGGCGCGTGCGCATGTCGCCGAGGTGTGGGGCGTGGACCCGGACTCGCTGCCTGGCCCTGGCCGCAGTGCCTACGAGCTGCTGGACGCGCTGGGCACGGACATCCGCTCCCTGCTGCTGATGGCGTCCAATCCGGTGGTGTCGGCGCCCCGTGCCGCCCATGTCGAGGAGCGCATCAGGTCGCTGGACTTCCTGGCCGTCTGTGACGTGGTGCTGTCGGAGACGGCGGAACTCGCCGACGTGGTCCTGCCGGTCACGCAGTGGGCGGAGGAGACGGGCACGATGACCAGCCTGGAGGGCCGCGTCCTGCTCCGCCGCCAGGCCGTCACGCCGCCCGACGGCGTCCGCAGCGACCTGGAGGTCCTGCACGAACTGGCCGCGCGACTGGGCGTGGAGAAGGGCTTCCCGACCGGCCCGGAGGAGGTCTTCGAGGAACTCCGCCGGGCGAGCGCGGGCGGGGTGGCGGACTACTCGGGGATCACGTACCGGAGGCTGGTGGAGGAGGACGGGGTGTTCTGGCCGTGTCCGGCGGTGGAGTCGTCACACCCGGGTGACACGAGGGAGCAGGCGCACCCCGGCACCCCCCGCCTCTTCCTGGACCGTTTCGCCACCCCCGACGGCCGGGCCCGGTTCGTCCCCGTCTCGCACCGTGCGACCGCCGAGGAACCCGACGACGAGTACCCGGTGCTGCTCACCACCGGGCGGGTCGTGTCGCAGTACCAGTCCGGGGCGCAGACCCGGCGGGTGGCGGAGCTCAGCGCCGCGGCGCCCGGGCCGTTCGTGGAACTGCATCCGCGGCTGGCGGCCCGGCTCGGGGCGGCCGAGGGCGACCCGGTCGCCGTCGTGTCCCGGCGGGGCCGGGCCGTGGCGCCCGCCCGGATCACGAGCGCCATCCGGCCCGACACCGTCTTCATGCCGTTCCACTGGCCGGGCGAGGGCCGCGCCAACTCCCTCACCAACCCGGCGCTCGACCCGACCTCCCGGATGCCGGAGTTCAAGACGTGCGCGGTGCGGCTGGAGGCGGTGCGGCCTTAGCTTGGCGTTCAACGTCGTCGGGCTTGGTGTTCCTTGATCGACTCGGCGCGTTTGACCGTCTTGCGGTCACCCGGCAGGCGCTCGACCTTCAGGCGGTTCAACGTGCGCTGCAGGATGGGCAGTTCCTCGTGCGGGTTGGGGCACCCGTTCCCAGTCGGCCTCGGCCTTACCGAGCGGGTGAGTACGTGACGTGTTCCGCATGGCCGAGCGCCTCGTGGAAGAGGGACTCCTCAGCCGTGGTGCACTACCTGATCTGCGGATTATCGATTCGATCTTCGATGAGATGACTCGCGATGAGTCACCCGATCGGTGGACGACAGAGGCTCTGATCAGCGACGTTGGTTGGGGTCAGGCCCGCGGGCCGGCTCAGCAAGTTCTGGCCCGGGAAGGCGCGGAGACCTCGGTGCTGCCAGACATCTGTGTTGTCCGGTAGCGCACCCTGGTGGCTCAGACCGCTGCTGCCTGTGCGGTGACGCTTCCCTCGGGGGAAGGTGCCAGGTCGCCAGCGGCGGTGCAGGCGGCCGAAAGCCGGATGAGCAGTGCGAGCATCTGTTGCCCAAGGGCGTCCTCGACGAGCGGTGGCTGGTGGGCACAGTCGGCGCGGGGGACTTAGCGGAGCCTCTCGGCTTCGGCTACGATGCCGCGCTTTCGGCCGGCGCGCTTGAGCGCTTCCTGCACCTGGGCGCGGGTTGGCCGGGCGGCCTTGGCAGGGGTGGGGGCAGCTTTGAGGAGTTCGTAAGCCTCGGGACGGCAGAGACCGTTCTTCCAGCGCTCGACGGCGGCCAGAGCGGTCGGATAGTACGGACGACGCGGCCACTGTCACCGTCACCCAACTGTGCGATGTAGTCGAGAGGTGATCCAGGCCCAACGGTGGCGGTCGGGTGATCCGGAGATCTGGATGGTCATGCACTCCGGCTACGACGTCGCCTCCCTAATCCGGTATTCGGTGGCGCTGGCGGGTCGAGCAGAATCCTGTAGTCGGCCGCGTCGTCGGTGATGTGCCGCTTGTCGAGTAACTCGCCTTCGTCGTCGGCCAAGACGACATCGTGCGTCTTCTCTGCCCAGTCGATACCGCAGTAGATCAAGGCTGTCCTCCCAATGGCTGTCGAGCTGTCGCCGATGGTCGAGCACCGGCGTGGGTACGGGGAACCACGTCCGTGAGCTCGAAGGGCGCGCGTCAGCGCGGGCGTACTGTGTGCGGACCGGTCGGTGAAGACGCTGCCCCGGTGGCGCTCGAGACCTCCTGCGGCCTGTTGGTGGCGGTGCTACGAACCGGAAAGCGTCAAAAAGGCATTCGTAGAAAACCGCACACCAGCAGGTCGGGCGCAGGCGAGGTAGACGCCAAGCTGAGTAAACCGAGCACCACGAACAAGCCGATCTAGTGGCCACCGCCCCCCCACGTCGCTGCGGGCGGGATGAAGAGCATAGATAGGCTGATAGGCGCGAGAACCGGTCCGCGGATACCGAGGGGGCACGCTTGAGCGGCAGGGGCGACACGAGTGGGCCGTCGGAGCGCCAGGTGGGGGACGAGGAGTTCCTCGACATCGCCGGGAGCCAGGCCGAGGCACGGCTTCTGCGCAAGGCGTTGCAGCAACTCTCTGACGGTGGCGCAGGCCAGGCCCTGCAGGAGATGGCGCGGGAAGTGCTCTCCGGGAGAATGGGGCTGCGCGAGGCGGTCTCGCAGGGCGCGTACGGCGGGGAACTCATCGACAAGACCGAGTCCTTCCGGCGTGACTGGGAATCCATGTCCGACCGCGAGCGGGAGGAACTTGCCGAGCATGGGCGGCAGTTGATTGACGAGGAACGCCGCGAGATCGAGGCCGAGAGGCGTGAGGCGGACAGCGGCCGGTCGGGGCGGCACAGTGGGCGTGGTTGGTCGGCGTACTGAGCGGGGTGCGGGGCGACAAGGCACGGGATCCAGGCGTCTGCTGACATGCCCGGAGGCGGCGGCAGGTCGGGTGCCTTCACGGGGAAGGAAAAGGTAAGACGTGTCATTTCGAGTGGAATCAGCCGATCTCGATTCGTACGGCAATCTCCTCAAGCGGGCCACTGAGGACGTTCAACAGTGCATCGGCTACCTGAAACAGGCCACGGTCGACAAGGGGCTGGTGTCCGAGTTCTGGGAGATGTGCACCAGCGAGCACGAGAAGTACGTCAGTGACGGAGAGACGCTCCTGACGAAGGTGCGCGGCATCCTCGACTCCGCCTCAGGCGAACTGGCCAAGGTTGCCGCCTACTACCGTGATACCGACAGCGACGAGGCCGCCCGTATGGACGCCGCCTACCCCGGCTCCAAGCAGCGTGCTCCAGGAAACGCGGGTTCGGGCAGTGGAGCCTCCTTCCAGGACGTCAGGGACGCCGGAAACGAGCTGAAACCGGTCGGTGGGGACAAAAACTACCTGGAAGGGCATCTGAGCGAGTTCTCGTTCGCTCCGGTACACAAAACCGTCGGCACGTTCATGGACTTCGGCAGTCCTTCCGCGATCGTCAACGAGGGCTGCAAACTCTTCCTGGGTATCGACCCGTTCGGTGAGGCGTTGAAATGGGTCACCGGAGACTGGGACACGTACACCGACTGCGGGACGGCCTGGGCCAACCTCGGGAAGGCCTGTGGGGCTATCGCTGACAACATCAAGTCGGGAAACGACGTCCTGGCCGGCAGCTGGGAGGGCAATGCGGCCGACGCGGCCTGGGCGTACTTCGACGAGTTCCAGACCAAGCTTCGGTCGATTGAGGAGGGCCTCTCCTCACTCGAGGGGCACTATGGCCAAGTAGCCCACTACATCTTCGCGCTCGCCGAAGTCCTCAAGGCCGGTTTGGCCTTCATCGCCGACAGGATCATCACTGCCATGGTCTTCCAGGCCGCCGCATTCGCTGCCTCTGCTACGGGGGTTGGCCTCTTGGGAGGGGCGGCGAGCGCGGCGCTGGCTGCTGCGCAGGCAACGCTCGCGGTGATGAAGTGGGCCGAACTGACGGCCCAGTTCACGAAAACGGCAATGGCCCTCACACTCGCTCTGGGCGCCAGCTCGGCGATCATGGGGACCACTGTTGACGCCGTTCAGGGATTCCCCGAAGTCGGGGGCGGATACGATCACAAGGCGGTGTGACCATGCGGAACGAGCTCGGTGACCTCCAGCTGGGTGGCTCCGACGACAGAGGGCTGGACCGTCTGCTCTGGTCCACTGCCGGGATCTCTGCCTTTCTGCTGCCCATGGCAGTGGTCGGACTGGTGAAGGGGAACGCGAGCTGGCACGTGCTGCCCGTGTTCCTCGGCTGCCCGATCGGAACGCTGCTTGCCTTCCAAGGCAGGAGCCAGGCAAGGCTGTCGAAGAGCATCGCCGGATTCGCCCTGGCATGCCTGGCGCTGGTGGCGACGGGGCTGCTGCTCAAGTACATGGGCTGAGCCATCGGCGCGAAAGCACCACAGTCCTGGAACAACGCTTCAAGCCCGCCGATCATGGGCAGCGGCACGATCGCCGTCACAATGGAGGCCGGTGATTGTTCCGTGGTGGTGACGAACGTGCGGACTTGCGATGCGATGAAGACCTCCACACGAGCGCCCCTTGTCGTGGACTGCTTTTGTACGAGCACTCCACGACAAGGGGAATGTCAGGGATGTCAGCTCACACCGACCGCGCTCCAGGCCGCCGCCACCGCCTTCCGCTCCGCGCTGTCGCCGCCGTAGAGGTCCCCGGCCGCGTTCAGGGTGGCCGTGCGTGCGCCCGCGTAGTTGGTCGAGGACGTCATGTAGACCGTCAGGGCGCGGTACCAGATCTTGCCCAGCTTGGCCCGGCCGATGCCCGTCACCGTGGAGTCGTCGCAGGTGGGGGAGGTGTAACTGACGCCGTTCAGTGTCTTGTCGCCGCTGCCCTCCGCGAGCAGGTACGCGAAGTGGTTGCCGACGCCCGAGGAGTAGTGCACGTCGAGGTCGGCCAGTTCCTCGCTCCAGCAGTCGGCGGACTTGCCGTCCTTCGACGGCTTGTCCATGAAGCGCAGGGCCTCCCGGCCGAGGCCGGAGCGGACGACCTTCTCGCCGATCAGCCAGTCACCCGGGTCCTCGGCGTTGTTCGCGTGGAACTCCACCAGCGTGCCGAAGATGTCCGACGTGGCCTCGTTCAGGCCGCCAGACTCGCCCGAGTACGTCAGCGCCGCCGTCTTCGACGTCACGCCGTGGGACATCTCGTGCCCGGCGACGTCCAGTGAGACCAGCGGGCCCATCACCTTCCCGTCGCCGTCGCCGTACGTCATGCAGAAGCAGTTGTCGTCCCAGAAGGCGTTGTTGTAGGCCTTGCCGTAGTGGACGCGGTTGAACGAGCCCTTGCCGTCGCCGGCGATGCCGCTGCGGCCGTGGACGTCCTTGTAGTAGTCCCAGGTGACGTCCGTGCCGTACTGGGCGTCCACGGCCGCCGTCGCGCGGTCGGTGGCCGCGCCCGAGGCCCAGTGGTTGTCGGTGTCCGTGAACACGGTCGCGGGGGCGCGGGTCAGGCAGATCGTCAGCAGGCACTGGTCCGTCTTGTTCGCAGCGTCGCCGGTGTACGTGCCGCCGCGCGTCGCGTCCTTCAACTGGTACGTCGAGCCGGACTTCGTCGTCTCCAGCGGGACCGTGCCGCCGTAGAGGGACTTGCCGTCGCCCGAGGCCGATTCCAGGGTGTCCCAGGCGTCTATTCGGTCGCCGGTGGTCGCGTCGGTCAGCACGGTGCGCCCGACCGGGTTGCCGAGTTCGTCGTGCGCCACCGCGTCGGTCTGCCAGGCCAGCTTCGGGGCGCCGTGCAGGGCGTCGACGACCAGCCGGGGCTTGGCGGTCAGCTTCTTCAGGGTCTCGCCGAGGTGCGCGGCGCGCAGCAGGCTCGCCGCGAGGTCGGCGGCCTTCGGGGCGGTCACCTTCGGGGTGACGGTGGCGAGGGAGAGTTCCGACCTCGTCGCCCGGCTGGTGCCGCGGTACGTGCCGTCCGGGTTCAGGTGCAGGACGAAGTCGCCGCCGAGGACGGGGAGTCGGTGGTAGGTGCGGTCGTAGCGGACGTGCCGGGTGCCGTCCTCGTCGATGACGACGTCCCGGACCTTCGTCTCCTGGGCCGAGGTGAGGCCCAGTTCCGCGGCCCGGTCGGTGAGGACCGTCCCGGCGCTCTCGATCGCGTCGGCACGGGTCGGCAGGTCCTCCGCCAGGGCGGTCGGGGAGAGGGTGGCTGCCAGCAGGGCGGCGGTGCCGGTGACGGCCACACCGGCGATGCCGAGACGGGAACCCCGGACGGTACGTATCCGACTCATCGGTCTCCTCATACGGGCACACCCGGTCGCGTGGGGTCGACCGGGTGCGGAGTTGATGTTGACCGCGAGTTAATGCGGCCCGGACATGTCATGTCCAGAGGCCCGGTGTGGAGGTGTGTGAGGGTGGAGAATCGTTCCTGTGACCCTGCCCTTCTTCGTCTACGGAACCCTCCGCCCCGGCGAGGTGAATCACGGCCTCTTCCTGCGCGGACGCACCCGCTCCGAGGAGCCGGGGCGGCTCGTGGGGGCGGTGCTGTACGAAGGGCCGGGCTACCCGTACGCGGTCGAGGAGCCGGGCGACGACGCGGTCAGCGGGGAGCTGGTGACCGCGCGGCCGGAGAGGTACGCGGAGCTGCTCGCCGAGCTCGACCGCCTGGAGGAGTACGTGCCGGGCGACCCGCGCAGCCTGTACGAACGCGTCGAGCGGAAGGTCGTACGGGACGCGGACGGGGCGGCGGTCCGGGCCTGGGTGTACGTGGCCGCGCCCGCCGTCGCCGCCCGGCTCCGGACCCGGGGCAGGCCGATCGCGGGCGGGGACTGGCGGGCGCGGGGGTGAGGACGGGCGCCGCGGCGGTGAGGACGGAGCGCCGCGGAGGTGAGGACGGGGCGCCGCGGAGGCGAGCGGCCCGCTTCAGGAGGGTGGCCGCGGGTCAGCCCGCGTACGGCCACCTCCCCCTGGCCTCCCGCAACGCCCTGCCCCACCACACCAGTTGGTCCAGCATGACCTTCGCCGCGGCGTTCGGGCCCGTCGGGTCCAGCAGGGTGCCCTCGTCGTCGAAGGAGGCGCCGGCGTTGTGGAAGGAGACGGTGTCGCGGACGGTCACGGCGTGGAGTTCGGCGAAGACCTGACGGAGGTGTTCCACGGCCCGCAGACCGCCGGCCAGTCCGCCGTAGGAGACGAGGGCGACGGGCTTGGCCCGCCACTCGCCGTAGTGCCAGTCGACGAGGTTCTTCAGACCCGCCGGGAAGGAGTGGTTGTACTCGGGCGTGAGCACCACGAAGGCGTCCGCCCCGGCCAGCTTCGGCGTGACGCCGGACAGCGCGGCGGTCGCCTCGGGGGTCTGTTCGAAGGAGGTCGGCAGTTCGACGTCGGCGACGTCCACCACCTCGGCGACCAGGTCGTCCCGGTCCCGGAGGCGGCTCAGGAGCCAGTCGGCCACGACGGGGCCGAAGCGGCCGTGGCGGTTGCTGCCGACGACGAGGGTCACACGGAGAGGGCCGGTCGCGGACTGCTGGGCAGCGGTGGCTGCGTGGGAAGCGGTTGTGTTCATGCCGCAGAGCCTCGTACCTCAACCATGCTTGAGGTCAAGCCGTGACGCGGATCGCCCTCGGGTCACCCGTTCACACGCGTCTCCCGGGTTTTTCCCCGCCCCGCCCAGTGAACGCCTGTGACCTGCAGAAACCACCTCAAGAGGCCGTAGCGCCCATCCACCCTGACACCCATTCACCCCAATTCTGACGGTACATCAGAAAGCGCGGTCGGCTCGCTGCCCGTTACCTCGATAGGGCAGGTGCACGACCGAACGGCTCGAAGGAGCATCGATGCGACGTACCGCCCGGCCGCTGACCGGCACCGCCCTCGCCGTCACCGCCGTGGCACTCTCCGTCGCCCCCGCGTACGGCGTGCCCGCCGACGACGTGCGGGTGCACCCGTCCTCGGTCGTGCCGGGCGACCAGGTCACGGTCCGTACCGCGGCCTGCGGGGAGGGCGGCACGGCGACGGTCGACGCCGGCGCGGTCGGGGCCGGTTCGCTCAGCCTGGCGCCGGGCGCGGACGTGCGGGACGCGACCGGGCGGTTCAGGGTGCCGCCGAGCGCGCACCCGGGGACGTACGAGATCAGAGCGACGTGCACCGGGAGCGGCCGGCGGGTCACCGGTGACCTGGTGGTGACGCTGACGCCCGTGCGAGAGCAGGTGCGCCCCCGGGGGAGTGTGAAGACGGGGGTCGGCGGCGCCCTGGGCCCCGACCCCGTGCAGACCGCGGCCGGTGTGGCGGCTCTCGCCGTCGCCGCCGCGGGCGGTACCTGGCTCCTGCATCGCCGGGCGAGAGGCGACGGGATCTGACGGACACCCTCCGCTGTCCGTCGCCGGTACCGCGCACCCCTCCCCCTTCGGGTCCG
The DNA here is from genome assembly GCF_000717875.1 of Streptomyces sp. NRRL S-455. GTDB lineage: Bacteria > Actinomycetota > Actinomycetes > Streptomycetales > Streptomycetaceae > Streptomyces. The sequence goes on from NZ_JOCT01000011.1 coordinate 316,307, forward strand.
ACGCCCCTCGCGGCCCGGAGGGGGCCCGGGGGGCCAGGGCCGTCACGGTGTTCGCGCGCCCTCCCGACCGGCAGCCGGTGACCCGCCCAGGACGTTGGCCCTTCCCCATGCCCCCAGTGGTTCCAGTGCCTCGTTGAGCGAGACGCCCCGGGGGGTCAGCGAGTACTCGACGCGGGGCGGCACCTCGTCGTACGCCTCGCGGTGCACGAGACCGTCGGACTCCAACTCCCGCAGATGTGAGGCGAGCACCTTCTCGGTGACGCCGGGCAGCTCCCGGCGCAGCTCGCCGAAGCGGTGGGGCCGCTCGTTCAGCGCCCAGAGGATCAACACCTTCCACTTGCCGCCGATCAGGTCCATCGCCGCGTCGATCCCGCAGACGTACGCCCCCGGCCGCCCCGCCGTCGCCATACCCGACACCCCTCCCCCTCCCTCTGCCTGCATCCTTCCCCCGGGGTAACCACCCACTTCTAAGTGCGTACTTGAGCGGGCCGCCCCCTCCGACGAGCCTAAACGCCATGACCGACAACCCAGTTGACTCCCCTGCTCCCCTGACCCTCCTCGGCACCGGCGCGATGGGCACGGCCCTCGCCCGCGCCTGGCTCGACGCCGGGCACGAGGTGACCGTCTGGAACCGCACACCCGCGCGGGCCGAGGCCCTCGCCGCCGAGGGCGCCACGGTCGCCCGGACCGCCGCGGAGGCGGTGGCCGCGAACCGGCTCGTCGTCGTCTGCCTCCTCGACGACGCCTCGGTGGAGGCGGCCCTCGACGGGGCGGACCTCGCGGGGCGGGACCTGGTGGACCTCACCACGGGCTCCCCCGCCGAGGGCCGTGGCCGCGCCTCCTGGGCGGCCGCGCGCGGTGCCCGTTTCCTGGACGGCGGGATCATGGCCGTACCGCCGATGATCGGCGCCCCGGAGTCCGGCGGCTACGTCTTCTACAGCGGCTCGCCCGAGCTCTTCGCCGAGCATCGCGACACCCTCGCCGTGCCGGCCCGCACCCGCTACGTCGGTGCCGACGCGGGCTTCGCCGCGCTGCACGACGTGGCGCTGCTCAGCGCGATGACCGGCATGTTCGCCGGCATCACGCACGCCTTCGCGCTGATCCGCCGAGAGGACGTCGCGCCGAAGGAATTCGCGCCACTGCTCGCCGAGTGGCTGACCGCGATGGCACCGGCCGTGCACCAGACCGCCGATCAACTGGAGACCGGCGACTACACCAGGAACGTCGTCTCCAACCTCGCGATGCAGGTCGCGGGCAACGCCACGCTGCTGCGCACCGCCGAGGAGCAGCGGGTCAGCCCGGAGCTGCTGACGCCGTACATGAAGCTGATGGAGCGGCGGCTCGCGCAGGGGCACGGCGAGGAGGACGGGACCGGGATCATCGAGCTGCTCGGCCTGCGGCCGGGGGTGTCCGCCTAGGCGTTCGGCCGGGCCGGGCCGTTGGGGCCGGAGATGGCGCCGAGCTGCGTGAGACCGGCCAGTACGTCGGTGCAGGTCCAGTACTCGGCGAACTTGCCGCCGGACACGCGCAGGATGTCGTGGCCGCTGAAGGCGATCGGCGTACCGACCGGTGCCGTCGCATGGTCAAGGCCACCCGTGTAGCGGGCGCGCATCGTCCACCTCGCCGCGATCAGGTCGCCCTGGACGATCGGCCCGACGTCCACGGTGATGGTGATGTCGCCGAACGCCGCCATGGTCTGCTCGATCTCGGGCAGCAGTCGCGCGGGACCCTTCGACGCTTCCGAGTCGCTGCCGTCCGGCCGGGCCTGGTGCACGACGAAGTCGGGGTCGAGGATCTCCGGGGCATGGCTGAAGTCTCCGCGCCATAACTCGGACCAGCGGCCGTACAGCTCGCGCATCCGCTCAGCAGGCAAGGTGCTCACAGTGTTCTCCAACGAGGTAGTATCTGCGTCACGCATCATCTGCGTGACGCAGATGATGCGTGACGCAGATACTGAAGGTGGAGGCCGAGTCGTGTCAAACCGGAATCGCGCGGACCTGCTCGCGGGCGTCACCGTGGCCGCCCGGCGTCAGCATGCCGCCTACGCCCTCTTCAACCAGGCCATGGCGGACCGCCTCGGGCTGCATCCGACGGACCTGCAGTGCATCAGCCTGCTCGGCCTCGAACCCGAACCTCTCACCACGGGTGAGATCGCCAGGTTGACCGGCCTGACCTCCGGTTCGGCCACCCGACTCGTCGACCGGCTGGAGCGAGCCGGGCTCGTCGAGAGGAAGCCCGACCCGCAGGACCGCAGGAGGAGCCGGATCTCGCTCACCGCGCGGCGTGCCCCGGAGGCGGACGCTGCGTGGGACGAGCCGGGCAGGGCCTTCGCGGGAGTCCTCGACGACTTCACCGACGAGGAGCTCGCGGTGATCGAGCGGTACCTGCACCGCGCCACCCAGGTGGGATCAGCACAGGCCGAACAGCTGCGTAAGGGGTAGCCGGGGCCGATCGGGCTCCCGGAGCGCGCCTCTCCGGCCATGACGTCGACAGCAACCACGGGCACTGGCCTACGACTTGGAGTGCCCGCAGCGTGAACCTTTGGCATACGATTCGCGGATGAGAGCAAGATCGCGCATAGCTACAGTCATCGGCGGCATCGCTGCCGCCACCATGCTGACCATCACCAGCGCCTCCGCGGTGGACGGGGACGAACGCGCTACCTCCACAGGAGGGCCGGACAGGGGTGCGATGTGCACCTCCGGCGATTCGTGGTCCCAGGCGTGCTTCTACCATGACGGTGACTGGTTCGGCGTCAGGGACACCTGGGAGGATGGACTCTCAGCCGTCATCGAGTGGTACTTGCAGGTACCCACCACCGGCGAGAAGGTGCGCTCCGGACGCATCTGGAACCCTGACGGTGTCGAAGCAGGATGGCGCGCGAAGAACAAGGACTTCACCGAGGGGTACTACGTCACCTTCAGGGCCTGCCGGGGCAGTTACCCGAAGCTGAACGTGCAAGCCGGATCCTGCAGCCCGTGGCACGCAAAGAAGGCCTGATGTCCTGAGTCTCTGTCCGCGGTCTTCGACCGGACGAACCGCTCCGGATCGAGGTTGCAGGTCTTGATCCGGGTGCGGATGCCCCGTCGAGGCCGGGTGGGCGCCCGCCTTGGCGTCCCCGCCGGAGAGACGGTGGCCGACCTGCTCCGGGACAGCACATCTAGGCCGCCCACTGCTCGTACGCCATGTTCGCCACCAGCGCGAACACCACCGTCAGCAGCACGACGCGGACGAAGCCGCTGCCCTTCTTCAGGGCGGTGTGGGCGCCCAGGGTGCCGCCCACGAGGTTGAACACGGCCATCAGGGCGGCCAGTTGCCACAGGACCGCGCCCTGCCAGGCGAACGTGGCGAGGGCGCCCGCGTTGGTGCAGCAGTTGACGATCTTGGCTGTGGCGGAGGCGGTGACCAGGTCGAGGTGGAGGAGGGCGGTCAGGGCGAGGACCAGGAACGTGCCGGTGCCGGGGCCGATCAGACCGTCGTAGAAGCCGATGCCGAGGCCCGCGAGGCCGATCGCCGCGAGGATCTGGCGGCGGGTGGCCGGGCCGGTCGCGGGGGCCGTACCGAAGGCGGGCCGCAGGATCACGAAGGCCGCGACCCCGAGTAGCACCACCATGATCACCGGCTTGAGCACCTCGGTGCTCATCCCGGCCGCGAGGAAGGCCCCGGCGGAGGATCCGGCGAGGGCGGCCAGTCCGATGCGGACGGCGGTGCGGACATCCACCGGAGCCTTGCGGGCATACGTCACCGCCGCGCCCGTCGTACCGACGATCGCGACCGCCTTGTTGGTGCCCAGCGCGTGTGCGGCGGGCGTCCCGGCCGGCAGTCCGAGCAGCAGCGCCGGCAACAGCAGCAGCCCGCCGCCACCGACCACGGCGTCGATCCATCCGGCGGCGAGGGCCGCGAGGCAGAGCAGGACGATCACGGTCAGGGATATGTCGGGCATGATCGAGACCTTATGCGAGGCCGGAGCGACGCCCTCTCACAGCCCGTCGTCTGCCGCACGCCGGGAACCCTCACAGCCCGTCGTCTGCCGCACCCCGGGAACCCTCACACTCCCACGTCGCCGCACCCCGGGAACCCTCACACTCCCACGTCGCCGCACCTCAGAAAGCCTCACACCCGCCCCCCGCCCCCGCTGAGGGCAGCGTTCCCCGTGGGAAACAGACGTGATGCTGCCGGGTAACACCGGCATCGCACGCTCAAGGACATGACCTCGAATGAGCGTGTGGTGGTGATCGGCACCGGCCTCGCGGGCGTACGGCTCGCCCGGCGGCTCGGTGAGCTCGGCACGCCCGCGTTGCTGATCGGCGAGGAGGAGCACCGGCCCTACAACCGGGTGCTGCTCGCCGAGGTGCTGGCCGGACGTTACAGCCCCGAGGTGATCGCCCTGCCGGCGCCCGCGGAGCTGCGGCGCGGCCGGGTCACCGGCATCGACCGGGACGGGAAGACCGTCGTACTGGCGGACGGCTCGGTGATCGCATACGACCGGCTGGTGCTGGCCACCGGATCCAACCCGGTTCTGCCGCCGCTGCGCGGGCTGTTCACCCCCGACCACGTCCTGCCCGAGGGCGTCCACGCCTTCCGGACCATGGACGACTGCCTGGGCCTTTCCAAGGCGGTCCGGGCCGGGGCGCGGGCGGTCGTCATCGGCGGCGGGCTCCTCGGGGTCTCCGCTGCCCGTGCGCTCGCGCTGCGCGGCGCCCAGGTCGTCCTCGCCCAGCAGTCCGAGCGGCTGATGGAGCGCCAGCTCGACCCGGCCGCCTCGAAGCTCGTCAAGCGGCACCTGACCGACCTGGGCGTCGAGGTGCACACCGAGTGCCGCGTCCGGGACGTGCGCTGCGTGGGCGGCGCCGTCCGCTCCGTGGAGATGGCCGACGGGTACGCGCTCGACGCGGACCTCGTGGTCGTCGCCTGCGGGGTCCGCCCCCGGGTGGGTCTCGCCGAGGCCGCCGGCCTCGACGTCCGCAAGGGCGTCGTCGTCGACGACGAGCTGCGCACCTCCGACCCGGCCGTCCACGCGATCGGCGACTGCGCCCAGCACGACGGCGTCCTCTACGGGCTCGCCACCCCCGCGCTGGAACAGGCCGACGCCCTCGCGGAACTGCTCGCCGGTGACGCGAGCGCCCGCTACACCGGCACCCGCTCCCTGACCCGGCTCACGCTGAACGGGCACGACAGCCCCTTCGACCTCGCCGCGTTCGGCGAGACCGAGGCGCTCCCGGGCGACGACGTCGTCCAGCTCACCGACGCCACCCGCGGCACCTACCGCAAGGTCGTCGTCCGCGACGACCGCCTGGTCGGCGGGGTCCTCGTCGGCGAACTCGGCACCGTCGGCGCGCTCGCCCGCGCCTGGGAGGGAGCAGAGCCGCTCCCCTCCGACGGCGGCCCGCTGCTCCACCTGCTCACCAACGATGGAGGCTCCTGATGACGGCCACCCTGGGGGCCACCCCCACGATCGTGCTCGTCGGCCACGGCATGGTCGGCCAGCGCTTCCTCGAAGCGCTCGCCGAGCGCGGCCTGACCGCCACGCACCGCGTGGTCGTGCTCTGCGAGGAGCCGCGTCCGGCCTACGACCGCGTCGCCCTCACCTCGTACTTCTCGGGCAAGACGCCCGAGGACCTGTCCATGACGGACATGGAGTTCATCAAGGACCACGGCATCGAGCTGTACGTCGGCGACCCGGCGGTCTCCGTCGACCGTGAGGCGAAGAAGGTCACCGCCAGGTCCGGTGAGGTCTTCGAGTACGACACGCTCGTCCTCGCCACCGGCTCGTACCCGTTCGTGCCGCCGGTCCCGAACAAGGACGCCGAGGGCTGCTTCGTCTACCGCACGATCGAGGACCTGCTCGCGATCGAGGAGTACGCGAAGACGAGGGCCACCACGGGTGCCGTGGTCGGCGGCGGGCTGCTGGGCCTGGAGGCCGCGGGCGCGCTGAAGGGCCTGGGTGTCGAGTCCCACATCGTGGAGTTCGCGCCCCGGCTGATGCCCGTCCAGGTGGACGAGGGCGGTGGCGCCGCCCTGCTGCGCACCATCGAGGAGATGGGCCTGAGCGTCCACACCGGGGTGGGCACTCAGGAGATCGTCGTCGGCGAGGACGGCGCCGTGACCGGCATGAAGCTGTCCGACGGCTCCGAACTGGCCACCGACATGGTGGTGTTCAGCGCCGGTGTCCGGCCCCGCGACCAGCTCGCCCGGGACTGCGGTCTGACGGTCGGCGAGCGCGGCGGTATCACCGTCGACGAGCAGTGCCGCACGGTCTCCGACCCGCACGTCTTCGCGATCGGCGAGTGCGCGCTGGCCGCCGACGGCCGGGTGTACGGCCTGGTGGCCCCGGGCTACGAGCAGGCGGAGACCGCGGCGGCGACGATCGCTTCCGACGAGGCGTCCTTCACCGGCGCCGATCTGTCCACCAAGCTGAAGCTGCTCGGTGTGGACGTGGCGTCCTTCGGCGACGCGCACGGCACCGCCGAGGACTGCCTGGACGTCGTCTACTCCGACTCCCGGGCGGGCCTGTACAAGAAGCTGGTCATCGGCCGCGACGGGACGCTGCTGGGCGGCATCCTGGTCGGCGACGCGGAGGCGTACGGCACGCTGAAGGCGTTCACCGGCTCGGTCCCGCCGGTCTCCCCCGAGTCGCTGGTGCTGCCGGCCGGTGCCGGGGAGTCCGTGCAGCTCGGCCCGTCCGCGCTGCCGGACGACGCGATCGTCTGCTCCTGCCACAACGTCTCCAAGGGCACGATCCGCGGCGCGGTCACCGACCACCAGTGCACGACCGTGCCCGAGGTGAAGAAGTGCACCAAGGCCGGCACCGGCTGCGGCTCCTGCGTGAAGGTCCTCGGCCAGCTCGTCAACGCCGAGCTGGAGGCCAGCGGCATCGAGGTCGACAAGGGCCTGTGCGGCTGCTTCGGGCAGACCCGCGAGGAGCTGTACGAGATCGTCCTCGCCCTGCGCATCAACAGCTACCAGGAGCTGCTGGACCGCTACGGCCGCGAGGAGGCCCGGGGCGGCGACGGCTGCGAGGTCTGCAAGCCGACCGTCGGCTCGATCATCGCCTCCCTCGCCCCGGCGATCGGCGCCAGCGGCTACGTCCTCGACGGTGAGCAGGCGTCCCTGCAGGACACCAACGACCACTTCCTGGCCAACCTGCAGAAGAACGGCTCGTACTCGGTCGTGCCGCGGATCCCCGGCGGTGAGATCGCCCCGGAGAAGCTGATCGTCATCGGCGAGATCGCCCGCGACTTCGGCCTCTACACGAAGATCACCGGTGGTCAGCGGATCGACATGTTCGGCGCCCGCGTCGAGCAACTGCCCCTGATCTGGGCCCGGCTGGTGGACGCCGGCTTCGAGTCCGGCCACGCCTACGGAAAGTCGCTGCGCACGGTGAAGTCCTGCGTCGGGCAGACCTGGTGCCGCTACGGCGTCCAGGACTCCGTCCGCATGGCGATCGACCTGGAGCTGCGCTACCGGGGCCTGCGCTCCCCGCACAAGCTCAAGTCGGCGGTCTCCGGCTGCCAGCGCGAGTGCGCGGAGGCCCAGTCGAAGGACTTCGGCGTCATCGCCACCGCCAACGGCTGGAACCTCTACGTCGGCGGCAACGGCGGCGCGACCCCGCGCCACGCGGACCTGCTCGCGCAGGACCTGTCGGACGCCGAACTGATCCGCCTGATCGACCGGTTCCTGATGTTCTACATCCGCACGGCCGACCGGCTGGAGCGCACCTCGACCTGGCTGGAGCGGATCCCCGGCGGTCTGGAGCACGTGCGCGACGTGGTGGTGCACGACTCGCTCGGCATCTGCGACGAGCTGGAGAAGCTGATGCAGGCGCACGTCGCGCACTACCGCGACGAGTGGGCCGAGACCATCAACGACCCCGAGAAGCTCGCCCGGTTCGTGTCCTTCGTGAACGCCCCGGACACCCCGGACCCGGTCGTCGCCTTCGTGCCGGAGCGCGACCAGATGAAGCCCGACCTGCCGCTGCTGTCCATCGGTATGCGACCCGCCGACGTTCTGGAAGGAAGCACCCAGCGATGACCCTGGCACCCGAGACCACCGAGCTGAAGATCGAACTCGCCCTGGACGGCGACTGGTTCCCGGTCTGCGACCTGAGCACGCTGCTCCCGGGCCGCGGGGTGGCGGCACTGCTGCCGGACGGCCGCCAGGCCGCGATCTTCCGCGACCGCTCCGGCGAGCTCTACGCCATCGACAACCGCGACCCGTTCACCGGTGCGGCGGTCCTCTCCCGCGGCCTGACCGGCACCCACCAGGGCCGCCCCTTCGTCGCCTCCCCGCTGCTCAAGCAGCGCTTCGACCTGGCCTCCGGGCAGTGCCTGGACGACGAGGCGGTACAGGTGACGGTGTACAAGGTCCGCACCGCCTAGGAGCGCCCGGCTGAGAACGCCCCTCTTCGGAGGGGTGTTCTCGTTGCGCACCGTACAGAACCCGGACGGCCTAGGTCGGGTTGCTGTGCAGCTTGCGCCGTTCCCGGCGGTTGGGGTGGCGAATGACCACTCCGCCCGGGCCGCCGGACCCAGTGAGCCGGATCAGCGGAGTTCCCGGGAGCCGGTCGGAAGTGGTCTCGTCCTTCAGGCCGCCGACGCCGGGATCCATGCCGCTGGTGTCCGCAGCCCAGGCGTCGGGGATGACGATCGTGACACCCGATGTCTCCCCGTACGCCTCCACCGCGACCTCCGGGAGGCGGCACTCAACCCGGGTGAAGTCGATCTTCACACCCCCCACGCCTCCGTGAGCGATCACGTGCCCGGGAACCTCCCAGCGCCCGGGACCCCGAGACGCGCCGAGCATGCCGCCCTTGAGGACCAGCGGCAGCCGGCTCGCAGGGGAATGCAGCTTCGGCAAGTCGGCGGTCAGGACGGCCAGCTCGGCGTGAGTCTTGGACTTCAGCGCCTGCTCCAGGCGCGCATCCAGCTCGTCGAGATCGATTCGCCCCTCGGCTGCCGCATCACGCAGCTGCTCCACCACCACTTCCCGGTCATCGTGAGAGGCACGGAGCTCTCCAGGTAAGGCAGGGCGCGAAGAAGGCTCCGGAGGCTGGGCAGTCATGGTCGCAAGGATAGACAGTCAGCTGGACCGGGCGGACTGAGTTGTTCCCTCCCGCGATGAAGGACTCCACCCCGATTGCGGGCCCACACCCCACACCGCTGTTCGCCCCTCGGACGACGTACGACTCGGTGCCCGTGCCGCGGTGGCCGTGCCGCGGTGGGCGTCATGCCTTGAAGGCGCCGTACGTCACCCCGGTCAGCTCCTCCGACGCGGCCCACAGCCGTTCCCCGGCCGGGCCGCTGAGGGTCCAGGGCGCCCGCCAGGACGGGGCGGGCGCCCCGCGCCACATCGCGAAGGACGGGCCGGTGAACGAGTCGGGCGGTACGCCGGGTTCTGTCGCGGCGTACAGGATCGGCAGGGCGCCCGCCTCCGCCGACTGGGCGAAGAAGCGGTTGCCGATCCGCATGAACCGCTCGGCGGCCCGGCGGCCCTCAGCCTGAGGACCTGCCGTCTGGAGGTTGGTCGCCGCGTACCCGGGGTGGGCCGCGACCGCCACCAGGCCGCTGCCGTGGGCCGCCGCCCTGCGCGCCAGCTCGTGCGTGAACAGCAGGTTGGCCGTCTTGGAGCGGGCGTAGGCGGTCCAGCGCCGGTAGCGCCGCTCGCTGTTGAGGTCGGTGATGTCGATGTTGGCGAGCGCGTGCGCCGGGCTGGAGACGGCCACGACCCGCGCCCCCGGCGCGGCGAGCAGCGCCGGCAGCAGCAGGCCGGTGAGCGCGAAGTGCCCCAGGTGGTTGATCCCGAACTGCGTCTCGAAGCCGTCCACCGTCGTCCCGTACGGCAGCGCCATCACCCCGGCGTTGTCGACGAGCACGTCCAGCCGCTCGTAGGGGAAACCGGCCGCGAACGCGCGCACCGAGGCCAGGTCACCGAGGTCGAGCAGCCGCAGCTCGGCCCGGGCCCCCGGCAGCTCGGCACGGAGCCGGTCCAGGGCCGCGTTCCCCCGGGCCTCGCTCCGGCAGGCGAGCACCACCCGCGCGCCCTTGCGGGCCAGCTCCCGTGCGGTGACGAGGCCGAGCCCGCTGTTGGCGCCGGTGACGACGGCGACGCGGCCGCTCTGGTCGGGGATGTCGTGCGTGGTCCATCCGGGCATGGCGGGCTCCCTCCGCGGTGGCACGACCAGCCTACGAGGAGCCGCTGGATGTCGGCGACGGTGTGGAGCCGGCGGCTCGGGCGCAGTGCGGCCAGTCGCCGAAGTCGCGCTCCCGGCTCCACAGCTTTCTCGCGGCCTGGATGTTCCACTCCGGGTCCAGGGCCTGGCGCGGAGTGCCTCCGAGCTCGCGCAGCCGGGCGTCGGAGATCTGGAACAGGCCCCAGTTCCGGGTGCCGTTGGTGTTGGGCAGGATGTGCAGCGGATCGAGGAACGACTGGCAGTCGGCGATGGCCACGGCCTTGTCCGGCACCTCGGGAAACACCTCGCGAACCCGCTCGCGCACCTTCTCCGGCGGCCAGACGCCCATCCGGACGTCCGAGGTGTAGAGCGCCTTCTTGGTGGGTTCCGCTACGACACCGTTGGGCCGGAGACCGGTGAGCACCTGGAAGGCGGTGACGCGGCGCAGGGTCTGCGGTCCGAAGTTCCCGTCGACGTCGATGTCCGCTCCCTTGGCGTGCAGCAGCCGCTGCACCTCTTGTACGCACTCGTCGTGCTCGCCCATGGCGATCACGGGTGGGCAGTTGGCCGAGAACAACGGACGCCCGTCACCGGGGCCCCGTCCACCGCCGCCGCTGCCACTGCCGGACGGTGTCCGGCCGTTCGTCAGTGCCCAGGCGGAGACACTGACGGCCGCGACGATCGCGGCGACGAGGACCGACGTGCGGAGGCGGCGTCGGCGTGACGGGCCGACGGGCCGTTGCCTCGCGTCGGTATCCGCCGGTTCCCCGGCGGGGTCACGGACCGCTGATCCGCCGGTTTCCTGTTCCCCGTCGTGCCCGGAGTCCTGTTCGTCTCCGCGTCCCGTTTCTGGCCCCGCTTCCCGCCTCGCTCCTCGCCCCGCTTCCCGCTCCGGCTCCTCGGCGGCCTTCCGCCCCGCTTCCCGCTCCGGCTCCTCACCGGCCTTCCGCCCCGCTTCCCGCTCAGGCTCCTCACCGGCCTTCCGCCCCACTCCCTCGTCCTCGGCACCGGCCGCGGCGTTCCTGGCGGCGTCCGCCAGGGCCCACAGCCGGTGCAGTGTGCGCAGCTCGTCCGGTGCCGCCCCGCACACCGTGGCGAGCCGGTGGACGCTGCCGTAGTCCTGAGGCACCGAGGTGCCACGGCAGTAGCGGTGCAAGGTCGAGCCGGACAGTCCTGACTTCCTGGCGAGGGCCTCGTAACTGAGCCCGGACCGGCTCTTCAGCGAACGCAACAGCGCGGCGAACCGCTCCGTTTCTGGGCACGCAGGCATCGGGTGTTCCCCCCTCGGATCCCCACAGGGCACTGGTCGGGCGCCTCGAAGCGCCACTGTGCCACCAAAGCCGTCCCGTGGCCGTCCCAACGGTCGTGGAACGCGCCAGTCGGGCGGCGCACTGTCATCCCAGCGTCCCGGCCGGCCCCGTTCTCCTTGCCCGGCCCGGTCGTGCCTTGCCAGCGTCGGGCCGTCCGAACCACCGGGCCACGACCTTCGAGGAGACCAGGCTCATGCGCCTTTCCGCACGCCGCACCCACCGCACCAGGCCGCTGCTCGCGGCGTTCGCCGTCAGTGCCGCCGTCGCCACCGTGCTGGCCGTGCCCAGCTCCGCGTCCGCGGCGCCGGCCGCTCCCACCGCGGTGGACTGCGCGACCGGGGACATCTGCTTCTGGACCGGCGCCAACTTCACCGGCCGGAAGTGTGCGTGGGACGCGGCCGACCCGGACTGGCAGAGCGGCGCCATCAAGTGTTCCTGGGCCGCCACGACCAACGTGAAGTCGGTGTGGAACGCCGGCACCGGCAACTACAGCGGAGTCGCCTACTACAAGGGCGCCAACTACACCGACCGGGTCGGCTGCACCCGGCAGCAGCACGGCGGCAACCTGGCCGGTACGTACAAGGTCCGCTCCCACAAGTGGATCACGGGCAACTGCGGCTGATCCGCCCCGGCGCACGCGGTGGCGGGCACGCGTACTCGCGCGCGCCCGCCACCGCGGCATGCCGGCAGAGGATCAGCCCACGAGGGGCGAGCCCGGCCGCTGTTCCTCCGGGAGTGGCCGGGTGTCGAGGTAGAACCACTCGGCGTCGGCGGAGGGCCAGGGCGATGGTCCCACCGGTTCCTCCGCCGGCGCGGCGACCGGGCGCCGGGGCAGCGGCGCCGGAGCCTCAGCGGCGGGCCCGGCGGCCGGGGGGCGGGCCGGCTTCTTCTCGTCCGGCATCAGCAGTTCCACCCGTAGTCCCAGGCCCCGCTGCTGGGCGGTGAACTCCTCGACCTGGTTGCGGCAGGCGTGGTCCAGGTGCGTCACGCCGGTCAGGTCGAGCCGGATCCGCTGCTTGCCGGACGCGGCGGCGGCCTCCAGCGCCTCGATCACCTGTGGCAGCCGCAGGAACGTGGCGTTGCCCGCCATGACGACCTTCGCCGTGTCGTCCTCGATGTGCTGCCGGATCACGGTCTGCGACATGCGCAGGGCGGCCAGCACGATCCCCGCGGCGAGGCCGAACAGCACGCCCTCCAGCAGCGCGGTCGCCACGATGACGAGCATGGTCATCGTCATCACCGCGAACTCGCCCCTGTCCTGCCGCCACATCTTCGGGAACTCCGCGGGCGCGAACAGCTTCCAGCCGCTGTGCACGAGGACACCGGCCAGCACCGAGATCGGGATCAGCGCGAGCACCTGGGGCAGCAGCAGCGCGAACAGCAGCAGCCACAGGCCGTGCAGGGTGCGGGAGAGCCGGGTCTTGGCACCGGCCTGCACGTTGGCCGAACTGCGGGCGACCACCGCGGTGATGGGGAGCGCGCCGAGGATGCCCGCGACGGTGTTGCCGGCGCCTTGGGCGATCAGCTCGGTGTTGTAGCGGGTGCGCGGGCCGTTGTGCATGCGGTCCACGGCGGCGGCCGTGAACAGGCTCTCGGCGGACGCGATGACCGTGAAGGTGAGGATGGCGGTGATGATCGCCCCGTCGGTGAGCCGGGCGAACTGCTCCGCCCCGGGCACCTGTACGGACGCGAGCAGGTTGCCCACCTGGAGCGTCTTCACGTCCACGCCGGGCAGCGCGGCGACCACGATGCCGATGCCCACGGCGACCAGGGCGGGCGGTATCTTCCCGGCCGGGCCCGGCACCTTCTTCCACAGGAAGCTGAGCACGACCGTGACGACGCCGAGCAGAGTGGCGATCATGGCCTGCGGGTTCGTCAGGATGCCGGCCAGCAGCCCGGGGATTCCGGCCATGTTCTCGAGCGCGGTGCCGGGGGCTTTGGCGTCGGCCAGCGGATAGGCCTGGCTGAAGATGAGCGGCACGCCGATGCCCGCCAGCATGCCCTGGACGACGGCGACCGAGATGGCCTGGAACATCCGGCCCAGCTTCACCAGTCCCAGCACGATCTGGAGGAGGCCGGCGAACAGCACGATCACGCCGAGCATGGCCACGCCGACCTCGGCGACGGTCTCGGCGACGAGCGCGGCGAGTCCGGCGGCCGGGCCGCTGACCTGGAGCGTGCTGCCCCGGACCGCGCCGACGACCAGACCGCCGATCACCCCGGAGATGATCCCGAGCTCGGCCGGCACGCCGGAGGCGACGGCCACGCCGATGCAGAGCGGCAGGGCGACGAGGAAGACGACGAGCGAGGCGGTGAGGTCGGTGACGAGATCGCCCTTGGCCATACCCTTGCCGCCGGCGCCCTTCGCACCACCCGTCACCCGGCCGAGCAGCCCGCCCAGCGCACCGCCGACCGGCCCTCCCGCCGGCCGTCCGGCCTCGCCCGGTGCCGGGCCGCCACCGGGGCCCGCCCCTCGTCCGGGCGAACGACCCGCCCCATGTCCCGGGGGACCACCCAGCGTGCGCCCGGACGGGCCGCCCATCGGGCTCCCCAGGCGTCCGCCCACCGGCCCTGTCGTCTGCCGGCCGGTGCTCCCTCCGACGTAACCCGCAGGCCCCCAGTCCGCTTCACCCCCCGCGTGGCCGCCGACGGATCCCCAGCCCGCGGCCCCTTCCCCACGACTGCCCGGCCCCCAGTCCGCGGCTGCCTCCCCGCGACCGCCTCGACCCCAGTCCGCGGCACCCTCCGCGACATCGGATGCGCCCCAGCCCCCGGCGTTCCCCTCGGGCCCGGCCGAGCCCCAGTCCGCGGAACTCCCTTGGGGCGCCGCCGACGACCAGCCCGCCGTCCCCTCCCCGCGGCTCCCCGCCCCCCGGTCCGCGGCACCGCCGGAGAAACCTCCCGTCCCCCAGTCCGCGTCACCGCCGGAGAAACCGCCCGTCCCCCAGTCCGCGTCACCGCCGGAGAAACCTCCCGTTCCCCAGTCCGCGTCACCTCCACCGGAACCAGCTGACCCCCAGCCCGCAGCACCCCCACCGGTACCGCCCGGCCGGCCCCCCGGCGCACCACCCCGTGCCCGGCCCCTCGCGTGCGCCCCGCTCACGCGGCATGCACCCGGAAGTCGCCGTCGTCGCCGAGTTCGTACACGAACCCTGTGTCGACCTCGTAGTACCAGCCGTGCAGCCGCAGCCGGCCCGCGTCGAGCCGCTGGCGCACCATCGGGTAACTCCGCAGGGCGGCCAGCTGGTTGACGACGTTGCCCTGGGACACCTCCGGCAGCGACGGGTCGTCGGGAGCGGTCTGGAGGACGGAGGTGAGTTCGGGGCGGGCGATACGGAGCCAGGCGTCGACGCCGGGCAGCGCGGACAGGTCGTCGCCGGACTTCAGCGCGCCCATCGCGCCGCAGTGTGAGTGACCGCACACCACGATGTCCTGAACCCCGAGCACCTCCAGTGCGTACTCGATGGTGGCCGCCTCTCCGGAGGCCCCGGGCCGTCCGTAGGGCGGAACGATATTGCCCGCGTTGCGTAGCTCGAATATCTCTCCGGGCCGTGCGCCCGTGATCAGTGCGGGTATGACCCGCGAGTCCGAGCAGGTAATGAACAGCGCCTCCGGATATTGCCCTTCAGCCAGTTTCCGGTATTCGCCGCTGTCGAAATCGATGCGCGTCCTGAACGTGCGTGCGCGGTCCAGCAAAGCCTTCAACTCCGCCTCCTGAGCTGCGAGTTCAACCTGTGCACCACACCGTAGACGGACGACCTACAGCGGAAGGTTAAGCCAAGCCCTGCACCCGTCCAGGAATTGAACATTCTTTGTCGTGGATATACATACGAACGGCTGTCTTGTAGCGTGTGAACTCCTGGGCAGGGATAGTGAATTCACACTGCCCCGGATTCATGCCGGCACACGGAGAGACAGGACGAATGGGCATACGAGTACTGCTCATCGAGGACGACGAGACGATCGCCGAACCGCTCGCCGAAGGGCTCGGCCACTTCGGTCTGACGGTCGACCACGTCGCCACGGGCACGGACGGCCTGAGAGGTCCGTACCACGACGTCGTCCTGCTCGACCTGGGGCTGCCGGACATGGACGGCATCGACGTCTGCCGCGGTATCCGGCAGGTCTCGGACGTGCCCATCCTCATCCTCAGCGCGCGTGGCGAGGAGGCCGATCGCGTCCTGGGTCTGGAGCTGGGCGCCGACGACTATCTGGCGAAACCTTTCAGCGTGCGAGAGCTGGTGGCCCGGGTCCGTGCCGTGACCCGCCGTACGCAACGCACCCAGCAAGCGTTCCCCGAGGCCGCGAACCCCGCCGAGCAGGCGTACGAGCCGCCCGCCCCGGCTCCCACCCACGAACCGGCTCCGGCCCTCTCCTACGAAGCCCCTGCCGCACCGTCGTACGACTCCGCCCCCGACTCCGCGCAGGCCCCGGGCCCGCTCGTCGTGGACCGCCGCACCCGTCAGGTCTGGGTCGGCGAGTCGCCCGTGCCGCTCACGCCCAAGGAGTTCGACCTGCTGGCGCTCCTCAGCGAGGACCCGGGCGCGGTCTACTCGCGCCAGCAGATCCTGGACCGCGTGTGGGACGAGCACTACGACGGCCCGACCAAGACACTGGACGTCCACGTCGCCGCGCTGCGCCGCAAGCTGGGTCACCCGGCATGGATCCGGACCCTGCGGGGCGTGGGTTTCCGGCTGTCCGTGCACACGGGTCCGAACGCGCCGCAGGTGGCCTCTCCATGACCCGCCGGCTGCTGCTCAGTTACCTCAGCCTCGCCGCGCTGGTGCTGCTCTGCCTGGAGATCCCGCTGGGTTTCGTCTACTCCCGCGGGGAGCGGGAGCGGGTGGTCAGCGCGGCGAAGGACGAGGCCGAGTCGGTCTCGGCGTACGCGGCACTGTCCCTCGCGGCGGGGCGGGCCGAACGGGACCTGCCCGGGCGGGTGGTGCACTGCGCTCAGCGCATCGGCGGGAAGGTGGTGATCGTCGGCGCGTCGGGCGCGCCGCTCGCCACCTCGCACCCGCTGGACGCCAGGACGTCCGGCGCCCTGGCCGCCCGGCCGGGCATCGCGGCGGCGCTGCGAGGCACCTCGACCGTGGACGTGCGCACCTCGAGGATCGGCGGGGTCGAGTACCTGTCGGTGGCGGCACCGGTCGGTCAGGAGGCGCGGCCGGCGGCTGCCGTGTGGCTGACGGTGCCCACGCGGACGGTGCACGAGCGCGTTCACCACGTGTGGCTGCTGCTCGCCCTGGGCGGACTCGCCGTGCTGACCGCGGTGGCCGGGGTGGGCTTCGCCTTCGCCCGCTGGACGGGCCGCCCCATCCGCGAACTGGAGCACGCCACCCGCGAGCTGGCCGAGGGAGGCGGCCGGTTCACCCCGGTGACGATCACGAAGGGGCCCCCGGAAGTACGCAGTCTGGCCGCCGCGTTCAACCACACCGCGGCCCGGCTCGCCCATCTGCTGTCCTCCCAGCGGGCGTTCGCGGGCGAGGCCTCGCACCAGCTGAAGACGCCGCTCGCGGCGCTGCGACTGCGCCTGGAGAATCTGGAGCCGGACGTCGCCAGGCGCGCCCGGGGCAACCTCACCGCCGCCGTCACGGAGACGGACCGGCTGGCCCGGATGGTCGGACACCTGCTGGCGATGGCCCGGCTCGAGGAGCACGCGGCCATCCCCGCGGCCGTCGACCTGGGCGCGGTCTGCGCGGAACGGCACCGCACCTGGCAGCCGCTGTTCGCGCGGGAGGACGTCTCCCTGGTGCTGTTCGCGGGGAGCGTGGGCCCGGTGCTCGCGGTGCCGGGAGCCGTCGAGCAGATCATGGACAACCTGCTCTCCAACGCCCTGCGGGCGTCCCCGGCCGGCAGCACCGTCACGATCGAACTGCGGGTGCAGGCCCCGCCCCGCCGCACCCTGCGCGACAACCGTCCCGGCTGGGTCGACCTGCACGTCACCGACGAGGGCCCGGGCATGACGGAAGAACAGCGGGTCCGCGCCTTCGACCGGTTCTGGCGCGCCCCGGGTGCCCCAAAGGGCGGCACGGGACTCGGGCTGGCCCTGGTGCAGCGCCTGGCCCACGCCAGCGGCGGCGAGGCGACCCTGCGCGCGGCGGCGACCGGCGGCCTGGACGTGGTGATCCGGCTGCCGTCGGCGCGTGCGCAGGGCGAGGGCGGCGGGCCGGGCGGGGACCGGCCGAGGCGGCCGAGACGGGAGGCGCCGGCGCTGCCCGCGTAGCGGCCGGAGGCGCCCAGGGAACAGGCGGCACACAGCATGCCGCCCCACGGCCACGAACTGTCCATGCCCCGTCAACCCGGTCCGCTTAGCGTCCCTTCCGCCTCCCCCCACGCACAACCCTGCCGTCGACAGGCGGCGGGGCGGTACGGCACCTCTTGGAGTCAGAGTGCATCGTCGTAACCTCCTGCGTGCGGCCGTCCTCGGCGGTACCTCCGCCGCGTTGGGCGGAACCCTGTGGCGCGGCGCCGCACACGCGGCCCCGGCCCAGCCCGGCACCGGCCCCTACGGGCCGCTGGGCTCCCCGGACGCCAACGGCGTCCGACTCCCCAGCGGCTTCACGAGCCGGGTGATCGCCCGGTCCGGCCAGCGGGTCGGGAGCACGTCCTACACCTGGCACAACGCCCCGGACGGCGGCGCCTGTTACGCCGACGGCACGGGCTGGATCTATGTCTCCAACTCCGAGATCAACCCCTCGGGCGGCGCGAGCGCGGTGAAGTTCTCCTCGACGGGAGCGATCACCGGCGCGTACCGCATCCTCTCGAACACCCGGCAGAACTGCGCGGGCGGCAAGACGCCGTGGAACACCTGGCTGTCGTGCGAGGAGGTGTCCCTCGGCTACGTCTACGAGACCGACCCGTGGGGCACGAACGCCGCGGTGCAGCGCGCGGCGATGGGCCGCTTCAAGCACGAGGCGGCGGCCGCCGACCCGGTACGCAAGGTCATCTACCTGACCGAGGACGAGTCGAACGGCCGCTTCTACCGCTTCGTGCCGACGACCTGGGGCGACCTGTCCTCCGGCAAGCTTCAGGTGATGGTCGCGGGCAGCGCCACGAGCGGCTCCTTCACCTGGGCCGACATCCCCGACCCGGACGGCTCCCCCACCGCCACCCGCTCCCAGGTCTCCGGCTCGAAGTCCTTCAACGGCGGCGAGGGCTGCCACTACGCGAACGACACGGTCTGGTTCACCACCAAGGGCGACAACCGCGTCTGGCAGCTCAACCTCCTGAACAACACGTACGAACTGGCCTACGACGACTCCCTCGTCAACGGCACGGCCCCCCTCACCGGCGTCGACAACATCACCAGCGCGTCCTCCGGCGACCTCTTCGTCGCCGAGGACGGCGGCAACATGGAGATCTGCGTCATCACCCCGGACGACGTCGTCGCCTCGTTCCTGCGCCTCGACGGCCAGTCGAGCTCGGAGATCACGGGCCCGGCCTTCTCCCCCGACGGCACCCGCCTCTACTTCTCCAGCCAGCGCGGCACCACCGGCAGCTCCTCGGGCGGCATCACCTACGAGGTGACGGGGCCGTTCCGCTCGTAACCCCCACCTTCACATGACCATTACAAAATGGTCACCCCTCTCTCACCTCCGGCCGTCCGGTCCTACGGTCATCCCCTCACGTACGACTCCTGGGGGGATGACCATGACCAACCCGTACACCGGCCCGAACAACACCCCGTACCCCGCACCGCCCATGCCGCAGCCCGGCAGGCCGGCACCCCGCTGGGCCCGGAAGCGCTACGTACTGCCCGCGCTCGGGCTGGCCCTGTTCCTCGGTGTCGGTATAGGCGGCGGCGGTGGGGAGACCACCGCCGACGCGAAGCCCGCGTCCGCCGCGCCACAGCCGACCGTCACGGTCACCGCGACGACCACGGCCACGGTCACCGCCACCCCGCTCGCCAAGGAGCCGGAGCCCGCCCCCACGGTCACCGCCACGAAGACCGTCAAGGTCACCACCACGGTCACGGCCCAGCCGGCCGGGGACGGCGGCTCCGACGACGGCGGCTCGGGCGGCTCCCAGGACGTCTACTACGGCAACTGCACCGAGGTCCGGGCCGCCGGTGCCGCCCCCATCCACCGGGGCGAACCCGGGTACGCCTCCCACCTGGACCGGGACAAGGACGGCGTCGCCTGCGACACGTGACCCCGGCGCGCCGGTGACCATCGGCGTGTGAAGGCCGTTCCACCGGTTGGGCAGCTCGTCCCGGGCTGCCCGGCCGACGGAAGGAACACCACCGTGGACACGACCGTGCCCGCCGCCGACACCGAGCGCGTGCTGCCGCGCGCCGAGTGGGTCAAGACACTGCCGCAGACCATCGTCGCGTCGTGTGTCCTGCTTCTCGACGCCGAGGACCGGATCCTGCTGCTGCGCTACGCCGAGGGTCTGCCCGCCGCCGGACTCTGGGGGCTGCCTGGCGGGATGCTCGACCACGGTGAGGATCCCGTCGGTGCCGCGAACCGGGAGCTGTACGAGGAGACCGGGATCGTGCTCGACCGCACGCCCCGGATCATCGGCTACGACCACCGGGCCGACGTGCAGGGCACGGGCCCGGTGATCGACTTCTACTTCTACGGCGGCCGTCTGCCGAGCGGTCTGTCCGTCCGGCGCAGCGCGGAGCACGACGACGACGGCCTGTTCGCCCTCGCCGACCTGGAGTCCACACGGTTGTCGACCCCGCTGCCGGCCCTCACCGCCCTGTATACGGCCGCGCTGGCCGAAACCGTCGTATGCCTGCGGGAAGGACGGCCCCAGTGACCACACCCCGTCGCCTGGCAGCGGTCGTCGTCGCTTCCCTCCTGTCCCTGGCCCTGACCACACCCTCGTCCGGTACGGCGGCACCCACATTCCAGGACGAGGCCTCCGCCGCCCTGGACGCCACCCGGGCCGTCAGCCTGACCATCCGCGTCCGCGACGGGCGGCACACGGTGGAAGCCACTGCCGGAGAGGCCGTCCTCGGCAGCGGGCGGCCGGTGCCGAGCGGAGCGCGTTTCCGGGCCGCCAGCGTCACCAAGTCCTTCGTGGCCGCGACCGTCCTGCGGTTGGTCGCCGAGGGGCGCCTGTCCCTGACCGACACGGTGGAGCACTGGCTCCCCGGACGCGTCCGGGGGAACGGCAACGACGGCACCCGTATCACCGTCCGGCACCTGCTCCAGCACACCAGCGGCCTGCACGACCACGACTCCACCGAGCTGACGGGCAGAACCGCTCCGGACTTCGAACGGCACAGGTTCGACCGCATCGACCCCGAGCGGCTCGTCACCGCCGCGCTGGAGCACACCCCCGACTTCCCCCCTGCCGACCCCGACGCCCCCGACCCCCGCTGGAGCTACTCCAACACCGGCTACCTCCTCCTGGGCGCCGTCATCGAGAAGGTGACGGGACGCCCCTGGGCCGAGGTGGTGCACGACCGGATCGTCCGCCGTCTGGGCCTGCGCGGCACCCGGGTTCCCGGGGACGACCCGTATCTGCCGAAGCCCCATGCGCACACCTACCACCGGTTCGAAGGGTCCGACCGCTGGACCGACACCACCACCCGCAACATGTCCTGGGCCGGCCCCGCCGGCGCTCTGGTCGCCACCTCCCGCGACCTGGACCGGTTCTTCACGGCCCTGCTCGCCGGGGAGCTGCTGCCGCCGCGTGAGCTCGCCGCGATGCGCACCACCGTCCCCACCAACGAGGAGCACCAGCAGTTCACGCCCGGGATGCGCTACGGCCTCGGTCTGATGCAGCAGCCGCTGTCGTGCGGCGGCAGCCGCTGGGGTCATCACGGTGACCTCGAAGGGACCTTCGTCAGAACGGGCTTCACCGCCGACGGCAGACGGTCGGTGGTGGTCACGGTCAGCGGCCGCACCACGGACGACACGCGGCTCCTCGCCACGGAGAAGGCCCTGCAGGAGCTCATCGACCGGCTGTTGTGCCGCCGGTGACCACCGCTCAGGAGAGAAGGTCCACGGCCCGCACCCGGTCCTGATGGATCAGCACGTCGAAGCAGCGGCCCAGCGCGATGTCGAACCAGTTCCGCTCCTCCGGATAGGAGGTACCGACGCTGCGCGTGGGCCGGGCCGCGGCGAGCCAGCGGCGGGCCGCTCCCGGGGCGGTCCTCAGGTCCATGACGTAACGGCCGTACCGCACCTGGTCCAGCGTGTGCTCGTTGCTGTCGGTGCGCGGCGGGCCGACCGTGTGGGTGAGCATGTGCGTCTCCTCCGGGTCGGTGGCCTTGAACGAGCCCTGGCCGAAGGTGAGGGCGACGCCGACATAGCCGCTGCCGAGCCGGTCCCGCAGGAACGCGCCCTGCGTCCTGGGCAGCTTCCGCGGATCCTCGGGGACGTAGCCGATGTGGTTGTTGTGGCCGGCCAGCAGGATCCGGTGCCCGGTGTGCTCGCGCCACCAGACGATGTTGTCCGCCATGACCTCGTCCCGCCGGCGCATGGCCTCGGCGACCTGCTGCGGATCCGCGAAGTCGAAGCCGTAGCCGGTGGCCGTCTGGTCGATCACCGTGGCGTGCCGCAGCACCTCGGCGTACTCCCGCCGCCCTGCCTCGCCCCTCGGCTCCAGTGACTCCAGCAGCTCCAGGGCACGTCCGGTCCGGGACGCCATCTCCTGCCGTTCGGACAGCGGCCGGGTCAGATACGACTTCTGGTACTCGCCGGAGGGGACGGCCGGCCGCAGCCCCCGGTACAGCGTCTCGATCCGTGCCACGAGGTCCGGCCGGACCCGTCCCACGTACGCCGTCACCCGGTCGTACAGCTCCGGCCCGGTGTACCCCCAGTCGTCGCCCATGAAGCGGACCGGGTCCCGCGGATGCCGGCGGTTGTACTCCCGCATCCACTCCACCAGCCGCAGGTTCTCGGCGGTGGCGTTCAGCGCGTACGTGTACTGGAAGTCCTCCCGCATGATGCGCTCGGGGTCGCCCTTGCCGTGCACGACGTACTCGTCGAGACGCACGCCGGTGCTCCAGGCCGTCTCCAGCGCGAAGGTCCGGAAGCCCCGCCGCTCCACCAGGTACCGGAACACCCGTTCCTTCACGGCGAGGAACTCGTGCGAGCCGTGCGTGGCCTCCCCCATCCCCACCACGACCGCGTCCCCGACCGCCCTGCCGACCGGCCGCAGGTCCCTCACGTCACCACCGGGTTCAGCGGTACGCAACGGACTCGCGGCCCGCTCCAGAGCCGGCACGACGGGGCCCTCGGCGGCGGTGGCCGCGGGGACGGGGGCGAGGAGGGACGACGCCACAACGAGGAAGCCCAAAAGGCGCAGAGACGGCATGTTCGCATCAGTGCCCGGGGCCCGGCGCCCCCGAACGCGCCCCCACCCGAACGGATCGCCGGAGAGCACGGAGCGGGGGCGGCACCTCCGCACAGGTGCCGCCCCCTCTTCTCCGTGCACCGGAGCCGCCGCGATCGGTGAGGGTGGTCGGGGACCGCCGACGGCTCCGGGTTCTTGAGCGGCCCTGTACGGGCCACGGGTCTAGCGGTGGTCGCTGCCCTGGGACTGGACCGCCGCCCGGCCCGCTTCGAGACGGGCGACCGGGATGCGGAACGGGGAGCAGGAGACGTAGTCGAGTCCGACCTCGTGGAAGAAGTGGACCGACTCGGGGTCGCCGCCGTGCTCGCCGCAGACGCCGAGCTTGAGGTCGGGCCGGGTCTCGCGGCCGGCCTTGGCGGCCAGCTTCACCAGGGAGCCGACGCCGTCCTTGTCGATCGTCTCGAAGGGGGAGACGCCGAAGATGCCCTTCTCCAGGTACGCCGTGAAGAAGCTCGCCTCCACGTCGTCCCGGGAGAAGCCCCACACCGTCTGGGTGAGGTCGTTGGTGCCGAAGGAGAAGAACTGGGCGGCCTCGGCGATCTGACCGGCGGTCAGCGCGGCGCGCGGCAGCTCGATCATCGTGCCGATGGACAGCTTGAGCTGCGCGCCCGAGGCCGCCTCGACCTCGGCGATGACCTTGTCGGCCTCCTCGCGCACGATCTCCAGTTCCTGGACCGTGCCGACGAGCGGGATCATGATCTCGGCGCGCGGGTCGCCCTTGGCGGCCTTGCGCTCGGCCGCGGCCTCGGCGATCGCGCGGACCTGCATGGTGAACAGGCCGGGGATGACCAGGCCGAGGCGCACACCGCGCAGACCGAGCATCGGGTTCTGCTCGTGGAGGCGGTGCACGGCCTGGAGCAGGCGCAGTTCGTTCTCGTGCGGCTCCTGGCGGGACTCGGCGAGGGCGACACGGACCGAGAGTTCCGTGATGTCGGGGAGGAACTCGTGCAGCGGCGGGTCGAGCAGGCGGATGGTGACCGGGAGGCCGTCCATCGACTCGAAGAGCTGGACGAAGTCCTGCTTCTGGAGCGGGAGCAACTGCTTGAGGGACTCCTCGCGCTCGGCGTCGGTGTCGGCCAGGATCAGCCGCTCCACCAGCTCGCGCCGGTCGCCGAGGAACATGTGCTCGGTGCGGCACAGGCCGATGCCCTGGGCGCCGAAGCGGCGGGCGCGCAGCGCGTCCTCGGCGTTGTCGGCGTTGGCGCGTACCCGCAGGCGGCGCTTGCGGTCGGCGAAGGACATCATGCGGTGGACGGCCTCGACGAGCTCGTCGGCGTCGTCGGCACCGGGGTGCATCCGGCCCTCGAAGTACTCCACGACGGGGGAGGGCACGACCGGCACCTCACCGAGGTACACCTTGCCCGAGGAGCCGTCGATGGAGACGACGTCGCCCTCCTCGACGACGTGCCCGCCCGGCACGGTCATCCGGCGGCGCTTGGTGTCGACCTCCAGCTCCTCGGCGCCGCAGACACAGGTCTTGCCCATGCCGCGGGCGACCACGGCCGCGTGGGAGGTCTTGCCGCCGCGGGAGGTCAGGATGCCCTCGGCGGCGATCATGCCGTCCAGGTCGTCGGGGTTGGTCTCGCGGCGGATCAGGATGACCTTCTCGCCGGAGCGGGACCACTTGACGGCCGTGTAGGAGTCGAAGACGGCCTTGCCGACGGCCGCGCCGGGGGAGGCGGCGATGCCGCGTCCGACCTGGGCGACCTTCGCGCTCTCGTCGAAGCGCGGGAACATCAGCTGCGCGAGCTGGGCGCCGTTGACGCGGGTGAGCGCCTCGGCCTCGTCGATCAGGCCCTGGTCGACCAGCTGGGTGGCGATGCGGAAGGCCGCGCCCGCGGTGCGCTTGCCGACGCGGGTCTGGAGCATCCACAGCACACCGCGCTCGATGGTGAACTCGATGTCGCAGAGATCCTTGTAGTGGTTCTCCAGGGTCTCCATGATCTGCATGAGCTGGTCGTACGACTTCTTGTCGATCCGCTCCAGCTCGGCGAGCGGCACGGTGTTGCGGATGCCCGCGACGACGTCCTCGCCCTGCGCGTTCTGCAGGTAGTCGCCGTAGACGCCCTGGTGGCCGGAGGCGGGGTCGCGGGTGAAGGCGACGCCGGTGCCGGAGTCGGGGCCGAGGTTGCCGAAGACCATGGAACAGACGTTGACGGCCGTGCCCAGGTCGTGCGGGATGCGCTCCTGGCGGCGGTAGAGCTTGGCCCGGTCGCCGTTCCAGGAGTCGAAGACGGCCTTGATGGCGAGGTCCATCTGCTCGCGCGGGTCCTGCGGGAAGTCCCGCCCGGCCTCGGTCTTGACGATCTTCTTGAACTTGGTGACGAGCTTCTTGAGGTCGGCGGCCTCCAGCTCGGTGTCGACGGTGACCTTCTTGGCCGCCTTCGCCGCCTCCAGCGCGTCCTCGAACAGCTCGCCGTCGACGCCCAGGACGGTCTTGCCGAACATCTGGATGAGGCGGCGGTAGGAGTCCCAGGCGAACCGGTCGTCGCCGGCCTGCTTGGCGAGGCCCTGTACGGACTTGTCGGAGAGGCCGATGTTGAGGACGGTGTCCATCATGCCGGGCATGGAGAACTTGGCGCCCGAGCGCACCGACACCAGCAGCGGGTCGTCCGCCTGGCCGAGCTTCTTGCCCATGCGGGCCTCGAGGGCGTCGAGGTGCGCACTCACCTCGTCACGCAGTGCCGCCGGCTCCTCACCGCTGTCGAGGTAGACCTTGCAGGCCTCGGTGGTGATCGTGAAGCCGGGCGGGACCGGGAGGCCCAGGTTGGTCATCTCGGCAAGGTTCGCGCCCTTGCCACCGAGGAGGTCCTTGAGGTCCTTGTTGCCCTCGGTGAAGTCGTAGACGAACTTCACGCCCTCAACGCTCTTACCGTGCTCAGCTACGTCGTGATCTTTGTTTTCCGACACGGGTCTCGACTCCTCGAGGACGCGGTGGCTGCCCTGACGGCCAGGAACATACCCAGATCAAAGGCGTCTGGGTACGTCCACTTGTGCGTCATGCGCCTGTAACCACTCGTCCGCCAGTGGATTGAAAGTCAAGGCTCGGCAAGCGATCACAGCCGCATGTTTTCACTTCTTGAACGCAAGAACCTTCCTGAGCTCTTCGATCGCTCACATGAGCGGGGTTCCTGCACGATTGATTTCGTTCGATGAACGATCAAAGCGTGGCACTCAGTGCCACCCTTTGGAGAAGTGCAGCCGCTCAAGATCCGCTCATCTGAGCGCAGCCCTTATCAAGGGTGGCGAGAATCACGCTGCCACAGCGGGCCGGATTTCACCATGCGGACGGGTTCCGGGGCCGAAACGCGCCCGTCACACGCCGAGTGCGCGCAGCCGCTCCTCGGCCCGCTCCGGGGCGTACAGATGCTCCACGACCATCGCACCGGCCCCCACCAGCCCGGCTCGCTCGCCGAGCCGTGACGTCACGACGTCCAGGTGGGCGGTGGAGCGGGGCAGGGCCCGCTGGTAGAGCAGTTCACGCACGCCGGTGAGGAAGGGAGTTCCGGCCAGATCCCCGGCGATCATCAGCACGCCCGGATTGAGGAGGGTCACCACGGTCGCCAGCACGTCCCCGACCCGCCGCCCGGCCTCCCGGGCGAGGCCGACCGCCTCGGGATGCCCGGACGCCAGCAGGTCCCGCACGTCCGAGCCGGACGCCGCCGGCACCCCGGCCTCCGCGAGCCGCCGGGCCACCGCGCCACCGCTCGCGACGGCGGCCAGACAGCCGTACGAACCGCACCGGCACAGCGCCTGGGCGCCCTCCGGCACCCGGATGTGCCCGATGTCCCCGGCGCCGCCGTCGATGCCCCGGAACACCGAGCCGCCGACCACGACACCGGCGCCGATGCCGGTGGACACCTTCACCAGCACGAAGGCGGAGCAGTCGGGGTAGCCGGTGCGCTGTTCGCCGTACGCCATGAGGTTGGCGTCGTTGTCCACCAGCACCGGCACGGCGTCGGCGCCCGTGTGCGCGGCGAGCGCCCCGGCCAGCCTGCCCCTGATGTCGTAGCCGTCCCAGCCGGGCATGATCGGCGGCTGGACGACACGCCCGGTCTCGGTGTCGACCGGGCCGGGCACCGCGAGACCGATCCCGCACACCATCTGCGCTCCGTGCCCGGCTTTCTCCAGCAGCTCGGCGAACCAGCGGCCGAGCTCGCCGAGCACGACGTCCGGGCCGTCCTCGACGAGAAGGACGCCGGAGTGCTCGGCGAGGATCTCGCCGCTCAGCGACAGCACGGCGGCGCGGGCGTGCCGGGTGTCGAGGTCGGCGGCCAGCACGACCGCGTGCTCGTCGTCGAACTCCAGGGTGATGGAGGGGCGTCCGCCCAACGGGGAGTCCACCGGCCCACCGGCGCCCTCGCGCAGCCAGCCCGCGCGGAAGAGCCGGTCGAGCCGTTGCCCGACGGTGGCCCGGGACAGTCCGGTCGCCTGCTGAAGGGCGCCCCGGGTCACGGCGCGGCGACTGCGCACCAGTTCGAGCAGTTCGCCGGCGCTTGCCTGAACACGTCCCGTCATGCGCACCCCCTTGTGTTTCCCAACCCTGCATTACATATTGGGTTTTGCGTGTTAAATAGACGTAACCCTACGGTAGCCCTTGCCGAACTGGTCGGCCGTACGTCTTTGGGAGAGCCCCGAGTGGATCGCATCGCCCAGCTCACCGCGCGTCCCGGCGGGCGCGAGATCGCATACGATCCGGCCGCCGCGCCGTCGTCCCTGCAGGTCAGGGCAGCGCAGGTGCTGGAGAGCAACTGGACGGGCAAGTCCACCGTGCCCTCGCGCAGCCTGTATCCGCACCAGTGGTCCTGGGACTCGGCGTTCATCGCGATCGGCCTGCGCCACCTCTCGCCGTCAAGGGCGCAGACGGAGCTGGAGACGCTGCTGGCGGCCCAGTGGGCGGACGGGCGGATCCCGCACATCGTCTTCAACCCCTCCGTCCCGCTCGACGCGTACTTCCCGAGCCCCGACTTCTGGCGCTCCTCGACCGCGGGACGCGCCGCGGGTGCCCCGCGCACCGTACAGACCTCCGGGATCGTGCAGCCACCGGTGCACGCGCTGGCCGCCTGGCTGGTCCACCTCGCCGACCCGGGTCTGTCCCGGGCGCGCGGCTTCCTCACCCGGGCGTATCCCCGGCTCGCGGCCTGGCATCGTTACTTGCTGCACCGGCGCGACCTGGGCGGCGGCGGGCTGGTGTCCGTCGTGCACCCCTGGGAACAGGGTATGGACAACAGCCCCTGCTGGGACCGCCCGCTGTCCCGGGTCACCCCGGCCCCCGCCCGCTCCTTCCGCCGCGCCGACCTCGACCACGGCTCCCCCGAGGACCGGCCGACGGACCTGGACTACGGGCGGTACGTGCGGCTCGCGGCGGACTACCGCGACCGGGGATACGCCGACGGCCCCGGGGACTTCGCCGTGGAGGACCCGGCGTTCAACGCCCTGCTCATCGCCTCCGAGTACGCCCTGGACGGGATCGCGCACGAGCTGGGCGTGGCGGACCCGGGTCCGCGGGACCGCGCCGAGCGGCTGACCGCCACCCTCGTGGAGCGGCTGTGGGACCCGGCCGCGGGGATGTTCCTGTGCCGGGACGTGCGCGCCGGGGAGCTCATCCCCGAGCGCGGTGTCACCGGCCTCGTCCCCCTGCTGCTGCCGGCCCTCCCCCGCGACCTCGCCACCACCCTGGTCCGCACGGTCTGCGGCCCGCACTTCGGCCTCGGCGGCACGACCCGCCTGGTGCCCAGCTACGACCTGCTCGGCGAGGCCTTCGACCCGCACCGCTACTGGCGCGGCCCGGCCTGGTTCAACACCGGCTGGCTGCTGGAGCGCGGGTTGCGGCTGCACGGCGAGCGCGGCCGGGCCGACGCCCTGCGCAAGGGCATCCTGCACGCCGCCGGCGCCTCCGGCTTCGCGGAGTACGTCGACCCGTACACGGCACAGGCCTGCGGCGCCACCGGCTTCGGCTGGACCGCCGCGCTCACGCTCGACCTGCTGCACGACCGGCCCGCAGGGGACAGAAACCGCGTCACGGCGATCAAGGGAGGGGACCGGGGATGACGGACCGGCATCATCTGCTCGTGCACGGCGGGACGTTCGCCGCCGTCGGCGACCGAGGCGACATCAGCGGCTACCGGGGCGGCAGCGCCCCGGACGGCATGTTCGTACGGGACGCACGGCATCTGAGCCGCTGGCAGCTCACCGTCGACGGCGCCGTGCCCGAGACGCTCACACCGGTGGCCGACGGGGACACCGCGGCGTGCGTCCTCGTCCCGCGCGGCGGCCGCGACGAGCCGCCCGCGTACACGCTCTTCCGCGAACAGGCCGTCGGCGACTCCTCGTTCGTCGAGGCGCTGCGTGTCACCAGCAACCGTCCCGTACCGACGACGGTCCGGCTCGCGGTCACCGCCGACGCCGACTTCACCGACCAGTTCGAGCTGCGCTCCGACCACCGCACCTACACCAAGCCCGGCGCCGTCCGCTCCCGCCGGGTCCTCGGGCACGGCGTGGAGTTCACCTACCGGCGCGGCGAGTGGCGGTCCGTGACGACCGTGACGGCCGAACCGCGGCCGGACGCCGTGGAGGAGACCGGCACCGGCGCCCGCCGCCTGGTGTGGACCCTGGACCTCGAACCGCACGGCACCGCCGAGCTGGTGCTGCGGGTCATCGCCCGCCCGCACGGCGACAAGCGCGCCCTGCGCGTGCCCCGCTCCCCCGCCGCACTCCGCGAACAGCTCCTCGCCCGGGAGGGCGATTTCATGGAGGGTGTGGCTTTCCCGAGCGGCCGGCCGGAGCTGGCCGCGGCCTGCGCCCGGGGCCTCGCCGACCTCGCCGCGCTCCAGGTCCCGGCGACCGGCCCGGACGGCGAGGAACTGCGCGTCCCCGCGGCCGGCGCCCCCTGGTTCCAGACCCTGCTGGGCCGGGACGCCCTGCTGACCTCGCTGTTCGCGCTGCCCTACCGGCCACGGCTGGCCGCCGCCACGCTGCCCGCGCTCGCCGCGACCCAGGCCACGGACTCCACCGTCAGCGAGGTCGCCCAGCCGGGCAAGATCGTGCACGAGGTACGGCACGGCGAACTGGCGCACTTCGGTCAGGTCCCCTACGCCCGCTACTACGGCTCCGTCGACGCCACGCCCCTGTTCCTCGTGCTCCTCGGCGCCTATGCGGAACAGACCGGCGACACCGCCCTGGCCCGCCGCCTCGAACCCCACGCCCGCGCCGCGGTCGGCTGGATGCTCGACCACGGCGGCCTGACCTCGCGCGGCTACCTCGTCTACCGCGCCGACCAGGGCGGCCTCGCCAACCAGAACTGGAAGGACTCCCCCGGAGCGATCTGCTCCGCCGAAGGCACCCGCCCGCACGGCCCGGTGACCGCCGCGGGCGCCCAGGGGTACGCGTACGACGCGCTGCGCCGCACGGCGTGGCTCGCGCGCACGGTGTGGCAGGACGGCACGTACGCGGACCTGCTGGAGCAGGCGGCCGGTGACCTGCGCGACCGTTTCCAGCGGGACTTCTGGATGCCGGAGCACTCCTTCCCGGCACTCGCGCTGGACGGCCGGGGCGACCAGGTCGACGCCCTCGCCTCCGACGCCGGTCACCTGTTGTGGTCGGGCCTGCTGGACAAGGAGTACGGCGAACAGGTCGGCCGGCGTCTGCTGGAGCCGGACTTCTTCTCCGGCTGGGGCGTGCGCACCCTGGCCGCCGGCCAGCCTGCCTACCACCCGCTCTCCTACCACCGCGGCTCGGTCTGGCCGCACGACAACGCGCTGATCGCACTGGGCCTGGCCCGCTACGGACTGCATGACGAGGCGCGTGCGATCGCGGGCGGCCTGGTCGACGCGGCCGCCGCGACCGGCCACCGGCTGCCGGAGGTCCTCGCGGGCTACGGCCGCGACACCCACCCGGAGCCGGTGCCGTACCCGCACGCGTGCGTGCGCGAATCCCGGTCGGCCTCGGCCCCGTTGGCGCTGCTCACCGCGGTCGGCGGCATCTGAGGCCCGGTTGGCCCGGCGTTTGCCGGGTGTTTGCCGAGCGCTGGCCCGGCGGGCTGAACACACCTGGTGCACGCCCCGTACGGAACTGAGGCGGACCCGTACCCCCACGCGGGTCCGCCACCTCACCGGGTTTCGCACGGGAAGGACCTCCGGGTGCCTGTCTTCACACGCTTCAGCGAGTCACCGGGTCCGGGTGACGTGCCCTCAGAGGCCGTATCGGAGACGCGGCGTGCCGAGACGGAGGGAGAGGAGAGGGACCCGGGTGCCGAGGGGCATCGCGACACGGGGGACGCGGGGTCGGAGCGGACATCTGCGTCGGCCCCGGGGGCGGAGCCGACATCGGAGCCGGAGTCGGTGCCACTGCCGGAGCCCGAGCCCGAGCATGCATCGGCATCGAAGCCCGCGTCGGAGCCAGAGCCCGGGCCAGAACCGGCCCCTGCGCCGACGGCAGAATCGGAGCCAGAGCCCGCGCCGGAACCGGAGCCTGCGCCGGCGGCTGGGGATCAAGCCGCCGACGCCGTACCCGTCACGCCCGCCCCCGCCGAAGCGGGTCCCCCGCCCACCCGGAGATCCCGGCTCGCCGCTCTCACCGGCCTCACAAACCTCCGCACCCGCCACCCCAACGCCTCCCGAGTCCTCTCCTGGATCACCACCACCCTCGCCGCCGTCCTGGTCCTCGGCGCCCTGCTGCTGCCCAACACCCTGCCCGGTGTCCAGCCGCGCAGCTTCACGAAGATCCCCGCGGAGGCGATCATCGGGGCCGTCGTCGTGCTGGGGCTGCCTCGCCGGCCCCGGCAGGTCGCGGCAGTGCTGTACGGGCTCGGTCTCACCGCGCTGACCGCCGTGAACCTGCTCGACATGGGGTTCAACGAGTACCTGGGCCGTGGCTTCAACGCCGCGCTCGACTGGGATCTGCTGCCCGACGCGCAGGCGTACGTCGAGGACACCCTGGGCGGCAGCGTCGCCATGGCCGCCGCCGTCGGCGCGGTCGTCCTCGTCCTGCTCCTGGCGGTCGTCATGGTGCTGGCGACGCTCCGGCTCAGCGAGCTCCTGGTTCGCCACCGGCCTTGGGCGGCCCGGGGCGCACTGATCGCCGGCAC
Source organism: Streptomyces sp. NRRL S-455 (assembly GCF_000717875.1). GTDB lineage: Bacteria > Actinomycetota > Actinomycetes > Streptomycetales > Streptomycetaceae > Streptomyces. Next base: position 348,186 of record NZ_JOCT01000011.1, read on the forward strand.
CGCCTGGATCACCTGCTCGGCCCTGGGCCTGACGCTCTTCGGCGGGCCGATCGCCTCCGAGCGGGCCGCGGGGGCCCTGCGGGTGCACGCGCAGCGGACGGTGGAGTCGCTGCGGGACGAGGCGGCGTTCGTGAAGCAGTCGAAGGCGGACAGCTTCGGCAACACCCCGCCCGACCAGTTGCTGCCGGACCTGCGCGGCAAGGACGTCATCTTCACGTTCATCGAGAGCTACGGCCGCAGCGCCGTCGAGGACCCGGTCATGGCGCCGGGTGTCGGCAGGACCCTCGACACGAGTACCAAGGCCCTGGAGAAGGCCGGTTTCGCCGCCCGCAGCGGCTGGCTGACCTCGGCCACCTACGGCGGCAGCAGCTGGCTCGGCCACTCCACGACCATGTCCGGCCTGTGGATCGACAACCAGCGCCGCTACCGCACCGTCACCGCCGGGGAGCACCTCACCCTCACCAAGGCGTTCCAGAAGACCGGCGCGTGGGACACGGTCGGCGTCATGCCCGGCGTGCAGAAGGGCTGGCCGGAGGAGAAGTGGTACGGCCTCGACAAGCTCTACGACGCCTACGACCTGGGCTACCGGGGCCCGAAGTTCAGCTGGTCCACCATGCCCGACCAGTACGCGCTGGAGGCGTTCCAGCGCCAGGTGCACGGCAGGAAGCGCGACAAGCCGCTGATGTCGTTCGTCATCCTGACCTCCAGTCACCAGCCCTGGGCGCCGATCCCGAAGATGGTCGGCTGGGACGAACTCGGCGACGGCTCGGTCTTCGACGCCGTGCAGAAGGCCGGCAACAAGGCGTCGGACATCATCACCGACACCACCAGGTCACGGCAGGAGTACGGCAAGTCCATCCAGTACTCGGTCACCAGCCTCACCCAGTGGCTGGAGCGCTACGGCACCGAGGACACCGTCCTGGTCTTCCTCGGCGACCACCAGCCCATCGCCCGGGTCAGCGGCAACCGCGCCAGCCGGGACGTGCCGGTGTCGATCGTCGCGAAGGACCCGAAGGTCCTGGACAAGGTCGCCGACTGGAACTGGACCGAGGGCCTCGAGCCGGACCGCGACGCGCCCGTGTGGAAGATGGACTCCTTCCGCGACCGCTTCCTGAAGGCGTTCGGCTCCACACCGCGCCCCTCCAAGGGCTGATCAGCCGCCGGAGGTGTCCAGCTCCGCGTCCTCGCCGACGCCCGCGCAGTCGTAGGGGTCCTTCAGCCAGCCGTCCGGCAGCACCACCCGGTTGTTGCCGGACGTACGACCCCGGGGGCCGTCGGCGCCGGCGGGCCAGGGCTGGTCGAGGTCCAGCTCGTCCAGACCCGCCCGCAGCTCCTGAAGGGACGAGGTGATGGCGAGGCGCTTGCGCATCTCGGAACCGACCGCGAAGCCCTTCAAGTACCAGGCGACGTGCTTGCGGAAGTCGACGACGCCCTTGGACTCGTCGCCGATCCACTCGCCGAGCAGCGTGGCGTGCCGGACCATGACGTCGGCGACCTCGCGCAGGGCGGGGCGGGCGATGTCCTGGGTGCGGCCCTCGAAGGCCGCGACCAGGTCCGCGAAGAGCCACGGCCGCCCGAGGCAGCCGCGCCCCACGACCACTCCGTCGCAGCCGGTCTCCCGCACCATCCGCAGCGCGTCCTCGGCGGACCAGATGTCGCCGTTGCCGAGCACGGGGATCTCCGGCACGTGCTCCTTCAGCCGGGCGATGGCGTCCCAGTCGGCGGTGCCGCCGTAGTGCTGGGCGGCGGTGCGGCCGTGCAGCGCGATGGCGGTGACGCCCTCCTCGACGGCGATCCGGCCGGCGTCGAGGTAGGTGATGTGGTCGTCGTCGATGCCCTTGCGCATCTTCATCGTCACGGGCAGGTCGCCGGCGCCGCTGACCGCCTCGCGCAGGATGGCACGCAGCAGGTTCCGCTTGTACGGGAGTGCGGAGCCGCCGCCCTTGCGTGTGACCTTCGGCACGGGGCAGCCGAAGTTGAGGTCGATGTGGTCGGCGAGGTCCTCCTCCGCGATCATGCGGACCGCCTTGCCGACCGTCGCCGGGTCCACGCCGTAGAGCTGGATGGACCGGGGGCGCTCACTCGCGTCGAAGTGAACGAGCTGCATGGTCTTCTCGTTGCGTTCGACCAGCGCCCGGGTGGTGATCATCTCGCTGACGAACAGGCCCTTGCCACCACTGAACTCCCTGCACAGGGTGCGGAAGGGCGCGTTGGTGATCCCGGCCATGGGGGCCAGGACGACGGGGGGCTGGACGGTGTGCGGACCGATCTGGAGGGGCGTGGACATTCCTCCATTGTGCCGTGCAATGAGAAGGCAAAATTCATTAGTTAGCCCAACTATCGAAATCGGCTACGATGGAGCGCATGCCCGAGCTCAGCCCCCGCCGCCGCATGCTGGTGCTCGCGATCTGCTGCATGAGCCTGCTGATCGTGAGCCTGGACAACACCGTCCTGAACGTGGCCCTGCCGTCCATGCAGCAGGACCTGCACGCGAGCACGTCCGGCCTGCAGTGGACGATCGACGCGTACACGCTCGTCCTGGCCTCGCTGCTGATGCTCGCGGGCTCCACGGCCGACCGGATCGGCCGCAAGCGCGTCTTCATGGCGGGCCTGGTGGTCTTCACCCTCGGCTCGGTGCTGTGCTCCCTCGCGCCGAACCTGGAGGCGCTGGTCGCGTTCCGCATGGTGCAGGCGGTGGGCGGCTCGATGCTGAACCCGGTCGCGATGTCGATCATCACCAACACCTTCACCGACCCGCGTGAGCGTGCCCGTGCGATCGGCGCGTGGGGCGCGGTCGTCGGCATATCGATGGCCGCCGGCCCCTTGGTCGGCGGCCTGCTGGTGGAATCGGTCGGCTGGCGCTCGATCTTCTGGATCAACCTGCCCGTGGGGCTCGCCGCCCTCCTGCTCACCCTGCGCTTCGTCCCCGAGTCCCGCGCCGGGCGGGCCCGCCGCCCCGACCCGGTCGGGCAGCTCCTGGTGATCGCCCTGTTCGGCTCCCTGACGTACGCGATCATCGAGGCGCCCACGACGCCGTTCACCTCGATCGCCCCGCTGGCCGTGATCGCCCTGGCCGCCCTCACCGGACTGCTCCTCTACGAGCCCCGTCGCGCGGAGCCACTGATCGACCTGCGGTTCTTCCGCTCGGCGCCGTTCAGCGGGGCCACGGTCATCGCGATCAGCGCGTTCGCCGCGCTCGGCGGCTTCCTGTTCCTCTCCACGCTGTACCTGCAGAACGTGCGCGGCCTGACCGCCCTGGAGGCGGGACTGTGGATGCTGCCCATGGCGGTCCCGACGTTCCTGTGCGCCCCGCTCTCCGGCCGCCTGGTGGGCACGCGCGGCCCCCGGCTGCCGCTGCTGATCGCGGGCGGCGCGATGACGACGAGCGGCGTGCTCTTCGCCGCGTTCGACGCCGAGACCTCGAACACCACCCTCTTCGCCGGCTACGCCCTCTTCGGCATCGGCTTCGGCTTCGTCAACGCCCCCATCACCAACACGGCGGTCTCCGGCATGCCCCGCGCCCAGGCGGGCGTCGCCGCGGCCGTCGCCTCCACGAGCCGGCAGCTCGGCCAGACGCTCGGTGTCGCGGTGGTGGGCGCGGTGCTCGCCTCCGGCGTGGGCGCGTCCTCGTACCGCGAGCTGTTCGTCCCGGCCGCCCGGCCGGCGTGGTGGATCATCACGGTGTGCGGTTTCGCGGTGCTGGCGCTGGGGGCGGTGACGAGCGGGCGGTGGGCTCGGGGGACTGCCGAGCGGGCGGCCGAGCGGCTGGAGGCGGCGGAGGTGCGGGACGTGATGGTGGCCGCGGAGCGTGCCTAGGTCATCGTCCGGTGCGGCGAGTGGGGGTCCCCCCTGCTCGAAGAGCTTGGGGGAGCGTGCCAGGCGCCGCGGGGCAGGCGGGACTTTCGAAACACCCCCTGGGGCACCTCTGACGGCACTTGCCGCGGTGGGCGGATCAGGTACTCGACCGTCGCCGCGATGGCGGATCGCGTCATCGGACCACTCGCGCCCGGCGCGGCGGCCACACGACGAGAACGACCAGGCCTGCCACACGCCGGGAAACCGTCACCTACAAGGACGCTGTCCCCGCCTGTGACCGGGCCGTGTTACGGCGCTGTTCCGGCATGCAGGCGAGCGGAACTTCTCCTAGGGTGAATTTCATACCGATTTACTCTCCTCCGCTGCCAATCCCGTCCCGTCCGCCGACTATCCGGGCAGAAGGCGCCGCGGTGACGGCGGAGTCCCGCGTTCCGCGAACCCGCCGGAGGACCCGCCAGGAGTGCCCCAAGGAGTACCACCATGAGCACACGACGCTCCCTCTTCCGCCGCTCCCGCTCCGCATCCGCGTCTCTTGCGGGGAGAATCGCCGGCGACCTCGCCGAGTATGTCGACCGGCGCATCGGCTGGGACAAGCTGGCCGTGCTTCCTGGCCTGGCGGTCCTCTACGGACTGCGCGTGAGGCTCCGTCAGGAGAACCTCCACGACACCACGCACCTGCCCTCGGTCAACCTTCCCGATCCGGGGCCGAAGTCCGAGAAACACAAGGTCGACCGAAGCGCCGACGGCAGCTACAACAACCTCGACGAGCCCCGGACGGGCATGGCGGGCACACGCTTCAACCGCAACTTCCCGCTGGACAGGATTCCGTCGGCCACGCCCGAGGACGTTCTCTCCCGGCCCAGCCCGCGCGAGGTCAGCCGAGCCCTGCTCACCCGCCACGAGTTGATCCCGGCCGAGTCGGTGAACTCCCTCATCGCCACCTGGCTGCAGTTCATGATCCGCGACTGGTTCAGCCACGGCACGAGTCCTGAGGACCGTCCCTGGGAAGTGCCCCTCATGGACGACGATCCCTGGCCGGAGCGCCCGATGCGGATCATGCGGACACCCGACGACCCGACCCGGGACCCGCAGGCGGGCGCCGACATGCCCGACACGCGCGTCAACGTCTCCTCCCACTGGTGGGACGCGTCACAGGTCTACGGGTCGAGTGAGGCGGAGCAACGCCAACTGCGCACCGGCGAGCTGGGCAGGCTGCGGCTGTGGGACGACGAGCAGACCCCGTTCCCCGACCCCTCGCGCGACCCGTCGCGGGTGCCCGGCTTCTGGCTGGGCCTGGTGCTCATGCAGAACCTGTTCGCCCAGGAACACAACGCCATCTGCGACCACTTGCATGCCGCGTATCCGTCCTGGGACGACGAGGAGCTGTTCCAGCGGGCGCGGCTCGTCAACTCCGCACTCATCGCCAAGATCCACACCGTGGAGTGGACGCCGGCTGTGATCAGTCATCCCACGACCGTCAAGGCCCTGCAAACCAATTGGTGGGGCCTCGCGGGGGAACGCGTCCACAACCTTCTCGGCCGGATCAGCGGCAGCGAGCTCATCAGCGGCATCCCCGGCGCCAAGACGGATCACTACGGTGCCCCGTTCGCCCTCACCGAGGAGTTCGTGGCCATCTACCGCATGCATCCGCTGATCCGCGACGATTGGCACCTGCGCTCCGCCGTCGACGACGAGACCCTGCGCCACTGCACTCTGCGTGACATCTCCGGACCCGAGGCGCTGAAGGTCCTCGAGACCACGAGCATGGCCGACCTGCTCTACAGTTTCGGCACGCTCCGTCCGGGTCTGGTCACCCTGCACAACTTCCCGAAGTTCCTCCAGGAGTTCCAGCGCCCCGACGGGCACCTGCAGGACCTCGCCGCCACCGACATCCTGCGCAGCCGGGAGCTGGGCGTCCCCCGCTACAACGAGTTCCGTCGGCTTCTGAGGATGAAGCCCGCGGCGAACTTCGAGGATCTGACGGACAATCCGGAGTGGGCCGAGGAAATCAAGCGGCTGTACGGGAACGACATCGAGAAGGTCGACCTGATGGTCGGGATGTACGCCGAGAGGCTTCCGGCCGGGTTCACCTTCAGCAACACCGCGTTCCGCATCTTCATCCTGATGGCTTCGGTCAGGTTGAGCAGTGACCGCTTCTTCACCGCGTACTACACGCCGGAGGTGTACTCCAAGGCCGGAATGGCCTGGATCGACGACAACACCATGGCCACGGTGATCCTCCGGCACCACCCGGAGCTGCGCCCGGCGCTGGCGGGGCTGAGCAACGCGTTTGTGCCATGGCACACGGCACAGTCCGGCACGGGCGGTTGACGACATCACGCGACATCACCCGACATCACCATGCTCCACGCGTCTCACAACTGGATAACTCGCTGCCGGGCCGAGCCCTGTTGATGTTGGTCTTGCTGCACACTCCTTGCTGCGAGCAGAGGGATCCGCCGGATTCCTGGACGCGGGAGACGTCGTGGCGCAGATCGACACCAGCAAGGTCAGCCGCTGGGACCAGCACGGCCGGGAGCACGTGGTGCGGGTGCAGCGCAAGGGTGTGCAGCGCACCATCAGGTGCAACACCTGCGGCTGGCGCAGAGGCGCGCAGTTCCTGCCCTGGCTGAAGGCGGAGGAGCACCTGGCGGAAGCCCACCAGGCGACGGTGGACCCGACGTCCGCGGCGTGATGTGCCGGGCAGGGCCTGGCTAGTAGAGGATCGAGGGCAGGTAGGCCCCGTCGGGTTCGTTGTACAGGCCGATGGTCATCAGGTTCATCAGCTGGACGACCTTGAGGCCGTGGGACAGGCACCACCTGAGCAGTGCGCTGTCGCCGGTGGGTACGAGCAGGCCCGGGCCGCCGAACCGCGGGGCGGCCGCGATGAGGGCCTGGAGGTCGGGAGTGGTCTCGCCCACGGCGTGTGCGAAGAAGGCGAGGTCGGTGGCGTAGCCGGTGACGCGTCCCGCGCGCTCCACGACCCGGGCGGTGCCCTGTTTGAGCGCGTCGGCGACCTCGCCGCCGCGGTCGACGCCGTGGACCTGCCGGCACACGTCGTTGCAGGCGCCGAGGTCCGCGTCCGTGGCCTCCCGCACCGTGTATCCGGGCATCGCTTCCCGGAGCGGCGGTCCCTGTACGCAGGCCAGTGTGACCCGGTGGACGAAGCCCAGGCTCACGTACAGGGAGAACGACCTGGTGTGGTAGCCGCTCTGCAGGAGCCGGATGCCGGGCGCCCCGCGCTCGGTGGCCCGGTCCATGACGTCCCGCATGAGGCGGCGGCCCACGCCCGCGTTCTGCGCCGTGGGGTCGACGGTGATGGGTCCGACCCCGGCGACGGCCGAGCGTTCGTCGAGGAAGTTGCTGCCCACGATCCGCCCGTCGAGCTCGGCGACGACACCGTAGAAACCCGGGTGGGTCAGGGCGCCCTCGATCACCGCGACACCCGCCTCCGGGCTCGGGAAGTCGGGTGGGAACGCGTGCTTCCCGGCGATGCCGGCGAAGGCCTCGTAGCAGATCCGGCCGCACTCCGCGGCGTCGTCGGCGGTACCCGGGCGCAGTGTGAGATCCACGATCGCCATCCCCTTCTTTCGCGCGTCCCGCGCGGCGACCCGCCCCTCGCTCCCCATCCTGTGCCCCTGCCGTCCCGGGCGCACCCGGTGGGCGGCTGAGCGGCAGCGTGGCCCCGGCACCGCCTGCCGCCGACCGCCCACCGGCCGTCCCGGCCTCACGCCAGGTGCCGGTCCCCCTTCAGGTGCCGGTCCAGGAACCGGCACCCGTCCTCCATCGGAGCGGCGGGATCGGGTCCAGGGGGGCGCCCCCTAGGCCCGCAGCCCCCGCACCACCAGGTCCATGACCGCCGCGAAATCCCCCTCGCTCCCGGGCTCCTCCCGCTCCCGGGCATAGCACGGAGCCCGGTCACCGCGCCGTGAACGCCAGCTTCGCTCCGAGTGCCACGAAGGATCCGGCGAAGCCCCGCCGCAGCCACGCCATCACCCGCGGCCGGCCCACGACATGACGGCGCACCGACGCCGCCAGCACCCCGTACGCGGCGAACACGACGAAGGTCGCCAGCATGAACACACCGCCCAGCCCCGCCATCCGCAGGACCGCGTGCGGCTCCCCGGGGCTCACGAACTGCGGCAGGAACGCGAAGAAGAAGATCGTCAGTTTCGGGTTGAGGATGTTGATCAGCACACCCCGCACGATCACCCGCCGCGCCGGCAAGGGCGCCGACGCCCGCTCCTCCTCCACCACGAGCGCCTCCTTGTCCCGCACCGTCGCCCACGCCATGTACAGCAGGTAGGCGACACCGGCGTACTTCAGCACCTGGAAGGCGGTCGCGCTCGCGTGCAGCAGTGCGGCCACCCCGGTGACCGTGGCCAGCAGATGCGGCACGATCCCGAGCGTGGACCCGACGGCCGCGACGACACTCGCACGCCGCCCCCGGGACAGCGCGGCGGCGAGGGTGTAGACGACGCCGGTGCCCGGGGTGGCCACGACGACGAGGGTGGTCAGCAGAAAAGCGATGCTCATGCGCTCACCCTGGCGCCGCCCCGGGCGGGGAAACAGGGCCAATCGACGGCGGCCTTACAGGACCAGTCAGGCCCCACAACGCGACGGTGCCGGGCCCTCCGAAGAGGACCCGGCACCGTGGTACGGCAGACAGCGATCAGCAGCCGACCAGCCGGGCCGCCAGGTAGCCCTCGATCTGGTCGAGGGAGACGCGCTCCTGCTTCATCGAGTCACGCTCGCGGACGGTGACCGCGTTGTCCTCCAGCGTGTCGAAGTCGACGGTCACGCAGAACGGCGTGCCGATCTCGTCCTGGCGGCGGTAGCGGCGGCCGATGGCGCCGGCGTCGTCGAACTCGATGTTCCAGTTCTGCCGCAGGGTCTGGGCGAGGCCCTTGGCCTTCGGCGACAGCTCGGGGTTGCGGGACAGCGGGAGCACCGCGACCTTCACCGGGGCGAGACGGTGGTCGAGCCGCAGCACGGTCCGCTTCTCCATCTTGCCCTTGGCGTTGGGCGCCTCGTCCTCGATGTAGGCGTCCAGGAGGAACGCCAGCATCGCGCGGCCGACACCGGCCGCGGGCTCGATGACGTACGGCGTCCAGCGCTCACCGGCCTCCTGGTCGAAGTAGGTGAGGTCCTGGCCGGAGGCCTTGGAGTGGGCGCCGAGGTCGTAGTCGGTGCGGTTGGCGACGCCCTCGAGCTCGCCCCACTCACTGCCGCCGAACTGGAAGCGGTACTCGATGTCGGCGGTGCGCTTGGAGTAGTGGGAGAGCTTCTCCTTCGGGTGCTCGTACCACCGCATGTTCTCCTCGCGCAGGCCGAGACCGGTGTACCAGTTCCAGCGCTGCTCCATCCAGTACTCCTGCCACTTCTCGTCCTCGCCCGGCTTGACGAAGAACTCCATCTCCATCTGCTCGAACTCGCGGGTGCGGAAGATGAAGTTGCCGGGCGTGATCTCGTTGCGGAAGGACTTGCCCATCTGGGCGATGCCGAACGGCGGCTTGCGGCGCGAGGTGGTCTGCACCTGGGAGAAGTTGGTGAAGATGCCCTGCGCGGTCTCGGGCCGCAGGTAGGCGACGGAGCCGGAGTCCTGGGTCGGGCCGAGGTGCGTGGACAGCAGGCCCGAGAACTGCTTGGGCTCGGTGAACTGGCCCTTGTTGCCGCAGTTGGGGCAGTTGACGTCGGCCAGGCCGTTCTCCGGGGCGCGGCCCTTCTTCTCCTCGTACGCCTCCTCCAGGTGGTCCGCGCGGAACCGCTTGTGGCAGGAGGTGCACTCGGTCAGCGGGTCCGTGAAGGTGGCGACATGGCCGGACGCGACCCAGACCTCGGGGGCCAGGATCACGGACGAGTCGATGCCCACGACGTCCTCGCGCGACGTCACCATGTAGCGCCACCACTGGCGCTTGAGGTTCTCCTTGAGCTCGACACCCAGGGGGCCGTAGTCCCAAGCGGCGCGCTGACCGCCGTAGATCTCACTACAGGGGAATACGAAGCCACGGCGCTTGCTCAGGCTGACGATGGTGTCGATCTTGTCGGCGGCCACGGTGCTCTCTTCATTACGACGACGGGCGACGAAGCGAGTTGCTTCCAGCGAATGCTTCAGGTTACCGGCGGGGACGCCCCCTCAATCAAATCGCTCCCCCTCCGTGGACCTCAAGGCCCTGCTCAGGCTCTTTGTTGACAACGGTTTCCATATTTGTTGAAAATGAGTGTCATGAACGTACGACGACGCCTCATACCCGCCGCCCTGGCCTCCGCTCTCGGCCTCGGCGCCCTGACCGCCTGCTCCAGCGACAGCGCGGCGACGGGCAACACGGACAAGTTCGACGTCGTCGCGTCGTTCTACCCGATGGCGTTCCTCGCCGAGCAGATCGGCGGCGACCACGCGAACGTCACCAGCCTGACCGAGCCCGGCCAGGAACCGCACGACCTGGAGATCAGCACCCAGCAGCGGGCGCAGCTCGAGGAGGCCGACGCGGCGCTCTACCTCAAGGGCCTCCAGCCCGCCGTCGACGAGGCCGTCTCGCAGACCGGCATCAAGACGAAGATCGACGCGGCCACCCTGACCCACCTCGAGGACCACGGCACCGGCGGCCACAGCCACGAGGGCGAGGAAGGCCACTCCGAGGAGACCTCCCCCGAGGAGGAGGAGCACGCCCGCGACCCGCACGTCTGGCTCGACCCGGTGAAGTACGCCGAGATCGCGCAGGGCGTCGGCAAGGCCTTCGAGAAGGCCGACCCCGACCACGCGGCCGACTACAAGAAGAACACCGAGGCCCTGGTCAAGAAACTGAACGGGCTGAACAGCGACTTCGAGAACGGCCTGAAGAACACCAAGACCAAGGTCTTCTTCACCAACCACGCCGCCTTCGGCTACCTCGCCGAGCGCTACGGCCTCACCCAGGAGGCCATCTCCGGCATGGACCCCGAGAGCGAGCCCAGCGCCGCCCGGGTCAAGGAGCTCCAGCAGGAGGCCAGGGCCGACGGCGTCACCACCGTCTTCTACGAGACACTGGTCTCCGACAAGACCGCGAAGACCCTCGCCCGGGACGCGAAGCTGAAGACGGACGTCCTCGACCCGCTCGAGGGCATCACCGACAAGTCCCGCGGCGACGACTACTTCCAGGTCATGGAATCCAACCTCAAGGCCCTCCGGACGGCCCTGGGAGCCAAGTGATCGACTCAACGGAGGACGGCATGACCGAGCCCGTCATATCCCTGCGCGGCGTCCGCGCGGACCTGGGCTCGCGCCCCGTCCTGCGTGGCATCGACCTCACCGTGCGGCGCGGCGAGGTCGTCGCCCTGCTCGGCGCGAACGGCTCCGGCAAGTCGACGGCCGTGCGCAGCGTCATCGGCCAGGTGCAGATCGGTTCCGGCGAGATCGAGCTGTTCGGCACGGACCGCAGGCGGTTCCGCGACTGGCAGCGGGTGGGCTACGTCCCGCAGCGCACCACGGCCGCCGGCGGGGTGCCGGCCACCGTGACCGAGGTGGTCTCCTCCGGCCGCCTGTCCCGGGCCCGCTTCGGCGTGCTGCGCAAGGCGGACCACGCGGCCGTACGGCGGGCCCTGGAGCTGGTCGGCATGGCGGACCGGGCCAAGGACTCGGTCGACGCCCTCTCCGGCGGCCAGCACCAGCGCGTCCTGATCGCGCGTGCCCTCGCCTCCGAACCCGAACTGCTGATCATGGACGAGCCGATGGCCGGCGTCGACCTGGCCAGCCAGGAGGTGCTCGCGCACACGCTGCGGGAGCAGGTCGGCCAGGGCACGACCGTGCTGCTCGTGCTGCACGAACTGGGCCCCCTGGAGCCGCTCATCGACCGGGCGGTCGTCCTGCGCGACGGCTGCGTCGTCCACGACGGCCCGCCCCCGAAGGCCGTCGGGCAGCACGCCCTGCCCGGCCACGACCACGTGCACCCGCACGCACCCGCGGGCGCCGAACCCCTCCGCACGGGACTGCTGAGCTGATGGACATCCTCGACTACGCCTTCATGCAGCGGGCCCTGCTCGCCGCCGTCCTGGTCGGCATCACCGCCCCCGCGGTGGGGATCTACCTGGTCCAGCGCCGCCAGGCCCTGATGGGCGACGGCATCGGCCACGTCGCGATGACCGGCGTCGGCCTCGGCTTCCTGCTGACCTGGTCCCCGGTGTGGATGGCGGCCCTGGTCTCCATCCTCGGCGCGGTCCTCATGGAGCTGATCCGCTGGTACGGCAGGACCCGCGGCGACATCGCCCTCGCGATGCTGTTCTACGGCGGCATGGCCGGCGGTGTGATGTTCATCAACCTCGCGCCGACCGGCTCCAACGCCAACCTGACGTCGTACCTGTTCGGCTCCCTGTCGACGGTGTCCGAGTCGGACGTCACGGCGATCTGCGTGCTGGCCGCCTTCGTCGTCCTGGTCACCCTCGGCCTGCGCCGGCAGCTGTTCGCCGTCAGCCAGGACGAGGAGTTCGCCCGGGTGACGGGCCTGCCGGTGCGCGCCCTGAACCTGCTGACGGCGGTCACCGCGGCCGTCACGGTGACCGTGGCGATGCGCGTGGTCGGCCTGCTGCTGATCAGCGCGCTGATGGTGGTGCCGGTCGCGGCCGCCCAGCAGATCGGCCGCAGCTTCGCCGTCACCTTCGTGATCGCCGTCGCGATCGGCGTGAGCGTGACGATCGGCGGCACGGTCACCTCGTACTACCAGGACGTGCCGCCCGGCGCGACGATCGTGCTGCTGACCATCGGCGCCTTCATCGTGCTGACGGCGCTCGCCGCCCCGCTGGCCCGCCGCCGCGCCCGGTCCGCCGCGCACGGCACGACGGACCCGGCGGAGTGCGCTATTCCGGGCACCCGGGAAACGTCCGACGAAGTCGGCGTCTGACCGCCCCCACCCCGGACTGGCACAATGGCCCGGGCAAGGCAGACGTGAGGAGGCAACGGTGACGACCGCTGGACCGTCCGTGAAGGGCCGCGCCACCAAGCAGCGGGCCGCTGTGGCGGCGGCCCTGCAGGAGGTCGACGAGTTCCGCAGCGCGCAGGAACTGCACGACATGCTCAAGCACAAGGGCGACTCGGTCGGGCTCACCACGGTCTACCGCACCCTCCAGTCCCTCGCCGACGCCGGCGAGGTCGACGTCCTGCGCACCGCCGACGGCGAGTCCGTCTACCGCCGCTGCTCCACCGACGACCATCACCACCACCTGGTGTGCCGCGGCTGCGGCAAGGCCGTCGAGGTGGAGGGCCCGGCCGTGGAGAAGTGGGCGGAGTCCATCGCCGCCGAGCACGGCTATGTGAACGTGGCCCACACGGTGGAGATCTTCGGCACGTGCGCGGACTGCGCGGCGGCAGCGAAGTCAGACAGCTAGGAAGCCAGGAAGCCGGCAACAACTGGCACGGCCCGGCTGCCACGGAAGGGGCCGCCGGGCCGAGTGAGGTCGGTGAGTGTGGCCTACTGCTGCTTGCCCTCCATGGCCAGCAGCTCCTCGTTCGGGATGGCACCGCCGAACCGCCGGTCCCGGGAGGCGAACTCCAGGCACGCCCGCCACAGGTCACGCCGGTCGAAGTCCGGCCACAGCACGTCCTGGAAGACCATCTCGGCGTAGGCGCTCTGCCAGAGCAGGTAGTTGGAGGTGCGCTGCTCGCCGCTGGGACGCAGGAACAGGTCGACGTCCGGCATGTCCGGGTAGTACATGTACTTCGCGAAGGTCTTCTCGTTGACCTTGGACGGGTCGAGCTTCCCGCTCTTCACGTCCTCGGCCAGCGCCTGCGCCGCGTCGGCGATCTCGGCCCGCCCCCCGTAGTTCATGCAGAAGTACAGCGTGAGCCGGTCGTTCCCCTTGGTCTGCTCCTGGGCGATCTGGAGCTCCTTGGCGACCGAGCGCCACAGCTTGGGCATACGGCCCACCCAGCGCACCCGGATGCCCAGCTCGTCGAGCTGGTCGCGGGTCTTGCGGATGAAGTCCCGGTTGAAGTTCATCAGGAAGCGCACCTCGTCCGGCGACCGCTTCCAGTTCTCCGTGGAGAAGGCGTACAGGGAGATGGCGCCGACGCCCATCTCGATGCCGCCCTGGAGCACGTCGAGCACCCGCTCGGCGCCGACCTTGTGCCCCTCGGTGCGCGGCAGCCCCCGGTCCTTGGCCCACCGCCCGTTGCCGTCCATGACGATCGCCACATGCTTGGGCACGAGCTCCGCGGGGAGCTTCGGCGGCCGCGCGCCGGACGGGTGCGGCTCCGGCGTCCTGTAGTCCGGGCGCTGCCGCCCCAGGATCCCGCGTACGGCCATGTGTGTCTCGTCTCCTCGTGCTCGCTTGCTTCTGTGCAGCTCTGCTTCTCTGCAGCTCTGTTTGCCTGCTGCTCTACTTCTCGACGTAGCGCAGGGAGCGCAGCCCGCGCTCCATGTGCCAGTGCAGATACGCCGACACCAGCCCGCTGCCCTCCCGGACGTACCGCGCCTCGCAGGCGTCCGCGGTCTCCCAGTCTCCCGTAAGCAGCGCCCCGAGGAGTTGCAGGGCCTGGGGCGAGGGTACGACGCTGCCGGGCACCCGGCAGTCCACGCAGACGGAACCGCCCGACGCGACCGAGAAGAACCGGTTGGGTCCGGGCATGCCGCACTTGGCGCAGTCACTGAAGCTCGGGGCGTACCCGTTGACGGCGAGGGACCGCAGCAGGAACGCGTCGAGCACGAGATGCGGCGCGTGCTCGCCCCGGGAGAGGGTCCGCAGCCCGCCGACGAGCAGCAGGTACTGCTGGACGGCCGGCTCCCCCTCGTGGTCGGTGAACCGCTCGGCGGTCTCCAGCATCGCGGTCCCCGCGGTGTACCGGGCGTAGTCGCTGACGATCCCGCCACCGTAGGGTGCGATCGTCTCACTCTGCGTGCACAGCGGCAGCCCGCGTCCGACGAGCTCGCTCCCCTTCGCGAAGAACTGCACGTCGACGTGGGAGAACGGTTCGAGGCGGGCGCCGAACTTGGACTTCGTCCGGCGCACCCCCCGGGCCACCGCCCGTACCCGGCCGTGACCGCGAGTGAGCAGCGTGATGATCCGGTCCGCCTCACCCAGCTTCTGGGTGCGCAGCACGATGCCGTCGTCGCGGAACAGACTCATGGCGCCATTCTCGCAGGGCCGTCACGTCAAGGGACCTCGCCCCTGCTGCGAGCGTTGGCGTACGCGGTCGCCGCGCGCAGCCGCTCCGCCGGGGTGGCCTGCCGGACGGCACCGGGGTCGACGTCCCACTCCCTGCCGCCCCCGTGCGGCCTTAACTGCACATAGGGCCCCTCATGCCCCATGACGATGCCGACCCGTCCACTGCTCATGTCCACGACGTACACGCCGACCGGGGGCTTCACCGCAGCACCGCCGCGAGCCGACGTGCGGTCTCGACGGAACACCGGCCCAATTCCACGAGCGGGCAGGGCACTTCCCGCGCAAGACTCACCGGGTCGACTCCCAGTGACGGCAGGACAATTCCTGCCTTGGCGAGTTCTGCCCGCAATTCTTTCACCGCGTCCTCCGCTTCTTCGACACAGAGCGCCGAGTGTCGTGCCTCCACCGTGCTCCCCTTCCTCTTCCGGTTTTACTCTTCGTGTCTCCACGATGACGCTCCGCGCCTACACTCGGGAGGGGGCTGAGCCCTACAACTACGGTGCAGCGCAAAGGGGTCCGGTAATGGCCAACGGTTCTCGGCAGGCGGCGTGGGAGTTCTTCGGCACGGAACTGAAACGACGGAGGGAGGACACCGGCCTCACCCAGGTGGAGCTGGGCTCCCGGGTGTTCGTCTCCGGCGGCTACATCGGCCAGTTCGAACAGGCCATTCGCAAACCACAGTTGGATGTGGCCCAGCGGATCGACGGGGTGCTGCAAACCGGCGGTATTTTCGAGCGGTTGTGCAGGAAGCTGATTGACGACAAGCGGTATGCGGAGTATTTCGCCGGGTTGTGGAGCTGGAGAGGCAGGCCACGGCGATCTGCGAGTTCGAACCGACCGTCGTGCCGGGGCTCCTCCAAACACCGGCGTACACAAGAGCTCTCACTCTGGCGACGCATCCATTCGCGACGGACGAGTTCATCGAGGAGCGAGTCGCCGCCCGCGTGGAACGCGCCCAGATCCTCAGTGGCACTACCAGGCCGGTGTATTGGGTGGTGGTCCACGAGACCGTACTGCGCGTACCGGTAGGCGGGCCGGACGTCACGGCCCGGGCTCTCGACCACATGGCCGACCTCGCGGACGCGCACAAGGTGGTGCTGCAGGTGCTTCCGTTCTCCGCAGGGGCCCCTGCCAACAACGGCTCGCTACGGCTCATGGAGTTCGAGGACGCGCCGCCGGTCGCCTATACAGAGACCTCGTTCTCAGGGACGTTGGTCGACGATCCGGCCATGGTGAAGCGTGCGGAGCGCGCCTACGATCTGCTCAGGGGCGCCGCACTGTCGCCGGAGGCGTCCCTCGCCCTGGTCCGATCGGCGGCTGAGGACTTCAGACGATGCGCGAGTACGACCTGAGCAACGCCCGCTGGCGCAAGAGCAGCTACAGCAACGGCGACGGCGGCAACTGCGTCGAAGTCGCCGACGGAACCCCCGGGTTGGTCCCCGTCCGGGACAGCAAGCTGACACCCGACGGCGGACCCGTACTCCTGGTCGGGTCGGATGCCTGGAGGGCGTTCATACGCACGGTCGGGGCCGCCCGCTTCTGAGTCAGTGTCGTGCTTCCGCGAGCCGAGTAAAGGGCGCTGCGCGCCGACTGCGCCGCTGGCCCTGCGGGCCACCCTTGACTCGGCCCACGGAAGCACGGTGAAGAAGCGAACGAACGGCCCGGAAGAACGGGTGGCCAGGGACACAGGCCCTCAGGCCAACTGTGTGGCCGCTCGGCGATGATGCGGGATGATCCACCCGTGGACACGGAGGCATGGGGCATGCGCCCGGCGGAGCAGTCGGACGTCGAGGCGATAGCGGAGCTGCGGGCGGTGGTGATGCGCCCTGACCTGGAGCGGTTGGGCCGCTACGACGAGCACCGGGTCAGGCAGCGCCTGCGCGACGGTTTCTCGCCCCGGCACACGTCGATCATCACGACCAACGGCACCTTCGCGGGCAGTGTCACACTGCGCCCGTCCGACGACGCCCACTGGCTGGAGCACTTCTATCTCGCCCCGGAGGTCCAAGGCCGAGGCCTCGGCTCGGCAGTCCTCCGCACCCTCCTCACCAGGACGGACACCACCGGCGACCCCGTCCGCCTGAACGTCCTCCAGGGCAGCCCGGCCCGCCGCCTCTACGAACGCCACGGTTTCGTGATCGAAACCCAGGACCCGGTCGACATCTTCATGCTCCGCCTCCCCTCGTGACCCGGCCGGGCCGAGGCGCCTGACGAACCCGCAAGTGGAGCAACTGGGCCACCCCAACCCGCCATCTACAGGCCACCGCTGTCCCAAACGCTCCACTCTTCGCCGCCTCACCCCACACCCACCCCACACCACCCCACCTCGGAACACACCGTCAGCCGCCGAGACCAGCCGGCGTGCATGCGAGGCGCGGCCGCGCCCGTCCACGCCGGTCAGCGACGTAACGGGCCGTAGACGCGGTCAGACCTCGGCCACCCGCCTTTCCGGGCCGTCCGCTCGCTTCTCTCCCGTGATTCCGTGAGCCGAGTCAAGGGTCGGCCGGAGGCCGATCGGCGAAGCCGACGCGCAGCGCCCTTTACTCGGCTCACGGAATCACGACACTGGCCAGGAAGCGGGCGGCCCGGCAGCAGCGCCCCGAGGGACAAACGGGGTGGGGGTAAACCCCCTGTTGTTTACGGGAGTTGGCCGGATATGGCGTGAAGTCGGGGAGTGGGAGAGTCGACAGGCTCATCCCTTGGCTTCCTCCCCCTCGTGAACGAGGGGGATTCCTACGGCTCGCGCCGTGGGGTTTTCTGCTTCATTGCCGACTGCCCGCCCGGAGTTCTCCGTTGAGGTCTTACACCGGCTCCACAGACAGACACCGCCAGCCCGGCGGCCAGAAGGTTGTTCGCCGCGTTCACGAAGCGGTCCACCGCGATCACGTCCCGCCCGTACCAGCCGGCCTTGTACTCCAGCATGCTCCGGAACTGGGCCCACGCGGCATCGCTGATCGCGCGGGCCAGACTCCGGTTCCTGACCATGGTGCGCACGGTCAGGTCCTCGATCACGAGCGTTTGGTTCTCACGCACGAGTCGAGTGGTCAGCTTGTGCAGCACATCCCGCCTGCGGTCGGCGATCCGGGCGTGGATCTTCGCGACCTTCGCCCGCGCCTTGCGTCGGTTGGCGCCATCACCCTTGGCCTTGCGGGACAGTCCCCGCTGGGCCTTCGCCAGGCGGACGCGGTCACGGCGCTCGTGCCGGGGGTTGGCGATCTTCTCCCCGGTCGACAGGGTCAGCAGGTGATTCAGACCGACATCGATGCCGACCGCCGTGGTCGTGGGCGCGAGCGGCTTGACGGCAGGGTCCTCGCACAGCAGCGAGACGAACCAGCGCCCGGCGCTGTCCCTGCTCACGGTCACCGTGCTCGGCGATGCCCCCTCGGGCAGGGGCCGGGACCAGACGATGTCCAGCGGATCGGCCATCTTCGCCAGCGTCAGCCGGCCGTCACGGAACCTGAACGCCGAGGAGGTGTATTCCGCGCTCGCCCGGGACTTCTTCTTCACCTTGAAGCGCGGATACCTGGCCCGTTTGGCGAAGAAGTTCGCGAAGGCGGTCTGCAGGTGCCGCAGCGCCTGCTGCAGCGGAACGCAGGACACCTCGTTCAGGTAGGCCAGTTCCTCGGTCTTCTTCCACGCGGTCAGCATGGCCGAGGTCTGGTTGTAGTTGACCCGCTCCTGCCGCGCCCACGCCTCGGTGCGGGCCGCGAGGGCCATGTTGTAGACCTTGCGCACGCACCCGAACGTGCGCGACAGCTCCGCTGCCTGCGCATCGGTCGGATAGAAGCGGTACTTGAAGGCCCGCTTCACACGAGTGGCCATAACTCACAAAATAGCGCATCAACTTGTGAGTATGCATCGATAGTGCGGAACACCTATGACCTGGTCGGGTTCGCACCACGCGGCATGGCACCGTCCAGTGCGGCCAGCTGTGGGTTCAAGAGCAAGGACCTCGCCCCCGCCAAACTGCCCTGGCCCATCGCGGATGGTTCCGTCAGCGAGGCCATGCTTCGGCGCGCCTTCGGCGACCGGGCCGTCTCCCGCTTCCTGGCGACGGGTGAGCGCCCTGATCGAGACACGTACTGCGCCGGGAAGGCCGATGAAGATCCTGCTCTGGCCGCCCGGCTCGCCCTGGATTGCCGGTAAATATCAGTCGCCATGAACCGGTGCAAGACGGGCGTGATTTCAAGATCTTCAGGACATTTCTAGGGCAGGTCAGCGCCGGGCGAGGGGTGCCGGGGCCTCCTGGACGGCCCAGCCGTTGCCGTCGGGGTCCTGGAAGAAGAGGAAGGAGTTCCAGCTGTCCTCGCCCCGGCCCTCTGCCCAGCCCGACGCGCTCACGTGCTGGACCGGCGTCACCTCCACCCCGCGTGCGGCGAGCTCCGCCCTGGCCTTCTCGATGTCCGTGACGCAGAGCTGGAGGCCCTGCAGCGGCCCGGGGGCTGTGCGGGGCCGCCCCGGTGGGTCCGGCATCCCGGACTGCAGCACGATGGAGCAGCGGGAGCCGGGCGGGGTGAGCTGGACGAAGCGGCCCACGCCCTCGAAGAACGGCGCGTCGATCTCCGCGCGGAAACCGCACCGGTCCACGTAGAAGGCCTTGGCCCGGTCCAGGTCGGTGACCGGGACGACGACCACCTCAAGGGTCCACTCCATACGCGCACCTCCTCGGTCGGCATCGGCCCCATGGTCCCTCCGCTACGCGGGCCGCGCCCGTCGGGCGAGTCCGGGTGCCGTGCCGAAGGAGAGGCTCATCCCTCGCCGAACCGGCGCACGTACCGCGACTGCCAGGGCGTTTCCACCGCCCGCCGGTCGTAGTGCTCGCGGACGTACGCCACGGCCTCCCCCGCCGGTACGCCATCCAGCACCGCCAGGCAGGCCAGGGCCGTGCCCGTCCGGCCCCGACCACCCCCGCAGGCGATCTCCACCCGCTCCCCGGCGGCCCGTTCCCATGCCCCCCGCAGTGCCACCCGGGCCGCTGCCCGGTCCGCCGGGAGGCGGAAGTCGGGCCAGCGGATCCAGTCCGACTCCCACGGAACCTCAGGGGGCTGCCTGCCGAGCAGGTAGAGGCCGTAGGCGGGGAGGGGTGCTGTGGGGTCCATGGGATGGCGGAGGCCCCGGCCCCGCACCAGGCGGCCGGAAGGCAGTCGCAGGACGCCGGCGTCGCTCTCGCTCCACAGTTGGCTCACGTCCCTCATCATCCTCTGTTCTCTTCTCCGACGAGCTGATAAAGCGTCAATTCATGTCATCGCACAGCGCCATTGGTCGCACCTGTGGCAGATACGCCATTCGTGTTCGCTCCCTTGACCGCCCCCACGGCCGCTCCTAAGGTCACGCTGTCCGCAGGACGTAGGACGTCGGATCTCCGCAGTCACTCCCTCCCCCTCCCTCTCACCTCCCCCCCCAGACCTCTCGCTGGAGGACCCGTGCGCGACGTGACCCCTGACGTGCCGGCGCCGCACCGCCGGACGCTCCTGAAGTACACCGGCGCGCTGGGCGCGGCCGCCGCCGTCTCCGCGTCGCTGTCGGCCTGTTCGTCCGGGCCCGAGTCCACGAACGACACCGGTGGCGGGGGCGCCGGGGCGAACCGGACGCTCACCGCGGTGATCGGCTACGGCAACGACGGCAGCTGGGACCCCACCCAGACGGCGTCCGCGTTCTGCATGGCCGCCAACAACCACATCTACGAGGGACTGCTCGACACCGACCCGATCTCCCGCGAGCCGTACGCGGCCCTGGCGACCGAGGTGCCGAAGGACCCGGACAGCACGTCCTGGAGGTTCACGCTGCGGGCCGGGGCGACGTTCCACGACGGCAAGCCCGTCACCGCCGACGATGTCGTCTTCGTCTTCCGGCGGATCCTCGATCCGGACACCCAGACCCTCGCCAAGGGCTTCTTCGCGAGCTGGCTGAAGGAGGTCCGGAAGATCGACGCGCGGAACGTGGAGCTGGTGCTGAAGTTCCCGTTCCCGGACGGGCTTTCGCGGCTGACGCTCGCCAAGATCATGCCCAAGCACGTGTTCTCCCGGCCGGGCGCCTGGGACGACGCCATCAAGGGCAAGGCCATCGGCTCGGGTCCGTACCGGCAGACCGCGCACCACCCGAAGTCGAACACGACCTTCGAGGCGTTCGACGCCTACAACGGCCCGCGCAAGCCCGCCTTCCGGAAGATGAACTGGCTGACGATCGTGGACGCGGCGCCCCGCGTCGCCAAGATCTCCGGGTCGAGCGCGGGCGCGCAGATCGCGGACAACATCCCCTACGCCAACATCGGCCGGCTGGAGAGCGGCGGGCTGACCGTCGCCGGCGGCGCCGGGATGAACAACCTGTTCCTGATGTTCAACACCAGGCGCAAGCCCTTCGACGACGTGCGCGTGCGCCAGGCCCTGCACTACGCCATCGACACGGAGAAGATGGTGGAGGTGGCGCTCAAGGGCCACGGCAAACCGTCGAGTTCCTTCCTCGACGAGGGCAACCCGTCCTACCGCCGGGCGAAGACGGTCTACGACTACGACCCCGACAAGGCGAAGGCGCTGCTGAAGGCCGCCGGGGTCAAGGGGCTGAGCATCGACATCCTCGCCGTGAACGTCAGCTGGATCGTCGACTGCCTGCCGACCATCAAGGCGTCCTGGGACGCGATCGGTGTCCGTACGACCCTGTCCCCGCAGGAGACCACGGCCGTGTTCACGAAGATGGACCAGAAGCAGGACTACCAGGTCGTCGCCGCCGCCTCGAACCCCAACCAGTTCGGCCTCGACGCCGACCTGATCATGCACTACAACTACGGGCCCGAGAACCTGTGGATGCAGTACACGCGCTGGGCCGGCGACTCCGTCGCCAAGGCACTCTTCAGGGACATGGACCGGGCCACCCGGGAGCCGGACCCGGAGAAGAAGAAGGCGATGGTCCAGGACTACATCGACGTCGTCGCCGAACAGGCCGTGCTCTACCCGGTCGTCCACAACGAGCTGATGACGGCCTGGGACCCGAAGCAGCTCAGTGGAATAAGGGCACAGCCCTACCCGGGCATCAACCTCCTCCAGGCCAAGTGGGCCTGACGGCATGACGGCCGTCCTGCGGATCCTGCTCCGCCGCGTCGCCCTGCTCGTGCCGCTGATGCTGGGCATCGTGCTGTTCGTGTTCCTGGTGATGCGGTTCTCGGACGTCGACCCGGCGTCCGCGTTCTTCCAGGGCGCCAACCCGACACCGCGGCAGCTGCACGACTTCCGCGAGGAACACGGCCTGCTCGACCCGCTGCCGGTGCGCTACGCCGCCTTCGTCGCCGACCTGCTGCACGGCGACATGGGCACCAGCGCGCTGACCCGGGCACCCGTGATCGACCAGGTCACCACCGCGCTGCCGCTCACCCTGCAGCTGACCTTCCTGGGGCTGGGCATCGCGGTCGTCGTCGCCCTGCTCGGCGGTGTGACCGCGGCGATCTACCGGGACCGGCTGCCCGACCAGATCATCCGTGTCGTGTCGCTGACCGGCGTCGCGGCGCCCGGCTTCTGGCTGGCGCTGCTGATGATCCAGTACCTGGCGGTCGACCTGGGCTGGTTCCCGACCGGGGGCTACATCAACCCGGCGGACTCCTTCACCGGCTGGCTGAAGACGATGACGCTCCCCGCCCTCGCCCTCTCCCTCCCGGTGGCGGCGCAGCTGACCCGGATCGTGCGGACGGCCGTGGTGGAGGAGCTGGACAAGGACTACGTGCGGACGGCGATCGGCAGCGGACTGCCACCGCGGGTGGTCGTGGGGCGGAACGTGCTGCGGAACGCGCTCATCAACCCCCTCACCGTGCTCGGCCTGCGCGTCGGCTATCTCCTCGGCGGCGCGGTCGTCATCGAGACGATCTTCTCGCTGCCCGGCATGGGCAAGCTGATGATCGACGCCGTGAAGAACGGGGATCCGGCCGTCGTCCAGGGCGTCGTCCTGACCACGGCGGCCGGGTTCGTCGTCGTCAACCTCGTCATCGACGTCCTCTACCTGCTGGTCAACCCGCGACTGAGGGATGCGACCACATGATCACCCGCATGATGACGCGCAAGAGCCTCACCGAGTCGCTGTCCCGGCCCGGTGTCCGGATGCGCGGCTGGCGGCGGCTGCCGCTGCTGTCGAAGGTAGCCGTCTGCTTCCTGGCGGTCGTGGTGCTGGTGGCGCTGCTCGCGCCGCTGCTCGCCCCGCACGACCCGCTCGACCAGCAGCCGCCGGTCGACGGCACCGGGCATCCGTCCGCCGGGCACTGGATGGGCCAGGACAGCCTGGGCCGGGACATCCTCAGCCGGCTGATGTACGGGGCGCGCTGGTCGCTCGCCATCGGGCTCGGCGCGACCGGTCTCGCCCTGGTGGTCGGCGCGCTGCTCGGTGCGGTCGCCGCGACCTCCCGCAAGGCGGTCGACGAGACGCTGATGCGCTGTCTGGACGTCGTGATGGCGTTCCCGGGCATCGCGCTGGCCGCTGTGCTGGTGGCCGTGTTCGGCGGTGGGATCACGGTGCTGATCTGCGCGATCGCCTTCCTGTTCACCCCGCCGGTGGCGCGGGTGGTGCGGGCGAACGTCCTCGACCAGTACGGCGAGGACTACGTGACGGCGGAACGGGTCATCGGCGCCCGGACCCCGCACATCGTGCTGAAGCACGTGGCGATCAACTGTGCCGCGCCGGTGCTGGTGTTCTGCACCGTGCAGGTCGCCGAGGCGATCGTGTTCGAGGCGTCGCTGTCCTTCATCGGGGCGGGCGTCCGGCCGCCCGACCCGTCCTGGGGCAGTGTCATCGCGGACGGCAAGAACATGGTGCTGACCGGCGGTTGGTGGGCGACCGTGTTCCCCGGGCTGCTGATGCTGGTCACGGTGCTGTCGCTGAACATCCTGTCCGAGGGGGTGTCCGACGCGTGGGCGGCCCCGTCGGGCCGGGAGGTGGAGGCACCCGGCGACGACCGGCTGGAGGCGCCGGAGCCCGGCAGCGGGGAGGTCGTACAGCTGCCCGGTCTCGCGGAGGCGGCGCGGCGGCTGCGGGCCCGGGCGCGTCATCTGCCCCGGGACGGGCAGCCGGTGCTCGCGGTGGAGAACCTCGCCATCGGCTTCGACCAGCGGCACGGCGGCGTGGACATCGTGGACGGCATCGGTTTCGAGGTGCATCCCGGTGAGGTGCTCGGGCTGGTCGGCGAATCGGGGTGCGGCAAGTCACTGACCGCGCTCGCGATCATGGGGCTGCAGCCGAAGGGTGCGCGCGTCAGGGGCCAGGTCCGTTTCGGCCGGCGGGACCTGCTCACCGAGCCGATGCGGGTACGCCGCAGGCTGCTCGGCCACGAGATGGCGATGATCTACCAGGACGCCCTGTCGTCGCTGAACCCGGCGATGACGATCCGCGCGCAGCTCAAGCAGGTCGTCCGGCGCGGCGGGCGGCGCAGCCCCGCCGAGTTGCTGACGCTGGTCGGCCTCGACCCGGAGCGCACCCTGCGCAGCTACCCGCACGAGCTGTCCGGCGGCCAGCGCCAGCGCGTCCTGATCGCCATGGCCCTGTCCCGCGACCCGGGACTGATCGTCGCCGACGAACCGACGACCGCCCTCGACGTGACCGTGCAGGCGCAGGTCATGGAGCTGCTGCTGCGGCTGCGCGAGGAGCTGGGCTTCGCGCTGATCCTCGTCTCGCACGACCTGGCGCTGGTCGCGGACGTCACCGACCGGGTGGTGGTGATGTACGGCGGGCAGATCGTGGAGTCGGGTGTGACGGCCGACCTGGTGGAGTCCCCGGCCCATCACTACACGCGCGGCCTGCTCGGCAGTGTGCTGTCGCTGGAGTCGGGGCAGGAGCGGATGACGCAGATCAAGGGGGTCGTGCCGTCCCCGGCCGACTTCCCGGCGGGCTGCCGGTTCGCCGACCGGTGCCCGCGTGCGAGCGACGTCTGCCGTACGACGGCTCCGGTCCTGACCGGCACGCCGGCGCACACGGCGGCCTGCCATCGCCCGGCCATGGAGCTGTCGGCCACCGAGCCCGAGGCGGTGTCATGAGCGCGCTGGTGGAGCTGTCCGACGCGCACGTCGTCCACAAGGCCCGCAGTGGCGGCCTGTTCACCCGGGACCGGGTGTACGCCCTGACCGGCGCCGATCTGGCCGTCGCCCCCGGCGAGACCGTCGGGGTGGTCGGTGAGTCGGGCTGCGGGAAGTCGACGCTGGCGAAGGTGCTGGTGGGGGTGGAGCGGCCGACGCGGGGGACGGTGTTCTTCCGGGGCCGGGACCTGTGGGCGATGCCGGCCGCCGAGCGCCGCCGGGCCGTCGGCTGCAGTACCGGCATGATCTTCCAGGACCCGTCGACGGCCCTGAACCGCCGCCTGACCGTCCGGCAGATCCTGCGGGACCCGCTGGACGTGCACGAGAGGGGCACGAGAACCGGGCGCGAGGAGCGGGTCCGGGAGCTGATGTCCCTCGTCGGACTCCCCCGGGCCCTCGCCGACGCCCTGCCGGGTCAGCTGTCGGGCGGACAGCGGCAGCGCGTCGCGATCGCCCGGGCGCTGGCGCTCGACCCGGACCTGGTCGTGGCGGACGAGCCGACCAGCGCCCTGGACGTGTCGGTCCGGGCGCAGATCCTCAACCTCCTGCTCGACCTGAAGGAACGCCTGGGCCTGGCCCTGGTCTTCGTCTCGCACGACATCCAGACGGTGCGGCGGATGAGCGACCGTGTGATCACCATGTACCTGGGCCGGATCGTGGAGGAGACCCCGGCCGCCCTGGTCACCGACCGGGCCCGGCACCCGTACACCCGCGCCCTGTTCTCCGCCACGCCCGGCCTGCTCCACCCGATCGACCCGATCCCGCTGGCCGGTCCGGTCCCGTCGGCGACGCGCCCGCCGAGCGGCTGCCCGTTCCGTACCCGCTGCTGGAAAGCGGACGGGGCGTGTGCGGAGGCGATGCCGGACTTCTCGGCCGCGTCGGCCCCCGCGCACCGCTTCCGCTGCCACCATCCTGTCCAGGAGGACGAGTCGACCCGTGACCTCGTCCGCCGTAGCGACCTGATGGAGAGTCCATGACGTTCACCTCGCTGACCGGTGTCATCCCGCCCGTCTGCACGCCCCTGACACCGGACCGCGAGGTGGACGTCCCCTCGCTGCTCAGGCTGGTCGACCACCTGGTCGCCGGCGGGGTGCACGGCCTGTTCGTGCTCGGGTCGTCGTCGGAGGCGGCCTATCTGACGGACGGGCAGCGCAGGATCGTGGTCGAGTCGGTCACGGCCCATGTGGGCGGACAGCTCCCGGTGCTGGCCGGGGCCATCGACATGACGACGCCCCGGGTCCTGGACCACGTCGCGTCGGTGACGGCGGCCGGCGCGGACGGGGTCGTCGTCACCGCCCCGTTCTACGCCCGCACCCACCCGGCGGAGATCGCCCGCCACTACCGGGCAGTCGCGGCGGCCAGCCCGGTCCCGGTCGTCGCCTACGACATCCCCGTCGCCGTCCACACGAAGCTGCCCGCGGACGTCGTCCTGGAGCTGGCCGCCGACGGTGTCGTGGCCGGGCTGAAGGACTCCAGCGGTGACCTCGCGGCCTTCCGCAGGGTCGTGACCGGCGCCCGGGACGGGGGCGTCAGCGGCTTCAGTGTGCTGACCGGCTCCGAACTGATCGTCGACTCCGCGCTCGCGGCAGGCGCGGACGGGGCGGTCCCCGGCCTCGGCAACGTCGACCCGCACGGCTACGTCCGGCTGCACGGCCTGTGCCGCTCCGGGGACTGGGACGGGGCCCGGGCCGAACAGGAACGGCTGTGCGCCCTGTTCGGCCTGGTGACCGTCGGCGACCCGGCCCGCATGGGCCCCGGCTCCTCGGCCCTCGGCGCCTTCAAGGCCGCGCTGCACCTGCGGGGCGTGATCGACTGCCCGGTCACGGCGGAGCCGCAGGTGCCGCTGGAGCAGGACGAGGTGGCGCGGGTGGGCAAGTACCTGGCGGCGGCCGGGCTGCTCTAGAGCTCGTCGACGGGCAGGCGGCGGAACTCGATGGTCTCGTAGGTCCCTTGCGTACCCGTCTCGTAGAGGATCCCCACGGTCCGCCGGCCGATCGGCACCAGGTCGGAGTAGGCGGCGGGCTGCTGGGAGAGCGTCCGGGTCCTGGTGAAGCCGGAGCCGCCGTCCGTGCTGCGCCAGATCGCCAGGGCCCGGCGGGCCGTGGGGACCGAGGGGCCGGAGAACAGCAACGGCCCTCCGGGGAGCTGGAGGACACTGCCCTGCACGACCGGGACCTCGTCCAGGGTCGGCTGCACGGCGTAGGGCCGGTCGAGGGACGTGCCGCCGTCGCTGGAATGACTGTCGAGGCGGTTGCCGGCGCTGCTGCCGTGCTGGTCGCGGGCGTTGAAGTACAGCCGTCCGTCGGGGAGCTGGGCGACCGTGGACTCGTTGGCGTTGTCGACGCCGTCGTAGGAGTCGTCGACGAAGCCCAGCCGCCACGTCCGGCCGCCGTCGTCGCTGAGGAGCGCGTGGGCACCGTAGTAGCGGGGCTCCTGGCCGGTGTCCGGGGAGCCGGCGGGCGGGGACGCCGAGTGGTTGGCGGGGACCACCAGGCGGCCCGCGTACGGGCCCCGGGTCAGGGCGATCGCATGGCCGGGGCCGGTGGCGTACCAGCGCCAGGACGGGCGCTTCACCCGCGACGTGATCTCGCGGGGCGGGCTGAAGCGCCGGCCGTCGTCGCGGCTGTGCTGCACGAAGACCCGGCGGCTCTGCTCGGGCGTGACCTCACCGCGCATGATCTGGGCTTCGGTCACCTCGCCGCTGTTGTAGGAGGTGAGGAGCACCACCGCTCCGGTGCGCGGGTCGACGACGGGGGCCGGATTGCCCCGGGTGTCCCCGTCCCCGGCGGCGACGACGGTGAGCGGGCCCCAGGTGCAGCCGCCGTCGGTCGAGCGCCTGAGGACGACGTCGATGGCGCCGGTGTCGCCGGCGCCGCCGCGTCTCCCTTCGGCGAAGGCGAGGACGGTGCCCCTGCGGGTGACGACCGCGGCCGGGATGCGGTACGTGTCGTAGCCGCCCTCGCCCGAGACGTACGGGACGGAGGAGGCGCAGCCGGGGGCGGCCGAGGCGTACGGGGCGACGGTGAGCGGGGCGAGGAGCGCCGAGGTGACGAGGAGTGTGCGGCTGAGGAGTCTCATCCTTCTCCCAGGAGAGCGTCGGACCGTGCCTGTCCGTCAGATGCTCCCCGGTGTCACGAGCCCCGACTCGTAGGCGACGATGACGAGCTGCGCCCGGTCCCGCGCCGCCAGCTTGCCCATGATGCGGCTGACGTGGGTCTTGGCGGTCAGCGGACTGAGTCCCAACGCCTCGGCGATCTCGGTGTTGTTGAGGCCGCGCGCGACCAGCGCCAGCACCTGCCGCTCCCGGTCCGACAGGCACTCAGGACCGCCGGTCTCCGGTGCCGAGGGGCTGCGCAGGAACCGCTCGATCAGCCGTGCGGTGGGCCCGGGGGACAGCAGGGACTCCCCGGCCTCGACCGTGCGGACGGCGTCGAGGAGTTCGGCCGGCCTGGTGTCCTTGACCAGGAACCCGGAGGCGCCGGCGCGCAGCGCGTCGACGATGTTCTCGTCGGTGTCGTACGTGGTGAGCACGAGCACGCGGACGCCCGTCAGGTCCTCGTCGGCCGCGATGAGCCGGGTCGCCTCGATGCCGTCCAGGTCGGGCATGCGGATGTCCATCACCACCAGGTCGGGGCGCTCGCTGCGGGCGAGGTCCACGGCCTGCCGTCCGGTGGCGGCCTGGCCGACGACCTGCATGTCCGGGGCCGACTCCACGAGCATCGCGAACGCCTCCCGTACCAGGGTCTGGTCGTCCGCGAGCAGCACCCGTATGGTCATCCGGTCCTCTCCCCCGTCGTGGTCAGCGGCAGGACCGCGGTGACCTCGAACCCGCCCTCAGCACGCGGTCCGGCGTCGAGTGTGCCACCCACGCTGCGGGCCCGCTCGCGCATGCCGACGAGTCCGAAGCCCGGGGTGCCGCCCGGGGCCGGTCCGGTGCCGTCGTCGCTGACCGACAGGCGCAGGGCGCCCTGACGTTCGTCCAGCTCGACGCGAACGGCCGGTTCGGGTCCGGCGTGCCGTACGGCGTTGGTCAGCGCCTCCTGCACGATGCGGTAGGCGGCGGCGCCGACGGCGGGCGGTGCCTCCCGTACCCGTACGGCCCGCTCGACCCGGGCTCCGGCGAGCCGCGCGGCCTCCACCAGGTCGGGCAGGCCGTCCAGGCCGGGCAGCGGTCCACGGGCGTCCGGTGCGTCGTGTTCGCGCAGCACCTCCAGCGTCGTACGGAGTTCGCCGCGGGCGCTGCGGCAGGTCTCGGCGATGTCGTCGAGGGCCTTGGCGACGGTCTCGCGGTCGAGCCGCTCCGGGTCGGCGGACAGCACGTGGGCGGCGACGGAGGTCTGCACGCCGATGAGGGTGATGCTGTGCGCGAGCAGGTCGTGCAGGTCCCGGGCGATCCGCAGCCGCTCCTCGGCGACCCGCCGCCGGGCCTCCTCCTCGCGGGTGCGTTCGGCGCGTTCGGCGCGTTCCACGATGGAGGCGACGTACCGGCGGTAGAAGCGCACGTCGACGCCGAGGAACAGCACGGCGACGACCCAGCCGGATGCCTTCAGCAGCCCCAGCGCCTCCTGGGCACTGATGGTGAGCATCACGCCCACCGACAGGGTGATGACGCCGATACCGACCAGGATGGTGCGCAGCGCCCGGCCGGTGACGGCGACGGTGTAGAGGGCGACGTAGGCGGCCTGGGTGGCCGCGGTGTGCGTGTAGCCGAGGAAGTGGTAGGGGAAGACGCAGGCCACCACGGCGAGCAGGACGAGCACCGGACGGCGGCGGCGCCACACCAGCGGCACGTGGGAGACGAGCAGCAGGGCCCAGCCGAGCGCGTCGGGCCTGCGGCCGTCGTCGACGAGCAGTGCGAGGGCGACCGCGAGCACGGCGACGACGACGGCGAGGACCGAGTCGCTGCGGAGGGCGTGGGGGGCGGTCAGGGGATCGCGGTTGATCGCGGCCATGATCCGCTCTGTGGGACGCGACCAGGTCGCCGTCGTGGTGGTGGGTGCCTGCACAGGCGTCATCCTCGGCGAGGAAGGCGTCCCTCCGGGAGGGGAGGGACGCCGTCGGTCGGTCAGGGGGCGTTCGCGGCCTGGGGCTTCCGCTCCTCCGGAGGGGCCGTCCGCTCCGGCACGCGGGAGAGCCTGCCCGGCCACCACATCCGCCGCCTGAGCAGCACACTCGCCGTGGTCACCAAGTACGTACGCACCAGGAACGTATCCAGCAACACCCCCACCGCGATGACGAACCCGAGTTCCACCAGCCCGACCATCGGCAGCGTCGTCAGCACAGCGAACGTCGCGGCGAGCACAACCCCCGCGGAAGCGATGACCCCACCCGTCGTCCGCAGCGCGGTCAGCGCAGCCGCCTCCGGCTCGGCCCCCCGCACGGACTCCTCCCGCATCCGGTGCATCAGGAAGATGCCGTAGTCGACACCGAGCGCGACCAGGAACACGAAGGACAGCAGCCCGAGCCCCGGATCCGTACCGCCGAACCCGAGCACCGGCTCGAACACCAGCCCGCCGATGCCCAGCGCCGCACCCCACACCGCGACCACCGCCGCCAGCAGCAGCAACGGCGCGACCAGACTCCGCAACAGCCCGACCAGAATGACGAACACCGCACCCAGCACCAACGGCACGATCACCTTCCGGTCCCGCGCCTCGCTCTCGGCCAGATCGATCTGCTGGGCACTGGGCCCGCCGACGTACGCTCCCGCGGGATCCAGCCCGGTCCGCAACGCCTCGATGGTCCGGGTCTCGGCCTCCGTCTCCGGCGCGGCGGTGGTGAAGACGGCGATCTCCGTCCACCCCGCCCCGCTCCGCCCGGGAACCACCTCGGCGACGCCCTCGGCGGCACGGGCCCGTTCCACCACCGCCTCGGCCCGGTCCTCGGGCGCGATGACCGTCACGGGCCTGCTGCTGCGCTCGGGATACTCCCGGGCCAGTGTCCGCATCGCGGTGATCGACTCGGGCCGCTCCGTGAAGGAGTCCTCCTGCTTGATGCTGCCGGACAGATTCAGCGTGCCCAGTGCGAGCGCACCGAGCAGCACGGCCCCGCCGGCCAGCACGGTGACGGGCCGCCGCGTCGCCGACGTCCCCATCGCGGCGAACACCGACCGCCGGGCCTTCGGCTCACTGCCGAACGCCGGGATCATCGGCCAGAACACCCGCCGCCCGAGCAGCACCAGCACGGCCGGCAGCAGGGTCGTCATGGCGGCCAGCGCGGCGAGCACGCCGACCACGCCGACCGGTCCCATGCCGCTGCTGCTGTTGAGGTCGGCGGCGAGCAGGCACAGCAGCCCGGCCGCGACGGTCCCCGACGAGGCGAGGATCGCCGGTCCGCAGCCGCGCAGGGCGGTGCGCATGGCGTCGTAGGGCCGCTCGTGGCGCCGCAGTTCCTCGCGGTAGCGGGAGACGATCAGCAGCGCGTAGTCGGTGCCGGCGCCGAGGACGAGCACGGTCATCACACCGCCGCTCTGGCCGGTGACGGTGACGTCGAACAGTTCGTGGAGCCCGTACCCGGCGGCCATCGCCATGGCGGCGGCGACGCCCGCGACGACGAGCGGCACCAGCCACAGGAAGGGGCTGCGGTAGATGAGGACGAGCAGCACGGTGACGACGCCGAGCGTGGCGAACAGCAGCGTCGCGTCGAGCGTCCCGAAGACCTTGTTCATGTCGGTGTTGAGCGCACCCGGGCCGCCGACCTCGACGCTCAGCCCGCCGCCGCTCTCGGCGATGTCCCGCACTCCGTCGACGAAGGCGTCCCGGGCCTCCTCGTCCTGGCCCGGCTGGGTGCTGGACACCGGGTACATCAGGGTGGAGCCGTCCTTCGACGGGACGCCCCGCGGCTCGCCCGCCAGGTCGTAGGCGCCGCGCACCTCGGCGACCTGTTCGGCGGCCGTGCGCCGGTCGGCGTCGGTCAGCCCGCCCTCCCGGTGGTACACGAGCACCAGGTCCGTCGACTCGCCTCCCGGCAGCCGGTCCTGGATCCGCGCCACCTGGGTCGAGTCCGCGCTGTCGGGCAGGTAGTCGACCGCGCGGTTCTGCTGGATACCGGCGAACTTCCCGGCGAGCGGCCCGAGCAGTACGAGCGCGGCGAGCCACAGCCCGACCACCGCCCAGGGCACGGCCCGCCGTCGTGCAGTCTTCCTTGCGTCCCCCACTGTTCGGGCTCCCTCCGGACCGGGTGTCTGGAACGGTCTCCAGACTCCCGGCGCGCGGGGGCCGGTTCGTCGGGCGTGAGGGCGAGTTGGGGGCTACTGCCGGAGGCGGTACGGACCGAGGACTACTCCCCGGGGAGTATGCGGGGGCGGGTCCTGCGCCCCGTCCTGGGACGGCCTGCGCAGGACCGCCCTAGGACGGCGTGCCCGCCGCCGCGGCCAGCAGCCGGGTCACGTCGTCGGAGCAGATCGTGAGCGCGGCCCCCACCGTCGCGAGGACGTCCCGCTCGGCCGGGGTGTACGGAGCGTCCGCGAGCGCGATACGCGCGCCCTGCAGCAGGATCGATTCGCGGCCGACGGTGGCGAGGTGCGGGGCGAGCGGGTCCAGCGCCTCGTGCAGCTCTATGGCGAGACCCGTACCGCAGGGCTCCCCGGTGATCCGCCCGGTGTCCGCCTCCAGCGCCTCGACGAGGGCGGCGAGCTGTTCCTCCGTGCAGTCGTCGAATCCGGCGGCGCGCACGGCGAGCACGGCGGCCTCCAGCGCGGTGCGCGAACCGGCGCCGCCCGCCGCCAGTACGGCGAGGGCGACGGTGTGCACGGCGTCGCGGAGCATCGCGGAGAAGCGGGTGGTGGTCGGATGGTCGAGGACGTCCGTGCCGAAGTGGCGGCGGCAGGCGGCGCACTCCACGACCGGGCCGGTCTCGCCGCGCGGCAGCACGGGCAGGCCGAGCAGGGTGAAGCGGCGCTGTCCGGTCAGCCGCTGGTAGTTGCGGTCGCCGCCGCAGCCGGGGCAGAAGAACTCCCCGTCGCCGGCGGCCGTCCATGCGATACGGGTGCCCAGGATGCGTGAACACCTGGCGGCATGGCCGTTTCGTCCCCGTCCTGGCAGCACGTCGCACCTCCGTCACGCCGCACGGCAGCGTCGCCGCGCTTGCGTGATGTTAGCCACATCCATGAGGAGGAGTCAGTACCCCGGAGGAGACCTTTCCGTGACCCTCACAGGGATTGGCCGGTATGTGACGGGGCTCCGCCCGCCGGACAACAGCGGACGGAGCCCTCAAAACCGCCTCCAGGGCTGGTCAGCGCGTCGCGCGGTTGACGGCCGAGACGACCGCCTTCAGCGAGGCGCGCGTGGTGTTCGCGTCGATTCCGATCCCCCACAGGACCTTGTCGTCGATCGCGCACTCGATGTAGGAGGCGGCCTGCGCGGAGGCGCCCTCGCTCATCGTGTGCTCCTGGTAGTCCAGCAGGCGTACGTCGATGCCGACGGACTGCAGGGCGTCGAAGAAGGCCGAGATCGGACCGTTGCCGGAGCCGGTCAGGACGGTGTCCTGGCCGTCGACCGTGGCCTCCACCTTCAGCGTGTCCACGCCGTCGGTGTCGGTCGTCGACTGGTTGTTCTTGACCTGGATCCGGCCCCACGGGTTCTCGGGGTTCGGCAGGTACTCGTCCTGGAAGACCGCCCAGATGTCCTTCGGCGTGACCTCGCCGCCCTCGGCGTCCGTCTTGGCCTGGATGATCTTGGAGAACTCGATCTGCATCCGGCGCGGCAGTTCCAGCTTGTGGTCGTTCTTCAGGACGTAGGCGATGCCGCCCTTGCCGGACTGCGAGTTGACCCGGATGACCGCCTCGTAGGAGCGGCCGACGTCCTTGGGGTCGATCGGCAGGTACGGGACGGCCCATTCGATGTCGTCGACCGTGACGCCCTTGGCGGCCGCGTCGGCCTCCATGGCGTCGAAGCCCTTCTTGATGGCGTCCTGGTGGGAGCCGGAGAAGGACGTGTAGACCAGGTCGCCCACGTACGGGTGGCGCGGGTGGACCTCCATCTGGTTGCAGTACTCCCACGTGCGACGGATCTCGTCGATGTCGGAGAAGTCGATCTGCGGGTCGACGCCCTGGGAGAACAGGTTCATGCCCAGGGTGACCAGGTCGACGTTGCCGGTGCGCTCGCCCTGGCCGAACAGGCAGCCCTCGACACGGTCGGCGCCGGCCATCAGGGCCAGCTCGGCGGCGGCGACGGCCGTGCCGCGGTCGTTGTGCGGGTGGACCGACAGGCAGACGTGCTCGCGGCGGGAGAGGTTGCGGCCCATCCACTCGAAGCGGTCCGCGTGGGTCGACGGGGTCGAACGCTCCACGGTGGCGGGCAGGTTGAGGATGATCTCGCGGCCCGGGCCGGGCTGCCAGACGTCCATGACCGCCTCGCAGACCTCCAGCGCGAAGTCCAGCTCGGTGTCGGTGAAGATCTCGGGGCTGTACTGGTAGCCGAACTCCGTCTCGGGGCCCAGCAGCTTCTCCGCGTACTCCATGACCAGGCGGGTGCCGTCGACGGCGATCTGCTTGATGTCGTCCTTGGAGCCGCGGAAGACGACCCGGCGGAAGACCGGGGCCGTGGCGTTGTAGAGGTGGACGGTCGCGCGCTTGGCGCCCTTCAGGGACTCCACGGTCCGCTCGATCAGGTCCTCGCGGGCCTGGGTCAGTACGGAGATGGTGACGTCGTCGGGGATGGCGCCGGGCTCTTCGATGATCGACCGTACGAAGTCGAAGTCCGTCTGGCCGGAGGCCGGGAAGCCGACCTCGATCTCCTTGTAGCCCATCTTGACCAGCAGATCGAACATGGCGCGCTTGCGGGCGGGCGACATGGGGTCGATCAGGGCCTGGTTGCCGTCGCGCAGGTCGGTGGAGAGCCAGCGGGGGGCGGTGGTGACGCGGTTCTGCGGCCAGGTGCGGTCCGGGATGTCGACCTGCTCGTAGCGGCCGTACTTGTGGATCGGCATGGAACTGGGCTGCTGGCGGTTCGCCATGATGCGGGGGCTCCTCAGGGGATGTCCGGAAGGACGGCCGACGACGCAGCACCAAGCTCCGCGGGGAGGGAGTCGGCCTCGACTACAGGCCCTCGCCGCGGCAGCTAAGGAGAAGCAGCCCGAAACGCATGATGCGCAGCATGCTAGCCGAGGCCCTCCGGAGCGCGCCGGTCCGTATCAGTATGCGGGACCGGGCGCACATACCGGGCAAAAAGTGCGCCATACCACTTCACCACGGAGAGTGAGGTTCGTTGTCCCGGTATTTCACCAATCATGGTGGCGACTAGTGACAGTTTCATCACACAGTGCAAGGGTGCCGGACATGACGACTCACGGGGGCTTCGAGCCCGTCTTCTGCACCATCGTCCCGCCCCATGTCCTCGACAAGCTCGCCCAGGCCGAGGACCCCGCGCTCGCCGGTCCCGCCCGCCGCACCCTGCAGCGTGACGCCTACGAGCGCACCCAGCGCCGCCTCACCACCGTCATCGGTGCCACCGCCGTCGCCTCGGTCGCCGACGGCAAGCCGAAGCGCACGATTTACGACGCCCGCAACGGCACCGACCTGCCCGGCCGCAAGGTCCGCGGGGAGGGCGAGGACCCGGGCAAGGACGCCACCGTCAACCGCGCCTACGCGGGCCTCGGCGCCACCTTCGAGCTGCTGCTCAAGGCGTACCAGCGCGACTCGATCGACGGGAGCGGGCTGCCGCTGGACGCGACGGTCCACTACGACCGCGAGTACAACAACGCCTTCTGGAACGGCGAGCAGATGGTCTTCGGCGACGGGGACGGCGAGATCTTCCTCGACTTCACCATTCCGATCGACGTCATCGGCCACGAACTCGTCCACGGCGTCACGCAGTACACGGCCAACCTCACCTACTTCGGGCAGCCCGGCGCGCTGAACGAGTCGGTGTCGGACGTCTTCGGCTCGCTCATCAAGCAGTACACGCTCGGCCAGACCGCCGCCGAGGCCGACTGGCTGATCGGCGCGGGCCTGCTCGCCCCGCGGGTGACGGGCGTGGCGCTGCGCTCCATGAAGGAGCCGGGCACGGCGTACGACGACGACGTCCTCGGCAAGGACCCGCAGCCCGCGACCATGGACGACTTCGTCCGCACCGGCCGCGACAACGGCGGTGTGCACATCAACTCGGGCATCCCGAACCACGCCTTCTACCTCGCGGCCACGGCCCTCGGCGGCTATGCCTGGGAGCGCGCGGGACAGGTCTGGTACGACGTGCTGACCGGCGGCGAGCTCAGGGAGCAGGCGATGTTCGTCGACTTCGCCACGCTGACCGTCAAGGCCGCGCGGGAGCGGTACGGCGACGGGGAGGAGCTGGACGCCGTGTCGAAGGCGTGGGAGCAGGTCGGGGTGCGGACGCTGTAGTTCCGTACTAGACAGGTGCCATGCGTATTCAGGTGAGGCGCACGGGCGGGTTCGCGGGCATCGAGCGGTTCGCCGAGGTGGACACCACGGGCCGCCTCGATGCCTCCGAGTGGCACGCCCTGGCCGAGCGGGCGGTCGCCGCCGGCCGGAGCACTCCGCCGGTCGGGGTCCCGGACGGCTTCAGCTACCAGCTCACGGTGGACGGCAGGACGGTGTACTGCGCGGATCCCCGGCTGACGGAGGAACAGCGGAAGCTGATCTCGCAGGTACTGAAGGAGGGAGCCTAACGGGCCCTGGGCAACGACCTGTTGACTCTGTTACCCCTGGTACGGATGATCCACGCATGGCGACTGACGCAGGCACCCCGATCCCCCGTTTCCCGGCCGGCTTCATCTGGGGTGTGTCCACCTCGGCGCACCAGATCGAGGGCGCGGCGGACGAACGTGAGCCGTCCGTGTGGGACGCCTTCACGGCCGGGCCGGGGCGGGTGAAGGACGGCTCGACGGCTGCGGTGGCCTGCGACCACTACCACCGCCACCGCGAGGACGTGGCACTCCTTGCCGACCTGGGTGTGAACGCGTACCGCTTCTCGGTCTCCTGGCCGAGGGCGCGGTCCGAGAAGGGTCTGGACTTCTACGACCGGCTGGTGGACGACCTGTGCGCGGCGGGCGTCCGCCCGGTGCCGACGCTGTTCCACTGGGACCTGCCGGCGGACCTGGACTGGCTGGAGCGGTCCACGGCGGAGCGCTTCGCCGAGTACGTGTCGCTGGTCGCCGGCCGTCTCGGTGACCGCGTGACGAAGTGGATCACTCTGAACGAGCCCGCCGAGCACACCCTGCTCGGTCACGCCCTGGGTGTCCACGCGCCGGGGAAGCGGCTGCTGTTCGACGCGCTCCCGGCCGCGCACCACCAGTTGCTGGCCCACGGACTGGCCGTCCGGGCCCTGCGCGCGGCGGGCGCCGGCGACATCGGCATCGCCAACTCCCACGGCCCGACCTGGGCGGCGTCGACCGAGGCGGCGGACGTGGAGGCGGCCGAGTTCTACGACCTCCTGCTGAACCGCCTGTTCGCGGACCCGCTGCTGCTGGGCCGGTACCCGGACGGCATCGGCGAGCTGATGCCCGGGGACGTCGAGGCCGACCTGAAGGTGATCGCCGAGCCGCTCGACTGGTACGGGATCAACTACTACGCGCCGACCCGGGTGGGCGCCCCGCAGGGCACGGAGATCGAGTTCGGCGGTGTCAGCATGCCCGCCGAACTCCCCTTCTCTGTACGGGAGATCGAAGGGCACCCGGTCACCGACTTCGGCTGGCCGGTGGTTCCCGAGGGCCTCACCGAACTCCTCACCGGCTTCCGCGACCGCTACGGCGACCGCTACGGCGACCGCCTTCCGCCCGTCGTCATCACCGAGAACGGCTGCTCCTACCCCGGCGTCGACGACCAGGACCGCGTCACCTACCTCGACGGCCACGTCCGGGCCCTGTACCGGGCCGTGGATGCGGGTGTCGATGTGCGCGGCTACTTCGTGTGGTCCCTGCTGGACAACTTCGAGTGGGCGGAGGGCTACGCACGCCGCTTCGGCCTGGTCCACGTCGACTTCGACACCCTGGAGCGGACCCCGAAGGCGTCGTATCGCTGGTACCGGGAGATGCTGCGGGCTCAGGCGCCTACGGCCTGAACCCACCCCGGCCCAGGCTGATGGTTGCGGTATGAACTGCTCTGCGAGCATAGTTACTTGTGCGAACAGGGCTCCGGGAGCCCCCACCCCACTTTCCGGTCGATCCGTTGTCTGCCTCGCCCACCCCCCACGGAAGGCGACCGCCGTGTCCCCCCACACGACCTCCCCCCGTTTCC
Source organism: Streptomyces sp. NRRL S-455 (assembly GCF_000717875.1). GTDB lineage: Bacteria > Actinomycetota > Actinomycetes > Streptomycetales > Streptomycetaceae > Streptomyces. The sequence goes on from NZ_JOCT01000011.1 coordinate 386,370, forward strand.
TGGACGCGGTGCGCCCGGGCCGTACGCACTGGCTGGAACTGCCGCCCCACCGGACCAGCGCCAGAGTCGCCCGTCATGCCACGCAGGCCCGGCTGTCCTCGTGGCGGGTGGCCGACGAGGCGTGTGCGAACGCCGTGCTGCTGGTGTCCGAGCTGGTGACCAACGCCGTCCTGCACACCCTCAGCGAGCGGATCCTGTGCGGTGTCGGCCGGCTGACGGACGCCCACTTCCGGCTGGAGGTGCACGACGGCGACTTCACCGGCCGCGGCATACCCGACTGCCACCCCGGCCCCGACGACGAGCACGGCCGGGGGCTCCTGCTCGTGAGCGAGATAGCCGACAGCTGGGGGGTCACCCGCTCCCCCCTCACGGGCGGCAACGCGGTCTGGGCCAGCCTGGCCACCGCCTCGTAGCGCCCCGGGGCTCAGAATCCCAGGCGGCGCAACTGCTTCGGATCCCGCTGCCAGTCCTTCGCGACCTTCACGTGGAGGTCCAGGAAGACCGGCGTGCCCAGCAGGGCCTCGATCTGCTTGCGGGACTTGATGCCGACGTCCTTCAGGCGTTTGCCCTTGGGGCCGATGATGATGCCCTTCTGGCTGGAGCGCTCGATGAAGAGGTTGGCGTGGATGTCCAGGAGGGGCTTGTCGGCGGGGCGGTCCTCGCGCGGGAGCATCTCCTCGACGACCACCGCGATGGAGTGCGGCAGCTCGTCGCGGACGCCCTCCAGGGCCGCCTCGCGGATCAGCTCGGCCACCATGACCTGCTCGGGCTCGTCCGTCAGGTCGCCCTCGGGGTAGAGCGCGGGCCCCTCCGGCAGGAGCGGGACCAGGAGGTCCGACAGCAGAGCGACCTGCTTGTCGCCGACCGCCGACACCGGGACGATCTCCGCCCACTCGATGCCCAGCTCCTTGCCCAGCTGGTCGATCGCGATCAGCTGCTCGGCGAGCGCTTTGGAGTCCACCAGGTCCGTCTTGGTGACGATCGCCACCTTGGGGGCCTTCTTGATCCCCGCGAGCTCCTTGGCGATGAAACGGTCGCCGGGGCCGATCTTCTCGTTCGCCGGCAGGCAGAAGCCGATCACGTCGACCTCGGCCCAGGTGGTGCGTACGACGTCGTTGAGCCGCTCACCCAGCAGCGTGCGCGGTTTGTGCAGTCCCGGGGTGTCGACCAGGATCAGCTGCGCGTCCGGGCGGTGCACGATCCCGCGCACGGTGTGCCGCGTCGTCTGCGGCCGGTTCGAGGTGATCGCCACCTTCTGCCCGACCAGAGCGTTCGTCAGGGTGGACTTGCCCGCGTTGGGGCGGCCCACGAAGCAGGCGAAGCCGGCACGGTGGACGGTCTCGCCCGACTTTTCGGATGACTGGGTAGGCACGCTCATGCCGCCCATTCTCCCTGATCCACGGGGCCCCTCCGCACAGCACCCCGCACACCCCTGCCGGGGCCGGAGGTCGAGCGCGGGCCGGACACGCTGTGGCTCGCGCCCGGCCCGCCCGGATCAGCCGAACGCGATCAGTCGAAGACGAACGGGCCCGGTGACTGCGGTCCGGTCGCCGTGCAGGTGATGGTGATGCCGAAGACGGTCATCTTCAGTGAGCCGCCGAAGGCCTCCAGGCTGTCGCCGGACGCCACCGTGCCGCTGAGGGGACCGACCTCGACGGGGGCGCCGGCGGCCATCGCCGGGTTCTCCGTGCCGGTGAAGTCCACGGTGCCGCCGCCGGCCTTCACCAGGGTGAGGCTGGACGAGATCGAGTCCTCGCCCAGCGCGATCGGCGCGGTGATCGCCGAGGACTTGACGGTGACGGTGGCGGCGGTGCCGTCCTGCGTGGCCGTGAGCGTGGCTTCGCCACTGCCGAAGGCGCCACAGTCCGCGTTGATCGTCGCCGTCTGGGGGGTGACGGCGAGTGCTGCGGGGGCGAAGGCGAGTCCGGTGACCGCGAGGGCCCCGGCCGCCAGTGCCGCACCTGCTCCGATTCGCTTGCATCTCATGGGATTCCGGCTCCCTTTCCATGGTGGGGGGACCGCTCGGCAGGTGAATGCGGACACGCTGCGCGAGAGCCGAACCTGACGGTCCGTCGGAACTGACGGTTCCATTGATGCGCGTGGGGCAGGGGGCGGCAAGGTCGGAATCCGGCCTTATTACCGGCGGTTACAGCGAAGTTCAGCCAGCCGGAACCGTCGCCCGGACCGTCCCGTCGGGTCCGGCCAGGAACACGGGGGTCTGCGCGCCACCGAGATCCCGAACCGCCGCCCGGTCCTCCTCGGACGCGGTCTCCGCCTCGGTCACGACCGCCGCGGCCTCCAGCGACGTGGCGCCGGACGCCACCGCCATGGCCACCGCCGTCCGAAGGGCGCTGAGCTTCAGGGAGTCCAGGGCCACGGTCGCCGCGACATAGGTACGGCCGGTCTCGTCGCGTACGGCCGCCCCCTCGGGCACGCCGTTGCGGGCCCGCGCGGAACGGGCCAGGGTGACGATCTTGCGGTCCTCGGGGTCGAGCGTGCTGCTGTCGGTCATGATCCGAGCATACGGAAGCGTCAGGGACGGTCGAGGCGCAGGCGGTCCGCTCGGGGCAGACCCGCCACGACGAGGTCGTAGGAGTCCTCGATGAGCTCCCGGACCAGTGGGTCGGGGAGGTCGCCGTCGGCCGTGACAGTGTTCCAGTGCCGCTTGTTCATGTGCCAGCCCGGCACGATGAGCCCCTCGTGCTCACGGCGCAGCCGGATGGCGTCGTCCGGGTCGCACTTGAGGTTGACCTTCAAGGGGCGCGCGTCGAGGTGTGACAGCGCGAAGAGCTTCCCCCGGACCTTGAAGACCGAGATCTCCGGGCTGAACGGGAAGTCCTCCACCGCCGCGTTGAAGGACAGGCAGAACGCGCGCAGTTCCTGCGGGGTCATTCCGGCTTCTCCCCCTCCGGCGGATCCGCGGGGTGCACGGGCTCCGCGAGCACCGTCACGATCTTGTTGCGGCGGCCGGCCGCGGCCTCCGCGGTCAGACGCAGTTCCCGGCCGTCGGGGAGGGCGACGACGGACGACGCCCCGGCGATGGGCACGCGGCCCAGGGCCTTCGCCAGCAGCCCGCCGACCGTCTCGACGTCCTCGTCGTCGAACTCCTCCAGGCCGTACAGCTCGCCCAGGTCGCTGATGTCGAGGCGGGCCGTGACCCGGAAGCGGTCCTTGCCGAGGTCCTCGATCGGCGGAAGTTCGCGGTCGTACTCGTCGGTGATCTCGCCGACGATCTCCTCGAGGATGTCCTCGATGGTGACGATGCCGGCCGTGCCGCCGTACTCGTCGACGGCGACGGCGACGTGGTTGCGTTCCTTCTGCATCTCACGCAGCAGGTCGCCGGCGTTCTTGGTGTCGGGCACGAAGAACGCCGGGCGCATCGCCGTGGACACCTGCTCGGACTCGGCCTCGCGGCTGATGTGCGTCTTGCGGACCAGGTCCTTCAGGTACACGATGCCGACGATGTCGTCCTCGCTCTCGCCGGTCACCGGGATGCGGGAGAAGCCGGAGCGCAGAGCGAGGGTGAGGGCCTGGCGGATGGTCTTGTAGCGCTCGATGACCACCAGGTCGGTGCGCGGCACCATGACCTCCCGGACGAGGGTGTCACCCAGTTCGAAGACCGAGTGCACCATGCGGCGCTCCTCGTCCTCGATGAGCGACTCCTTCTCGGCCAGGTCGACCAGCGCGCGCAGCTCCGCCTCGGAGGCGAACGGGCCACGGCGGAAGCCCTTGCCGGGGGTGAGCGCGTTACCGATGAGGATGAGCAGCGACGGGATCGGGCCCATGATCCGGGCCAGCGGCACCAGGACGTACGCCGAGACCGTCGCCGTGTTCATCGGGTGCTGGCGGCCGATGGTCCTCGGGGAGACCCCGACGGCGACGTACGACACCAGGACCATGACGGCGATGGCGATCAGCAGCGCCTCGGTGGTGCCGTCGAACTCCTGCAGGCAGCCGTAGGTGATCAGCGCTGCGGCGGCCATCTCGCAGGCGACGCGGACCAGCAGCGCCACGTTCAGATAGCGGGTCGGGTCGGCGGCGACCTGGGAGAGCTTGGCGCTGCCCCGGCGGCCGGAGCGCACGGCCTCCTCGGCGCGGAAGCTGGAGACGCGCGCGAGGCCCGCCTCCGCGCAGGCGGCGAGCCAGGCCACGACGACCAGGGCGATCGCGCCCAGGGCGAGTTGCGGACTCATCGGCGGCTCTAGGAGACCGTCGGCGCCGGGGACGGGCCGGTCAGGCCCCGCTCCGCGCGCCAGCCGTCCACGATGGCCGCCTGCAGGCCGAACATCTCGGCCTTCTCGTCCGGTTCCTCGTGGTCGTAGCCGAGCAGGTGCAGCACGCCGTGGACGGTGAGCAGCTGGAGCTCCTCGTCCATGGAGTGCTGCGTCTCCGCTTCCTTTCCCTGCTTCTCGGCGACCTCGGGGCACAGCACGATGTCGCCGAGCAGCCCCTGCGGCGGCTCGTCGTCGTCCTTGGACGGCGGGCGCAGCTCGTCCATCGGGAAGGACATGACATCCGTGGGGCCCGGCAGGTCCATCCACTGGATGTGGAGCTGCTCCATGGCGTCGGCGTCCACGACGATCACCGAGAGCTCGGAGAGCGGGTGGATGCGCATCCGCGCGAGCGCGTAGCGGGCGATGTCGAGGATCGCCTGCTCGTCTACCTCGGTGCCGGACTCGTTGTTGACGTCGATCGACATGGTGCTGTGTGTGTCTACTTCCCCTTGTGCACGGACTTGCCGCGGCTCTTGTGCCCGCCGTTCTGGGTGCCGTGCTCGGTGTCGTACTTCTCGTACGCGTCGACGATACGGCCCACCAGCTTGTGCCGGACCACGTCGTGGGACGAAAGCCGGGAGAAGTGGACGTCCTCGACACCCTCCAGGATCTCCTGCACCTGCCGCAGACCCGACTTCTGCCCGTCGGGCAGGTCGACCTGCGTCACGTCACCCGTGATCACGATCTTCGAGTCGAAGCCGAGTCGGGTGAGGAACATCTTCATCTGCTCGGGGGAGGTGTTCTGGGCCTCGTCGAGGATGATGAAGGCGTCGTTGAGGGTGCGGCCGCGCATGTAGGCGAGCGGCGCCACCTCGATGGTGCCCGCCGCCATCAGCCGCGGGATGGAGTCCGGGTCGAGCATGTCGTGCAGCGCGTCGTAGAGCGGGCGCAGGTACGGGTCGATCTTCTCGTAGAGCGTGCCCGGGAGGAATCCGAGCCGCTCACCGGCCTCGACCGCCGGGCGGGTCAGGATGATGCGGTTGACCTGCTTGGACTGCAGGGCCTGCACCGCCTTGGCCATCGCCAGGTACGTCTTGCCGGTACCGGCGGGGCCGATGCCGAAGACGACCGTGTGCTTGTCGATCGCGTCCACGTAGCGCTTCTGGTTGAGCGTCTTGGGGCGGATCGTGCGGCCTCGCGAGGACAGGATGTTCTGTGTGAGCACCTCGGCCGGGGTCTCCTGGCCGTCGCTCTCCCCGTTCTCGCTCGCCTTCAGCATGGCGATCGAGCGTTCCACTGCGTCCTCCGTCATCGGCTGCCCGGTGCGGAGCACCAGCATCATCTCGTCGAATACGCGCGAAATGAGGGCGACGTCCACTGGGTCGCCGACCGCGCTGATCTCGTTGCCCCGGACGTGGATGTCGGCCGCCGGGAAGGCCTTCTCGATCACGCGTAGGAGGCTGTCGCCGGACCCCAGCACGGTCACCATGGGGTGCTGGGCGGGGACGGTGAACTGCGCTCTCGCCTGCTCCTGCGCGGGAGTGTGAGCTGTCGATGATTGAGTCATGGGCCGGCGCTTAAGGCCTGCGAATCCTCCTCGTCACGGCCGCGTAGCTGAGGGCGGCCTCGCGATTCCCAGGGTACGACGGGGGACTGACAACGCCGTAGAGGTTTTGGGGGCGGGGCGGGAATCCGATGCGAGAGCAGGCGAGGAGGTCACGCCGAGCGCCGGAACCCGATCGTCGGTACGGCCCGCCGCAGCGGCCAGGGCCTCACCAACTCCTCCGGCACGAGCCCGGCGAGGAACCCGTACCTCCGCAACGCCGCCGGGTCCTGCTCCCGGACCGACTGCACCTCCCGCCACCACCCGGCGATCTCCGCCCACCCCGGCGCCGACAACGACCCCCCGAACTCCTGCACCGACAGCGCCGCGGTCAGCCCGGCGAAGGCCAGCCGGTCCGCCAGCGGCCAGTCCGCCAGCGTCCCGGTCACGAACCCGGCGACGAACACGTCCCCCGCCCCGGTGGGGTCGAGCGCCTGCACCTCGATCGCCGGCACCTCCGCCGTCTCCCCCGTACGCCGGTCCACCGCGTACGCCCCGTCCGCCCCGAGGGTGACCACGGCGACCGGCACGTACTCGGTCAGCGCGTGCGCGGCGGCCCGCGGGCAGTCCGCGCCCGTGTACCGCATGGCCTCCTCCGCGTTCGGCAGGAACGCCTCGCAGTGCTTCAGGTCGGGCAGCGCCGCCAGGTCCCATGCGCCGGTGTCGTCCCAGCCGACGTCGCCGAAGACCCGGGTGCCCTTGCTCGCCGCCTGGGCGATCCAGGGCGCGCTCACGCCGGGCGCGAGGGAGGCGACGGCGGCGCGGGCGCGGGGCGGGCACTCGGGGGCCGGTTCCTCCGGGGGCGGCTCGTGGCCGTGCGAGACCATCGTGCGCTCCCCCTCGTACGCCATGGAGACGGTCACCGGGGAGTGCCAGCCGGGCACCGTGCGCGACGGGGAGAGGTCGATGCCCTCGCCGTGTTCCAGGGCGTCCCAGCAGTAGTCGCCGTAGTGGTCGTCGCCGAAGGCCGCCGCGAGGGACGTCCGCAGGCCGAGGCGGGCCAGGGCGGTGGCCATGTTGGCGACGCCGCCGGGGCTCGACCCCATCCCGCGCGCCCAGGACTCGGTCCCGCGCACCGGGGCGGAGTCGAGCCCGGTGAAGATGATGTCGAGGAAGACGGTGCCGGTGAGGTAGACGTCGCAGGACGGGTCGCCCGGCGCGCGCAGCGGGGCGAGGGGATCGACCTGGGTCTGGCGGTGCGATCCCTTTCCGGCCGGGCGCTTTCCTGCCGGGGCGGTGGACGCGGTCACGATGCGCTCCCTGACGGGTGGTACGGTCCTGCCCAGTCTGCACCACACCACCGACAATGTGACGCCGGTCACGCATCACACAGGCGTCACCAGCGGGGCATCGAGGGCGTCACCCACTCGGGGTCGGCGACCCGCATCGCCGCCGCGTCGTCACGGTCCCGCAGCGCACCGTCGTCGTCCAGCCACCGCCGGTGCAGCACGGCGAGACGCTCGCGGTCGAGCTCCACACCGAGCCCGGGCGCGTCGGACACGGCCACCTTGCCGCCCTCGAAGGTGAGCCGCTCGGTGAGCACGTCCTCCGACTGCCAGGGGTAGTGGGAGTCGCAGGCGTGGTGCAGGTCCGGGACGGTGGACGCCACGTGGGTCATCGCGGCGAGCGAGATCCCCAGGTGGGTGTTGGAGTGCATGGACACGCCGACGCCGAAGGTCCGGCAGATGGCGGCCAGCTGCTGGGTGTTGCGCAGGCCGCCCCAGTAGTGGTGGTCGGAGAGGACGACCTGGACGGCGTCCTTGGTGAACGCCTCCTTGATCTCGGCGAACGTCGTCACGCACATGTTGGTCGCCAGCGGCACCCCGGTGCGCTCGGCGACCTCGGCCATGCCGGGCGTACCGAGGGTCGGGTCCTCCAGGTACTCGAGGAGGTCCCCGAGCTCCCGCGCCACCTTCAGCGAGGTCTCCACGGACCAGGCGCCGTTGGGGTCCAGCCGCAGCGGGTGTCCCGGGAAGGCCGCCGCCAGTGCCCGGACAGCGGCGATCTCCTCGTCGGGCGGGAAGACGCCGCCCTTGAGCTTGAAGGACCTGAAGCCGTACCGCTCGGTGAACCGGCGGGCCTGCTCCACCACCCCTGCCGGGTCGACGGCGGCCCCCCAGTCGTCCTTCTCGCAGGCGACACCCTCGGGGTGGCCGGCCCACTTGTAGAACAGGTACGCGCTGTACTCGACGGCGTCCCGCACCTTGCCGCCGAGCAGCGCGTGCACGGGCAGCCCGAGGGACTTGCCGAGGGCGTCGAGGCAGGCGACCTCGAAGCCGGAGACGACGGAGAGCCGCAGCTTCTCGGCGGTCTGTACGCCGCGCAGCCCGCCCACGTCGACGGCGTTGTCGACCCGGGAAGCGTCCACCGCGACCTGGTCCGCGACCGTGAACAGGCCGCCCAGGTCGCTGACCTGCCGTCCCTTCAGCCGCTCAGCGAAGGGCCGGGCCAGCTCCAGGTACTTGGTGTCGCCGTAGGTCTCCCCCACGCCGGTGACACCGTCCGCCGTGACGACCTCGACGATCAGCCGGGGCGTGTACGGCTGGTGCACGCCCTGCGTGTTCAGCAGCGGCGGGTCGGCGACCAGGATCGGCGTCAGCCGCACGTCGGTGATGGTGAGGCGCACGCACATCTCCTCATGTAGACGTCATCTACGTATGAGAATGTAGGTCGGCCAGGTGAACGTCAACCACTTGACCCGACCCGATCTACCATCGGCGCATGTCAGACACAGGGGGCGTCCGCGAGGTGAAGTCCGCGGCCCGCACGGTCGAGCTGCTGGAACTCCTCGCGGCGCGCGGGGACCGCCCCGCACGGCTGCAGGAGCTGGCCGACCAGCTCGGCGTGCCGCGCAGTTCCATGTACGCGCTGCTCCAGACCCTGATCTCGCGCGGCTGGGTGCGCACCGACGTCACCGGCTCCCTGTACGGCATCGGCATCCACGCCCTGCTCACCGGCACGAGCTACCTCGACTCCGACCCACGGGTCCGGGCAGTACGGCCGTACCTCGACGAGGCCTCCGAGGCGCTCGGCGAGACGATCCACATGGGGCGACTGGACGGCAGGGACGTTGCCTATCTGGCGACGCGGGAGTCGCACGAGTACCTGCGCACCATCAGCCGGGTGGGCCGGCGGCTGCCCGCGCACGCCGGGGCCCTGGGCAAGGCCCTGCTGGCGGAGCGCCCGGACGAGGAGCTGCCCGAGGGGCCGTACGAGGCGCTGACCCCGAACTCGCACACCAGCCGGGAATCACTGGCGGCCGATCTGGCCGAAGTCCGGGCCCGGGGCTACTCGGTGGACCGGGAGGAGGGCGTGACCGGCATCGTCGGCTTCGGGTTCGCCCTGCGCTACGACGTCCCGGCCCAGGACGCGATCAGCTGCTCGGTGCCGGTGGCCCGGCTCACGCCGGAGCATCAGGAGCGGATCATCGCCGTGATGCGGGAGGTCCGGGCGAAGGCCGAGGCGACGACTCCCGGAGGCGGCGGAGCGGTGCACTGGCGGTAGGGATCAGGGCCCACAACACCGCAGAAAAGGCGCTCTTCTACCCGGGCTTCACCGCATCAAACTCAAGGTGCTCCACATCACACCCCCCGGGTTCTCGTCCGCGACTGCTTGCTTGATACAAATTGCCCGCGCGTTCCTGTCCGTCGACGGTCGTCGCCCCCTCCCCCTTTCTTCCGCTCCTTTCGCATGCCCTGGGAACGCCCGTGCTCGCCCCCCGCACCACCCCCTGGCCCCTCGTTGCCCTTTTCACGGCCGGGTACCTCGCTCCGTATCTGCTGCCGACCACCGTCGGCCGACTCGATTCGGGCCTTCCGCTCTCCACCACACAGGCCGGTGCCGTCGGCAGTGCGCTGCTGCTGAGTTCGGCGACCGCCGGATTCGTCCTGGCCTCGCGGGTCGAACGGATCGGAGCCCGCGCTCTCGCCCGGCTCGGCCTCGCCCTGGCCCTGCTCGGCTACGGCGCCGCCGCGCTGGCCACGGCCGTGCCCGCCGTCGTCGCGGGCGCGATGGTCGGCGGGTTCGGCTCCGGTACGGCCACCACCGTCGCCGCCACCCTGATAGCGGCCCAGCGGGATCCGCACCGGGCCTCCACCGCCGGTCTGCTCACCGTCTCCGCCCTCGCGGGAGCCGTGTACCTGACGGTGCCGCACCTCGGCCCGGGGCACGGCCTGCCGCTGGCCGCGATCGCCCTCACGGCCCTGGCCGTCTGGCCGCTCACCGGCCACCTCCCCGCCGCGGTCTCCGCCGCACCCACGCGGCACCACAAGGCCCGGCTGCCGCATGCCCGTTCGGGGCTGGTGCTGGCCGCCGCCATGCTGTGCTGGTCGCTCGCCCAGAACTCGCTGTGGGGTGTGAGCGGGCAGATCGGTCTGACGCAGGCCGGCCTCGGCGAGGCCACCGTCGGTGCCGTCTTCGCCGTCGCCCTGGTCGCCGGACTGACCGGCGTCCTCGCGGCGGGCGCGCTCGGGGCGCGGCTGGGACGTGCGGTGCCGATCGGGGCGGGCACGGTCCTCATCGCCGGCTGCATCGTGCTCAGCGCCTCGGCGACCGACCTGACGAGCTTCGCGGCCGGCGAGATCGCCTGGAACACGCTCTACCCCGTGGTGCTGTCGTACCTGATCGGCCTCGCCGCCTCGCTCGACCCGCGCGGCCGCTGGGCGGTACTCGTCGGCTCGGCGTCCTCACTGGGCACGGCCGCCGGGCCGTTGACCGGCAGTGTGCTGTCGGCGCAGGCCGGGTTCCCGGTCATGGGTACCATCCTGGCCGCCGGGCTGCTGGTCATCGCCCTGCCGATGACCGCGGTCGCGCTGCACACCGGCGGGCGGCCGCTGCTGCCCGGCGCGATCCGCCGCCGCGGCGGCCACCCGGCCGCCCTGGTCGCCGCCGCCACCGGCACCCCCACCGGCGCGGTCCCCGAGATCGGCGCCCCGGAACAGCCGGTGGTGGAGATCCCGGTGGACACCCCGGCCGTCCCCGCCCAGCGCGCCTACGGCAAGGCGGGGTCGGAGGTCCTCTGAGGGCCCGCTCCGAGAGAGGCCTACGCGAAGGTGTAGGCCTCCACCTCGGCGAGATACCGCGCCCGCAGCTCCTCGTCGTCCTCCAGGAAGGAGGCGAGGAAGGAGTTGCGGGCCAGCTCGCGCAGCCGCTCCTCGCTCAGGCCGAGGGTGGCGCGCACGGCGTCGAAGTTGTCACCGGCGTATCCGCCGAAGTACGCCGGGTCGTCGGAGTTCACCGTGCACATGAGGCCGGCGTCCAGCATCGCGGGCAGGGGGTGGTCGGCGAGGGTGTCGACGGTGCGCAGCCGGACGTTCGACAGCGGGCACAGGGTCAGCGGCACCCGGTCCCGGACCAGCCGCTCCACCAGCGCCGGGTCCTCCACGCAGCGCAGCCCGTGGTCGACCCGCTCGACCCCGAGCACGTCCAGCGCCTCGGTGATGTACTCCGGCGGGCCCTCCTCACCGGCGTGGGCGACCCGCCGCAGCCCGAGCGCGGCGGCGGCCTCGTACACCTCGCGGAACTTCGCCGGCGGGTGTCCGACCTCGGCCGAGTCCAGGCCGACGCCGGTGATCCGGTCCAGGTACGGCTTGGCCGCGTCCAGGGTCGCCAGGGCCGACTCGGCGGACTCGTCGCGCAGGAAGCACAGGATCAGCCGGGTCGAGACACCGTGGTTCGCCTCACTGTTCCCCAGCGCGCGCCACAGCCCCTCGACGACGGTGCCGAGCTCAAGGCCGCGGCTGGTGTGGGCCTGCGGGTCGAAGAAGATCTCCGCGTGCCGCACACCCTGCGCGGCGGCCCGTGCGAGGTACTCGTTCGCCAGGTCCTCGAAGTCCCGCTCGGTGCGCAGGACGGCCATGAGCTCGTAGTACAGGTTCAGGAAGGACTGGAGGTCCTCGAACCGGTACGCCTCGCGCAGCTCGTCCGTGTCCGCGTACGGCAGGGTGACGCCGTTGCGCGTGGCGAGCTCGAAGGCGAGTTCCGGTTCCAGGGTGCCTTCGATGTGAAGGTGCAGTTCGGCTTTGGGGAGGGACATCAATTCATCGTACGGCCGTTTCACCGACGCTTCGGAACCGGCACTCTCAGTAGATCGTGCGCCACGGTCAGCTCGCCGTCGTACCCGGCCGCACGCGCCTGCCGCTCGAAGTCGTCAGGGTCGGTGTAGCGCTGGCTGAAGTGGGTCAGCACGAGGTGCCGCACACCGCCGTCCCGGGCCACCCGGGCGGCCTGAGTCGCCGTCAGGTGACCGTGCTCGACGGCGAGTTCCTCGTCCTCGTCGAGGAACGTCGACTCGATGACGAGCATGTCGCAGCCCTCGGCGAGCGCGTACACCCCGTCGCACAGCCGGGTGTCCATGACGAACGCGAACCGCTGCCCGCGCCGCACCTCGCTGACGTCCTCGAGCGAGACCCCGCCGAGCGATCCCTCGCGCTGGAGCCGGCCGACGTCCGGGCCCTTGATGCCGTGCGCGGCGAGCCGTTCCGGCAGCATGCGGCGGCCGTCGTGCTCGACGATCCGGTAGCCGTAGGACTCCACCGGGTGGGACAGCTTGCGGGCCTGGAGCGTGTAGCCGCCGGTACGGGCGAGGGTGCCGTCGGCGGCGACGGGCGACTGTGTGATGTCGACGGTCTCGCGGTAGGCGGTGGCGTACCGGAGCCGGTCGAAGAAGCGCTGGCCGGAGCGGGGGTAGTGGGCGGTGATCTCGTGCGGCACCTTGTCGAGGTTGATGCGCTGGATCACACCGGCGAGGCCGAGGGAGTGGTCGCCGTGGAAGTGCGTGACGCAGATCCGGTTCAGGTCGTGTGCGGCGACCCCGGCGCGCAGCATCTGGCGCTGCGTGCCCTCGCCGGGGTCGAACAGGATGCCTTCCCCGTCCCAGCGGAGCAGATAGCCGTTGTGGTTGCGGTGCCGGGTGGGGACCTGGCTGGCGGTGCCGAGGACTACCAGTTCACGTACGGACAAGGCGGATTACCCCGGAGGCCACTGGAGACCGCGGCCGCCGAGTACGTGTCCGTGCACGTGCCAGACCGTCTGGCCTGCGCCGCTGCCGGTGTTGAAGACGAGGCGGTAGCTGTCCAGCTTCTCCTCGTCCGCGACGGCCTGGGCCTCACGGAGCATGTCCGCGGTGAGCGCCGGGTCGGCGGCGGCGAGGGCGGCGGCGTTCTCGTAGTGCGCCTTGGGGATGATCAGGACGTGGGTGGGGGCCTGGGGGTTGATGTCGCGGAACGCGACGGTCGTCTCCGTCTGGCGGACGATGGTCGCCGGGATGGTGCCTGCGACGATCTTGCAGAACAGGCAGTCGTCCTGGGGTTCCCCTGCCATTTTCCCTCCGGGGGTCAGCCGAGATTCGGTCTTGCCGGGCATCGTATCGTCGTCGGGTGCGGGTGTGTTTGGGCTGGTCGCGCCCACGCGGCGGAGCCGCAAATCGACACAGCCCCGCGCCCCTAAGGGGTCGGCAGAGCCGGAGGCGTTTTTGCGGGACTGGCGTCCAAGCTCTCCAACGCGAGTCGGATCGCCTCGTCCAGTTGGGTGTCTCGGCCCGCCGCGTAGTCCTGCGGACGCTGCACCACCTCCACGTCCGGGTCCACGCCGTGGTTCTCCACGCCCCAGCCGTAACCCTCCAGCCAGAAGGCGTACTTCGGCTGGGTGACGAGGGTGCCGTCGACCAGGCGGTAGCGGCTGTCGATGCCGATGACGCCGCCCCAGGTGCGGGTGCCGACCACCGGGCCGATGCCGAGGGCCTTGATCGCGGCGTTGACGATGTCGCCGTCGGAGCCGGAGAACTCGTTGGCGACGGCGACGACCGGGCCGCGGGGCGCGTCGCGCGGGTAGCTCTCGGCGTGCATGCCGCGGGGCAGGTCCCAGCCGACGACGCGCCGGGCCAGTTTCTCCACGACGAGCTGGGAGGTGTGGCCGCCGCGGTTCTCGCGGACGTCGACGACCAGGCCCTCGCGGGCCACCTCGACGCGCAGGTCGCGGTGGATCTGGGCCCAGCCGGGGGCCTGCATGTCCGGGACGTGGAGGTAGCCGAGGCGGCCGCCGGACTTCTCGTGGACGTAGGCGCGGCGGTCGGCGACCCAGGCGTGGTAGCGGAGGGGCTCCTCGTCGGCGACGGGGACGACGACGGCGTGCCGGGGGTCGCCGCCGCCGGACGGGGAGATGGTCAGCTCGACCGGCTTGCCCGCCGTGCCGATCAGCAGCGGGCCGGGGCCGGTCACCGGGTCGACGGGCTGTCCGGCGACGGCGAGGATGGCGTCCCCGGGGCGTACCGCGACGCCGGGCGCGGCCAGCGGGCTGCGCGCGTCCGGGTCGGAGGTCTCGGAGGGCAGGATGCGGTCGACGCGCCAACTGCCGTCCTCGTGCCGGGAGATGTCGGCGCCGAGCAGGCCCTGGCGGGGGCCGCCGCCGAAGCCTCCGCGCGGGGTGACGTAGGCGTGCGAGGTGCCGAGTTCGCCCTGGACCTCCCACAGCAGGTCGACCAGGTCGTCGTGGGTGGCGCACCGGTCCACGACCGGGCGGTAGCGGTCGAGGACGCCGGTCCAGTCGACGCCGCTCATGTCCGGCCGCCAGAAGTGGTCGCGCATGATGCGGCCGTTCTCGTCGAACATCTGCCGCCACTCGGCGGCCGGGTCGATGAACTGGCGTACGCGGCTGAGGTCGACGGTGATGTTGGAGTCGCTGTCGTCGTCGCCCGAGGCGCGCCGGTCGCTGGGCACGACCTTCAGCCGGCCGTCGGTCCACAGCAGTACCCGCTTGCCGTCGCCGCTGACCTCGAAGTGGTCGGCGTCGACGGCGAGATGCTCGACGCGCTGCTGGGCGAGGTCGTAGCGCTCCAGCTCGGACTTGGGCTCGGGGTCGTCCGGGGTGGCCCGGGACGCGCCGAGGACACCGGCGACCGGGTGCCGCAGCCACAGGACACCGTCCTTGGCGGCGCGCAGGTTGGAGTAGCGGGCCGCCTCGACCGGGAACGGCACGATGCGGTCGGCGAGGCCTTCCAGGTCGATGCGGGTGGTGGGGGTGCCCTCGCTGTCCGGGGTCTCCTCCCGATCGGGCGTCTCGAAGGACCGGCCGTGCCGCTGCGGCCCGAACGGGGAGGGGGTGGTCGCCGCGAGCGTGATGAGGTGCGGCCGGGCGCCCTCCACGAAGGCCAGGTCGAAGACGTGCTCGTCGTAGACCGGGTCGAAGGCACGGGTCGACAGGAACGCGAGGTGCTTGCCGTCCGTGGTGAAGGCGGGCGCGTAGTCCTGGAAGCGCAGCGGGGTCGCCTCGGTGACCGACAGGTCGGTGGTGTTGGCGAGCTTCAGCTGGGACAGGGGGCGCGGGCCGGGGTGGGACCAGGCCAGCCAGGACGAGTCGGGCGAGAAGACCAGCCCGGACACATCGCCGTTGTCACTGCGGTCCACCTCCCGCACCTCGCCCGTCTCCCGCTCGACGAACAGCAGGCGGCCGTCGTGGGAGGCCACGGCGGCGCGGCTGCCGTCGGGCGCCATGGCGAGTTCCAGCACCCGGCCGAGCTGCCCGGCGGCGAGCCGGCGGGGCGTCGCGCCCGGGGTGAGGCCGGTGGCGGGCGCGAACTCCAGGGCGTCGTCGCCCTCGGCGTCCGTCACCCACACCACCCACTCCTCGCCGTCGGCGCGGAACGCCCGGGGCAGCCGGGCCCGTACGCCGGGCGTCGAGGCGAGGGCGCGGGCCGGGCCGGAGCGGTGGGTGACCCAGTGGACGGAGCCGCGTACGGAGACGGCACTGCCGCGCGCGGTGTGGTCGGGGGACGCCGACCCGAACCAGCGGGAGGCGTTCACCGGGAACGGCTGGAGATCGACGCGCTGCCCGCCGAGCCGCACGTCCAGCCGGCGCGGCTCGGCCCCGTCCAGGTCGTCCAGCACCCACAGCTCGCCGGCGCTGGAGTAGACGACACGGGTGCCGTCGGTGGCGGCGTGCCGGGCGTAGAAACCGTCGAGTGGGGTGTGCCGCCGCAGGTCCGACCCGTCGGCGAGGGAGGAGTAGAGCGCACCGGTGTCCTCGTGGTCGGACAGGAAGGCGATGCGCTCCCCCACCCACACCGGGTACTCGACGTTGCCGTCCAGTTGCTCGTGGATCCGTACGAACTCCCCGTCGCCCTCCCGGTCGATCCACAGCTTCCCGGCCGTGCCTCCCCGGTACCGCTTCCACCAGGCGGCCTCGCGTCCCATCGGGGCGGACAGCAGCACCGGGTGCGGCCCGTAGGCGATGTCGCCGACCGGCCCGTACGGCAGGGTGGTGGCCGGTCCGCCGTCGAGCGGGACGGCACGCGCCCAGGTGCGGCGCAGGCTCGCCTGCCCCTGGCTGGTGATCGCCAGGACCTCGCCGTCGGGGGTCCAGCCGCGCACCTGGGTCTTCAGGCTGCCCCAGTAGGTCAGCCGCTTGGCCGGGCCGCCGTCGACCGGGGCGATGTGCACCTCGGGGGCGCCGTCGCGGGTGGAGGTCCAGGCGACGGTGGTGCCGTCGGGCGAGATGCGGGGGTGGGTCACCGGCACGTTCTCGGCGCTGACCCGCCAGGCCCGTCCGCCGTCGAGAGGAGCGAGCCACACGTCGTCCTCGGCGGTGAAGGCGACCAGGTCACCGTGCACGTGGGGGAACCGGAGGTAAGCAGGCGATGCGGACTGAGTCACCCGATCACCCTATGCAGGGACGACGCCGCGCGGACAGAGTTCGGATCACTTGCCCTCGACAGGGCGGCAGTCCGGGTACCGGTCGCACCAGATGGTCTGGGTGACGGTCACCGTGACAGTCGGCCCGGGCTGCCCGTTCGTGGGCCCGCCGCCCACGGGTGACGGGGTCGCGCCGCAGTCGCCGAGCCCGTCGACCTGGAACCACACCTTGCCGTCCACCTTGGCGGTGATGTTCCCGCGCACACAGGCGCCGTCCACCGCGTGGGTGACCTTGCCGGTGACGGTGATGTCCTTGCCGTCCTCGGTCTCCCCCTCGCAGTCGACCTTGGCGACGGTCTTCTCCGTCGCGGAGGGCGAGGACTTGCCGGAACTCCCGGAGTTGCCGGAGTTGCCGTAGGAGGCCGTGCAGGTCAGCCAACGCACGCCTGCCTTCTGCCGGTTGAGCTCCTTGGTGACGGTCTCGTCGGTGGTGTACGCGACGGCCGCGGAGCTGATACTGCCGGGTTCACAGGCGACGGCGCCGCCCACGGCGACGACCGCGAACGTCGCCGCGACAGCGATCCGCCGACCGCGCGTGCCCCGCCGATTCCTCCTCAAAGCCCCCATGGAGGGCAGCCTGCCACTGACGGAGGCCGCGCGGTAGGGCGCAAAGGCGTCAGCCGCGCGGCAGCAGCCGCTCCTGTCGAGTGGTCAGGACCATCGGCCGGTGCGCGCCAGGAGCACGGCCGCGGCGGCCGTCCCGGCGGTCGATGTGCGCAGCACACTGCGCCCGAGGCGGTACGCCTTCGCCCCGGCTCCCTCGAAGAGCGCCAACTCCTCCGGCGCTACACCCCCTTCGGGCCCCACGACCAGCACGATCCCGCCGGACGACGGCAGTTCGGCCGTCGCCAGCGGCTCGTCCCCGCTCTCGTGGAGCACGGCGGCGAAGTCCGCGCCGGCCAGCAGCGCGGCGACCTGCTTGGTCGTCGCCGCGTCCGCGACCTCGGGGAAGCGCACCCGGCGGGACTGCTTGCCGGCCTCCCGCGCCGTCGCCCGCCACTTGCCCAGGGCCTTCAGTCCGCGGTCGCCCTTCCACTGGGTGATGCAGCGCGCCGCCGCCCACGGCACGATGACGTCGACGCCGACCTCGGTCATGGTCTCCACGGCCAGTTCCCCGCGGTCCCCCTTGGGCAGTGCCTGGACGACGGTGACCCGGGGCTCCTCCGGCGGCTCCTCGGTCACCGCGTCGAGCTGGACGACCAGCCGGTCCTTGCCCTCGGTGTCGAGCACGACGCCGTCCGCCCAGCGTCCGGCCCCGTCCGTGAGGACGACGTCCTCCCCGGGCCGCAGCCGCTTCACGGAGACGGCGTGCCGCCCTTCCGGGCCGTCGAGGACGTAGCGGCCGCCGGGGCCCGCGCCGAAGTCCTCGACCACGAAGACCGGAGCCGTCATCGAACACCTCCGCTCGCCAACGCCGTGGTGGCCGCGGCGAGTTCACCCGCCAGCACCTCCACGAGCTGCCCCGCGGGCAGCTCCCGCGCCAGCCGGTGACCCTGCCCCGCCCACAGCGCCATGCCCTGCGCGTCGCCCGCCTTGGCGGCGGCCTTGCGCAGCGGTGCGGTGAGGTGGTGGATCTCGGGGTAGGCGGCGGGCGCGTAGGGGCCGTGCTCGCGCAGGAAGCGGTTGACGAGGCCGCGCGCCGGACGGCCCGAGAAGGCCCGGGTCAACTCCGTACGGACGAAAAGGGGGTTGGTCAGGGCCTGCTTGTGCAGGGCGTGCGCGCCCGACTCGGACGTCGCGAGGAACGCGGTGCCGAGCTGGGCCGCGCTCGCGCCCGCCGCGAGCACGGCGGCGATCTGGCCGCCGCGCATGATGCCGCCTGCGGCGATGACGGGGATGCTCACGGCCTCCCGGATCTGAGCGACCAGCGACAGCAGCCCGATGCCGGACCCGTCCCTCTCCGGGACGTCCTGATGCGTGCCCTGGTGGCCACCCGCCTCGACGCCCTGCGCGATGACCGCGTCCGCGCCCGCCCGCTCGACGGCCCGGGCCTCGTCGGGGGTGGTGGCGGTGACCAGGACGAAGGTGCCGACGCGGTGCAGGGCGTCGACGACCTCCCGGCTCGGCGCGCCGAAGTGGAACGACACCACGGGCACGGGGTTGTCGCGCAGCACCGCGAGCTTGGTCTCGTAACCGTCGTCCCGGCCGCTCTCGGGATCGCCGAGCTCGGCCTCGTACCAGGTGGCCTCGCCGGCCAGCTGGTGGGCGTAGACGTCGATGGCGGCCGGGTCGGCGTACTCCGGCTGCGGCATGAAGAGGTTCACACCGAACGGCCTGCTGGTGAGGGACCGGAGCTGTTTGATCTCCTCGTACATCCCGTCGGCGGTCTTGTACCCGGCGGCGAGGAAACCGAGCCCGCCCGCCTCGCACACGGCGGCGGCGAGCCGCGGCAGGGAGACTCCGCCCGCCATGGGGGCCTGCACGATCGGGTGCGGGAAGAGATCGGTCAGCGCGGAGGACATGACCGCATGTTGTCACGTCCTCCGAACCATCCAGAAACCGGCCTGCCGACAGGCATAGACCAGAAGCACGCCCCGGTTCAGCGCCCGTTGAACGCGTCCTTCAGCCGCGAGAACAGCCCCTGCTGCCCCGGCTGACCGTGCCAGCCCAGGGGCCGACCCCCGGACCCCCGGCAGCAGCCGGGCCGCCGCCGTCAGCGCCCGTTGAACGCGTCCTTCAGCCGCGAGAACAGCCCCTGCTGCCCCGGCTGACCGTGCCAGCCCAGGGGCCCCGGCTGGAACTGGCCCTGAGGACGCTCCTCGCCACGTAGCTTGGACAGCTCGCGGAGGAGGCGCTCCTGCTCGGGGTCGAGCTTGGTCGGGGTCTGGACCTCGACGTGGACGATGAGGTCGCCGCGTCCGCCGCCGCGCAGGTGAGTGACGCCCCGGCCGTGCAGCGGGATCGACTGGCCGGACTGGGTGCCGGGGCGGATGTCGACCTCCTCCATGCCGTCCAGCGTCTCCAGCGGCACCTTCGTGCCGAGAGCCGCCGCCGTCATGGGGATCGTCACCGTGCAGTGCAGGTCGTCGCCGCGCCGCTGGAACGTGGAGTGCGGGAGTTCGTGGATCTCGACGTAGAGGTCACCGGCGGGACCGCCACCGGGCCCGACCTCGCCCTCGCCGGCCAGCTGGATGCGCGTGCCGTTGTCGACACCGGCCGGGATCTTGACCGTGAGCGTACGGCGGGAGCGGACGCGGCCGTCGCCCGCGCACTCGGGACACGGCGTCGGGACCACCGTGCCGAAGCCCTGGCACTGGGGGCAGGGGCGGGACGTCATGACCTGGCCCAGGAAGGACCGGGTCACCTGCGACACCTCACCGCGGCCGCGGCACATGTCACACGTCTGCGCGGAGGTGCCGGGCGCGGCCCCCTCGCCGCTGCACGTGTTGCAGACGACCGCCGTGTCGACCTGGATGTCCTTCGTCGTGCCGAAGGCCGCCTCGTCGAGCTCCACCTCGATGCGGATCATCGCGTCCTGGCCGCGGCGGGTGCGCGAGCGCGGTCCGCGCTGCGACGCCGTACCGAAGAACGCGTCCATGATGTCGGAGAAGTTCCCGAAGCCGCCGGCTCCGAAGCCGCCCGCGCCGCCGCCCTGGGCCTGCGAGAGCGGGTCGCCGCCGAGGTCGTAGACCTGCTTCTTCTGCGGGTCCGACAGCACCTCGTAAGCGGCGTTGATCTCCTTGAACCGCTCCTGGGTCTTCGGATCCGGGTTGACGTCCGGGTGCAGCTCGCGGGCGAGCCGCCGGAAGGCCTTCTTGATCTCTTCCTGCGACGCGTCGCGGCGCACGCCGAGTACGGCGTAGTAGTCCGTGGCCACTACGACTCCGCCAGGATCTGTCCGACGTACCGTGCCACTGCGCGTACCGCTCCCATCGTTCCCGGGTAGTCCATGCGGGTCGGTCCGACCACGCCGAGCTTGGCGACTGCCTCGCCGCCCGAACCGTAGCCGACCGACACGACGGACGTGGAGTTGAGTCCTTCGTGGGCGTTCTCATGACCGATCCGTACGGTCACGCCCGGATCCTTCGCCTCGCCGAGCAGCTTGAGGAGCACGACCTGCTCCTCCAGCGCCTCCAGCACCGGCCGGATCGTGAGGGGAAAGTCATGCCCGAAGCGGGTCAGATTGGCGGTGCCGCCGATCATCAGCCGCTCCTCGTTCTCCTCGACGAGCGTCTCCAGAAGCGTGGAGAGCACCGTGGAAACCGTACCCCGGTCCTCGTGCTCGAACGCCTCGGGGAGATCTTCCACCAGACTTGGCACATCCGCGAAACGGCGGTTCGCCACACGGCTGTTGAGCCGCGCGCGCAGGTCCGCGAGCGAGGCCTCGCCGAAGGGCGCCGGGCAGTCGACCACGCGCTGCTCGACCCGCCCGGTGTCCGTGATCAGTACGAGCATCAGCCGCGCGGGCGCCAGGGAGAGCAACTCCACGTGCCGCACGGTCGACCGGGTCAGCGACGGGTACTGCACGACGGCGACCTGCCGCGTGAGCTGCGCGAGCAGCCGTACCGTGCGCGCCACGACGTCGTCGAGGTCGACGGCGCCCTCGAGGAAGTTCTGGATCGCGCGCCGCTCGGGCGCGGTCATCGGCTTGACGCCGGCCAGCTTGTCCACGAACAGCCGGTAGCCCTTGTCGGTGGGGATGCGCCCGGCGCTGGTGTGCGGCTGGGCGATGTACCCCTCGTCCTCGAGGGCCGCCATGTCGTTGCGGACGGTGGCCGGGGAGACGCCGAGGCTGTGCCGCTCGGTGAGGGCCTTGGAGCCCACCGGCTCCTCGGTGCCGACGTAGTCCTGGACGATGGCGCGCAGCACCTGAAGCCTGCGTTCACTGAGCATCGCGCACACCTCCAGAAGTCGTCCGCCCGTGTCCTGCCTGTCGAGCCTGGCACTCTGCGCGTGCGAGTGCCAGCGTTCCCCGGCCCAGTGTACGGCGGTGGGGTACACCCCCGGCAAGGCTGGTCGCGCGCTGTCGTGCCGGTGACGGGCGTCACCGCTAGCGTCGCCGTATGACGGTGACTTGGGAAGAGCTCGGGTGGGAGCGGCTGGCCGCCGGGGTGGGGCGGTGCCGCCTTCCGGTGTGGGACTGCACGGCGGGGCTGGTCGCCGGTGAGGGCGCGGTCCTCGTGATCGACGCGGGGTCGAGCCCGGCGGAGGGCGCGCGGTTGCGCGAGCAGGCGCGGTCGCTCACCGGTCACCGTGTGACACATCTCGCGCTGACGCATCCCCACTTCGACCATGTCTTCGGGGTGGCGACGTTCGCGGACACGGAGGTGTTCGGCGCGGTGGGTGTGGACGGGGTGCTGACGCGGGCGCGGGACCGGGAGGAGCTGCGCGCGGACGCCGTACGGAACGGCCTGGCGGAGGCCACGGCGGCGGAGGCCGTGGACCGGCTGTTCCCGCCCCGCCATCTGGTCTCCGGCGAGTGGACCCTCGACCTCGGCGGCGGGCATCAGGTGCTGCTCGCGAACGTGGGCCCGGGGCACACCGCGCACGACCTGGCGGTCCTGGTACCGGGCGACCCCGAGGTCGTCTTCTGCGGCGACCTGGTCGAGGAGTCCGGCGATCCGCAGGCGGGTCCCGACGCCGTGCCGTCGCACTGGCCGGCCGCCCTGGACCGGCTGCTCGACCTGGGCGGCGAGGACGCGCTGTACGTGCCCGGTCACGGAGCGGTGGTGGACGCGGCGTTCGTCCGGGCCCAGCGGGACGCGCTGGCGGCGCGTTTCGGCGTGTCGCGGTGATCGCCGTACGCCTTCTCCTATCGTCATCCGAATGCGCCAGTACTCTCCGGACCTGACCCCGCCGTGGAAGAAGCCGAAGCCGGTGCCCGAGGTTCCGGCGGAGCCGGGCCTGGTGGTCGAGGAGCCCGGGACCGGCTTCTGCGGCGCGGTGATCCGCTGCGAGGCCGGCACGGTGACGCTGGAGGACCGCTTCGGCAAGCACCGGGTGTTCCCGCTGGAACCGCGCGGATTCCTGCTGGAGGGGAAGGTCGTGACCCTGGTCCGGCCGTCGGGGGAGGCACCCGCACGTCCCACCCGTACGGCATCGGGGTCGGTGGCCGTCCCGAACGCGCGCGCACGCGTGGCCCGAGCCGGCCGGATCTACGTCGAGGGCCGGCACGACGCCGAGCTGGTCGAGAAGGTGTGGGGCGACGACCTGCGCATCGAGGGCGTGGTCGTGGAGTACCTGGAGGGCGTCGACGACCTGCCGTCGATCGTGGCCGAATTCGCCCCCGGGCCGGACGCGCGGCTCGGGGTGCTGGTCGACCATCTGGTCCCCGGCACGAAGGAGTGGCGCATCGCCGAGTCGGTGACGAGCGAGCACGCCCTGGTGGTGGGCCACCCGTACATCGACATCTGGGAGGCGGTGAAGCCGTCGTCCCTGGGCATCGAGGCGTGGCCCCGGATCCCGCACGGACAGGACTGGAAGACGGGGGTGTGCCGGGCCCTGGGCTGGCCGTCGGACAACACCGGGGCGGTGTGGCAGGCGATCCTGAAGCGGGTGGAGTCCTACAAGGACCTGGAACCGGAGCTGCTGGGACGGGTCGAGGAACTGATCGACTTCGTCACCGCCTAGCTGCGGGCAGTCGTGCCGCTGGGGCGGCACGGGTGGGCGCAGCGGCACCCCTGTCACGACCCAGCTGCGGGCAGTCGTGCCGCTGGGGCGGCACGGGTGGGCGCAGCGGCACCCCGCTACGCCGGGCTGCGCAACTCCCCGGCCCCGGCACCGATGCCGAGCACAGTCAGTCCACCAGATCCCGCACCACCGCGTCCGCCAGCAACCGCCCCCGAAGCGTCAGCACAGCCCGCCCCTCCTCATAGGGCCCGCTCTCCAGCAGTCCCTCCCCCAGCGCCCGCCGGGAAGCCGCAAGCCCCTCCTCCCTCAGCAGCCCCAACGGCACCCCCTCCCGCAGCCGCAACTCCAGCAGAATCCGCTCGACCCGCCGGTCCTCATCACTCAGCACCTCACGCCCGGCCCCGGGCGACCGCCCCGCCGCCAGCGCCGCCGCGTACGCCCCCGGATGCTTGACGTTCCACCACCGCACCCCGCCCACGTGGCTGTGCGCCCCCGGCCCGGCCCCCCACCAGTCGGCCCCCCGCCAGTACAGCTCGTTGTGCAGACACCGCCCGGCCCGGGACGTCGCCCAGTTCGACACCTCGTACCAGTCGAAGCCCGCCGCCGACAGCATCTCCTCGGCGATCAGGTACCGGTCCGCGTGCACGTCGTCGTCCGTCATCGGCACCTCGCCCCGGCGGATACGACGAGCCAGCTGCGTGCCCTCCTCCACGATCAGGGCGTACGCGCTGACGTGGTCGGGCCCGGCCCCGAGCGCCGCCTCCAGCGACGCCCGCCAGTCGTCGTCGCTCTCCCCGGGCGTGCCGTAGATCAGATCCAGGTTGACGTGCTCGAAGCCCGCCGCCCGCGCCTCCGTCACGCAACGCTCGGGACGGCCCGGTGTGTGCGTACGGTCCAGCACCTTCAGCACGTGCTGCCTCGCGCTCTGCATCCCGAACGAGATCCGGTTGAAGCCACCCTCCCGCAGGGCGGCCAGATACGCCGGATCGACCGACTCGGGGTTCGCCTCCGTGGTGACCTCGGCGTCCGCCGCCAGCCCGATCTCGTCGCGGATCGCGCCCAGCATCCGTACGAGATCACCGGCATCCAGCAGCGTCGGCGTACCCCCGCCCACGAACACCGTGCGGACGGGCCGCGGGTCGTCACCCAGCGCCTTCCGGGCCAGGCGGACCTCCTCGACCAGCGTCTCGGCGTAGTTGTCGCGGGAGGCGAGCACCCCGCCGGTCCCGCGCAGCTCGGTCGCCGTGTAGGTGTTGAAGTCGCAGTAGCCGCAGCGGGTCGCGCAGTACGGAACGTGCAGGTAGAACCCGAGCGGACGGTCGGCGGCCCCGGCGAGTGCGGACGCGGGCAGCGCGCCGTCGTCGGGGACGGGCTCGCCGTCGGGGAGTGCGGAAGGCATGTCCTCCATTGTCCAGCACCCGCGCGGTCACTCCGCCTGGAGCACCAGCAGGGCCAGGTCGTCCGCCGGGGGCCGCGCCCCGAACTCGTGCACCAGCCGCTTGATCCGCTCGGCTATCAGCTCCGCGTCCAGCCCCGCGCACCCGGCCAGCGCCGCGGCCAGCCCGTCCTCGTCGTCGAACTGGCGGGAGCCCGAGCGGCGCTCGGTCACGCCGTCGGTGACGCAGAGGAGCGTGTCGCCGGAGCGCAGCTCGAAGGTGTCGCTGGTGTAGGTGGCGTCCTCGACGACGCCCAGGAGGGTCTGGGGCCGCGCGGCCGTGTGGACCTCTCCGCCGGCGCCGAGCAGCAGGGGCAGCGGGTGCCCGGCGGAGGCGACGGTGCAGCGGATGCCGCCGTCGAAGGGGACCAGTTCGCCGTACAGCAGGGACAGGAAGCGTGTCTGGGGTCCGTCGCCGGGCGGGGTCGGTCGCGCACCGGCCGCCACCAGCGCCCTGGCCGCGGCGTCGGCGGCCTCCGTGGCGTCGTCGAGCAGGAGCTGGTTGAGGCGGTCGAGGACGTCGGCGACCCGGTAGCCCTCGCGGGCCAGCAGCCGCAGCCAGGGCCGGGCCAGGCCGATCACGACGGCGGCCTCGGGGCCCTTGCCCTGGACGTCGCCGACGGCGAAGCACCAGCGGCCGTCGCCGGCCGGGAACAGGTCGTAGAAGTCGCCGCTGGGACCGCCCTTGTCGCACGGCTCGTAGACGAGGGCGCTGCGCACCCCGGGGATCTCGGCCACCGCGCCGGGCAGCAGTCCGCGCTGGAGGACGGCGCTGATGGTGGCCTGGCGGGCGTACTGGCGGGCGGCGCCGATGGCGAGGGCGACGCGGCGGCTGAGGTCCTCGACGAGGCCGGTGATCTCGTCGGGGAAGCCGGCCGTCCCGGAGCGTCCGATGACGAGGGTGCCCAGGGGGCGTCCCCCGGCGACGAGCCGGTAGGCCAGGGCCGAGCCCTGCTCGCCTGGCGTGTCACCGAGCGCCTCGCCGGGCCACGGGTAGCCGACGGGCTCGGACCTCCCCTGCTCCCGGCCCCGCTCGAGCGGGGACATCCCCAGGGGGTCGGACAGGTGCGGTGGGTCCTTCTCCAGGGCGCTGCGCAGTTCCTCGATGCGGGACTCGCTGCCGTGCCAGACCCGGGCCAGCCGTGCCCCTCCTGCTCCGGCGCCGCTGCTCCAGCCGCCGGTGGCCTCGTCCTCCAGCCACACCGCGCACCAGTCGGCCAGCCGGGGCACGATCAGCTGCCCGGCCAGGGCGGCGACCAGGTCCTCGTCGAGTTGTCCGGCGAGCAGGTCGGAGGCCTCGGCGAGGAAGGACAGGGCGCCGCGGCCCAGCCAGGCACCGTCACGGCCGTCCCGTCCGCCGTGCCGCTCCCGCCAGTCCCGGTCGTACCAGTCGTGTACGTCCCGGCTGACGCGTACGGCCTCCTCCGCCTCCCCGCCCTCACCGGGCAACGGCTCCGGCGCCAGGATCTCCGCCACCCGCAGCCCGTGCGCCAGCGCCTGCTCACCGGCGTACGCCTCGATCTGCTCGCCCGCCTCGCACCCCGCGGCGGGCAACCGCGCCCACACCGTCTTCCGGCCCGTGCGGTACGTGATGCCCCAGGCCTCGGAGAGCGCGCCGACGAGCCGCAGCCCGCGCCCGTACTCCGGGATGTCGTGCGGCGTCTCCGTCTCGCCGCCGCGCGGCGCACGGGAGGGGTGGTGGTCGGAGACCTCGACGACGAGCGCGGTCGTGTCCCGGTCGTCGCCTTCCAGCCGGCACTCGAACTCGACGTCGGTCCCGGCGTGCACGACGGCGTTGGTGACGAGCTCGCTGACGACGAGCAGCGCGTCGTCGGCGAGGCGGTCGGTGAGGTGCTCGGCGCCGGGCAGGCCGAGTGCGGACCACTCGGCGAGTGCCGTCCGCACCAGGGCACGGGCGGAGCCCGGCGCGAGGGAGCTGCCGGACAGGGCGGTGTGCGCCCGCGCGGGCGCCTCGTAAGCGTGTGCAGGCGCCCCTGAGGCACGGGAAGCGGTCTCCCGTTGCGTCGGAATGGCCCCCATGGACAGCTCCCCGGGCAGTTCGTACGAATACGCCACAGTCGTTGCCGACAGAGTGACAGACTGGCCCCGCCCATAAGCGCCGAGTTACCGAAGTGGGCCGCCATGAGTGAGAACAGCGCTCCCCCTGTGGTCGAAGACCGGCACGAAGACGGTCAGATTCGTGCATCCGATCTGCGTCCGCTGCTCGCCGCGATGACAGCCGCACGCGACGGCGAGTTCACCAAGCTGCCGGAAACCGGCCACGGAATGGTGGCCGAGCTCGCCGCGGTCTACAACCAGATCATGGACCGCAGCCTCCACTTCACCACCGAGGTGCGGCGCGTGAGAAGGGAGCTGATACGGCACGGCCGGCTCGACGAGCGACTCTCGGCCAGTCCCGGGCAGGGGCTGTGGACGTCCCGCGTGAACGACGTGAACCAGTTGCTCGACGCCCTGGTCGCCCCGGCGGCGAACGCCACGCGGGTGCTCGACGCGGTGGCCGGCGGCGATCTGACCCAGCGGGTCGATCTGCACGACGGCACGCGGCAGTTACGCGGCGACATGCGTCACCTGGGCCGGGCCGTGAACACGATGGTGGACCAGCTCTCCCTGTTCACGGGCGAGGTGACGCGGGTGGCGCGCGAGGTCGGCACCGAGGGCCGGCTGGGAGGCCGGGCCAAGGTGCGGGGCCTTTCGGGCAGTTGGCGGGACGTGACCGAGGCGGTCAACACGATGGCGTCCCGGCTGACGGCGCAGGTGCGGGACATCGCGGCGGTGACGACGGCGGTGGCGCGCGGTGATCTGACCCGCACGGTCACGGTGGAGGCGACCGGCGAGCTGCTGGAACTGAAGCTGACCGTGAACACGATGGTGGATCAGCTGTCCGCCTTCGCCGACGAGGTCACGCGGGTGGCCCGTGAGGTCGGCACCGAGGGGCAGCTGGGCGGCCGGGCCCAGGTCCGCGGCGTCTCCGGCGTCTGGAAGGACCTCACCGACAACGTCAACTTCATGGCGTCGAACCTGACCTCGCAGGTCCGCAACATCGCCCAGGTGACGACGGCCGTGGCCAACGGCGACCTGTCCCAGAAGATCACGGTGGACGCGCAGGGCGAGATCCTGGAGCTCAAGTCCACCATCAACACGATGGTCGACCAGCTGTCCGCCTTCGCCGACGAAGTCACCCGCGTCGCCCGCGAGGTCGGCACCGAGGGCAACCTCGGCGGCCGGGCCCAGGTCCGGGGCGTCTCCGGCGTCTGGAAGGACCTCACCGACAACGTCAACTTCATGGCCGACAACCTCACCTCCCAGGTGCGGAACATCGCCCTCGTGTCCACGGCCGTCGCCCAGGGCGACCTCGGCAAGAAGATCACGGTGGAGGCCAAGGGCGAGATCCTGGAGCTGAAGACGACCATCAACACGATGGTCGACCAGCTGTCCGCCTTCGCCGACGAAGTCACCCGCGTCGCCCGCGAGGTCGGCACCGAGGGCAACCTCGGCGGGCAGGCGCAGGTGCGCGGCGTCTCCGGCGTCTGGAAGGACCTCACCGACAACGTCAACTTCATGGCGCTGAACCTGACTTCGCAGGTCCGCAACATCGCCCAGGTCACCACCGCGGTGGCCAACGGTGACCTGTCGAAGAAGATCACGGTCGACGCCCGCGGCGAGATCCTCGAACTGAAGGACACCGTCAACACGATGGTGGAGCAGTTGCGCGCCTTCGCCGACGAGGTGACCAGGGTCGCCCGGGAGGTCGGCACCGACGGCCGGCTCGGCGGGCGGGCCCAGGTGCTGGGCGTCTCCGGTGTCTGGCGGGACCTGACGGACAACGTCAACTCCATGGCCGACAACCTCACCTCCCAGGTGCGCAACATCGCCCAGGTCGCGACGGCCGTGGCGCAGGGCGACCTGTCCCGGAAGATCGACGTGGACGCGCGGGGCGAGATCCTGGAGCTGAAGACGACCATCAACACGATGGTCGACACGCTGTCCTCCTTCTCCTCGGAGGTCACGCGCGTGGCCCGCGAGGTCGGCTCCGAGGGGCAGCTCGGCGGGCAGGCCAGAGTGGAGGGCGTCTACGGCACCTGGAAGCGCCTGACGACGAACGTCAACGAGCTCGCGCTGAACCTCACCACCCAGGTCCGGGCGATCGCCGAGGTCGCCTCCGCCGTGGCCCAGGGCGACATGTCCCGCTCGATCACCGTGGAGGCGCGCGGCGAGGTCGCCGAGCTGAAGGACAACATCAACCTGATGGTGGCCAACCTGCGCGAGACGACCCGCGCGAAGGACTGGCTTGAGTCCAATCTGGCGCGGCTGGCCGCCCTGATGCAGGGCCACCGCGACCTGATGGAGGTCGCCGACCTGATCCTGCGCGAGCTGACCCCGCTGGTGAACGCCCAGTACGGCGCGTTCTACCTGGCCGACCCGGAGGAGGCCGGAGCGACGGTTCCCACCAAGGGGCTGGCCTTCATCGCCGGCTACGGCGCCGCCCAGGACGCGACCGTCGAGACCGGCGGCCTCCCCGTGCACGGCCTGGTCGCGCAGGCGGCCCGGGAGAAGAAGCGGATCCTGGTGGAGGGCGCCCCACCCGACTACATCAAGATCAACAGCGGGCTGGGGGAAGCCGCTCCCACCACGATCGTCATCATCCCGATCCTCTTCGAGGACAAGCTCCTCGGCGTCATCGAGCTGGCCTCGTTCTCCCGCTTCTCCGACGTGCACCTGGCGTTCTTCGACCAGTTCGTGAACACCATCGGTGTCGCCATCAACACGATCATCGCCAACTCACGCACGGAGTCCCTGCTCGGCGAGTCCCAGCGCCTCGCCAAGCAGTTGCAGGAGCGCTCGGACGAACTCCAGAAGCAGCAGGGCGAACTCCAGCGCTCCAACGCCGAACTGGAGGAGAAGGCCTCCCTGCTGGCGACGTCCTCCCAGTACAAGTCGGAGTTCCTGGCGAACATGTCGCACGAGCTGCGCACCCCGCTGAACTCCCTGCTGATCCTGGCCCGGCTGCTCTCCGACAACCCGGACGGCCATCTCTCCGACCAGGAGGTGCAGTTCGCGACGACGATCCACCGCTCGGGCTCGGACCTCCTCCAGCTGATCAACGACATCCTGGACCTGTCGAAGATCGAGGCCGGCCGGATGGACGTACGCCCCAGGCGGCTCCCCCTCATCAAGCTGCTCGACTACGTCCACGCCACCTTCCGCCCCCTCACCATCGACCGTGGGCTCGCCTTCGAGGTGGCGGTCGGCGAGGACGTACCGCGCGAGATGTACTCGGACGAGCAGCGCCTGCAGCAGATCCTCCGCAACCTCCTCTCCAACGCGATCAAGTTCACCGCGACGGGCAAGGTCGAGCTGCGCGTGGACCGGGTGCAGGTCGCGGACCACCGATGGGGGTCCCACCACGCGAGCGAGGTGGAGAGTCGGGATGTCCGGGACACCGACGATGTCATCGCGTTCGCCGTGTCCGACACGGGCATCGGTATCGCGCCGGAGAAACTCCCGGTGATCTTCGAGGCGTTCGCGCAGGCGGACGGCACCACCAACCGCAAGTACGGCGGCACCGGTCTCGGCCTGTCGATCAGCCGGGAGATCGCGGGCCTGCTCGGCGGCCGGATCGTCGCCGAGAGCGAACCCGGCAAGGGCTCCAGGTTCACCCTCTACGTCCCGGTCGTCAGCCCCGGTCACACGGTGCCGCAACCACGCTCCGAGGAACGCCCCGAGCTCCCGCTGCCCCTCCAGCCGGCCGCCACCGGACCGTTCCCGGCCGCGGGTGACGCGGACGACACCTGGCCCTCGCCGACCAGGCTGGAGGCATGGACGTCCGGCAGGCCGGGCCAGGTCCTGCCAGGGCGGCAGGTACTGATCGTGGACGACGACATCCGCAACGTCTTCGCCCTCACCCACGTCCTGGGCCGGGTCGGCATGACCGTGCTGTACGCCGAGAACGGCCGGGAGGGTATCGAGACGCTGGAGCGCAGCGCCGAGATCGAACTGGTCCTGATGGACATCATGATGCCGGAGATGGACGGCTACGAGACCATCTCCGCCATCCGCCGCGCCCCGCGCTGGGCGGACCTGCCCATCGTCGCACTGACGGCCAAGGCGATGCCCGGCGACCGCGAGAAGTCGATCGCGCGGGGCGCCAACGCCTATGTCCCCAAGCCGGTGGACGTCGACCGGCTGCTGACCGTCGTGTGCTCCCTCCTGGACCCGGAGGGCGCCGCAGCGGGCGGGGACCCGCGGCCCGACGGGCGGGCCGGTGCCGACCACCGGAGGGCCGACGGAGACGACTCCGGCCGCGACTGAGGCACCTTCATATGAGCGCTGAGTCAACGAGCGGCGAGCGCGCGGGAATCCTCCTGTTCGCCGTCGTGCTGAAGGAGATACGCCGCGTGCGGTGAGGAGTCACACGGCACCGGGGCCGACCGGGCCGGTTCCCTCGTCCGGTGCGGCGACACCGTCGCCGAAGGTGTTGTGGGAGGCGTTCGGACCGGCGACACGGTTACTGTTCCCGCGCACGTGGACGTCACCGCCACCGGTTTCGGGCACCGGAGGCTGTCCGGCCGTGCCCGGAGACGGTGGTACGGGCCGCGCGGGTGGCAGCCGGTCACCGAAGTCGTTGTGGTGCGCCCCGGTCCCGGCGACACGGTTGCGGTCCCCCAGGACGGTCGTGGCACCGGCGTCTCTCCCAGCGATGCCGCGGTGGACGGCGAACCCGGACGCCGTCGCCACGACGGTGGCGAAACCGATGCACACCGCCCAGCGGTTCGCGCCCTCCTGGGGATGCCCGGCCCAGGCGCACACCGCCCAGGCGAGGCCGACGGCCGCTAGGAAGGCCACCGCGGTGACACCGATATCGAGCCAGGTGCCCCATCGCCGCGTTGCCATGCAGTCTCCTCACCTTGCCGAGCACACCTTCGAGCACCAGCATGCTCGAATCCAGCCGAGATGTAGAGAGATAACGTTGAAAACGACAAATTACGACCGTTGTTGTCATCTGTCTCTGTACTTCCGACAAACAGCCCTATGCTTCCGGAAACCGCTCGGCCGAAGGGCGACGCCATGCGCGTGGACGGTGACGACAACACCGTGGCGGGACCCGGGGCGCACCACAACGCGCTGGGCCCGAACGCGTCCGTCACGCACAACGAGTACAACTTCTATCCACCGGCACCGCCTGCCGACCGCCGCCGCTACCGGCGGCTCCTGCTGATCGTCACCGCCGAGCTCATCCTGATGGCCCCCCTCATCGCCCTGTCGCTTCGGCAGGGTTCCGGCCGTACGGTCGTGTCAATCGTGCTGGCCGTGGTACTCCTCGGATCGACGGCGATAGCCGTCTGGCTCAGGAACGCTGATGCGGGCGAGGGTCCGGCCATGGTCCACACGGGCAAGGAAGCAACTGCACGCCGTCACCTGCTGGATGTCACCGAGCGGCTGTGGGTACGCGACGCCCTGCGGGATTCGCTGCGTTCGGCGGTGCGGCTGGAAGTCGGTCTCGGCGAACAACTGGGCGCCGTCAAGGACCCCTTCGGTTCGCCGACACTGCTGGACCTGGCCGACGGCGACCACCTGCCGGGCGGGACCCGGCTGAGCGACGTGATGCGAGAGCAGTCGGACAACCGGCTGCTGGTGCTCGGCGACCCCGGAGCGGGGAAGACCACACACCTGCTCGAGCTGGCGGCGGACCAGGTGGGCGCCGCCCGCCGGGACGAAGGCGCTCCCGTTCCCCTCGTCCTGCTGCTGTCGACCTGGGTCGACGGGCCCGACGGGCTGGCCGGCTGGATCGCCGCGGAAGCCCGCCAGCGCTACACGATCGACACCGACCAGACGATGGCCTGGCTGGCCTCGGGATCGCTCATGCTGCTGCTGGACGGCCTCGACGAGGTCGACGAGACGCTGCGGGAGCGCTGCCTGACGTCCATCGAGGAGTTCTGCACGGACCCGCGTCACCGGGCGTGCGGCCTCGTCCTGACCAGCCGGACGCAGGAGTTCAGGGAACTCCGGCGCAAGCTGTCGGTCTCCGGAGCCGTACGTGTGCTGCCCCTGAGCGAGGAACAGATAGCCCACACCCTCGCGGAGGGCGGGCCCCAACTGGCGGCGCTGCGCCGGGCGGTGCAGGAGGAGCCGGCGCTGGCCGACCTGCTGACGACACCGCTCATGCTCGGCGTGGCTGTCCTGGCGTTCGCCCGGCTGGAGCCGGGAACCCCCTTGCCGAGCGGGGACTACCGGCATGCGCTCTTCGGGCTCTACGTCCATCAGATGCTCCACCGGGTACGGGCACTGCGGGCCTCCGCCGACCAGGCCGGCCATGCCGCGACCCTGGGCCCCGCCGACATCTATTTCCACCTCGTGTGGCTGGCGCGGCTGATGTCACGCCAGGGGCAGACGATCTTCTACCCCGATCTGCTGACCCCGGCCTGGCTGCCCGACCGTGATCCGCCCTGGCCCCTGACACCACGGCGCGGGCCTCGTGCCCGGATAGCCCGGTGGCTCGGCTGGGACCACACCAGCACTGGCCTGGTCGGTGGCCGGCTGGCCGCGCTGGCAGGCGCGCTGGCCGGGGCGCCGCTCGGCGCACTGGTCCACGGTGTCACCGGGGCACTGCTGGCCGCGCTCGGCGGAGCCCTGGTGCTGGGCAGCGTGGTCGCCCTGACGTTCGGAGTTCTGTTCCAGTCGCCCCTCGCCGAGCGCCTGTCCACACCGGTGGTCGGCCACGACACGTACAACATCTACGCCGCGACCAGCTGGACCTGGTCCCCGGCGTCGGCTCTTCGTGGACTGGTCACCTGGGTGATTGTCGGCGCCGCCTTCGGGGGCGTCCTGATCACGGTCGGCGCCACGACCGCCGAGTGCCTCGCCGTGGCGGCCGGCCTGGGGTGCGGCGGTGTCCTCGCAGGAGGAAACGTGCCCGACCACGAGAACCCGCCGGCCGTCCGGGGAGGCGCGCTGGAGGCGTCCTTACGCCGGCTCGCCGTTCTTCTCCTCGTCCTCATCGCCCTCGTCCTGGCCGGGGCGATCGGCACGGCCGCGCTGGGCGGACCGTGGGACGCCCTGCTCGCCGCGCTGCCCGCCACCATGGCGTTCATGATGACCGCCGGGCCGGGGCGTGCCTGGCTGCGGCACCGCGCCGCCTCCTACGGTGCCAGGGTCTCCGGGCTGCTGCCGACCGATCTGGACCTGCTGCTGCGTTCCGGTGAGGACAGGGTGCTGCTGCGGAGGGTGGGCGGCGGGTACATGTTCCTGCATCGCGACCTCCAGCAGTACCTGGAAGGCTGCCGGCCGGAACTCCCGGTGGCGTCGTTGCTGTCGGCGCCGTAGGCCGTGGCGGGAGTCGCCCGCGAGCCGGGACGCCGGTGCGGGCGGACCGCGCTCGGGGATCCGCCCGCACCTCTGGGCTCACGCTTCGCGCGATCCCGCGTACATCTCGTCGATCAGGTGCTTGTACTCCCGCTCCACCACCGGCCGCTTCAGCTTCAGGCTGGGCGTGATCTCCCCGTGCTCGACGTCGAGGTCGCGCGGCAGGAGCCGGAACTTCTTGATGGTCTGCCAGCGCTGGAGACCCGCGTTGAGCTGCTGGACGTAGCCGTCGACCATCTCGACCGTGGCGGGCGCGGCCACGATCTCCGCGTACGGCTTGCCCTCCAGTCCGTTGTCCTTCGCCCAGTCCGTGATCGCGACCTCGTCGAGGGCGATGAGGGCGGTGCAGAAGTTCCGGTCGGCGCCGTGCACCAGGATGTTGGA
The DNA here is from genome assembly GCF_000717875.1 of Streptomyces sp. NRRL S-455. Classification (GTDB taxonomy): domain Bacteria; phylum Actinomycetota; class Actinomycetes; order Streptomycetales; family Streptomycetaceae; genus Streptomyces. The sequence goes on from NZ_JOCT01000011.1 coordinate 420,642, forward strand.
CACGTAGGGGCACACCGCCTTGAACTGCCCCTCGACCTCAGCGGGCGCGATGTACTTGCCGCCGGAGGTCTTGATGAGGTCCTTCTTGCGGTCGGTGATCCGCAGGTAGCCGTCGGGTGAGAGCTCCCCGATGTCCCCGGTGTGGAACCAGCCGTCCGGCTCCAGCACCTCCGCGGTCTTCTCGGGCAGCTTGTGGTAGCCCTCCATGATCCCCGGGCCCCGCAGCAGGATCTCTCCGTCATCGGCGATCCGCACCTCGGTGCCGGGCAGCGGCTTGCCGACCGTGCCGGTGCGGTAGGCCTCGCCGGGGTTCACGAACGAGGCCGCGGAGGACTCCGTGAGGCCGTAGCCCTCCAGGATGTGGATGCCCGCGCCGGAGAAGAAGTAGCCGATCTCGGGTGCGAGGGCGGCGCTTCCGGACACGCAGGCGCGCAGGTTTCCGCCGAAGGCCTCGCGGATCTTGGCGAACACCAGCGCGTCGGCGACCTTGTGCTTGGCGCCGAGCGAGAAGGGAACGGAGGCGGTGCCGGTGCGCCGGAAGTTGTCCTGCGCGACCTTGGCGTACTCGCGGGCGACCTCGGCCGCCCACTGGAAGATCTTGTACTTGGCTCCGCCACCCGCACGGGCCTTCGCGGCCACGCCGTTGTAGACCTTCTCGAAGATGCGCGGCACGGCCGCCATGTACGTCGGCTGCACCACCGGCAGATTCTCGATGATCTTGTCGACGCGGCCGTCCACGGCGGTGACGTGCCCGACCTCGATCTGGCCGGACGTGAGCACCTTGCCGAAGACGTGCGCCAGGGGCAGCCACAGGTACTGCACGTCCTCGCCGCTGACCAGCCCCGTCGCCGCGATGGCCTTCGCCATGTACGCCCAGTTGTCGTGCGGGAGACGCACGCCCTTGGGGCGGCCGGTGGTGCCGGACGTGTAGATGAGGGTGGCGAGCTGGTCCTTGGTGATCGCGCCGACCCGCTCCTTGATCAGGTCCGGGTCCTTCTCCAGCCGGGCCGCGCCACGCTTCTCCAGCTCGTCGAGGGTGAGGATCCAGTCGGCGGTCTCGACCCCGGCCCCGTCGACGACCACCACGTGGGTGAGGTCGGGCAGCTCGGCGCGCTTCTCCCTGGCCTTGGCCAGCTGCTCGGCGTTCTCCGCGATGAGCACCCGGCTCTCGGAGTCCGACAGGATGTACGCGGACTCGTCGGCGTTGGTCTGCGGATAGACCGTGGTCGTGGCCGCGCCGGCGCACATGATGCCGAGGTCGGCGAGGATCCACTCGATCCGGGTACTGGAGGCGAGGGCGACCCGCTGCTCGGGCTGTACGCCCAGCTCGATCAGGCCCGCCGCGATGGCGTAGACCCGTTCGGCGGACTGCGCCCAGCTCAGCGACTTCCATTCGTCCGGCCCCTGTCCGGAGGCCGCGGGCACCGGATAGCGGTACGCCTCGGCGTCCGGCGTGGCCGCCACCCGCTCCAGGAAGAGGCCCGCCACGGACGGCGGACGGTTCTCGATCAGTGTCTGTGTGTCGCTCACGACATCCTCCGGGCCCGCGACAGCGCGGCTGGCTCAGGTGCGGCTGGTTTTTACTCACGAGCCACTGGTCGCAACCCGTTGTTTAACTCGTGAGTAACTATCGAGCAGGGATCAGAGTAAAGGCCGACCGGCCCGTGTGTAAGGGTCCGCGGCCTGTCATTTCGTACAGAGAGCTACCCCACGTACGCACAGGGGCCCACCGCACTTTGGCGCAGTGAGCCCCTGATGTACCCGATTTGGGGTGTAACCCACGGTAATCCGCGATTACTTCTTGCCCTTGCCCGACCCCGCACTGTCATCGCTGGACAGGACGGCGATGAACGCCTCCTGCGGAACTTCCACGGAACCCACCATCTTCATCCGCTTCTTGCCCTCCTTCTGCTTCTCCAGCAGCTTCCGCTTACGGGAGATGTCACCGCCGTAGCACTTGGCGAGGACGTCCTTGCGGATGGCGCGGATGGTCTCGCGGGCGATGACCCGGGAGCCGATGGCGGCCTGGACGGGCACCTCGAAGGCCTGCCTCGGGATCAGTTCCTTGAGCTTGGCGACGAGCCGCACACCGTAGGCGTACGCCTGGTCCTTGTGGGTGATCGCCGAGAAGGCGTCCACCTTGTCGCCGTGCAGCAGGATGTCGACCTTCACCAGGCTGGAGGTCTGCTCGCCGGTCGGCTCGTAGTCGAGCGAGGCGTACCCCCGGGTCTTCGACTTCAGCTGGTCGAAGAAGTCGAAGACGATCTCGGCCAGCGGCAGGGTGTAGCGGATCTCGACCCGCTCCTCGGACAGGTAGTCCATGCCGAGCAGGGTGCCGCGCCGGGTCTGGCACAGCTCCATGATCGAGCCGATGAACTCACTGGGCGCCAGGATGGTGGCCCGCACGACCGGCTCGAAGACCTCCGAGATCTTGCCCTCGGGGAACTCGCTCGGGTTGGTGACCGTGTGCTCGGTGCCGTCCTCCATGAGGACGCGGTAGACCACGTTCGGGGCGGTCGCGATCAGGTCGAGCCCGAACTCGCGCTCCAGCCGCTCCCGGATCACGTCCAGGTGCAGCAGGCCGAGGAAGCCGACGCGGAAACCGAAGCCGAGGGCGGCGGAGGTCTCCGGCTCGTAGACCAGCGCGGCGTCGTTGAGCTGGAGCTTGTCGAGGGCCTCGCGCAGCTCGGGGTAGTCGGAGCCGTCCAGCGGATACAGGCCGGAGAACACCATGGGCTTGGGGTCCTTGTAGCCGCCCAGCGGCTCCTCGGCACCCTTCTGCTGGCTGGTGACGGTGTCACCGACCTTGGACTGGCGGACGTCCTTCACACCGGTGATCAGATAGCCCACCTCACCGACACCGAGGCCGTCGGCGCCGAGCATCTCCGGCGAGTTGGTGCCGATCTCCAGCAGCTCGTGCGTGGCGCCGGTGGACATCATCCGGATCCGCTCGCGCTTGTTGAGCTGACCGTCGATGACTCGGACGTACGTCACCACGCCCCGGTAGGAGTCGTAGACGGAGTCGAAGATCATGGCACGCGCGGGGGCGTCCTTCACACCGACCGGAGCCGGAACCTGCTCGACGACCTTGTCCAGCAGCGCCTCGACACCGAGCCCGGTCTTGGCGGAGACCTTGAGCACGTCGTCGGGCTCGCACCCGATGAGGTGGGCCAGCTCGTCGGCGAACTTCTCGGGCTGCGCCGCCGGCAGGTCGATCTTGTTGAGCACGGGGATGATCGTGAGGTCGTTCTCCATCGCCAGGTAGAGGTTGGCGAGGGTCTGGGCCTCGATGCCCTGGGCGGCGTCGACCAGGAGGATGGTGCCCTCGCAGGCGGCGAGCGACCGCGAGACCTCGTAGGTGAAGTCGACGTGCCCCGGGGTGTCGATCATGTTGAGGATGTGCGTACTGCCCTGGTCGGGGCCCTCGGTCGGGGCCCAGGGCAGACGCACCGCCTGGGACTTGATCGTGATGCCGCGCTCACGCTCGATGTCCATGCGGTCGAGGTACTGAGCGCGCATCTGCCGCTGCTCGACCACTCCGGTCAGCTGGAGCATCCGGTCGGCGAGCGTGGACTTGCCGTGGTCGATGTGCGCGATGATGCAGAAGTTGCGGATCAGAGCCGGGTCGGTACGGCTCGGCTCGGGCACATGGCTAGGGATCGCGGGCACGCAGGGTCCTGATTCTTGAGGCGTCCGCAGTGTCTGCGGTCTCGGGTCGGATCGATACGTAGCCTCCATGGTCCCACGGGTGGCGACCATGGACGGGTTTGGGCCGGGGATGCGCCCGCTGGTAGCCTGGGTGGCTGTGCCTCATGCCCTCTCGCAGGAGGCACCCCTTCAAGAAATCACCCGGTACGGGAACCGTGCGGCCTCGTGCGGCCCGTGCCAGAACCTGAAAAGGCTCATTCGTGGCGAACATCAAGTCCCAGATCAAGCGGATCAAGACCAACGAGAAGGCGCGGCTGCGCAACAAGGCCGTCAAGTCCTCCCTCAAGACCGCGATCCGCAAGGCCCGTGAGGCCGCTGCCGCGGGTGACGTCGAGAAGGCCACCGAGTACCAGCGCGCTGCCGCGCGTCAGCTCGACAAGGCCGTCTCGAAGGGCGTCATCCACAAGAACCAGGCTGCCAACAAGAAGTCGGCGCTGGCTCAGAAGGTCGCCGCGCTCAAGGGCTGACGTTTTGATGTGACGCCGGAGGGAATCGAGCGGGCCCTCTCTCATCCGCTCCCGTCCGGCACCCCTCGGATCCACGCGCGGCCTGCGTTCGCCACGCGGGCGTGGATCCACCGGCTTGAACCGAAGGCCGGGTGCTCTCCTGTTCCCCATGGGAGGGCGCCCGGCCTTCGGCCTGTTCAGGACCAGAACTCGTTGTTCTTGTCGATGTCCTCGACGCACTCGTCGAGGTCGGTGACCTTGTCCCCGACGATCCGGAAGATGATGCAGCCGGTGTCGTCGAGGCGCTTGCCGTTGCGCTCGGCCGTGAAGCGGGTCATCCCGACCGCGTGGCCGCGACCGTCGACACAGATGCCGATGAGCTCGGCACGCGCCGTCCCGTTGGTCTCCGTGCCGAGCCGCCGGTACATCTCGATGATCGCGTCCACGCCCTTGAAGTCACCCGACAACGGGTGATCTCCCGGCACGTGGTGTGTGGCGTCCGCCGCGATCAGCTCGCGCAAGGTGTCCATGTCACCGCGTGAGAAGGCGTCGAACCCCTTGCGGACCAGTGCTGCGTGCGGGTGCTCAGCCATGCCCCTCGCCACCTCTCCGTCCTTTGGCGATGTACGGCTGACCCTTCCGATTCTCCCTCCGGCCGCTCCTCGCGGCACAGTGGAGACATGGACGCTGACGACTCGGACGTGCTGGCCGGGGCCCGCGTGGCGACCCGGCTCCCCGCCCAGGACCTGGACCGGGCACGCCGCTTCTACGCCGAGAAACTCGGCCTGGAACCCGCCGACGAGCGGCCCGGTGGGCTGCTGTACCGGTGTGGGGAAGCGGAATTCGTGCTGTTCCGGTCGACCGGGGCTTCTCCCGGCACCTTCACCCAGATGGCGTTGGAGGTCGACGACATCGAGAAGACCGTCGCGGAGCTCAAGCGGCGCGGTGTGGTGTTCGAGGAGGTCGATGTGCCCGGCCTGCGCACGAGGGACGGTATCGCCGAGGTCGAGGGGAACTACCCGAGCAAGGGCGCGCGGGGTGAACGGGGCGGCTGGTTCAAGGACAGCGAGGGGAACCTGCTGGGGATCGGGGAGCCCGTGTACTGAGGCTTCCGCGACAGAGGGCCGTCAGCCCCTGCCCCGCGACCGCGCCGCCCGGGCGATGGCGACCACCGCCTTCTCCAGCGCGTACCCGGGGTCGTCACCGCCGCCCTTGACGCCCGCGTCCGCCTCCGCCACCGCCCGCAGGGCCACGGCCACCCCGTCCGGAGTCCAGCCCCGCATCTGCTGCCGCACCCGGTCGATCTTCCACGGCGGCATGCCCAGCTCGCGGGCGAGATCCGCCGGACGGCCCCCACGGGCCGACGACAGCTTCCCGATCGCCCGGACGCCCTGCGCCAGCGCACTCGTGATCATCACCGGCGCCACTCCGGTCGCCAGCGACCAGCGCAACGCCTCCAGTGCCTCCGCCGCCCGTCCCTCGACCGCCCGGTCGGCGACCGTGAAGCTCGACGCCTCGGCCCGGCCCGTGTAGTACCGCCCGACGACCGCCTCGTCGACCGTGCCCTCGACATCCGCGCACAGCTGCGAGACCGCCGACGCCAGCTCGCGCAGATCGCTCCCGATCGCGTCGACGAGCGCCTGGCACGCCTCTGGTGTGGCGGATCTGCCCGCCGTCCGGAACTCGCCCCGCACGAACGCCAGCCGGTCCGCCGGCTTCGTCATCTTCGGGCAGGCCACCTCGCGCGCCCCCGCCTTGCGCGCCGCGTCGAGCAACCCCTTCCCCTTGGCCCCGCCGGCGTGCAGCAGCACCAGGGTGATCTCCTCGGCGGGCGTCCCGAGATACGCCTTCACGTCCTTGATCGTGTCGGCCGACAGATCCTGCGCGTTGCGTACGACGACGACCTTGCGCTCCGCGAAGAGCGAGGGGCTCGTCAGCTCGGCGAGCGTGCCCGGCTGCAACTGGTCCGGGGTCAGGTCCCGTACGTCCGTGTCGGCGTCGGCGGCCTTCGCGGCGGCCACCACCTCCTGCACGGCACGGTCGAGCAGCAGGTCCTCCTGGCCCACGGCGAGCGTCACCGGGGCGAGAAGGTCGTCGTTCGCAGTCTTCCTGGCCATCGCGACAAGCATCCCACGCGCCACTGACAGCCAGGCCTACGGTTCTTCCCGCCAGCCCTCCCACTCACCGGCGAACCGGTCCAGCTCTCCGGGGTCCAGCCGCCCTGTCTCGTCCCTCAGGACGACCAGCCACTGCGCGTCCTCGGCATCGTCCTCACCGGCCAGCGCGTCCCGCACCAGCTGCGGCTCCTCGACGACTGGGAACCGCTCCGGGAGAGCCTCCAGCACCTCTTCCGCGGCGTCCCGGTCGGGCAGCACCAGCACATGTCGCACATCACTCACGCGGGCCATTGTCCGACACCGTGTCGCGGCCCCGCCGCTCAGCCCTTGCGCACGACCTGTATGTCGAGGTCGATCCTGATGCTCGGCCCCACCACCGCGATGCCCCGCGCCAGCATGGTCTGCCAGCTCACGGTGAAGTCGTCCCGGTGCAGTTCGGTCGTGGCCCGGCAGGCCGCCCGCACCTCGCCCTCCATACCGTGGCCCAGCCCCAGGTACTCCGTGTCCAGCGTGACCGTCCGCGTCACGCCGTGCAGCGACAGCGCGCCCGTCACGGCCCACCGGTTCCCGCCCTTGTGCACGAACCGGTCGCTGTAGAACTCGAGGGTCGGGAACCGCTCCACATCCAGGAAGTCAGCCGACCGCAGATGGTCGTCCCGCATCCTCATGTTGGTGTCGATGGACGCCGCGTCGATGACCACGTGCATCGCCGACCGCTCCACCGGCTCGGTGAGCCGTACGACTCCCGCGAAGGACTTGAACTGTCCGTGAATCCGGGCCAGTCCGATGTGCCGTGCGGTGAAGCCGATCGAGGAGTGCGCCGGTTCGATCTCCCAGTCGCCGGGCTCGGGCAGCTCCGGCGGCCGGGCCAGTTGGAGGGTCACGTCCCCGAGCGACGCGAGCGCGTTCTCGGCGACCTGAGTGGTCGCCCGGTAGGGGGTGTACCCCTCCGCCTGCACCGCGAGCCGGTACTCCCCCGCCGGCACCGTCGTCACGAACGACCCGTACGGATCCGCACCGCCGCTGACCACCTGACGCCCCAGGTTGTCGGTGAGCACGAACTCCGCGTGCCGGACCGGCTCGTTGACCGGGTCCAGCACCCGGCAGGACAGCACCCCGGCACTGGGCGGGGTCGGCACCGCCGCCAGCGGGCTCGTCGGTTGCACCCGGTTCGTTCGGCTTCTTCCCAGCCAGCGACCGATCATGTGGACACCTCGTGCGACTCGAAGTCAGCGCTTGATCACTGTTCGTCGAGGACGCATTCGACCACCGATGGGGCTTTCGAGGCAACACGAGACCACATCACGGGAATCCAGCACATGTGATGGGTATGCGTAGGAGTGGTCACGAGTGCTCCCGATCCGTGCCCCGGACGGTCGGCACGCCGCCGAGCTCGATACCGAACCGCTCCCGGTACACCCCGAGCACCTCCTCGTCCGCCCCCAGTTCCCGCACCTCCCGCGTCCCGTCGGCCCCGGTCACCGTGAGCGTGCGGCCGCTGAGCGTGATCCTTCCGCCGTCCTCCGTGACCCGCGAACAGACCAGCGACCGCGTGAAGTGCGACACCGGCGACGTGCTGTGCCACCACACGCCGGCCGTGAAGTCGCCCAGTACCCGCGGCCGTACCTCCAGGCGGTACTGGGGCCTGCCGTCCCGGATCACGTCCAGGTCCGCGGCCGCCGACGTGTCATGCCCACCGCGCACCCCGGCCGCGTCCGGCCGCGCCTCGACGATCCGGAACGTGCCCCCGGGATCCTCCTGTTCTCCCCGCTCCCCGAACGCCAGCGGCAGATGACTGTGCGCCCCGAACCCGACGTCCGCCAGCCAGTCGCCCCCGTCCACCGTCCGCACCCGCAGCGCGAGATGGTCGTACGGGATCCCGAGCCGCTCCCCGTCCCCGTACACCCGCCCCGCGAGCAGCGCCACGTCGTATCCCAGGGCGGCGAGCAACGCCCCGAAGGAGCCGTTGAGTTCGTAACAGAACCCGCCCCGCCGCGCACCCACCACCTTGTCCAGCAGCCGCTTCTCCTCCAGCACGATCTCCTCGCCGAGATGGATGGAGAGGTTCTCGAACGGAACGGTCCGCAGATGGCGCAGGTGCAGCTCGCGCAGCACGTCGACGGTGGGCCACGCCGGGTGCTCGGCTCCCAGGCGGCGGAGATAGGCATCGACCTGTGCTGAGTTCATGACCTCAGTCTCGCGCCACCCTCAGCCCTCCGCTCCCTCCCGTGACCGCCAGCGCGCCGTCCCGGTCCGTCCGCAGCACCGCCGCACCCCCGGCGCGCAGCGCGTCGACCGTGCCGGGCGCGGGGTGGCCGTACGTGTTTCCGAAGGGTCTCCGACTGGTAGTTCTGGGAGACACCCGCCATGACGGCATCTATACAGGTCAGGGGCACTGCGCCTTCGACTCACTCACACGTACCTGTGACCACTCAACTCAGGGGCGTGTCCTGCCTCCGCCTCAGCGTGCTGACTGACGAAACCACCAGCCCTGAGCGTCAGCGGGCAGCCAACCAGGGCGCTGCAATGGCGTTGGGAATTGACCTTGCCGACCGGGAAGCCGTTGATCTAGGCGTCAGCGCAAGCAAGACCACGCCTTTTGAGCGCCCGGAGCTGGGGGCGTGGCTCCGGCGCCCGGATGACTTCGACGCGCTGTGCTTCTGGCGATTCGACCGTGCCATTCGGTCCATGGATGACATGCATGAGCTTGCGAAGTGGGCACGCGATCACCGGAAGATGGTGGTCTTCGCGGAAGGTCCGGGCGGTCGCCTGGTGCTCGACTTCCGTAACCCGTTGGACCCCATGGCACAGCTCATGGTCACCTTGTTTGCCTTCGCGGCTCAGATGGAAGCTCAGGCAATCCGTGAACGCGTCACCAGCGCACAGGCAGCAATGCGCGTCATGCCCCTTCGCTGGCGTGGGTCCCGTCCGCCGTACGGCTACATGCCCGCTCCGCTCGAAGGTGGCGGCTGGACTCTCGTGCAGGACCCAGAAGCCGTTGCCGTTCTGGAACGCATCATCAAAGAATTGATGGGAGACCCCAGCAAGGGCGTAGCTGGAAAGAGCCTTGCCGCTATCGCACGGGGGCTGAACGCAGATGGCATTCCTTCGTCCCGTGACCACTGGAGTCTCAAGAAGGGACGCAAGACCGGCGGGAAGACCGGTGGCCTTGCCGGGGAAACCGTGGTCCGTGAGCGCTTCGCATGGCGGCATGGAGCCATTAAGCATCTTCTGACTTCGGAACGCCTCTTGGGGTGGAAGGTCACCGACGACAAGCCGGTACGCGACAGCGAAGGCGCGCCGGTCATGGCTACCGCTGAGCCAATCCTCACCCGCGAGGAATTCGACGCCATCGGGGCAAAGCTCGCTGAGCGTTCCGTGGACAACAAGAAGCCCGACCGTGAGGACACCGTTGCACTACTGCTCCGGGTAATTCACTGCGGAACGTGCGGGCACCGTATGTACCTACACCAGCCATCCGAAACCAGTAAGAGCACAAGCAGGACTCACACCTACAAGTGTGGGGCAAACGTCCGGGGCCACAAGTGCGAGTCACCCGCAATCATCAAACGGGAGTGGGCAGACGAGTACGCGGAGCGCGAATTTTTGCGAATGGTCGGAGCACTGGAAGTCACACACACCCGCACCATTCCCGGTTACGACCCTGCACCTGAGATTGCCGCGACACTCGCTGAGTACGTCGACCACCAAGCGCAGCAAGGACGCCAGAAGTCGAGTGCAGCATCGGCAGCGTGGCAGAGGCGCGCGGATTCTCTTGACGCACGGCTGGCTGAGCTTGAGACGCGGGAAAAGGTTGAGCCCCGGACAGAGGTAGTGGGCACAGGTAGGACGTACGCGGACTTGTGGACGGCAGCCGACACAGCCGGAAAACGAAAGATGCTGCAAGGCGCTAGGGCACATCTGACCGTGCGCCGTGGAACGCGTGGCGGCTGGCGAACCCTTGACGAACGGCGCGTCGACTTCGAAGTCAGGCACCCGTTCTTCGAAGGGGCAGCCGACGCATTGGCAGCCGTAGCGGCTGAGATCGAAAACGCGGACCGAATCTAACCAAGGCGAATGGCACCGGTCCGGCGGAACTTTGGCGAGTGACAGCCGGACCGGTGTCCCTAAAGGGAAGGCACCATCATGTCACGTGCAGCACGGGAAGCGGCACAGGAAGCCGAAGAGGCAGCCTGGTTTCGTCAGGTCGAGTGGCAGCGCATAGAGCGCACGCTCAACGGCCTGTACGCCCGTCAGTTGGCCGAAGGTGGTTCGGTCCTGCTCCGTCAGCGCATCAAGCGCCTGGAAGCCCTCTTGGCGACTCTGCAAGGGCACCCGGGAGCACTTGCCGGGTAACGCCCCAGTGGAGCCCTGAGCGCCCGTCTGAGCGCCTTCTAGCCCCCGCCTGACCCCCGTGGGTCCGGCGGGGGTTTTTCATGCCCTGTGAGCCTCACTGAGGGGCTTTCAGGGCTTCGGGCTGCCCCGGCTACCGGCGGCAGACAGTCAGGGGCTCACGTGACCGCTCAGAGCCTTGAGGGGGACAGCGGGAAACGGAGTGAAAACCGCCCTGATGTAGAAAGGTTTCTGACACACCGTCAGGACACCCTATCTGGCCTGCATAAATGTAGGAAGTGTAGTTTATGTAGTCATCTCAATTTGGCTCTAGGGGTTCCTAGCAATACAGCGACCCCCACCCCGAACAGCACTTCCTACACACCCCCTTCGTAACGGCTCGATAACGGAGTGTCGGGAGTTCCAAAAACGCGTCCTTCTCGGTGGCCGCTCGGCATTCGACTCACTAGATCCAGGGTGTAGGGGCAGTGATGCCCTTCCTGCGGACCGCACCCTTTCTGAGGTCTGCCCACATACGCCCGTGCGGGGGCTTCTAATCCGTACACGCTAGAGGCCCGTTCCGGGTTGACTCGCATGACTGGCAGGGGTGCCCATCATGCTGAGCCTCGGAACGGGCCTTTAGTCGTTTCTGCACCCCAGCGAAAGCGACCCTTTCCCATGACTTCTATCGCGTCCGAGTACCGGGCAGCTCACAGGCGGATTGACGAGATACGGCTACCGGCCAAGTATCACAATTGTGCCTGGTGTCTCCTGACCGCTGATCAGTGGGCGTACCTGCACAACGATCCGAATGAGCGCAACGAAGAGGGCTTCGTGTGGTCTGAGAACAGCCGGTCGTATGTGGCTCTCTGCCGCTCTTGTCATCGCAAGTTTGATCAGGCTTACCGGCGCGTCGGGGGTGAGGGACTGGCCGAAGCCATTGCCCCGCTCATCAAGGCCGCGTATGCCGCTGTGAGCCCAGAACGCCGCGCCATTGAGGCTCAGGCCCGGAAAGCCAGCACGAAGGCCGCATACGCCTTTCTAGACGCTCAGGACAAGGGTCTAGGCAATCGTTACGGCAGACCGCCGATCAGCGCTGAGCGCGAAACTCATGCCCGCCTGGTGCGCGCCTACGCGGCTGGTGGTCGCTGAACTAACCACCTCCGAAATTTCGGAAGTGATCAAAGGCTCCGCTGACATTCTCAGCGGTTAGGGCTATGGCCCACTCCTAGAAGCGGGATTGGTTACCCCGCATGTCCCCGCCCCCGGGTCGCTCAGGTGCGATACCTGCCGGGGGTGGGCTCACATTCTTCCCCGCCGCTCCCGGGTTCCGTGTCCTGGTCCGGTTGAGCGGCGGGGATTCCACGAAAAGGACACAGGATATGAAGTCTCTTCTTGCGCAGCTTGCAGATGACCAATTTGCCGCTTGCCAAATGGTTGCAGCGCTGGGACGGGATAAGTCGGCTACCCCGCTGCCTGTTTCTGCGCTGGCACAGCTCCTATTCCTTGACGAAGCGGAGTTGCATGAGCTGTTCGGCTCTCACATGACCGCTTCTCAGGCTGTCACGTACGTGCGCACGGGTCCAGCCGCGCACCTTCTCACGTTCATCCATGACGAAGGGGTGAGCGCGAATGGCTGAGCCCACGACGGAAACGCCTAGCGCCACTGAGCAGAATTCCCCAATTTCCGAGCCGGCTCCGGGTGATCAGAATTCCACTTCGGAGAATTCCAGCGCGAACCGTGAGGCAGCGAAGTACCGCACAAAGCTGCGGGAAGCCGAAGGCAAGCTAGAGGCTGCCGAAGCTCGAATCACGGCGCTACTGCGCAAGGAGATTGAGGCGCACGCCGGGAAGTCGCTAGCCGTTGGCGCTGATCTCTTCACGCTGGGCGAAGTGGCCGTGACTGACCTTCTGGATTCCGAAGGCAACCCCGACACGGAAACCATTGACGCTGCCGTTGAGGTACTTCTCAAGACGCGCCCTGGTCTCGGAAATCCTAATCGCCCGTGGGGTGATGTGGGTGGGGGTCACCGCGAAGTAGCGGAACGCGCCCCAACGATGCATGACGCGCTTCGGTACAAGGGGCGCTGACAAGGGTCCGGGACTGTGCATAGTCCCGGACCTTCTTACACAACTGCATATCGACCTACGGATTTCCGTAGGTGCCTTCTGAGAATCCGCTAGTGCCCCAGGTGGGCGGCGGATTTCTCGCTGTTTGGGCCAGGTGCCCGCTTTCCCGTGCTGCCAGGTGCAGCGGGCTTCCTTTCACGCGCTGGCCATTAGCCGCGCCCATGCCCAAACACAAGGACTTTCGCAATGACCATGCTTACCCCTGTCAACGGTGCCGTTCTACCCCCGGAGTACGGGGAGATTGTCACGAAGCCCGTTGAGGCTCTATCCGTCGCCTACCTGACCGGTACGAAGGTCACCACTCAGGCGCATGACTACCGCATTCCGATTCTCGCGTCTGACGTGACCGTTGGCGCTGTGGTTGAGGGTGCGGAGATCACTCCTTCCGACGCTGACTTTGATGAGCTGGTGGTTACCCCGGCGAAGTTCGCTGGCCTGACGATCGTCAGCCGTGAGCTTGCCGACGACAGCAACCCATCTGCGACTGACCAGATTGGGCGGAGCATCGCGCGGCAGATCTCCAAGAGCGTGGATAACGCGCTATTCAATGCGCTGGCTTCGCCCAACCCCGCTGGCTTTGCTTCGCTGGCCGGTATTTCCACGGTCGGGGCTCCGGTGACGTACACCAACCTTGACCCGTTCGAAGAGGCCGTTTCGCTCAGCGAGGCTGCCGGGGGCCGGATCACGTCTTGGGTTACCGGCGCTGCCACTGCCCTTGAGATTGCGAAGCTCAAGGATGCGACCGGTTCCAACAAGGCGCTTCTAAACCCGGACCTGACCGCTGATGGTCGGCGTACCATTCTTGGCCGCCCGATCATCGTCAGCCCGCACGTTCCGGCGGATGTGGTCTACGGAATCAGCAAGGACGATTTCCTTGTGGTCACCCGTGAGGACACGCGCCTTGACGTTGACCGTTCGGCTTACTTCTCGTCTGACCGTGTGGGCGTGCGAGGCACCATGCGGGTTGCTTTCGGCATGCCTGTTGCTGGTGCTCACGTCCGCATCACGAATGCTTCGTCGTAATGGCGTAGCCACCTGATCTAGCCCGGTCTCTCCTTTCCCCGCTGGGGTTCGTGTCGGAGGAGAGACCGGGCTATTCCTGTATCCATGGCCGTTCGCTCCTGCAAGATCACACCCCGAGCCGGCGAAAATGGCCACATTCTCTGACCTGCCCTTATCTCGCACAGCGACGTTGCTACCCCCTGTGCTGGTGCTAACCCACCACATCCGGAAATCCGTAGGTGCCCCCTATGCCATATCGCCCCCGGCGTCCCTGCCCTGTCGTACCCAACTGCCCTAACTCCATAGGCGGCAAGGAACGGGCCTGCCCCGATCATGTGCACATGCTGACTGCCCGACGCGCTGAGAAGGGGACCAGCGCATACGGGAAGGATTGGCCGCGCAAGCGTGAGTCATTCCTTTACACGAATGCATGGTGTGTGTTGTGTGGTCAGCCTTCGAAGGTTGCCGACCATTACCCGCTGAGCCGCAAGGAGTTGGTTAAGCGTGGCGTCACTGATCCGAACGCGCATGAGCACCTAAGAGCCCTTTGTGTGCGCTGCCATAACCGTGAGACCGGCCGTAACCAGGCTGGTGGTGTAGTCGCTGAGAGGCGGAGACAGTCACAGGCTCAGCGTGAATGGCAGCACTGGACAGAGAAGCGCGACGCTGAGGCCGAAGAGCCGCCGTTCTGATGCCTGCCCCTGGGGGGTGACCCCCTCCGGGCCTGACAGAAGCGCGGCAGGGAGGCAAAAAGTTGGCGCCGCAGCTTAAGGCGTTTGCGCGGTGTCGTTATCAGCGTCAGGAACTGCCCTAGACGCGTGCTCGCTGGCCTCGTCCATCTGTAGTTCAAGCTCATAGATTCGCGAAGTCACAATTCCCGACACTATGGCCTGGACGAGAATGGCGTTAGCATCCCGCAACGCACGTAGGCCGTTGTCGTACAGAATTGCGGATGCTATGAGGCCAAAAAGGAACCATGGCGACCACGTCACAGCCGACACAATCCAGAGGCTGGCTGAAAATAAGGCCATGTTGAAGCGGAATTCAGCTTCCGAGTCGAGCCGATCATTTTCCAGGTAGACGTCTGCGTGACTCGCGGTCAGGCGCATACGGACTTCTGGAAACTCTCCCATGATTGCCCTGGCTAATACGCTGACGGTTTCAACGTCGTCGTGCAACCCGCGCTCTTGTAGCGCTGTCATCGAGAATCTGGCTAGCTGCTTGAATTCCCCTGGCGTAACAGGCATAAATATCGAACGTCTGAAAAGGGCACCAATAAAGACAGCTTGCCCGGTCGTTAGCTTCAAAATGTCACCCAGGAGATAAAGAGCGAAAGCAACGACCGCAGTTACAATGGGCTTCCCTGCTAGCTCTCCGAGCGAATATACGCGGCGCAAAACTCCATGCGCTTCGCCAGGCGAAGGTATTTCACCTCCGATTGCCAGCCAAATCTGAAACGCCAGCAACGCACCGACAGCGAACGGCGTGCGGAAATGGCGAAGCCCTGGAAGCAGACTTGTAAGCATGGTCCGAGGATTCCCTTCGTGAATGCGCCCTGTACGCGAGCCAGCCCCTTACTCGCTGCCTTTCCTGGCGGCTAGTGAGGGGCTCTTCGTGGTTCTAGGCCGCCGGGTGCTCAGCGAGCAGGGCGGCCACTTCCGGCACTTCCGCATACTCCTGCAACCGGCCGAGGATGACCCGAACCCGTTCCGCCACCCTTTCTGACGGTGTGTCAGCTCCTAGGGAAATGACCCGTTCGGCTACTGCGGCTGCCTCTTCTGGTTCGTTGGCATCGGCTAGCGCGACGGCAAGCCAAGACAGGTACAGCGCTAGTTCCCGGGTATGCGTGGCGTCGTAGCCGCCGAGGACTTCCCGTAGCAACGGAACAGCGCGTAAGGGTCGGTGCAGCTCTGTGTAGACGCGGGATTCCATGATCCTGAGTTCGCCAGCGCTCACCCAATACAGGAACGCCGGGGATTCTGCCCCAGGGGTGTCTTCACTGAGCGCCTGCCCGGCTTCCCCCAGCGCCCTCATGGCCGGTTGCGCTTCACCGGCTTTCGTATGCGCCCACGCCACACGGTCCAGATACAGCGCACGGGCTTTCGGGGGAGCATCTGGGCCAGCGTCATTCAAGGCCGCTTGTGCCAGCGTCACACCTTCGCCTTCCCGCCCATTGTTGCTCATCTGGTAGGCGAGTGACCCGGCAATGTGCCCGGCAAGGGTGTGGTCTTCTGCCTGCCGTGCTGCACTGAGTCCTAGCCGGTAGATTCGCTCAGCTTCGTCATGTTGCCCGGCGTCACTGGCAATCCATCCTGCAATCTGCGCCAACTCCCCGATTTGCCGGAGGAGTTGTTTACCCACTTCGCTGGTGTAGGTGTTCTCTCGATAGACCTTGACCGCACGCCGGAGATCACGGAGGGCAGGGCGGATTAGGTCGCCACCAGCCAGCACGTCATCAGCCAGCCTGAGCCCGTGTACGCGCTGGCGTAGGTCATCCACGTCCCCCCTGCCAATACGCCGCCCTGTGCGGTCACTCAGAGGCTCTAGGGGGTCCTCGGCGGGCAGGAAGTCAGCGAGCGTCGGTAACGGAGGCTCAGGGGCCGTCAGGGGCGTTCTGAGCACATCCATGGACACACCTAGGGCGGCGGCAATGGACGGCAGCCATTCGCGGGGAGTGCGCTTGCCTGTCTCCCATCGGCTGACTTCCTGCCGTCCGACCGGATCACCCTGCACTCGTGCCGCCTTGCAGACCTCATGCGCTAGGCGTGCCTGACTCCAGCCGCGCTCTTCGCGTAGCCGTCTGATGTTGGCCCCGATGCTGCTGCCCATGCGTCCATTCTGGCCGACAGTTGGCCTACAGGGGGCCGCTAGTCGCTGATCAATACCCGAAGGAGTCTGGGACGCCGGACAGATGACGTGAGGGGACGGCATGGCAACGAGCACAGCGACCAACTCTGAGGCGGATTACGTGACCTACGCGCCTGATGGGTCTACGTGCGCCGACTGCAAGCGGAAGATCAAGCGGCTTGAGCCCTGCCGTCGGTCGACCATTGAGCAGAAGTCGAGTTCCGCCGTTGCCGTTTACCGGCATTTCGAGTGCCCCCGATGACGGCACCAGCAAAGCGCACCAGTGTCCGTGTGAGCGCCTTACCGGCCCCAGAGCTAGTCAGTCTCATGGACGACCCGGCAGGGCCATACGCGGGCTCTCCTGACGGCTGGTGGACGACGTACGGAGGGGCCTTGGACTCAGCTTCCGGCGTTGTGTACTTCCCGCCTGCCGCTGACCTTCCCGCGTGCCCTTTCCCGTGTTCTGCCTGCCGTGCCAAAGGGAGGCAGGGTTGAAAGACATTGACCGCTGGTTGCGGGAACCCCGAAGTGGGCCGGTTGACCCTGAAAGGTGTGTGGTGTGCGCGTCCCTCCGGGGCAGTGTCCGGGCTGCCGCCCGCAACATGGATTTGCCGTCAGTTGCGGCGACAGTGGCGGCCATGGAAGTACACAAGGAATTCGCACATCAGAACCGGGTGAAGGAGTCTCAGCCCGTATGAGTCCGTTACGTCGCGCGCTGGCTGTGGCTGCATGGCTCGCATGGGTGGCCGTTGTGGCGCTCATAGTTGCCCGGGGAATAGCAACCTAGGTTCCTCACTGTCGGCACAGCACCCTGGCAGTGAGGTTAAGGACTCCGTCCGTGCGTCTTCCGCGTGGCGTACGGACGGAGTCCGTTGCTGTTCTCAGTGCTGGCCCAGAACGGAACGCAAGGCGTCTTCCAGTGCCCTTGCAGCCGGATTGTTAAGCCGTTCCCCGCGTAGCTCCGCGACTTCGGCCACGTCCTTTACAGCGCCAGCCAACTTCGCCACCAGGGCGCACAGTTCCTCGCGTGTGGCTTCCGGCCGCTGGGACATAGTCAGCGCGTACGCAGCATCGTTGCGCGCCGTGCTGATGATGTGGGTTTCCGTCCGGTCTGCGATTACGTCCACGCCTTCCCCTGGTGCCGCGTACTCCGCGCTGCCTCCGGGGCCGGTCCATGGCAGGCGACGCATAGACTCACTCATGCCGACTCCATCCAGTCGGTAAGCCCCGGTGCGGAAGCTCTCACCCTTCCCGCCGGGGCACTGTTGTTACGCGCTCAGGCTACGTCGCAGCACCCTTCTGAAGGCACCCAACTCCCGGTATTCGGGCCGTACTTCCATCAATTCGTTATCGCGCTGACCAGGGCAGACGTGGTAGAACTACTAGTCCCGACCCTTCGGGTTGTCCTCACCGCAGGAGATGAGGGCCAGCCGCGGGTCCGCCCGGCGCATCAGGCCGGGGTCCTGGTAGGCCGAGCCGTGGTGGGCGACCTTCAGCACGTCCACGCTCTGCAGCGCTCCGGCCGCCGGCGATCGGGCCAGCGCCCGCTGGGCCGGGGGTTCCAGGTCCCCGAGGAGCAGCAGACGCAGTCCGGCCGAGCGGACCAGCATGGCGACACTGGCGTCGTTCGGCCCCTCCGGCTCCTGGTGTGCCGGGAGCACGTGTGGATGCGCGCCCGGTGGAGCGTTCGGGGGCGGGCTCGCCGGCACGCTCGGGGGCGGCCACACCACTTGCCAGGACAGTTCCCCCGTGCGCCGCCGGTCCCCGGCGGCGGCCCGTGTCACGGGGACCCGCCGGGCCGCCGCCTGTCTTCGGACGAACGCGGCCTGGTCGGCGGGCTCTTCGAAGCCGGTGGTCTCGATCGCGCCCACGGCCCGCCCGCGCAGCACACCGGGCAGCCCCGCCACGTGATCGGCGTGGAAGTGGGTGAGCACGACCAGCGGGACTCTGGTGATGCCGAGGGAGCGCAGGCAGTGGTCGACGAGCTGCGGATCGGGCCCCGCGTCCACCACCACACCGGCGCCCTCGCCCGCCGCGAGCACCATGGCGTCGCCCTGCCCCACGTCGCACATCACCAGCCGCCAGCCCGGCGGCGGCCAGCCCGTGATCACCCGGGTCAGCGGTGGCGGCTGCACCACGGCCAGCGTCAGCAGGAGCACGGACACCCCGCACCACCAGGGGTGCCGGAGCAGCCGTCGTCCCACGAGCAGCACGATCAGGGTCACGGCCGCGAGGAGCGCCGCACCCGCCCAGCTGCCCGGCCAGTCCACTCCCGCGCCCGGCAGCGCCGCCCCCGTGCGGGCGACCGTCGCGAGCCACTCGGCGGGCCAGTGCGCGCACCACGCCATCGCCTTGGCCACCGGCATCCCGACCGGTGCGGCGGCCAGCGCCGCGAAGCCCAGAACCGTGGCCGGCGCGATCGCGAATTCCGCGATCAGGTTGCACGGCACCGCCACCAGGCTCACCCGCGCCGACAGCACGGCGACGATCGGCGCGCACAGGGCCTGCGCGGCGGCGGCCGCGCCCAGCGCCTCGGCGAGCCGTGGCGGCACGCCGCGCCGCCGGAGCCCGGCGCTCCAGCGCGGGGCGAGGGTCAGCAGGGCGCCGGTGGCCACCACGGAGAGCAGAAACCCGTAGCTCCGCGCCAGCCACGGGTCGTACAGCACCAGCAGCAGGACCGCCGTCGCCAGCGCCGGGATCAGTGATCTGCGGCGGCCGGTCGCCAGGGCGAGCAGCGCGACGGCTCCGCAGGCAGCGGCCCGCAGCACGCTGGGGTCCGGTCTGCACACGACGACGAACCCCAGTGAGAGCACGCCCCCGAGCACCGCGGTGGCCCGCAGGGAGATTCCGAGGCGCGGTGCGAGGCCCCGCCGCTCGGCGTGCTGTGCCAGGCCGGGCGGCCCGAGCAGCAGGGCGAGCAGGATCGTGAAGTTCGCCCCGGACACGGCCAGCGTGTGGGTGAGGTCGGTCTCCCGGAAAGCCTGCTCCAGTTCCGGGGTGATCCGCGAGGTGTCCCCCACGACGAGCCCCGGCAGCAGTGCCCGGGCGTCCGCCGGCAGACCGTCGGTCGCCTCCCGCAGCCCGGTCCGCAGCCGCCCGGCGAGGCGCTGTGCGTCCGACGGCTCCCCCACGACCTCCGGTTCGGTCTCGCCCCTCACGCGCAGCACGGCGGCGACCCGGTCATCGCCCGTCATCGCGGGCGCCAGCCGCGCGCTGACCCGCAGCCGCGTCGACGGCAGCAGCGCGAGCCACGGCGAGCGCACGGTCTCATCGGCGGCAGGTCGCCCGCCTCCGCCGTCCCGCCCGGGTGATCCAACGTCGACGATCATCAGTACGGGCGTCCGCGTCCGCTCCGTCGGGCCCCCCGTCTCGTGGACGCGCCGCACATCGGCACGGATCAGTACGGCGGTGGGAGCGACGTGAGCGCCCCGGACCCTTGGCCGGGTGAGCCGGGGATCGGAGGTGAGCTCGACCTCGGCGGCCACGGTCGCGTACCCCCGCGCCAGGCCGGGCACGGTCCCTCGCCGCAGGTCCGCCCCGTGCAGCCCGGCCGAGGCGGCGGCCGCGGAGACGGAGAGCAGCACGGCGGCGGCCGACGCCCGCGACCAGGACGCCCACCCTGCCCGCCGGGCCAGCGGCAGCAGACCGACCGCGGCCAGGCATCCGGCCACGATGCCCACGACCCATCCCGGTGGCGCGTCCAGCACCAGCGCTGCGGTGCCCCAGGCCGCCAGGGCCGGTGGGACCAGCCGCAGGTCCGTGGGGCCCTCCTGTCGCGGGCGGGCGGTGCCGAGCCGTGTCCCCGAGGAGGCGTGTACGGCTGACCGGGTGGGTGCGTGCTCAGGCGCGCCGCTCATGGCCGTACGAGATTCCGCAGGTCGGCGAAGCGGCGGTCGCCGATGCCGTTCACCTCGCGCAGCTCGTCCACGGAACGGAACCCGCCGTGCTGCGTGCGGTAGTCGATGATGTGCTGCGCGAGCACGGGACCGACACCGGGCAAGGTGTCGAGCTGGTCGGCGGTGGCGGTGTTGAGGGAGACCGGGGCGGCGCGGCCGGCGCCGCCCGCCGCGCCGCCGGCCGTGCCTCCGGGGGCTGTGCCGCCGGCCCCCGTGCCCGCGGCGGGAGCCGGTGCCCCGACGATCACCTGCTCACCGTCCACGAGGAAGCGGGCGCGGTTGAGGCCGTCGGTGTTCGTGCCGGGCTTCACCCCGCCCGCCGCGCGCAGGGCGTCCGTCACACGGGAGCCGGCCGGGAGCCGGTGGACCCCGGGTTCCCGGACCTTGCCGCCCACGTCCACGACGATCTCGGCCGTCGCTGTCGCACCCGCCGCCTTCGCCGCCCCGGCGGGTGCCCCCGGTCCCCGCTCCTCCGCGGCCGGCCCGGTCTGCCCCCGCTCCTCCTCGTACGGTACGGCCGCTCGAACCACCTCGGGTGGTCGCACGGACTGGGTCCGCCCGGCCCAGAAGTGCTGCACGGCGAACAGGGCGGCGACGCAGAGCACCACGGTCAGCGCGAGCACGCTCCGGCGCTCCAGGCCGCACCTCGCCTGCAACCACAGCGGCATGCGCTCCCGCAGTGCGAGTCCGGCCCGCCCCCGCCAGGCGCCAGCGGCGGTGCGGCCGTCCCCGCCGTCGGCCGCGGCGTCCGTCCCGCCGTCCGTCCCGGCCCGGGACGGGACGGGCCCGGCCACGTCGGCGTGTCGCTCCCCGCCCGGCGGGCCATGGCCCGACTCCCGCCGTTCCCCGGCGGGTTCGGCATGCCCGCCGAACAGCACCTGTGCGCGTCGCCGGAATTCCTCCGCCGAGGCATCACGGTGCCGCGCCCGGCCCCGTGCGGCAGGCCGGTGACGGCGGTGCCGGACTCGGCCGTCGGACGCCGGTCCACGGCCCGGGCCGCTGGTCGCAGTCGCTGTGCGTGAACGTGATCGAAGTGCCATGCGACGAGGATCGGTCACATCGGCACAGTCGCGATGATCTTGTTCAATTCCCGGGGACAACGCCCCACTTGTGGATAACTCACCCACCCGCACGGGTGAGCGGAACCCACGGTGACCCGTTCACCGAAGCGAAACCACCACGCCCAGCAGCCCGGGCCCCGTGTGCGCTCCGATCACCGCACCGACCTCGCTGACATGCAGATCGGCCAGCCCTGACACCCGTGTCCGCAACCGGTCGGCGAGCGCCGACGCCCGGTCCGGGGCGGCGAGATGGTGGACGGCGACATCGGCCTGCGCGCCGGCCGCCCGGTCCGCCGCGATCTCCTCGAGGCGGGCGATGGCCTTCGACGCGGTCCGCACCTTCTCCAGCGGTTCGATACGGCCGTCGGCCAGTTGCAGCAACGGCTTCACCGCGAGCGCCGAGCCCAGCAGGGCCTGCGCGGCACCGATGCGGCCGCCCCGCCGCAGGTAGTCGAGGGTGTCGACGTAGAAGTAGGCGGACGTGCCCGCGGCCCGCTTCTCCGCGGCCGAGACGGCCTCGTCCACGGTTCCGCCCGCCTGCGCGGTCTGTGCCGCGGCGAGCGCGCAGAAGCCGAGCGCCATCGCGATCATGCCGGTGTCCACCACCCGCACCGGCACCGGAGCCTGCCGCGCGGCTGCCACGGCCGCGTCGTAGGTACCGGAGAGCTCGGCGGAGAGATGGAGGGAGACGATGCCGGTGGCACCGGACTCGGCGACCTTGCGGTACGTCTCCTCGAAGACGGCGGGACTGGGCCGCGAGGTCGTCACCGGGCGCCGCTTCTGCAAAGCCTGGGCGAGCGCGCGGGTCGAGATCTCGGTGCCTTCTTCCAGTGCCCGGTCGCCGAGGACCACGGTCAGAGGTACCGCGGTGATGCCGTGGCGCTCCATCGTCCGGGCCGGCAGGTAGGCCGTTGAATCGGTGACGATCGCGACATGGCGGGACATGAGCTGGAGGTTACCTGCCGTAGCGCGCATGCGGCAGCCCGACCCCGGTGCCCTCGGCCGCGAGTGGCCGGATCAAGTGGTGCTCTCGGGGCGGGGCTTCTTCTGCCAGGGGTAGGTCGGGCGCTGCCCCGGAGGGGTGATGGCGGGCCGTGCCGGCTCCTCGGCAGGGCTCGACCGCGGAGTCTCCGGCCAGGTCTGCCCGGCCGTGGCGGCATCGGCGGCGGGGGCCTCGGGCCACGGCGGCGAGACCGGCTGGGACTCTGTCGTCCAGTGCCGCAGCGCGCCGGCCTCCATGTCGATCTGGGCGCTGAGCGTGTCCAGGTCGTCCCCTGCGAAGCGGCGGGCGCGGTCGCGGGCCGCCCAGCGCAGCGCGTCGGCCGACTCCGTGATGCGCTCGGTGCGTTCGCGCAGCTCGGGCAGCCGCTCGGACAGTGCCGCCCGGTTCGGCTCGGACTCGAGGCGCTTCAGCTCGCCGTCCAGCTCGTGTCCGTGCGCGCTGAGCCGTTCGAACAGGCCGATGGACTCCTTCAGGGACTCGTCCTCGGCGACGGCGGCGTGCAGCGCCTCCTGGGTGGCACGCATGGAGGTGCGCAGCTTCAGCCGGAGCTGGGCGAGTTCGCCCGCGGCGCCGGGCTGGGCGAAGGACTTGGCGCGCAGGGTGTGGTCCTCGACGGTGCGGCGGGCCTGGGTGATGCCGCGGTCCACGCCGCGCTTGGCGGCACCGACCACCTTCACGGTCGCGTAGGCGCCGAGCACCACGAAGAGGACGACGAGCAGAGCGAATACTGCGATCACTGCTTCCACCGGCTCCTCCTCAGGGCGTCTCGGTCCACCCCATGTCACTCTCCACGGTAAACGCAACAGGCAGGCCCGGAGTTCCAGAAAAACCCCGAACCTGCCCGTAGTGGTACCACTAGGGGATCACTGGGGGGCCACCAGGTGTCACCCTGATGGCTGCCCGCGGGTTCCGGTGCTTACGCCGGGACGATGTTCACCAGCTTCGGCGCCCGCACGATCACCTTCCGGATCCCGGCCCCGCCCAGCGCGGCGACGACCTTCTCGTCGGCGAGCGCGACCTTCTCCAGCTCCTCGTCGGAGATGGACGGCGAGACCTCCAGCCGCGCCTTGACCTTGCCCTTGATCTGCACGACGCAGGTCACGGTCTCGTCGACCACGTACGCCGGGTCGGCCACCGGGAAGTCCTGGTGCACCACCGAGTCCTCGTGCCCCAGCCTGCGCCACAGCTCCTCGGAGATGTGCGGGGCCAGCGGCGCGATCATCAGCACCAGCGGCTCGGCCACGGAGCGCGGCACCGCCGCTCCCGCCTTGGTCAGGTGGTTGTTCAGCTCGGTGACCTTGGCGATGGCGGTGTTGAACCGCATGCCCTCCAGGTCACCGCGCACCCCGTCGATCGCCTTGTGCAGGGCGCGCAGCGTCTCCTCGTCCGGCTCTGCGTCGACGACGGTCACCTCGCCGGTCGCCTCGTCGACGATGTTCCGCCACAGCCGCTGCAGCAGCCGGAACTGGCCGACCACCGCGCGCGTGTCCCACGGCCGGGAGACGTCCAGCGGGCCCATCGCCATCTCGTACAGGCGCAGCGTGTCGGCGCCGTACTCGGCGCAGATCTCGTCCGGAGTGACGGCGTTCTTCAGGGACTTGCCCATCTTGCCCAGCAGGCGGGAGACCTTCTCGCCCTGGTAGTAGTAGGCGCCGTCGCGCTCCTCCACCTCGGAGGCCGGCACCGCGATGCCCCGGCTGTCGCGGTACACGTAGGCCTGGATCATGCCCTGGTTGTACAGCTTGTGGAACGGCTCGGCCGAGGAGACGTGCCCCAGGTCGAACAGCACCTTGGACCAGAAGCGCGCGTACAGCAGGTGCAGCACGGCGTGCTCGGCCCCGCCGACGTACAGGTCGACACCGCCGTGCGGCATGCCCTCGCGCGGGCCCATCCAGTACTGCTCGATCTCCGGGTCGACCAGCTTCTCGCCGTTGTGCGGGTCCAGGTAGCGCAGTTCGTACCAGCAGGAACCGGCCCAGTTGGGCATGGTGTTGGTCTCGCGGCGGTACTTCTTCGGCCCGTCGCCCAGGTCCAGCGTCACGTTGACCCAGTCCTCGTTGCGGGACAGCGGCGTCTCGGGCTGGGTGTCGGCGTCGTCCGGGTCGAAGGTGCGCGGCGAGTAGTCCTCGACCTCGGGCAGTTCCAGCGGCAGCATCGACTCGGGCAGCGCGTGGGCGATGCCGTCCTCGTCGTAGACGATCGGGAAGGGCTCGCCCCAGTAGCGCTGGCGGCTGAACAGCCAGTCGCGCAGGCGGAAGTTGACGGTGCCTTCGCCGAAGCCCTTGGTCTCCAGCCATTCGGTCATGCGCGCCTTGGCCTCGGCGACGTCCAGGCCGTCCAGGCTGACCTCGTCGTTCGACGAGTTGATGATCTTCGCGTCGTGGGACGAGAAGGCGCTGTCCCAGGTGGCGGTGTCCGTGCCGCGGTCGTCGGTCGGCTCGACGATGCAGTGGATCGGCAGCTCGAAGGCGCGGGCGAACTCGAAGTCGCGCTGGTCACCGGCCGGGACGGCCATGATCGCGCCGGTGCCGTAGCCCATCAGCACGTAGTCGGCGATGAAGACCGGGACCTGCTCGCCGTTGGCCGGGTTGGTCGCGTAGGCGCCGATGAAGACGCCGGTCTTGTCCTTGGCCTCGGCCTGGCGTTCGACGTCGGACTTGGACGCGGCCTGGGCGCGGTAGGCGGCGACGGCCTCGGCGGGGGTCGCGTGACCGCCGGTCCAGATGTCGTGGGTGCCCTCGGGCCAGGCGGTCGGGGTGAACTTCTCGACCAGCGGGTGCTCGGGCGCCAGCACCACGTAGGTGGCGCCGAACAGGGTGTCCGGGCGGGTGGTGAAGACGGTGATGCGTTCGCCGTCGATGGGGAAGTCGACGCGGGCGCCCTCGGAGCGGCCGATCCAGTTGCGCTGCTGCAGCTTGATGGCCTCGGGCCAGTCCAGCTCCTCCAGGTCCTCCAGCAGCCGGTCGGCGTAGGCCGTGATGCGCATGTTCCACTGGCGCAGCTTGGCCTTGAAGACCGGGAAGTTGCCGCGCTCGGAGCGACCCTCGGCGGTGACCTCCTCGTTGGCCAGCACGGTGCCCAGCCCGGGGCACCAGTTGACCGGCGCGTCGGAGGCGTAGGCCAGCCGGAACTCGCCCAGGACGTCGGCCTTCTCGGCGGCGGTCAGCTCGCTCCACGCGCGCGTGTGGCCCGGCACGGGCCGCTCACCCGACTCGAACAGACTGACCAGTTCGGAGATCGGGCGGGCCTTCTTCGCCTGGTGGTCGTACCAGGAGTTGAAGATCTGCAGGAAGATCCACTGGGTCCACTTGTAGTAGTCCGGGTCGATCGTGGCGAACGACCGGCGCTTGTCGTGGCCCAGGCCCAGCCGGCGCAGCTGGGCCTTCATGTTCTCCATGTTGGCCTCGGTGGACACGCGCGGGTGCGTGCCGGTCTGCACCGCGTACTGCTCGGCGGGCAGGCCGAAGGCGTCGAAGCCCAGGGTGTGCAGGACGTTGTGGCCGGTCATCCGCTGGAAGCGGGCGAACACGTCGGTGGCGATGTAACCCAGGGGGTGGCCGACGTGCAGGCCCGCGCCCGAGGGGTACGGGAACATGTCCATGATGAACTTCTTGGGCCTCGCGGCGGCCGCCGGGTCGCCCGCCAGGTCACCCTTCGGGTTGGGCGCGGCGTAGGTGCCGTCGGCGTCCCAGAAGTCCTGCCAGCGTGCCTCGATGTCGGCTGCCATGGCGGCCGTGTAGCGGTGCGGCGCGGCATCCGCGGACACGCCTGCGGCGGCAGCGGGGTTCGTCTCGCTCATGATCCTCAAAGCTCCATCGATCGTCTCTGCCTGCGGCTGTGGTTCGAGAAACGAAAAATCCCCTCGCACAGGAGGGGACGCCGCGCCGATTCCGGCCACTCGACTCGTCCGGTGGCCGGGACTGATCAGCGCGGCCCGCTAAGCAGAAGGCGTACGGCACGCATGGCGTTAGGGTACCGCAGGCCCTCAGCGCGCCGCGAGGCGCTTCCGGAGGGCCGCCCGGTACCCGAAAAGCTGAACCATGGTCAAAGGTTACTTCGCGTAATAGTCACTAAGGGACATCACAACAAGCACATTGTCTCTTGATAACAACGCAATAACTCAAACCTCGTACCCATCGGTATGGCTCCGCTTAGAGTGCGGAAGCGGGACCGCTTTCCCGAACCGCTCGGAGTTGCCCCCATGAACCCTCATCGCAGTCACAGCCCGCTACCCCCGGTCACCGGGACGTGGGGAGGCCGGTCGTGAACCCCTACGACTCCACGGCCGACGACTCGTTCGCCGAGTTCCTCAACTTCGGTGCCGGCGTGCTGTCCCTCGTATGCCTCTCCTGTTCGGTGATCTGGGGGCTGGTCGCCCAGGACCGGATCCTCCTCGACGCCCGCAGGCGCATCATGGCGCAGGCCGTGCACCGGACCATGGCGGTCGCCTCGATCGTCTTCCTGCTGGTGCACATCGGCGTGAAGCTGGCTCTGGACCACACCACCTGGGTGGCCGCCGTGGTCCCCTTCGGGCTGCTCCTCACCGACGACGAGATGGTCACGGGCCGGGGCTTCCTGATCGGCCTCGGCACCGTGGCCAGCATGCTCATGATCTTCGTGGGCGTCACGGGTGTGCTGCGCAACCGTTTCGCGTCCCCCGCGCCCGTCGCCGCCCGCTGGCGGGCCATGCACATGCTGGCTTATCCGGCCTGGTGCGCCGCGCTGATCCACGGACTCTACGCGGGTCGCGCGGCCAAGCCGATCTTCATCATCCTGTACGGCCTGTCCCTGGTCGGAGTGACCGGAGCCCTCGCCCTGCGCGCCGCTCCGCGCCAGGTCAAGCGCAAGGTCGCCGACAAACTCACCGGGCTCCTCGGCACCGGGGAGAACCAGGCCCTCAGGGACCTGGAGGAGAGCCGCTCCCGGGCCGGCTTCGGCTTCGGCTCGGGCTCCGGATCCGGCTCCGGATCCGGCTCCGGCTCCGGATCCAGCTTGCCCGGATACGAGGGCCGGGGAGCTGCCGCGGGCGCCACGGCGTCCCCGTCGGGGCCGCTGTTCGAGAAGGCGGAACGCGCCACGGCCAAGGAACCCGCGGGCGGCTTCGCGGCCGCCTACCGGGCCGTCTCGGGCCCTGCCCAGGACCAAGCCTTCGCGCCGGGGCCGACCACCCGCACGGAGCTGCCGCTGGACATGCAGCCGACCCAGACCATCCCGACCGTGGACGGCCCCTCCAGCACCTCGGGCAACTGGCCGATCCCGTCCCCGCCGCCGGTCGGCGAGGCCCCGCCGTCGGCCTACGACCCGCTTCAGGACACGGGCTTCAACATCCCGCCCTACAACCCCCTGCAGGACACCGGACAAAGCATCCCGGCCTATGGCAATCCAGGCGCTTCCGGCTATGGATCGAGTGACGTGTACGACACGAGTGAGACGAACGCCGTCTACGACACGTACTACCCGAACGACACGTACAACAGCGGTCCCGCCACTGAAACAACGCCCGGTGCGTCCTACGACTTCGACGCACCGGGATCGGGCGAACCTTGGAACACGCCTTCCGGAGGCTTTAAGTGAACGAGGCTTTGCCTGACGTACCCGAAGTCCGAGTCGTCGGCCTTCCCCAGCTCACGTCGGGCTTCGACCTTGTCGATCGGCTCGATCTGCCCATGCACCTGAAGGTGCACGGGCCGCTCGAGCCGATGGGCGGCGAGCAGCTCGCGCAACTCGCCGAACGCATCAACCTGAAGGGCCGCGGCGGCGCGGGCTTCCCCTTCCACAAGAAGCTGCGCTCCGTCGCCGAGTCAGCGATCAAGCGCGGCGTCCGGCCGGTGGTCGTCGTCAACGGAAGTGAGGACGAGCCGGCCTGCCGCAAGGACACGGTGATGATCAACCGTGCCCCGCACCTGATCCTGGACGGCGCGCTGCTGTGCGCCGAGGCGCTGGGTGCCCGCACGCTCGTGGTGGGGGTCACCCGTGAGTCCACACAGCGCTCCATGGAGGCGGCGCTGGCCGAGCGCGGCCTCAACAACGGCCGCAGATCGGCCCTGCGTGCCCGCGTGCAGCGCAACCCGGTCCGGATGGTCACCGGTGCCGCCGCTTCGCTGATCCGCTCCATCGACGGCGGCCCGGCCGTCCCGCCGGGCCGCAAGGTCAGCGCCTCGCAGAACGGCGTCGGCGGCGCGCCCACGCTGCTGTCCAACGCCGAGACCTTCGCCCAGCTGGCCATCGCCGCCCGCATCGGCCCGGAGCGCTACGGCAACACCGGCCTGTACGACGAGCCGGGCACCGTCATGCTGACGGTGTCCGGGGCGGTCGCCCGACCCATGGTCGTCGAGGTCCCGACGGGCGTGCCGCTGCGCTACGTCCTGCAGCTCGCCGGTGCGCCGCCGGTGCCGCAGGGTGTGCTCACCGGCGGCTACCACGGCAAGTGGATCGACGCGGCGACGGTGAACGAGGCGATCGTCTCCCGCAACTCCCTTGACGCCGTGGGCGGCGCGCTGGGCGCCGGCGCGATCCTGCCGATCAGTCAGGACACGTGCCCGCTGGGCGAGTCGCTGCGGGTCGCCCAGTGGCTGGCCGAGGAGAGCGCCGGCCAGTGCGGCCCCTGCTACCTCGGCCTGCCGGCCGCCGCGCGCGGCATGGAGGACATCCTCAACGGCGGCGGGCCGGCCGCCCTGGAGGCGCTCAAGCAGGTCGCCAAGAACGTGAAGCGGCGCGGCGCGTGCTCGCACCCGGACGGCTCCGCGATGTTCCTGGAGTCGACCATCAAGGCGTTCACGGACGACCTGGCCGCCCATGTCCTCGGAAACGGCTGCGGACGGCGCGTGGAGGGCGTTCTGCCGCTCTTCGAGGGCGGCAGGGCCCCTACGGGCATCCCGGGCGGCGGCGAGTCCGAGGAGGACGGCCCCAGCCGTCAGAAGATCTTCGTGGACTGGACCCTGTGCCGTGGCCACGGCCTGTGCGCGGACCTTCTCCCCGAGGTGTTCCAGCTCGGCGCGGACGGCTTCCCGACCGTGGCTCAGGCGAAGGTGCCGCGGTACGCCGAGGACAAGGCTCTACGCGCGGTGCGCCGCTGCCCGGCACTGGCGCTGCGCATCGAGGAGGACACCCGCGCCCAGGGCGGCGGGTCGTCCCGTAACCTCCCGGTCCTCTCCCAGGGCCGCGGCCGCCGCGCTCTCGGCCGCTGAACGGACGTACGGCGGGCTTCCCTCGGGGGAGCCCGCCGTACGCATACGGACAACAAGAAGGCGGGCCATCCGATCGGATGACCCGCCTTCTCATCTTCTGTGGAGCTAAGGAGAATTGAACTCCTGACCTCCTGCATGCCATGCAGGCGCTCTACCAACTGAGCTATAGCCCCTTGCGTCCCTCCGGGTTTCCCCGGCGGCGACGCCAACATTACTGGTCCATCGGGCCCAACACCAAATCGGTTTCGCCTTGCCGGAAATGCCCGTTATGCCGGGCCTCAGGCCGTGACGAACGAGTAGAACCGCTTGAGCGTGCAGTGCTCCTCGAGAAGCCGGCCGTAGATCGGCTCGCCCTCCAGCTCGCGGTACGTCTCGATCGGGTCGCCTTTTATGATCAGCGCCCGTGCGCACTCCTCGCACCAGTACTGGTAGTCGGGATTGATCGGTTCCATGTCGCGGACGATCGGCGTCCCGCTGCCGCACCAGTCGCACTTCCGCCTGTGTGCACCCATCGATCAGCTCCAGCTGTGGCCGCAGGCCGTGCACACGTAGGAAATCCCGCCGTTGTCGCCGAGCATCTGGGCCACGTGCCCGGAACCGCAGGAAGGGCAGCTGAGCCGGGTGGACATGTTCCGTGTCACCGATGCTCCGAGGAGGTGGTCGACCTCCTCGAGGATGCTCGCAGGCATCGCTACTCCTCCCGTCGGGCCGCGCCCCCTTCCGGCCGTTTGATTCTGCCACGGCCGGACCAATACGGTCAGCGACGCCTCAGCACCAGTCCGGACACGGCAGGCGTCGCGACCGTAGAGGTATACGCCTCAGCAGGCCCGACCGACTCAACCGGGGGGCACGAAAAATCCCGCCCCCTGGACGGGAACGGGATCTTGACGTGGAGCTAAGGAGAATTGAACTCCTGACCTCCTGCATGCCATGCAGGCGCTCTACCAACTGAGCTATAGCCCCTTGCGCCACGCGGCGGAGCCGCATGGTGTCTCGCCCCGCTCGGGCGGGGCGAACAAGAAGAACTTTAGCCTGCGACCTGCCGGAAAGTGAAATCCGGGGTCAGTCGTCGTCGCCGAGCACCGGCTCCGGCAGGGTGCCGGCGTTGTGCTCCAGCAGCCGCCAGCCGCGGGCGCCTTCGCCGAGGACGGACCAGCAGCAGTTGGAGAGGCCGCCGAGGCTCTCCCAGTGGTGGGGCTCCAGGCCGAGCAGACGGCCGATGGTGGTGCGGATGGTGCCGCCGTGGCTGACCACGACGAGCGTGCCGTCCTCGGGGAGCTTCTCGGCGTGCCGCAGCACGACGGGGGCGGCGCGGCCGGCGACCTCGGTCTCCAGTTCGCCGCCGCCGCGGCGGACCGGCTCGCCGCGCTTCCACGCGGCGTACTCCTCGCCGTGCCGGGCGATGATCTCGTCGTGCGTCAGGCCCTGCCAGACGCCCGCGTAGGTCTCGCGCAGCCCTTCGTCGTGGGTCACGTCGAGACCGGTGAGCACGGCGAGCTCGGCGGCCGTGTTCGCGGCCCGCCGCAGGTCGGACGCGACGATCGCGTCCGGCTTAAGGGCGACCAGCAGCCGGGCGGCGCGGCGGGCCTGGGCGACGCCGGTCTCGGTGAGTTCGACGTCCGTGGTGCCCTGGAAGCGGCGCTCCACGTTCCACGAGGTCTGGCCGTGCCGCCACAGGATGACGCGGCGGCCCCGGCCGGGCCTGCCGGCCTCACTGAAGGCGCTCACCGCCAGTCTCCGTCCAGCTCCGCCGCCTCCTCGGCCGCCCGCACCTTGGCGTGCTCCTCGGCCTTGCCCCGGGTGGCCCTGGCGTCCTCGGGCAGCTCGAGCTCCGGGCAGTCCTTCCACAGCCGCTCCAGGGCGTAGAAGACGCGCTCCTCGCTGTGCTGGACGTGGACGACGATGTCGACGTAGTCGAGCAGCACCCAGCGGGCCTCACGGTCGCCCTCGCGGCGCACCGGCTTGGCGCCGAGTTCCTTCTGGAGGCGCTCCTCGATCTCGTCGACGATCGCCTTGACCTGCCGGTCGTTGGGCGCGGAGGCCAGCAGGAAGGCGTCGGTGATGGACAGCACGTCGCTGACGTCGTAGGCGACGACGTCGTGCGCCAGCTTGTCGGCGGCCGCCTGGGCGGCGGTGTTGATCAGCTCCTGGGAGCGGTCGGTCACGGTCACTACAAGGCTTTCCGTCGGCGGTCACTTGCCACCAAGGGTCTCACGGACCGCCTGGAGCCCCCCACGCGATTACGGAGATCGCGTGAGGGGTCGGCTACTGGTCGGACGACGGCTTGTAGTCCTGGCCGAGGACCACCGTGACATCGGCGCTCGCCGAGGTCTTGCCCTTCGTGACGGAGCCGGGGGGCAGGCCCAGGGTCTTGGCGACCTCGGTGGCGTTGGCCTTGTCGGCGGCGTCGGCGTAGACGACCTTCGAGGTGGCCCGGGCGCCCGCCGTTCCGCCCTCCAGGAAGGTGAAGCCGCCGTTGAGGAGCACCACGCGGGCCTTCTCGGTGTTGTCCTTGGCGCCGGTGGCGTTCTGCACGGAGACACTGACGGCGGCGTCCTTGTCGGGGCTCTTGGCGGTGCCGCCGAGGACGTTCTTGACGATCCCCGCACTGGCCTGGGCGCTGAGCGTGCCGTCGCCCTGGACGGGCAGCAGGTCCGTCTTGTAGTCGCCGCCCTTGGCTAGGTCGGAGAGCCCGGCGAGGAAGGTGCCGAGATCCTTGTCCGTCAGGGACGGGTCGAGGATCTGTTGCAGCGTCTGGATCGTGGTCGTCGCGCCCTGCGGGTCGGAGGACAGCTTGCGCAGGAGGCTTTGCATGACCTGCCCGAAGCGCTCCAGCTG
Source organism: Streptomyces sp. NRRL S-455 (assembly GCF_000717875.1). Classification (GTDB taxonomy): domain Bacteria; phylum Actinomycetota; class Actinomycetes; order Streptomycetales; family Streptomycetaceae; genus Streptomyces. The sequence continues at coordinate 453,209 of NZ_JOCT01000011.1, forward strand.
GGCGTTCTGGGCCTCGCCGGGGGCGCGGTAAGTGGCGTAGGCGACGGCCATCTTGCCGCTGAGGGTCTGGTCCTGGCCCTTGTTGACCAGGGGGGCCGCGCCCTTCTTCTTGGCGGCGGGGTCGGGGACGTCGGTGTCGGTGTCGGCCTCGATGTTGCCGACGAGGTCGACGAGGTTCTGCAGGTAGGGGGTGTCCAGGCGCCAGGTGCCCTGGATGTCGGTGCCGAGGACCGAGTCGAGCGCGTCGCGGGTGCCGTCGGAGCCGTCTTCGTCGACCGACTTGGCGAGCGTCGTGGTGGTGCCGTCGTCGCTGGTCAGAGCGAGGGAGTTGGGCACGAGGACGGTGGTGCCCCGCTTGGTGGTGGTGTTGTCGACGAGGAGGGCCGTGGAGGTGTCACCGCCCTTGGTGTCGTGCAGGTGGACGACGATCACGTCGCGCTTCTGGGCACCGGTGGCCGTCGTGGTGCCGGTTTCCGAGTCGTCGGAGGACAGACCGGGCAGCTTCCCCGCGTACCCGAGGTAGCCGATGCCGCCGACCGCGGCGAGCGCGAGGACGACGACCAGGGCGACGATCCGGCTGCGGGCGCGGCGCCGGGCTTCCTCGCGGCGCTCGGTGCGGTTCTCGGTGAACTTCAGCCAGTCGATGACGTCTTCGGAGTTGTCGTCGGGCTCCTCGACGAAGGCGAACTGCTCGGTGCGGTAGTCCGGTTCGGACCGGTCCCGGACTTCCTCGTCGGCCGGGCCGGCCTGCTGCGGGATGTGCGCGGTCTGTTCGGCGACGCGGGGCTGCTGGGCCGTGCCGGAGCCGGGCGCGCTCTGCCCCGTCTGCCCGTAGGGGTCGTGGGTCGGGGCACCGCCGTGGTGCGGGCCGGTGGCGTAGGGGTCGTAGGCGCCGTAGGAGGGTGCGGACTGCTGCTGGCCGTGGCCGTAGCCGTAGGAGGGCGGGGGCTGCTGCCCGGTCTGGGCGTACGGGTCGTAGCCGTAGCCCTGTTCGTACTGCTGGTGGTGCTGGGCGTACGGGTCGTACGTCTGCTGCTGGGTCTGCTGCCCCTCGACCTGCCGGTAGACAGGCCTGCCGTACTCGTCGTAGCCGACGAGCTGGTACTGGTCGGCGCCGTGGTCCGCGGCCCCCGCGTCGTATCGGTCGTTCACCGGTGCCCCTCTCGGCTCACTCGCCGCGGTACAGCTCGCGCTTGTCGATATACCGCACGACTCCGTCCGGCACCAGGTACCAGATGGGATCGCCATGGGCGACTCTCGCGCGGCAGTCCGTGGAGGAAATGGCGAGGGCGGGAACCTCGACGAGCGAGACGCCGCCCTCCGGCAGTCCTGCGTCGTCCAGGTGGTGGCCCGGCCGGGTGGCCCCGATGAAGTGCGCCAGGGAGAACAGTTCCGCGCTGTCCCGCCAGGTGAGGATCTGGGCGAGGGCGTCGGCGCCGGTGATGAAGAACAGGTCCGTGTCCGGGTTGAGTGCGCGCAGGTCTCGCAGGGTGTCCACGGTGTAGGTGGGGCCGCCGCGGTCGATGTCGATGCGGCTCACGGAGAACTGCGGGTTCTCGGCGGTCGCGATGACCGTCATCAGGTAGCGGTCCTCGGCCGGGGAGACGCTGCGGTGGCTCTTCTGCCAGGGCTGGCCGGTGGGGACGAAGACCACCTCGTCGAGCTGGAACGCCGCGGCGACCTCGCTGGCCGCCACCAGGTGCCCGTGGTGGATCGGGTCGAAGGTGCCGCCCATGACGCCGAGGCGGCGCCTGCCGGGCTGCGACGGGCTCTTGCCGGGGCCGTCGATCTGGCGGGCCACCGCGGCGGCACGGCGGGGCTCCGAGTGTCGCTCGGTGCCGCTCGCCGTGTCCGGTGCCGGGTCGTGCGGCGTCTCGTTCGCCGGACCGGTCGGCATGTCCTGCTCTCCCATGCGTGCAGACCCTACCGGCCCTTGCTGAGCGCTCCGGCCGCCCCGTGGGTCTCGGGGGCATCCGGCGCGGGGCGCCCTGCCGGGCTCAGCGGTCGCGGTTGAAGCGCGTGGTGATCCACAGCATGAGCAGCAGGATGAAGAGGGCGGCGCCACCGGTGAGGTAAGGGCTGAGGCTCTCGTGGTTTCCGCCGTGCTCCTCGCCCTCGGCGGCGAGGGTGACCAACTGGGCAGCGGTGCTGTGGAAGCTCATCTTCGGCAGGACCTATCGCGTGTGGGCGGGATAAAGACGTCGGCTCATGGTAAGCGGGCGCCTCGACGGCGATCACGCCGACTCCGCCTGTTCGTCCCGCGGGCGAGGGTGGGTGCCGCCACCCGGCCCGGTCCCGAGAACCCGGCGGGGAACCTTCCCGGTGCCTCAGTCGTCCTTCCGTCTGTAGCCACGCAGCAGGAACCACCCGGTCAGCACACAGCCCACGATCATCACGATGAGAACGATCCGGAGCATCCCCGGCCCCCCTTGCCGGTCGGCGGCGGTCGCGGCCTCGACGAGCCAGGCTGCTGCCCGATGGTGCTCCATGACGGTGGTCTCCTTCGCTGTACTGCCCGACCACCGTATCCCCGCCTAGGCTGGACTCCGCCTCGGGGAAGCAAGGGGCCGCAAAGGTCACACAGAGCATGGGGGAAGACATGTCCGACGGCCACGAGCACACCGGGCACGAGCGCGTGCCCAGCAGGCAGCGCAGGCGCTTCCCCGGAATCTCCTCGCGCGCCTACGAGCACCCGGCCGACCGTTCCGCCCTGGTGGCGCTGCGCAAGCTGAGCGGGTTCGACACGGTGTTCAAGGCGCTCAGCGGCCTGCTGCCCGAGCGCAGTCTCCGCCTGCTGTTCCTGTCCGACTCGGTGCGGGTCTCGGACCAGCAGTTCTCCCATCTGAACGTGATGCTGCGGGACGCCTGCTACATCCTGGACCTGGAGAAGGTCCCGCCGATGTACGTCAATCAGGACCCGCAGCCGAACGCGATGTGCATCGGGCTGGACGAGCCGATCATCGTCGTCACCACCGGTCTCGTCGAGCTGCTCGACGAGGAGGAGATGCGGGCGGTCGTCGGCCATGAGGTGGGGCACGCGCTGTCCGGGCACTCCGTCTACCGGACCATCCTGCTGTTCCTGACCAGCCTCGCGGTCCGGGTCGCCTGGATTCCGCTGGGCAACCTGGCGATCATGGCGATCGTGACCGGGCTGCGCGAGTGGTTCCGCAAGTCGGAGCTGTCCGCGGACCGGGCCGGCCTGCTGGTCGGGCAGGACCTCCAGGCGTCCATGCGGGGTCTGATGAAGATCGCGGGCGGCAACCACCTGCACGAGATGAACGTGGACGCGTTCCTGGAGCAGGCCGAGGAGTACGAGGCCGGTGGCGACCTGCGCGACTCCGTGCTGAAGATCCTCAACGTGCTGCCGCGCTCGCACCCGTTCACCACCGTGCGTGCGGCCGAGCTGAAGAAGTGGGCCGAGTCGCGGGACTACCAGCGGATCATGGACGGCCACTACCCGCGGCGCGACGAGGACGGGGACACCTCGGTGCGGGACTCGTGGCGGGAGTCGGCGAACCACTACAGCACCCATGTGAAGAGCTCCAAGGACCCGCTGATGAAGCTGGTCAGCGACCTCGCGGGCGGCGCCGGCGACCTGGGCGACCGGGTCCGCCGCGGCTTCGGCGGCTTCACCAACCCGTCCCCGAAGCCGCCCGGGGGCACTCGGGGGCCGGGCACGCCGGACCCGTCGGGGGACGACCAGCCGCCGCGCGACGACAGCTGACCAGGGCCCGCACCCGCCCGTGAGGTCCCGCCTCACACCTTCGGCTGCGCGCTGGTCGCCAGCGAGCCGCACAGGGCCGTGGCGCTGCCGGTGGCGTAGGGGTCCGTGCCGGCGGGGCCGCCTTCCTTGGCCGTCTGGCCGGCGAGGAGGGGACGCAGGTGGTGCGTGGAGTCCTCCGCGCAGGAAAGCGGGCCGGCCTGCACGTAGGAGACGACGAGCTGGGCCTGGTGCAGGCGCAGATCCTCGCGGTCGAAGCGGAAGTGCAGTTCGCGCCGGACGGTGAACAGGGACACCTCGGCCTTGTCGTCTGCCCCCGTCGGCCGCAGGGCGTACACGAACGTGTGGTCTGCGGTGACTTCGAGCGTGGACGCGTCGGCCTCGGCGGCCTGCAGCGTGCCCTGCACCCGTACATGGCGGTCGGCGAGTTCGGCGCGGGAGGGGTCGAAGCGGACGAGCCAGCCGGTGGGCGCGTGGCGTCCGTCCGCTGTGGGGCGGGCGAAGCTCTGGTCGAACTGGTCCAGTTGGTCGGAGTCGAGCAGGACCCGTACGGCACGCACCTCACCGCCGGTGAGGACCTCCGGGTCGAGGGCGGACCGGACGATGTAGTCCTTGGCGGTGGTCAGCGCGGTCACGACCTGGCTGTCCGAGAAGTGCTCGGTGCGCCGCGAGGCGGGCAGCGGTACGCCCTCCGAGCCCGACTCGAACTGCGCGGCGGGGCTGCGCTCGTACAGATAGGCCGTGTCGGCCGTGCCGGGCACCTTGCCCTGGGGGGCGAGCGGGATGACCGTCATCCGCAGGGGCTCGGCGGTCTCCCTGGCTGTGGGGGTCTGGGAGGGGTGCCGGACGCCCATGTAGATCGCGGTGCCGAAGGCGATGGCGATCAGCAGGACCAGTACCAGCGCCTGCCGGGACAGGCCCCGGCGCACGGGGGGACGGCGGCGCACGGCGGGCGCGTGGTCGTCGATGCGCTCCTGGGCGGAGAACTCCTGGAGGCGGGCAGCACGGACGAACGACTCGTCGAAGACGACGGATCGGTACTCGTCCTCGCCACCTCCGGGAGCGCCCTCGGGCCCCTCGGGTGGGTCTGCAGGCCCGCCCATATCTTCAGGGTAGGTCGCCGGAAGCTCGGGTAAACGCCCTGCTCCGCCACAAGTTCTGACAGGTTCTCACCAACACCGTCGGGTTCCGGTCAGGGGTTGCGCGGGATCACCGAGATGGCAGGCTGGGAGTGGTCGGCGGAGGCGGAGGGGGTCACTCCGTTGCCCTGCTCCAGCCCGGTCGAGGCTGGTGGCGGAGCGGGTTCCTCCCGGGTGGAGTTCGCGCCCCGGTAGACCGCCGTGAAGGCCAGCGCGACCATGCCGACCCCCATCACGATGGCGAGCACCCAGGCGACGGGGCGGTGCCAGCGGACCTGTTTGGCGTACGGGCCCGTGCCGTAGTGATCCTCGAGGATGTCGGGGTCGTCGAACTCGTCCAGGCCGGGATCATGGCCGAATTCGCCGTACCCGTCGTCGTAACGCTCGCCTCCGGGGTGGGCCCGGCGCGCCTCCGCCTCGGAGGCCTCGGCTCTGGCCTGTGCCGCGGCCAGAAGGCGCTCCACGGCGGTCGGCTCGTGCACCACGGCCGCGCGTACGAAGGCCTCGTCGAAGACCACGGAGGCGAACTCTTCGTCCGACACCCCGCGGTCGTGGTCGTCGTCGGGCTCCCGGCCGTCCGGAAACGGCGTGCCCCCCACGTCCTCCGGCACGGTTCCAGAGTAGACCTGGGGGGTCTTCTTGGGCAGACGGTATGGAAATTCATCCGCCGGTTGAGACGACGTTCACGGGGCCCGGCACGGCGCACACCCGGCGGGTACACGCCTGCCGCGCCCACCGGCGCCCGCACGGTCATGCGCCGCCCCGCATAGCCCCTTAGGCCATACGTGGCTCAGCGCCGCACGTGCCCGTCCCCGGTCACGATGTACTTCGTGCTGGTCAGCTCGGGAAGGCCCATCGGGCCGCGGGCGTGCAGCTTCTGGGTGGAGATGCCGATCTCGGCGCCGAAGCCGAACTGCCCGCCGTCGGTGAAGCGGGTGGAGGTGTTGACCGCGACCGTGGTCGAGTCGACCAGCTGGGTGAAGCGGCGGGCGGCCTGCTGGGAGGTCGTGACGATGGCCTCGGTGTGGCCGGAGGTCCACAGCCTGATGTGCTCGACCGCCTTGTCCAGCGAGTCGACCACGGCCGCGGCGATGTCGTACGACAGGTACTCGGTCTCCCAGTCCTCGGCCGTGGCCTCCACGACGGTGGCCTTGGAGTCCTTGGCGTGGGCCTGCACGCGCTCGTCGGCGTGCACGGTGACCCCGGCCTCGGCGAGGGCGTCCAGGGCGCGGGGCAGGAACTCGGCGGCGATGTCCTGGTGGACCAGGAGGGTCTCGGCGGCGTTGCAGACGCCGACCCGCTGGGCCTTGGAGTTGATCAGGATCTCGACGGCCATGTCGAGGTCGGCCTGGGCGTCGACGTAGACGTGGCAGTTGCCGGTGCCGGTCTCGATGACCGGGACGGTGGACTCCTGGACCACCGTGTTGATCAGGGAGGCACCGCCGCGCGGGATGAGCACGTCGACCAGGCCGCGGGCGCGCATCAGCTCGCGCACGCTGTCGCGGCTCTCACCGGGCACGAGCTGGATGGCGTCGGCGGGCAGCCCGGCCCCGCCCACGGCGTCGCGCAGGACGCGCACCAGGGCGGTGTTCGACCGGAACGCCGAGGAGGAGCCGCGCAGCAGGACGGCGTTGCCGGACTTCAGGCAGAGGGCGGCGGCGTCGACGGTGACGTTCGGCCGGCCCTCGTAGATGATCCCGACGACGCCGAGCGGCACCCGGACCTGGCGCAGGTCGATGCCGTTGGGCAGCGTGGAGCCGCGCACGACCTCGCCGACCGGGTCGGGCAGGGCGGCGACGTCGCGCACGTCGGAGGCGATGGCGCGGACCCGCTCGGGGGTGAGCGTGAGCCGGTCGATCATGCCCTCGCTGATGCCGGCCTCGCGGGCCCTGGCGACGTCCTCGGCGTTGGCCTCGACGATCTCGCTCGTACGGACCTCCAGGGCGTCGGCGATGGCGAGCAGCGCGTCGTCCTTGTCGGCCCGCGGCAGCGGAGCGAGGCTCGCGGCGGCGGCCTTGGCCCGGTAGGCAGCCTGCGTGACCGGGGTCATGGAGTCGTACGGAGAGAGCGTGGTCATGAGGGAAGGGTAGTCCGCCGGGCCGGGCCGTTCATCGCTCGTTCCACACCCCGAGACACTTCCTGGACCAGGTCAGAACGGATGAACTCCGACCGGGGACGCCGGCCGCGGACCGTTGCCCTCGGCGATGCGCTGGTGGTAGGTCGCGCGGTCGATGACCTCCAGGCCGACGATCTCCCAGGGCGGCAGCCCGGCGGTCTGCCGGTGCTCGCCCCACAGGCGCAGGGCGACGGCGGCCGCGTCGTGCAGGTCGCGGGCCTCCTCCCAGTAGCGGATCTCCGCGTGGTCGACGGCGTATCGGCTGGTCAGCAGGAAAGGGTGGTCGTGGGCGAGCTGTTCCAGGGCGCGCCGGACCTCCTCGAGCGGGGCCTCCTTGCCGGACACGCTGAGGGTGACGTGCCACAGGCGTGGGGTGTCCGCCGGCTCCTCGCCCCGGAACCGGTCCCCGGCCGCCACGCTGGCCAGGGCGCGCTCCTCGCCGGCCGCGCGGGAGCCGGCACCACCACGGGACGCGGCGGCCCCTTGGCGTACTGGTCTCACGACGGCCTCCTTTGCACAGTGGCGCTGCTGCGGAAACGTCCCCGAGGGGACCCGGGGGGATACGCCCCCGGGACAAAGTTGAGCAGGCCGCAGGAGATCGCGTGGTGGTTTTGCGGAACGTCCACCACCGGGGGCGGACGTTTCGACCCCTTACGGGTGCAGAACCACCAGGTCGTCCCTGTGTACGACCTCGCGTTCGTACGCGGGCCCGAGATCGCGGGCCAGTTCCCGGGTCGAGCGGCCGATCAGCCGGGGGATCTCCTTGGCGTCGAAGTTGACGAGCCCGCGGGCCACCGCCTGTCCCGTGCCGTCCCGCAGCTCGACCGGGTCACCGGCGCTGAACTCGCCCTCGACGGCGGCGATACCGGCCGGCAGCAGCGACTTGCGGCGCTCCACGACGGCCTGCACGGCACCGTCGTCCAGGGTGAGCGCGCCCTGCGGGGTGGAGGCGTGCTGGAGCCACAGCAGCCGGTCGGCGGAGCGCTTGCCGGTGGGGTGGAAGTAGGTGCCGGTGTCCTGGCCGGTCAAGGCGTCGGCCGCGTGGATGGCGCTGGTGAGGACCACGGGGACACCGGCGGCGGCCGCGATCCGGGCGGCCTCGACCTTGGTGACCATGCCGCCGGTGCCGACGCCGGCCCTGCCCGCGCTGCCGATCTCGACATGCGCGAGGTCGGACGGGTCGCGGACCTCGGCGATGCGGGAGGTGCCGGGCCTGCCGGGGTCACCGTCGTAGACGCCGTCCACGTCGGACAGCAGGACCAGCAGGTCGGCGCGGACGAGGTGGGCGACGAGGGCGGCGAGGCGGTCGTTGTCGCCGAAGCGGATCTCGTCCGTGGCGACGGTGTCGTTCTCGTTGACGATCGGGAAGGCGCCCATCGCGAGCAGCTTGTCGAGCGTGCGGGAGGCGTTGCGGTGGTGGGCGCGGCGGCTCATGTCGTCGGAGGTCAGCAGCACCTGGCCGACGCGGACGCCGTAGCGGGCGAAGGAGGCGGTGTAGCGGGCGACCAGCAGGCCCTGGCCGACGCTGGCGGCGGCCTGCTGCCGGGCCAGGTCCCTGGGGCGGCGGCGCAGGCCCAGCGGGGCGAGCCCGGCGGCGATGGCACCGGAGGAGACCAGGACGATCTCGCGCTCCCCACCGCCCACCCGTCTCCCGCCACCACTCTCAACGGAGGCCCTACGGGCCGCCCCCTGGTTCCGGACCTTTGCCAGCACGTCGACCAGCGCGTCCACGCGGTCCGCGTCCAGGCCGCCCGAAGCGGTGGTCAGCGACGAGGACCCGACCTTGACGACGATCCTGCGGGCCTCGCCCACGCCCTGCCTTGCCCCTGCCACGTCGCCGCCCGTCCCTCACGTCGTTCCGGTCCCTCACCTGGAAATCTACGGGACGCGCGGGTACGGCGCGGAGCCGGTCCACGCTACGGACGGTGCGGGAAGCTTCACACGACGGCGGGCGCCCCGCATTTCAGTCCCGGCCCGCCCCCACGACAGGAAGGTGATATTCCGCTACGGTCCCACGACACAGCGGGACGGCAGCCGCCCGCTCCGCTCCCCCGACACATGCGTGTCGTCCTGACGTCGCCGCGCGTTAACCCGGACGGCCGACCTGCGCCGACCCGACGCTCCTGGAGTGACCGCAGTGCCCGTACCTCTCCCCCGCCCACCGGCCCTGCTGAAGGGGCTGGTCACCGTCGTCCTGGCCGCCGCGTTCGCCGCTCAGGCGGTCGCGGCGCTGCTGCCCCACGTACCGCTGCTGCTCGCCGCGACCGCCGTCTCCCTGGCCACCGAGGGTGTCCTGCACCGGTGGCAGCGCGGGGTGCTGGCGCTGTTCGCCAAGTCGCACGCGGACATCACCGTGCGGCACGTCCTGCGGGACCTGCTGCTGGTCGTCGGCCTGCTGCGGCTCGGCGAGCAGGACCGGGAGACGGTGTACACGCCGCTGGTCGCCGGGCTGCTCGCCTTCTACGCGCTGCACTGCGCCATCCAGGCGGTCTCCGTGCTGGTACGCCGTACCCGCACCCTGCCGGTGGTGACCCGGAACATCGACGCCTCGGCGCTGCGGCTCTCCCCGGCCCCGTCCGCGCTGCTGCGCCGCCCCGGCCACCGGCTGCTGGTGTTCGGCCTGCCGGCGACGGCCGGGCTGCTGGCCGCCGCGACGGGCGACGAGCCGGTGCACGCGGCCGCCGGCATCGCGCTCTCCCTGGCCCTGTCGCTGACCGGCCTCGGCGCGCTGCTGTTCCGGCTGCTGCCGGGACGCCGTCCGGCCGGCGAGCAGGAGGTGCTCGACTGGTTCGACGCGTGGCTGGCCGCGTACCGGCCGACCGTCGGCCTGTACTTCTCCGGCGGCTCCTCCTCGGCCTACCAGGCGAACATGTGGCTGGAGCCGCTCGCCCGGACCGACGGCCGGCCGGTGATCGTGCTGCGCGAGCGGTTCATGGTGCAGAAGATCGCGGCGACGGACATCCCGATCGTGTGCCTGCCGAAGGTGTCGACACTGATGCGACTGGAGCACTCCACGCTCCAGGCCCTCATCCACCCGTCGAACTCCGGCAAGACCTCCCAGGTGCTGCGCATCCCCACCATCAGGCACACCTTCGTCAACCACGGCGAGAGCGACAAGCTGTCCTCGTGCAACCCGTACGCGAAGGCGTACGACGAGGTGTGGGTGGCCGGTCCCGCCGCACGCGAGCGGTACGCACTGGCCGAGGTGGGCGTCGAGGACAAGGACGTCGTGGAGACGGGCCGCCCGCAGCTGGACGGCGTGCTCCCCCGCACGGGCCCGCCGACCGGGAAGCACACGACCGTCCTCTACGCGCCGACCTGGGAGGGCTGGGACGGCAACCCCGGCAACACGTCGGTGATCGCGGCCGGTGAGAACCTGGTGCGGGCGCTGCTCGCGGACCCGGGTGTGCGGCTGCTGTACAAGCCGCATCCGCTGACCGGGTCGGTGGACCCGCGCGCGGGCGCGGCCGACCTGCGCGTCCGGGAGCTGATCCGGGCGGCCAACCGGGAGCGGACGGGGGCGCGCCCCGCGTGCGGTGCGGAACTCGCGCGGTGCGCGCAGGAGCTGGACCGCCTCACCAGGGCCGGCTTCCGGGCCGGGGCCGACACGGTGGAGCGGATGATGCTGCAGTCGGCGCCGGAGCCGGGCCGGGCCGAAGCGGTGCGGCGGGCGACGGCCGCGTGGGAGGAGGCGTACTGGGCCTCGCTGCCGGAGGGAGAGCACCAGGTCATCACGGACGTCCGGCCGGCGCTGTACTCCTGCTTCAACGTGGCCGACCTGCTGATCAGTGACGTGTCGAGCGTGATCAGCGATTTCCTGGCGAGCGAGAAACCGTACGCCGTGGCGAACACCAGCGGGCTGTCCGAGGAGGACTTCCGCGCGGCGTTCCCGACGGTGGCGGCGGCGACCGTGCTGACACCCGACGCGGCCGGGATCCCCGCCTTGCTGGAGACGGTCCGGCACCCGGAGAAGGACGAACTGGCCGCCGTACGCGCCGAGCTGAAGCTGCGCCTGCTGGGCCCGGCCGATCCGCCGTCCCAGCAGCGCTTCAACGAGGCGGTGCGGGCACTGTGCGAGAAGGCCCGGGAGCACCGGTCCCGGGCGGCGGAACGGCTCACGGCGGAGCGGCCGGCCGCGGAGCTGCCCGGCCAGCGCACCGAGACCGCGGTTCCCACCGCGCCGCGCTGAGCGGCGGTACGGCGAGCGGCGCGGGGGCGTGCGAAAGCAGGCCCCCGCGTCGGTTCACGCCGCCGCCCGTACCTCCCGGGACGTCAGCACCCGCCGCGCCTTGCGCACCGCCCGGCGGACGAACGTGTCGACACCGCCCTCGCGGTAGCCCGGGAAGGCGCGGGCCTCGCGGGGCCCGGCGAGGTAGACCGAGTCGGGGACGCCCGCGGCGCGGTCGCGGAAGTGCGGGTAGGCCAGGTAGACGCGCCGGCCCTTCTTCTCCAGGAGGGCCGCCGCCTGCTTCTTGGCCTTGACGAACTTCACGACCTCGACGAGGAGTTCGGGACGCTGCTCGGCCACCAGGTGCAGCCGCAGCCGCTCGTGGACCTTCAGACGCCGGGCGACGCCCTCCGTCCAGTGGGCGTCCATGAGGGGCTTGGCCAGCTCGAACTTGTGCCGGCGTATCTCCTCGCTGTCCGTGAGGTACTTGGGCCCGAACTGCGGCAGCAGCGTCACCAGGAAGGGCCGGACCATCAGCTGGTCGCGGCGGTCGCCCGCCGGAACGAGTTCGGCGATGAGGTTCATCAGGGCCCGCGCGGAGTCGAAGCGCAGGGTGTAACTGCCGCTCTTGGTCACGTGCTTGCCGTCGTCCCGGCCGACCAGGTAGTAGCAGGTGTGGTCGGCCACCACGGAGACACCGTCCGCCCGCAGGTACGCCTCCATGGTGAACAGCGCGTCCTCGCCGGTGAACAGCGACTCGTCGAACCGCATGCCGTGCCGGTCGAGCAGCGCCCGGCGGAACAGCTTCTGCGCGCTGAGCGTGAACTTGATGTTGGAGGAGAACACGTCCGTGCGCTCCAGCGTCCTGCCCCACATGGACTTCGGCGCGGAGCGGTTGACACCCTCGACCTTGCCGAGGACGACGTCCGTGCCGGCGCGGTCGGCCATGGCGACCATACGTTCCAGGGCCTCCGGGCCCAGCCGGTCGTCGGCGTCGAGGAAGAAGACGTAGCGACCCGTGGCCTTGGCAAGGCCGACGTTGCGCGGGCCGCTCGGGCCGCCCGAGTTCTCCTGACGGATCACCAGGACGCGCATCGGAGCGCGCTCGGCGAACTCCTCCAGGTACTCGCCCGTCCCGTCCGTCGATCCGTCGTCCACCGCGATGACCTCGATGCGCTCCGGACCGATGGTCTGTGCCTCGACGGACGAGAGGCATTCGGTCAGGTACGGCATCGCTTCGTACGCCCCGATGACCACACTCACATCAGGTTGCGCCACGGCACGTTTCCCCCTATTCAATGGGATATTCCCCCTGTATCTCCTCTTTCGCTAACTGGAAGACGGGTGATCAGGGCAAGCGGTTGCCTCGATCACCCGTGTCAGTGAGTTACGTCACATGGTGAACCGGCGTGAATCGGGAAGACGAAAGGGCTCGGCCCCCGAGGAATACGCGCCTCGGGGGCCGAGCTCTCAGTACCGCTCGGTACTTCAGCCCGTGCCGACACCGTCCGTGTCGCCCGCCGCGGACAGCCGCTGCCCGGGCACCGCGTTCGCCAGGGTCTCGGCGGCGGCCGCAGCGAGCCGTGACTCCTGGCCGAGGTTGCGGGTCTCGGCCTTGAGCGCGAGGTTCGCGACGGCGGTGTTGAACTGGACGAGGGAGGTCGGCTCGTCCGGGCCCAGCAGGTACTGCTTGAGCTCCTTGCGGTCCTCGGCCAGCGGATCGGCGGCCGGGTCGCGCACCGCGGCGAGCAGCTCACCCAGCTCGGTCGCGCTGTTGGACAGGATCACCGCGGCACGCACCGCCGTGTTGTTCCGCTTGAACTCCTCAACACCCACGCCGGCGGAGTCGGTGACCGCGTACGGCTTGCCGCTCGCGATGAAGTCCGAGACCACGCTGGAGATGTCGGACACCATCGCGTCGGAGACGTTGAAGCAGTCGTACAGACGCGGCTGCGCGCCGGTGATGACGCGGTGCTCCCAGGACGGGAAGGCACGCCAGTAGGCGTCGTGCCACTCGGCACGCAGCCGGGCGACCTCCTCGTGCTTCGCGACGTCGACCAGTCCGTCACGGGTGGCCTCGGCCTCGTCACGCCGTTCGCCGCCGGAGCCGGACAGCTCGGCGAGCCGGGCCTCGATCCGGGCCAGTTCGGCCTTGGCGTCCGCCTGGGCGGCCGTGTCGGCGACGAAGCGCGGGTCGATGGCTCGCTCGGCGGCCGCCTTCCTGACCAGGGCGGCGATGCGCTGGTGGGCGGCCTTGGCGTCCTTGCTGACGTTGCCGGTGAACGGGTGCGGCTTGTACAGGACGCGGACCGGCGGGTCGGCCGTGATCAGCCTCTGCACGATGTTCTCGCCGGCCAGCACGATGGAGGTGTTGCCCGGGTTGCCGTCCCAGCCCTCCCAGGTGGGGGCGTACAGGACCGTCGGGCAGCGTCCATCGGCGGCTCCGCCGCGGGGGCCCTCGGGCACGCCCTGCCAGGTCTGGATCGGGGCGAGCTGCGGACGGCCGACCTCGACGATGTCGTCGTCGCGGACACCGACGTCGGCGATGGCGTACCGGTCGCGGCCCGCGCGGCCGGCGGTCCACACCTCGTCGTAGACCTTGCTGTACGGGTTGACGCTGGCGAGCTTGTCGCTGTCGCCGTGGCCGATGAAGACGTGCTTCATGGTGGGCACGCGCAGCATGTGGATGTTCTTGCCGACGTTCGCCGCGTAGAGCGCGACGCGCACGGTGGACAGGTCCATGTTCATCAGGTGCACCCCTCCGGGCACGCAGATGACGGGGACCGTGGTGGGCGCCAGATTGTTCAGGATGGCCCGCTCACGCAGGATGATCAGCGGCTTGGAGTCCAGGTTCTCCATGGTGTCCAGCCACATGTTGACCTGGTACGCGGAGTCCTTCGAGCCGGAGAAGTACAGGACCGTCTCCGGCTGGTACTCGCCCAGCCAGTCGTCGACGGCCGCCAGGACCCTCTCGGCCTTCGGCGGGATCCTCCGGCCGCGCACGTACGGCACCAGCGCCAGCACGTACACGGTGCTGAGCACGACCGTGATGCCGATGCCGACGAAGCCGACGAGGGCCGACTTGACCTGGGCGGCGAGCAGGATGCCGGCGACCGCCGCGAGGTCGAGGTGCAGCATCTTCTCGGCGGACCGGTGCAGCAGCTTGCGCGGCGGGGCGTCCGGGATCCGGATGCGGGACTTGAGGTCGACGTTGCGAGTGGCGACCGGCATGCGGCGGCGGTTGCGGATGAGCTGGACCAGCGCGCCGTGCGGGGCCTGCAGACCGTAGAAGGCGATGAAGCAGGCGATCGCCCCGTAGTAGATCAGGTTGTCCGCGAGGGACAGCCGGGCCAGCAGCAGGACGAGCAGCAGCTGCCGGATCAGGAAGCGGATCGACAGGCCGGCCCGGACCTTGCCGAGGCGGTTGATCAGGTAGCTGCCCTTGCGGTGCAGATAGTGGTCCGCCAGGTACGTCACGGCGGCCGCTGCCGCGAAGGCGGGGACGCTCGGGACGAGCGCGGCCAGCATGAGGGCGGGGAAGCCCGCCATCATGAGGACCGCCGCGGCCAGCTCGGCCGCGCTGCCCACCCGGGCGACGCGAATAGCGGTGGATATCACGGAGAAACCTGCTCTTGGGAGGGGTGTGCCGGTCTTGTTCGCAAATGCGGCTGGTCTGTGAATATTTACGAGGGTATGGATTCAGGCCCCTGCGAACACTCCTGTTGTCGAACCTGTTAACAGGAGGGCGCAGAGGCCTGAATTACTGAAGTCTATTTGGCGCCAATTATTACACGCCGTCCTGCCGGTCCAGCACCGTGGCCAGCGCCTGCTCGAAGCCGGAGGCCCGGGCCGCGCCGGCGGTCGGGTCCTGCTGGCGGACGTCGATGACGTGGCCGGTCAGCTCGGACAGCAGCACGTCGAGCGAGGTGCGGGCCACGGCCTCGGAGGACAGCAGCGAGCCGGACGGCTCCTGGCCGAAGGCCTTGGTGCGCATGGGGGTGGCCGTGCGCTCGGGGTTGATGCAGTTGACGCGGACGCCGTCGCCGGCCCACTCGTCGGACAGCGCCTGGGTGAGGTTCACCATGGCGGCCTTGGTGGAGGAGTACAGGCTGTACTCGGCGCGACCGCGCGTGTAGCTGCTGGACGTGTACAGCAGCAACTGGCCCTTCGTCTCGGACAGGTACTTGTACGACGACCGGGCGATCTGCACCGGGGCCAGGTAGTTGACCTTCAGCGCCTCCTCGATGGTGGCGTTGTCGGTCTCGGCGAGCTTGCCTATGCGCAGCACGCCCGCGGTGTTCACCACGTAGTCGATGCGGCCGGTCTCGGCGTACGCCTTGGACAGCGCGTCGTCGACCTCCTCGGGGTTCTCCACGTGGGTGCCGGTGGTGGAACGGCCGAGGGCGTAGACCTTGGCGCCGTAGGACTCGGCGAGCTCGGCGATGTCCTTGCCGATGCCGTAGGAGCCGCCGAAGACGACCATCGTCTTGCCGGTGAGGAGCTCGCGGTAGGCCTCCTCGCCGTTCTGCTCGGGCGCGGCCGTGGAGGCGAGCTGGAAGAGCTTGTCGGCGATGAAGACGTCGACGGGCTGGGTGACCTTCATGTTGTACTCGTCACCCGCGACGACGTGGATCGGCACGTCCGGCAGGTACTTGAGCACGACCGAGCAGTCGTCGGTGGCCTGGAAGTTGGGGTCGCCGGCGGCGACCTCGTAGGCCCGCTTGATCGTGGACAGCTTGAACGCCTGCGGGGTCTGGCCGCGGCGCAGCCGGGAGCGGTCCGGGATCTCGGTGATGAACTCGCCGTCCTCGCCGTGCGTGCGCGTGACGATGATGGTGTCCGCGGACGGGATGGCGACGTCGACGGCCTGGTAGCGCTCCAGCGCCACGACGCAGTCGTCGATGACGCGCTGCGACAGCAGGGGGCGCACGGCGTCGTGGAAGAGGACGTTGGCGTCCTCGCCCTCGGCCAGGCCCTCGCCCAGCGCGGCGATGGCGCGCTCGGTGGTCTCGTTCCGCGTGGAGCCGCCCTCGATGATCTTCGAGACCTTCTTGAAGCCGGCCTTGGCGACGATCTTCTCGACGTCGGGCACGTAGCCCTGCGCCATCAGCACGATGATGTCGTCGATCGAGTCCGCGTTCTCGAAAGTGGTCAGCGTGTGCTCGATGACTGCCTTGCCGGCGATCTTCAGCAGCTGCTTGGGGATCGACAGACCCACCCGCTGACCGGTGCCACCGGCCAGGATCACTGCGGTGGTACGGGGCTTGGCTATGTGCTGGGACACAGGTGACCTACCTTGGGGCGACAGGGAACCTGGAAATGGTCCCACTTGTGGTTACCGCTGTGCAAGGTGAGCGACCTCCGCCGCATATGTGCGCGCAACCTGTCATTCACCTCCCACTCCTGGCGATGGGTGAGACGGCTGTGCGGGCCTCCGGGAAATGCGCTGTGAGTAACTCCACAGAAGCTCAGCGACGTCGGAGACGCTCAAGACAGCGGTGACCGAGGACCTTCGCGAGTTCCTTGGACGATGTCTGGTGCACGGTACGCGCTTTGACGGTACCGCCCGCAGCGGCGAGTGCCGCGTACGGTGCGCGAGTGGCACGGTGTGCCGATCTTCACGTCTCCGGGCGCCGGACTGCACGCGTTCTTCATATGCGTGACCGCGCCGCCCGGGGCGAGTCGCGAATACGGCTCGCCGGGCGGCTCATTGCCGCGGAATTCCTTGTTGCGATTCCGCAGCTTTTCGGTCTCGGCGAGGGCAAGGGACTTTTCACCGTGTCCAGGACCGGCTGGAAGAACCGAAAAGAGCCCGGGAACCCGATGGGTCCCAGGCTCTCACACCGGTCGCTCGTGGACGGTCAGACGACCTCGACGCCCGGTCGGCCCGCCTCGACCCTCAGCTTGGCCAGCGTGCTCGGCGTCGCCGTGGGCTGCCGCACGGTGTCGACGACGCGCACCTGTGCGTCGATGCCGTCCCTGCGGACGTCGAAGAGGTGGTAGCCGCGGTGTGCGTCGAGCAGCTTCCAGTGCGGGTTGTCCGGGCGCCGCGGGTCCCACTCCCTGCGGAAGGCCGCCTGGTCCTGGTCGCCGTTGCTGGAGATGGAGGTGCCGACGAACTCGGCGCCGACGACCGCGGAGTCCGGGTCGGCGTAGTCCTCCTTGAGGTCGCTGATCATCGTCAGATGCCGGTCGCCGGAGAGCACGACCGGGTTGCGGACCTGCTTGAACTCCTCCAGGAACCGGTTGCGTTCGGCCTGGTAGCCGTCCCAGGCGTCGTAGAACCAGAGCTTGCCCTCGCCGACCTTGAGGTCGGTCTCCGCCATCGTGATCTGGGAGGCGATGAGGTTCCAGCGGGCCGGCGAGTCCTGCAGCGAGTTCAGCAGCCACCGCTTCTGCTGCGCCCCCAGCATGGTCAGCGACGGGTCCTGGGCGCCTTCCTGACTGGTGGCCTGGTCGCTGCGGTACTGCCGGGTGTCCAGGACGTTGAGCCGGGCCAGACGGCCGAACTCCAGGCGGCGGTACATCCGGATGTGAGGGCCGTTCGGCACGGCGGTGGCACGGACCGGCATGTGCTCGTAGAACGCCTGGTAGGCAGCGGTCAGCCGGGCCACGAAGGCGTCGTGCGGCTGCTTGTCCGGATCCTGCGGGATCTCCCCGGCGAAGTCGTTGTCCACTTCGTGGTCGTCGAAGGTCACCACGAAGGGGGCGTGGGCGTGCATCGCCGCGAGGTCCGGGTCGGTGCGGTACTGGGCGTACCGGTTGCGGTACTGGGCGAGGCTGAACGGCTCACCGGTGCCCTCGTGCCGCCGCAGGGCCGTCGCCGAGGGCGTCGACTCGTAGATGTAGTCACCGACGAAGACGACGACGTCCGGGTCCTGGTCGAGCATGTCCGCGTATGGCGTGAAATAGCCGTGCTGCCAGTTCTGACAGGAGGCGAGGGCCATGCGCAGGGAGCCACCGGAACTGGAGGTGTGGGGCGCGGTGCGGGTGCGGCCGACGGGCGAGAGCTGGCCGCTGGTGCGGAAGCGGTACCAGTAGACACGGTCCGGACGCAGTCCGCGTACATCCACGTGAACGCTGTGTCCGTACTCGGGCCGGGCCTGGGCGGTGCCGCGTCGGACGAGCTTTCTGAACCGGCTGTCCTCCGCGAGCTGCCATTCCACCGGTACCACCCGGTCGGGCATGCCACCGCCGTTCAGCGGGTCCGGGGCGAGCCGGGTCCACAGTACGACGCCGTCCGGCAGCGGGTCGCCGGAGGCGACGCCGAGGCTGAACACCCCGTCGGGCAGCGGCGTCTCAGCCGCGTGCGCGGCGGCCGGAAGCCACAGCTGGGCGGAGGCCGCGGCGCCGAGCACGGCGGCGCCGGCGGTCAGGAAGCGGCGTCGGTCGGGGGAAACTGCTCCGGTCATCGGGTGACTCCCTTACCTCGCTGGCCACTTGGACTCTGGGAAGCTTCACGTTCGCGGGCGGTCCGCCCGCTGAACGCCGGGGTTCACGTACATGACAACTAAGCAGACAAAAGAAGACTCGCCGCCAGCGCTGGAACAAGCCGTTGCCGGGGCGAGTCTGACAGATGATCAGTAAGCGAAGCCGGTGCCGAGACGGGCTCCCGTGGCGGTCGTGCCGAGGAGCGTGTTGCCGAAGGTCGTGGTGCCGTTGGGGCTCACGACGGTCGTCGGGCCGGACCTGAAGTACCAGACGGACCCGGCGTTGCCGTTCTCCCCCGGCGCGCCCGCGGCCAGGTCGGCCAGGCCGTCCTGGTCGGCGTCGGCGAGGTGGACGGCCTTTCCGAACGCGTCGAGCTTCTCCGCGGAGCCGGGCACGTTGGGCGTGTTCTGCGTGACCGCCTGGGCGCCGGCGCCGGTGAGCCCGGCCTTGGTGCCGCGCAGCACGACGACCGCGCCGGCGTCGGACACCGTGCCCAGGTCCTCACCGGGCAGACCGGTCACCACGTCCGGGTGGCCGTCGCCGTCCACGTCGGCGACCTGGACGTCCGTCCCGAAGCCGTCGCCCCGCTCGGCGGAACCGGGCACGCCGGGGCTGTCCTGGTTGAGGTGCGTGGCCCTGGTGCCGTCGGCCCCCTCGGCACCGCCCGGTATCCAGGTGACCCGGCCGCCCTTGGCGGTGGGGGTGTCGAGGTCGCTGTCGTACCCGGTGACGGCCCGGCCGACCACGATGTCGTCGAAGCCGTCCTGGTCGATGTCCCCGATGTCGAGGTTCTCGCCGCCCTGGAGCCGGTAGCCGTCGCTGCCCTGCACGGTGGTGTACGGGGCCAGACCCTGCTCGCCGCCCAGCCAGTACACGACCCGCCGGGCGTCGAACTCGTCGCCGTCGTTCTGGGTGGCGGCGACGTCGGTGACACCGTCGCCGTTGAGGTCACCGGTGGCCAGGTCGAGGACGCGGGTGTCGAACTCGTCCCGCACGATCTGCTCGCCGTGGCCGGAGGAACCGTCGCGGGAGAACGGGCCGTTCACGACCCGCAGATTGAACTGGTTCTCCACGGTCACCAGATCCTCGGCACCGTCGCCGTTCACGTCGCCGACGGTCAGGCGCCCTTGCCCGCCGAGCCCGTCGTAGGCCTTCCCGGTGGCCAGGGCGGCACCGCCGGACAGGCCCTTCGCACCGCCCCACAGGACTTCTGCCAGCCCGGACTCGGCGCCTCCGTCGGCCGTGTCCTCGCCGCCCACGCCGACGACCAGGTCCGCGTAACCGTCGCGGTCGAGGTCGGCGGTGGTGAGCGCGCCGCCGAACCCGTCGTCCACCTCGGGGCTGCCGGGCACACCGGCCGTGCTCTGGCTGACGACCTGCCGCGTCGTCACGTTCAGCCCGTTCTTCGAGCCGTAGACCACGGCGACGTATCCGGCACCCTTCTTGCCATCGACGGTCGCGGCCGGGGCGGCCACCGCGAGGTCGGCGTAGCCGTCGCCGTTGAAGTCGTCGTGCAGACGCTTGGCGCTGGGCGTGGTGGCGGTCGTGGCCGAGGTCACGGCGCCGGCGCCGGGTATCGCCAGGGCGCCGGCGACGAGGGTGACGCCGGTGGCGACGACGAGACGTCCGCGCGGGGAACGCCGGTGGGAACGCGAGGTCATGTGATTCCTGTCGTGAAAAGAGCTGTTCAGCGTGTGAAGCCCGTACCGAGGGTGCCTGTGGGGCCGGTTGTCGCGGTCGGGGGTCAGCGCGGGAAGGTGCCGAGGTGGGATCCGTCGGGCATGGCCATGCCGAGGGCACGGGGACCGAAGGAGAAGGAGCCCTTGGCCGTGACGCCGTCGGAACCGGACCGGAACACCCATACGGCACCGGCGACCGCGTCCTCCTCGGTCGCCGCCACGACCGGCTCCGCCCGGCCGTCGCCGTTGCCGTCGACGAGGTGGACGTTGCCCCCGAAGAGGTCCCCGCTCTCGGCGGTGCCGGGCACATCGGCGCTGTTCTGGCTGAGCACCTTGGTGCCGGCGCCGGTCGGCCCGTTCGCCCCGCCCGGTACGACGGCGAAGGTGCCGGCGTCCGCCAGCCCGCCGAAGTCCTCGTGGGGGATACCGGCGAGCACGTCCCCGTACCCGTCGCCGTCGACGTCCCCGACCGACAGCGCGGCGCCGAAGTCGTCGGTGCTCTCCTGCACGCCCGGCACGCCGGGGGTGTCCTGGGTGATCACCTGGGGCGCCGCGGCGGCCGGGCCGCTCTGGGTGCCGTAGACGATCCGCAGGGCGTGGCCGCCCATGACGAGGTCGGCCCGGCGGTCGCCATTGAGGTCGCCGAGGGCCAGGGTGGCGTTCTGCGGGTCGAGGTGTTCGCCCTGCCCGTCCTTCAGGATGACGGGCGGCTGCAGGCCGTCGCGGCTGCCGCGCACGTAGTTGAGGTAGTAGCCGTACTCGTGATCGTCGTCCCAGTCGTACGCGCGGGACATCGTGACGAGGTCGGTGATGCCGTCGCCGTCCGTGTCCCCGGCCACCGTGGCGAGCTCGTACATGTCGCCGTCGATGAGCGGCGCACCGCTCTGGGTGGAGGCGGGCACACCGTCACGTCCGAAAGGCCCGAACCGCACGGGCCCGAATCCCGCGAGGTCCTGGTGCCCGTCGCCGTTGAAGTCACCGGCGGCGAACTTACCGGCCTGCCACGAACCGCTGCCGACGGCGGGCAGCACCTTGCCGGAGGTGAAGCCGCCGGGCCCGCCCCACAGCACGGTGTGGTTGCCGTTGCGCGCGTTGCCGCCCTGCACCCACGACTCGCCGGAGGCCTCGACGACCAGATCGGTGAACCCGTCCCCGTCCAGATCGGCCACGGTGAGCCGGGACCCGAAGTGGTCGTACGCCTCAGGGGCCCCGGGAACGCCGGTGGAGGCCTGGGTGTACACCTTCCTGGAACCGGCGTTCAGCCCGTTCGCGCCCCCGTACAGCACGGCGACATACCCGGCCTGGTGCACGCCGTTCACGGCTCCGTCGGGCGCGGCGACGGCCAGGTCCTGGTATCCGTCCCCGTTGAAGTCCTGCCGCAGCCCCGAAGGAGCGGACGGCTCCGCATGGGCGGCGGGCAGCGCACCACCGATCGCGGCGAGAAGCGCCGTGGCGACGACCAGGGCACGCCGTGTTCCGGGCGGAACGGGCTTGGCGGGCTGGAGGGACAGGGTCACGTCGACTCCGGGAATCCGAGAGGCAGTTGACCGCGCAGAGGAACAAGATCCTCATCCGCGTTGCCCAGTACGACTCCCGGGGCAACCGGTTGGTTGCCCTCACTTACCCCAGGACTTCACCGACCGTTAACACCGGCCCGGGGATCCGGCGCCGGTCAGAACGGCTCGAAGTCGTCGTACTCGCGCTCCGCCTCGTCCCGCTCGGCCTGCCGGTCCCTGCGGCGCTGTGCGGCCGGCCGCGTGCCCTCGAAGCGGTGGTCCTCGCCACGCCGGCCGAGCATCTCGGCCCCGGCCGTCAGTGACGGCTCCCAGTCGAAGACGACCGCGTTCTCCTCGGGGCCGATGGCGACGCCGTCGCCACCCCGGGCGCCCGCCTTGACCAGCTCCTCCTCGACTCCGAGCCGGTTGAGCCGGTCCGCCAGGTAGCCGACCGCCTCGTCGTTGTTGAAGTCGGTCTGCCGCACCCAGCGCTCGGGCTTCTCGCCGCGCACCCGGAACAGGCCGTCGGCCTCGCGCGTCACGGTGAAGCCCGTGTCGTCCACGGCCTTGGGCCGGATCACGATCCGCGTGGCCTCTTCCTTCGGCTTGGCCGCCCGCGCCTTCGCGACGAGCTCACCGAGCGCGAACGACAGCTCCTTGAGCCCCATGTGCGCCACGGCCGACACCTCGAACACGCGGTAGCCGCGCTCCTCCAGGTCCGGCCGCACCATCTCGGCCAGGTCCTTGCCGTCCGGTACGTCGATCTTGTTCAGGACGACGATGCGCGGACGGTTGTCGAGGCCGCCGTACTGGCGCAGCTCCTCCTCGATGATGTCGAGGTCGGAGACCGGGTCGCGGTCGGACTCCAGCGTGGCGGTGTCCAGGACGTGCACGAGCACGCTGCACCGCTCCACGTGCCGCAGGAACTCCAGCCCCAGGCCCTTGCCCTGGCTGGCCCCCGGGATCAGCCCGGGCACGTCGGCGATCGTGTACACGGTCGAACCGGCCGTGACGACGCCGAGGTTGGGCACGAGGGTGGTGAAGGGGTAGTCGGCGATCTTCGGCTTGGCGGCGCTCAGCACGGAGATCAGCGACGACTTGCCGGCGCTCGGGTATCCGACGAGCGCCACGTCGGCGACCGTCTTCAGCTCCAGGACGATGTCCCGCAGGTCCCCCGGCTCGCCGAGCAGCGCGAATCCGGGCGCCTTGCGCCGCGCGGACGCCAGGGCCGCGTTGCCGAGCCCGCCCCGGCCGCCCTGCGCCGCGACGAAGGACGTGCCGTGGCCGACCAGGTCCGCGAGGACGTTGCCCGCCTTGTCCAGCACGACCGTGCCGTCCGGCACCGGCAGGACCAGGTCCTGGCCGTCCTTGCCGAAGCGGTTGCCGCCCTCGCCGGGCTTGCCGTTGGTGGCCTTGCGGTGCGGGGAGTGGTGGTAGTCGAGGAGCGTGGTGACGGACTGGTCGACGGTGAGGATCACGTCCCCGCCGCGACCGCCGTTGCCGCCGTCAGGGCCGCCCAGCGGCTTGAACTTCTCACGGTGAACGGAGGCACAGCCGTGTCCTCCGTTACCCGCGGCGACATGGAGCTCGACGCGGTCCACGAAGGTGGTCATGGTGGGTGCCTCCAGAAGTACGTACGAGATTTACTTGTTCAACACGTGTGCAACAAGCGAAAGGCGGACCCGCCTTCCCGCCCGGGAAGTGAGGTCCGCCTCGCGAAAGTGTCCGATCAGGCGACCGGAACGATGTTCACGACCTTGCGGCCACGGTGGGTGCCGAACTGCACCGAACCGGCCTCCAGCGCGAACAGCGTGTCGTCGCCGCCACGGCCGACGCCCGCGCCCGGGTGGAAGTGGGTGCCGCGCTGACGGACCAGGATCTCACCAGCGTTCACGACCTGACCGCCGAAGCGCTTCACGCCGAGCCGCTGGGCATTGGAGTCGCGACCGTTCCGGGTGGACGATGCGCCCTTCTTGTGTGCCATTTCTCCTCAGTCCCTTACTTCGCAGCCGTGGGGATCTCGGTGACCTTGATCGCCGTGTACTGCTGGCGGTGGCCCTGGCGACGGCGGTAACCGGTCTTGTTCTTGTAGCGCAGAATGTCGATCTTCTGGCCCTTGTGGTGGTCCACGACCTCGGCCTGGACCTTGATGCCGGCCAGCACCCACGGGTCGCTGGTCACGGCGTCGCCGTCGACAACGAGCAGGGTCGAGAGCTCGACCGTGTCGCCAACCTTGGCAGTGGAAATCTTGTCAACCTCAACGATGTCGCCGACAGCAACCTTGTGCTGGCGACCACCGCTGCGCACGATGGCGTACACGCGGAACTCACTCTCTCGCTCGGGAAACGGCACCCCCGCAGGCCAGCCACCCACGAGAGCACGCGGGCGACCTCTCCCGGTCACAGCCCGTGTCCGGGAGGATGAGGTTTACGGGGATGTGGCGGGCCTGACGACACGCCGACGGTCAAGGTTACGGGGCCGTGGCCGAGGGGGTCAAACCGGGCCCATTGCCGGGCTCCTTCGGGGTCAGGAACCCAGGCTCTCCCGATACGCCACGCACGCCTCGTACGAGGGCAGCAGGCCCTGCTCCCGGGCCTCGGCGAGGGTGGGCGCCTGCTCGTCCTTGGCGGAGAGCAGCGGGGTGATGTCCGCGGGCCAGTCGATGCCCAGGGCCGGGTCGAGCGGCTGGATGCCGTGCTCCCGCTCGGGGGCGTAGCCCTCCGAGCAGAGGTACACCACGGTGGCGTCGTCGGTCAGCGCCATGAAGGCGTGGCCGAGCCCCTCGGAGAGGTAGACCGCGTGGTGGTCCCGGTCGTCCAGGCGGACGGCCTCCCACTGGCCGAAGGTGGGCGAGCCGGTCCGGATGTCCACGACCACGTCGAGCACCGCGCCGCGCACGCACTTGACGTACTTGGCCTGGCTGGGCGGCACGTCCGCGAAGTGGATACCGCGCAGGGTGCCGCGGCTCGAGACGGACATGTTGGCCTGGGCCAGCTTCAGCGGGTGGCCGACCGTCTCGGTGAAGAGCGGTGCCTTGAACCACTCGTGGAAGCTGCCCCGGCTGTCGGGGAAGACCTTCGGCTCGTGCACCCAGGCGCCGGAGATGGAAAGGGGCCGCATCACATGTCCTCAGCTCTTCTTCGGCTCTTCTTCAGCTCTGGTTCTTGCCCGCCATCGCTTGTCCAGCGGCAGCGTAGCCGTCACGGTACGGCCCTCGACAACGGCGTCGGCGGGACGGGTCACTTCAGCGCCGCGCGCTCCTTCAGCGGCTCCCACCAGGCGCGGTTGTCCCGGTACCACTGCACGGTCTCCGCGAGGCCCGCACGGAAGTCCTTGCGCGGCTCGTAGCCGAGTTCCTGGCGGATCTTGGTGCAGTCGACCGAGTAGCGGCGGTCGTGGCCCTTGCGGTCCTGGACGTACTCGACGCTGGTCTCCCAGTCGGCGCCGCACGCCTCGAGGAGCAGTTCGGTGAGCTCCTTGTTGGACAGCTCGGTGCCGCCGCCGATGTTGTAGATCTCGCCGGGGCGGCCCTTGGTGCGGACCAGTTCGATGCCCTGGACGTGGTCGTCGATGTGCAGCCAGTCGCGCACGTTGCCGCCGTCGCCGTACAGCGGGACCTTCTTGCCGTCGAGGAGGTTGGTGACGAAGAGCGGGATGACCTTCTCGGGGAAGTGGTGGTGCCCGTAGTTGTTGGAGCAGCGGGTGACGCGGACGTCCAGGCCGTGGGTGCGGTGGTAGGACAGCGCGATCAGGTCGCTGGAGGCCTTCGCCGAGGAGTAGGGCGAGTTGGGCTGAAGCGGGTGGGTCTCGGGCCAGGAGCCCTCGTCGATGGAGCCGTAGACCTCGTCGGTGGAGATGTGCACGAAGGTCTTGATGCCGGAGCGGTGCGCCGCGTCGACGAGCGTGTGGGTGCCGACCACGTTGGTGCGGACGAACTCCGCGCCGCCGTCGATGGACCGGTCGACGTGCGACTCGGCGGCGAAGTGCACCACCTGGTCGTGCTCGGCCATCAGCTCGCCGACCAGTCCGGGGTCGCAGATGTCGCCCTGCACGAAGGCGAAGCCGGGGTGCTCGCGCACCTCGTCGAGGTTGGCCGGGTTGCCCGCGTAGGTCAGCTTGTCCAGGACGGTGACCGTGACGTCTCCGGGGCCCTGGGGGCCGAGCAGCGTACGGACGTAGTGCGAGCCGATGAAGCCGGCGCCGCCGGTGACCAGGATCCGGATCGGGCGGGCGGGAGAAGGGGCGGAGGCGGTCATGAGGAGATCTGCACCTTGCTGTGATCACCGAGCACGAGCCGGTGGGCCTTGGGATTACGGGGGGCGGGGGTGACTTCGACGTCGCGTCCGATGAGCGAGGCCTCCACCCGGCGTACACCGGTGACGGACGAGCCGCGCAGCACGATCGAGTACTCGATCTCGCTGTCCTCGATCCGGCAGTCCTCGGAGACGGACGTGAAGGGTCCGATGTACGCGTTGTCGACCACGGAACCGGCACCGACGATCGCGGGCCCGACGATCCGGCTGCCACTGACGCGGGCGCCCTCCTCGATGCGCACCCGGCCGATGATCTCGCTGTCCTCGTCCACCGTGCCCGCGTTCATCGGCTGCACGGTCTCCAGGACGGACCGGTTGACCTCCAGCATGTCGGTGACGTTGCCGGTGTCCTTCCAGTAGCCGGAGATGACGGTGGAGCGGACGTCGCGCTTGTGGTCGATCAGCCACTGGATGGCGTGGGTGATCTCCAGCTCGCCGCGCCATGAGGGTTCGATGGAGCGGACGCCCTCGTGGATGGCCGCGGTGAAGAGGTAGACGCCGACGAGGGCGAGGTCGCTCTTGGGCTGCTTCGGCTTCTCCTCCAGCCCGACCACCCGGCCGTCGCCGTCCAGTTCGGCGACGCCGAAGGAGGTGGGGTCGGGGACCCTGGTCAGCAGGATCTGCGCGTCGGGCCGCTCGGCGCGGAACTCCTCCACCAGGCCGGTGATACCACCGACGACGAAATTGTCGCCGAGGTACATGACGAAGTCGTCGTCGCCGAGGAATTCCTGGGCGATGAGCACGGCGTGGGCGAGGCCCAGCGGTGCTTCCTGCGGGATGTAGGTGACGTCGATCCCGAACCGGGAACCGTCGCCCACCGCCTCGCGGATCTCGTCCGCGGTGTCGCCGACGACGATGCCGACCTCGTTGATGCCGGCTTCGGCGATCGCCTCCAACCCGTAGAAGAGCACGGGCTTGTTGGCGACGGGTACCAGCTGTTTGGCGGATGTGTGGGTGATCGGACGGAGGCGGGTGCCCGCTCCCCCGGAGAGCACTAGAGCCTTCACTTAAGTCCCGTTTTTACATTAATTTGTTTAATTTGCGATCAGTCTCGACTCGCATCATAACCGTATGACCAGGTATCGATTCACCTGTTGTTCAGACAAACGATCCGCCCCCGGTCGTCGGACCGGGGGCGGATCACTTTTCTCCGTCGGGTGTGAGGCGTCAGCCCTCGTCGGCCGGGCTCGAGACGGACGGGACCGGCTGCTGCTCGGCCGCCGCGGTCTTCTTGGACGCCGCCTTCTTGGCGGTCGTCTTCTTCGCGGTGGTCTTCTTCGCAGCCGTCTTCTTGGCCGTCGTCGTCTTCTTGGCCGCCGTCTTCTTGGTGGCGGCCTTCTTCGCCGTGGCCTTCTTGGCGGTCTTGCGGGCGGCCTTCTTGGCCGGAGCCGGCTCCTCGGCAGCCTCACTCGCCTCGACGGCCGGGGCCTCGTCCGCGGCGGTCGTCGCGACGACGACCACGGCCGCGTCCTCGGACGCCGTGGGCGCGGCGGTCTTGCGCACCGCACGACGCCGCGGGCGGGCCGGGGCGGCGCTCTCGGCGGGCGCCTCGGCCACCACCGCCTGCTCGGCCGGCGCCTCGGACTTCGGCTCCTCGGGCTCGGCCGCCGTCTCGGAGACCGTCACCACGGCCGCCTCGGCCCCCGCCGGCGAACCGGCCGGAGCGGTCACCTTGCGGGTGGCCCGCCGCCGGGTGCGGCCCTTCGGTGCGGCTTCCTCGGCGGGCGCGGCCTGCGCGGCCTCGACCACCGGGTCCTCGACGGCCATCGGCTCGGCCTGCGCCTCGGCGGCCGTCTCGGGCCGCACCGGACGGGCGACCTCCTGCTCGGCGGTCACGTCCTGAGCCGTCGGCACCTCCGCCTCGGCCCGCGCGGACTTGTCCTGGTCGGCCTTGACCGGCTCGGCCGTCCTGGCGGCGTCGCCGCCACGCGGAGCGCCCGCCGGGGCCGACGCCCGCCGGCTCGCCCGGCGCCGGGACCGACCGCGGGTGGCCGCGGCCTCCGCCTCGGCGGCGCTGCTGTACAGCTCCTCGTCGGGCTCGAAGGCCGGCGCGGGCAGCGCGACCGGGTCGGCGACCTCGGCGACGACCTCCGCCTCGGTCTCCGCCTCCTCCTCGGCGGTCTCGGCGATGTCGGCGATGTCGACGGCGGCCTCGTGCACGTGCGGCTGCTCGGCCGCACCGGCACGGGCGCGCTTCTTGCGCTTGCCGCCGCCTCCGGCCGAGGTCGGCTGCTCCATGTGCACGATGACTCCGCGCCCGTTGCAGTGGACACAGGTCTCGGAGAAGGACTCCAGCAGCCCCTGACCGACCCGCTTGCGAGTCATCTGCACGAGCCCCAGCGAGGTCACCTCGGCGACCTGGTGCTTCGTACGGTCCCGGCCGAGGCACTCCAGCAGGCGCCGCAGCACCAGGTCCCGGTTGGACTCCAGCACCATGTCGATGAAGTCGATGACGATGATGCCGCCGAGGTCGCGCAGCCGCAGCTGGCGCACGATCTCCTCGGCCGCCTCCAGGTTGTTCCTGGTGACGGTCTCCTCGAGGTTGCCGCCCTGGCCGGTGAACTTTCCGGTGTTGACGTCGACGACGACCATCGCCTCGGTCCGGTCGATCACCAGCGAGCCGCCGCTGGGCAGCCACACCTTGCGGTCGAGGGCCTTGGCGAGCTGCTCGTCGATCCGGTACGTGGCGAAGACGTCGACCTCGGAGGTCCACTTCTGCAGCCGCTCGGCGAGGTCGGGCGCGACGTGCGAGACGTACCCGTGGATCGTCGACCACGCCTCGTCACCGCTGACGACGACCTTGGAGAAGTCCTCGTTGAAGATGTCGCGCACGACCCGGACGGTCATGTCCGGCTCGCCGTAGAGCAGCGTCGGCGCGTTGCCGTTCTTGGCCTTCTTCTGGATGTCCTCCCACTGCTGCTGCAGCCGCTCGACGTCCCGGCGCAGCTCGTCCTCGCTCGCGCCCTCGGCGGCGGTGCGCACGATGACGCCCGCGTCCTCCGGGACGATCTTCTTGAGGATGGTCTTCAGCCGCGACCGCTCGGTGTCGGGCAGCTTGCGGCTGATGCCGGTCATCGAACCCTCGGGCACGTACACGAGGTAGCGGCCCGGCAGGGAGACCTGGCTGGTCAGGCGGGCGCCCTTGTGCCCGATGGGGTCCTTCGTCACCTGGACGAGCACGGACTGCCCGGACTTCAGGGCGGACTCGATGCGCCGCGGCCCGTTGGCCATGCCCAGCGCCTCGAAGTTGACCTCACCGGCGTAGAGGACGGCGTTGCGGCCCTTGCCGATGTCGATGAAGGCGGCCTCCATCGACGGCAGCACGTTCTGCACCTTGCCGAGGTAGACGTTGCCGACGTAGGACGTCGACTGCTCCTTGTTGACGTAGTGCTCGACGAGCACGTTGTCCTCGAGGACGCCGATCTGCGTGCGGTCGCCGTGCTGGCGGACGACCATCACGCGCTCGACGGCCTCGCGCCGGGCGAGGAACTCGGCCTCGGTGATGATCGGGACGCGCCGGCGGCCCTGCTCGCGGCCTTCCCGGCGGCGCTGCTTCTTGGCTTCCAGACGGGTCGAGCCCTTGATGGACTGCACCTCGTCGGAGGGCTCGGTCCCCTTTTCCCGCTGGGGGCGGGGCTCACGGACCTTGACGACCGTGCGCTCCGGGTCGTCCTCGGAGGGCTCGCCGTCGGCCGCGCTGTCACCGGCACGGCGCCGGCGGCGACGACGCCGGCGGCTGCTGCTGGAGCCACCCCCGCCGGCCGACTCGTCCCGGTCGCCGTCCTCGGAGTCCTCCCGGTCCTCCTCGGTCTGCTCGGCGGTGTCCTCGGCGTCCTGTGCGGCGGCCTGCTCGGTGTCGGCGTCGGTGCCCTCGCCGTCGATGTCGGTCTCGGCGGACTCACCACGCCGGCGCCGACGACCGCCCCGGCGACGGCGACGCCGCGAGCCGGACCCCTCGGACTCGTCCTGCTCGTCGCCCTCGGCGGAATCCTCGGCCTCGTCCGCCTCGTCGACGGTGGTCTCCGCGGCGGGGGTCTCGGCGGCCCGGGCCTCGGACTCGTCGGCGGAGCCCCGGCGGCGGCGCCGACGACGCGGCGCGCCGGACTGCTCCTCGGCCGGGCCCTCGGCCATGGCGGACTCCTCCGCCTCCTCGGGCTCCTCGGTCCCGGCCGCCTCGGCGGCGGCCGCGGCAGCGGCCCGCTCCGGTGTCTGGAACTGGGGCTCGGTGAACACGGGCGCCTGGAACACGGCGACGGCGGGCCGCGCCGGACGGGCCGGTGACTCGTCCTCACCGGCGGCCGCGCCGGCGGATCCCTTCGAGGCCTTCGCGGCCCGCGCGGGCTCGGCGAAGCCGCCGGCGGCCCGGCGGACGGCCCGGCGACGGCGACGCGGAGCGGCCTCCTCGGCCGGCTCACCGGCCTGGGCGGGGGCGGCCCCTTCAGCGGGGGCCTCGGGGGCGGATGCCTCAGTGGCAGAAACCTCGGGGGCAGCGGGCTCGGCGGCCGCGGGGGCCTTCGTCTCCTCTGCGGACACAGGGGACGCGGACGTGGACGCGGCGGCAGCCTCGCCGGGGGCGGCGGTCTCCTCCGCGCTGACAGCCGCGGGCGCCCCCGTGGGCGCGGACACCCGACGCGTGGCACGCCGCCGGGCCCGACGCGGAGCGGCCTCCTCGGCGGCCTCGGCTCCTTCGGCGGCATCGGCCGCGGAGGGCTCGGAAGCACTCGGCACCGGGGCCGCCGCCGTCTCGCTCGTCACGGTCTCGCTCGTCACCGTCTCGCTCGCCTCCGCCGCAGCCGCGGCAGGCGTGGCCACGCTGCGCGTCGCGCGACGCCGGGTGCGCCGGGGAGCGGCGTCCTCGGACACCTGGGCGGGTGCGGCGGACGCGGGGGCCTCGGCCTGCTCCGAAGCCTCGGAGGCGGCAGGGGCGGCGGCGGTCACCGGCACCACGGTCTCGGCGGTCTCCGCGGACTCCGGGGCCCCGGCGGGCGCGGAAGCACGGCGAACCGCACGGCGCCGCTTACGACCGGCGGGCGCGGCGTCCTCACCGGGCTCGCTGCTCTCGGCAGGTACGGAAGTCTCCTCCGCCACAGTGGTGGTCTCCTCCGCAGCGGCTTCCTCGATGTCCTCGAGGTCCTCGGGATCCGCGACCGGTATGGCCGGCGTGACGGTCTCCACCGGAGCGTCGGGGGAGGCACCGGCGGGGGGACCCGCCGGGCGGGACGCGGCACGGCGCCGCCGACGGGGCGGCAGGGTGTCGCTCGGGGTGTTGTTCTCTTCGGAGCCCGGGGTGGACTCTGTGGGTTCGGTCGGTTCGAGCATGCGGGCTTTTCTCCCGTCGGGCTCCCGGGCGCCGCACCTGGTCCGGCTTGTGCCGGTGACGTCCGCGGCTCGCGCTGTGCGCGTCGCCGCCGTCCGGGGCGCGGGCGCCGCACGGGAGCTTTCCGTGTCCTGTCTCGCCGGTTCCGTACACCTATTGCGTACGGCCTGGCGAAAGTCTTCTGGTCGGTGCGCTACCCGACCCAGGTGGCTCCCGAGTCCGAGGGCGGCGCTACGACGTCCGTCCTTACGCGGAACCTTCCTTACGCCGGCGCCGTCGCGGCGGCAGGCGGTTCGGCCGTTGAGCGGGCCTCCGCTGCCTCGCGGTCGGGCGCGAGCGGGTCGGTCACCGTGCCGGTCTCTTCATCGAACAGCCCCTGCGCCAGCCTGGTCACCGCTGCGGGGACCGGCGGCGCCAGGTCGGCCACGGCGCGGAGACCGGACAGGACGTCGTCGGGTCGTACGGCAGGCGTCACGTGCCGAACAACCAGCCGCAGTATCGCACAGGGCTGGTCGGTCGGCCTATCAGCCTGCGAACTGTGCGTTTCCGCGAGATCGCGGATCTCCAGGCTCACGACGGCGGAGCGGGCGTCGAAAGTACGGACCCCGTTCTTGGCGAGGCGCTGGACCTCGACGGTCTCGGCCGCGTTGAAGGCGTCCGCCGCACGGCGGGCCTCCTCCTGCGGCACGCCGTCCAGCCGCAGCTCCCACACGGAAGCCGTGAGCCGGTCGGCGAGGCCCGAGGTGCGGGCCTCGACCGCCTCGATGATGTCGAGCCCGGCGGGCAGCGACTCGTCGAGAAGGATCCTGAGCTGCTCCGGGTCGCGCGGCGCGGTGAGCGCGATCTCCAGGTACTCCGCCTCACTGCCCGTGCCGGTGGGTGCGGCATTGGCGTACGACACCTTCGGGTGCGGTGTGAAGCCCGCCGAGTAGGCCATCGGCACCTCGGCACGGCGCAACGCACGCTCGAAGGCGCGCTGGAAGTCACGGTGGCTGGTGAACCGGAGGCGGCCGCGCTTGGTGTAGCGCAGTCGGATGCGCTGCACCGCGGGTGCGGGCGGCGGGCCTTCGGGCTGTCGCTTGCCCAGTGTCGTTCAGTCCTTCGTGAGAGCGGTCGTACTGCTACCAAGAGTACGTGCCTCGCGGCCCGAAGGTTCCCTCAGGTCGACGGGCCGCGGCTGCCGCGGCTCCCCGAAGAGCATCCGCCGGACGTCGGCACGCGCCTGCCGCACGGACTCCCGGGCGGACGTGAGCGCCTGCCGGGTGGCCCGTCCCACACTGCGGGCGGCCTCGGCGGCGGGCCGCAGGACCGCGTCCCGCACCACGTGCCCGACCGGCGTCAGCACACTGCGGTACACCCACCGCACCGGCTCGACGAAGATCCACCGGAAGAGGGTGCCGAGGAACCGTCCAGCGGCGCGCGAGATGTGCCCGGCGACGCGCCACGCGTGGCCGAAGGCGTCCCACACCTCCCGCCCGATGACGGCGAGGACCCGCCCGACCGGCGTGAGGACCCACCGCCAGACGGCGAGCGCGGGCAGGACGAACAGGATCCGGGCGATCCAGTACAGGGCCGTCCCGACGCCGGTGACGATCATGCTCACCAGCCGGACGAGCCCCTTGCCGCACCAGGCGATCGCACGGCCCACGGGCGCGAGGACCCACGTGTACAGCCACACGGCGGGCACGACGAGGAGGTGCTTCACGAGCCACGCCAGGGCCGTGTACACGCCGGTGCCGAGGGCCGCGAGCAGCGCACCGAGCCCGTTCACAACCCACATCGCGGCGTGCCCCACCGGCGTGAGCACCCGCCTGTACACCCAGCCGAGCGCGGCCCCGACGCCCCCACCGACCCACGCGATCGCGTGTCCCACCGGCGTCAGTACGAACCGGTACAGCCACACCAGAGGTACGACGACGAGGACGTTGCCGAGCCACCCCAGCGCCTTGGCCACCGGCACGACGACATACCGCCACAGCCCCACGAACGGCCAGACGAACAGCGCCCTTCCGAGCCACAGCAACGCCCTTCCGAGCGGCCGGAACAGCACGTCGTTCAGGAACCGCCCGGCCACGACGAGCGCGTCCCACACGATCCGCACGGGGACGACCAGCACGAGCACGATGATCCGCACCGGGATCCGGATCGCGACGACGAGGCATCCCTCGGGCGCCCCCGGCTCCCGCCGAACGGGCGGCTCAGTCTGATGCTCGCGCAGATCGACCCGCGCCTCGGAACCCTCGCGGGTCGGCTTCTCGAGATCCATACCGACGTAGACGCCTCAACGCCCCGTCCGGATCCGGCACCGCACAGTCCATCAGGACATTGTCCCGTCAGCGGCACCGTCGGCCTCCCAGCGCAGCAGGTCCCCCGGCTGGCATTCGAGTACCTCGCAGAGGGCGGCGAGGGTCGAGAAACGGACCGCCTTGGCGCGGCCGTTCTTGAGGACCGCGAGGTTGGCGGGGGTGATGCCGACGCGCTCCGCGAGCTCACCCACGGACATCTTCCGCTTGGCGAGCATCACGTCGATGTCGACGGCGATCGGCATCAGATGACCTCTTCCAGCTCGGCCTCCATCTGGGCCGCCTCGATGTCCCGTGCGACGGCCTGCGCGAGCAGCATCCGCAGTACGAGCACGACCAGCGCGACGCCCAGCACGGCCACGACGACCCCGCACAGCAGCAGCACCACCCCGGGGGCGACGGCCTCGCCCGGGGCGAGAACGACCGCCAGCGCGAAGACCAGCAGTGCGGCGGCCACGAACGCGCCGATCACGATGTGCACGTACCGGAAGGCGGCGGTGGAGAACACGGTCCCACGGCGCACCATCGTCACCAGACGCCACACACAGACCACGACGACCTGGGCCGTCACGACACCCAGGACCGTGACCACGAGGATCGGGGTGCGGAGATACGCGTACTCGGGCCTGAGGCCGTTCATGTCGATGGCCAGCAGCGGCACCATGACCGCCTGCACGAACAACGACCCGGCGAGCAGCACCACGAGCACCACGCGCAACGCCATCACGGCCAGCTTCCCCATCACCACTCCCTCGATCGAATCACGATGGAAATCTATCGACTTTCGATAGGTGACGCAACGGTTCGCTCGCCGGAGACGCAACGAGCCGCATGCCGGAGACGCAAAGGGGCAGAAGCAGACGACACCATCAGCCCGCCGCCGCGCACGGTTCACGAGCCGCACGTGACACCGTGGACGGGAGGAACGCCGAGCGCCCGAGCCGAGGAGGACGACAGTGGACTGGCGCGCATTCGCACGGCAGCTGGCCTCCACGGCCCGGTACCTGGCGGCTCAGGACTCGGTCGACGCCACCCTCGAGCGCATCACACACTCGGCCACGGAACTGGTCGCGGGCTGCGACGCGGCCGGCATCCTCCTGCTGCACGGCAAGAAAGTGGAGACAATCGCGCCCACCCACCCCCTGGTCACCGAGAGCGACCGCCTCCAGGAGCACCTCGCCGAAGGTCCCTGCTTCGACGCGGCACGCAGCGACACCGGGGAGCGGGTGTTCCGCATCTCCGACTTCACCCACGAGGTGCCACGCTGGCCCCAGTACGCCTCCCGGGCCAAGGAACTGGGCGTCGGCAGCATGATGGGCTTCCTGCTCTACACCGACGACGAGGAGCTCGGCGCGCTCAACCTCTACTCCGGCAGCCCCGGGGCATTCACAGAGGACAGCGAGACCGCCGGCTGGCTACTGGCCTCGCACGCCGCCATCGCCTTCTCCAGCGCCCGCAGCCACGCCCAGCTCCAGCAGGCCCTGCAGACCCGCCACCAGATCGGCGAAGCCATGGGCATCCTCATGGGCAGCCACGACCTCACCGAGAAACAGGCGTTCGACGTGCTGCGCCGCTTCTCCCAGGACAACAACATCAAACTCCGCGAGGTCGCCCGCCGGGTCTGCGAACACGGCCACCTGACCTGACGGCTCCCCCAGCACATATTCCGAACTGGGGGAACCTGGCCGAGCCGGCCCCCCGGGGGGAGCGTCACCGACCCCGCCTGTCTCCACGAGTCCCCCCGAGGACGAACCGCTCACATCTCATCGCGGGTGACCGCTCGGCGACGAACGACGCAATGCTCGCGAGGACCCGGGCCATTGAAATTTCAGGCATTAGCCGACGGCAGCGTTCGGCGGTGTCGACGTGATCGTCTTCAGCGCCGGTCGAACGGCGGCAGCACGGAGGTCACGAAGGCTGTCGACGGCGACGGAGTCGCGAAGCCGATCGAGGCGGCTCGCCTGGCCGGTGTCGAACGCTTCGCACTGGTCTCAGTGCTCCCGGAGTCATGGCGGGAACGCGACCTCGGCGAGGACGTCGAGTACTACTTCACCGTGAAGCAGGCCGCAGACATCACGCTCAGCCCCCGTATCGGTCGGCAGATCCTCGAACTCGACACGGGTTCACCCCCGATCGAAGAGGCGGTCCGCACGAACGTCCGCCAGGACATCCATCACCCGACTTCGCGGAGACCTTCTCACACGGTCCAGTGACGCGGGCAGCCGCCTCCCCGAGTGGTATGGGGAGGCGGCTTCGCCTCAGTGCCCGTGTCCGCTGGGAGTCGGCGCGGCGTTCTTGACCGTGAGAGGCAGGAGCTTCTTACCAGTGGGGCCGATCTGGATGTGGGTGTCCATCTGAGGACAAACCCCACAATCGAAGCACGGCGTCCAGCGGCAGTCCTCGACCTCCGTCTCGTCGAGGGCGTCCTGCCAGTCCTCCCAGAGCCAGTCCTTGTCGAGGCCGGAGTCCAGGTGGTCCCAGGGGAGGACCTCCTCGTACGTGCGCTCGCGTGTGGTGTACCAGTCGACGTCCACGCCGAAGGGGGCCAGTGCCTTGTCGGCACACTGCATCCAGCGGTCGTACGAGAAGTGCTCGCGCCAGCCGTCGAAGCGGCCGCCGTCGTCGTAGACCGCGCGGATGACCGCGCCGGTGCGGCGGTCGCCGCGGGACAGCAGGCCCTCGACGATGCCGGGCTTGCCGTCGTGGTAGCGGAAGCCGATGGAGCGGCCGTACTTCTTGTCGCCGCGGATCTTGTTCCGCAGTTTCTCGAGGCGGGCGTCCGTCTCCTCCGCGGAGAGCTGCGGCGCCCACTGGAACGGCGTGTGGGGCTTGGGGACGAAGCCGCCGATCGAGACCGTGCAGCGGATGTCGTTGGAGCGGGAGACCTCGCGGCCCTTCGCGATCACCCTCGTCGCCATGTCGGCGATCTGCAGGACGTCCTCGTCGGTCTCCGTCGGGAGGCCGCACATGAAGTACAGCTTCACCTGTCGCCAGCCGTTGCCGTAGGCGGTGGCGACGGTACGGATCAGGTCCTCTTCCGAGACCATCTTGTTGATGACCTTGCGGATGCGTTCCGAGCCGCCCTCGGGGGCGAACGTGAGGCCGGAGCGGCGGCCGTTGCGCGTCAGCTCGTTGGCCAGGTCGATGTTGAAGGCGTCCACGCGGGTGGACGGGAGGGAGAGGCCGATCTTGTCGTCCTCGTAGCGGTCGGCGAGGCCCTTGGCCACGTCGCCGATCTCGCTGTGGTCCGCCGAGGAGAGCGACAGCAGGCCGACCTCCTCGAAGCCCGTCGCCTTCAGGCCCTGCTCGACCATGTCGCCGATGCCGGTGATGGAACGTTCGCGGACCGGGCGGGTGATCATGCCGGCCTGGCAGAAGCGGCAGCCGCGGGTGCAGCCGCGGAAGATCTCCACCGACATGCGCTCGTGGACCGTCTCGGCCAGCGGCACGAGGGGCTGCTTGGGGTACGGCCACTCGTCGAGGTCCATGACCGTGTGCTTGGAGACCCGCCACGGGACGCCGCTGCGGTTCGGCACGACACGGGCGATACGGCCGTCCGGCAGGTATTCGACGTCGTAGAAGCCGGGGACGTACACGCCGCCCGTCTTCGCCAGGCGGAGGAGGAGTTCCTCGCGTCCGCCGGGGCGGCCTTCGGCCTTCCAGGCGCGGATGATCGCGGTGATCTCCAGGACCGCCTGCTCGCCGTCGCCGATCACGGCGCAGTCGATGAAGTCCGCGATCGGCTCGGGGTTGAACGCGGCGTGGCCGCCGGCCATGACGATCGGGTCGTCCAGGCCGCGGTCCTTGGCCTCCAGGGGGATCCCGGAGAGGTCCAGGGCCGCCAGCATGTTGGTGTAGCCCAGCTCCGTGGAGAAGGACAGGCCGAGCACGTCGAACGCCTTCACGGGGCGGTGGCTGTCCACGGTGAACTGGGGGACGCCGTGCTCGCGCATGAGCTCCTCGAGGTCCGGCCACACGCTGTAGGTGCGCTCGGCGAGGACGCCCTGCTGCTCGTTGAGGACCTCATAGAGGATCATGACGCCCTGGTTGGGCAGGCCGACCTCGTAGGCGTCGGGGTACATGAGCGCCCAGCGGACGTCGCAGGACTCCCAGTTCTTGACCGTGGAGTTGAGTTCTCCGCCGACGTACTGGATCGGCTTCTGCACATGCGGGAGCAGAGCTTCGAGCTGCGGGAACACCGACGCAGCGACTTCGGCAGGCATGTCGCGCACCTTCGTGAGCTGGACTGAACTGACAGGGGTGACCATCCAGACTAACGCGACCTCGGGGCGCCTCCGTACGCCCGGAAGGTCACAGGGCCGCGCCGCGGTCCTTGATCCCGGCCCAGAAGGCGGGCAGCTCGGCCTCCACGCGGGTGGCCCGCTGCTCCTCGCGTTCATGGAGCAGGCCGTAGGTGAAGGTGTCCTCCCCGGCGGCGTGGGCGACGGCCGACAGTTCGCGGAGGGTCTGCCGGGCCATCACGCTGTCCTGGTGTTCGCCGAGCAGGTTCTGGAGGGACTTCATGGACTTGACCAGGGTCTTGGCCGGCTTGCCGAGGACCGGCCGGGCCGCCTCGGCCGCGTAGCGGGTGCGCTTGGCCTTCTTGCGGGCCTCGTGCAGGGCGACGTCCCGGTCGGTGCCGGGCCGCTGTTCCTGTCCCTGCTGGACCAGCTTGGTGACCTTGCGGAAGTCCCTCTTCACGGCCTCGGTGATCGTCTTGCCGGGCTTCCTGGCGGCTGCCTTCCGCAGCGGCGGGTCGGCGATCAGCGCGTCCAGGGTGTCGAGCAGGGTGAGGTAGCGGCGGGAGTCCAGGACGCCGATGAGCCGGCCGCGTGCTCCGTGGTGTTCGGCGCTCGACCAGGTCTGCAGCCGCTCCTTGACCGGGCCGCGGACCAGGTCGTCGGGCACTTCGTCGAGGGCGGTGGTCAGCCGCTCGGTCAGCACCTCACGGTCCCGGTCCCGGCCGAGCTCAGCGGCCAGCCACTTCAGCTCGTCGGCGATGGGATCGGTGACGGTCCGGTCGAGGACGTTGCCGAACGATTTGAAGGTGCTGCGCAGCCTGCGGGTGGCCACGCGCATGCTGTGCACGGAGTCCTCGGCGTCCCGGCGGACGGCCGGGTCGAGTTCGACGATCGCGTCGCGCTGGGTGCGCGCATACGCGAGCACGTGGTCTCCGGCGGTCCGGGGCTCCGCGGCGGGGTCGGGGGCACACCCTCTTCCCGGCGCCGTTTCGGCGAGGGCCCGTGCCAGCTTGGACGGCGACTTGGACGGCCGTACGCCCGCTTTGCGCAGCCGTTTGTCCACCTTGCCGAGGAAGGCCGGGTCTCCCTCGTCGGCGAGCTCCACCTCGATCTCGGTCCACTGGGCCGCGCCGCCTCCGGGCGTGAGCCGCTCCGCGTGCACGCTGTCGACGCTGACCTCGGCGAGCAGCCTGCCGTCGGCGTCGACGAGGTGGCGTACGTCGCGGTCGGAGCGCAGCCGGACGAGGGGCAGCAGCTCGCGGTCGCGGACGCGGGAGCGGACCAGCCCGGCGAGGATGTCCGGGAGGGTGTCGGACAGGGGGGCGTGGATCTCGTCGCGGATGCCAGGGGCGACCGGGAACTTGAGGTGCCAGCCCGCGTCGGAGCCGCCGGTGCGGCGGCGCAGGGTGACGGACGATGTGGCGAGGCGTTCGTCGGCGGTGTCGTAGTAGGTGGCGTCGAGGTGTGAGACGCCCTTGTCGAGGACGGCCGCGACCCCGGTGACACCGGTCAGGTCGGGAAGCCCGCTGCCCTCGGATTCGTACTTCCGCTCGATCTCGCGCTTGGTGTCCGCCATGAACCGAATCTAGTCGGCGTGGGGGCGGGGCGGCAGAGGGCGCCCCGCCCCGTGTTCAAGCCGACATCGGGCGTTGCACCCGGATCGACTGCAACAGGCCGACCGCTATCCACACGGCGAACATCGATGAGCCGCCGTACGACACGAACGGCAGCGGCAGGCCGGTGACCGGCATGATGCCGAGGGTCATGCCGATGTTCTCGAACGTCTGGAAGGCGAACCAGGCGACGATGCCGGCGGCCACGACCGTGCCGTACAGGTCGGTGGTCTCGCGGGCGATACGGCAGGCGCGCCACAGGACGATGCCGAGCAGAAGGATGATCAGGCCGCCGCCGAGGAAGCCCAGCTCCTCCCCCGCCACGGTGAAGACGAAGTCCGTCTGCTGTTCGGGCACGAACTGGCCGGTGGTCTGCGAGCCGTGGAAGAGGCCGGAGCCGGTCAGGCCGCCGGAGCCGATGGCGATGCGGGCCTGGTTGGTGTTGTAGCCGACGCCGGCCGGGTCGAGTTCGGGGTTGGCGAAGGCGGCGAAGCGGTTGATCTGGTAGTCGTCGAGCACTCCGAGCTGCCAGACGGCGATCGCGCCGGCCGCGCCGGCGCCGAGCAGGCCGAACACCCAGCGGTTGGAGGCTCCGGAGGCGAGCAGTACGCCGAGCACGATGATGACCATGACCATGACCGATCCGAGGTCGGGCATGAGCATCACGATGACCATGGGCACGGCGGCCAGGCCCAGGGCCTGCATCACGGTGCGGTGGTCGGGGTACTGCCTGTCTCCGGCGTCGACCCGGGCCGCCAGCAGCATCGCCATGCCCAGGATGATCGTGACCTTGACGAACTCGGAGGGCTGGAGGGAGAAGCCGCCGGGGAGCTTGATCCACGAGTGGGCGCCGTTGATCGTGGAGCCGAGCGGGGTGAGCACCAGCAGGATCAGCAGGAGAGAGACGCCGTACAGGACTGGCACGGCGGTGCGCAGGCCGCGGTGGCCGAGCCAGATGGTGCCGGCCATCAGGGCGAGGCCGATGCCGGTGTTGAGCAGGTGCCGGACGAGGAAGAAGTACGGGTCGCCCTGGTTGAGCTCCGTGCGGTTGCGGGTCGCCGAGTAGACGAGGAGCGTGCCGAGCAGCGACAGGGCCGTCGCCGACAGCAGGATCGGCCAGTCGAGCCGCCGCGCCACGGAGTCGCGGGCGAGGAGCCGGGTCCAGCCGGAGCGCTCGGGGCCGTAGCCGGATACCTGGAAGCTGTTCACACCGCCGGTCATGTCGGCAACCTCCGGCTTCCCTGCCGGCGCCTTCGGGTGTCACGGTTCTCGGGTGACGGCGGGGCGGACGTCGCCGGCTGGAGCGGGTCGGCCGGGGCGTTCGGGTCCTTCTTCTTCGCCTGCTGGTCCTTGGCCGGGTCCTTGGAGATCTTCGGGGTGGTGATGGTGCCGTCCGTCTTGACCTTCGGCAGGGCCTTCTGCGGGGTGGGCAGCAGGGCCTTCTTGGAGTCGATCTTGCCGTCCTCGGAGACGCCGTACAGCGCGTTGTAGATGTTGCGGACGGCGGGGCCCGAGGCGCCGGAGCCGGTGCCGCCCTGGGAGATCGTCATGACGATCGAGTAGTCCTTGGTGTACGTGGCGAACCAGGAGGTGGTCTGCTTGCCGTAGACCTCGGCGGTACCCGTCTTGGCGTGCATCGGGATCTTGTCCTGCGGCCAGCCGCCGAAGCGCCAGGCGGCCGTACCGCGGGTGGCGACTCCCGCGAGGGCTTCGTCTATCTCGTTGCGGAGCTTCTGCGTCATCGGCAGCTTGCCGTGCGCCTTGGGCTTGATCGGTGTGATCGTCTTGCCGTCGGCGCTGATGACGGCCTTGCCGACGGACGGGGTGTACATCGTGCCGCCGTTGGAGATGGCTCCGTAGATGGTGGCCATCTGGATGGGCGTCACGAGCGTGTCGCCCTGGCCGATGGAGTAGTTGACGGAGTCACCGGCGCGCATGCGGTTGCCTTCGAGGCAGTTCTCGTAGGCGATCTTCTCCGCGTAGCTGCCGTCGCGCTTGCCGGTGCGGCACCAGGCGTCCTTGTTGGCCTTCCAGTAGTCGAGCTTCCACTTGCGGTCGGGGACGCGGCCGGTGACCTCGTTGGGCAGGTCGATGCCGGTCTCCTTGCCGAGGCCGAACTGGTGGGCCGTCTTGTAGAACCAGTCGTCGGCGTTCTTCTTGGGCTTGGTGCCGCCGTCGCGCTTCCACTCCTCGTGGGAGAGGCGGTAGAAGACGGTGTCGCAGGAGACCTCCAGGGCGCGGCCGAGGCTGATCGGGCCGTATCCCTTGGACTCGAAGTTCTTGAAGACCTGGCCGCCGATCGAGTAGGAGCTGGAGCACTGGTAGGGGCCGTCGAAGGAGTAGCCCGCGTTGACCGCGGCGGCGGTCGGGATGACCTTGAAGATGGAGCCGGGTGCCGACTGGCCCTGGATCGCGCGGTTGAGCAGCGGGTAGTTGGAGCTCTTGCCGGTGAGCCGGGCGTAGTCCTTGGCGGAGATGCCGCCGACCCAGGCGTTGGGGTCGTAGTCCGGGTTGGACGCCATGGCGACGACCCGGCCGGTCTTGGCCTCCATCACCACGACGGCGCCGGAGTCGGCCTTGTAGTTGGTGCCGGTGTTGCGGTCGTGCTGTTTGCGGGCTTCCTTCATGGCCTCGTTCAGCTGGTACTCGGCGATCCGCTGGACGCGGGCGTCGATGCTGGTGACGAGGTTGTCGCCGGGGTGGGCGGGGTCCGCCTCGGCCTGGCCGATGACGCGGCCGAGGTTGTCGACCTCGTAGCGGGTGACGCCGGCCTTGCCGCGCAGCTGCTTGTCGTACTCGCGCTCGAGGCCCGAGCGGCCGACCTGGTCGGAGCGCAGGAACGGCGAGTCGGTGTCCTGCGCCTGCTTGATCTCCTCGTCGGTGACCGGCGAGAGGTAGCCGAGGACCTGGGCGGTGTTGGCCTTGCCCGGGCTCGGATAGCGGCGCACGGCCTGCGGCTCGGCGGTGATGCCCGGGAAGTCCTCGGCGCGCTCGCGGATCTGCAGGGCCTGCTTGGCGGTGGCCTCGTCGGTGATGGGGATGGGCTGGTACGGCGAGCCGTTCCAGCAGGGCTGGGGGGTCTCCGCGTCGCACAGCCGGACCTTCGCCATGACCTCCTTGGGGGTCATGCCCAGCACTCCGGCGAGTTTGGTCAGGACCTCCTTGCCGTCGTCCTTCATCTTCAGGAGGTCGGTGCGGGAGGCGGAGACGACCAGCCGGGTCTCGTTGTCGGCGAGGGCCACGCCGCGTGCGTCCAGGATGGATCCGCGGACGGCCGGCTGGACGACCTGCTGGACGTGGTTCCCGGAGGCTTCCTTGGCGTAGGCAGCGCCCTCACGGATCTGCAGGTACCACAGGCGTCCGCCGAGGGTGAGCAGGAGGGAGAGGACGAGGACCTGGATGACGACGAGCCGGATCTGGACCCGTGTGTTGCGGCCGGTCTCGGGAATGTTGGTCACTGCGGCTGCCTCCCCCTCTCCATGCGCGTACGGATGTGCGAATACGGCGGTCTGTCCGGACACGTGTGTGCGGTGACGAGTGAGGAACGACGGGCCCACGCGCCCACGTTCCTACGGGACCGCCCCGTTCGGGTGAACTTCGCTGCCCTCACAGCCGCTTGACCCCCTTGATGCGCCCGGCCCGTGCCATCCGCGCCCGGGCTGCCCGCAGCCCGTTGCGCTGGCTGCCGATCCTCAGGCCGGTGCCACCGGAGAGCCAGCCGGAGGAGATGTCCGTGGCCTTGGCGGCGGCCGACGTGGACTCGGCGAGCGGATCGTTCTCGGCGCGCCGGGCCAGCGCCATCACCGCCGGCACCACGAACGGGGCGAGCAGCAGGTCGTACAGGGCGGCCGTGAACAGCAGGCTGCCCAGGCCGACATGGCGGGCGGCGGTGTCACCGACGAGGGCCCCCACCCCGGCGTACAGGAGGGTGGTGCCGAGGGCGGCGGCGACCACCACGACCATGGGGCCGGTGGCTGACTTCAGCCGGCCTGTCTCGGGCTTCACCAGGCCCGCGAGGTAGCCGATGAGGCACAGCACGAGGGCGTACCGTCCGGCCGCGTGATCCGCGGGCGGTGCCAGGTCGGCGAGCAGGCCCGCGCCGAAGCCGATGAGGGCGCCGCCGACGTGCCCGTACACCAGGGCGAAACCGAGGACGGTGAGCAGCATCAAATCGGGCACGGCGCCCGGCAGGTGCAGTCGGGCGAGGACGCTCACCTGGATCACCAGGGCGACGACGACCAGGGTGGAGGAGAGCAGGATCCGGTTGACGCGCATGAGGTGACAGCTCCTACTGCTCTTGCTGGTTCTGGCCGTCTGCGGGTGCCCCGGCGGACGGTGTCACGGTCACCGTCACCGTGGGCCGGGGGGTGGGCTTCGGCTTGGCCG
The DNA here is from genome assembly GCF_000717875.1 of Streptomyces sp. NRRL S-455. Lineage (GTDB taxonomy): Bacteria > Actinomycetota > Actinomycetes > Streptomycetales > Streptomycetaceae > Streptomyces. The sequence goes on from NZ_JOCT01000011.1 coordinate 497,132, forward strand.
GGAGCACCGTGTCGCGCGGGTCCTTCTCCGGGGCCTTGACGACGACGCCGACGATGTCGAGCTTGGTGAAGCCGGCGTACGGCGTGACGTACAGCGTGCGGGTCAGGCCGCCGCCGGAGGGGTCGACGCGGGAGACGACGCCGACGGGCACGCCGGGCACGAACGGCCGGTCGGCCTGCGAGCCGAAGGTGACGAGCCGGTCGCCCTTCTTCACCTCCGCCTTGCCGTTGAGGAGTTCCACGCGCAGCGGGCGGTCGCCCTGCCCCGAGGCGAAGCCGAGCTCGTCGCTGTTCTCCATCCGGGTGCCGACCGTGAAGTCGGGGTCGCTGGCGAGCAGGACCGTGGCGGTGTCGGGCCCGACGGTGGTGACGCGGCCGACGAGCCCGTCCCCGTTCAGGACGGTCATGTCGCGTTTGATGCCGTCGCGCGCGCCGACGTCGATGGTGATGGTCCAGGAGAAGCCCTGCGCGGCCCCTATGGCGATGACCTGCGCGCCCTTGATGCCGTACTGGCCCTGGCCCGCGACCTTCAGCATCTTGTCGAGTTGTTTGAGGCGGCTGCGGCTGCGGTCGTCACTGCCGAGCCGGGCCTTCAGGGCCGCGTTCTCCTCTTCCAGCACGGCGAGCCGGTCGTGCCGCTCGCCGGAGTCGCGGATGGCGGAGACCGCGTTGCCGACCGGGTCGACCGCGGCCGAGACACCGCTCTCGATCGGGCCGAAGACCGTCGCCGCGGCCTGCCGGGCACCGTCGACCGGTGAGTCCTCCCCACCGCGGATGTCCACCGTGATCAACGCGAACGCGATGGCGATCAGCAGCACCAGGAGCAGCCGGCTCTCTCGTGTGTCCCTCACGTGCGGCGGCCGTGCCCTTCCTCATAGGAATTCGGGAAGCCCCAGGGAACCCGAGGGGCTGCGTTTTGGGGTTTATGCCTCTATATCAACGATCCGCCGTACGAGGGGAGCTCGTCCCGTACGGCGGAATCGAAGAGTGATGTCATCTGCGCGGCTGGGCGTCGAGCACCTGCTGAAGTGCCTCGAACTCCTCGACGCACTTTCCGGAGCCGAGCGCCACGCTGTCCAGGGGGTCCTCGGCGATGTGGATCGGCATGCCGGTCTCCCGGCGCAGCCGCTCGTCGAGGCCCCGCAGGAGCGCTCCGCCACCGGTCAGGACGATCCCCCGGTCCATGATGTCGCCGGACAGCTCCGGCGGACACTTGTCGAGGGTCGTCTTGACGGCGTCGACGATCGCGTTGACCGGCTCCTCGATCGCCTTGCGGACTTCGGCCGCCGAGATGACGACGGTCTTCGGCAGCCCGGAGACAAGGTCCCGGCCGCGGATTTCGGTGTGCTCGTCGGTGTCGAGGTCGTACGCCGAACCGATCGTGATCTTGATCTGCTCGGCCGTCCGCTCACCCAGCAGGAGGGAGTACTCCTTCTTGATGTGCTGGATGATCGCGTTGTCCAGTTCGTCGCCCGCGACGCGGATGGACTGCGCGGTGACGATGCCTCCGAGCGAGATGACCGCGACCTCCGTGGTGCCGCCGCCGATGTCCACCACCATGTTGCCCGTGGCCTCGTGGACCGGCAGGCCGGAGCCGATGGCCGCTGCCATGGGCTCCTCGATGATGTGCACCTGGCGGGCGCCGGCCTGGGACGACGCCTCGATGACGGCACGGCGCTCGACGCCCGTGATGCCCGAGGGCACACAGACGACGACCCGCGGACGAGCCAGATACCGCCGCTTGTGGATCTTCAGGATGAAGTAGCGGAGCATCCGCTCGGTGATCTCGAAGTCGGCGATCACGCCGTCCTTCAGCGGACGAACGGCAACGATGTTGCCGGGTGTGCGCCCGATCATCTTCTTCGCCTCGGCGCCGACCGCGAGAATCCCACCGGTGTTGGTGTTGATCGCGACGACGGACGGCTCGTTGAGTACGATCCCGCGACCCCTGACGTACACCAGCGTGTTGGCGGTCCCGAGGTCGACAGCCATGTCACGGCCGATGAACGACATTGAGTTCCCCATCAGGATTCGTCTGGCCTTCCCACTAGCTTTTGAGGGCTTTTCAGGTAGGCAAAGGTGGGTGCTGTGACGTGAAGGCTTCCATCGTAGACGCGCCTTCGCGAACACTGCGGGAGGGTCTCCGCCAATGTCAGCAGATGCTGTGCGGGTTCGCTTGTGGAGACGGGCGTTCGGGGGCGATCGTTCCCTCGATCGGCACGCATATGCCAGAAAAGTCTGGGAGCGGCGGCCCCCAGACTTCCCTCGCCCTTCGCGCTTTACCCGCGACCCGGGAAGAAGATCTTCACTTCACGCTCGGCGGACTCCTCCGAGTCGGAGGCGTGGATCAGGTTCTCCCGCACGATGACGCCGTAGTCGCCGCGGATGGAACCGGGCGCGGCGGCGATCGGGTCGGTCGGGCCTGCCAGCGCGCGCAGCCCCTCGATGACCCGGTCACCCTCGACGATCATCGCCACGACCGGGCCGGAGGCCATGAACTCCACCAGCGGCTCGTAGAAGGGCTTGCCCTTGTGCTCGCCGTAGTGCTGCTCCAGCGTGTCCTGGTCCAGGGTGCGCAGCTCCAGCGCGGTGATCGTCCAGCCCGCCTTGCGCTCGATGCGGCTGATGATCTCGCCGGTCAGGCCACGACGGACGGCGTCGGGCTTGAGGAGGACGAGGGTGCGCTGGGTCACGACGGGCTCCTTATGTGTCAAGGTTGTGCGGTTGTGCGGTGGCACGAGGTTACCCGGCGTGTCGGGGGGCCTGTTACGCAGCGTCAGGCGTGGAGGAGTCGGACTGGGCAGCGAATCGCGCCTTCGCCTCGTCGACCTTCCGTCCGTAGTGCACGGACGCCCACCACAGGGCCGCGAACACCACGCCGAGGAAGAACATCATCGGCACGACGAAGCCCGACGCGATGAGCCCGATCTGCAGCGCCCAGCCGAGCGCGACCCCGCCGGGGCGCGTCACCAGGCCGCACAGCACCAGGCACAGGAACATGGCGACACCGCTGACCGTCCATACGGTCGTCATGGACAGGTCGGGGTCCTTCATGGCGACCAGACCGGCGAAGCCGATGATGAAGAACTCGCCGATGAGGGTCGAGGAACAGAGCGTACGCACGGGATCTCAGCCCTTCCCCAGGAGCAGTCGGGCCTCGCCGACCGTGATGACGGAACCGGTGACGAGCACACCGCCGCCCGAGAACTCGCCCTCCTCCTCGGCCAGCGTGATCGCGGCCTCCAGCGCGTCGGGCAGCCGCGGCTCGACCTGGACGCGCTCCTCGCCGAACACCTCGACGGCGATACCGGCCAGCTCGTCGGCGTCCATCGCACGGTGGCTGGAGTTCTGCGTGACCACGACCTCGGCGAACACCGGCTCGAAGGCCTCCAGCAGCTCGCGGACGTTCTTGTCGCCGCTCGTGCCGACCACGCCGATGAGCCGGCTGAACTGGAACGCCTCCCCGATCGCCTCGGCCGCGGCCCGGGCGCCCGCCGGGTTGTGGGCGGCGTCGAGCACGACGGTCGGTGACCGCCGCACGACCTCCAGCCGCCCGGGCGAGGCGACGGCCGCGAAGGCCTTGCGGACCGTGTCCAGATCCAGCGGCTCGGCGCGCTGCGCGCCGACGCCGAAGAACGCCTCCACCGAGGCGAGCGCGACGGCCGCGTTGTGCGCCTGGTGCGCGCCGTGCAGCGGCAGATACACCTCCGGGTACTCGCCGCCGAGGCCGCGCAGCGTGAGCAGCTGCCCGCCGACGGCGACCTGCCGGTCAACGACCCCGAACTCCAGCCCCTCCCGGGCCACGGTCGCGTCCACCTCGACGGCCTTCTTCAGCAGCACCTGCGCCGCCTCGACCGGCTGCTGCGCCAGGATGACGGTGGCGCCCTGCTTGACGATGCCGGCCTTCTCCGTGGCGATCTCGGCGTGCGTGGTGCCGAGCCGGTCGGTGTGGTCGAGGTCTATCGGCGTGATGACGGCGACGTCACCGTCGATCACGTTCGTGGCGTCCCAGGAGCCGCCCATGCCGACCTCCACGACGGCGACGTCCGCGGGGGCGTCGGCGAACGCCGCGTACGCCATGCCGGTGAGCACCTCGAAGAAGGACAGCCGGTACTCCTGCGACGCGTCGACCATCTCCACGTACGGCTTGATGTCCTGGTACGTCTCGATGAACCGCTCGGCGGAGATGGGGGCGCCGTCCAGGCTGATGCGCTCGGTGATCGACTGCACGTGCGGCGAGGTGTAGCGGCCGGTGCGCAGCTCGAAGGCGCCGAGCAGGGCCTCGATCATGCGGGCGGTGGAGGTCTTGCCGTTCGTGCCCGTGATGTGGATCGACGGGTACGACCGCTGCGGCTCTCCCAGGAGGTCCATCAGGGCGGCGATGCGGCTGACGGAGGGCTCCAGCTTGGTCTCGCCCCAGCGCGTGGCGAGCTCCGCCTCGACCTCGCGCAGGGCCTTGTCGACCTCGGGGTCGGTGGGCCGGGTGGGGATGTCGGCCTCGGGCGGGCCGCCCTGGGTGCGCAGGGTGCGGCTGCCGGCTTCGATGACCGCGAGGTCGGGGTCGCGGGTGGTTTCCTCGGCGATGATCTCGTCGAAGGAGTCGAGGGGGTCGGGCTGGTCGTCGGAGTTGTGGTCTGGAGGGAGCTCGCTCACGAGGCCCAGTCTACGGAGACCGACTGACATTGTTTGCGGTGGCTTGTGTCGGTGGGCGGCTGCGGGTCCGTGTGGGCTGTTCGCGCAGTTCCCCGCGCCCCTGAGCCGGTGGAGGCCCCGGTGCTGACAAGCACCGGGGCCTCCACGACGGTCGAGCCCTTACGTCTGCGGCAGGCGCTCCAGCTGGGCCTGGATGCGGGTGATGTCCTCCTCCGCCTTGGCGAGGCGGGTGCGGATCTTGTCGACGACGTGGTCGGGGGCCTTCGCCAGGAACGCCTCGTTGCCGAGCTTGGCGGTGGCCTGGGCCTTCTCCTTCTCGGCCGCGGCGAGGTCCTTGGCCAGGCGCTTGCGCTCCGCCGCCACGTCGATGGTGCCGGAGAGGTCGAGGGCGACCTCGGCGCCGGCGACCGGGAGGGTCGCCGTGGCCGTGAAGGCGTCGCCCTCCGGCTGGAGGCGCAGCAGCTGGCGGATGGCGGCCTCGTGCGGGGCGAGCGCCGTGCCGTCCAGCTCCAGACGTGCGGGAACCTTCTGGCCGTCCTTGAGGCCCTGGTCCTTGCGGAACCGGCGGACCTCCGTGATAACCCGCTGAACCAGCTCGATCTCCTGCTCGGCGGTCTTGTCACGGAACCCGGAGTCCTTGGGCCAGTCGGCGATGACCAGGGACTCGCCGCCGGTCAGGGTGGTCCAAAGGGCGTCCGTGACGAACGGGATGACCGGGTGGAGCAGACGCAGCATCACGTCCAGGACCTCGCCGAGGACCCGTCCCGAGACCCTGGCCGGCTCGCCGCCCGCGAAGAACGTGGTCTTGGACAGCTCGACGTACCAGTCGAAGACCTCGTCCCACGCGAAGTGGTAGAGGGCGTCGGCGAGCTTCGCGAACTGGTAGTCGTCGTAGTACGCGTCGACCTGGGCGACCGTGGTGTTGAGGCGCGAGAGGATCCAGCGGTCCGCCGCCGACATCTCGGAGGCGTCGGGTAGCGGGCCCTCGATCGTGGCGCCATTCATGAGGGCGAAGCGGGTGGCGTTCCAGATCTTGTTGGTGAAGTTCCGGGAGGCCTTGACCCAGTCCTCGCCGATCGGCACGTCCGCGCCCGGGTTGGCGCCGTTGGCGAGGGTGAAGCGGACGGCGTCGGAGCCGTAGGCGTCCATCCAGACCAGCGGGTCCACAGCGTTCGGGTTCGACTTCGACATCTTCTTGCCGAACTCGTCGCGGACCAGGCCGGTCAGCGCGATGGTGTGGAAGGGGGCCTCGCCGTCCATGGCGTAGAGGCCGAACATCATCATGCGGGCGACCCAGAAGAAGATGATGTCGTGGCCCGTGAGCAGGACGTCGGTCGGGTAGAACTTCTTGAGGTCCGGGGTCTTCTCCGGCCAGCCGAGCGTGGAGAACGGCCACAGGCCGGAGGAGAACCAGGTGTCCAGGACGTCGGAGTCCTGGGTCCAGCCCTCGCCGGTGGGCGGCTCGTCGTCCGGGCCGACGCAGACGACCTCGCCGTCCGGGCCGTACCAGATCGGGATACGGTGGCCCCACCACAGCTGGCGCGAAATGCACCAGTCGTGCATGTTGTCGACCCAGTCGAAGTAGCGCTTCGACATGTCCTCGGGGTGGATCTTGACGCGGCCGTCGCGGACCGCGTCACCAGCCGCCTTGGCGAGCGGGCCGACCTTGACCCACCACTGCATGGAAAGGCGCGGCTCGACCGTGGTCTTGCAGCGCGAGCAGTGTCCGACAGAGTGCATGTACGGGCGCTTCTCGGCGACGATGCGGCCCTGTTCCTTGAGCGCGCCGACGACGGCCGAGCGGGCCTCGAAGCGGTCCAGTCCGAGGAAGGGACCGTGAACCGTGATCACGCCGTGCTCGTCCATGATCGTCAGGGACGGCAGGTCGTGGCGGCGGCCGATCTCGAAGTCGTTCGGGTCGTGCGCCGGGGTCACCTTGACCGCGCCGGTGCCGAACTCGGGGTCGACGTGGGCGTCAGCGACGACCGGGATGGTGCGGTCGGTCAGCGGGAGCTTGATCTGCCTGCCGATGAGGTGCTTGTAGCGCTCGTCGTCGGGGTGGACGGCGACGGCCGTGTCACCGAGCATCGTCTCCGCGCGCGTGGTCGCGACGACGAGGCTGTCCTCGCCCTCGCCGTAGCGGATGGAGACCAACTCGCCCGCGTCCTCCTGGTATTCCACCTCGATGTCCGAGATGGCCGTAAGACACCGCGGGCACCAGTTGATGATGCGCTCGGCGCGGTAGATCAGCTCGTCGTCGTAGAGCCGCTTGAAGATGGTGAGAACGGCCTTGGAGAGGCCTTCGTCCATCGTGAAACGCTCACGGCTCCAGTCGACGCCGTCACCGAGGCGACGCATCTGGCCGAGGATCCGGCCGCCGTACTCCTCCTTCCACTGCCAGACGCGCTCGACGAACTGCTCGCGCCCCAGGTCGTGCCGGGACTTGCCCTCCTCGGCGAGCTGCTGCTCGACCTTGTTCTGCGTCGCGATACCGGCGTGGTCCATGCCGGGCAGCCACAGCGCCTCGTATCCCTGCATGCGCTTGCGGCGCGTGAGGGCGTCCATGAGGGTGTGCTGGAAGGCGTGCCCCAGGTGGAGCGAGCCCGTGACGTTCGGCGGCGGGATGACGATGGTGTACGGCGGCTTGTCGCTCTTCTCGTCCGCCTCGAAGTAACCCCGCTCTACCCAGCGCTCGTACAGCGGCCCCTCCACGTCGGCCGGCGCGTACTGGGTCGGCAGGTCGGTGCTGGGCGCTGGTGGCTGCTGCTGAGCGTTCTCGGTCACGGGAGCAGTTTAGAGGTGTCACTACTCCGTCCCGAAACGCGTTTGCTTTGCAACGGTCAGGGCCCCGACGCCATGCACACGGCAGGTCTACGCCAGGATGTCTCGAACACACAAGCATCTGGAGGGGAACCCAGACCATGAGCTACAACCAGCCGGGCCCGTACGGCGGGCAGCCCCAGCAGCCCGGTCCGTACGGCCAGCCCGGTCCGTACGGCCAACCGCCGCAGGCACCCCAGCCCGGCTATGGCTACCCCCAGCAGGCCCCTCCGCCCCAGCCGGGTTACGGCTACCCCCAGCAGGCCCCTCCGCCCCAGCCCGGCTACGGCCACACCCAGCAGGCCCCGCAGGGCGCCCCGGTCCAGCCGGGCCCCTACGGTCAGCAGCCTCCGTACGGTCAGCAGCCGCAGCCGCCTTACGGCCAGCAGCCCCAGTACGGCGTGCCCCAGCCGCCCGCTCCGGGCGGCGGCAAGAAGAAGACGGGCATCATCATCGGCGCGGTCGCGGTGGTCGCCGCCCTCGGTGTCGGGGTGTTCTTCGCGATCGGCGGAGGCAGAGGCGGAAGCGGCGGCGGTCTCGAGGACGACGGGCCGCACAAGCTGACGACGCCGGCGACCGTGCTCAGCGAGTACAAGCGCACCTCGAAGGACGGAGCGACCGCCGGCAGCGACTCGACGTCGGAGCTGGAGAAGAGCGGCGTCAAGAACGCCAAGTCCGTGGCGGGCCTCTACAACACGGTGGACCTGAGCGACTTCGACCCCGATGATCCGTCGTCCGCGGCGAAGCTGGGGACGGCCAAGACTCTTTCCCTGGCCGGCGCCTACGGCGAGATCTCCGACCCGGAGGCGACGCTGGACCTGTTCTTCGCCAACTTCGAGAAGGCGGCCGAGAAGGAGTCCGCCACCGGGTCCGGCAAGCCCGACCTGGTCGGTGAGCCCGAGGCGGCCGACCTCGACGGCGCGGTCATGAAGTGCCAGTCGGTCAAGGCACCGGATCTGCTGACCAAGAAGGAGAAGACCAACTGGTTCTGCGCCTGGGCCGACCACAGCACCATCGCCATCGTGTCGCCGGGTGACGCGGCGCAGGGCGTCACCAAGGACGTCGCGGTCGACCTCACCACCAAGATCCGCGAGCAGGTCCGCGTCGCGGCCTGACTCCGGCAACGACGAAGGCGCCCAGCGGCCGTGCTGGGCGCCTCGCGTGCGACGGGTGACTACGCCGTCTTCTGCTCGCCCGGCCCGCGTCCGCGCGCGTCGCGCGGAATCAGCGTCGGGTTGACGTTCGACTCGACGACGTCCGCCGTGATGACGACCCGGGCCACGTCCTTGCGGGACGGGACCTCGTACATCACGCCCTGGAGGACCTCCTCCATGATGGCGCGCAGGCCGCGCGCGCCGGTCTGGCGGAGGATGGCCTGGTCGGCGATGGCTTCGAGGGCCTCGCGCTCGAAGTCCAGCTCCACGCCGTCGAGTTCGAAGAGACGCTGGTACTGCTTCACCAGCGCGTTGCGCGGCTCGACGAGGATCTGGAGCAGGGCCTCGCGGTCCAGGTTGTGGACCGAGGTGATGACGGGCAGGCGGCCGATGAACTCGGGGATCATGCCGAACTTGACCAGGTCCTCCGGCATGACCTCCTGGAACTGGTCCTTGGACTCCATCTCGCGCTTGGAGCGGATCTGCGCGCCGAAGCCGATGCCCTTGGCGCCGGCCCGGGCCTCGATGATCTTCTCAAGGCCGGCGAAGGCACCGCCCACGATGAACAGCACGTTCGTCGTGTCGATCTGGATGAACTCCTGGTGGGGGTGCTTGCGGCCGCCCTGCGGCGGAACCGAGGCGGTGGTGCCCTCCAGGATCTTCAGCAGGGCCTGCTGGACACCCTCGCCGGAGACATCGCGCGTGATCGAGGGGTTCTCGCTCTTCCTCGCGACCTTGTCGATCTCGTCGATGTAGATGATCCCGGTCTCGGCCTTCTTGACGTCGTAGTCGGCGGCCTGGATCAGCTTGAGGAGGATGTTCTCGACGTCCTCGCCGACGTACCCCGCCTCCGTCAGCGCCGTGGCGTCGGCGATCGCGAAGGGGACGTTCAGCATGCGCGCGAGGGTCTGCGCCAGGAGGGTCTTGCCGGAGCCCGTGGGCCCGAGGAGGAGGATGTTGGACTTCGCCAACTCGATGGCGTCGTCACGGCCGTTCGCCCCGCCGTTCTCGCCGGCCTGGACGCGCTTGTAGTGGTTGTACACCGCCACGGAGAGGGCCTTCTTGGCGGCCTCCTGGCCGACCACGTAGCCCTCGAGGAACTCGTAGATCTCGCGCGGCTTCGGAAGTTCCTCCCAGCGGACCTCACTGGTCTCCGCGAGCTCTTCCTCGATGATCTCGTTGCAGAGATCGATGCACTCGTCGCAGATGTACACACCGGGCCCTGCGATGAGCTTCTTGACCTGCTTCTGGCTCTTGCCGCAGAACGAGCACTTGAGCAGATCGCCGCCGTCACCGATGCGTGCCACGGTGTGCTTCCCCTTCGCCTGGGAGACTCCTGGACGCCGACGTCCAAGCGGACTCCTGGTGCTGCCTTATGTCCGACGGTACCTTGCCGGGCCCCCCGTTCGGGCCCCCCTTGGCGCGGTTCGCTTTGTCGTGAACCGGGCCAAACCGTGCCAAGGGGCGGCAGACGATACAGACTCTCGCCTCAGCGCAGGCTCGAGTTGTCCATCTTCCGGGTGGTGATGATCTGGTCGATCAGGCCGTAGCTCAGCGCGTCCTCGGCCGTGAGGATCTTGTCGCGCTCGATGTCGTCGCGGATCTTCTCGACCGGCGTGGTGGAGTGCTTGGCCAGCATCTCCTCCAGCTGCGTACGCATCCGGAGGATCTCGTTGGCGGCGATCTCCAGGTCGGACACCTGACCGCGGCCGGTCTCGCTGTACGGCTGGTGGATCAGCACACGCGCGTTCGGCAGGGCCATGCGCTTGCCCGGCGTACCGGCGGCCAGCAGGACGGCGGCCGCGGAGGCCGCCTGGCCCATGCAGACCGTCTGGATGTCCGGCTTCACGTACTGCATGGTGTCGTAGATCGCGGTGAGCGCCGTGAAGGAGCCGCCGGGGCTGTTGATGTAGACCGAGATGTCACGGTCGGGGTCCATCGACTCCAGGCACAGCAGCTGCGCCATGACGTCGTTGGCGGAGGCGTCATCGATCTGGACGCCGAGGAAGATCACGCGCTCCTCGAAGAGCTTCGCGTACGGGTCGTACTCGCGGATGCCCTGCGAGGTGCGCTCGACGAAGCGCGGGATGACGTAGCGGGACTCGGCCTGCGGACCGGTGTAGCGGCCCTGCGAAGCGCTCATGTCCTGCACGGCGTGCATACGGTCGTAGATCCCGCTGCCGGGGAACTGGTTCACGGTGTCTCCTGAAAGGGGCTGAGGCGGTCGGCTGGGGCTGCTGGGGGGTCCTGGGCCCGCGCGGGGCCAGGCGGGTTCCTACGGGGCTTCTGGAGCCTCGTGGGACCGGTCAGGCCCCGGTGCCGCCGCCGCCCGGCATACCGGCGGCCGTCGGGATCACGTCGTCGATGAGGCCGTACTCCTTGGCCTCGAAGGCGTCGAACCAGCGGTCGCGGTCCGAGTCGCGGGTGATCTGCTCGACCGTCTGGCCGGTGTGCTGAGCGGTGAGCTCGGCCATGCGCTTCTTGGTGTGCAGCAGCCGCTCGGCGTGGATCTTGATGTCCGAGGCCGAGCCGGCCAGGCCGGCGGAGGGCTGGTGGATCAGAATCTCGGCGTTCGGCAGCGCGAAGCGCTTGCCGGGGGTGCCCGCACTGAGCAGGAACTGGCCCATGGAAGCCGCCAGGCCCATGGCGATGGTCACCACGTCGTTCTTGATGAACTGCATGGTGTCGTAGATCGCCATGCCGGCCGTGATGGAGCCGCCGGGGCTGTTGATGTACAGGTAGATGTCCTTGTCCGGGTCGGCGGCAAGGAGCAGCAGCTGTGCGGTGATCTTGTTCGCGATGTCGTCGTCGACCGGCTGGCCGAGGAAGATGATCCGCTCGTTGAGCAGCCGGTTGTAGACCTGGTCGCCGAGGCCACCACCGATGGAAGGCTCGCCGGCGGCGGAGGGCATCAGATTCGTCACGTATCCACCTGCTCGTCTTACGACGGCGCCGGGCCGTCTCACGTTTCCCTGCGGGGCTGGGAGCCGTCGGGGACTCCACTGCCCTCGTATTCATGGACCCTAACGCGCGGGTCCCTTCGGGGAATCCCGGAGACGGGAGTGTTCGCCGGGGGCGTAGCGCGGTGGGCTCCGCCGGTGGGGCCCGTGCGGTCTCGCCGGGGCGCTTCGGAGATCGCCGGGCTGCGGGTGTGTGGGGGCTTGTCGCGCAGTTCCCCGCGCCCCGTGAGGTCGGCCGCCCTCAGGTACGGCAAGAGGGCCCGGGGGCGTACCCCAGGGCCCTCCTCACGCACTCACCGGTGCCGGGGCTCAGCCCTCGGTCTTCTCCTCGGCAGAGGCCTCCGTGACCTCGGCCTCGGCGGTCTCGGTCTCGTCCTCTTCGTCGTCGAGGTCGATGACCTCGCCGTTGGTGTCCTTGACCGTGGCCTTCTCGACCACGACGGCCAGGGCCTTGCCGCGGGCGACCTCGCCGACCAGGAGCGGCACCTGGCCGCCCTCGACGACCGCCTGGGCGAACTGGTCGGGGGACATGCCGGAGGAAGCGGCGCGGCGCATGAGGTGCTCGGTGAGCTCCTCCTGGTTGACGTTGAGCTTCTCCTGCTTGACCAGCTCGTCGAGCACGAACTGGGTCTTGATGCCCTTGACCGCGGCCTCACGGGTCTCGGTCTCGAACTCCTCCTCGCTCTTGCCCTGGATCTCCAGGTACTTCGCGAGGTCGAGGCCCATCTGGCCGAGCTGGTGGTGCTCCAGGTTGTGCTTGCGGGTGTTGACCTCGTCCTCGAGCAGCTTCTCGGGGACCGGGACCTCGACCAGCTCGAGCAGCTTCTCCAGGACGCGCTCCTGGGCCTGCGTGGCCTGGTCGTACTGCTTCATGTTCTCCAGGCGCTTGCGGCTGTCGGCGCGCAGCTCCTCGATGGTGTCGAACTCGGAGGCGAGCTGCGCGAACTCGTCGTCCAGCTCGGGCAGTTCACGCTTGGCGACCTGGCTCACCTTGACGGTGACCTCGGCCTCCTTGCCGGCCGCCGAGCCACCCTTGAGCTCGGAGGTGAAGGTGGCCTCGCCACCGGCCTCCAGGCCCTTCACGGCGTCGTCGATGCCGTCCAGCAGCTCGCCGGAGCCGATGGTGTACGAGACGCCGTTCGCGACGCCGTCCTCGAGGACCTCGCCGTCGACCTTGGCCTCCAGGTCGATCGTCACGACGTCGCCGTCCTCGGCGGCGCGCTCGACCGGGGTGGTGGAGGCGAAGCGCTCGCGCAGCTCCTCGACGGCCTTGTCGACGTCCTCGTCGGTGACCTCGACCGCGTCGACCTCGACCTCGATGCCGGAGAAGTCCGGGATCTCGATGGCCGGGCGGATGTCGACCTCGGCGGTGAAGTTCAGCGTCTCGCCGTCCTTCAGCTCCGTGATGTCGACCTCGGGCTGGCCCAGCACGCTGAGCTCGGCCTCGTTGACCGCGTCGGTGTAGAACTTGGGCAGCGCGTCGTTGACGGCCTCCTCCAGCACCGCACCGCGGCCGAACCGCTGGTCGATGACCCGGGCCGGGACCTTGCCCTTGCGGAAGCCCTTCACCGTGACCTGCTGGTTGATCTTCTTGTACGCCGCGTCGAGGCTGTCCTTGAGCTCCTCGAAGGGCACCTCGACAGTGAGCCGAACCCGAGTCGGGTTCAGGGTCTCCACGGCGCTCTTCACGGTTCGGTCTCCTTGTGGCTGACTTCTTGGTTTCTGCCGGGGCCAGAGCGGCCCGGCGGATGCTGCCGCCCGGAGAACTTCAGACGCTGAGACACACGGGCGTGCAGCTTGCATAGTAACGGCAGCGACTACACCGCCCAAAAGGCGATCACCTGCGTGACCGGAGGGCGATCACGCTAGGTGATCGGGTGGCTGGTCGGGGTGGCGGGATTTGAACCCACGGCCTTCCGCTCCCAAAGCGGACGCGCTACCAAGCTGCGCCACACCCCGTCTGGTGCGACACGTAGGGTACATGCCCACGAGCAGCGCGGCCTCCGCATTCCGTCCGCGCCACCGCCGCGTCGGCCCGGGCGGGAATGCGGTGTGCGGCGAAGGGGTCCTACCCGCTACGATGCCTTCTGTGCCGCGGTCACCCGACCTGCGGCGCGTGCTGTGCGGGCGTAGCTCAATGGTAGAGCCCTAGTCTTCCAAACTAGCTACGCGGGTTCGATTCCCGTCGCCCGCTCTGAACGGCTCAGGGCCAGGTCAGAGGGTCATTCCTCGGCCTGGCCCTGATCGTTTTACAGGGGGCGTGTTCAGGCCGGGGTGTCCCCCGCGCGCCCCTCCGGCTCTTGATCTTGCCTCCGTCTGGGGCTTGCGACCCGCGCTCGCGTGCTGACAGATCAGCGCGGTCCGGGCGGTGCCGTGGGCCAGAGCACGTGCCGGTTCGTTCCGCCTTGTGGGTGGCCGTCCCCCGGGGCGATGGGGCACCTCCCACGCCTTACGGGCTGCCCGCGTACCGGACGTGCGCGACCTTGATCGCGATGCGTCGGCCGGAGGCCGAACGTGCCGGGTGATCACGCCCATGCCGCCGGAGCCTGGGCGGTCCTCGAAGTGGCACCCGCGCACCTGCGCCGGGTCGGAGTCGCGCGGCGCCATCCCCATAGGCTCCCCCGGTCACGGGCCGCATCTGTCGTCGGGCGGAGCGTGTCCGCCCGTGCCGGAGACCCTTGGCGCGGGGCTCGGGAGGGGGCCGTGCGGGGTCCCGGTCAGAAGCTGATCGAGTTGATGGTCTCCGCTATCGAGTTGAGGAACCGCTGGATGTCGTCGGCCATGCCGGTCGAGGCGAGGAAGAAGCCGAAGAGGACCGCCACGATCGCGGGGCCGGCCTTGATGGAACCGCCTCTCAGCAACACCACGAGGATGATCGCCAACAGCAGCACCACTGACAGTGAAATGGCCACAACTGATCACACACCCTCGGTCGGTCCGCTCTCCCGGCCCGGAGGCGCGCCCGCGCACCCCCGCCAGAACCATCGTGCCACCAACCCGGCCCCGCTATGCGGCCGGTGACCCATCGGCCACCTCACTTCTGTCCGGAACGGCCTGTGTCACCAGGCGCCAACCCGGCGGCGACGCCTCAACGGCAAGGACTCGTACGGCAATTCGATGGGCCACCCGCACAGGGAATTCCTCCCGGTCGTTTCCGTACCCACACAACGCGTTCGCAGTTAATTCGAATTGAACTCACAGGCTCCTCGACGCCTCCGCGACCAGGCCTCCCACCCCGCGGAGGCGGACATTCCACCGTAGTCGCCTGCTGGTCTTATGCACCGCTTAGTCCGGAAGTATGGCGACAAGCAGGGCCCCGGTGGTCGCCGCTGTCCGCCGTCGGGTGATGTGTTGGCCATCACGCCCACAGTGACGTCAACTTCCCGTTATCCGGGGTACCCAGAGCCAATAGCCAGGATTCACGTCCGGCGTTTTACGAATAGCCGCAGGGAACGCTAGGGTGCCTCAGATGTTCCACGCTGCCTCGTCCCCCGCACGCGCAGCGAGGTCCCGGATCGTCTCCCCGAGCTCCTGGTGGGAGGGTCTGTGACGAACTCGCTGCGACCGAACGGCGACCGCAAGGCGCCACTTCCCCCGGCCCGGTCACCGGCCGACGGAGTGCCGAGCCCGCGTTCGCCGCACAGCCCCCAGAAGAAGCAGAACGGCAAGCAGCGCGACGCGTTCTTCGACAACGCCAAGTACCTGGCGATCGCGCTCGTGGCCATGGGCCACGCCTGGGAGCCGCTCAAGGGCGACAGCCGGGTACTCGAGGCCGCGTACCAGGTCGTCTACGCGTTCCACATGCCGGCGTTCATCATCATCTCCGGCTACTTCTCCCGCAGTTTCGACATGCGGCCCGACCGGCTGAAGCGCCTGATCACGGGCGTCGCCGTGCCGTACATCATCTTCGAGACGGCCTACCCGCTCTTCAAGCGCTGGATCGACGAGGACCCGGGGCAGGACATCAGCCTCCTCGACCCCTGGTACCTGACCTGGTTCCTGGTCGCGCTGTTCGTCTGGCGGATGACCACCCCCATCTGGAAGATGGCGCGCTGGCCGCTGCCGCTCGCGCTCGGCATCGCCATGGTGGCTTCCGTCAGCCCGGAGATCGGGGACGACCTGGACCTCCAGCGCGTCCTGCAGTTCCTTCCGTTCTTCGTGCTGGGCCTGTCGATGAAGCCCGAGCACTTCCACATGGTGCGCCGCCGTTCGGTGCGGATCGCCTCGGTGCCCGTGTTCGCGGCCGCGCTGGCCTTCAGCTGGTGGGCGGCGCCCCGCATGAACACCGCGTGGTTCTACCACCGGGACGCCGCCCAGGAGCTCGGCGCGCCGTGGTGGACCGGCCCGGTCATGGTGCTCGCCATGTTCGGCTGCTCCCTGGTGCTGACCGCCTGCTTCTTCGCCTGGGTGCCGCGTCGCCACATGTGGTTCACCGCGCTCGGCGCCGGCACCCTCTACGGCTACCTGCTGCACGGCTTCCTCGTGAAGGCCGGCGACTACCAGGGCTGGTTCGAGGCGGCCTGGCTGCACAAGCCGGCCGGTGAGATCCTCGTGACCCTCCTCGCGGCGGCCGTCGTGACCGTCTTGTGCACCAAGCCGGTTCAGCGGATCTTCCGGTTCGCGATGGAGCCGAAGATGGAGTGGGCCTTCAAGCGGGACGCGGCCGAGCTGGCCCGCGAACGCCAGAGCGCCGAACGGCGCGAGCGCGAGAAGGTCAACGCCTGACCCTCGCAGCGGAACTCACCTGACGAGACCGAGAAGTGCGCGCATCCGTGCGTACTTCTCGGTCAGTCGTGTGCGGGTGGCCTCATCCAGTACCGCGAGGCGTGCCGGGTCGGCGTTGTGCGCCAGGTCCGCCTCCTTCACCAGCAACGCGCCGGGCGTGGCGAGGATCCGCGCGGCGTACGCCTCGGGCGGCTCCCCCGCCCGCTTGGTGACCGCCAGGACGATGTCCTTGGTACGGCTGCTCAGCGCGGCCTCGCGCAGCCACCGCGCGGAGAGCGCGTCGTCCTCGACGGCGTCGTGCAGCCAGGCCGCCGCGATCTGCTCCTCGTCGCCGCCCCTGGCCCGTACGCCCTCCGCGACGGCCCTCAGATGGTCGGCGTACGGCCGTCCCGCCTTGTCGGTCTGGCCGGCGTGCGCGGCGCGGGCGGTGGCTTCGATCTGGGCCAGGTTCATCGGGGTGCGGGGTGTCTCGGTCACCTCTTCAGTGTCGCCCCGCGCGACGCCGGGTGCCGTCCTGGCCGGACCCGTCTCAGCGGATGGCGGCAGCCGTCGGGCCCTCTCGGCAGATCAGCAGCAGGGCCCGGTCGTCGTTGACGTCCTTGGCCACTGCCTCGATGAGGTGCCAGGCGGCGCCGTGGAAGCCGCCGGGCACGTAGCGGTCGGCCTCGCCGGTGAGACGGTCGATGCCCTCGACGATGTCGCGGTCGGCGGTCTCCACCAGGCCGTCCGTGAACAGCATGAGGACGTCGCCCGGGCGGAGCGAACCCTTCACGGGGTCGAACTGGGCGCCGTCGTACACCCCGAGGAGCGGGCCCTCGGCCGCCTTCTCCTCCCAGCGGCCGCTGCCCGCGCTGAGCTGCAGGCCCGGCGGATGGCCGGCGGAGTACAACTCGTAGTCGCCGGAGTCCAGGTCGAGGACCAGATGGATGGAGGTCGCGAAGCCCTCGTCCCAGTCCTGGCGCAGCAGATAGCCGTTCGCGGCGGGGAGGAAGGCGTGCGGCGGGAGGGAGCCCAGCAGGCCGCCGAACGCGCCGGACAGCAAAAGGGCACGGGAGCCCGCGTCCATGCCCTTGCCGGAGACGTCGGTCAGGACGACCTCGAGCGTACGGCCGCCGTTGGTGCGCGCCGCGACCACGAAGTCGCCCGAGAAGGACTGACCGCCCGCCGGGCGCAGCGCCATCTCCCGGTGCCAGCCGTCGGGCAGGTCGGGCAACTTGCTCTGGACCCGGATGCGTTCGCGCAGGTCGAAGAGCATGGTTCCGCCGCGCCGCCAGGGCACACCGACCCGGCTGCGGAACTGGGCCAGCAGCAGGCCGAAGAAACCACAGGCCGCGACCACGAGCACGACACCGGGGGTGACCCTGGACGGCCCCTCCGTGTAGGGGCCGAGCCGCACCGACTCCACGATCAGCGCCGTGGCCGCGGCCGCGTACAGACCGAGCAGGCTCGCCGGACGCAGCAACAGACCGCCCACGACGACCGGCAGGACCAGCGCGGCCGGCGAGAACCACACCGAGTTGGCCAGGGTCGCCGCCGCGATCAGCGGGACGGTCAGCAACAGGCCGACCAGGGCGATCCAGTCCGAGCCGTTGCCGCGGAAGTAGTCCACGGCGGCTCGGCGCACACCGACGCGGGCCCGGTGCCATTGCTTCTTCAACCGGGCCGTGAACGTGTCGGCTGCCGCGCGCCGCTCTCGTCCTGATGCCATTAGTTCGGGACCCTATCCATCGGACCAGCCGCTTGGCACGGGAGGTCCCACTTGTCCCCCGTCCGAGGGCCGACTTCACAGTGAACTTCACCACGTGCGGCCCCGCCGCCGCCCGGGAGAAATTGCCTCGCTGGTCCTGCCGAGCCCTGGTAGGCATGGCTCATGGCGACTGACGCGACCGACTCCGCGGCGACCCTGCGGGTGCTCCGGCGGGACGACTGGGACAAGTGGTACGACACTCTCATCCGGGCGTTCGGCGGGGTGCCGGAGGCCACCGAGGAGCGGGAGTTGTGGAACTCGCTGACCGAGTTCGACCGTTCGATCGGCGTGTGGGACGGGGACGACTGCGTGGGGACGGCGGGGGCGTTCAGCTTCCGGCTCGCCGTGCCGGGCGGCGCCTCGGTGCGGGCCGCGGGCGTCACGATGGTCTGCGTGGCCGCCACGCACCGGCGGCGCGGCGTCCTGACGTCCATGATGCGGCGGCAGCTGGACGACGTCCGCTCCTGGGGTGAGCCGCTGGCCGTGCTCACGGCTTCCGAGCCGGCGATCTACGGTCGTTTCGGGTACGGCGCCGCCACCTTCCAGTTGAACGCCGAGGTCGACACGAGTCGGGTACGGCTGTCGTCGCTGCCCGAAGGTACGGACGCTGTACGGGTGCGGTACGCCGTTCCCGCCGACGTCCTCGATGTGTGCGAGTCCGTGTACGCGCGGCTGCCGTCGCGGCCGGGGTTGCTCGCACGGCTTCCCGGGTGGGAGCGGCTCGGGCTGCTCGACCCGGAGAGCGAGCGGGAAGGGGCG
Organism: Streptomyces sp. NRRL S-455; assembly: GCF_000717875.1. GTDB lineage: Bacteria > Actinomycetota > Actinomycetes > Streptomycetales > Streptomycetaceae > Streptomyces. The sequence continues at coordinate 515,949 of NZ_JOCT01000011.1, forward strand.
TCGCCGCTGCAGTGCGTCCTCGCGGAGCGGGACGGCGAGACGGTCGGGTACGCGCGGTTCAGCGTCAAGCCGGGCTGGGAGACTGCCGGTCCCGAGGGCACGGTGGTCCTCAGGGACTCGGTCGCGCTGGACCCCGCGGCGGACGCGGCGTTGTGGCGGTTCCTGTTCGGCATCGACCTGACCTCGAAGCTGGTGATCCGGGGGCGGCCGGTCGACGACGCGTGGCAGTACATGGTGTCCGACATACGGCGGTGCCAGCCGCGGCTGCGGGATTCGCTGTACGTGCGGCCGGTGGATGTCGGAGCCGCGTTGGAGGCGCGCACGTATCAGACGCCGGTGGACGTGGTGTTCGAGGTGGAGGACACGTTCTGCCCCTGGAACGCCGGTCGTTGGCGGCTGAGCGGGGATGCGAAGGGGGCGTCCTGTGAGCGTACGGCGGATGCGGCGGATGTCGCGTTGTCCGTGCGGGAGCTGGGCGCGGCGTATCTCGGTGGGGTGAGCCTCGCGGCGTTGCAGGCGGCGGGGCGGGTGCGGGAGTTGCGGCGGGGGGCCGTGGCGGAGGCTTCGGTGGGTTTCGGGGCCGGCGTGACGGCGCCGTGGTTGCCGCACGGTTTCTGACGGGCGGGTGTTCCGGGCCGGCGTCCAGGGCGGGGGCGTTCAACGCTGGCAGGTCGGGCACCAGAAGAGATTACGGGCGGCGAGGTCGGCGGTGCGGATCTCGCCGCCGCAGATGTGGCAGGGCTGGTTGGCCCTGCGGTAGACGTACACCTCGCCGCCGTGGTCGTCCACGCGGGGCGGGCGGCCCATCGCCTCCGGGGCGTGTTCCGGGCGGACGGTGTCGATGCGGTTGTTGCGGACGCCCTCGTGCATGAGCTCGACCAGATCGGTCCAGATCGCGTCCCACTGCGCCGGGGTGATGTCCTTGCCGGCGCGGTACGGGTCGACGCGGTGCCGGAAGAGGACCTCCGCGCGGTAGACGTTTCCCACGCCGGCGATGACCTTCTGGTCCATGAGGAGGGCGGCGATCGTCGTACGGCTGCGGGTGATGCGGCGGTACGCGGTGTCCGGGTCGGCGTCGTCGCGGAGGGGGTCGGGGCCCAGGCGATCGTGTATCGCCTGCTTCTCCGGGGGTGTGATCAGGGCGCAGGTGGTGGGGCCCCGGAGGTCGACGTACATGGTGTCGTTCGCGAGGCGGAGACGCACGGTGTCCGTGGGCGGGGGCACCGGGGCCGGGCCGAAGGTGACCTTGCCGAAGAGGCCGAGGTGGATGTGGATCCAGCCGACGTCACGGAAGCCGAGGAAGAGGTGTTTGCCGTGGGCGTCCGTGTGGGTGAGTTCCGTGCCGGTGAGGAGGGCTGCGGCGTCGGTGAACTTGCCCTGGGGGCTGGTTGTCCTGGGCGAGGTGTGGAGGAAGGCGCGGGCGTAGTCCTGGGCCAGGCGGTGGATGGTGTGGCCTTCCGGCACGGCTTCTCCTGTGATCGTCGCCCTCCCGCTCCGCCGCGGGTCCCGTGAGGAGCTCTCCCAGCCACCCGCCCGGCCCGGTGTCCTGGGCGGGCGCGGGGCCCGCGTGCTCCATGGGGGGGGCGATCCGCCTCTCTGCCCGGCGCCGCCCGGCATCAGCGGCCGGGCAGGCGTGGGCCTCGCGGGTGCCGGGGGGCAGCGCTGCGTTACTGCTGGGGGTGGTGCGGGGGGATGGGCGGCAGGTCACCCGTCGTTTCGTACGCCTTGAGCATGTCGATCCGGCGGATGTGACGTTCGTCACCGGAGAACGGCGTGCCGAGGAAGATCTCCACGAACTTCGTCGCCTCGTCCTGCGAGTGCATGCGCGCGCCCACGGCGACGACGTTGGCGTTGTTGTGCTGGCGGCCGAGCGCCGCCGTCTCCTCGCTCCAGGCGAGGGCCGCACGAACGCCCTTGACCTTGTTCGCGGCGATCTGCTCACCGTTGCCGGAGCCGCCGATGACGATGCCGAGGGCATCCGGGTCGGCGGCCGTCCTCTCCGCCGCACGGAGGCAGAAGGGCGGGTAGTCGTCCTGGGCGTCGTAGATGTGCGGGCCGCAGTCGACGGGGTCGTGACCCGCCCCCTTCAGCCATTCGACGAGGTGGTTCTTGAGTTCGTAGCCCGCATGGTCCGAGCCGAGGTACACGCGCATGGGACGAGTGTGACACGGGCGTTTCGGGGAAAGCGCGCGGGGTGGCGCTGAGGAGAACTTGAGTCGAATGTGAGGCACATTACGGAAGCTCAGGAGAACCTCAAGTAAAAATCTCGATTCAAAGGTTCCCTTAAGCGTTCACCTCCGATTCACTGGACCGGTTCGTGCACCCGCTCGACGAGCCCCTGCACACCGTCACGCCGCGACACACCCCGTGGTCGTGCGGTTCGTGCGAGAAGCAGCTCCCCGGCACAAAGGAAGTCCGCTCCATGACCTCGCAGCCGACGACGAAGATGACTGGAAACGATCCCGGAAGGCCCGGAGAACCCGGGGCGCATGACTCCGGGTTGCAGGCCGGGCTCAAGAACCGTCACCTGTCGATGATCGCCATCGGCGGTGTCATCGGCGCGGGCCTGTTCGTCGGGTCCAGCTCCGGTATCGCCACCGCCGGACCCGGCATCCTCCTCTCCTACGCCCTCGTCGGCACGCTCGTGGTGCTGGTGATGCGGATGCTGGGCGAGATGTCGGCCGCCAACCCCACCTCCGGCTCCTTCTCCGCACACGCCGACCGCGCGCTCGGCCCCTGGGCCGGCTTCACCATCGGCTGGCTGTACTGGTTCTTCTGGGTCGTCGTCCTGGCCGTCGAGGCCACCGCCGGCGCCGTGATCCTGGAAGGCTGGATACCGGCCGTACCCCAGTGGGCCTGGGCCCTGATCGTCATGGTGGTACTGACCGCCACCAACCTCGTCTCCGTCGGCTCCTACGGCGAGTTCGAATTCTGGTTCGCCGGCATCAAGGTCGTCGCGATCGCCGCCTTCATCGTCATCGGCGGACTCGCCGTCTTCGGCCTGCTCCCCGGCGTCGACAGCGACCAGGCCGGACTGAGCAACCTCACCGCACACGGCGGCTTCCTGCCCAACGGACCCGGCGCCATCCTCACCGGCGTCCTCCTGGTCGTCTTCTCCTTCATGGGCAGCGAGATCGCCACCCTGGCCGCCGGCGAGTCCGAGAACCCCCAGCAGGCCGTCACCAAGGCCACCAACAGCATCATCTGGCGCGTCGCCGTCTTCTACCTCGGCTCGATCTTCGTCGTGGTCTCGCTCCTGCCCTGGGACAGCAAGTCCATCACCAAGGACGGCTCCTACGTCGCCGCCCTCGACTCCCTCGGCATCCCCCACGCCGGCCAGATCATGAACTTCATCGTCCTGACGTCCGTGCTGTCCTGCCTCAACTCCGGCCTCTACACCGCCTCCCGCATGGCCTTCTCCCTCGGCCGGCGCGGCGACGCACCGAAGTCCTTCGCCCGCACCACCGGCAGCGGCGTGCCACGCACCGCCATCCTCGCCTCCGTCGCGTTCGGCTTCGTCGCCGTCTTCTTCAACTACAAGTTCCCGGACTCGGTCTTCCTCTTCCTGGTCAACTCCTCCGGCGCCGTCGCCCTGTTCGTGTGGCTGGTCATCTGCTTCTCCCAGCTGCGCATGCGGAAGATCATCAAGGCCGAGGCGCCCGAGAAGCTCGTCGTGAGGATGTGGCTCTACCCCTACCTGACCTGGGCCACAGCCGCGCTCATCGTCTTCATCCTCGGCTACATGCTCACCGACACCGAACACGACGGACGCACCACCATCCTGCTCTCCCTGCTCGTCGCCGCCCTCGTCCTCGTCATCGCCTTCGTGAAGGAGAAGGTGGGTGGCGGGCGACGCGCCGCTGACGCCGCCCGGGCTCGGGACGAGGTCTCGGCGGGCTGACCTTCGGGCACTCAGGGGTCCTTTCACCATGCCCCTGGTGTGCGGGGCCTGTGGTGCGTGTCGCGGTACGCGCACCACAGGCCCCTTTTCCTGTCTTCCCGTCTTCCTGTTCTCGTGTGTCTAGAGCACGGTGAAGCTGTCCTTGACCTTCTCGTACACGCGCAGGGCCTCCGTTCCGGTCCCCGCCTCGTACCAGGTGTTGACCTGGTACGACTTGCCTCCCACGTCGAAGCCGAGCAGGCGGGCGTGCCAGTGGACGCCCCTCAGCGTGAAGGTGTACTCCCAGACCACCGCCGGGCGGCCGCGGAACGTCGTCTCCTCCAGGCGGACCTTGCGGTAGTCCTGGCCCTGGTTGGCGCTGCGTTCCGAGGTCTGCCAGGTCCGAAGGAGGTTGCCGCGGGCCAGGGACGACTTGCCGACCAGTTCCTGTGTGCCGTCCGGGGAGGTGTAGTGCACCTCCGCGCCCGTCTTGACGTCCCGGCGCCAGCCGTCCGGTGTCGCCCAGGCGAACCCACCGGCCTCCCGGCGCACGCCCGGCGGCAGCGTCCGCGGCCTGGACGTCCCCTCGACGGTGGACGAGGGAGTGGGGCCGGTGGCGGGCGGTGCGGACGCCGAGGATCCCGCGCGGGGATTCTCGCCGCCCGGCGAGCCCGATTGCGTCGCCAGCAGGATTCCCACGACGGCACCGGCTGTCGCGACCGTCGCCGCCACGGCGGCGAGGATCGTACGGCGATGGCCGGTGCCGGGACCGGCGGCGGCCGGGGTGGCGGGGCCCGGGAGTTCGCCCGGTGGCATGGCGGTGGGGGCGGGTACCGGGG